>NZ_FQTV01000002.1 GCF_900128905.1 Bacteroides luti
GTAAATGATATGAAATTCTTTCTTTACAGAGTGGCTAAAATTTACGCATAAACTGATGAAACTTTTAACATTCCCACAAAATTATTGACTGATCCCTTATATCCGTTTAATGGATGGTAGCGAAATATGCAGAACCTATTCTTTATCAAAATAGTAATTTGATTTTCGCTAAATGAAGAAAGCCGGCGGCATACGGCATAATACCCATGGTTCATGTTTTTTTGAATAATCCATTATGCCCTTTAATAATTTGTGTGCATAAGATTCTGTAAAGTCAGTAAGTAAAATGAGTCGGATACATTGCCGTTTTTATTTAATCTAAAGTTAAAAAACAGCTGCAATTTACAAAGAAGGAATTTTATATGCAAATAGTAAGATTAATATGTAGAAAGAGACTGTATCTTTTTTTGATACAGTCCCTTTTTGAATTTAAGAGAAACTATTTTCCGCTATAAATTAAAATTATTCATAGAATATATTATTTGTTTCATCTTTACTACATATAGTTTAAATCTGGTTTTGTAACAAACAAAAGCCTTATTTAGAAGTAATAATACTTATTCTGTTCCAGTTATTGTTATCTGGATAAGGCTGTTGTTTATCGCCATTGTTTTCTACAGTGAATCTGTTTTCGGCAATACCATATTTTTCTTTCAAGATTTTGGCTACTGCTTCCGAACGCTTTTCACTTAATTTTTGATTAAATTCAGCTGTACCGGTATTTTTATCTGCAAAACTTGAGATAACAACTTTTGCATCCGGATTCTGTTTCAGATATTGTGCTGCATTATATACGTAAACCTCTTGGCTAGGATCAATTGTAGCTTTGCCGATACGGAAAGAAACCACTGAATTTAGTGAAGCACTTTTTGTAGATGGAACTTCTTTAATAATTGTCTTTGGTTCTTCAGATTTCTTTTCACAACAAGCTTTATATTCTTCAATCTGACCTCTTTGTGAATTGATCTGGTCATTTAAAGATTGTATTAATGCCGGATCGGCAGCTTCTACTGTAGCAAAACCTCTTCTTCCGAAACGATAGGTTACGCCTGCTAAAACATTCAAAGTTCCGTCATATGAACATCCGAACTTTTCTTGTCCGTTAAAGTCATCACGCAATAAGTTTCCGTTTGCTTCAAGGTTTATGCTCCATGTATTACTTAAACGGAAATCAGCTTGTAAACCAATACGTGGAGCAACACTGTTTGTAGCATGTAAATTCTCATCAGAATTTCTAAATCCATGTACATAACCTGCACCCAAGATTCCAATCAGATTAAATACTCTATTTTCTTTATAAGAAAGGAAGATGTTTGTTAGGTTGAACAATGCGTCTATGTTACCATTCAAGTATTTAACATCATAAGTACTACCGTTCAGGTAATTACTTGAAGTCCATCCACCAAGTTGAATACGAGCACCTACTTCCGGAGAAAAGAATTTTCCAACACCTAAGGCTGCGGTTGGACTAAGTTTGTCACCGAAAGAAGAGGATTTGTTGCCTTCACTATAAGTACGTTGAGCACCAAATTGACCTTGAATAAACCAGTTATCCCAAAAAACATACTGTTTTAAAGCTTTTTCCTGCCCATGAGCAGTATTTTGTGCAAACAGTCCTAGCGGAGCTATTGCAAATAATAAAATTAAAACTTTCTTTTTCATAATTTAATGATAATTTAAATATAGAGAATTATTCCTTTATTAAAACCTGATGCAAAAGTATTTCCTTAGGGCTGATTTGCGTTTATATAATGTTGCCTAATTTTTATATATTATTATTTTACTAGCTCTTTTTCAAATAAAAGATGAATATCTGTTTTTAAATATGAATTTTAAATGTTTATTTTGTGCTTAGAAATTATTTTTATCTTACCTGCTGATTTATTAATCAGGAAATAGGAAGACATATAATATAACTATACGAACTAAAAATGGCACGAATAAACATACTGTATTTTCTGTTATGCATATTAATGTTTGGTATATCTTTCCATTCTGAAGCTCAGAGTCGCAGTTGCGTTTCAAAGAATGAAAAAACGCTGACAGAAGTTCTTCAAATGATAAGCAAAAAAAAAGCAGTATATATTAATTTTAATCCGAAGGTAACTAACCGTATATATATAAAAGATGTATCATCTGATAAGAATGAAATAAAATCTCTTAATAATTTACTTGTTGACTATGATTTGGAAATAAAAAGTGCTGGCCTAAATTTTCTATATATTTCTCCGATCCAAAAGATCCTTATAAAAGGATGTTTGAAGGAAAAAGGCTTGAATAAAAGACTTTCTGATATTGTTGTAACTTTAGATGGAAAATATACCGCTCGTACAGATATGAATGGAAATTTTAGTTTTTCAATACTCAAAGGTAATCACAAACTCACAATAAGAGATAAAGCTTATTATCCTGTAACAATGAGCCTATCTAAAATAAATCCAAAAAATATCTTAATAAAACTAGATAAGAAAAAAGTCAAAGTATTGCCCCCGGTTATCTCTGATGTTCAAACAGAGAAAGAAAAAATGCAAATTCCTCTCATAAATAATGTTGTATCAGATTCTTCATTAGTTCAGAAACCTGATATACCGGATGCTTTGCCTAATTATTATAAAAGTAACTCAACATATATTCTTCCATTGCCTGCTATTTCACCTATGTATGTATTGAAAAGTAATTTAGTTATGTGGGAACAGATAAATCCCAATATTGCATTTGAATATAAACTTAGTGAAAATGTAACAGCTGAAATTTCTGTGGGATTAAAGATCGGAAATAACAAAAATAACGGTAAATCTATATCATATCTCATACAACCGGAAATTCGTTATTGGCTTTCCAACAGTTTTAATGGCTTCTTTATTGGATTTCATATGTATTATGCTCAATTTAGCAAAAATAATATGGTTTATCTATTTCAAAGAAGAGGTACTTCTAATTACGATAGAGAAGGATATTTGTACGGAATGGGTGCTTCATGTGGCTATCAATTTTCTATAAATAAGCATTGGCGTATTGAAGCTACAGCCGGGGCTGGCAATATACACCTTGCTTATGATAAAATGACTTGGAATAATTCATTTAATAACAAAAAAAGTTTAGATTATAATTATTTTGGTCTTACAAAAGCTGCAATTAATTTAGTTTATGCTTTTTGACTATCAATCAGTAAATAAGTGACTTATAAATGTTTTTAAAGTACTCGTATAAAGCTATTAACTAATTATTTTATTAAAAATATATTTTTTTTCTTTTCAGAACCAGTATAAATGAAGGTCTGTCTTGTCTAGAAATAAAAAGAAGAAGATTAATATTAAAAATGAATAATATGAATTTAGCTTTAAATGCTGCTTGTTTTTCACCGATTGATATATGCAAGCATAATTATAAAGAGATAAAAACAGGCGATAGTAGTACTATTTTATTTGTTTTATCAGGAAAAGTTTTAGTTTCATGTGTTGAATGCAACCATAAAATGCATCTTTCAGATGTTATGTTATTTTTGCCTCCGGGAACTAAATTCAAATTATTAGCAATAGAAACTTCTGTTATTGTAAAATGTGAGATGACAAAGAATTCTATTAGTCAAATTAATCAATGGTTAATTACGTTATTGGAGAATTATGCTGAATGTGAAGAGAAATGTTTAACATTACCTATTAAGTATAATTTAAAATGTTTTATCAAACTTTTTTACCAGCATTATTCTTTTTCTGGCTTTAATAATCAGGATTTTAATGAATGGAAGCATGATGGATTGTTTTTAGCTTTAAAAAATTCTTATTCTAAGAAAGAATTGGCGGCTTTTTTCTCTCCAATTCTGGGTAAGAATATTGATTTTAAAGAGTTTGTATATGCAAATTATAACTCAGTCAAAAATTTGCAGGAATTTGCAGATCTGGCAAAATGTAGTTTGAGTGTTTTTTGCAGGGAATTTAAAAAAAACTTTGGAGAGTCTGTTTATCAATGGATACTTAAACGGAAATCTCAGTATGTGTTGCAAGATATACTTTCCAGCTCTATTCCTTTTCAGGAGTTGGCTGATAAATACCAGTTTTCTTCTCAGGCACATTTTACGAAGTTCTGTAAACAGCGATACAATCTGACTCCAAATGATTTACGTAGTAGCAGTAAAACCTGTACGAGTCGTTTATTACACTAATAAATAATTATATTAATAGCATTTTATGCGAATATCTTGGGATAAATTAAAAAATAGTGATGAACAGGAATGGAAAAGTCTGTTTCGGCAACATGCTGAATTCCTTTATGCTTATGGAATGAAGTTTGCCCATAATGAAGATTTGGTAAAAGATCTTATTCAAGAACTCTTTATAACAATTTATGAGAAACGAAATTCTTTGAGCGAGCCAACTTCTATGAGAGCTTATCTTTGTATGTCGCTTAGAAACAGATTAATAAATGAATTCAAAAAAGAGGTGACAGTACCTCTGGAAGAGGGCGATTGTTCGTTTTCATTATATATTGATGATGAGAGTGCGGATGAAGAAGAAAAGCAGTATAAAAAAATACAGAATTTGCTGAATAAGTTGACTAACAGGCAGCGTGAGGTTGTTTACCTGAAGTATTTTAAAGGGCTTTCCAATGAAGAAATAGCTTTAACACTTGATATAAACAAACAATCTGTAGCCAATCTTCTATCGGAAGCTATCCGACAAATGAAAAAGGATGCTTCTTTTATATTATTTCTGTTACTTATTTTACGGAGAATTTTAGGGCTATGAAAGAAGTAGAACTTATAAATATATTAGAAAAAATCTCATCTGATGAAAGGTATACTTTGTCTTTTGAGGAAGAAATGCATCTGAAAGAAGCTTTCTCTCATATTCCATTGTTGGATGAAAAGCCAGGAGAAAATGTTCTGGATGAAATGGAAGAAAGGTTGTTTAGCAAGAGCATAATCTTCGAAAAATCAGAGAAAAGAATAATTCATTGGAGACGATACCTTTCTGTTGCTGCATTAATAGCTGTACTATTTGGATGTGGTTTATGGATAAAGAGTATGGATATGAAGTTTGTAACAGGAAACAATGAACAATTGGCTTTTGTTTTACCTGATAAATCCGAAGTGAAACTTAACGAAAACAGTTCGGTTGAATATAACAAATTCCTTTTCTACTTTAACAGGAATATTGAGATGAAGGGGGAAGCCTATTATGTTGTAACTAAAGGACGAAAGTTTACAGTTGAAACTCCAACGCATCTGATATCGGTGTTAGGAACCCGCTTTATGGTTTCTGAAACAGACAGGTTTGATGTTTTTTGCTATGAAGGTAAGGTTTTAGTGGAAAGCCTGGATAAAAGAGAAAAGAAAATTCTAACAAAGGGAAGAAGCTTCGGCTCAGATAAGGTAATGCAAGAAAATCAGCCTAACTGGGTGAGTCATAAATATGTCTTTAATAGTGCGCCTCTTGTAGATGTGCTTGAAGCTCTTGAAGAAGAATATAAAGTATCAATAGAAAATAAAAATTATTATAAGGAGTTTGTTTTTACAGGAACATTTCCAACTAATGATATAAGTTTAGCTTTAAATATAATTTTGGCTCCTTATAATATGAGTTGGGAGCAAGTGCAGTCTAATAAATATAGGATAAAAAATAATTGAATAATATAAAGGTTTGTTAAAAGTCAACCTCACGCTTGATAATTCAAAAAACTTTTTCAAGCTAGACAATTAGTCTTATTGCAAACTTTTGTAAAATTTTACAAGATATGCTTTAACGTATAGTAACGAAGATAAAATAAACTTGTTTATATTATGTGCCTTTTTAAAAAATAGGACACATTCTTATTTATTTATATCGTTGAGGATTCTGTGAAGTTAAACTATTTTGATATAAAAAAATGAGTTGTTTAAGTTGATTTTTTTTTAATGCAATCAGATCGTTTTTGTTATATTGTTGTATATGCAGAATATGGGTGTATTGTTTTAACTATCTGAATAATAATTGTATAAGCTTTAGTTTATTTTGAATTTTTAATTTGGTTGATAAGATTATGATACTTAATTATAGTTAGTTAGTGTAATAAAATAATAATGATTTTATTTGTCTATTATTGTATGTTTTATAATTTCCGGAGATAAATATAAATTAATTCTATCTTTTTTTATTTAAACAATATAAAATAAAAAAGATATTTCATTGAAATTTAAAGAATGTCCTTTATCGTATAAAAAATGTCTTTTTTTTGTAATAATGTTCTAAAAAAGCTAAGTACATTTGCACTATATTAATTCTTATTAGTAGACTTTAAAGTATTTATATAACTAAACTTAGAAGAGCGTGATAAAGTATATATGTTGAATATTTTATATTTCTACTCTTTAGAAAATAGAATTACGATTGGTGCAAACGATTTTAAAGAAAGAGATTTTACTTTTTAATAATTTTACAGCTAAACTCGAGTATGAATTTTAGTAATAAGTTAAAAAAGTCCAGTATCACTTTGCTGGTTTTTATATGCTTTTATCCAGATGTAAATAGTCAGGAGGTTGCAGTAAAAACCAACTTGGCTTATTGGGCTACCACAACTCCTAATATAGGAATGGAACTTGCTGTAAGCAAGAAAAGTACACTGGACATTGGGGGTGGGCTCAATGTTTTTGAATTCTCAGATAATGTGCGGTTTAAACACTGGCTTGTTCAACCTGAATACCGTTGGTGGTTTTGTGAAGCCTATAATGGTCATTTTCTTGGAGTACATGCACATGGTGCACAATTCAATGCAGGTGGACTAGATATCCCTATTGGTCGGCTAGATGCATTGAAAGACAAACGTTATGAAGGTTACCTCTACGGAGGTGGCGTTAGTTATGGTTATCAATGGGTGTTAAACAACCGTTGGAACTTGGAATTTAATATAGGAGGTGGGTATGCTCGTATTCATTACAATCAATATCCATGCAAAAATTGTGGTACCAAACAGAGCGAGGGTAATTATAATTACTGGGGTCTAACAAGACTCGGAATTTCATTTGTTTACTTTTTAAAATAGAATATGATGAACAGTAATGTATTAAAAACAGTATTGATAGTACTACTTCTTGGTTTAATAATACCAATCCGTTCGCAAACGCAAATTAGTAATTATAAAGTTACTTCAAAACATGTTGTGAAAAGAAGTAACAATATTTATGTTTCAATTGATTTCAATTTAGATGAAATGAACTTAAAAAAAAATGATATGGTCATTTTAACACCAGTTTTGAAATCAAATGATCTTAATGGAGAATCACTGTCTCTTCCACCTGTAGCTATAACCGGTGGGGTGCGTAACAAAATAGTTAATCGCAATGAGAAACTTGGAAATCAGGGATTGCTTCCTTTTAAAATGAAGCCGCAGACTATATTGAAAAGAAAAAATAAAACTTCTCAATCTTTAGCATACAATTCTTCTGTTTCATACAGACCATGGATGGACGATGCTTCTCTTTCAATCGAGGAATCTATGTCGGGATGTGCCAACTGTTACGACAAAACCGGGGATCAATTAATTGTGCAGAATATTCTGCCAAAGCAGACTCCAGCGTCTTATAAACTGACATATATTAAGCCGAATGTGGAACCTGTAAAAGCACGTAGTGACCGCCACACAGCAAGCTTTAACTATATTGTTGACAGGGATGAACTATTGAGAGATTATAAAAATAATAAGCCTCAATTTGACGAAGTGGACAGGATTATCGGGGAAATAAGAGACAATAAGGATCTGGAAATAACCGAATTTACCATTGTGGGATATGCTTCTCCTGAAAGTGGGTTTGAACATAATAGAATACTAGCTGAAAATAGGGCTAATTCCTTTGCCCATTATCTGATTACTAAATTTGGTATATCACGCAATAAATTTACTGTTGAAGGAAAGGGCGAAGATTGGGCTGGTTTACGTAAAGCTGTTTCGGAATCGAATCTGGATGACAAACGGAGCATTCTTTCTATTATTAATAAGGTTCAAAATCCCGATGCACGTGATGCTGAACTAATGAAACTTTCAAATGGAAAAACTTACAAAACGCTTTTAAATAGTTTTTATCCGCGACTGCGCCGCACCGAGTATGCTGTAGCTTATGTTGTACGTGCATTTAATGTGGAAGAAGCAATACTGATTATAAAGAAAAATCCAAAGCTACTCAGTTTAAATGAAATGTATCTGGTAGCTGAAAGCTACCCTTCAAACAGCAAAGAATTCCGTGAAGTTTTTGATATTGCGGTGAGGCTGTATCCAGATAGTGAAATAGCGATTATTAATTCGGCAGCGGCAGATATTGAAAATAATAATTATACTGCGGCTATTGAACGCTTAAAAAAAATAGAGAATAAACCGTCTGCTTGGAATAATCTAGGTGTGGCTTATATACTTAAAGGTGATATAGAGAAGGCTACAGAATATTTCAAGAAATCAGCAGAAAATGGTGATGCAGATGCAAAGGTAAATTGGGAAATTATACAAGAGAGTGGTAAATTGAATTAATCACAATCAAAAGAATTTTAATTGTAAAAAAAGAATAAATCAATAGCTATTTAATTTTTAAATGTAAATTAATGAAAACAAACAAATTTTTTTTGAGTGCTGCAATAGTCTTAGGTTTAGGGCTGACAGCATGTAGTAGTGATGATGATATATCATCCGGGAGAATAGAAAAGGCTAACACGAATGTGACTGTAACATTGAAGTTGTCAGCTAGTTCATTAACCAAAGCTCTACCTGATGATTATAACAAAATCGGGGAATGGGCAGGAAAAGACCTGATAAATAAGGTTGCTGTTTACATTATCGACGGATCGTCTGTTACATCAAAATCTCTTGAAGTGGGATCAGGTAAAGATTACGAGATTACAACAAGCGGAAATGATATTACTTTAGTTCCTAAAACATCAAATGCAGCAATCAAGACTACTGCCGGAGATAAAAAAGTATATGTTCTTGTAAATGGAACTACTGAAGTTGTGGCTGATTTGGCTAAAACACCAGTAGCTGAATTTGAGAATGCGTATACTCAAGCAGCATTGTATCTGTCTAACTCAGGAGCAGGCACATTTACCAATACTTCTGCTGATAAACTTGCTGTGAAGAATGGAGTAACAAGCGAAACAATCGTAATGACAAATGTTGAGCCTAAAACAATAACTGTAGCAGCTAATGTTACAGAAGCTCAAACACTGGCTGCTACTCCTCAAAATCGTGTAAGGTTGCAAGTCGAAAGAGCTGTAGCACGTGTAATGGTTACAACAGAAAAAGATACCTATACAGTTCCTTCCACAATAAGTGGAGTTTCTGCATTAGGTACTATATCCGATATTAACTGGGTATTAGCACAAGGTGAAAGCTCGTTATTTATTCAACGTAAAGCAGATTGGTCTACTCCTAATTACGGATGGGTACCAACAACAGATGCTGCTTATTGGGGAACTGAGATAACTGGATCTACTTCTAAATACGATTACTCTGGTTTGTTTGAAAACTATAACACAGCTACACAGTTCGGAGGAACTCCTGTTGCTACAATGGCCGACTATGCTACTGGTACAGTAGGTAAAGTAACAGATGAGTTGAATACAAAACTATCGGGTAAATTCATATTGCCGAATACGCATGCTTCTGGCACTGGTGCTGCCTCTAGCTACAAAAAAGGAAATACAGCTTATGTGCTTATCCGTGCAAAATTCACACCGTCTGCAGCTGCTTTTGCTGATGGAGCAACATATACTGCAGGAAATGATTTTTATGTAGGTGCTAACGGTAAGTTCTACACTTCAGCGGAAAATGCTGTAGATGCAACTAAAGGTGGTGTAGTTGGACAATCCGTTGCTAAATATGTAAATGGTAAGGTGTTGTATTATGCATGGGTAAATCCTGATAATGTACCTACATGGTATAATTCTCCGGTATTGAGAAACAATATTTATCATATTCACATTACAGGATTTAAGAACCTTGGAACAAACTGGAATAGATTATTCCCAGAAGATCCTGCTCATCCAAAAGGACCAGAAGATTCTGCTCATCCTGGTACTAAATTACCATTGAATCCAGATCCAAAACCAATTGTGCCTGGATTTACTGAACCGGTAAATCCAATTGACCCTTCTGATCCGTTGACTACTCCTGAAACATGGATGAGTGTGGATGTGAAAGTTCTTCCATGGACGCTTCATTCTTACGCGGTAGATCTAGGAATTTAATTCTTAATATATATAAAGTAGTACAGCCGGAGGAAGATAAAAATTCCTCTGGTTATTCAATTAAATAGCAATTAATAAAAATAGTAACCGATGAAGTATTTGCGAATCAGGATTATAACGGTATTGTGTGTGATAGGGACTCTTTTGTGGAGTTGTGATTCCCTTATATACAGTGACCTGAAAAATTGCCCACAAGGTGTATATGTAAAATTCTATTCCAAAACTCCATGTGCTGACGATTCCTTATTTATCGGAAGTACTCCATCACTATCAGTGTTTGCGTTTAATCAGGAAGGTAAACTTGAAACTTCAGTAAATCAGCAGAACGTAAATTTAAGCAGAGATTATGAAGTACTAGTTCCGGTATCCAACGGAAATTATTCGTTCATTGCGTGGGCTGGGATTAACGATAAATTTATAAAAAAAACATTAACTCCGGGGGTAACTACCAAACAGGATTTGATGATGGTTATTAATTCAAATAACAATATAGCAGCTAAGCTGGATTCTACAGATAAAATATGGAATGGAGAGAGCCCTATAGTTTATCTTCCAGATCCAAAAGAATATGGCTCGCTGTATGAACACACTGCTGTGAATTTAAAAGAGTTGACTAATAGGGTCAAAATTATTGTAGAATTTGATAAGACAACTATGAAGGAATATGATCCTTCAAAACTAAATGTGGCAGTTTATTCGGCAAATGGTTCGGTAAGGATAGATGGAACTATGCCATTGAATAATTCTGTATTGACTTATCCTGCGCTCGAAACAAAATTAGAAGATAATATTGGTAGCTGGTACTATTCAATGCCTGCATTGAAAACTGGTTACAGTAATATATTAAAAATTACATATACAGGAAAGGATAAGGAAGAAACCGTATTTAATGGGGACTTGATTGCCAGTATTCTTTTAAGGGCTATTGATAAAGGTGTTAATATGGATTGTGAAAATGACTTTACGGTCAGATTTCTTATCAAGGATTATTGTGCTGAGTGTTGGACTCATTTCAGTTGTGCAGTCTATGTAAACAACTGGCTTGTACATAGTTACAGTTCTGATTTTGAAATTTAAGCTTACGGGCTTGGATAACCCCAGATGATTATGAAATTAAAAATACTATATATCCTATTACTTTGTATACCAGTCACTTTTTTGGCTTGTGACTCCTTGATCTATGATGATAATGGAGAAAAAAATGAATTAACAAAAGAGCCGGTTGTGTACTTGTTAATCACTAAGACACAACCTGCAGGGACGGAATCACTAAATGAAGATGCTACGGATTATGAAGATCGCGTACATGATTTGGCTATGTTAGTATTTGATTCGTCGACAGGAGAAAAAGTTGGCGAATACTTTGATGAAAATATTTCCTTCACTGAAAAGGAAAACGCTTTTACAATTAAAATGACGCCAGGGCAGCGCGATTTTTATTTTGTAGCTAATATGCCGATGGCAGATCTAAAAGCCATTACTACCAAGTCTGCTATGGATGTTTATATGAATACTTTTAGAGATCTTGATACAGATTTATATCTGGCAGCCTCTGAATCCAAGGGATTTCCTATGTCCAGAATATACCTAAACCAAAATATTACAGAGGGAGGAAATATCTACTCTCCTAAACAATTTTACCCAGATGGTGAAACTGGAGTAAAACTCATAAGGGCGGTAGCTAAGCTTGAGGTAACAATAAATGGAAATTCTCTAAAATCAGGAATTAAAAATGTCTATTATAAAAATGCCTATCGTAAGTTTGCACTTACTTCTGGAATTGTACCCCCAAGTGTGAGCTACTATGATGATAAACCACTAAAAAAAGTAGGGTATTCCTATATCTATTATATGCCGGAAGCAATGATGACTGCACCAAGCTGGTTGGCTTCTGTTGATCACAAGCCTATTAATTATTTTTTAATTGAGACACTGGAAGGTACATTCTATGAAATACCGATAGTTACAGATGATCGGACAATAACAGATGCAGATTATTTAAATTTCGCAACTGGGAAAAAAAATAACGATTTACCGAATTATAATATTTTGCGAAACAGGCATTATTATTACGTCGTTAAAAATTTGCAGACAATTGAAATTAATTATACTATTAATCCATGGGCAGTGGATAAAAATGAGATTTTTATGGGTTATGGATATAATGTAAGTGTTGGAGATGATGGTAAAGTAAGGGTGAGCAATACGGTAAACGTCTGTGCTCCACATTCTGTCAAATTAAAGACAGTTTTGCCATTTACATTCACGGATGGTACTACGGAAAAAGAGTTTAGTGATCTTGCAGTAGATGCTTTTGTTGAGTATACACTGAATACTATTCCCCAAACGGGAGCAGGAGAATATCTTAAAGTATATTATAACGACAGTGGCTCTGATTTGCCAGTGAAAACATTCAGCAAATAAGTGAAAAAGATGAAAAAGAATTTGTTTATAATATGGCTTTTAAGTCAGATTTTGATTGCTTGTTCAGGTAATGAAAATTCAGCTGATAATAATTATGTAAATAATAACAAAATAGAGCTCTCTTTCCAAATAGACAATTTGGTTAAGGGATCTGTGAAATCGGTTTCTGACGATGGATCAACAGCCGAACGAACTATTGATAACCTTTATGTATTTCTTTTTCCTACAACGAGTTCGCAAACAATAAAGAAGTACTATATATCGTCACCATCTTTCACGGGCGGATCGTGGAGTAGTTCAGATAACAAAATTTTATTAAATATTACACAAACAGAAGTTGGCAGCAGGGATGTATATATTGTGGCTAACTGCACTTCAGAAATGAAAACATCTCTTGACGGAGTTACCACTATTGCTAATTTGCAATCAGTCTTGCAAACAAGTAGTACTCCGTGGTCTGCAACGCTCACAGCACCGATATTGATGTCTGGCAGTAAAACTCATGACTTTAATTCAGATTATCAGCTAAATAGCATATCATTGGTACGGGCTATAGCCAAGGTGCAAATCAATGCAACCCTGTCTGCATCGCATCAGGCAACACCTCTGTCGGCAGAGAATGTTGCTCAATATAAGTACAAGTTTATTGATTTTGACAAGAATACTTACCTCTTGCAGCAAACGTCCAAAATAGATAATTTGGTTAGTTCTGCATCATGGAACAATTGGGAGGCTGCGGGTACGGTTTCGGGGTATACAACCAATAGTGAAGGAAAAGTTATTAGTCTTTCCCTTACCACTTATTTGAACGAAAGGGATAATAGCGGTACACTAATTGAGTTTAGTTTACCTTATAGTGGTGGATTTCTGCCGCCGCCTGAGTTCGGGGACGAAATATACAAACTTCAACTGCCGGCTAGGATAGAGCGCAACCATTGGTATGTGATTGATGTGGAAATATAAAAATAATTTCAGGGCAATGACTTAAATCTTGATATAACAAGTTTTATTCAGGTATGTTTCAATTATAAAAAATATCAATAACATGAATTATATAAGCAATCGCATTTTATACTTTATTCTTCCTCTTGTAAGCCTTTTGCCATTAACTAGAGTGCATGCTGACGGATCTAAGGATCTTTATCCAAATGGGGTAAATGGTTTTAGGGCATATCTTCTTTCTAATAATAATACCGTTCCTAAAGCAATACCCTTTGCTAGCCGCGGTGCACATTATGTCTATGCAAAGGTAGGAGAAACTATCACCCTTGCATCTAGTGAATGGAGTGGCAGTGCTGCCATTAAGTTGTTTGACCCGGATAATAATGATATTACACCCACTAGAGGAACTGTCGGACGTATAGTGGATCGGAATCAAGAATTAGCCGGACCTAAATTAACAACAACCGACGCTACTACAAATAGGTATACTCCCGTTTATTATTCGGTACTGAAAGAAGGTATTTACAAAGTAGAGTTTTGGCCTAGTACCGATGTTCATACATCATTCGTAAATGCAGATAGACTTGGTCCTGCAAATGGAAAGTGGACCGATTGGAGTGGTAAAAATGCATCGAGTAGCTATATTGCAGCTTGGGATATATCCGTTATCAATAATAACAAAACAGCATTTATCGCGGGACGTGTATATGCGAATATATTAAATATGGGCATTCTTGCAAGTTCAAATACTAGTGGTGGGTATTATGGAAAAATGTATGTATTAACAAAGGATGGATATACTTATCTGGTAGACAATAATGGAAACAATGGCATCGTATTCTCATTTTTCGTAAACAATAATGGATTCGTAAAAGGAAACAATGGAGTCACTGCTGGGCCAGTCGATTATACGCCTATTTACAAAAGTTTAAATACGATTGATGCAGCTGTAACAAATAAGCAGATATGGAATCCTAATGATGCTGAAAACAACCAAAACATAACTCATAAGATGTTTTACAGACTGCCGAGTGAAGATTTACCAAAGGATGTTTTAGTAAAAGGAGATGTTCCTGGTGGAGAAACTTGGTTAAAAAATAGTATTGTTGTTCCAAGTGTTGAAAATCCTAATATTATAGGTTCAGATGGTACAGTTGGACAGATTAGTAGAAAAGGAGGATACGTTCAGTTCAATACTAAATCTCAAGGTTCTTATATTGTAGAAATATCGAGTTCTGAAACACCTGCGACCTTCCCAACCAGATTTCTGAAAGGAATAGCTGTTACAGGTATAAATCGAGTATTATGGGACGGAAAGGATGGGGCGGGAAATCCCCTACCCATAGGCCTTTTTCCTGCGAAAGTCACCGTCGAGCTGCAAGGAGCAGAGGTACATTTTCCTTACTTCGATATGGAGAACAATATTAATGGAATTAAACTACAATTATTAGACAATGAAAAATTACCGGGTCAAATAGTAGTCAAATCGGATATTGTCTATTGGAATGATGCAGATCTGACTAGTACAGGGATTGGTTCTGACTCTAATCCTAAAAACAATAGTCATTTACCTCCATCTTTAGGAGGAAAAAGTAGTACAGGTCAAAGAAGTGATGGAGATGGAGCCAATGGACATAAATGGGGCGGTAATGATATCACTGGTACATTTGGAGATCTGAGGTCTATGGATACATGGACATTTATTAAGGGAGAGAAGAAAACTGTTGACGGTACATTTACTACAAATGTAGCTGATCTTAAAGTAACATCAGTAACAACGGATAAAGAGAATAACCTACATATAAAGGATGTTGTAACTTATACTGTTAAAGTGAAAAACGGCGAGCTGGGAGATAATGGATCCGATGTTACAAATGCCCCATTCACTTTTACCTTACCTCCGGGCTTCGAAGAAGCTGCTACTCCTGTGTTCTCTGGAAATAGTTGTGGAACTCAGTCGGTTGCAATATATTATGATGCGACAACGCATAAATATTCGTCTTCACTCAATTTACCTAACGGATGCGAAGTTACATACGTTTTTAAAGCAAGCATTACTGCGGCATCGACACCAAATGATACCGAAGCGGTTGCAACTATTCTGCGTCCAAATGATGTTACAGATCCTGATGCGACCAATACCAGCAATCCTGATAAAATCTTAGTTCCTGATCCTAGTAAACCTTTTGATTATGAAGCGAACTTCGGAGACTACTACTTTCCTCCGACAAATCCGTTCTTTGAACGTAAATATAACGGATTGAACGGAGTATGTAATAATATAAATACTAAAGTAGTTTCTCTGATTCGCCAGAGTGATTTGGCAATCGATAAATCTGTAGACGATTCCAGTCCTGAAGTTGGGAACGAAGTTACCTTTAACTTAAAAATAACGAACCATGGTCCTCATGATGCAGCGAATATTATCATCACTGATGTTGTTCCTGATGGATATACTATAAAAACAATAAATAATGGAGGTACACTAGTAAATAATACAATTACTTGGATAATTAATAGTCTAACTAAGGAAACTGATGTTTCGGTAAGTTTTACAGCAATAGTTTTAAATGAAGGGAATTATCTAAATACATCAACTGTAACAGGTGATGGTGAAGATTCTGATTTGACTAACAATACGGATACAGAAATAGTAAGTCCTTGTAAAGAGGAAAACATATTTACAGAAGATTTTGGAATAAGTTCGTCTCCAAACAGCTCTAATAATTTCGGAAGATCCACCTCTATCTACATGCCATCGAGTAGTTTTAAGTTTGGAACATCTTATCCTAATTCAACAGATTATAATGAATACGCAATCGATAACAACCATTATGCAGTAGTAGCTCCCGGATATATAAAACTAGGGCATAAACAGTACGATTATTATTTCTGGACACCTTCTTTTAATGAGTCAAATACGGTACAGGATCGTTCCGGAACAGAAAATGGAGCTGTTATGGTAGTGAATGCAGGGCAAACCTTAAATTCGTTCTATCAAAGACAGGAACTTTTGCAGGTTGGAGCCTCGTATAGGGCATCATTTTGGCTATATTTGGTTAATGGACCCTCGCAGGTAGCTATTGATGTAAAACATCCTAAAACCGGAGAAGTCTTGGCAACTATAACTTCTCCAATATTATGGGATTGGGATAGTAAAGTAAAGAACAAATGGACATATTTTGATCTCTATTTTTCAGTTCCAGTCCCTGATGATGAAAAAAATTGTACAGTAGATAACGTCGTTCTATCTTTTCGTAATAATTACGCAGAGAATCAAGGTAATGACTATTACATAGATGATATACGTTTAGATAGAGTATGTTCTGTTCCGGCAGGAACACCTATACTAAACTGTCCAGACCCAAATTACAAGAAAAATTACTGGTACGGAACAGTAAGTAATGATTGGGCCAATACAGATAACTGGACAGCCTCATTCGTTCCTACCCTTGGTGAAGACATAGAGTTTGCTACAGAAGTTAATAATGGAACTTTAGGTAACGGCAATGGTAAAGGAGCTGCAGTTCGAGATTTGTATCTCGATACAGACCGTACTATTGGCAGCCTTATAAACAATTCTGATGTGAACATGGTGGTTACAACTGGGAACCAATTAACTATTAATGGTAACATACAAGATAGCAATCCGGATAGCGGCACTATAGTTGTAAAATCAGCTATGGATAAAGCTACAGGTACCTTATTGTTCGCAGATCCGTCTGCCAATACTTCTGTAAATGCCACTGTGGAATTCTATAATAAAGCTTATGAATGTGATAACTGTGGATTTTATCGGAAACAATGGCAATATTTTGGCATTCCGGTTCAGAGTTCAGGTTTCCCATATCAGACTCCTTCTATTGAAACTGTAAATCAATGGATAGAACCTTATAATGGAGATAAATGGCGTCCGGCACCGTATGCTCCCGATGAGATGCTTAAGGCATTCAAGGGATATGAAATTACAAACAGTTCAAATGCATTGCCAACAAATATTTATAGCTTCCCAGGGGTGCTGAATGTTGGAAATGCTAGTGTTCCCGTTACTAAAACTCTTAATATAAATTATTCGGGAATGAACCTGGTTGCTAATTCGTTTGCAGCTGCAATACCAATAACTTCCGAGGCTATAGGTCTTGGCAGTGTAGAGTTGGAGTCTAATACAGCCTATTTGTTTAATATGGGTAGTCGGGATCAATGGCGTAAGCTTAATGGTGGAGGTATTACCGGAGTTGCAGCAGGGCAATATCAGGCTGTTCCGTTCAACCTGTCTGGACAAGCAGGTATACCTGACAGGATTTTATCAATGCATACGTTTATGCTGGATGTGAAAACACCAGGTAATATTACATTGCAGTATGATAAATTGACGAAAAATGAATTAAATCAATCGACAACAGTTGCCTGGAAATCAGTGACGCCTGAAAGTAGCGTAACTGAGTTACCTCATATTGTGATGGATGTTATAGGAAATGAATCAGCCGACCGTGTATGGCTCTTTGAACATGCCGGTGCTACCATCGGATTTGACAATGGTTGGGACGGTTACAAAATTAAAGAAGGAGATCTTATTCAGACATATGTTTCGGGAAGTGATCAATCTGACTATCAGATAGCTACTCTGTCTGATATAAATGGAGCAATCATTGGTGTTAAATCAGAGCCTGATGAAAATTTTGAAATTAATCTATCGGTAACATCTGATTTGGAAAGACGTAACCTGTATTTGCATGATTTGGTTACAGGAAATAACTATCCAATTATCAATAATGCCGAATATGTAATTGCCGGAACTAACACTTCTAATACTAATAGGTTCAAAGTTGTGGCATCATCATCCGGTTTAATCTTAGAAGATACGGAGTCTTCTTTGATAAATGTCGATGTAAGGGATAATACTATTTTTGTGGAAAATCAGACTAAAGAAGATTGTGTGGCTAATATCTATGATATAACAGGAAGACTGGTAATAAATAAACAAGTTCCCAAGAATCAGATAGTTAAATTCACAGAGCTTTCTCAAGGTAGAGCCGCAATTTATATTGTGAGGGTTATCTCAGGAAATAAATCGATCAATAAAACAGATAGAGTTCTATTGAAATAGAAAATCAAAATTGAACCGATTGGATGTCTGTAATTGTGTCGTTTTTTAAATTTTTAAAGAGGGTGTCCCAAAAGGATGCCTTCTTCTTTTAGGTGGTGTGCCGTGCATGATTAATAGCTTGTTGATGAAAACCTGTTAATCAATAAATAAAATGTTCAGCGAAAAGGAACTCAATAAAATAAATTATTGATTGAAAATTAATAACTTTGTATCAACTGAAAAAACATAAAAATACAGAATAAATGAAATCTAATATTCTTTTATTTTATTTAGTTTGCTTTGTTTTAATAATCGGATGCAAAAAGAGTAATAAAGAACAATTACCAAAAAATCAAAATAAACTAGTATTTCGCTTGCCTGAAATACCAGTTATGATTGATTCTCCTAAAGAACGTGAGGAATATTTTGTGAAGCATTATTGGGATAATTTTGAATTTACTGACTCTTCTTTGATTTATAAACAAAATAAAATCGAGCCTATTTTTATGGACTTTGCTGGTGCATTATCTCATACCACTTATTCAAATGCGTGTATAGCTATAAAGACTTTGATGAAAAAAGCAGAAACAAATATTAAAGTATATACTTTTATTTCAGAATTGTCTAAGAAATATTTTTATGATTCTAACTCGCCTATACGTAATGAAGAGTATTATATTCCTTTTCTGGAGTCGATTACAGAATCCGATGTTCTTGATAATACACATAAAATCCGCTTTAAACATCAATTGAGTTTGGCTCTTAAAAACAGACAAGGAAGTACAGCCACAAATTTTACATATACTTTAGCTTCCGGAATAAGTGGTCAACTTAAGGATATTGAAAGTGAATATATATTGCTTTATTTTAATAATCCAGATTGTGAAGAGTGCATGGAAGTGAAGAATCAAATTGTAGCATCGCCTTTGTTTACAACACTTCAGAACCAAAAAGAAAATAATAAAAGAAAGCTAACAATACTTTCTATTTATGCAGATGAAGAACTGGAAAACTGGATGAAATATTTATCAGAGTACCCATCTAACTGGATCTGTGGATATGATAAGCAACAAAAAATACGCAAAAATGAGTTATATGATCTGAAGGCTATGCCCTCTATATACCTTCTTGATAGTAAGAAGAAAATTTTACTCAAAGATACTTCAATAGAAATTATTGATATGTATTTACGGAATAAATAAGAATCTGTATTAATATTTAATATAGATTTTTTTTACAATATCTTATTAAACTTGTTGTTGAAGCAAAGCCAAACTCGTCAGCAATTTCTTGTATTGGCACACCTTGAGCTAAGCTAGTCTTAATGAATCTGTTTTTTTGTTCCATTAGCCACTGGTAAGGTGTAGTATTGAATTGTTCTTTAAATCTGCGTGTAAATGTTTTGGTTGTCATGTTGCACATAGATGCCAGTTGCTCTACATTACAGGTCTTCGTGTATCGGGAAAAAACTGTTTTTCTAAATTCCCCCATATTATTTATTATTGGTGAGAAAAAACGAATAGTCTCTTTTTTCTCATAATATGCTTGAATAAGATATAGAAATTCATATTTTTTTAACTGATACATTTGTTTGTCGTGAACATTATATTTAAAATATATAATTATTCCTTCCAGAAAACAAAGAATTGGTTGACGTATCTCAAGAGCCTCAAATTTAATAATATTTTCCAGGCAATAAGATTTAATTTCTTTTGATGAATAGTCTTTATAAAATGTTATAGAGTTGCCAATATTTAAGATTACAATTACTGTTCTTTCCAACACAGTACCTTTAATTGTAGAATCTGTGTTTGAAATAAGGAACATAGTTTCTTTTTCAAGGACTTTATCTTCTGAATTTGTTGTAGATAATTTTACTTTTCCGTTTAAAATGAATAATACATGATTTGTTTTTTCTTTTTCAATGAAAAAATCAGTATAATTATCAAGTGTGAAAAAACTGAATATATCATTGCAATTAGATATATTATATGCGCAGTTTTTATTTTGATGTAATGATGATTTATGTTCTCTATTTTTACTCATTGTCCTTTTTTTTATTAATTAATAGATTTAAATCTTATATGCCGCTTCTTAATTATAATAAAAACGCTTAGACATAATTAATTTATTAAAAGATTACAATCATAAATCAATTAATAATTTAACTGTTAATTATTGCTCTGTGAAAAAACATCTATATTAGTAAAAGGCTTGTGTGTTAAATAAGATATCACCAATAAACAGTTGTTTTAAATATATTAATTTAATACTTGTTTTACTGTAAAATGTATTTTATTTTTTTTAATTCTTAATTTGATATAGAGAGATTAATTTTATGATTTGTTTTTTATCTTTTGAACAAATATTATATAATTAATTTTAATTCCACAAATTTAATCATATAAACTTAAATGAATTTATATATAATAGGCAAATATTTATATATTACATACAACAATCGTTTGTTATAAAGTTGGTTAACTTTAAAAATGCATTATGCTGCAATAGTTTTAAACTCAATTAGTTATTTGATAATATTGACATTTAAGCTCTTGCTTTTTTTCTTTTGCCAGACAGTGCTAAAAATTTTTGAAGCAAGAAAGCATTTTGTCTTAAAGTAAAGCAAAATGAGAGTAAACTACCTGTGGCTTTAAATTAAATTATTGACTTTCTCCAGAAACTCTAACTTTATGCTGAGTTTGAAATTGATTAGCAAACAGACGAATATTTATACATTACGTATTAAAAACATTATAATTTATAGATGTAATGTGTGTTTTGAGTTTATTTATTTATCTTTGTTGTAAGGTGTTGGGATTGTAAAACTAAACTAAGAATTTATAAGCCCTCGATTAAATGCCGATAAGTCTTTGGCTGAGAACCTATAAGCACTCAACCGAGGGCTTATGGGTTCTCAGCCGAGGGCTTACCTGATTTATTTGTGAAAAGTATATATTTATTCAAATATTTTGCTTTATTTTGTTGCGAGTGAGGTTTGTGTCTATAATATTTTTTAGTAGCAGATGACAGTTATTAGTAGCAGATGAAATAGTACGTATTTTTTATCTGCCACCACCTCAAAGGACTATATACAGGCACTTTTGCTTAATTTAAGTGGCAGGTGGCAGTAACTTTTTGTTTTTTATCAATAATGTTTGTGGGTGAAAGATTCTTTAACAGCATGAATCCTAATTAATGAGGATTGATTTTACTCTTTTAAAGTTGTACTTTTGCAGAAAATTAATTGTAGAGTCAAATATGTATAAATCAGCGCTTTTATTCTCTCTTCTTTTTCTTTGCCAGAATGCAAAATCAAATCCTATTGAGAATGATACACTAAGAAAACCTCATGTGGTATTAAATGAAGTAGTGGTTACTTCTTACAAAGAGAAAAAAAATATTCATGAAGTTCCGGCCTCTGTCTCTTTTGTCCCTTTGACTGAAATAAAGAATAAGAATATTGTGAGCATGAAAGATATTAGTTCGTATATTCCAAATCTTTTTATTCCGGATTATGGCTCAAAGCTGACTTCACCTGTTTATATCCGTGGTATTGGCTCTAAAATTAATGCTCCTTCCGTGGGATTATATGTGGATGGAGTTCCATTCTTTGAGAAATCTGTTTTTGATATTGATATTAATGAAGTAGAACGCATTGAAGTACTTCGCGGGCCACAAGGAACTCTTTACGGACGTAATACGATGGGGGGAACTATCAACGTTTATACAAAAAATCCATTGTCATACGAGGGAGGAACATTGAGCGCTACTGCTGCCAATTATGGTCAGGAACAAGTTTCGGGATCATATTATGGAAAATTAAATGATGACTTTGGATATTCTTTCTCCGGAAACTACAAACATGCTGATGGATTCTTCACTAATGAATATAACGGAAAAAAGGCTGATAACTTGAATGCTGCTTCCGGGAAAATGAAATTATACTGGGAAAAAAGTAATCGCTTTAATGCCGGATTGCTTGTAAACTATGAATATTCAGATCAGGGTGGTTATCCTTATGCTCCGATGGATGTTACAACCGGAAAGATTGGAAATGTGAACTACAATGAATACAGTTCTTATCGTCGGGGTGTATTGACAAGTGGTTTGACACTGAATTACTCTTTTGATAAATTCCTGCTGAAATCGGTAACCGGTTATCAGTATTCAGATGATAGACAAGCAATTGATCAGGACTTTACTCCTGCAAGCAAATATTTTGTAACTCAGTCAATGCGTCAGCACATGCTTTCCGAAGAATTGGAAATGAGATCGTCCAAAGATCAACGCTATACCTGGCTTAATGGTTTCTTTGCATTTTATCAGGCATCCAAAAGTACTGTGAAGAATCTGCCTGTAGTGAAAGATTATGATGCGCCGACCAATGGCTTTGCATTTTATCATCAGTCAACATTGAAGGATTTGTTTTTTGAGAAACTTTCAGCAACTGTTGGATTAAGATTCGATTATGAAAATGCGAGTCAGGATTATGATTACGGAAAGATTGTTTCGGGCGTTAGACAACAAGTGCAGTTACTTAATACAGATCTTAGCTTTACCCAGCTTACTCCGAAGTTCTCATTGCAGTATCAGTTTAATCCTCTTAATATGACTTATGCAACTGTGACCAGAGGTTATAAAACCGGAGGATTCAATACTAGCTTTGATACAGATACCGACCAGACTTTCAAACCCGAATATAGCTGGAATTACGAAGTGGGGAATAAGTTCTCTTTCTTTGGTAACAAGTTGAAAGGCGATCTCTCTTTGTTCTATATAGATTGGAGAAATCAGCAAATCTCACAGCCCTTGCTCAGCGGCAAAGGTTCTTTACTGAAGAATGCAGGTAAGTCTTATAGCAAAGGTGTGGAATTGTCAATGCAGGGAGAAGTTACAAAAGCTTTAAACTTGCAAATGAGTTATGGCTTTACGGAAGCAAAGTTCCGCGAATATGTTGGTGAAGCTAATAGTTATAATGCAGGCTTTGATTATTCAGGTAATTATATTCCTTATATTCCCCGTCAGACAGTGATGGTAGGAGGTGACTATACCTGGAATCTCCGTTCAGGATTTATTAACCGACTTATATTTTCAGCACAATATGTTGGTACCGGCAAACTTTACTGGAACGATAAAAATTCAGTCAATCAGCATTATTACGGACTTGTCAATGGTAAAGTGTCTGCTCGTATGAAGAGTCTGACAGTTGATCTCTGGATTAAGAATGCCACATCTAAGGATTATACTGCATTCTATCTGGAATCACTCGGAAATTCTTTCGGACAAAAGGGTAAACCAATGACATTTGGTGCTACAGTTTCTTATTCTTTTAATTAAAAGTAGAATGAACTCAAAACGAACAAATAAGCTACTTACATTTTTCTCATTATACATAGCTCAGTCCGTGCCGATGAGCTTGTTTAGTACTCTACTCCCTGTACTTATGCGACAGGGAAATTTTTCGTTAAGTACTATTGGTTTGCTTCAGCTAATTAAACTTCCCTGGATTCTGAAAGTATTCTGGGCACCTTTTGTCGATAAACGTACTTCCGATCTAGGTTCATATAAAAGATGGATCTTTTCATCTGAGATGGTTTACGCCGTATTAATCTTTTGGGTTGCCTTTTTAGATCTGAGCACAAACTTTACCAATATATTTATCCTTATTATACTGTCGTTTATAGCCTCTGCCACACAAGATATTGCTACCGATGCGCTTACGGCTCTTTCATTTAACCACAGAGAGAAAAGTTTGGGAAACAGTATGCAAAGTATGGGCAGCTTTACCGGTTCATTGGTTGGCGGTGGTTTATTGCTATTGCACTATAAACTGATAGGATGGAATGCTTTATTGATTAGTGTTTCTTTGTTTGTTGTGCTGGCATTAATTCCTCTTTTTATATATAAAGACAACAAATTTACTCCAAAACAAGGTAAAACACCTATATGTATGAAAGACCTTTATCTGTTCTTTCATCAGAAAGGAGTGGCTAAACAATTAATTTTCCTGGTTCTTTGTTATTCCGGTATAATTGGAATTTTAGCAATGGTTAAGCCTTTTATGGTAGATTTAGGATATAAAACCGGAGAAATTGGATTTATGTTTGGTATCTTTGGATCGTTATGTGGCTGCCTCTTCTCCTATATTGGTGGATACGTTATCCGTTCAATAGGAAGATTTTACTCTCGTATCATTTTTGCCTGTGCAGTATTTGCGACTACGATCTTTTTCTATTTTATGTCTCTCACCACTCCGGGTACTATAGCTCTATATGTAGCAATATTCTGTTTGTGGGCAAGTTATGGACTATCTGCGGTGCTGGTTAATACTGTAGCCATGGATTTTTTGAGAGACGGTAGGGAAGGTACAGATTTTACCTTGCAAACGGTGATCACTCATTTAAGCAGCATGCTTATTGCTGTATGCAGTGGCAAAGTTGCTGATGTTTTGGGTTACAGCGGACTATTTCTGGTAGAAACCGGACTTGCCGTAATATCGCTAGTTTATATACTTGTATTCTTTAAAAAGCCTGTTCGTCATGAATGAAGATTTAATAGCAAAATATAATGTACCAACGCCCCGGTATACAAGTTATCCGCCGGCAAATTATTTCCATGATAAATTTACCAATGAGGATTATGAAAAAGTGGTAATTGCCTCTAACGAGACCACACCTCAGAATATTTCTTTCTATATCCACATTCCTTTCTGTCGCCATCTTTGTCATTACTGCGGATGCAACTCATATCCCATGGCAAAGCCCGAAATTATTGAAGCTTATGTGGAAGCGCTAAAGAAAGAGATCAGGAAAGTGATTCCGTTGATAAGCAAAGACCGGAAAATATCTCAGATACATTATGGTGGTGGAAGCCCGAGTAGCATTCCACTTCATTATATTCAGGAAATTAATGAATTACTTCTTTCTCAGTTCGAATGTATAGATTCGCCTGAGATTGCAATAGAATGCCATCCCGGTTACTTGGATGAAAATGGTTGGATGCAGTTAATTAAAGCTGGTTTTAACCGTTGCAGTATTGGTGTTCAGGATTTTAATCCGAAGGTTCTGAAAGGTGTTAACAGAAGACCATCATTGCTTGAAATGGAAACCATTTTCGGATTGTTGAGAGCATTCAATGTTTCCATAAACATGGACTTTATTTACGGATTGCCTTATCAATCTGTTCAAAGCTTTGAAGAAACCCTTCAAAAAGCTACTGCGCTAAAACCTGACAGATTGGTTACTTTCTCTTATGCGCATGTGCCTTGGGTGAATAAAGCTATGATGATATTGGAGAAGAATGGTTTGCCTTCACCTCAGGAAAAGAGTGCAATGTATAATGCTGCAAAACGAATTATTTCATCGAAGGGGTATCAGCCAATCGGCCTCGACCATTTTGTTTTGCCGGATGATGATTTAAGTATTGCTCTTCAGTCGGGACAATTGCATCGTAACTTTCAGGGATATTGTACAAGGAAAACTACCGGTCAGGTATATGCTTTCGGTGTAACTGGCATTAGTCAGCTTTCCATGGCTTATAGTCAGAATACAAAGAGTATTCCTGAATATATTCAGAAAATGAACGATGGCGAATTTGCCATTATTAAAGGATATACCCTTAACAGAGAAGAACAGATTGCCAAAGAGGTTATAACAACACTGATGTGTAACGACAGACTTAACTGGAAAGAGCTTTCCGCTCATATTGGTGTGGGCGAAAGTGATATTAAAAATGCAATCTCGTATGATGAGAATAAACTGGCTGATTTCGAAAAAGATGGAATTATAACTTATTCTCCGGAAGAAATAAAAATAACGCAGGAAGGAGCTATCTTTGTGCGAAATGTTGCTGCAGCGTTTGATCCGCTGATGAAAGATAACACAAAAATGTATTCGAAACCGGTTTAAAAATATAGGTTACTTAATGGATAAGAACAAGGATGTAGATGTTGTAGTTATTGGTGCCGGAGTCACAGGACTTGTCACTGCTTTTTTATTGACTAGAAAAGGATTGAAGGTACTTCTTCTGGAGAAGAGCAACAGAGTGGGAGGACAGATGAGATCTATCCGTGAAGATGGATTTGTTTTTGAATCGGGCCCTAATACGGGAGTTGTTTCTAATCCTGAAGTTGTAGAGCTATTCCAAATGTTGCAAGGTTGTTGCTCTATTGAGAATGCTCGTAAAGAAGCGAAAGTTCGACTTATTTGGAAGAATGGAGCTTTTCATCCGCTTCCTTCAAGTTTGTCTACGGCTGTTTCTACTCCTTTGTTTACCTGGAACGATAAAATCCGGATTCTCTTTGAACCTTTCCGCAAGAAGGGTGACAATCCGTTCGAAAGTATTGGTGAGCTTACTCGCAGAAGACTTGGGCAGTCATTCCTTGACTATGCCGTCGATCCATTTATTTCAGGAATTTATGCAGGAGATCCAAGTAAACTTGTAACCCGCTTTGCGCTGCCTAAACTTTATAATCTGGAACAAAACTACGGTAGCTTTATTCGTGGTGCAATTAAAAAAGCCGGTGAACCTAAATCGGATCGGGATAAATTACCAACCAAAGAAGTATTCTCTGTACCGGGAGGATTCGAATCACTAGCTACTGCTCTTGCGAAAGAAATTAAGGAAGAGAATATTCGTCTGTCTCAGGAAGGCATTTCCGTTCAACCGGTTGCTGATGGGTGGGAAACTGTTTTGTCTGCCAGTGAAGAAAGAATCCACTCCCGTTATGTAGTTTCTACAGCTGCGGCTTACGATTTACCTTCTATATTACCTTTCATAGAGGATAAGGATATGAAACCAATTAGTTCTCTTCATTATGCTCCGGTTATTCAGGTTGGGGTAGGAGTGGTTAAAGCAGATGGGCATGTGCCAAATGCCTTTGGTGGTTTGGTCCCTTCTCGTGAAAAGCAGCAGATGCTTGGAATTTTGTTCCCTTCTTCATGTTTCTCTGATCGTTGCCCGGAAGGTGGAGGTAATCTTTCCTTCTTTATTGGAGGAAGCAAACATCCCGAATATCTTTCTTATACAGATGAGCAATTAGAGAGTCTGGTTAAAAAATCACTATCTAAAATGTTAGGATTCCCAGCTAATTATACTCCCGATAAAATAAAAATCTTCAGACACGAACGAGCTATTCCTCAATACGAAGCTGATACAGAAGCAAGATTAGCAAGTATTGCTGGTTTGGAAAAACAATATTCAGGTTTGTTCCTTGCAGGAGGTATTAGAGATGGTATTGGTATGGCTGATCGTATTAAGCAAGCAACCCGGATTGCTGAAGAAATAGCGAACTTAAACTGATGTTATTCTGTTTATATAAAAAGAAAAAGCAATAATTATGGACTATACAATTAAACACAATGAAAATGATTTCCGGTTTGAAACGGAGGTTGATGGTTACCTGGCCTATGTTGAATATACTCCTTTGGACAAGGAGCTGGATTTAATTCACACTTGGGTTCCAAAAGAAATTGGTGGTAAAGGAATTGCCGCGACATTAGTTAAGTTTGCAATGGACTATGCAATGGAAAATCATTTTAAAGTTGTCCCTACATGTCCGTATGTGAAAGCTTTT
This sequence comes from Bacteroides luti, assembly GCF_900128905.1. Classification (GTDB taxonomy): domain Bacteria; phylum Bacteroidota; class Bacteroidia; order Bacteroidales; family Bacteroidaceae; genus Bacteroides; species Bacteroides luti. Next base: position 28,235 of record NZ_FQTV01000002.1, read on the forward strand.
TTAATAAGACATGAGGAATATAAAGAGTGTCTCTACGATTAATAATTTTGCTGCAGATAGGATTGAATTTCGTGTTTTAGATTAAGTTAAACTTGTCTTGTACTGATTTTAAGAATGACCTTGATATTATAAGATCTTGTTTTTCCTCATAAGGAGGATATAAAACACATTTCTTTCCTTCTATCATTGCCAGATAGTCGATGTTTATAATTTGTTGCTGATTTATCTGAGCAAAAGATTTTGATAGTTTTATTATATCTTCTGCTTTAGTATTCCTTTTTAATTGAATGCTTTTTCCATTTTGCAAGGTTACATACCAATGCTTATTTTCTTTTGCATACTCAAAATATCCGATTTGTTCCTGACGAAGAGTTATATATCCGGTAATAGTAGCAATTAAGAATGTACGGTTTTCTGGTATTAGTTGAGATAGCGAATCAATAAAAGACGATAATTTATCTTCTTTGTCAACCGAATCAAAGAAGCGATTCATCACAGTTTGGAACTCATTCTCCTTGTATGGCTTTAATAAGTAGTCGAATGCAGATTCTCTTAATGCTTCAAGCATATACTTTTCGTATGCAGTATAAAAGACTACCTGCATTTGCCAGTTTATTAGATTCTTTATATCATGAAGCAATTCCAAGCCACTAGTTTCCGGCATCTCAACATCCAAAAAAAGAAGATCAGGTTTCTTCTCTAAGATCAGGTTTTTTCCTGTTTGTGCTGACTGTGTAGTTCCGGCTATTGATATTTCATTAAAGTTTGATAATGATTGACTTAAATTGGATATTCCAATCTCTTCATCATCTATTATTACAACATTATATTGTTTATTCATAATCATTCAAATTTGTACTTGTCAGGAATGAAAATGTGAACCTCTGCACCGCAGATATCTTCATTGTTCTTGCGAATATTCTGAATGTTAAGAGATATCTTATTTATATTTTTTGAATTCAAAAGTTGAATAGTCTGAAATAAAATTCTCAGTCCGTTTCCTGTTCCTTTTGTCTGACTCTCTTGTTGAGGGAAATATCCGGCTCCATTGTCTCTGATAAATACATTAAGACCTTCTTGTTCCTTTTCTAGACTAATACTAAGTATTTTGTCTCCTTCTTTAGGACGTAAAGCATGCTTTATTGCATTTTCGACAGGGATCTGTATAGACATTGGAAGAATAAACATTTCTTTTAAATCTATTTCGTTATCAAGATTCCACTCAATACGAAAATCTTCTCCCAAATTCCTTTTTTCTAATTCTATGTATAGTTTTACAAAGTCTAACTCTTCTTCCAGCGACACTTTTGTGTTTTCTGATATTTCCAGATTTTTTCGCATTAATGTTGCCAGGTTATATAAATTTTTGCGCTCGTTTTCGCCTGATGAACTAATTTCATTATTGATTATATTAAATATAAAATGAGGAGATACCCGGTTACGTATATTTTCCATCCTAAGCTTAATTAGCTTATCCATGTACTTTATCTGTTGCAGATCTTTCTTTTTTTTCAGGCAGATGAAAATATAGACAAATGTTGAAAGAATTATCAAGCAGATTAGTATCCAGATGAAAGAAATATATCTTAGGCTTTTCATCTGAGAAGCTTGCTTTTGAATAACAAGTTTATTGTTTACTAATGTTGTGTCTTGCTTATAACGCATATCAATTTCGGAAATTCTTTTTTCTGCTTTATCATTACGAATAGAATCATCGATAGCTATATTTTTTGCCTGGTAATAGTATGCCTGTTTAAAGTCTCCTATTTGGGCATAGTACTTTTGTAGATATTTGTTTCTTATTGATAGTATGTTGGCTTCTACTCCCGACGAATCTTTGGTTTCTTCTAATAATTTTCGAGCAAGTTGAGTGTTTTTTTGTTTTAGAGCCAGTCCTGCTCTTATAGTTGAGATGTAATATAAGGCTGTTTTGTTTTTTATAGTAGAAAAGTATGAATAACTCTTGTCCAGACAATCTGGGACAGAATCTAGTTTATTCAGATTTAGATAAATATCTCCAAGATTCAGTTCGCATAGATTGACGTAAAACTGATAATCTCCTTTGGATACTAATTTTTTTGCTTTTTGAAACCAGGGTAGTGCCTTGTCATATTCTTCTTTATAATAATAAAAATTCCCCCGATTATTGCAAAACGTAAATTTCTCAGCAAGTGTTCTATTGTCGTAGAATTTTTCTGCAAGACGATAATAAGTGTCCGAAAGCTCAAAATCGCGCACTTCCATATAAATTTGCCCTAAACCAAAATATATTGGGAATCCCATTTTATCTGTTATTTTTAAAGAATCACTTTTTGATAGAGCCTTTCTGTAATAATATGCACTCATGGCAAAATCGCCCTTTCTTGAGTACATATCAGCCAGATTGATGTACATATCAGGAATACGGTTTGTGTTATTTGCCAATTCGTATTGTTTTAATGCTTCTTTAAAATAATAAAGTGCAGAGTCCGGTACACTCATTTGTCCGTAGTAAACTCCAATATTGTTATTTGATGAGGCTAATAACTCATATATACGAGGTGATAATTCCTGGCGCTTGCAGAAGTTAATTACTTGATGAGACAAAAGAAGTGAAGAATCGTACTGATTTATAGCCGAATAAGTTAAAGCATAAGTGCTGTATGCTTTATAGTACATTACGCTATCGGGAGCTATTTTCATTGCTTTCTTTAGTAAATCCTTCGATAACGTAATGTTGTTGTATAATGAATCCTGAGCTTGTTGTATAAAAGAATCTATTAATTGATTATTACTAAACCTGACAGAACTTGTTTTTTTGCATGAATATATACTTGTAAAAATAAGAATAGCAAGTATGTTTGTAAGAATGCGTATGCTTGTATTATTTTTAATTATCATACTGATATTTAGATTATAATGGTTACTGCAAAAATATGAATAATTATTTATAATTAGTTTGCTGTATTGAATAAAAATATCAATATATTTATATTTTAAATATGTTGATATTTAAGCAGGTTTGTTTTTATTTGTATTTAATAATTATTGAATATTTAGCTATATAATTGCATGTATTTTCAGGTTGTTCATGAAATGTAATATTTTCATAAAGGCAGTTTTAGTAGACTTTAGTTTGTCGTTTTTAAATGTTGGGCTAATAATGTTTTGTACATCCGGATGTACAGATGCAGTACACCCGGGTGTATAGTTTGCTTAGATCCGGGTGTAAAACATATTTAGACCCGGGTCTAAATAAAAATATTACGATAATAATTTTAAAAAATAGGATATAATTGTGGAGGATATCTTTAATGATTCTAAATTGACCTCTGATTGATGCTTTCAGAGGAATAAAATCTGTAAAAGTTTAAAATAAATGTATCTTTGTTCTCTTATTATTGCAATATTATAAAAGTAATTATTCAATGAAGGAAGATTTAATCAAACAAAAAGTTCAGGGGTGGATTGTTTCTATGTCCTTGCTCATTCTAATTGGAAAGTTCATAGCTTTCTTTCTGACCAATTCTGTTGGAATATTGACCGATGCTATGGAAAGCATAGTGAATGTAATAGCTGGACTAATAAGTTTTCTTAGTTTGAGATATGCAGCCAAACCTAAAGATAAAGAGCATCCTTTTGGACATGGTAAGATTGAATTAATTTCAGCATCTATAGAAGGCTTGCTGATTATGATTGCAGGTGGTATGATTATCTATGAAGGAATCAGAAGACTTTTTGAACCTGCCACTATTGGTAAACTGGATATTGGTATTGCTGTGGTTGCAGTTGCTGGACTAATTAATTATGTAATGGGTTGGTATAGTATTAAAATGGGGAAAAAGTATGATTCAATAGCATTGGTTGCTGGAGGAAAACATTTGCAGTCGGATACATATTCTACTATTGGTCTTGTAACTGGTCTTTCCCTGCTTTATTTTACTGGTCTTGGATGGATTGATAGTGCATTGGCTCTGATTTTTGGTTCAATTATTGTAGTAACGGGTATTCTTATTCTTCGTAAAACAATAGCTAATTTAATGGATAAAGCTGATGGGGAAGTGCTTCGTAAAATGTTAGGAGTAATATCAGCTGTAAGAAAGCCGGAATGGATAGATGTTCATAATATGAAAGTCATTAAATATGGTAGCTATCTATTTGTGGATTGTGATTTAACTTTGCCCTGGTTTTATAATATAGAGGAAGGACATAATGCTTGCGAGGAATTAAGAAGTCTTTTATCTGCTAAATATTCTGATCGTTTATTGGTTACTATTCATTCTGACCCTTGTCTTGAAAAACATTGTGAGCATTGCCTGATGGCAGATTGCAAGTATAGGAAGACTCAATATATTGCAGCATTGAACCTTACTTTAGAAGAACTTACTGCCAGCGATGAAGAACATAACGAAAAACATAGTTGAATATAAATAATTTCTTTTCATATTTTGTTTTTATTGAAAAAAGTGTTATAATTATACCATCTTAACTATCGAACTGTTTATTATCTGTTATTGGTGATAAATACCTGGAGTTTTGAGCGCAAGCGGAAACAATTTTTTGTATATTGTTTTACTTAACTCAATGTTATGAAAAGAATATTTATACATATCATCTTCTTTTTATTAACGTCAAGCCAATTATGTGCTCAGCAAGCTGATTCTTTATTTGCTTTCAATGATTCTACCCGTATGATAAAACGTCCATGGCGTGCCGCTTTTCAAACTGCCGGACTGAATATTGGTGTATGGGCGTTTGATCGTTTTGTTATGAATGAAGATTATGCAAAGGTTACTCTCCATTCTATTGGCAAGAATATAACAAATGGTCTTGTTTGGGATAATGATAAGTTCTCTACCAATCTGTTTGCTCATCCTTATCATGGTAATCTATATTTTAATACAGCTCGAAGCAACGGACTGGGCTTCTGGAAATCGGTTCCTTATAGTTTTGCCGGAAGCTTGATGTGGGAAATGTGTGCTGAGGTAGAGCCACCGGCTATTAATGACTTTCTGGCTACTTCTATCGGTGGAGTTGCTTTAGGAGAAGTAACTTATCGGCTTTCTTCCTTAGTACTTGATGATTCTAAATCCGGTTCAAGCAGATTTTTCCGCGAGTTACTTGGTACGCTAATTTCGCCTTCCAGAGGATTAAACCGTTTGGTAACCGGAGATGCCTGGAGAGTGCGACATAAATTCTATAAATATCATGATTATGAGAAGCTACCGGTTAAGTTCTCTGCAACATTAGGAGAACGTTATTTGGCGGATAATGAACATTTCTTTAAAGGTAGCAACAGCCCTTATATAGAATTTAAGGTTTTGTATGGAGATCCGTTACAAGAAACAACAAAGCAACCGTTTGACTATTTTAATTTTAGATCAACCATTAACTTGATAGGTAATCAACCGCTGATTGGATCTGTTAATCTTATTGCTAAATTATACGGAAAGCATTTGGAACCCGTACCAGGACATAAAATATTAGTAGGACTCTTTCAGCACTTTGATTATTATGACTCTGAGCGTGTAATTACAGGATCTAAAAATATCCCTTATAAAATATCCGAAGCAGCTGCGTTTGGCGTTGGAATGGTTTATCAGTTTCCGGCAAGGAAAGCAAACATTCGCCAAAGTTCATTTATTAATGCAATTCTTCTGGGAGGAAGTCTGACAGATTACTATAATTCTATAGACCGCAATTATAATATGGGAAGCGGATTTAGCATTAAAAGTAATACCTCTATTGAGTTTAAAAAATACGGTAACTTTGAATTAAACCTGCAATATTACCGCATCTTTACGTGGAAAGGTTATGATGGCATAAATCTGGATGATCTAACTAACGAGGAAAAATTGTATCTGAATGCTCAAGGCGATAAAGGCAATGTGCAGCTTGCTGTAATTAATCCTATGATGGATATTGATTTAGGGTACAAAATAAAAATTAGTGCGGGTTTATATTATTACTTAAGGAATACTCACTATTCCAGTAAACCCGATTTTCTTTTTCATACAATCGAAACCCGTTTAGGACTGAAGTATACTTTCTAGCATATATCCGCCGGTGTTGTCAGAAAAACAATTATCGCTTTTGAAGCTGCTTTTATAGAGATTTAATATTAAAGTTGTGCATAAGCGATAATATAAATTAGTAGTTAGTTTTTATCAGAATTTATATATCTCACTATTGCACAACTTTTTTATATCAACTATAATTTTATAAATTATCAAACGGATTTTAATGATAAACTTTAGAAAAAAGCTCTCATTATCAGATTAATTATTTCTTTTTTTGTGTGATCTTCTTTATGGGTATCATTTCTCCAACTAAACTGTTCAGGTAAACCTCCAAAGCTGTATAACCACTTTTCATTTTTATATTCCTGTCTTCTCTATTAGTTGGATCAAATCCATTGGCTCTTTCCCAGGCATCATCCATACCATCGTGATCATTGTCTGTGATTTTATTTTTGGTAACGTATGAAGGATAACCTCCTACGGCAGATGGCTCATCAATAATACCCAATTTTAATCCGTAATATTGATTATATACCCAGGTTGTGTCCTTTCCGGATATAGAAGAAATGTATCTTTTTACAGTTCCCTTACCCGATGCTGTTCCGCTACTCACTTCATTAATAATTCGCAAATCAACAGCGTCACGAGGAAATGCTCCTGCACCAGCCAGCACACTCTTATATGCATTCTTAGCTGTTTCTGTTTTTACGGCATAAACAGGATCAATATGAAAAGGAGTATTAACAATCATTGTATCTCTGCTGGCAGCAGGATTCACACTAAGATCTATTCCTGAGTTATTGTTGGCTGTCATAGCGGCATCTCCTTCCATTACATTTCCAGATAAGTACCAGTTAGATACTTTATCAGTCTTACCATACGATGCCTGAACAAAATAGGATTTTTCGCCCGAAGGTCTTGCCGGACCGGGTTTATAGTAATTACCTACCATATTAATGTGGTTGTATGAATTATTATTTATATCACCACCATAGCAAGAGTTTATTCTTCCCCAGTTATAGTTTACATTGTTTACGTAGTCGGTTAGTATATTTATATCATTATGTCCTCTGGCACCATTAAATCGAGGGGTGCGGTTCTTGTTATTAGCTAACAGATTGTGATGGAAAGTAGAAAATTGGCCTCCCCATTGACTGCCATAGCTGCGTTCTCCTTTTCCATGACCTGAGGTATAAAGACCTTCATGAATTAAACACCACTGAACTGTTGTTCTTTGATTATCGTAAATAGTCATGTTTTCTTCTGCCGACCAACCAAATGTACTATGATCAATAATAAAATCAGAAGAGTTTTCAATACCTATTGACCCACCTGGAATAAAGACTTTCGAATCTGTCATACCTCCAATGCGAGAACGAATATGACGAATTATTAAATTCTTTGATCCTCCAAAATTCAGTTTGCCACCACGAAAACAAATACCATCTCCCGGAGCTGTTTGTCCGGCTATTGTCAGACCATTTCTTTTACAACGTACATCAGATTTTAATTGTATCACGCCCGAAATGCGAAACACAATAGTTACAGGAGTATTGGGATACTGTGACAAAGCCCATCTGAAAGAACCTTCTCCACTATCATTTAGATTAGTTACTTCAACAACTTCGCCACCACGTCCGCCGGTTGCAAATTTGCCAAATCCTTCGGCAGTTGGAAAAGCCAGAGTTTGAGCCGATAGTTGGTTCGGAGCAATTGTTGTAGCCAACAAAAGGCCAGCACAAAAGAATGACTGCAATAAATTCATGATATTTGTTTTATATATGTTATTTTTTAATACGTTTTATTGAGCTTGTAATGGATGCTGATGCACTCAGATTCCCGTTAATGCTTACTGATTTAACCGAGTATGTATACTTTTTGTTTATCTGAGCAGTATCGTCAGTATAAGAAGTCTTAGTCGTTGTGGCTAAGAATAATCCGTTTCGTAAGATTAAATATCCAATAACTCCATTAACAGTTTTCCAGGATATTGTATTTCCATTTCTACTAAGCTTGGCTGGTGCAGAAAGAGCAGTACACATAGCTTGCGGATTATAAGGAACTGAACTTATTTTTGAATAAACCTGTTTCATCCCTAAATAGGTGTCAACTTCGTCTTTCGTTAGCTGAATGCTCCAGTTTACCCTTTTATTTGTATCTACGGGAGTTCTTTTCATATTCATACTATTATACTCTGCAAAACAAGCTGATAAATGATTCGTACTTTTCCAGGTAGACCAACCTTCTGGTTTTATATGTTTTCCCATCCTGCAATTCAAATAAATAGAACCACATTCCATATTCCAGGGTCTACCTAAATAATAAGAATTATCAGCAACATCTGCTTCTGCTGTTATATCACAATTTCTGAAAATAAATCCATAACGAAGAGTCTTTCCTGAAGTTGTTTTTTCGTAATATGAAATATCTTCAGGAGCAGAAATGTAACTTCCGCCTTTAACACAATTAATTGTACAATCATCGAAAAAGACTGTTCCGCCGCCATAAATAAAATCAGTTGCTCCCTGAATAAAACAATCTTTGAAATAGAACCTACGTCCTTTCCTTGAGCGATAAGTATCCTGAAATCCTAATAAACGGCAGTTCTTAAAAGCCTGTCGGTCCTCCTCTGTATCTAACGCTAAAGCCTGTCCTTTGTTTCCGGCTGAATTCTGAAAAGTGATGTTTTCCGCATAAAAGTCATTAGCATAAATAGCAAAGGTTGTTGCACCATAAACGTTGGTTGCTCCATTCCCAATTGCATCTGGAGAAGTTATTATTACATCATTTACGCTTTCGCCTATCAGACTAATTTGCTTCAGAGATTTTGATGCTCGAGTTCCAATGGATACTTTTTCTTCGTAAGTTCCATTCTTAACAAAAATGAGACTACGCTCATTATCCGGACAATCATTTATTGCTTTTTGAATTGAAGTATGAGTTCCGCTGCCATCTTTAGCCACTATAAAACGAAATGGTTGTGCATTGGTTATTTGACAAATGAAAAGTAAGTAAAAAACAAAAAATAAGTATTTATAATCCATTATTATTTTTTTTATAAAGTATCTGAACGATATTGTTTGATCTGTAATAAGTATTATGACGCTTAAATTCTATCTATGTAATCGCCTGACTTGTAAAATGTGAGATATAATAAGGTTTTGATATAACAAATATACAACCAGAAACTATTTATATGCTATAATACTAATTAAGTTGTTGAAATTTGTTTTGATTTGAGGTCTCATTTCTAAAACTAAAAAAGATTGCGTAAAGTTAAAACTATTTTTCTATTTATATTGTTATTAACATTGTTCAAAGACCTTAAAAGTAACCTTTATAAACAAGTATAATGAAAAGATTAATAGTGGCTATATTGATGATTCTATCAATTGTTTTGCTTAATGCACAAAACAAGATTCATCCCATTAACTTTTCTATATGGAATCCTGTAGCAATAGCTTCCTACGACTCGCTTTGTACAATAAATTTTAGTATTGGATTATATTCTAAGACTTATCGATTAAATGGAATTGGGTTAAATATTTTAGCTCATAAAAATCAGGAAAATATAAATGGATTAACATTCTCTGGAGTGGGAGAATATGTAAATGGAAATATGAAAGGATTGCAAATCTCAGGATTGTTTAATATGGTAAAGGGACATATGCATGGAATTCAGATTGCAACGATTCAGAATACCAATGTAATGCATACAAAAGGTATTATGATTGCAGGAATTACAAACTTTTCAATAGGAAACTCAAGAGGACTACAGTTAGCTGGAGCTGCAAATATGGCCGGATCTAATTTTAGTGGTTTGCAGGCTTCTTTAGGAGTAAATATAGCTTCATCTTCTTCAAATCTTTTTCAAATATCAGCTTTATCAAATGTTTGTGCTGATAGAATTCATGGAGTTCAGATAGGTGCAGGTAATTATGCCGCAGGAGTGAAAGGATTTCAGCTTGGATTATTAAATTTTAGTACAGGAGAGGTACGTGGACTACAGATAGGGATTATAAATTATAGCGAAGACACCTCAGCTGTAAAGCTTGGATTGGTTAATATAAGTCCCAGAACACGAATTCAATTAATGGCATATGAAAGTAATATAGTTCAGAATAATTTGGCAGTTCGTTTCAGAAATGGTTATTCCTATACAATTATAGGTATAGGTACTAATTATAAAACATTTGATAATAAAACCTCAGGTGCCATTATTTATAGATTTGGGCTTGGAGTAAATGTCTTTAGAGTATTTTATATCAGTGCTGATGCTGGTTATAATCACATCGAGAATCTTAATGATGGCAATAAAACAGATTTTCCTAATCGTTTATATTCATTGCAGGCAAGATGCAATCTTGAGTTTCACCCATTTCACCGATTTGGAATTTTTGCATCAGGAGGGTATTCCCATACAAGGCATTACGATTCTAAGGAAACCTTTGAAAATAAACCAATTGTAGAGTTTGGTATAGTACTATTTTAAATGGATACAAAGATGAAAAGATTACTTGCATATATAATTCTTTCTATATTGACGATGGGTGAGATTTGTTCTCAGCAGGCAGATTCTTTGTTTGTTTACAATGATTCTGTTCGAATGAGAAAACATCCATGGAGGGCTGCTTTTGAGAATGTAATGATAAATGCAGCGATCTGGGCCGACAATCGTTTTGAGAGAAAAGCAGATTATGCAAAGATCAGTATTAATACTATTCGTACAAATATTAAAAGAGGTTTTGTATGGGATAACGATCTTTTTGCTTCCAATCAGTTGCTTCATCCTATTCATGGTAGTTTGTTTTTTAGTGCAGCTCGTAGTAATGGCCTCAATTACTGGGAATCCCTTCCTTATTCTTTTATGGGAAGCTTTTCGTGGGAATTATGTGCTGAAACAACTCCGCCGTCCATTAACGACTTACTAAGTACCAGCTTTGGAGGTGCAGCTCTTGGAGAGGTCTCTTATCGACTTTCGACTTTAGTACTTGACGACTCAAAAACGGGGGCTGCTCGTTTATGGCGTGAATTTGTAGGTACTGTTGTTTCTCCGGTAAGAGGACTCAACCGTATTATTACTGGTAAAGCCTGGAAAGTGAGACATAAATATTATAAATATATTGATTATGAAAAAATACCTGTGAATATATCTGTAAGTTTAGGTGATCGTTACATGGCTGATGATAATCGTTTTTTTAGACAAAACAATAATGCATATTTGGAATATCAGATGAATTATGGAGACATATTGAGCAATGAAACTACTAAGCCTTATGATTTCTTTAAATTTAATGTACTTTTTAACTTGGGTGGAACTCAACCTATTGTTAGCAATGTTAGTTTGGTGGCTAAACTTGCAGCAAAATGCTATGAACCTTTGCCCGGACATAAAGCATTAATAGGTCTTTTTCAACACTTTGATTATTATAATTAAGAAATTGTACTTAAAGATTCAAAAAGTATTCCTTTTAAACTTGCAGAAGGAGCTACATTTGGTTTAGGAATGGCATATTTATTCCCTGCAACAAAGAAAGTATCCATTTGGCACAGAACTTATTTGAATTTAGTTTTGCTTGGAGGTACTTTAACTGACTACTATAGATTAGGTCGTAATTATAACCTTGGAAGTGGATATAGTATAAAAAATTATACATCTATAGAATCCCGGAAATATGGAAGTCTTGATCTAAATCTTTTTTATTATAATTTGTTTACATGGAAAGGATATAGCGACGCAGAGATTAAAAGTACAGAAGATCCATATTTATATCTAAATACTCAGGGAGATAAAGGAAATACAGCCTTTTTTATTCTTAATCCCGTTATGAATCTTAATCTGTCTTCTTGTTGGAAAGCGACTTTTGGTTCTTTCCTATATTTCAGGAAATCACATTATGATTACCATGAAGATGTAACTTCTAGTACGTTTGAAATTCGTTTAGGCTTAAAATATACTTTTGGTTTAAAGTAGTAATTTAATTTAAGACGTTCGTGCGTCTATAGATTATAAGAACAATACAATAATAACTTTAGGAAGTTAATTTTATATATAATTTTGCTTAATAGTTGTAACATTTATGTCTGTTTAGCTATATATTTGCGTTTAACAACATAAATGGAGGTTATTTATGAAATACGTTGACTTACACGCAAAGCTTAAAGAATTGCTAAATTATGAGGACGACGAAATTATAATAGATGATAATGTAATTGTCCGAAACTTTGATTTTGATTCTAAATCCAGAGATATTCTACCTGGTGGAGCTTATAATCATGATACATACGAGTATTGTTCTTCGGAGGATCCCGATTATGAACCGGATATTATTCAGGATATGCTTAATATGAGTGACGCAGAGATTCCTGAAAACATTCATTTCCGTTACCATATGTTTCGCCCTGCCGGAAACCAGAAGGTTAAAGAAGTTATTCTCATGTTTCATGGTTTCAATGAAAAGCATTGGGCTAAATATTCTACATGGGCAAAGACTTTGGTCGATAAAACCGGAAAGGCTGTTTTGTTATTCCCTATTGCTTTCCATATGAATCGTGCACCTCTTAGCTGGAGTGATTCACATCAGATGTATGCTATTAGTCAGCAAAGAAAGAGTAGACATCCCGAAGTTATTTGTTCTACATTATCCAATGTTGCTATCAGCACTCGTCTTCATAATAAGCCGCAACGTTTTATATGGTCCGGTTTACAAACTTATTATGATGTAATATCATTAATGAAAGATATCAAAGCAAATCAGCATCCGGATATTGAGGCTGATGCTTCAATTGATTTCTTTGCATATTCCATTGGTGGCTTTTTGGCGCAAATATTGATGATGACTAATTATGAAGGATATTTCTCAAAGTCTAAACTGTGTTTATTTTGTGGAGGGGCTGTATTTAACCGGCTTTCTCCTGTTTCTAAGTTTATATTAGACAGCGAAGCAAATGTAAGCCTTTACTCATTTGTGGTAGAACATCTGGAAAGTCATATGAAACGTGATAAGATGTTGCGAACATACTTAGGTGATTCTCATCCCGAAGGAGTTAATTTCCGCAGTATGCTGAATTATAAAACATTCACCAGCTTCAGAGAAAATAGATTCCGCGAAATGCATAATCGTGTATTAGCTGTTACTCTGGAAAAAGATACGGTGGTTCCTCCTTATGAGGTGATTAATACATTACAGGGAATAAAAAGAGATATACCTATTGAAGTAGATATTCTGGATTTTAGCTATCCTTATAAGCATGAAGATCCCTTCCCGGCACTTACCTCTATTGCTGATGCAGTAGATAAGGAATTCAATAAAGCATTTGAAAGAATATGCAACTTCTATTTGTAGAAGTTGCATATTGATTGAATTTTATTTTTTCAAAGAGAGAACATATTTCTTCCAATCCGGAGTTTTGTTCATCTTTTGAGAAAGCATAATAACTTTGTCATTTTCAACTTGATAATAACTGATTTCGCTATTCTTCTCAGGAGTAAGTTCCCAAACGATAGCGTTTTTATCAGCTTTTGTTCCATGGATAGTTTTTACAGTACCATTCTGAGCGTATGTAAGGTCTTTACCTTCATATCCTTCAATGTAAGTTTTTAGCAATTCATATGTGCCGTTGTCACTCTTTTCCTGAATCTTCACAGTAAGAGTGTAACGCAATCCTTTGCCCTGAGCAGGAAGAACACCTTCGAACGTTTTTGTTTGCAGTGCACCCAATGCCGGATCCAGTTTTGCTTCGGTACTGTCCTTTGCTGCCCCTTCTGCAGTTGCATCTTTCGTTTTCTGCTGGCAAGACACCATAGCTGCCAAAGCTAATAAAAATAGTAATTTTTTCATGATAATAATTGATTTATGTGAGTGGAAAATAGTTCTTTTATTTAATAATTACCAAGAGTTTATCAACTCTTCCATTATCCATATCCATTACTTCGAATTGCAGGTTCTGATATGTGAATATATCCCCGGCTTTGGGAATACGTCCGATATAAAACATAGCTAATCCACCAAGTGTAGTAAAATCTTCGCCTTCGAGATCATCGTAGAACAAAATGCCCATTTCTTCCATAAAATCTCCAAGATTCATGGATGCATCTACCAGGTAAGAGCCATCTTTTCGCTTTACAATAGGATCTTCGGCCACTTCGTTCTCCTCAAGTATATCACCAAATATACTTTCTGTGAGATCGTGCAAAGTGATAATACCTTCTATTCCGCCATACTCGTTAACTACAACGCCAAACTTGTTTTTGTTCTTCTTGAACAGTTCCAGAACTTTTTTGGCATAAAGACTTTCCGGTATGAAGAGTGGGGGCTGGGCAATGCTTTTCAGATCGAATGTTCCGTCATAGCCAATCATTGTTATGATATTCTTTACGGATACCACACCAATAATTTCATCCTGAGAACTATCTGTTAGTAAGTATTTGCTAAAGTGTTTTTTATCAATGATGTCCAAAACCTCTTTCTGAGTGTAATCCGTGTGAAGAAAAACCACATCTGTGCGGTGAGTCATCAATTCATTAGCCCGCTTGTCGGCAAAACGGAACACATCCCTCAGCATGTTCGTTTCATCTTTATCAATAACTCCCTGTTCTGAGCTTTGATGAAGAATAACTTTCAATTCTTCCTGTGTAATAGTACGTTCATGTCCTTTAATTCCAAGAATCCTATTTAATAGTTTGGTAGATACGCTTAGCAGGTATACAAAAGGATAAGTAATTTTTGTTATTACCGACATGAAAGGAGAAAGTGTAATTGCAATTTTTTCGGGGTTGGACAGACCGATGGATTTAGGTACCAGCTCGCCTATAATAAGAGATAAGTAAGTAATAAAAGCAACTGTTATAATCAGTGCCATGTCTGCTGCATAGGGCTCGGTGGCTGGAATCATTTTAAAAAGCGGTTCCACATTATGAGCAACGGCAACTCCACCGAAAGCTCCGGATACAATTCCAATAAGAGTAATTCCAATCTGAATGGTAGAGAGAAATTTATCTGGTTCTTCTAACTGCTTAAGTACATTTTTGGCAGATTGATTTCCTTTACTGGCCAATGTCTCCAGTCTCGCTTTACTTGATGAAATTAATGCGATTTCGTACATAGAGAAGATTCCGTTGAGAACCAAGAGAAGCAATATAATTGCAAATTCCATCGTGCTTGTTTAATGATTATATGCGAATTTATATGTTTATTTCGTTTCTTGCAACAATTAAGAACTTTTGTTATATACTTTTCTATAATATAACCAGAGTTTAGCAAATCACTGATGAATAAATGGATTAAAGACCTACTCTTTTTAATAAAAAGGAGTAGTCTAATATATAATAAGGTGTAGACCTTAAATGAATAAAGTCTACTTATTATTAAAAGTGTTATTCTTTATTTGTCCTTAGCTAATCCGATGGATTAACTAAATGTTCTTTTTGTTGCAGTATCCTATGCTTTTTCAATTAACAAAGAAGTCATAGCAAGCGAACCTGCCACCGTTTTGTCATTGAAATAGTTCTGCAGATATAAAGAATTATGACCTTTGATTTTCAAATCAAAGGTCATAAATAGTGATAAATATAAAATTGTTTTTAGAATTGATTAGAGCTTTGTATGTGCTCCATCACAATAGGGTGGATTTTTACTCTTCTTGCATCCACATAAAAAAGCCTTTCCTGATTCTTTAGGGGTGAAAGCCAGTGGAGTAAACTCCGTACAAGCGTGAGAACCATCGCAAAATGGCTGGTTCTTACTTTGACCGCAAGTACACCAGTTGTATTCCTTTCCAGCTTCCAACTCTACTGCAAATGGGCCTTTCTTGGCCATTTTAGGTTCCATTCTTTCCTCCTTCTCTCTTGATTAATTGTTTTTTTAATTGTTGAGTAAATCAATTATTCCTTTGTTCGACAATTGTCATAAGGCAATATTCGACAAAAAACATGGTATATGCAAGCAAAAGGATGAAAAGTTTGAAAAGATTTTAGCAATCAAGATTCTTCTTCAATTTTAAAAAAGTTTTTGTGTGCTACACGCCAGTGAGTCCAGAAAAAAATAATGCATAGCAAAATTAAACTACTGCTTACAATGATCGATTTATTTGATTGAAAAACAACCCGGTTTATTTTTTCTTACCTTATATCATTATAGATATTCCGAAGTTGAGCATCACTAGGTAATTCTTTCTTTATTTCAGGGTCTTTCGTATTGAAAGACTTCATCTGCTCAAGCTTATAAACTTCGAATGTGGCTAGTTGTTGGGAGTCATAAGTTGAATGAAGAGGATCTGTTTTATCAATTACTGCATTAATTATAGAGGTCACGCAGGTAAGAAATACAATTATAGATACAAGGCAAACCAAGTATCCGTAAATCTGAGTTAAGTTTTTTGTTTTTCCCATATATGATTAATTTTCAGGTTAATAAATCAGATTAAGAGTAAATATCTGATTGATATAATTTATCAACAATGCAAAAAATGATTTGTTCATGTTAAGTCTGTGCATGCCAGTTGAAGTCTTATTAACTAATGTAGATGATAATAATGTTTACTACTTAAAATTAAGGCTAAAATCCTTGTTTATGTCAAAACAATAAGCTATTTTTAGGTGTTTCATTAATTGAAAGACCTAAAGTTGGGTCGCAACAAATTGTTCCTGATTTATTAACCTCTAAATAAATACTACTATGGGAAAATATAGATTTTGGGAATGCTACGACGAAACTATCGATCAAAATGTTTTTGTGAAACTCGACCCCAAAGATATATTCGTTGAGAAGTTAACCGATGAATCAGAAGATGAGGTTGAATTCTTTATAGATAAAGACTGCAACAAGCATTATCTGGGTAAAATATGGGAAGAATTGCAATTTGAGACCGAAGAAAAAGGTGATTTATATTATAAAAAGAAAGGTTCTACAGAATTACAGGTTACGGATATAGATAGTCAGGAAGCTTTGAGACGGAACATTGTGGTAGAAGATCCATTCCATTTATAAATACCTGATTTTTGCTTTGTTATTTCACCTTTTGCATTTTAGGATTGTTCTGCATTTTGTATGAAGTAAAAATAATAAGCCTGCCTAAAATCTTTTTAGACAGGCTTTATCTCATTTCTTAAGTCTGTTTTAATAGTACTTCCCAAAATCTTTCAGGCAGACAGATGTTTTCAGCAGATACGGCATCACGAAACAATGGAGCTATATCAGCTGGTGTGAAACCAGCTATGCCACAACCAATTTCGGTAACTAAAAAACGCATATCGGAATTTGCTTTAGCAAAGCGTATAAACTCATCAACAAACGGAACAATGGATGCAACAGATCCCGACATTGTAGGAATTGCATAAGTCTGTCCCTGCATACCTACTCCTTGTCCCATTATTGCTCCCCATCGGCATGCCGTTCTGGCTGCTCCGCCATAGTGCATACCTTCCAGGTTAGATCCAAAAACAAAAATCTCATCCTCCATGAGTTGTGTAATGCAAGGATTAGTAATTCTACCTCTTGGAATCTGATTCATAATAATGCGGATTTATTGATTAATTAATATATAAATGTAACTAGTACATTTGCATATTGTTCATCAGGAATGAATTAAATATCTGAAATTTAACTCATTCCTGGTTAATGCTGCTACTTTATTGTTTTTAGTTTATACAAACCGCAGGCATGACTATTAAATGATTGTGAGAATTCTTTAGAGAAAGTTCCAACTTTCTTACCACTCCACATATCAGTTACTATACATTTACCTTTAATACCTAAGTCTGCCAGATTTACACTAACTTTCTGGGCAGCTTTGTCATCAGATAAGTTAAACAGAGCCAGATATGTTTCACCGGTTTTTGAATCTTTAGAAGTGATGGCTACTTTCTTGTCTTTTTGATAAAGCTGGCGAACATCTTTACTTTCGCGATGCATTTTCAATACAGCTTTATTGGTAAGCAGAGATAAGGTAAATGCATCATTGCTAGGAAGATCGCCACCGAAGATCAGTGGAGAGCGGAAAATGGTGAACAAAGTCATCAATGTATATTGTTCGTCTTTGGTTAAACGAGTCATACGATCGTTTCCTCTTTCACCACGAACAGAAATACGTCCCAATGGAATCATGTCGCAATCAGGCCATGTTCCCGGAGCAATATATGGATACCATTTCTGGCAAATATCAAAAAGATGAGTAACATGTCCCCAAGTATCCCATACATCATCTACCATACGCCACATATTTGCATGAGTACGAACGTGATCAGCATTCTCTATTGGAGTCTCTCCCGGAGAAGTACTTAGCACAATCTTACGTCCGCAATGATCAATAGCATTACGTATAAGATCAATCTCTCCCAGATGGTAAGGACGAGATAAATCGTCAATCTTAATAAAGTCTACTCCCCAGGAAGCATAAAGCTCGAATATAGAATTATAATATTCCTGAGCACCCGGTTTGTCGGCTACAATAGTATAGTTATCGTGCAGCCATTGGCATTGAAGTTCTGTAGAATAAATCTGATCAGCAGTAATACCGTTAGTCCCTTTAATAGGTAGCTTTTTCTCGACAGCCACTTTAGGAATACCGCGCATAATGTGAATACCAAATTTCAACCCTTTGGAATGAACATAATCAGCAAGTGCCTTGAAACCTTTGCCATCTTTTGCCGAAGGGAAACGATTCAGAGCCGGCATATATCTACCATATTGATCCATTACATAAATTGGATCCTTTTCATTATATCCTCCCGCCTTGTCGTTTTCAACAAACCAGCGAATATCAACAACAATATATTCCCATCCGTAGCTTTTAAGATTGGCAGCCATATAATCTGCATTGGCTTTAACTTCACTTTCTGTCACAGTAGGTCCGTAGCAATCCCAGCTATTCCATCCTATAGGTGGAGTCTGTGCCCATTGTTTAAATTCTCCTTTTTTAAATGATTTTGTTTGTGCTGATAATTGGGGTGAAGATACACTCAGCAATGCTGCTGCTGCAAAAAGTAGTAATTTGTTTTTCATAAGTTCAAAAGTTAGTTCTATTCTTTTGCCCAAAGATACAACTAAAATTTATGTTGAAAAGAAAAGATAAAGCCATAAATGGTCGAATTTTGATCATTTATGACTCTATTACATTGCTTTCCAGTTTTATGAACTTCATCCATAACAGGCTTATTTTTTATATTTTCCACCTGTAATGCTTCGGTACCATAATAAAGAACCTTTTTCAAGATCTCCTATATACGAGGTATTTCAACTACTTTGCATTTTCTAGCACAGTTGTAATCATCTCTTTGGTATAGAGACTTTCCGCTCCCCACATACTGGCAACAGCAGATAGTTTTTCAACTAATGCAGGAATATCTTCTTCCGGAATATTACCTTCTTTTAATGTTACAGGAGTTCCAATTTTTGAATACCATTGTTTTAAAGCCTCAATTCCTGCATCTGCTCCTTCAATATTGAATATGTTTTTAGCAAACTGCTCGAAGCGCTCAGGAAGATTGTTCTTTTGCCATTTCATCCATGCAGGAACAATAATAGACAGCCCGGCACCGTGAGCAATATTATACTCAGCTGATAATGTATGTTCGATAAAATGTGTATCGAAACGGTTATTTTCTACTCCGCAGAAAGTAGTGAAATTCAAAGCTTGTGTAGCAGCCCACGCAAATTCACCTCTTGCTTCAAGATTGTTTTCGTCAACCAATAGAATTTCAGTGGTACGCATTACAGTTTTAAGTATATTTTCAACGTGTCCGGCAATGAATTCAGGCAAATAAGTAGCTGATAAATACATGTCTAAACTATGAGCAAAAATATCTGCTGCCGAATAAACCAAATACTCTTTTGTAACAGAAGTCTGCAGCTCAGGGTTTATTACCGAAACGGTAGGGTATGTAGCAGCACCCGCAAGACTAAGCTTTTGTTTTGTCTCGTCTTTTGTAACAACAGCATAGTTGTTCATTTCGCTACCTGTAGCAGCAAGCGTCATAATATCGAAAATCTTTAATGCTCGGTCGGGCACAGCTTTATAAGTAAAGAAATCCCAAACATCACCTTCGTATGCAGCTCCTGCAGCAATAGCTTTTGATGAATCCAGTACAGAACCACCACCAACAGCAAGTACAGCTTCGAGGTCTTTCGTTTTAGCCAGCTGAATACCTTCATATACCTTGCTCAATAACGGATTACTCTGCACACCGCCTAATTGCTCAAAGTTTATTCCATTATCAGATAAAGATTTTGCAATTGTATCAAACAAACCACTCTTTTTTATTCGTTCTGAACCATAAACGATTAATACTTTTGATACACCATATTCAGCAATATATTTTCCTATGTTTTTCTCTTTGCCCATTCCGAATTCTATGCGGGTAGGATTGTAGTATGTGAAATCTTTCATTTTAATTATTGTTTAAATTGTTTTTATTTAGTTTAAAATCTTGCGTTGCTTAACCATTTCACAATTTCAGGATCACGATGATCCAGGAAACTACTACTCTTCATATCAAGTGATATAATTGCATCCATATCTTCCTCTGCTAGCTCAAAATCGAAAATATTGAAGTTCTCAATGATTCTTTCCTTGTGAATCGATTTTGGAATAACCACAATTCCTCTTTGAGTTAACCAGCGAAGAATAATCTGTGCAACACTCTTTTCGTATTTCTGTGCAATCGAAATCAGTAATTCATTTTTGAAGATATTATTTCTGCCTTCAGCAAATGGTCCCCATGATTCAATCTGAACATTATTCTCTTTCAGGAATTTTGCAGTCTCAATTTGCTGACAGAACGGATGAGTCTCAATCTGATTCACTGCAGGAACTATCTCATTATGAAGAATCAAATCTATTAAACGGTCCGGCTGAAAGTTGCTGACACCTATTGCTTTGATTTTGCCTTCGTGATAAAGTTCTTCCATAGCTCGCCAAGAACCATAAACATCTCCAATGGGTTGGTGAATCAAATACAGATCCAGATAATCTAACTGTAAATTGTTTAATGACTTCTCAAAAGCTTTCTTTGTATTCTCGTAACCGGCATCCTGAATCCAAAGCTTTGTGGTGATAAACAACTCTTCTCTTGCTACACCACTTCTTTTGATAGCTTTACCCACAGCTTCCTCGTTTCCATAAGCAGCGGCAGTATCAATTGACCGATAACCGGCAACTATAGCATCATAAACACTTCTTTCACATTCTTCGGCATCAGTAACCTGATAAACGCCAAATCCAAGGATTGGCATTTCAACGCCATTATTTAATACTACTTTTTGCATAATTATCTTTCTATAATTTATTGTATCCTAGTTTTTTATTCACGATGCAAATTTATCCTCTATTTTTTAAGTGATTGTTATACAAATTACTGATATGCATACCATTATTACAGATACATTTTATTTAAGTTTTTTCCACCATTGAGAAAACTGCTGAGTAGTCTCTTTTAAGTTTACCGGTTCGCCAATCATCGGAGTTAGTACCGGAATTTTGTAATGGTTGGCATCCTTTACCTGTTTATTCAATGGCTCATCCCATTGATGTGCTGCCAAAGCAAACTTTGAATTATGAACAGGTAATAGACTCTTAGCTTTCAAATCAAGAGCAACCTGAAAAACCTGTTCGGGCAGTAAATGAATGTATTTCCATCGCTGGTCATATTGACCTTGTTCCAGTATAGCTAAATCTATGGGACCAAACTTATTTCCTATCTCTTTAAAATGCTTATCATATCCGCCATCGCCTCCAATAAATATTTTCATGGATGGAGTTTGAAGTACAAAAGAAGCCCAAAGAGTTTTATTTCTCTTTAAACCGCGACCGGAAAAATGGCGTGCAGGAGTGGCGGTAGCTATCCAGTTTTTATCTAAATCAGTGTGCTCATACCAATCCAATTCAGTAATTGAAGCCGGATTATATCCCCAATATTCAAAATAAGATCCAACTCCCAATCCGCAAATTACTTTTTTTACATGCGGTTTAATCTTTATCACAGTTTCATAATCCAGATGATCCCAGTGATCGTGCGTGATAAAAAGATAATCAATATCCGGAATATTTTCTGCTTTATAAGCATCAGAGCCTTTGAAAGCTTTAATCATCCATGAAAAAGGAGATGCATGATCATCCAGAACCGGGTCGACCAAGATTCTTTTTCCATCAATTTGAATAAAATAAGATGAATGTCCCAGCCATACCAATACATCTTTCTGAGGATCGAGGCTGGCTAGATTTGTTTTGATAACCGGAATGGAATCGAGGGGAGTAACCCGTTCTTTCTTTCCGAAAAGGAATTTGTATATAGCTGTCAGCTGACTATCCTGACCGGTAAATGTTGGCGTAACAGACTGATTCTGAAATTCACCGTTCCTGTAATTAGGAGATTGTTTGATTCTTTCCAATCTTTCTCCTTTAGGAAGTTTTCCAAAATTTGTTCTGCCCAGGACTATATAAGATACTAGAGATAAAAAGAATAATGTTGTAAATGAGATATACATAATACGTTTCATAAATTAACTCTATTAAAAGAGGCTGCCTGTTATGAGGCAGGTTCTTTCTACTTTTATTTTTTAACGAAATAAACTGAAGAACAATTTATTTATTCAGGAATAACTTCGTTTAAGCATTTTAATGCATTCAGCGTGCGAGGATATCCAATATATGGTAAAAGCTGTGTAGTTACACTCAACAATGTTTCTTTGTTATTACCCACATTTACATTACCAAGAATATGTCCTTTTACCTGTGATTCAGTGCCACCCATGCTGATGAGCATGGAGAAAGTTAAAAGTTCTCTTGTCTTTGTATCTAAACCGGTACGGGTTTGATAATCACCGAAACAGTTTGCCGATAAGTACTTTTGTATATGCAGCTGATTCTTTGGTGATTGTTCGTACATCTTGTCAATAATATCTCCAAAAATCTCTTTCTGAAGAGCCAATCCTTTCTCCAAACGGTTTTCGGGTGTAGTGGTTGATTGTCTTTTTACCGGTAATTCAATTCCCCTTTCCTTTAGTATTTCGTTGGCAGCATAAATAAAATCTATCACTTTGGCTACTCCAACATAAGCAACCGATTGATACAGAATTTCCTTAATTTCAACCGGTGTAACGCCCACATTGAGAGCCCCATTTACAAACATTTTATATTCCGTAAGTGCACCCTGAGCAATGGTAGAACCCATAATCATCATCACCCGGGTTTTTGTGTCAATGTTACCATAGCTAATAACCTCGTCAAAAGCCCAGTTATCGAATATCTCAATCAATTCTGGATCTGTTTTAGCTGCTTTTGATTCATAACCGGGCCATAGCTCTTCATGATTCTTAATCGCTGCTTTAGTTAGGTTAATCTCCTTACTGCTTGAAGCAGCAGTTGCTTTTTTATATTGTTCATCATTCACAGCCTCTAACCATGTATTTTTGTTAGTCTGAGGATTTGTTTCAATTGCCAGATGCGAGAACCAACTATCAGGAGCAGCTCCATGCCAATGAATCAGATTAGCCGGAATCTCAACCACATCGCCTGGTAAAAGCAAACGTGCCGGTTCACCTTTTGCCTGATAATATCCTTTTCCACCTACCACAACAAGAATCTGACCACCAGTATGGCTATGCCAATTGTTGCGACAACCCGGTTCAAATGTTACATTAGCTATAGGACAATTCAGATCTTTATTTTTTGTCAGCGAAGCCAGATAAGCCTGTCCTATAAAGTATTTAGAATACATTTCTGGCAATTTGTCTCCCACAGGAAAATTACTTATTTTGGGAATTTCTTCTTTCATATTTTGTGCATTTAATTGATTGTTTTGACTGAAGAATAAAATTGCAGCAACCATTATTGTGACTAAGTTCTTCATCTTTATTTCATAATTATATAAATTACTTCAAAGTATTCATATCAATAGCATTTTAAATTATACTAATCATTATCAACCATCTTTTGGCTGCTTTCAGGATATCGATGTCCAATAATCTTAATTTCTGCTAATGCAGTTTCAATCTGAGTTAAATCATCCTTATTTAATTCAAGATTTGCAGCTCCTACATTTTCTTCAAGTCGGTGTATTTTTGTTGTTCCAGGAATTGACACAATCCATTCTTTTTGAGCGTGAATCCATGCTAATGCAACTTGTGCAGGTGTAGCCTCTTTTTCCTGAGCAATTTGGGTAATCAACTCAACCAATGCTTGATTCGCTTTTCGGTTTTCAGTATCAAATCTAGGTACTCCGTTACGAAAGTCTTTGGAATCGAATTCTGTATTTACATCAATTTTACCTGTTAAAAACCCTTTGCCAAGAGGACTGAAAGGTACAAAGCCAATTCCTAGTTCCTCAAGAGTTTCAAAAGTCTTTGTTTCAGGTTCCCGCCACCACATAGAGTATTCGCTTTGCAAGGCTGACACCGGCTGAATAGCATGAGCTTTACGAATATTGGTAGCTCCAGCTTCAGACATACCAAAGTATTTTACTTTACCTTCCTGAATTAAATCTTTAACTGTACCGGCAACATCCTCAATAGGAACATTCGGGTCAATTCGATGCTGATATAGCAAATCTATGACTTCTACATTTAATCTTTTTAAAGAACCTTCTACAGCCTGACGGATGTACTCTGGTTTACTGTTTAAACCAACAGGCTGACCATTCTTAAAGTTAAAACCAAATTTGGTAGCAACTACAATTTCGTTTCTAAATGGAGCAATCGCCTCGCCAACAACTTCTTCATTGGTAAAAGGGCCATATATTTCGGCAGTATCAAAAAATGTTACACCTAATTCGTAAGCTCTTCTAATTAATTTGATAGCCTCTTGCTTATCTGTAGCAGGGCCATAACCAAAACTTAAACCCATGCACCCTAATCCTAGTGCAGATACTTCTAATCCCTGAGTACCTAATTTACGCTGTTTCATATATATTAATGTTTAAATTTGAAAAAATAGTCTTATTTCAGCTTCGAAATAATCACGTTGCAAAATTATGTCGGATTTCCGGGGTGAATGTTATACATTTTACTGATATGCATACCATTATTACAGATACCAGCAGTCTTATGAATTAAATAACAAAAAAAGTTCTACTTTTGTCTTGCAACTAATATATAAATGCTTATGAATGAGATTATAAAAATAGATAATATATGTGATTATAATGCCTTTCTCGGACTGGAAACATTGCACCCATTAGTTAGTGTTGTTGATATGTCAAAGTCTAACAAGATAACACATATGCGTCATAATTTTGGCTTTTATGCCATATATCTGAAAGATGTAAAATGCGGAGATCTGATTTATGGACGTAACTATTATGACTATCAGGAAGGAACGTTGGTGTGCATTGCACCGGGGCAGGTTCTTGGTGTTGAAGACAACGGCGAGTACTACCAGCCAAAAGGCTGGGCATTGTTGTTCCATCCGGACTTGATTCGTGGAACTTCTCTTGGACGAAATATGAAAGAGTACACATTCTTTTCTTATGAGGTCAATGAGGCTCTTCACTTGTCAGAGCAGGAGAGGGTTGTTGTTATTGATTGCCTGCATAAAATAGAACTGGAATTAAATCATTCAATTGATAAACACAGCAAGACATTAATAACATCGAATATAGAACTGCTACTTAATTATTGCAAGCGTTTTTATGATCGCCAGTTTATCACTCGTGAACATATAAATAAAGATGTAATTGTCCGGTTTGAGAATCTGCTCGGAGATTATTTTTCGTCAGACAGACCACAGAACATTGGTCTGCCTACCGTAGGATACTGTGCCGATAAGCTCAATCTATCAGCAAACTATCTGGGCGATTTGATAAAGAAAGAAACCGGAAAATCGGCTCTGGAGCATATACAGCTAAAGTTAATCGAAACCGCAAAAGATATGGTTTATGACACAAGTAAATCGGTTAGCGAGATAGCTTATGAGCTGGGCTTTAAATACCCTCAGCATTTTAGCCGTCTGTTTAAGAAACGTGTTGGTGTTTCACCAAATGAATATAGAGTGCAGCATTAAATTTGTAATAAATACATGGAAGGAGAAAATTACCCCTTCCATGTATTATTTAATTAAAGCGGTCTAACCGGAATACAGATATCCAGAATAAATTTCTTTTCCGGGTGCTCATTATGATCATTGTAATATAACTCATAAGTACTGCCATCCCCCGGCTGGTATCCATTTTCTGTAAACCACAAACACATCGTATTCCAGGCTTGTTCGAATTCATTTACTGTAATTTCAAAATGTCCTACAGCGTATTTTCCCCCTTCAACAATCATTTTACCAATCTCTCCGTCTACTTTAACATCTTCATTAACGGTGATACAAGCATCCTGACGTACATTTTCAATATCGGTAATTGAAGGATCGTCATGATAAACGGTCAGCGATTTAGTTTCCGGAAAGTTCAGTAAACCTCTTGGTCCTGCCCATTTCATTAATTTGTCATACGCATAGCAGATGTCTTTGAAAGCACCTTTGTGACGACAATAAACAACTCTCATCTCCGGCATTTCTTTAATTTCAATCTTTGTGTTCATAATAATTAATTGTTTTAAATTGATGCTGCAAAGTTGCAAATCAATACTGTGATGTTGTTGATTATTCTTGCTGAACACTTTACCATCCTTGCTATAATAAGAACCATTAATGAGAAGAAAAGCTTTTTCTCTGTTTCTGAAATCCGTAGCCGATGTATTGAAATACTTTCTGAAAGTTCTGCTAAAGATAGACACACTGCTGAATCCGCAGTTATAGGCAATTTCACTGATAGGAATATCTTTATATTCCCTGATTAATGAAGCCGCTTTTTCAATTCTTATTCGTTGAATGAAAGCTGATAAACTCTCGCCAGAGAATAAAGTAAATATCCGATGGAAATGATATGGAGACAGATTGGCCACACCCGCTACCGTTCCTAAGGATAGAGGCTCGTTTATATGGTTGTCTATGTAATCCATTACCTTATTAATCCTTGCAATATATTCCTGTTTGCTTTGCTCTTTAACGCTCATATCTTTGTTTTTCAGTGAAATAGCAAAGGTAATTCAATTCCCGGTTTTCTGTTTTACTTATCTTGCTCTTTTGTTTCCCTTGATAATTATTGTTTTGAATAAATTGTCGAGAATCCACAGGTATGAGTTGGTTATATATTTTTTATCTTCCAGTCTTTTACTTATTACGTAATATTAGAATCAAAAAAGTTAGAATAAGCATAATAAACTGAATAATAAATACGGGATATAAAGGGCCGGATTCTGCAAATCTATATATAAAACTAAAGAAATTGATCGGTATAGTAATTAGAGAAAATGGAAATACCCAGTCCCCATTAAATCTGTCTTCTGGATAAACTGAACAAATCGTTAGAGTTCCAATTCCATTATATATTAATGCAATCCAAAATTCTAATTTATTTGTTTTATATAGTTCTATTAATTTATTCATTTGATGTATCTCTTTTTTTTATAAAAGTTAGAATAATTCCTATTAAATTTATTAACCAATGTAATCCAATTGCAAACATTAAATATACGAGCCAAACAAGACTTGAACCTCCAGCACTATTAAATGCCAGATTGTAGAAAAAGAATCCACTATATAATCCTAAAACAGTTAGGTTAATGATACATGATTTTAGTCTCTCTTTACTTCTTAAAATCAAGGTAAGAAGTGTTAAAGCATAAATAGCAAAGCAACATAGTAAGATTAAATTGTCTTCTGTCATGGTCTTTTTTTTAATACTATCTTTTTTATTCGATAATCCAAAGTTTATCACTTATAACAAACTGAAAAATTACAATTCTGTCTATAAGTTTTTATTTCTGGTTTCAATCTCTTACCTCTATTTTTACCTTGATTAACGAGTTGATAAATTCGACAATTGCGATTGTCAAGGTAAGCATTATAATTGTAGTAATACTCGTTTGGATGAATACGTTTTTTTATAGCGGTAAAATTCTTTTGTAGCCTTGCAATGCAGCTATCTGAATCTTCTATTGGCTCATTTGAATTATATGTAGGCCAAAGAGCTTTGAATATAGGTCCATCAGTTTCTCTTATAACCTGACAATGAAGCAAAGATATAATTGTTTCATCAAGAACCTTTGCACCAGTATCTATAGTATCGTTGAGATTTAAAATATTGATAGCCTTGGTGATTTCTTTTTCAAATGTAGTATTTATTCTCTTTATTCCTTCAATCGGTTTGTCAAATTCAAAATTCCAATAATCACGATATGTGTTTGAAAAGAGTGGAATTGCATAATAATCTCCTTTTGGATTTATTAGAATCATAATTTGTTGTTGATCTTCAATGCTGTCGGGAGTAGAATACAATTGAAGTTGAAATTTATTCTTATCGTATATTACGGTCCTTACCAACTTATAAAAATCTAACTGATTAGATTTTCCTCTAGGCAATTGAGGGAACTTATTAGTCAAATCAGAAATTGCCTTTTCGATATTTGCTTCTGCTGTTCTTGGCTTACAACTCGAAAAAGTTATCAGTATTAATAACTGAAGAAGAGATATTTTAAACAAAGGTGATTTCATGATAAATTCTTTTTTGTTTTAGAGTTACTACTAATGACTGAAGTTTTTGGGCTGTATTTCCTTTTATTCGCAATATTTCTTTATAGCGTCAGTTATCATTTGTTTCGTATCTCCAAGTTCGTAACCCTTTTTCTATCTTTTCTTGTCCGTAGACTATGGTAGACATTAATGCCAATAAGTTAAAGATAAGTTGTCTCATAAGTTATTTATTTTTATTAAAAGCACAATCGTCACCTTTTACTCTCTTGTTCTTTATATCTGGAAATCAAAGTTAGAAAGTTTTATTTAATTTACCTAATTATTTTCCTAGTTATTTACAATTAGGTTACTTGCGAATTGAAATCTGATACCCAAAGCACTTTTGCCAGTTGTTTAAGAAACGTGTTGGCGTTTCACAAAATGAATATTGAACATGGAACTAAATTTAGTTATGTGAAAAGTACTTCAAGGTTACTCTATAACTCCAATAGATTTTTTTCAAATTTTTTTTTGCTTATCTGCTACTAATTTAGACTAATAATTTGATAATGAATATTTTATCTAGTGGTAGATAGAAATAATTACCATTTATCTCCCACTAGTAAATTTCTAAGTTGTTGATTGTCAGGATGCGTTTTAGTGGCAGATGATTTTAGTTTAATAGCAGATAGAAATCATCTGCCACTAACTCGAAATAACAGCCCTTCCAGCATTCAATAAATATCCGGCGAGCCTTCTTAAATCTCTTTTGTGAGATTTTATTTTTCAGGCGAGATGTTTATGTAATCTTGTACAAAACAAAACATTCTTCTGTACAAAAGAATTAATTGTTTTGTACAGAAGAATGCATTCTTTTGTACAAGGGTGCACAAATGTGTCTAGTAGTTTTATAAAAAGCAGACCGGAGTTATACAAAACTCCGGTCTGCTTTATCAAAAGTCTCAGTTCTTATAAATTGCTGAGCAATCCATTTAAATAACTTTACTGATATTCAAAAACAAGTTTAGTTGTCTTTGAATTGATAATAATAAAATGAATAGTTGTTTTCAGAATCTATTTTTGTAGCAGATGATTTGGTCTAGTGGAAGATGATTTTTTATCTGCCACCACCTGAAAGGCTTTATGGTAAGTTGTTTTAGTGAGTTTGGTGGGAGATAGGTAGATGATTTTGTGTTTTATTATTTGTTTTGTGTGATGAATTGTCTAGTTGCTTTGCAAAAGGTGTATATGATTAACAAATTTCTATAAATTAATATTGTTTCAGTTCTTTGAAAAATGATCTATATTATTGTATGTATTTTGAGAAATATTTTTATCTTTGTAACTGTATGCATGATATTGAATGCTCTTGTATATATAACAAATAACTCTTAAATCTATGAACACAGAAATAAACAAAATAAAGCAATTAATAAAGCAAGGCGAAGGTATAGAAATAGAATTTAAAGAATCTAACGGTTCGCTTACTCGTTCTGTGTTCGAAACTATTTGTGCATTCCTCAACCGTAAAGGAGGAACAATCTTGCTGGGGGTAGCCGATGATGGAAAAATTATCGGAGTAAATGAAGATACACTTCAGGCTCAGCTTGATACGTTGGCACGTGATATGAATAATCCTCAGATTATTTCTCCCACTTTCTTTCTCTCCACAGATGTGGTGGATATTGACGGGAAAAAAGTAATAAGCATCTTTGTGCCCGAAAGTTCGCAACCACATGCATACAAAGGAGCTTATTATGACAGGAATGAAGATGGTGATTTTAAATTGACTAACCAGCAGCTTATAACAAATTTGTTTCTTCGCAAACAGGATGGATATACAGAAAATAAGGTGTTCCCATATCTTGAAATGGAGGACTTTGAAACAGAACTCTTTGATACTGTACGCAATTTAGTGCGATTAACAAGAGCCGACCATCCTTGGATTAATATGAGCAATGAGGAAATTCTGGTTTCTGCACGGATGAGATTAAGAGATTCTTATACGGGAAAAGAGGGCTATACGCTTGCCGCAGCTTTGGTGTTTGGAAAGGAGAATACAATTGCGAGTGTGCTTCCTCATTTTAAAACGGATGCTCTTTGTAGAAAGGAAGATGTAGAGAGGTATGATGATAGAGATGATATTCGCTGTAATCTTATGAGGTCTTATTCTCGTCTGTTGGCTTTTATTCGCAAATATTTGCCCGATAGGTTTTATCTGGAAGGAAATCAGAGAATGAGCATACGTGAGCTGATATTTCGTGAAATGGTGGCAAATCTTTTAGTGCATAGGGAATTCTCAAACGCTTATCCGGCT
This sequence comes from Bacteroides luti, assembly GCF_900128905.1. Lineage (GTDB taxonomy): Bacteria > Bacteroidota > Bacteroidia > Bacteroidales > Bacteroidaceae > Bacteroides > Bacteroides luti. The sequence goes on from NZ_FQTV01000002.1 coordinate 59,042, forward strand.
ACAATGACTATTTATAAGTATGAGGTAGTTGCCGAGAACTGGAATCGTCCGTATATGATGGGGCGTATCAATCTGGAAAACTTAAAACCGCATCCAAAGAATCCTACTATTGCTAATTTCTTTAAACAGATAGGCTGGGTAGAGGAATTAGGTTCAGGAGTAAGGAAGATGTATAAGTATTGTCCTATTTATGTAAATGACGCACTACCTGTTATTGAAGAAGGGGATGTGTTTAAAATCACAATCAAATATGAAGCAGGTGAACCTGTAAATGATATAGTAAATGGACCTATAAATAAGCCTATCAATGAGCCTTTAAGAACTAATGACCTTGTAAATGGACCTATAAATGGACCTATAAATGATAGAGTAAATGATAGAGTAAATGATAGAGTAAATGATAGAGTAAATGAGCTTGTAAGTAAACCATTAAATGATAATGAAATATCAATTATATCTCTCTTAAAAATAACGCCAGGATTAAATGCAAATGAAATATCAGAGCATATTAAAAAAAGCATACCATCAGTGGCACGTTATATAAGCTCTTTAAAGAAAAGAGAATTGATTGAATTTAGAGGAGCAACTAAAACCGGAGGATATTACATTATAACAGAAAAGAAAGAAGAGAAATAGCTATATAAACAATGTTGACATTAAATACGAACAGACGGCGAAAGCTCAAATACCAATATATTGTGAATGCACCAAACGCAGGCTATGTTTTATGAAACACGCACACAAAAATACTAGCTAATTAAGGCTCCGCAAAAGGTGGTTCTGTTGTATGTTTATTACTATTTAGAAGTTGCTGTGGATGCATTTTTACGACGGAACCTTATTAGTTCATGAAAGAGGAAAAGAACCTGTTTATATCTTTTAAACCGCCAAAATAACTAAATAATATTTTTATGAGTGATGTTAAAGAAAAAGATATTAATGAAAAGATAGTATATATTTTAAAAAGAAATAAGAATACTAATTTATTTGAAACTGATTTTGTGACAATAGAAGATACTTTTCCTGATTTTAATGAAAAGTTTCTTGATAATTATAAAGATAAAGATGACTTAATTGATTTAGTAGAAAAAGTAGATGTATGCTATTTTATAAATAAATCGATAGGTATTTGTATAAATATCGAACTTCCTTTTCAAGGTGTTAGAACTAAAGAAGAATTGAAGAGTTGTTCTTTACAATCTATAAAACGTTATTTATTACTAAGAAAGCGTGCCTTCTTATTAAAGCAAACTTTAAGTAAATGTAGAAATAATGATGTTCTTATATACTCCCACAGATATAGAGGTTGGTCTAGTCCAGTTATTACATTGAATAATGATTTTAGTGCAACAATAGCAACAAATTTTGGATTTGGTTATTCAAGCTATTTTTGTAATATATTAATTTATAAGAATATACCGATAATACCATTTTCTCATTATGTTCTATATCGGGGTATTGATTCTCATCAAATGATACGTTGTACTTGTGACTATCCAGTTGATGATATTTACTGGAAATATGCATTAGATAATATCCGAGATTTCTGTAATAATTATATTTCTGGGGATTATGATTTTGTGAAAAGATATTTTATAGAACAGTGCAACAAGATGATTGATGGACTAAATGATTTTTTGCGTTACAATATATTCAATCTCTATACAGACTTAGATATAGGGCCTAGATTGAAAAATGATAGATGTAAAGATAAGGAATGTGTTAATTTTTGCGGACATACACTTGTTGAATTTCGTGGTGAGAAAATAGCCGGTGCTTTGCTTTTTATAGATTCTTTAAAGGTTTTAAATGAACTTATTGAAACGCAAACTTATATTGATAAAATTATCTTGTATTGCAATAAAGTACTGCCGATGTTAAAAGAAGATCTTAAGATATTACTAAAAGAGCTTGATTCACAAAACAATGATTTAACAAATATTGAACCAGAATATGATATTGCATTAAAAGAAAAACTAAAGAGTAATGAAGAATTCTATGAATGGCGAAAAATATATAATCAAGTTGAGAATGAATTCAAAAAAAAGTATATAGAAGAGAAAATAATAAATGGGTTCAAAGATATAAAGCAGGAACAGCTTCCAAAAGAAAAATATATATCTTGGAATGAATATATTTTATTTGATAAAATAAAGCAAGAAGAAGTACAAAGATGTCTTTTTTTCTATCTCTATAGAGGATCAGTGGAAGAGCAATTTAAAGAATCCTTTGATAAAAATAATCCGGAATATGCTCCCTTCTTAGATGAAAGAGAAAGAATAGATAATAAATTCAAAGAAATAAGTCTCAGGTATAATAATTTAAAAGATGAAATTCGTAAAAATGAAAACTTTAGATTTAATATAGGAAAATACATACATACTATTGAAGACTATTTTAATAAAGATCGTTTTAATAATTAATGTTTTAATAATAATTATATGAAAATAAGAGGGGTACTCATATTAACATTACTAATGTTGTTTGCTGCTTGTAGAAACATACAGACATCTAACCTAAATAAAGACGGTAAACAGACAAGCAAAAAACTTTCAGATACTGTTAATACGAGGAATGATTCTGACTTTTCTGAAAGAAATAAAGAATTTAAAGAGCTGGAATCGCATATTCCCCGATTCTATATTAAGTATAAGCAACCTATAAACGGGTATTCTGTAAAAGTGATGGTTGAATCTGTTGATGAACCATCACGTGCTATATTGGAATTCTCGAAAGATGGAAAAGTAGCATTTACTTTAGAAAACAGATATTTTTATGAATCTGCTTTAGAAGGTGATAAAAAGAAAATATTTAAAAAAGGTGTGTATTATGTTGATTATAAAATTAGAAAGAATGAAAGATTTTCGGGAGATTTAGATAAAGGTGTTCCTTTTTTCTTTCAGGATGTGAATTTTGATAATACAAAGGAGCTGGTATTTTCTTTATGGGGGCAAGGGCAAAGACATACAAGTATGTATAAGGTCTATTCTGTTAATGACAATGCAGAAGATATACTGTATCAGATTACTGACAATGAGCCATTTAATAAATTAGATGATTTTACTAAATTTGATCAAAAAAATAAAACAATAACTCTTTTTTGCGATGGTGGTGCTTCCAATTATACAGAATTTATTTATAAACTGAATAATGATGGGGATGACTTTGTACCTTTAAAGAAAATTGTTGATACAGTCGATGGAGAAGAAATAGAATATAAAATTAAAGTTATAACTAGCAAAAAGGGATGATGGTACATCTTAAATATTTTTATTCGAATTTAAAAAACGATATATGTGAAAAGAAGAAAACATTTATTATTTGGTTTATGATAATATATGTTGTACTTACGCTTATTCCAATTCTATTGGAATACCTCTCATTTGAACGAAATAATATCAATCCCTGCTGCTCTCCATATAATGCAAATTATATATATTTCCCATTATGGCTATATTTGTTGGGATCGATCTTTGCTTCAACTACGATGGTTTCAATAAATAGTAATTCAAAACAAAATATTTCTTTAAATGTACAAGTAACAGCTTTGGAAAAATATGTCACACATCTATTCATTATTATAATACTATTTCCTGTAGCATTTTTAGTAGCGTTTAAATTTGCCGATTATACTAGAGTCGCATTCTTTAATATATATTATTCTGCAAATTGTTATCCAATATCTTTAGTTAATGCGATAAGACACTGCTATAATCCTGTACTGGAATTCTCAGCAGGATTATTTGTACAATCAATTTTTATATTAGGAAGTACAATCTGGCGCAGAAAATCATTCATAAAAACTGTAGCAATAGTATTTTCTTTGTATATAACTCTGGTTATACTAGAGACTCAATTTGGAGGTTTTATATCAAGTATATTTAATAATATGAATTGGCTGATAGAAATTTTGGTATTCTTATCACTTTCACTTATAAACTGGAGACTTGGTTATTTGAATTTAAGAATAAACAGTAATAAAATGAAGTAATAATTCTCTCTAGCAATAGAGAATATGACAGATTGTGCAGCGGAAGATGCAGCAAGAAATGAAGATAGACCTGTAAACGGACCTGTAAATAGGCTTGAAAAATTAAGGCCCATATAAAAGAATCAATCAGATGAGGGAATAAATGAGGGAGCAAAATAAACCTCTAAATGATAATAAAGTATCTATAATTCCCGAGGCTACTACATCATAACAGAAAAGAAAGAAGAGAAATAGTACTGAAAATTCTTGCTGATATAAGTTTGGGTTGAAAGGCTAACTAAGATTATATAAAAAATTGACTATAAAGATTATAAGTCAAAAAAGTAAGTCATAAAATCAAAAAAGGAAGTGATATTGTCATTCTAAAAATATATCTTTATGACTCATTGTTAATCTTTAAAAAACAGCCTATGAAAAATCTAAAAATGTTTATCAATGGGAAATTTGTAGAAAATGCTTCCGACAAATGGATTAATGTTCTGAACCCTTCGACTGAAGAAGTTATCTCACTTATGCCGGACGGTACTGCCGATGATGTAAAAGCAGCAATTGATGCTGCAGAAAAAGCTCAGCCAGCATGGGAGAAGATTCCGGCAGTGGAAAGAGCTAAATATCTTAGAATTATTGCAAATGGTATCAGAAAAAGAGAAGCTGAACTGACTGATATTATTGTGAGAGAAGGAGGCAAAACGCAGGCATTGGCTAATGTTGAGGTTTTATTTACCGCTGATTATTTGGATTACATGGCCGAATGGGCCCGCCGTTATGAAGGCGAAATTATTCAAAGTGACAGACCAAAAGAAAATATATTCCTGTTTAAGAAACCTATTGGTGTTACTACAGGAATCCTTCCCTGGAATTTTCCGTTTTTCTTAATTGCCAGAAAAGCTGCTCCTGCATTGGTTACTGGTAATACGATTGTAATTAAACCAAGTCAGCTGACTCCTGAGAATGCTTATGTATTTGCTCAGGTTGTTGAAGAATCAGGCTTGCCTGCTGGCGTGTTCAATATAGTATTTGGTAAAGGTTCGGTAGTGGGTCATGAACTGGCAGCTAATCCAAAAGTGGGAATGGTTAGTCTCACTGGAAGTGTGGATGCAGGTCGACAGACTATGGCTGCTGCCTGTACTAATATCACTAAGGTATCTCTGGAACTAGGCGGAAAAGCTCCTGCTATTGTAATGAATGATGCAGACATTGATTTGGCTGTAAAATGCATTATTGCATCCCGGGTTATTAATACCGGACAGGTTTGCAACTGTTGCGAACGTGTTTATGTGCATAAAGATGTAAAGGATGAATTCCAGAAAAAGGTGATTGAAGGAATGAAGAAGGTTACTTTTGGTGATCCTAGCAAAATTAAAGAACTGGATATGGGGCCGCTGATTGATGCTAATTCGCTGAAATCTGTTCAGGATAAAGTGGATAAAGCCGTTAAGCAAGGAGCTAAGATTGCGTGTGGCGGTAAGAAGATAGATCAGAAAGGTTATTTCTTTGAACCTACTGTTCTTACTGATGTAACCCATGATATGGATATTGCACACGAAGAAACCTTTGGTCCGGTTCTGCCAATCATCGAATTTACTGATTTAGATAAGGCTATTGAATGGGCTAACGATTGCGAATACGGACTTACCTCATCTGTATATACAAAGAACCTGAATACTGCGTTGAAGTTGGTACGTAGTCTGAAGTTCGGTGAAACGTATGTGAACAGAGAGAACTTTGAGGCTATGCAGGGATTCCATGCCGGATGGCGTAAATCGGGTATTGGTGGTGCTGATGGTAAACACGGCCTGGAAGAGTATTTGCAAACTCATGTTGTTTATATTGAAACACAAGATTAATGGATAAATCACTTAAAATAGGATTGTTTATTCCTTGTTATGTAAATGCGGTTTATCCGGAAGTGGGTATCGCTACTTATAAATTGCTGAAATACTTTGGATTAAATATTGACTATCCTATGAATCAGACCTGCTGCGGCCAGCCTATGGCCAATGCAGGTTTTGAAGAAAAAGGTCTGGCTACGATAAAAAAGTTCGGAGATATATTCAAAGACTATGATTATGTGGTGGGACCTTCGGCTAGTTGTGTGGCTTTTGTGAAAGAAAACCATCCGCAGATTCTGGCAGCTCATGGACATGCTTGCCAGACTGAAGGTAAGATTTACGATGTGTGCGAGTTTTTGCATGACATTGTTAAGCCGGATAATCTTCCGGGTGAATTTCCTCATAAGGTAAGTGTGCACAATAGCTGTCACGGAGTACGGGAATTAAATCTTTCTTCGGCAAGCGAACTGAATATTCCTATGTATTCCAAGATAAAGGATCTCCTTTCTTTAAAGAAGGGAATTGAAATTGAAGAACCGGAAAGAGTGGATGAATGCTGCGGATTCGGGGGAATGTTTGCCGTCGAGGAAGAGGCGGTGTCCTGTGCTATGGGAAGGGATAAGCTGCAGAATCACATGAATACCGGTGCCGAGTATATTACCGGTGCCGACAGTTCGTGCCTGATGCACATGCAAGGAATAGCCCGAAGGGATAAATTACCTGTTAAGTTCATTCATGCTGTCGAAATATTAGCTAGTGGATTATGAATAAAAATCATGTTACAGCTGCAGAGGCTTTCCTTAGTAATAAAGAGGGAGCGCAGTGGCATAACGAAACTCTTTGGGGTACACGCGTAAAAAGAGATAATCTGGCGAAGGGTATTCCTGAATGGGAGGAGTTGCGCGAACTGGCAAGTAAGATAAAGATGCACTCCATTACTCATCTGGATCATTATCTTCTGCAATTTGCTGAGGCTGCTGAAAAAAATGGTGCAACCGTACACTGGGCTAAAGATGATACGGAGCACAACGATATTGTTCTGGAAATTCTTCGTAAAAACAATGCGGAGAAGGTTGTGAAAAGTAAGTCGATGCTGACGGAGGAATGTCATTTGGATGATTTCCTGATTGAAAACGGCATTGATGTTATTGAAAGCGATTTGGGTGAACGGATTCTTCAGTTATTGAAGCAGCCGCCCAGTCACATTGTAATGCCGGCCATTCACCTGAAAAGGCAGATTATAGGGGAGCTTTTTGAAGAAAAGCTGAATACCGAAAAAAGAAATTCCGATCCCACTTATCTTACCGGTTGCATGCGTGAGAATCTCCGGAAAGAGTTCCTTTCTGCAAAAGTGGCGATGACCGGAGCTAATTTCGGTGTAGCCGAGACGGGTGATATAGTTGTCTGTACAAACGAAGGTAATGCTGATATGGGAACATCTCAGGCCGATATTCATATTGTATCAATTGGGATTGAAAAGGTGATTCCTAATCGTGAGTCATTAGGTGTTTTCACTCGTCTGTTGGCAAGATCGGCAACCGGACAACCAATAACTTCTTATACTTCTCATTATTGTAAACCCCGCAAGGGAGGTGAATTGCATATTATTTTAGTGGATAATGGAAGAAGTGATATTTTAGGAAACAAGGATCACTTGCAAACATTGAAATGTATCCGTTGCGGAGCTTGTATGAATACTTGTCCTGTTTACCGGAGAAGTGGTGGCTATTCTTATTCGTATTTCATTCCCGGTCCTATTGGTATTAATCTGGGAATGCTGAATGCACCGCAGGTATATTATACTAACTTACCGGCTTGTACTCTCTGCTTCTCATGTAACAATGTCTGTCCGGTAAAAATAGATCTAGGTAATCAGATTTATAAATGGAGGCAGGGGCTTGATGCAATTGGCAAAGCAAATCCTGCTAAAAAAGTACTGTCTGGCGGAATGAGTTTTCTTTTTAATCATCCCGGGCTTTTTCACAGTGCGTTGAAAATGGCACCGATAGTTAATAAAATACCGCGTTCGCTGAAATATAATAAGTTCAATGAATGGGGCATTGGAAGAGAATTGCCGGAGTTTGCCCCTGAATCATTTACCTCCTGGTGGAAGAAAAACGTTAAGCGATGAATAGCAAAGAACAGATTTTAAATAATATCAGGCAGCATAATCTGGAACAGTATGATATGCCTGTGATTGAACTGGATGCCATACAGTTTCCTGATAAAATTAACCAGTTTATTGAGGTCAGTAAAGCTGTGGGTGGCAATGCCGTTTTATTGAAGGAAGGTGAGGATATAAATCAATTAATAGCCGAACTGTATCCGGATGCTAAAACAATTGCATCTAATGTACCCGATATTAATTCGACTATGGATCCGGATTCTGTCAATAATCCTCGAGAACTGAACGGTGTTAATCTGGGAATAGTTGAAGGGGCGTTTGGTGTAGCAGAAAACGGAACTGTGTGGATTCCTCAGCATGTAAAAGAGAGAGCTCTCTATTTTATTGCGGATAGTTTGGTAATCCTTCTCGATAAAGAGAGTCTGGTAGATACTATGCATGAGGCATATAAAAGACAGCAATTTAACGATTACGGATTTGGAGTTTTTATATCCGGCCCTTCTAAAACTGCAGATATTGAGCAGGCTTTAGTTAAAGGTGCTCATGGTGCTAAGGAGGTGACGGTTATTCTGAAATAAACAATTTTTGTTTAATCTTTAAATAGGGTAAATAATTTTTGTTTTATAATTAAAGTTAGCAATGGATGTTCACCGAAACGAAAGACTTTTAAAGTTGAAATTATAAAGGTCCGGGTTTCGGTGAACATTGTTTTTATGAAAGGTCTATTTGCTAAAACTCAAAGGTTATGCCCAAAGTAGGAATCACTGTACCACTATTCTGACTGATATATTTCATTTTATACCGTTGCTGATTTGCAGGAGCGGAAGGATTTTCAATTACTCCGGTACTCATTAAGGCATCGGCTTGCTTAATCTGACTACCTGTTATATTCTGTAAATCAATGTAGAAACCAAGCATGTATTTCTTAATATAGAAAGTTTTATCAACTCTCAGGTCAATGCGGGTATAGGCAGATAAACGTTCGGTGTTGTATTCGGAATAGTCGTAATAAGCCCTGCCTTGCGCATCCCATGCCGTTACCAGTGATGATTTTTCTACATCATAAGGAGTGTAAGGCGCACCACCTATACTGCTTATTTTTGCTCCGAAACTCCAGTTCTTTTCAAAGTTGTACGTACCTCCCAGATTGAAGATGTATTTGTTATCCCACGAAGAGGCGATATATGGACTTATCTCATTTTTTCGGTATTCACTTTTAAAGAGGGTGAGGGCGGAGGATAGATTTAGCTTTTTCACGATAATCCACTTAGCCATCAACTCAATACCATACGAACGCCCCTGAGCAGTGGGTGTAAGTTCCTCATTTCCTACCACACCATAATCGGCTCCTTTATCTGCCAACGGGATATTATCATTTATGGAAAAAGGAATATTATCGTACTTTTTGTAGAATCCTTCGGCAGTAATCTGAAGGTTCTCGCTATGCTTGTAAGTTAGTCCGGCACTGTATTGATCGACAGTTATATATCCAAGATTTTTATTGACATAAATACCATTGTTATCTTTATAACCAAGAGCGGTATAAGCCGGTAACTGATAATACCGTCCTACATTGCCACTGAAATAAACATCGCCTATAATCTGGTAGGAGAGAGACAACCTTGGTGAAAGTTGATTATTGAGCTTATTCATCTGTGAGGTATAATTGCAGGCATCACCTCTTACGCCCAGTGAGACAGTCATTCGTTCATCCGGTGATTCATAATTCATGGTTCCGAAGAATCCCCAGCGCAGCATATCCAGAAAGGTGTGATACTTATATGTCTTAGATTGATCTGTGTATGCCTTTTGAAATGTGTTATTGCTATATTGTGTGTGATCCAGATTTGCTCCGAAACTCACTTTTACAGCCCCAAAGGTAGAAACATTTTCTACACGCAGTTTAGTTTCCTGCTCAAGCGAACCATATTTCAATGTCAGATTATCAGGGCTGCTTTCATCATTTCTCAGATATTTTGTGAGGTGATTATTCAGATAACTGTGACTCAAAACTACTGTCTGGATATGTGCGCCTGCATAATGTTTGTATACCGAACCAAGAGTGAATGTTTCCTGCTTAACAGTGGGCAGATAGCTGAGTATATATTCTGCCTTTTCGCCCGTAAGATTTGTATTGAGTTTCATATTGTCAATACCTGTAAGTCCAAGGAATGTAATTTCATTATGCTGGGAAAGTCGTGTTTTTGTTTTAAACTGTGCATCGGTATATGTAGGCAGGAAAGGCAATCCCAAAGCTTTGAAAAGGAATTGCAGGTATGACTGACGAACAGAAGCCAGATAAGTTGTCTTTTTACTTAGTTTACCATTAGAGGTTAAAGAAAACTCGGATGCTCCGAGAGTAGCTTTCATGGAGTTCTTTTCCATATTTCCGTCACGCAACTTGAAATCGAGCACGGAGCTCAGTGCATTTCCTTTGCTTGCGGGAAAAGCCCCGGTATAAAAACTAACTTCACGGATGAGGTCGGCATTAATAATTCCAACCGGTCCGCCGGATGCTCCCTGCGTACTGAAGTGATTAATATTGGGAATCTCCACTCCATCCATATAGAAACGGTTTTCTGAAGGACCGCCTCCCCGGACAATCAGGTCGTTACGGTATCCCACAGGTGAGTATCCCACGCCTGCATAGTTTTGCACAATGCGTGAAATGTCGCGGTTAGCTCCCGGACTTTTCTCTATTTCCTGCAACCCTATCAGGCGAAGCCCAACAGGACTTTCGGGATTTCTTCTGAACATAGAAGCTGTAACGCTTACTTCGCCCAGTTGAGTAACGCTTTCTTCAAGTTCTACCGTTATAAAGAGATCTTTTGTGGAGATAATATATTCGGGGGTGAGCACTGTGTTGTATCCTACTGCTGAAATCTGTAGTCTATATATTCCCGGTACTACATTCTGAATGTTGAATTTTCCCACAGAATCTGTCACTGCTCCTTGTCCGGTTCCATTAATACCTATACTTGCAAAGGATATTGGTTCTCGTTTTCCTTTGTCGATTACTATTCCTTTTATGGAATGTTTTTGTTGTGCCACGGTGGTCAGAGCGACCAACACAAAAATAATCAGGGATATTATCTTTTTCATAAATTGTCGTATTTTTTACTAATAACAAAAATCGGAATAAAAATGTTATAATCCTTTTTCTTTTTATTTAATTTTGTAGAATTCTAAAATTTAGAACAATATAAGTATTAATAATTAATGAACATGAAAAACCGTATTATTTCTTTATCTGTTTTTTTGCTTTTTCTTGCAGTGAGTCTGCATGCAGCAAAGGTAGATACATTGTTAGTGAAAAGCCCGTCTATGAATAAAGACGTACAGGTGGTTGTAATTTCTCCTGAAGCGACTAAGGCCTCAAAGAGTGCAACCTATCCGGTACTTTATCTTTTGCATGGCTATAGTGGTAATGCCAAAAGCTGGATACAGTTGAAACCAAATTTACCTGAAATTGCTGATCAGAATAAGATGATCATAGTATGTCCTGATGGTAAAAACAGTTGGTATTGGGATAGTCCAAAGGATTCTTCCTATCGTTACGAAACATTTGTATCAGATGAATTAGTGAAGTATATTGATAATCATTATAAAACTGTTGCAGAAAAGAAAGGTCGTGCTATTACTGGTTTAAGTATGGGTGGTCACGGAGCGTTGTGGCTTGCTTTCCGTCACAAAGATATTTTTGGTGCAGCAGGAAGTACCAGTGGTGGAGTAGACATTCGTCCTTTTCCAACTAACTGGGAAATGAGTAAACAGCTGGGTGAGTTTGCTTACAATAAGAAATCATGGGATGAACATACTGTAATTAATCAGATTGATAAAATTGAAAACGGCGACCTTGCTATTATTATTGATTGCGGAGAAGGTGATTTCTTTCTTAATGTGAATAAAGATCTCCACGAACGGTTATTGGGACGGAAAATCAATCATGATTTCATTACCCGTCCCGGAGGTCATAGCGGTCAATATTGGAATAATTCCATTGACTATCAGTTGTTGTTCTTTAAAAAGTTCTTTGAAAGATAACCGCTTGTTATTTCTTTATAGGAGCTAACCATGCTCCGTTTGTCTTTTTTCTATCCAGTGAACTTTGTTTGGCGTTCAACACAGTAGATATAGATTTGGTGCGAATGCTCTTTGTGAGGCTCGCACCATTTATTAATGCAAGTGCTTTGCTCAACATCATTTCATTTTCATCTCCCAGTTCTTTATATGTGCTGTAATCTGAAAATTCATCCAGTTCGTAATCGGGAGTAAAACCACTACCGTAATCAGACTCATTTTTTGAATTGTACAGTTTCCCTATAATAGGTTGAATCATCCAGTTTGATTCTTCGTGCTGAATAGAGACAGATCCCAGATTCTTTCCTTCGGTAGTTGTACCAATTAATGTTACATTCATAAATGGTTTTAGTCCGTTGATCAATAGCTCTGATGATGAGGCTGTGTATTTGCTTACCAAAACATACAGACGAGACAGATTAAGATTAGCTCCTCCTTTAATAGAATCACTGTCGAAGCTATAGATGTTTTGTGACGGACTCATTTTATCATTGTACTTTATTACGCAAAATGTTTTGCCCAACGCTGAACTTGGAGCAAGCATTGTACTAAGTAACTGGCTGTTGCTGATATATCCTCCAGGATTGTAACGAAGGTCGAGAACGAATTCTGTTACATTCTGACTTTTGAATGATGCAAAGAGCTGGCGCAATTCATTTTGATAAGTGTAATCGTTGGCATTATCATTTGGACCGGTGGCAAAGTGAGTGTACATCAGATAGCCGATCTTGCTTCCCGATGTACTTGTTAATACTTTATTTACCAGAATAGGGTCATTATTCACAGCTTTGGCGGCACCTAAAGTTAGTGTACCTTTTTCTGCAAATGGGTTAGTTGAATTTCCTGTATAGGTAGCTAAAGTTAGCTTTACTCCACTGCCGGTAAGCAATTGGGTATAATTGGTACTTGTTATTTTATTACCGTCAAAGGCTATAATCCAGTCACCACGTTTCAGTCCGGCAGTGCTGGCAGGACTTCCTGGCAAAACATAAAGCACGCGAACATATACAGAACTATTTTTTTCGTCTGTATAACTCATAAACTCGAATCCGTAAGAAGAGCTGTCATCAATACTTTTAGTAGTAACCTCTTTTTGCTCTATCCATGAATAATAGTTCCCGTTTTTCTTTTCTTTGCTTGATAGTAAAGTATAGAAGAAGGTATCCGGGTTTGCATAAAAGTTTAGTTTGCTTTCAGCTGGAATTTCATCATACCATAAATAAACGTCTTTCATCTCACCATAAATCCAGTCGTTAACACCTTTAGTATCCTTGTATTCCAACCGGCGATCTTCTCCTTGACAGGAAGATAATAATGTGGCAAATGTTGCTCCAAGGAGCAGTAAAAACAAATATGTATATTTCTTCATTTTCTGTGATTTTCTTCGTTTAAGATTACAAAACTAGTAATTCCTATTGATTTATACCACAATTGTGGTACGAAAATGACTAAATTACGTGATTGTGTACCCCTTAATCACACCCTATCTTTGCAATATAAGAAAACAATTAAAAACTATAGCATTATGGCAAAGATCGCAAAACAATTAACAGACTTAATAGGAAATACTCCTTTATTAGAACTTTCTCATTTTAATGCAGTTAAGGATCTCAAAGCAACAGTAATTGCAAAGCTTGAATATTTTAATCCTGCTGGTAGCGTAAAAGATCGTGCTGCGTTTGCAATGATTCAGGATGCTGAAGAGAAAGGACTTCTTAAATCGGGAAGTGTGATAGTAGAACCAACAAGCGGAAACATGGGAGTAGGACTTGCATTTGTTGCCGCAGTAAAAAAATATAAGCTAATTTTGACAATGCCAGATACCATGAGCGTTGAACGTAGAAATCTTCTTAAAGCTCTTGGTGCGAATCTAGTTCTGACTCCTGGTGCCGAAGGTATGAAAGGGGCAATTGCTAAAGCATTTGCAATTAAAGAAGAAACTCCGGATGCAGTTATTCTTCAACAATTTGAAAATTCTGCTAATCCTGAAATTCATAGCAAAACTACAGCAGAAGAAGTATGGAGAGATACAGATGGTAAGGTTGACATCTTTGTAGCAGGCGTTGGTACTGGTGGTACTGTATCTGGAGTAGGAAAGACTTTAAAAAATTATAATCCTAATATTAAGATTGTAGCTGTTGAACCTTTCGATTCTCCAGTATTGTCCGGTGGTAAATCTGGTCCACATAAAATTCAGGGTATAGGTGCAGGGTTTGTTCCTAATAACTTTAACAGCAGTGTGGTAGATGAAATTATTCAGGTGAGCAATGATGATGCAATCCGCACAGGTCGTGAACTTGCTTCACAGGAAGGCTTACTGGTTGGCATTTCATCAGGAGCCGCTACTTTTGCTGCTTCAGAATTGGCTAAGAGGCCTGAAAACGCAGGAAAGAAGATTGTAGTATTACTTCCTGACACTGGCGAACGCTACCTTTCTACTTTGCTTTATGCTTTCGACGAATATCCTTTATAGGAGCGGGAGCTGAATTTATCCTGATTTAATTAATAGAATAAGAAATTTAAAATATTACGAATATGGCTATTGATACAAATAAACTAAAGTTTGAAACATTGCAGGTGCATGCAGGACAGGAAGTTGATAAAACAACACATTCACGTGCAGTACCTATCTACCTGACAAGTTCTTATGTTTTTGAAGATGCACAGGATGGTGCTGATCTGTTTGGATTACGTAAGTTTGGCAATATATATACACGATTAATGAATCCTACTACCGATGTGTTTGAAAAAAGAGTGGCAGCCCTTGAGGGCGGACTTTCCGCCTTGGCTACCTCTTCCGGACAATCGGCTCAGTTCATTGCATTGAATAACATTGTTGAGGCTGGTGATAACTTTGTTTCTACTTCTCACTTGTATGGTGGAACATATAATCAGTTTAAGAATCAGTTTAAAAGACTGGGAGTAACTGTTCATTTTACTCCGAATGATTCTCCTGAAGAGTTTGAGAAACTGATTGATGATAAGACTAAAGCGCTTTATCTGGAAACTATTGGTAATCCGGATTTGAATATTCCTGATTTCGAGGCGATTGCTGCTGTTGCCGATAAGCATGGTATTCCATTGATCGTTGATAATACCTTTGGTGCTGGTGGAGCCATATTCCGTCCGTTGGAACATGGTGCTAGTGTTGTTGTGGAAAGTGCTACAAAATGGATTGGTGGACATGGAACTGCTTTGGGTGGTGTTATTGTAGATAGCGGTAAGTTTAACTGGGGTAATGGTAAATTCCCAGCTTTTACAGAACCTAGCGAAAGTTATCATGGATTGGTGTTCTGGGATGTGTTTGGTGCAAATGGCCCATTCGGAAATATAGCATTTACTATTCGTGCACGTACAGAAGGATTGCGCGATTGGGGTAATACAATCTCTCCATTCAACTCTTTCTTATTGTTGCAAGGACTTGAATCGTTGTCTCTTCGCGTAGAACGTCATGTTTCTAATGCTTTGGCTTTGGCACAGTGGCTGGAAGCTCGTCCGGAAGTGGAATATGTAAACTATCCGGGATTGAAAAGCAGTCCATATCATGATTTGGCTGTGAAATATCTGAAAAGAGGTTTTGGTGGTGTTCTTTCCTTTAAACTTAAAGGTGGAAGCAAAGATGCCGACAATTTGATTAATAATCTGCAGCTTATAAGCCATTTGGCTAATGTTGGTGATGCTAAAACCTTGATTATTCATCCAGCTGCAACTACACACGAACAGCTTTCGGAAGAAGCAAAAATTGCTTCGGGTGCGGTTCCCGGATTGCTTCGCCTTTCTGCTGGTATTGAGAATATTGACGATATCAAAGCAGATTTGGAGCAGGCACTTGCTAAGTTATAATTATGGGTGAGCTGAGAATAGAATTATATCAGCCGTCCTATCAATCAGATTTTGTTCGGCTTAATTCAGAATGGATAAAGACTTTCTTCCATCTGGAGAGTTCTGACCGAGTTGTATTTAACGACCCAGAAGGTTACATTCTGAATAAAGGCGGACAAATTTTCTTTGTAGTCAATAAATATGGAAAGCCTGTTGGATGTTGTGCACTTATGTCTCATCCGGAAAAAGGAATATATGAATTGGCAAAGATGGCTGTAACTCCTGGCTATCAAGGTAAAGGAGCTGGGAGCCTGTTGGGAGAAGCAGCTTTGGCTTATGCCCGAAGTAACGGTTATAAAAAGATATTTCTGGAAGGGAATACAAGAATGGAAGCATCCATAGCGCTTTATAAGAAACTTGGATTTAAATCAGTTCCTAAACGTGGTGCTTCATATAAACGTTGCAATATTATGATGGAATTATATTTATGAAGCCCACAGCGGTGGTTTCATAATCTACTCTCGTTCTTTATTGTTGTTGTTTTTAAGTGGTGGCTAGCCGGAGCATTTTAATTTTGTGAAAATTAAAAGGTTCCGGCTATACATTTATCTATCCTTGCAAAGGATTTCTCCACTTCCTACGCAAATGTTTGCATCTTTATCATATACCACTCCAAACTGTCCGGGT
This sequence comes from Bacteroides luti, assembly GCF_900128905.1. Taxonomy (GTDB): domain Bacteria; phylum Bacteroidota; class Bacteroidia; order Bacteroidales; family Bacteroidaceae; genus Bacteroides; species Bacteroides luti. The sequence goes on from NZ_FQTV01000002.1 coordinate 75,579, forward strand.
GCTATACCTTGCAGCTTTTTGGAAGATTCTATTCTGTAAATGTTTCCATCGTGTGTAAGCTTTCCAGGAATAAATTCCGGAGTATGGCGAATCTTGAAAGTGACATCAATAGAATCTTTTACTGATTCCCATGGATTGTCTGTGATGAAATGGAAATCGTGCATGCTGAATTCCTGTCCATATTGTGTTTCAACTTCGTAACCGCGGGAAACATAGATTATGTTTTGTTCCAGATCTTTTTTAATAACAAACCAAGGACCACCACCTAAGCCTAGTCCTTTTCGTTGACCGATTGTGTGGAACCAATATCCATTGTGGGTACCTAGAATCTTTCCTGTTTCCAGCTCCACAATTTTTCCTTTCTTCTCGCCTAAATAGCGACGAATGAAGTCGTTATAGTTAATCTTTCCCAGGAAGCAAATGCCCTGACTATCTTTTCTTTTGGCAGTAGGAAGTGCTGCGCGGAGAGCGGCATCCCTAACTTCGCTCTTCATCATTCTGCCAAGAGGGAACATCAGCTTTGATACCTGCAAGTAATCAATCTGAGCCAAGAAGTCGGTCTGATCTTTCACCGGGTCAATAGCTGTAGATAGATAAACCTTTCCATCTATTTCTGTAGTAGAAGCATAATGTCCTGTAGCAGTCTTATCAAAATCTTTTCCGCATTTCTGTTCAAAGCAACCAAACTTAATTAGTTTATTGCACATTACGTCTGGATTGGGAGTGAATCCTTTACGCACTTTATCAATGGTATAAGACACCACATTGTCCCAATATTCCTTCTGTAAATCAATAATTTCAAAACGACAACCGTATTTTTTCGCAATATAAGTTGCCATTTCAATATCTTCTTCAGCTGTACATGAAAGATCCTCATCGTCATCCATTCCGATCTTGATATAAAACAAAGCCGGATCATATCCTTGTTCTTTTAGAAGATGTACAACAACTGAGCTGTCTACACCTCCTGAGAGTAATGTTGCTATTTCCATAAAAAATAAATGTTATATATAATATTCCGCCATGTCAACAATCCCTGCTCTCATGGCGTATTTTGTTGCTTCGTGAACGTTGTTTACTTCCAGTTTCCGGAAGATGTTTTTTCTATGTGAGTTAATTGTGTGAAAACTCAGATTCCGTTCGGCGGCAATTTCTTTAGTAGTTTTACCTAATGCTATCTCTTTTAAAATAATCTTTTCTGTATTGGTAAGTATATTTTCGATAGGAGCCTGAGTTTGTTTGCCAATCAGCATGTTACTTACATGATTACAGATAAACCTTTCTTTGCGCATGGCGCACTGTAAAGCAGATGTAATTTCTTCTTTTGAATTATCTTTCATCACGAAGCTGAACGACTGACTACTGTATAGTACCCGCTTAACAAACTCTTCACTAAGTTCATCGGAAAAGAGTATCCAGCTAATTTTAGGGAAGCGTTCATTGAGAATAAGTAATTCATCGGCTCCGGCAAAGTCAAACAGCGTATAGTCCAGAATAACGATTGCTTCTGGTGAGGTACGCAATTCTTTGATAAGCTCAGCACGGTTATTAGCCTCTGTGATATTGCCTACATCTTTCAGTCCCCCTAGCAAGAATAATATCCCTGCTTTGGTAATATCCTGATTGTCTGCAATAACATAATCTCTCATAATTCTTTAGCCTTCTGCTGTTTTGTCTTAATTCGGGTGCAAATTTACGGAAAATAATGGAAATATTCTTCTTGATTTTTTTGAAAAGAATGATTTTTATATTTATTATTATTTTTAATTTATAAAAGCTTGATTAAAAGAAAATATAATTAATTCATTGTGTATTTATAGATAGTTTATAACTTTGGGTGCTATTAGTCTTGTTTAGATACTATGATTTAATTCTTTAAGTAAGATTTATTATAATTCCTTCTTCGTAATCAAAGCTTGAAATCTAAGTTTATGAATATTAAAGATATTGACGAAAAGAAAATTGCCAATTTATAATATAAATAAAATGAATTTAATATTCAAGAGAAGAAGTTCTACACCTTTATAGCAGAATTCAAATCTCTGAACCTTGAACAAATTAAGATCAATAATATGAATAAAAATTTATTTAGTTTGCTAGGTCTAGGTACTACACTAGTTACACCTGCAATTTCAATATATGCTCAGCAAACGAAATCTCCAAATTTTATTTTTATCCTGGCCGATGATATTGGTTATGGTGACTTAAGTTGCTATGGCGAAAAAACAATTCATACTCCAAATGTAGATAAACTGGCTTCTCGTGGAATCCGTTTTACAGATGCACATGCTGTTGCTGCAACAAGTACACCTTCCCGTTATTCTTTACTTACCGGTCACTATGCTTGGAGACGCAATGATACCGGAATTGCTACAGGTGATGCCGGAATGATTATCCGTCCTGAACAGACAACGATTGCAGATATGTTTAAAACATGTGGATATACAACAGGTGCAGTAGGTAAGTGGCATTTAGGACTAGGAGATAAAGCCCGAACACAGGATTGGAATGGATATATTACTCCGGGATTATCAGATATTGGTTTTGATTATTCGTATATTATGGCTGCAACGGGCGACCGTGTACCATGTGTTTTTGTAGATAATCAACGGGTTGTAAATCTTGATCCCAATGATCCTATACAGGTAAGTTATGAGAAACCTTTCCCTGGTGAACCTTTGGGAAAAGATCATCCAGAATTACTTACCACTTTGAAGCCAAGTGTAAATCATGGTCACGATCAGGCTATTGTGAATGGAATTTCTCGAATTGGATACATGAAAGGGGGAAAACAAGCTCTTTGGAAAGATGAGAATATAGCCGATAGTATTACAAATAAAGCGGTCAATTTTATTAGAGACAACAAAGATCATCCGTTCTTTCTTTATTTTGCAACGAATGATGCTCACGTTCCCCGCGTTCCACATCCTCGGTTTGTTGGTAAAAGCGGAATGGGAGCCCGTGGCGATGCATTATTAGAGTTCGATTGGAGTGTAGGTGAGATAATAAAGACGCTCGATAAACTGGGCTTGACTGAAAATACGCTTATTGTTTTAACCAGCGATAATGGTCCGGTTGTTGATGACGGATATCAGGATAGAGCAGTGGAATTATTAGGAAAACATCGTCCATGGGGACCTTTCCGTGGAGGTAAGTACAGCATTTTTGAAGCAGGAACACGAATTCCATTTTTAATTAGTTGGCCAGCCAAGGTTAAATCGGGTGTTTCCAATGCTTTGGTTTCTCAGGTCGATTTATTTGCATCTTTATCAGCCTTGATGGGTAAAGAGATAAAAAAAGGAGATGCTCCCGATAGTAAGAACTACCTGTCGGCTTTTTTAGGAGAGACAAAGAAAGGGCGTAAGTACATTATAGAACAAGCCGGTACATTGTCTGTATCCACTAGTAAATGGAAATATATTGCTCCAGGTAATGGCCCTGCATACAATAAGCTAACTAATACGGAACTAGGCAATAGTAAGGAACCTCAGCTTTATAACCTGAAGAAAGATAGAGGAGAGAAAGAGAATGTTGCTTCTAAACATGCAATGGAGATTGAAACACTTAAGGCTATTCTTGAAAAAGAAAAGGCTTTAAATCCTCAATATGTGCCGATTACCCATTAATGTTTGTAATATTGGAGAGCAAACAATAAATTTGAAGCTTACAAAAGTAATAATTTAGATAACAAATAACAGAACTGACTTGTTTGTATAGAATTGATAATTAATAAAATACTAGCTAATGAAACGAAACAGAACAAACATCCTTATTCTATTGATAGTTTTTTTATGCAGTGGTGGCAAACTGGCCGCTCAGCTTCATATTACACCAAAACCGTTGGTTGAAGAGTTGCAGAAAGGAACCTTTATACTTAATAAAAAGACGGTGCTCTATACAAATCTTAAAGATGAAGAGCGTAATAATATGCTCAACTTCTTAAAAGAATCTCCTCTAAAACTTTCTAAAATAGGGAAATCGGGTAAGAAAAATTCAGTGAACCTTCTTTTGGTTGAAAAAACAGCCGATTATCCATCAGCTGAAAGTTATCAGCTATCAATAACTCCTAAGCAAATAACTATATCTGCTACAGATGGAGCTGGATTATTTTATGGGGTTCAGTCGCTTTTACAGTTAGTGAATCAGAATGAAGGTTTGAAAACAAAAGTGCTTCCAGCTGTACTTATTAAGGATACTCCCAGATTTTCTTACCGAGGACTTCATCTGGATGTATCCCGTCATTTCTTTACTAAGAATTTCATCAAGATGCAGCTTGATATGATGGCTTATTACAAGCTTAACCGCTTTCATTGGCACCTGACTGACGGTGCAGGTTGGCGTATTGAAATTAAAAAATATCCTTTACTCACTGATAGTGCTGCATGGAGACCTTATAAAACCTGGAAAGAATGGCATAGAAATGGCCGGAAATATTGTACTATAAATAATCCGAAAGCAGAAGGCGGATATTATACTCAGGAAGATATCAAAGAGGTGGTAGCTTATGCACAGTCGCGCTTCATCACTGTTATTCCGGAAATAGAGATGCCGGGACACTCTGAAGAAGTTCTGGCTGTTTACCCGGAATTATCTTGCTCGGGAAAACCTTATGTGGATTCAGACTTCTGTATTGGAAATGACAGTACTTTTACATTTCTTGAAAACGTATTGACCGAGGTTATGGCTCTTTTCCCTTCTAAATATATTCATATAGGAGGAGACGAAGCAAGCAAGAAGGGATGGAAAACCTGTACTAAATGTCAGGCACGTATGACCAATGAGAATTTAAAGAATGTGGATGAGCTACAGAGTTATATGATTCACAGAATAGAAAAGTTCCTTAATGCTAACGGAAGAAAACTGCTGGGTTGGGATGAAATACTTCAGGGTGGTTTGGCACCCGATGCTACTGTGATGTCATGGCGAGGTGAACAAGGTGGAATAGCTGCAGCAAAAGCTGGTCATCAGGCTATAATGACTCCTGGAGAGTTTTGTTATTTTGATGCTTTTCAAGATGATCCTTCCACTCAACCCGAAGCAATTGGAGGATTTTTGCCTTTGCAGAAAGTATATTCTTATAATCCTGTTCCCGATTCACTGACTGTTGATCAGAAAAAACTAATTCTTGGTGTGCAGGCTAACTTATGGACTGAATACGTTCCAACGCCCGAACATGCAGAATACATGATTTATCCAAGATTACTGGCTTTGGCTGAAGTTGCATGGACAGCTCCTGAACTTAAGTCGTACCTGGATTTTCATGCACGTGCATTGAAAGCTGTCAATTTCCTCGAAAGTCGTGGATATCATCCTTTTCAGCTGAAGAATGAAGTGGGAGAGAGACCAGTAAGTTTGCACAAAGTGAACCATCTTGCTGTTGGAAAGAAAATAACCTATAACTCAAAAAAGAAGTACTACTATAATTACACGGCTGGAGGAGACTCTGCTTTGGTAGATGGATTCAGAGGGGGATGGTCGTACGGCGATCACCGTTGGCAAGGTATTATTGGTACAGACTTGGATGTAACGATTGACCTTGGTGCATCAATGCCTATTCATTCAATAGGTGCCGACTTTATGCAACTCATCGGACCTGGTGTGTGGATGCCTCATGACGTGGAAATCAGAATCTCTGAAGATGGTGTGAATTTTACTTCTCTTCGCAAAATAGAGAACGAGCTTCCAGAGGATTATGAACGGTTAGCCTTCCGCGAATTTGGCTGGCAAGGTGAACAAACAGCACGCTACATTCAATACATTGCCCGTCCTAACAGTAAAGGAGGTTTTATGTTTGTTGATGAGATTGTTGTGAAGTAAAATAATGCTAGGGAAATAATAGAGTGGATTAACTCTATTATTTCTCTACTTCTGCATCAACATTTAAGGCTAGTTTTACTGGTGCTTTTTTCCATTTTCCCTGACTTGTTTTTCTGTAATAGGATGTGGATCCTATTCATCCCCGATGCCAGGTACAATTGTCCTTTACCTAAATCCTTAATAAACTCCATTGTAACAAGTGTATTTCCTTCAACAACAATATTATCCAGTTTATTATCTGTTAATTTAGAACTCAAAGTAAATGAACCTTTAGGCGCTTTACTGTAAATATATATTGGATCGCGCAGCACATTAACAAAATTATTTTTGCCTGCCTCTTTATAAACATTCAGACGAAAACAAAGACTGTCGTAAGTGCATTTGGTTACTTTTATAGAAACGTTATGTAAGATAGCCCGTTTCTTAATCTTTAATAGAACTCCCATTTCATATCCTTTTTTATTATCCATGAAACCGGCTTGAAAAAATACCTTGAAATTATTACCTAACTTCTTTTCTTTTACACGAATTGGTTTTATTACTACTTCACTCAGGTTAAAGACTTGTGGCTTAAGACTGATAAGATGAGGTTGCTTTTTAAAATCGGCCATCTTAATGGAAACTGGGGTATATCCTGTATAGGAAAAACGGATAGAATCGTTATCAAATTCTGAACCAACATTTATATTGTAGTGCCCATTTACATCTGAAACCGTACCTATATCTTTCCCTACGATACCAATGTTTACGAATTCCAAAGGCTCTTTTTTCTCATTAAGAACATTTCCAGAATATGTTTGGGCAAATGTGATAATGGGGAAAATAATTAAGATAATCAGGTTGATAGATCTTTTCATTTAGAGTTATTCATTTGTTTATGTAGTGTTTTATTTTAATCATTTAATTTGATAGTGTAAATGTATATCTTTTTTAAAGCTGTGTACAAATATGTTTCGAAAATTTAATTTATTTGTTAATTTTTTATCTCTAAATAACAAATTAAATAGTTTTTATTAATCAAAACCTAAAGTACGATTAGCAAAAAAACATCTATCTTTGGACTTCAAATACCAGTTATCGAATTATGAATCAATTGAAATTTGTAGAAATAGAAGAGGAAGATCTTACTTTCGTAAAGGAAATGTATGATTACTACACGCTTAATACTACTGTTGTTTATTCTATAGATCCTGTTCCGATGGAGGATATAAGGAGTTTTGTTCCTGTAAAAGATCCTCTTTACCGTTCCTTTATGCTTTTAACTCCCGAGGGAGAAAAATGTGGCTTCTGTTATTTTAATAAGTTCAAGCCACGAGCTGCATTTAGTGTATCAGTTGAAATTACAATTTACCTTAAACCCGGGTTCGAAGGCAGAGGATATGGAACAGAAGCTTTACTGAGACTTGAAGACTATGTACGCGAAGGAGGGTTTACAAATATTGTTGCACTGATTTCCGGCGATAACATGGTTAGCCGCCATTTGTTTGAGAAGTGTGGTTATACCTGCAGTGGGAATTTGAAGAACGTGGCCCGTAAATTTGACCAATACCTGGATTTAATGTTTTATCAGAAAGAGGTCTAGTCCTCATTTTATCAGATACCTGAAATAAAGCATATAAATAACAATCTTTGCTTAGTTATGGAAATAAGAGTAATAAATAATTGTGATGGCATCGACTTCTCTGAAGTAGTAGAAATATTAAAAGCTGTAGGTATGAGATATCATGCCCCTGAAGTTCAGGAAAAAGCTTTTCGAAATAGTGCCTCAACAGTTTTTATATTCCACAAAGAGACATTGGTTGGATTCGCACGAGCTATCAGTGATGGTGTTTTACAGGCTGCGGTATATGATGTAGCTATTCATCCATCCTATCAAGGTAAAGGATTGGGCAAAATACTTATTGAAAATTTAAAGGAACAACTTTCTGGTTACAATCTCATTTTATATGCTTCTCCAGGCAAAGAAGAATTTTATAAAAGAAGTGGTTTCAGTAAAATGCTTACAGGCATGGCTTATTTCCAGGATGCTGATAGCAAAAGAGAAAAAGGCTTTATTGAATAAAAGTGATCTTTTGAAAATACTAATTGTGTTTTTGATTAAAGAATAAAAGATATGGGGCTGTCCAAAAATTATATGCTCCCGAAAATTAGACAAAAAAACTTTCGGGATCATTTCAAAAGTAGAATTGCCATGTTTTCAAAGTATGAGAAGCTGCTAAAATATAGAAATTTGTTATAGTATTACCAGGCCTTTTATATGTAATCTATTCTTAACTTTAGTTCTAATATTTTACATATTTAATTTATTGTTCTAAATGGTTATATATGAAGTGGATACTTTTAATAGATTAATGGTATAAATAGCTTTTTTTACTTTGTGAGAGCATTTTATTGGATTTGTTTGTAATATTATATAAAAATGCTCGAATTTTAGTTCTTTTTTATCCCTCTATATAGTGCTTAAAATCAACCATGAAACACTTTTTAACTCGTTCTTCCTATTTATCAGGGAAACTATAAAGGAAGTTTTCTGACAATCCGTTTTACTTTTTAAGCTAATTACTTGATTATAAGCTGCGGGCTTTTTTATTTCACCCCCTATAAATACAGAAAAAAGAAGAATAATTCCGCGCATATAAAAGAGGGTACCCTTTTGGGATACCCTCATACCTTTGCAAATTTATTTTTTCTTTAGTCTTTACTAAATTCAAGATCGGCTACGATTTTTACATTATCACTGATCATTGCATTACCAAACTTAGAACCTAAGTTGTAATTTGAACGTTTTACAACTCCGGTAACTTTGAAGCCATAAACTTTCTTTTGGTTCATGGGGTTAGTTACTTCACCAAAATAAACTACATCCAGAGTTATGAATTTAGTAATACCGTGCATGGTTAGGTTTCCCATTAATTTGAATTTATTATTCGTGATCTTTTTATGTGATGTACTAACAAAAGTAAGTGTGGGATACTTTTCTGCATCAAAGAAATCTGCACTTTTTAGGTGTTTATCTCTTGCTTCAATGTCGGTATTGATACTTCCTATTTGAGCTGTTACATCAATTTTCAAATCACTCAAGTCGGTTTTTTCAGATTTAACTTTAACGCTGAAATCAGTAAAGCGGCCGCTGACTTCGGATATGGTCATATGCTTAACCGTGAAGCCTAAACGAGAATGTGCAGGATCGTTACTCCATGATTGCTGTGCATAACTTGCTACACAGAAGACTAACATCATTGCTAATGATAGAAATAACTTTTTCATAACTTCTGTTTTTAATAATTTAATACCAAATATAACGCACTAGATGTTAGATTGTTCATTCTCACTAAATTAGATTAAGATTAAATCATAAGGTAATTGCTTATAGAACCTTTCGTGGACAGAATAAATAAAAGCAGCAGTTAAGAGTATAATAAGTGTTATAACAAAAAGCCCTCTATACTTCAAAGTATAGAGGGCTTTCATTTTATTTATTACAAGAAGAGTTATTTTACTCTTCGATTTTGCTGGTTATTAGCCTTTGCGGGTCTGGATTTACCAATTCTTTTTCCTGTTGGCGCTACTTTCTTGCCATTCTTTCTTGGAACGGCAGGAGCTGGTTTTTCAGGTGTTGTTTTCATTTTTATCTATTGTTTGAGAAATTCTCAGTCGGCAATATAGGCAATCTTCACAACGATCTTTCTACCGGTAGTTTCTTTTCCGGAAGTCCAGATAGAAGCTTTGTGTAACTCGCCCGGGAAAAGAAGGAAGAACTTCTTGCCTGTTAGTTTATAATATTTAATCTTATCTCCGGTGTAGTGAACATTATCTTTTTTCTCATTATAAGGTACTTCTTCTTTTGCATCCTTTAAAGAGATTAATCCCATCAGTTCAGCATTGTTAACCATGTACTGCAAATCAATGTATTTTTTGTGTGCTTCGATAAGAACTTTGTCAGGTGATTTAGATTTTGAATCGGATACATTAACAAAGCAACGGTTGCCGTCAATTTCATATCTTCCTACAGGCATGTTAGCCAAATCTTTTTCTTTCAGGAATTTGAAAATCTTTTCCCACATAGCTTTATCTTTGTGGTACTGAGTAGCAAATTTCACGTAGTCTGTAGTTTTATCAGGGACGATGTCCAGACCGTTAGCCCATTCTCTTGCATTTACCCATTTCTTAGCACTTTTTTTAGTCCATTCAGTTTGTGCTGAAACTGTGGAAACCATGGCCAGACAAAGCATTGCAATAGCTGCTATTCTGGTAAAAATACTTTTTCTCATATTTATTGTTTCTAATATTATTTTGCTGACAAAGATAAATTAAAAAAATAGTGCACCTTGATTTTACTAATATTAATTCTGCTCTTTTATTCTTCTCTGTAATATGATTCCAGGAAAAGGCGGGCTATAAAGTCCCAATTCTCATGAAGCAGTTTCTTTCCATGTTCCTGACCAAGTTCGCTCTTTATCTGAGCATCGGGTAAACGACCGCTGTTCTCCAGATATTTCAGCAAATCCACAGGGCATTGTTCTTGTACTGTAAATAAGTCGAGTGCTCCTTCGATAGCTTTTTCTTCATTATACATTGGATTACGTTCGTCTTTCACATATTCGGCAATATCCGGAGCTATAAGCATTCCTTTTGGATTGGCATAGAGTATAAAGTTTTGGAATGCCTTTAGATCGGGCATCATGTTATCATCATTGTCTTCCCATTTCAATCCATTGATGAAAAACTCTTTCAGATCATCGTAAGATGAAAAGTACATTAGCGGCTCGCCTTGACTGGCTTCGGTAAAGATGGTGTAAACCGGATCTACTGCTTTTATCTCTTTCACATCTGAAGCTGCCGGGCGTATATCTTCGTCGTCATTCAACTTACGAATAGAGAATTTTCCGAAGAACCACCATTCATTATTGTAGTATGCACAGCTCACAGTAATAACTGTTTTCCACGGAATAAGAACCGATGAGTCGGCTATGGCCTCTTTTGTTACATCAATCTCACGGCCATTGGCTAAGGAACGAATCTTTATGTGTGAATTACTTTTCTCGATGATATAAAACTCTTCACGATCAATAAACTCGAAATGATCGAAATAATCTTTATAAGGATGATTGGAACCGGCAATAGCAGAAAACCATTCGTTAATCTGCAATGCAAGTGGCCCGCAAGGATCCGAGAACATTAGTCGGTTTACGGCATCGTGCACTATTGCGTTTCTGTCTTTATCAGATGCTTTAGGATAATGTTTGTGTACTTGATCGATAATAGTATTTATAGGCTCTTCGTTACAAGGGGCAAGTAGATAAGATTGAAAAAACAGCCATTCGGCATCATTCGCAAAAGCCGGAAATTTATGATAGTCTTTGTTTTCAAACGAAAAGAAATCGGTCATAAAAGTATTTTCCGGAGCAGTTTCGAATTCACCATCAAGCAAATTATATATTTCTTTTGCGAGTTTTATTAAAGATGGCTCTTCCGGATTTATAAACTCTTCCTTGTCATTTCCTACGTATAGCTGAATATTAAGCCATAGCAGAAAAGCTACATCTTCCAGATTAATTTCGTCTTCGTAATAATCAGACGATAGAGGGTAGAATGGAAGATATTTGCCATATATCTCTTTATGTTTTGTAATAAATGCTCTCCAAAGTCCTTCCTGTGAAATTACATCTTCAAAGTAAGCGGCAAGGTGGCAACTTATTGCCTGTTTTATGTCACTGTTCAGGCTAAAACTGGTGGCCGACTGATTAATAATTTTCAGAATATCGTTAGCAATGTCAATATAATATTGATCGGTTTCTGCCATGCGATTATAAGGATGCAGTGCAAGCCAGTCTTGCATATAAATTGTTGATGTGTTTGCTTTCATCTCTTTTTCTTTAGAATAATTGTAGTAGCCTACAAATATAATCAGATTCTGAAAGATAAATAGATATCTTTTATTTTTGTTTTTATAATTTTGCACCCTATGATTGAGTATGAAGCAAATTTGGTTTGCAAGAAGATGAATGAGGCCGGAAGAAAACGGGTTCCTTTTCTCTTTGGTGTAGATTTTGAAATGACTAAAGGTTTCTTTTTCGAGAGCCCGATGGAGCAAAATAGTGTGCTTTTTTCTTTGGAAGGACATTCTAATCACTCTGAAGCTGAGCAGAATAGCTCTGTTCTTCCCTTGTTGATAAAGAAGCCCGAAAGCTATGAAAACTATTTTTCTAAATTTCAGATAGTTCATTCTGCTCTGAAAAAAGGGAATTCTTTTCTGCTGAACCTGACAGAAAAGACTGCTATTGAGTGCAACCTTACTCTGGAAGATATTTATTTGCGGAGTCATGCGCTTTATAAGATTCTTGTTCCCGATAAATTTGTTTGTTTCTCTCCCGAGACGTTTGTGAAGATATCATCTTCGGGTGAAATATTGTCTTATCCAATGAAAGGAACAATAGATGCTTCTCTTCCCGATGCAGAGGAACAATTGCTGAATGATTATAAGGAAACCTGCGAACATAACACGATTGTTGATTTGATTCGTAATGACCTGAGTATTGTGGCAGACCATGTACAGGTACGAAAATTCAGATATGTTGATGTGTTAGAAACAAATCAGAAGAAGTTGTTGCAAACAAGCTCAGAGATTTGTGGTATGCTTTCCGGCAATTATCACGAATGGTTGGGAAGTATAATTTTTGATATGCTCCCTGCCGGCTCAATATCCGGCGCACCGAAACGATCTACGGTGAATACTATTCGTAAGGCAGAAAAGATAAATCGGGGTTACTATACCGGAGTCTTTGGATATTACGATGGCGAAACGCTGGATAGTGCCGTGATGATTCGTTATATTGAAAAAGAAAACGGGAACTATTATTTCAGGAGTGGGGGAGGAATTACTGTGAACAGTAATCCGGAAGAAGAATATCAGGAAGTACTGGATAAAATATATTTGCCATTATGAGTGAACAAGTGCAATTTTTAGAAACAGTTAAGGTGGTGAACGGAGAGTTTATTCATTCTGAATACAATCTTCAAAGGATGAAGCAAACCATGAACGACATCTTCCGAGCCTCCGTACCGGATACGTTTTTCAAGGACATTATTATTCCCGAACCAATGAAGCGCGGTGTGGTGAAATGCCGTATTCTGTATGGCAAATCTATTGATGAAGTGGAGTTTCAGCATTATACATGCCGTAAAGTTGCATCTTTAAAGCTGGTTGATGGCAAGGATATTGATTATTCCCGAAAGTATGCCGATAGAAGTTCATTGCTGGGGCTTCTTCATGAAAAAGGTGAATGTGATGATATTCTTATTGTTCAGAATGGAAAGATTACAGATACCAGTTACAGCAATGTGGTGCTGAGCGACGGAACCGGATACTATACCCCGAAGACGTATCTATTGAATGGCACCTGCCGCCAACGGCTTATGGCCGAGGGTAAAATAACTCCGATTGATATATCGGTTGATGATTTATTCTCTTTTAAAGAACTCTTTCTCATTAATGCTATGCTCGATTTAGAGGATAAAGTTACTGTCCCTGTATGCAATATTATGCGTTGAAATAGTATTGGTCTATAAAATAAAAACCATTCGCCAATAAATTTTATCCATTGGTGAATGGTTTCTTATTTATTGCCCAATAAATTGTCGGGCATTGGGCAATAAATTGAAGTTACGGCTCTTTAGCTATATTCTGTTCAAAATGAACTGTTTTACTAATAAGCGCAACTATTCTGAAAATCTTTAGGAGAAATGCCGACCATCTTTTTGAAATATTTCCCGAAAAAACTCTGGTTGGCAAAGTTGAGCGTATATGATACCTCTTTTATGCTGTTGCCCGAATTCTTGAGTAAATGTTTTGCATCAGAAATAACAGCATTGGTAATCCATTCATTAGCCGATTTTCCGGTAGACTGTTTTAAGAGAAATGTCAGATATTTGGGAGTAATGCATAGCTTGTCTGCATAAAATCCCACCTGTCTCTGCTCTCTTGAATATTCTTTCAATAAGCTGAAAAAATCTTTCGACAGCTTTGTTCTTCTTTTACTTTCTCCCGAAAATGATAATCCCGGAAACATATTTGAATTCTTTACGAATACATTGAGCAGATCAATAAACAAAATTGAAACCAGATTCGATAATTTTTCTTTTCTGAATACATGCTCCTGGTTCGATATCTCGTCTTTAATAAGCATAAAAGTCTGGTTCATGCTATAATGAGCATCATCCGACAGACTTTTCCTAACGAAGGCTTTTTCTTTGTTTATTGCCAAAGGAACCTGAAGTGATTCAATAAAAGCATTAGAGAACATCATTATATATCCCCGGAATCTGGTATCGGTCGACTTTATTTTGAAAGAGCTGTTGGGAGGCAAATAAGCCAAAGAGTATTTTGATAACGAATGAATCTGATTATCTATTTCAATATCCAGGTTTCCGGAATTAACAATGATAACTTCATAAGCATCTTTTGATTTTGGATACCTTTCTTTAGGAAAATCTCCTTGAATAAGATAAAGTGCAAAATCGTTATTCAGAGTTCCAATGGTTGATATCTTTGATGTAGAACCCGAAATACTCATTGTTGGAATTGTCATGCAATTTAGACTCATTGTTGTTGTTTTTAGAATTAATCAATAACAGAACTAATTTTGATTGCGCGCAAACATCACTCTTTTATCTCATTCCGGCAAAATAAATCGACCAAATAGAGTAAATGAAAAGCAAAGACTTTATCTTACACTATGAATGGCGTATAGCTTTTAAAATAAGATTTTCTGATATTTTAAGCTTCTTTTTATTATTACTTCTGTATTTTACAAATAAATAAAACTTATTGTATTCATTAACATAGTTACAGGTGCAGTCGTTACGACTTTTTCCTGTAACTAAGAATGGCCCATGAGTTGAAGAATACAGCAAATAGAGTTAACGCTGTAATCTGTACTCCAAGTTCTGCAAAACCACTTCCTTTCAGATATACGGCACGCATAATCTGAACAAAGTACTTCAGCGGATTAAACATTGTTACTACTTGTGCCCATTGAGGCATACTATTAATAGGAGTAAACAATCCACTTAGCAGAATAAGCACCAGCATGAAGAAGAACATTACAAACATGGCTTGCTGCATGGTTTCCGAATAGTTGGATATTACCAGACCAAAGCCGGATATTGTAAACAGATAGAGCAATGCCAGAATATATAAAGTACTTAGTTGCCCGATTGGAGTTATTCCATAAACTACAACTGCTACTCCGAAACATGATGTTAGAGCAATAAATCCTATAATCCAGTAGGGGATTACCTTTGCCAGAATAAACATAAACTTGCTTACCGGAGTAACATTTATCTGTTCAATGGTTCCTTTCTCCTTTTCGCCAACGATATTTAAAGCCGGTAGGAATCCACAGAGAATGGTAAGTACCATAACCATTAAGGCAGGAACCATAAAAACCTTGTAATCTAAATGAGGATTAAATCTGCTTTGAGTCACCATCTTTATGGCTGGAATTACAGTTGCTCCCTTTGTGGGTTGTACAATGCGATCTCTTATATCTGATGTATAGTCATAGACTATATTTGCCAGATAACTACTTCCCAGTCCTCCTTTGGTGCCGTTTACCGTATTTGCCGATATAAGCAATTCTGCATTTCCTTCTTTCACGAGATTGTGTTCAAAATCGGCAGGAATTTCCATAATAATGTCCGATTCTCCTTTCTCAACGCTTTTAAGAGCCTCGCTGTAGGAGGATGAAATATCGGTCAGTCGGAAATATCCAGATGATACAGCTTTGTTAATTAATTGTCTGGAACATTGAGTATTATTATTATCTACAATGCTAAGATTTATATTCTTTATCTCAAGATTAGCCGCCCATGGCATTATCAGCATCATAATAATAGGATAACCTATTATCAATCGTGGCAGAAAGCTATTCCGTCTAATCTGCTTGAATTCTTTTTCTATTAAATATTTTAGCATAATCTATTCTAATCTGTCGTTAAACTTCTTAAGACTTACAATCAGTAATACAAAGGCCATGAATGATAGAATTCCAATTTCTTTCAGAACAAAAAAGACATCGAGTCCTTCAATCATAATCTTTTTCACAGCAATGATATACCATTTTGCCGGAATTATATTTGATATCACTTGAAGCATTACCGGCATATTCTCGGTAGGGTAGATCATTCCGGATAGAAGCATTACCGGCATCAGCAAAACCATACCCGAAACAAGCATAGCTGCTACCTGTGTCTCTGCAATAGTAGATATAAGCAGGCCGAGCGCCAGTGATACAATAATGAACAATAACGATACGCCAAACAATAAGACCAGACTTCCGGCAATAGGAACATCGAGCACAAATACAGATAATAGTAAAATTGTGATGATGTTTATACCGGAAAGAACCATATATGGAATTGCTTTTGCCAGAATGATATAGATAGGCTTAACCGGCGAAACCAGAAGAACTTCCATTGTACCGCTCTCTTTCTCTCGTACAATAGAGATAGATGTCATCATGGCACAGATAAGCATTAATATCAATCCCATAACTCCCGGGACAAAATTATAAGCTCCCTTCATGCCCGGGTTATAGAGCAATTTTACTTTTGGAGTAATTGTTAATGGTGCTTTATATTGCCCGCTTAATTCCTGCTGAGCCGATGAAATAACATTGGATACATATCCCGTCAGCGTAGATGCCGTATTTGGGTCGGTTCCATCTGTTATAAGCTGAACAGACGCATCTCCCGTGTGGCGGAAGTTTTCTCCGAAGTGATCTCCGAAGACCAGAATTATATCGGCCTTTCCTTCTTTGAATGTAGTCTGAATATCTTGTTGATTATCTATTCTGGCAATCACATTCATATATTCATTGGCATCAATCTTATCAATAATCTTCTGAGTAACCTCGTCTTTTGATGGATCGAAAACAGCAACACGTACGTTCTTTACCTCCGTTGTGATGGCAAATCCGAATATAATAATCTGCACGATAGGCATTCCCAACAGAATAAGGATGGTACGCTTATCGCGGGATATATGATAAAATTCTTTTCTTACAAATGCTAAAAACTGCTTCATAGCTTTATTCTCCTCTTGTTGCTTTACGTGCCAGTTTATAGAATACCTCTTCCATTTCCTGAACATTAAACTGTTTTTTCAGATTGGCCGGACTGTCAAGTGCTTCAATTACTCCGTCCACCATAATAGATACCCGGTTGCAATATTCAGCTTCATCCATGTAGTGAGTAGTTACGAAAACTGTAATTCCTCTGTCGGCTGCCTGATAGATCAGTTCCCAGAATTGTCGGCGGGTGGCAGGATCAACTCCACCAGTTGGTTCATCGAGAAAAACTATTTTGGGTTCGTGAAAGATGGCCACGGAAAAAGCAAGTTTCTGTTTCCATCCCAGCGGCAGACTGGCTACCAATGTATTCCTTTCAGATTCGAAACCTAATCGGGCAAGCAGTTCTTCTGTCTTTATGGCAATTTCTTTATCTTTCATTCCATATATTCCGGCAAACAGACGAATGTTTTCCCACACTTTAAGGTCTTCGTAAAGAGAAAACTTCTGGCTCATATAACCAATGTTACGTTTTACCAATTCAGATTCTTTGCCAATATCAAAGCCTGCAACCTTGCCATGTCCTGAAGTCGGCTTGCTCAAAGCGCAAAGCATTCTCATGGCTGTGGTTTTTCCGGCTCCGTTTGCTCCGAGAAAACCAAAGATCTCACCTTCAAAAACATTGAAACTAATGTGGTCTACGGCCGTAAAATTGCCGAAACGCTTAGTCAGCTCCTTGGTTTCAATCACTATATTGTCTTTATTCATACTTGTATTCTATTTAGACTTCATTAGGCTTGGAAGCCAGTTGCATGTAACAATCCTCGATTGTTGGCGTTATCTCGTTGATTTCTATATCCCAGTGCCCTTTATCCTGCATCTGTTTTTCAAGCGCACCGATTGTTAATGACGGATCAACAGTAAGGTGATGTACCGTTCCAAAAGCAAAGCAGCTTTTTACTCCCTCACATGCCCTGAGCTCACTGAGCAACCCCGACATATTATAACTTTTAGCCGACCATAGAACTTCCTTGAAATCAGCTATAATTTCCTGCGGAGTTTCAATGCCCAAAAAACTTCCATCCTGAATCAAAGCAATTCTGTCGCAAAGCACAGCCTCGTCCATGTAAGGTGTTGATACCAGAATTGTTATTCCCTGAGTTTTTAGTCTCTTCAGCATTTCCCAGAACTCTTTTCTTGAAACCGGATCCACACCGGTGGTTGGCTCGTCAAGGAAAAGAACTGTTGGTTTATGTATCAGGGCACAGCTTAATGCCAATTTCTGTTTCATACCTCCCGACAGTTTTCCAGCACGACGGTCCTTAAAGGGCTCTATTTGTTGATAGATATCTTTAATCAGATAGTAGTTCTCCTCAATCGTAGTATTGAATACCGTAGCGAAAAATTTCAGATTTTCTTCAACCGTCATATCCTGATAAAGAGAGAAGCGTCCCGGCATATATCCCACACGCTTGCGTATTTCCTTGTAATCCTTCACAATATCAAGTCCGTCAACAGTGGCATTCCCGCTGTTAGGTCTGATTAATGTGGTGAGAATGCGGAACATTGTAGTCTTTCCGGAACCATCCGGACCAATCAGCCCGAACATCTCTCCCGGATTAACTGAGAATGAAACATTCTTCAGCGCTTCTACTTCACCATATTTTTTAGAGATTCCCTCTACTTCAATTGCTGCCATTACTTTGTAAAGCTAACTTCCCCGTACATTCCAATTTTTATATCCCCGCTATTCTTCACAGCAACTTTTACAGCATAAACAAGATTAGCACGCTCATCTTTGGTTAGAATTCCTTTTGGTGTAAATTCCGATTTGTTTGAAATCCAGGTTACTGTTCCCGGGAATTCTTTTACATTCTCGCCTCCGTAATCGGCAAACACTTTAACTTTCTGACCAATCTTTATCTTAGATAGTTGGTCGGAAGTAATGTAGGCACGTAAAAACATATTTTCTATATCTGCAACTTTGAAAAGAGCTTTCCCTGGAGTGGCCAGTTCGCCTTTTTCCGCATATTTGCTTAACACAGTACCGTTTATTGGACTGATGATATGGCATTTACTTAGTTGATCATTCAGTTGAGCAACCTGTATTTCGAGTGATGAGCTCTCTCCGTTTACTCCTGCATTGTTGTTTTCCAAAGTAGAAGTTTGTGCTATAAGCTGTTTCTGCAGGTAAGCAATTTGTGAGTTAATATCATCCAACTGCTTCTGATTGCCGGCATTGCTCTTTACTAGATTCTCCCAACGTTTCTTTTCACGTTCCTGAGTTACAATTTGTTGTTTAATTGCAGCAATCTGTTTGCCTATATCCTGTCTGCGACTTTTTACTGTAGTAGTATTTGCCTGCAACTGAAGTTTTTTCAAGTAAAGTTGTACTGTATCAACATATCCCACTTCTTTTCCTTGCTGAAGCTGGTCGCCTTCAGTAACATTAAAATCCATAAGTTTGCCCGATGCCTCAGAAGAAACAATCACTTCGGTTGCCTCAAATGTTCCTGTTGCATCATATTTACCATTTTTATCTCCACAAGCTGATAGTAATGCTGTGGCAAGTGTGCCGTATAATATACCTTTTATGAGTTTCATATTGTAAGAATTTTAATTGTTAGTACTGTTTTTATAATTGTAGATTGATATTAGTAGCTGAATCTCGTGAAGCACTTTGCTCTGCTTTGCCTGATCTTCCGAATTTATATCACGAAGCAAGTCGGTAACACTTAATGTTCCGTGTTCAACCTTTACCTCCGATGCCTTTTTTATATTAGTACGCAGGCGGATAATTTCATCATCATCCCGCATCAGTTGCTTTATCTTATCAATCTCATTACTTTGCTGCGTCATTTTCAGGTTCGTGTTGAATAAGAAGGTCTCTTTCTGTATGGCTACATTCTGCAAGTTATTATCCAGTAATTTCTTATCATTCTTCTTGGTGTAAAGACTTCCAAAATTCCACGAGAGACGAGCACCGGCAACATAATAAGGAGTAAATTCATTCTTCAGCATATTCAATCCCGGATTACCATAACCACCCTGAACAAATACTCCCAGTTTAGGCAGGTTTTTAGCATCAACCATGCTCTTCTGCGTTTCAAATAGATTGCTTTGTGCCTCGAATAGTCGAAGCTCCGGTCGGTTTACTGTTGATGACAAAGAAGCTTCTTCTGCGAATGAAGGTTTAACAAGTGAAGTTCCTTCTTTTATTTCTTCTCCAATCAAGGCCGATAGCATTTCTCTATATGCTTTTCGGGTAGCATCCAATTCTACTTTGCGCTGTGCAGTACTTAGCTGATTTACTTTAACCGCATCCAAATCTGCCTGATTTGCAATCCCGTTTGTTATATAGGCAGATATTTGATTGTAATTGCGTTTAAGTTCATCCTGTAATAGCAAATTTTGCTTTATCTGCTCATCAATTAACAGGATTCCAAAGAAAAGTTGGTTCACTCTGTCATTGATTGCATACATATCTACATCAAGTTTTTGCTTATCTACAGCAGAGCTTGCTTCGGTTATTTTCTTCTGATTGCGGATAACTCCACCATCCCAAATACTTTGATTAACTTCAACAACCGATTGGTATTGATCTTTGTTTAATCCTTCAATAGTTACATTAGGTAATGTAATAGGAAGTTTCGTTACAGCCGACTGGTAAGTCGCTTTTGCAGAAAAAGAAACTTGAGGCAGGTATCCTTTGTTTGCATTAGATATATTGAACTCTTTAGACTGTTCAATCAACCCATACTGTTTTACCTGTGGGTAGTTAGCCTGTGCTTTCTTGTAACAATCATCAATGGATAATTGTCCGTAAATCGGGGCATGTAAGCAAATGAAAGCAAGGGTGATAATGAATGCCACTTTTTTCATAAATATATTCTTTAATTTTGATAAACTAATATGTTTAACAACTCTGTTAATTTAACTGCAAAAAAATTATGGACGTAACCTTCTCAAAATTATTTCCACGTTTTCAATCCTTTTTTCAGCCAGTAAAGAATAGTATTCTTTTCCAAAAGAACCAGCAACGCGTTCAATAATCGGATGAGCCAAAAAGGCAAAAACATTTAATGAGACAATATCCAATAAAAGATGGACCGGATCGACAACGCAAATTTCTTTTTTCTTTATTGCTTCTTCCATTTCAGAGTTTAGCTTTTCAAGGAGAATTCTTATTGCAGGCCCGGCAATAGTTGAAAATCTATCCAATCTTTCTTTATTGGTAAGGAACTCATTTAAAACAAAAAAAGGTAGCTTTGGGTTTGATGCCAGAAAATCAAAGTGAGCTTTAACTATATATTCCACTTTTTCAATAAATGGCATTTTTTCTTCAACCTTTGGCATAAACGAATTAGCTAAAAGAGCAACTTTCTTCTGGAATACCTTTTCGAAAAGATTGTCTTTTGTGCGGAAATAGTAATGAAGCATAGCATGGTTTACACCAGCTATTCTGGCAATTTCAGTTGTCTTAGTCAGGGTGTAACCTTTGTCTAAAAACTCCTTCTCAGCAGCTTCCATTATTGCCTGTTCTGTATTAACGTCTTCTTTCTCTTTCATAATAACACATTTGTTTAACAGCGTTGTTAATTGCGGCAAATGTAATATGATTTTAATTAATACCAAAGATTTATTTAATATTTTACATAGTTTAACGGTGACATTTAATTTGCTATAATTTAGAATTAAAACGAAAATATACTGCCATATTATTGCCTTACTCGGTGGTTTTAATTACTTTTGGTCGTCTAAATGAATCTAAAGATGTGTTTTTGATAATTAAAATATAAATTTATGATAAATAAAATCGTCACATTTGGAGAAGTGCTTTTACGCTTAACTCCTCCCAACTATTTAAAATTCTCTCAGGCAAAAGAGTTTGTTGCAACATATGGTGGTAGTGAAGCAAATGTAGCTGTTTCTTTAGCTCAATTTGGTTTGAATAGTAAATTTGTAACTCGTCTACCTCAAAATGATATTGCCGATGCTTGCATAAAGGAGTTACGCTCACATAATGTTTCTACAGATTGTATAGCAAGAGGAGGAGACCGGGTAGGTATATATTTCCTAGAAAATGGAGCTGTAGCCCGTCAGTCAAAAGTAGTATATGATCGTGCCGGTTCATCATTTTGTACGCTTCAACCAGGGATGATTGATTGGAAAGAAGTACTTAAAGATGCTCAATGGTTTCATTGGTCGGGTGTAGCTGCTGCTGTATCACAAGGTGCTGCAGATGCGTGCATGGAAGGTATAAAGGTGGCTGATAGTATGGGACTTACTATTTCATGTGACTTGAATTATCGCAAAAATTTGTGGAATTATGGTAAGACTCCTGATGATGTAATGCTTCCTATGGTGCAATACAGCGATGTGATTTTTGGAAGTGAGCCTGAATACGAAAAAGTGCTTGGGATATCTAAAGTTGGTTTTAAGGCTATTTCTGTAAATGAACAACTGAATGAAGACGGTTTCAGAGCTGTTGGCGAACAAGTTGTGGCTAAGGTTCCTCGTTGCAAAAAGATGTTCCTTGAGCTTCGTAATTCAATTAATGCCAATCATAATACTATTGCCGGAGTTGTTTATTCAGATAATACTTTGAAATGCTCTAAGATTTATGATATCACACACAATGTAGACCGTGTTGGAGTAGGAGATGCTTTCTGTGGCGGTATGATTTACGGTCTTGTTGCCTATCCGGGTGATGATCAGAAAGCACTTGATTTTGCAATGGCGGCCTCTTGTCTTAAGAATACAATCTACGGAGACTTTAACCTGGTAAATACTGCCGAGGTTGAAAATCTTATGGGAGGTGATGGCTCGGGGCGTGTTTCCCGATAAAACAATAAAAAGTGTAAGTGAATAACTGATAAACTTACTTCTTATTAATATGAATGGCTTTTATGGACGGAATGTTTATAAAGGCCATTCTTCTTTTTTAGCAAGTAAATGACTGTCTTTGTTTGAATGAAAAAACTCTGCCGATATTATGAACTGGTTCTCAAATCGGCAGAGTGTAAAACGCTTATCTTCCCAGGTAAAACTAAGATAAAATGAGACTAAGCCTATAAGTCAATTAAAACTCAATTCCTACTTTTAAATTAACTCCTCCAACTGTTTCTCTTGAAATACCATAGTATCCCCAATCAACATCTACTTTTTGCATTGAATACCCCATTGAAATATTTAAAGCTTTTAAAGTTTTACTGTCTAAAGCAAATCTTACACCGGCATTAGGATTAAGATAAAAACCTTGAAGATCAAAAGGGGAATATCCAATTTTTATACCGACAAATGGTGTGATAGAACTTTTTATAAAATTAGCTCTTAAGTCAGCATATATAGGAAGGGCTACTTTACTTGAGTCAAAGTAGAAATGAACACCTGTTCCTGCTCCTAAAAAAAAGTAAGGGTTGAATTGGTAACCATATGTACCATTAATTTCCAACTCGTCTTCGCCAAAATCCCCTGTTCCGAAAGTGTAACCTAATTCTAAAAAGCCTTTGTATCCATTCGTTTCTTTATATTGAAAATTCGAATTATTTTTTTTGTGGTTTCTGTTGTAATATGGCTCTTTTGTAATTTTATCAACTTCATCAATGTTGTATACAAAAACATTTCCATCGTTAGTTTGTATTTTTATAAGCTTGTTAGGTTGCTGTTCAATGATAATACCTCTGATAATGCTACCGTTTTTTAAATAAACAACTTCCTGAAGGTCGCCCTGAGCATAAGTAAAGCTTACAAAATAAAAAAATGAAACTAGTAATAAAAGGATTTTTTTCATGATTCTTATTTTTATATCTCAGGTTCCTGCTGAGATGATTTGAAATATATAATAGTACGAGGAACCAGCATCTTGAATGATGTCGCACTTTTTTATATTAAAGTAGTATAATTTGTTTCTTAAATATTTTATTTTTATTCATAGTTTATTGATTATGAATGTTTTCTGAATAATGACAATGGATTAAATTTATGGAGTTTTATATTTAAATATATTTGTAATTATTATTTTCTGCAAATATAATTAATATATATTATTATAAAAGTAAGAATCATATATTTTGTATATAAAGATTAATCTTGTGTTAATGAATAATATAATTTTTATTCTAATTTGTGGTTGGAGAAATATAAACGAAAGCTAAGACTTGAATCAAAACATGGACTTATTTTAGGCTTTTTCCTGTGTTTAAGATTTTGTGATAAATGCTAACTAAAATAATTTTTCAAACAATCATCTGCTACATCTACCACCAGATTTGCATAGATCTCTCTGTTTATAGTACTTTGAGCTTGTGGAAGATAAAAAATAGTTATAAATAAAATCAGTTTATCTGCTACAAATTGAGTTGTTCTACCACTAATTTTAGCTTATTTCTTATTCTTACCAATGTTAAAATAGACTTTATAGATAAGAATACTGAAGTTTTTTACTTCTCTTGTCTGGAAAATTTATAGTAGAAGATTAATTTTATTTGCTACTAATTAATGTGTTTATAATTAGTTGATTATGGTAATATTGGTGGAAGATGGGTTGTCTGTTATATTTATCTTCCACCAAGTTAATATCTTTATTTCCTGTGATTTAATTTGAATTTGGTGGCAGATAGATGAAACTAAGTAAAAAAACTTTTTTTCAGGTAGAGTGTGCTATAGCATAAACTGCAAACCCGATCCAGAAAAGATCAAGTCCCGCCAGCTTTCAAAAAAAGCTGGCGGGACTTATTTAACTATTCACCAATGGTTTTAATTTATTTGAATTTGGATCTAAAGTGGTGATTGTATAGGTGGCGACTCGAAAAAATATCAGGTTAGCACACACTAAAGGGGGTGGTAATTGACGCACCCTCTTTATTACAAATTCACACGCTATTTATTAAAAGAAACTCTGGAGATTTCATTTCCTGTTGGATATGAAGCATCTCCTTGATCCTCCGTTGTTATAAATATTTCAACTACCTTAAAAGGAGTTGTTGTTTTTAGTACGGCTTTTTTAGCATTCTTATTTATTAGTTGCCCTATGTTTTTTGTTTCATTCTTTTCAGTCACCATCCAAACGCTGTAATTATTTTTAGGAGGACTAAGTCTGTCGGGACTTGCCAAATTTTTAGCTATAATTTCAATCGCATAATTCTTATTTTTGTCTTGCTTCATTTTTGCAACAATCTCTGCAGCTGGTACTATACTAGATGTCGGAAATTTAGTCGTTGTAGCACAAGATGTTAAAATAAAAATAAGAGTTATGAATAATACATTTTTTCCTGTTTTCATAATAATTCATTATTTAATTTTATACCTGCTTTTATGGCATTTTCTACGAACTTATATAAAAACAAATCAACGCTGTTATTGTTCTATTCAAATAGCTAAAAGAGCTTCACTAAAATTATTAACTCATTATTATAATGCAGTTTTATAAGTCTTACCGGCAACTCTGATTACATAAATCTGATTATCAGGAACATCTATTCTAATTCTATCTTCTGTAGCTTTTACTGCTTTCATTAAAGTGCCAAGTGTTGTATAAACTGAAACTTCATCTCCTAAGTTTGCTCCTTCGATTACAATAGAATTTTGTTCGGCATACACTTTTAGACCATTAGCCTCAGTTCCATTGATGGCAGTATTTATATCTTTAAAACTGACTACAATGCTGAGATCTTCGCTCACTTCATTTATGGTATATGCATTATTTGTAATGTCTGAAATAATGTCTTTTCCGTTTAAAGATACTGAGGCGATTTTGTATCCTTCAGTAGGTGTAAAGTTTAGAGTCAAAGGTTTATTAACCTCTACCTTAATTGTATCGGTAATAGCTTTTTCGTTGAAGAGCACTTTACCTTCGCCTTCTGATTTGACTGCTAGGGTATAATGAGTTCTGATAAAACTTACCTGCATTGCCTGAGCAGCAGATATAGAATCAATCTTGTAGCTGTTATTTTTAAGGCTGGCGGTGATATCTTTATCATTCAGAGTTACTTTTTCAATGGCGAAATTATCATTCGGAACAACGTTAAATCTAACAGAATCGTTTTCAATTATAGAAATGTTCTTGCCGTTGGCAATAATAGAGTCGTTGATGATAACTTTACCACCTTCGTTATATGCTGCACTCATTTGATAATATGGAATAATAGCAAAGGTAACATCAAACGTGATATCGGCATTAACAGGAGTTTCTTCGTAGGTATTATTTACAACTTTTGAAAGAATATCATTTCCGTTCAGTGAGGCAGTTTTAATTTTATATCCTTTGTCGGGATTGATAGTAAAGATCGCCGATCCTCCTTCTTTTACAAACATGCTGTTTTTAGTTACTTTACCACCTTCGTTGGCAGATGTCTTGATTAGATAAACCGGGCCTTCTATTATATTCGTAAAATCGCCCCATTCTGCTGCAAGCCAATAAACAGAATAAGTATTCTTGGGAATATAAAGTTTACAGGTAGTTTTATCAATTCCATTGAAAGCATCAGTTCCGATGGTTGGAGGAGTCGCTCTTTTACTATAGATCTCTTTCAATCCTTTGCAACCAGAAAAGGCTTCATTACTAATAGAAGTAACGCTGGCTGGAATATAAACAGAAGCTAATTTTGTACAACCACGAAAAGCATCGGCACTTACGGTTACAATATTGTCACCTAAAATAGCCGAAGTTAACCCCGAGCAATAATTAAATATGTAAGTACCTATATTAGTTACACTGTTTGGTATAGTAACAGAGGTTAAACCTGTGCAATTTGAAAAAGCAGAATCGCCAATTTTTGTTACGCTGTTCGGAATAGAAACAGATGTTAGTTTTATACAGTCGCTGAATGCGCTGTTACCTATTGTTGTAACACTGTTTGGAATTGTATAACTAGTATTGGTTTTTGCATTTGGAAATGCTATCAGTGTGGTATTATCTTTATTGAATAAAACACTTTCAATAGTATTATAACCAGGATTTTCACTCGAAACAATAATTTCACTTAATGCGGAGCAACCTTTAAAAACTTCATTACCAATAGAGGAAACACCTTTTGGAATAGATATTGAAGTTAATCCTGTGCAATAGTGAAATGCCTGATAACCAATTTTAGTAACACTCTCGGGTATAGTAAAAGAGGTTAAGCCTGTGCAATTATGAAATACAAGATCCCCAACTGAAGTAACACTGTTTGGAAGAGTGATTGAGGTCAACTTGTTCAGGTTATAAAACATACAGTTCGATATCACATTATTCGTTGTGTAGCAATTGTTGTGATCACTAGAATGATCGTCGAAATAGTAATAATCGCCCCCGCTTACTATTTTTGCATCATTCAAATTAAGTTTGTTAAGTTTTCCATCAGTATTATTATCCAGATAATCGCGCCCTGCCATATCACGGATAAATCTTATATCACTACCATTAAGATTCCCCGATAGAGTGAGGTCTGTAATTAGATATTTCTTTGAAGCAGGAATTATAGAACTTAATGTTCCGGCAGTTTCTACGTTAATACTGATAGGTAGTACGTTTTGTCCTTGCAAGTTAAAACCGAAGGATAAGCATAAAATTGCCAATAATGATTTTAGAGTAAAATGCTGTTTCATAATCTACCATAATTTTAGTTTAACATTCAAATAAAAAAAAGCAAATAATTATAGTTTGTCTATATTTTATTAATAACTATACGAATGCTTAATATTATAGTAGGTGAGCTCTGAATATAGCTAATCTAAATGGTATTTATTATGTTATTTTTTCATTGATGCAAATCTATAGATTATTATTTGTTTATAAAAATAAATGCAAAATAATCTTAATTGGAATCATTCCTGAAAATTTTAAATGCTTCCTATTAAATAAAAACTTGTTATAAAACATTCTTTATTTATCAATAAGCCGATTCAAAATCAACAAATAAAAGTTATATTTATGCAATCTTTAATTTCTGGATTTAAAAATGAAAATGAAAGTTGGACTAATAGGATTTGGAAAAGCTGGGAAAGCTGTTGCCAATGTTATACTTCAAAGCAATGAATATTCTTTGGAGTGGGTGTTAAGGCAAAGTACTATTTTGGAGCATAGACATGTACCAGAGTTTCTTGGAATTGATTCGAAAGAGCCAGGATTAATTTTTTCAACATCCAGCATTGAGATAGAAGAATTGCTGAGCAAACATCCAGTAGATATAATTATTGATTTTTCTTCCAGTAATGGAATTTATAGTTATGGAAAGGCTGCAGCTTCAAGGAAAATCATTATTATTTCGGCTATATCTCATTATGATGAGGATGAAAAGCAATTCTTGTCAGAACTTTCTTCAAAGACCATTGTTTTCTGGAGCCCCAACATTTCATTGGGAGTTAATTATTTAATGTTTGCGGCAAAACTTCTGAAAAAAATAGCGCCATGGGTGGACATTGAAATTATAGAAGAACATTTTAAAGGAAAGCCTGGTGTGTCGGGCACTGCAATCAAGTTAGCTAAAGAATTAGATTTGGAAGAAACCGAAATCAGCTCCATAAGGGCAGGGGGGATAGTAAGTAAACATGAAATTATTTTTGGTTTTCCATATCAAACGGTAAGATTAATACATGAAGCTATCTCCAGAGAAGCGTTTGGAAATGGTGTATTGTTTGTAGCCGATAACCTAGCCGATAAGAAAGAAGGATTTTATACTTTCGAAGATTTGCTGTCTCCCTATTTTACTAATTAAAAAGCTGTTAGTTTTTCTTTTCTTAAATAGAAGCGTTTATTTCTATAGAATAGAAACAACTGGTTTTATGGTTGTTGTTTATTTATCATTCATCAGAAAATGATTGGTGAATAGATGAAAGTTTATTGGGCAATGAATAAAAATGATTCACCAATAAATAAAAACCATTGGGCAATAAAAATCTCCTGAAACCGCTAAGGTTACAGGAGATTCTATGATTAGTTTTTATCAAGCCCTATGGCAAGTTATTACTTTAGCTCAAATTTATCTTTCAAAAGGATTTTGTTGCTTGCAGCACCAACCATTACTGTGAAAGTTCCTGGTTCGGCTACAAACTCCATTCGTTGATTATAAAGAGACAGATCCTCACGGTTAAGAGTAAATTCTACTTTTTTAGTTTCACCTTTTTCCAGATGAATTCTGCTGAACTTCTTTAACTGGATTTCCGGAGTAGAAACAGAGGCTACATTATCTCTGAGATAAAGCTGAACCACTTCATCACCTTCACGGTTACCGCTGTTTTTTACTTCGCAAGAAACGTTGAATGTGTCTTTGCCCGATTGCTCAATTTTCAGATTAGAGTATTCGAAAGTTGTGTAACTCAAACCATATCCAAAACTATAGAGTGGGGTACTTGGACCTTCAACGTATGAATTCTGTTCACCAAGTGAATAGTATACTGGTAACTGGCCAACCGATCTTGGAATAGATACCGGAAGTCGTCCGGCTGGATTGTAATCGCCGAATAGAACTTCTGCAATTGCAGTTCCACCTTCCTGACCAGGATACCATGCAGTGAGCAAAGCACCTGCTTTTTCCGAAGCAGTATTCATATTCAGAGGACGTCCTTCAATGTAAACCACAACAAGAGGTTTTCCGGTTTCGATCATTGCCTGAAGCAGCTTTTCCTGATCTCCTAGCAAATCCAGTGAAGAGCGGTCGTATCCTTCGCCACACTCCATGTCCGACAGCACTTCTTTCTTTTTATCAGAAACAGTAGCGGCTCCGGTTTCCTTATATTCAGTAGAAAAATCGCGGGCACTTGAGCCTCCAAGTACCAGAACAACTACTTCCGATTTCTTTGCAGCTTCTACAGCCGATGCAATATCACTTTCGGATGTATCGCGAATGGCACATCCTTTAGCATAATTTACTTGAGTGTTTGGAGAAACAATCTTCTTTATTCCATCCAGAACCGTTTTAATATTGCTCCTTTCCTGTGGAGCTGTATAATCGCCAAGCTGATTATAGATGTTATCGGCATTAGGACCAATTACTGCTATGCTTTTAATTGATTTATCCAATGGCAAAAGCTGATTGTTTTTTAGTAGCACAATACCTTGTCTTGCAACCTCTTTAGCTACCGATTGATGCTTATCGCAACGAACAATTTTAGCTGCATCTTTTGGATTCATGTACGGATTCTCAAACAATCCTGCTTCAAATTTCAATCTCAGAACGTGACTCACCGCGCTGTCTATATCAGCCATTGAAATCAGATTTTCCTGAAGAGCTTTTTCCAGATTCTTTCCGTAAGCATTACCGCCTAGATCCATATCCGTGCCAGCCTGAAGAGATTTCGCGGCTGCTTCTTTTACATTGGCAGCAACACGATGCCCCGCAACACCTTCAATACTTCCTAAGTCGGAATATACAAAACCTTTAAATCCCCATTCGTTTCTAAGGATACCTTTCAACAGATAACTATTGGATGTACTAGGTACGCCATCTATAGAGTTATATGATGTCATCACAGTTTCGGCACCAGCTTTCACAGCCATCTTGAAAGGAGCAAGGTGTTCTGAGAACAATTCTCTTTGACCAATCTGAGCGCGTCCGCCATTATGGCCACCCTGTGGAATACCGTAGCCGGCAAAATGTTTCAGAGTAGAGTAAAACTGAGCTTTCCCATTTTGATCCTTTGCCTGCAATCCTTTAACAAAAGCACTGCCCAATACTCCGATAAGAACAGGATCTTCTCCGAAAGTCTCTTCCATTCTCGACCAGCGAGGTTCGCGTGCTAAATCAAGGATTGGTCCATAACCAATGTTTCCTCCTTGCAATCTGCATTCCATAGCAATAACCTTTCCCATTTCTTCTATTAACTCAGGATTCCATGTACTAGCCTGGCCAAGAGATGTAGAAAATACGGTTGTACCAAT
This sequence comes from Bacteroides luti, assembly GCF_900128905.1. Lineage (GTDB taxonomy): Bacteria > Bacteroidota > Bacteroidia > Bacteroidales > Bacteroidaceae > Bacteroides > Bacteroides luti. Next base: position 106,326 of record NZ_FQTV01000002.1, read on the forward strand.
TCCCATGTGTCCGTGGGCGCATTCTTCTGCGAAAAGAATAGGAATACCTAGTCTGGTTTCTTTCAGTGCATATTTTTGCAAAGCATTGATAGCTTCCGCAGCCTGTTTGGGCGAAAGTCCGGTAACCAAAGTTTTTCTAGTCCATGGATCAGCTCTAAGCGTTGCCCAATAAGAACCGATAGGCTTGTTTTGCATCTGATTCTTGAAAAGATCTGAAGGGATAACACCTTTGTCTGTCTTGGTGTACATTTCCCATCCAAGCGGACAACAAAGCTGACCAATCTTTTCATTCAGCGTCATTAATGAAATTAAATTGCTGATTCTGTCCTTTACCGGCGCTTTCGGATTTTTGTATAATGGCTGTGCATAAAGCTGAGAAGCCATAAAGAGTGAGCAGCATACTGCTATGAAATGTTTTTTCATCTTATTTTTGTAGTTTAAAAGAGAAAACTAAAGGTTCTTTATTTGTTTTTAATGCGCCTGGAAGGTTTACTAGAACTTTATTTCCCTTTTGCGCCCATTTTACTTTTTTACCGGTCTTTAGTAATACCATTGCACTGCTTTTTACCGGAATGTTGTTTTCCCATTCAATGCTTTTAGGTAAACCTTCTTTTTCATTAGGAACATAAAGTGCATAAAGCTTATTGCCATCCTTGCTTGCTGTGAACCAAACATTGTTGCTATTGTAGTTTGGAGTGATACGTGTGCCGTAGATACCCTCTCCATTAACTTTCAGCCATTGACCAATTTCTTTCAGAATAGCTACCACTTCTGGTTGGATAACACCTTTTGGGGTAGGACCAACACCTAATAAAAGGTTACCGCCTTTAGCCACCACTTCAATCAGATCAGCAATAACAGTATTTGCTGATTTGAACTTGGCATTTGGAGTCCATCCCCAATCCGGACTTAAAGGAATACAACTTTCCCATGGATAGTTAAGCTGTTTTTCCGGAATGGAACGTTCCGGTGTTTGGTAGTTTTCATACTTGCCATGAATAGTTCTGTCTACAATCAGTATATCAGATTGGTGAGAACGAGCCATTTTGGCTATAGAGTCCATCTTTATATCTTGTCTTGGAGCAGCTACCCAACCGCCATCTAACCAAAGAATATTTAATTTGCCATAATTGCTCATTAGCTCTTCAATCTGGTTGTAGGTGAATTTCTGGAAAGATTCCCAACGATCAGGATGTCTGTTTATGTTGTAATTAACGTTTCTGGTAGGAGTAGCGTATCTTGGCCACCAATAATATTCGCAATGCCAGTCGGGTTTTGAGAAATAAGCACCCACCATAAAGTCTTTCTGGCGGAAAGCCTCGAATACATACTTGGCAACATCAGCTTTTGGATTGTTTTTGAAAGCACTGTTCGTGATTGAAAAATCTGTTTGCTTTGTATTAAACAGATTAAAGCCATCGTGATGCTTAGTTGTGAAAAGCATATATTTCATGCCGGCAACCTTAGTTACATCTGCCCATTGATCAGGGTTAAAATCAGTAGGATTAAATTTCTCTATCAGCTTATAATAACTCTTTTTGTAATCTTCGTAAGCAATGGTACTGTCTCTAGGAATCCAGTCAACATCTTCCGAGCAGATAGACCAGGATTCTACAATGCCAGGAATAGAGTATAAACCCCAATGAAAAAGAACTCCGAATTTCAGGTCCTGCCATTGGTCTAATTTTTCTAAAACTCCTTTTTCTTCCGGCCACTGATATTCTGTGGAACGTTGATGAACGAAACCTTGCTGGGCTTGTATTTCAATAGGAAGGGCTGTTAGCAGCAATCCTATGATAATAGAGCCCGATTGTTTAATAAATGCTATTTTTTTTTTCATTTCTAAATTATTATAGGCTTAGACAATAATCAATTAGGGTAAGCATATCAGATGCCTTATTACAATCTAACTTTTGCTCATTGATATAGGTGTTGATTGCTTCTTTTTTATCTTTGAATAAATTCAGCATACTTTTCTTGTTTTTACAGGAAACCATTTTTCCGTTAAGCAGGAATTGATACTCGTTCTCATTAACGAGTGCAATAACTTCTGTATATTGATCTTTATATTCTCCTCTTTGCCAGTATGAAGTATTAATATTATCAACTTTGGTTTGAGTAGTTTGTCCGTATATTCCTTTGTATCCACGAGATACATTCTTTAGTGACCAGTTAATGTAGACAATACCATTTTTTAATGGAACACATTCTAAAAAGCTCTGTTTTGCGTAGATGAATTTGTGAGGTCCTATATAGATTGTATCAACTTGTTCATTGTTTGTAAGAATCATTTCATCTTTCCCCTGTGTAAACATCATAGCTTTATTTGCCGTGTCGTAGTTAAGAGGAACTTTTATCTTAGTCTTATTTAATAGTAATACAGTCCCCGGAGTGTATTCTTCGAAGAGCAAAATTCTCTTCTTTTGAGAAAATGCAGCTATTGAAATAGTTGTAAAAAAAGTAATAAGTATAAGTCTTTTCATTTTTTCACAGTGTTTTTTGTTTTGCTTGTAAATATACAAAAAACATAAGAGGCTGCTATCAAAAATATCTTTTGAAACAGCCTCTTAATTTATTTTAAAGGTTTTAGTTCATGCTATATAAAACTATTAGTTAGCACCTGCACCCGATCCAAATTGTGGAGCACCCTTATCTTGCCATACTCTTTCACTGTTAAGTAAAGCTCCATCCTGGTTTGAACCTGGAGTAAAGCCCTGAGCAGCGTAAGCATCAGTTAAGATTTTATACATCAAATCTGTAGGGGAAGGAGAACTAACTTCGAAACGACGTGGTATTTCACTGTTTTGAATTTTTGGTGAGAAATTTTCCCATTTAATTAATGCTGAACCTTCTTTAGGAAAACCAGAACGACGTACTGTTACAAACTGATCACATGGGAATAAAGTAAAGTGAAGAAGTTCTTGTAGATAAACTTTTTCTAAGTCACTTGATTTATTACCTGTTAACTGATAATCTGCGTTTGCCATCATTGCTGCAATTTCACCGTCTTTCAAATCAATTGCTTTTTCGTTTGGATCATATTTGTAAGTAGTCCCGTAATAAGGAATCTTATTCAAATTAGCTAAACGATCATATTCTTCAACTGATGTCTGAAGTGCTTTATTGAAATAAGAAGCAGCGCTGTTTGGAAGAGATGCACCTAATAATTTGAATTCAGCTAAGTATAAGTTTACTTCTGCGGTAGACATATACATACCGTACCAAGGACGATCTTCTGTGTCTTGAATTACATCATCACCAGGTACTGTTGGCAATGTAAAGTCATATCGGCCAATAATCATTTCTTGCTGGAACATAGAATATGGCATGTAGGCTGCACGTTCGTTAGTTAGTTTAAAACGGTTTGAATAATCAAAATAATCAGCATTTTGTGAATTGTATGATGCTTCCATTTCTACAGGAAGACCATAATAGCGTACCCATGGTTCGCCTAAACCTTTCCATTTAACAAATGTCTTCTTACCATTAGCTTCTGTGTATTCAATATTGTTCAATACATAAGCTGGCACAGCTTTACCTGCATCAAAGAATGCCTGAACAACCTTTGAATTCCATTGGTTTTTCTGATAGAAGAATCTTACACGTGGGTCTTGATTCTTGATCATGAAATCCATAACTCTTTTGCTTGCGGCTGTACTTTGCATAAATCCATTGTTCCAGTGATATACTTTATCACCATCGTTAGCAGTTACAGAAGTCGCTTTATTGAATAAAAAGTCATCATCTTTTCCATCCAATACTCCACAAGAAGCATTAGCTACTGCAGAAGCAATTTCTAAAGCTTTTGCTTTGTTTTGAACCAATAAACGAACCGCGATTTTTAATTTCAAAGAGTTTGCCAATTTAGCCCATTTAGCTGCATTACCATTGTAAGCAACATCTTGTGTAGTTGGGAAAGTCTGATTTGTTGATGTGGTTAATGTAGTAATTGACTCATTCAGCATATTTAACCAAAGAGTGTAAAGGTCCTCAATTTTATCATATTTCGGAGTTAATGTACCTCCGTAACGAGCCATACAAGCTTCTGTGAAAGGTCTGTCGCCATACATATCACTATCGAAGATTCCTAAATATACAGTTAATACATCTAAACATGCTGCCATGTTTGCGTATTTGGCAGATTCTTCAGCTGTCATAATAGAGCGAACATACTTAAGGTCATTAGCGTATTTCAATACTTCCAAATATTTTCCACCCTGATCACCGGTAGCAGTCGTTACAGTATAATTTGAAGTGAATCCAGATGTTGGAACTCCCATTTGTCCCCATTTGTATGTCATAGCAGCATTGTAGAACCAGTAAGTATAGCCTGACGGCTCAAAGTTTATAACTGCTTGTGCAAACAGATAAGATGGTTCTGCTTTAGTTACATCAGATGGATTGGAATTAATATCAGCAAAATCTTCACGGCATCCGCTGAAAACTAGAAGAGATCCAACTAGACCTGACATTAATATTGATTTATATTTTTTCATTTTGTTCATCTTATTATTATTAAACATTCGTTTAAGGTATCAATTTAGAAACTTGCATTGATAGTGAACATGTAGTTTGCAGTATAGCCAGAGAATGTACGTACACGGAACTCTGTAGCAGAAGTACCACGAACTGATTCTGGATTTTCTCCGTTAGGCATGTTGTTCAATAAATAACCTAAGTTACGGCCTGTAAGTGTAAGGTTGACTGAGTTCGCACCTAACTTATGGCAGAATAACTGTGGAACGCGGTAATTTAATGAAACTTCACGTAAAGCAATGTAGTTTAGTTTTGAAACCCAGCTGTCGTTAACAACACCTTGTCCCCAACTATTTACAAAGTAATTGAATGTTGAAGCATGAGATGGTTCTATTACACCTTTTTTGTATAGGTCATTATATGTTTCGCCGTTTGCAGCAACAACATACATAGTTCCGTCTGGTTGTGATATTTTAGTGCCAGCCAAAAATATACCTTCCGGAATAACTCCATCACTATAACTCAAGTTGTCGAACTTGGATGTCCATTTAGAACCTCCGTATTTTTGTGCAGAATATTTTAATGAAGCTTTTGTATATCCATAAGCAGTACCATAACGAGAACCGTAAGATGCCACCATGCCACCAAATCTCATATCGAATGAAGCATTTAAACTCCAGTTTTTATAAGTAAGACCTGTAGACAATGAACCAAGGAAGTCAGGAACCAAAGAACCAACCTCTTCTACTTTTCCACTTCTCTGATAATATGCAGAACGATAGCCATTAGTCCACTTTAATATTGGTAAGCCTGTTGCTTGATCAATAGCTTTTTTAGAGTCAGACATCAAAATACCATAAGATGCACCAACTTTTGCAACAGAACCGATACGGTAGTTACCATAATCAGGTGTACCATCCAATGTAATATAATTGGCTACATTCTTGTGAAGTGCTATGATCTTATTATTATTCTTTGTATATGTAAAGTTTACATTCCATTTCCAGTCTTTATTTTCAAACGGAATAGTATTCAATGCTATTTCAATACCTTGATTTTGAATGTTACCAGCATTAATTTTTTGTGCACTGATACCAGAAACATAAGGAACAGCAATAGTCATGATCTGATCCTTTGTGTTTTCTTTATAGTAAGTAGCATCGATTCCAATGCGGTTTCCAAAGAAACGCCAGTCAAGACCAACTTCCCATGCGTTTTTACGTTCAGGCTTCAAATTGTTTGAATACACAGTTGTTGGTAAAGATAATGAGTATACACGGTTGTTTCCTACAGCAGATGTACCTAATGAATAAGCTGTGTTAATGATATATGGATCTGTATCATTACCAACTTGTGCCCATGAAGCACGAACTTTAGCAAACGAAATTACTTTTGGTAAATCGAATGTTTCGTGAATCAACCAAGAACCAGAAACAGATGGATAGAAATAAGAGTAGTTACCGTGTTTGTCAGCATAAACAAGTGCTGAAGACCAGTCGTTACGTCCAGTAATATCTAAATAAACCTGATCCTTCCAGCTAATACTTCCCTGGAATGCAGCAGATAACATTCTCTTTTCACCTTCGATTGCTCCATTGTAACTTACGTTGTTTATTGAATTACCGATGAAATATTGTCCAGGAGCAATCAAGCCACCAGTTGTGTTCATAGAAGATGATTGTTCGAAGTTGTTGTAATATTCACCACGAATAAAACCGCCAACATTCCAATCGCCGAGCTTCTTATCAAAATTGAAGGCAGCATTCAGGTTAGTTTGCTCTTTTGTAAACTGGCTCATACCATAATAACCTGATTTTGTATTAGCATAACCAGCACCTAATTGTTTATTTTCAGAACGAGTGTAGTAGTAATTGTAGTTACCTTCAGCTCTGAATTTAACCCAATCAGCTAATTTTACATTTAAGATAAGTGCAGGACGAACAGAAGTTTCTTTCTGAGTATATTCGTTTTCATAAATACTCCACCATAAATCGCGTCCTGGAACTGTTCCGTATTCATCTCCAAAACTGCTGTCTGCAAGCCCACCATGTAAACCTTTGTATTTATGTCTGAAGTAATCAGGATCGTATGCACGAGACCATGTACCATTAATGAAGTTTTCACCAATGTTTGGCTGAGCATTTTTAGGGTTAGAGTTTGCAAATGAAACTGTAGCTTCAAGGTTTACTCTTTTAGTAATGTCATGTGAGATTTTAGCCATTGCAGAAAATCGATCAAAACTATTTTCTGGTAACGTTCCTGTATTATGTTTATAAGAAAAAGATGTATAAATCGTTGTTTTATCATTTCCACCGCTTATTGCAACATTGGTGTTGGTGTTAAAACCTAAGTTATACGCATCTTTAAAGTTATTTTTCTGTGCTTTGTATGCTCTGTATGTATGGTCGTAATATTCAATTTGTGAACCATCGAATGCCGGACCAAATCCCATGGATTGACCATAGCCCATTAAGGTATTCTTCCCGTCTGTGTTTTGCATAAATTGGCGTTGATTATCAAAAAGATAATAATCGCCATTAGAGTTGGTTTTGCCATAATATATATCACCTGCAATTGAACCATCTCCATATACATTCTGCAAATCTGGTTGACCGTATACATAATCAACACCAAAAGTCTGAGAGAATTGAACTCCGAGACCTTTGTTCTTTGTTCCACTCTTTGTTGTGATAACAACAGCTCCATTAAGACCACGAGAACCATAAAGTGCAGTTGCTGCAGCACCTTTCAATACTGAAACTGTAGCAAAGTCATCAGGGTTCAGGTTCTTTAGTTCATTACCATAATCGCCTGCAGCCTGGCTCCAGTCTGCATCACCTGAGTTAGATATAGCATTATCAAGAATAACGCCATCAACTACATAGATTGGCTGATTGTTTTTACCTAGGGTAGAAGCACCACGAATCAAAATTTTAGTAGAACCGAACATACCACCATCTGATTGTGCAATTTCAACACCGGCAACCTTACCTTGCAAAGCTGCAACAGGGTTAATTGTATTGGCATTTAGTTCGTCGCCCTTTAATTCTGTAACAGCGTATCCCAAAGCTTTTGTTTCACGCTTGATACCTAATGCAGTTACAACTACTTCTTTTAACACTTCTGCATCGTCAACCAGAACAACATTGATAACAGTTTTGCCTTTAACATCAACAAATTGCTTTTTCATGCCAATGTAGGAAAAAGATAGTTGTGCATTTGGAGCAACCTTTGTTAATGAATAATTACCATCAAGGTCAGTAACTGTTCCATTTGTTGTACCTTGTACTAAAACGCTCGCGCCAATAACAGCTTCACCTTTAGAGTCAGTAACCTTACCTTTTACAGTAATGTTCTGTGCCATAGCTGCTAAAGAAATAAATGAGAGTACGAGTACGAGTACGATTCCTTTCTTAAATTGAAGGAAACTTAGAAGCTTACTTTTTTTCATTCCATTTTTTCTTTAAAATTAAACATATGATTATTTAGAGTCATTAAGTGAGATTTTCGTTTTTTAGAGATTTATTGTGAATATTCATTTATTATAGTTAATTATTTCACAAATATAAAAATAAGATTAAATATAAAAAACATAATTTGAAATTTTTTTCATTAAATAAGTCGTAAAATCGTGTATAAAATATTATTATACTTATTGCTTAGTAATTATTTTAATTTAAAATCTATTTATCTTTCAGATTATAACTTTTTAGGCTAGATTTATGCTTGTTTAGTATATTACGAAAAATGTTATTTTTATAATTTTACTATAACAGACTTTTTATTAACAAATTATAAATCAATTTGTTTGATTTCAATTATACTCAATGGTTTTAATCTTAATATTTAAGAAGATATTAAGAATTGAAGTATTACTAATCGATTTTTTAATAATTTGAATTATTTATTCCGAGCTGAATTATCCGATAATCTTTGGGTTGTATGAAAGGATTTAATTGCAGGTATGTGGAAATTAGTATCTAATGTTTAGATTGCTAAGTTTATGGCTTATTTAAATAATACCCGATAGGCATTATATATAAAGGTTCTTCATCAGAACTTAGTTGCATTGTTTTTTTAACCGAATCATCATTGAATGCACCTATAGCGCAGGTTCCCAAATGAAGCGCTTCTACCTGAAGATATACATTTTGGGCGGAATGCCCCAGATCCATGCAAACATATCTTTCACGACCACGATTTCCATATCTTTCAGTACACCTATTATATATAGCACTATAAAATAAAACAGCCGGAGCTTTACTTATCATTTCCTGATTTAGTGCAGCTGCACACAGCTCTTTTCTTAAATCCCTATTAATGGTCATTACAATCTTGTGATTTTTTGCAATGTATTTGTAAATGCCCGGCTTTATGTTTTTTACTTTACCTACCAATACATAAATTTCGAGTGGATACAATGCACCTGCCGAAGGTGCTGTTCTCAAGCCGCCTCTCATTGCAGAGTTTTCAGCTCTAGGAGATGTAATACCATAGCATGCCCATAAAATTTGTGATAATTGCTTCTCGGAGATCTCTTTATCCTGAAAATCTCTACGTGATCTTCTATTGTATAGAGCTTCCTCGACTGAAATATTCCCCTTGTTATCAGGAGGTGATAAAATATAGGATAATGTTGTGTCGTCAGTTTTTGTCAGGACACGTTCTTTGCTTGATTTCATTTCGCTTTTGGAGCACCCCGCCGGGAATATTATTGTGAAGACAAATAAAATGCACTTAATTCCAGAAATATAATGTTTCATATCACTTTGTATTAAATTAAAAGCACTTTAATACTATTATCAACAATTTAATAAATAACGCTTTTATATGCAAAATAGTTTTAAACAAGTTCTATTCTTTATATAATGATTAGTTGTTTGTTCACTATATTTGCAGTCTGATATTAAATGATTCTATAATTTATATTTTATGAAAAGAGTTTTATTTTTTTGTATGCTATTCGCAGTTGTTAGTTTGGCAGATACATTTGCTCAGAATGCTCAGACCGCTCAGGCTAAATCAAATGTTACAGTAAGAAAAAGAGGATGTTTTACTGATAACAACCAGAATGGTGTTTGTGATAATTGCGAGCAAAAAACTTGTAAGAGAGCTAGCTTTAATGAATCTGATCCTGCAAAGAAAGCTAATAAGTGTGATGGCTCCGGATATTCTTTGAATCAGAAAAAGAAGATGAGTGATTCTAAAAGCAAAGTGAATACTAAAGATCGCGTTGCTAAGAAATAGTATTTCGAAATTATTCGCCAATGATTTTATTTATTTATCAAGGGGCTTAGTTGTTTAACCGATAAAAAAATAAAAGATTTAGTGTTTAACTTATAAACAAGCGCTTGACTTTCTCCAAAAAAAGTCGAGCGCTTGTTTTTTGTTATAAATCAATGTTTTAAATATTGGTATTAGACTGTTAGACTTTATTTATCCTCAACCTAATTTCCACTTTTTTGTTATATGTACATATTGTACTCCTTAAAATCGAGACTTATGACACACTACAAAAAAGTCTATATTCTCAGCTTGTGCTTCCTGATTATTTCTCCTGTTATATTGATGGCGCAGAAGCTTAACATTCCTTTGCCCGATTCTTTGATTACTGTTGGGTATGCTACCGGAAAACTAAGAAATGTTTCTGGCTCTGTGGAAAAAATTACGGAGATACAGATGAATAGGGAACAAATAACCACCCCTTTGGATGCTATACGTGGAAGAGTACCCGGATTAACTATTCAGCGCAGTACTAATAGTCCCGCTGCTTTGGATGCTGTGCGGTTACGCGGTACAACTTCGTTAAGTAGTGGCAATGATCCGTTGATTATTATAGACGGCGTTTTTGGTGACTTAAGTATGCTTGCTTCTATTTACCCCACTGATATAGAAAGCTTCACCATATTAAAGGATGCTTCAGAAACTGCACAGTATGGTTCGCGTGGTGCTTCTGGAGTTATAGAAGTGACAACAAAGAAAGGTATTAGTGGTAAGACTAGGGTGAGTTATAATAGTAGTTTTGGTATTGCTTCTGTTTATAAGAATTTGAAAATGCTTTCTGCTGATGATTTCCGTAAACTATCTGCAGATCGGAATATTTCTATTCTTGATAAAGGATACAATACAAACTTTGAAAAAGAAATAGAGCAGACCGGATTGCAGCAAAACCAGAATGTTGCTTTCTATGGAGGAACTGAGGCTTCCAGCTATAGGGTTTCTGTGGGATTTATGAATCGTCAGGGAGTTATTCAAAATGAAGACTTGAAAATTCTGACTTCTAATATGAATATGGCTCAGGAGGTTTTTGATGGTTTTGTAAAATGCGAATTGGGTATGTTTGGCTCTGTTCAGAAGAATAGGAATTTGTTCGATTATCAAAAGACATTCTATTCAGCAGCGACTTTTAATCCAACTTTTCCCAATCATAAGAATCCTGAGACAGATTCCTGGGATATGATTACGAATGCCAGTCAGATTACTAATCCGTTAGCATGGATGGAGGTGAAAGATAATGAAGCTATTTCACACATCAGTGGTCATGCCCGATTGACATTTCATCTGTCTGATAACTGGAAGCTAGCTGTGTTTGGTGCATATACTAATAATATTGTGGAAAATTCTCAATATCTTCCTACTTCAGTCTGGGCACACGGCCAAGCCTATAAAGGTACACGAAAAAAGGAATCGTTACTGGGCAATATGATGCTGACATACAAAAAGAACTGGAAGAAACATTTTTTTGATGCTTTGGCTTTAGCTGAATTGCAGAAAGAGACGTACACTGGGTTCTATACCACCGTAACCAATTTCAGTACGGACAATTTCGGGTATGATAACTTGCAGGCTGGAGCAATCCGTTTGTGGGAAGGGACCAATTCCTATTATGAAGAGCCTCGTTTGGTTTCGTTTTTAGGGCGTTTTAATTATACATTTGCTGATCGCTATATCTTTACGGTTAATACTCGTACGGATGCCTCTTCTAAATTTGGGGATAATCATAAATGGGGATTCTTTCCTTCTTTATCAGCAGCCTGGGTAGTGAGTGAAGAGAAGTTTATGAAGCGTTTTTCCTGGATCAATAATCTGAAGTTCCGTGCCGGATATGGTTTGGCAGGAAATCAGAGCGGGATAGATTCGTACACAACAATGAATTTGGTAAAGCCTAATGGAGTTATACCTATAGGAGCTTCTTCTGTAGTATCATTGGGAGATATACGAAATACAAATCCGAATCTGAAATGGGAGGTGAAACTTACTTTCAACGCAGGCATTGATGTAGCTTTGTTAGATAATCGTTTGTTGCTATCGGCTAATTATTATACATCGAAGACAAAGGATATGCTCTATCTTTATAATGTAAGTGTACCTCCTTTTACTTACAATACATTACTGGCAAATATTGGTTCTATGCGAAACAGTGGTACCGAAATTGCAATTGGAGTTACGCCTTTAAAAGCTAAAGATATGGAACTAAATATCAATGCTAATATTACTTTCCAGCAAAACAAATTACTGACTTTGAACGGTTATTATAATGGTGAAACTATATCCGGTCCAAAGTATAAGAGTCTGGCAAGTTTGAATGGAGCCGGTTTTCATGGAGGGTATAATCACATAGTGTATCAGGTAGTGGGTCAACCCTTGGGTGTGTTTTATCTGCCCCATACAACAGGACTTATTACAAATAGCAGTGGCGAATCAGTGTACCAGATTGCAGACTTAAATGGAGGAGGAGTTAGTCTGGAAGATGGAGAAGATCGGTTTGTGGCAGGGCAGGCTGTGCCAAAGGCGCTATTAGGATCTAACATTAGTTTCCGTTACAAGCGTTGGGATATCTCAATGCAGATTAACGGAGCTTTTGGACACAAGATTTATAACGGAACTTCATTGACTTATATGAATATGAATATTTTCCCAGATTATAATGTAATGAAAGAAGCTCCGCAACGTAATATCAAAGATCAGACAGCAACTGATTATTGGTTGGAACGGGGCGATTATATAAATTTTGATTATGTAACGGTTGCATGGAATGTGCCTGTTCAGAAATTGAAGAAGTATATTCAGTCGCTTCGTTTGGCATTTACAGTCAATAATCTGGCAACTATTAGCGGATATTCAGGACTATCGCCTATTATTAACAGTTCTACAGTGAATGCTACACTTGGTTTGGACGACAAACGTGGATATCCGTTGGCGCGGACTTATACTATTGGGTTGAATCTTAATTTTTAATGGAGGATATTTCAATGAAACGACAGTATATTTACAGATTCCTATGCGTTATCTTGTTAATGCTACCTGCTTCGTGTAGTGAATTTCTGAAAGAAGATCCGCGTGACAGACTTTCTGAAGAAGAAGCTTATAAAACATTGGCAGATGTTTATCTCAATAGTGTGGCTTCATTGTATACGTATGTAGGCGGATATAGTGACAGTCAAGGGTTGCAAGGTACAGGACGAGGCGTTTATGACCTGAATACATTTACTACAGATGAGGCTATTATGCCCACTCGTGGTGGTGACTGGTATGACGGAGGTTTTTGGCAAGGCTTGTTCTTGCATAAATGGGGAACGGATAATGACGCAATTCAGGCAACGTGGGAGTATCTCTATAAAGTGGTGAATCTTTGTAATAAGTCTTTGGAGAAAATAGATTCTTTTGCTGAAACACATTCGAATGCAGAGCTACCGGTCTACAGAGCTGAAGTACGCGCTATGCGTGCTATGTATTATTATTATCTGATGGATTTGTTTGGAAGAGTTCCATTGGTACTGTCTTCTTCAACTCCTATGAAAGAAGTCGTTCAAAAAGAGCGGAAAGAAATATTCGAATTTGTGGTGAAGGAATTGCAGACGGTTGAGTCTCTATTGGCTGAAGAACGGAGTAATCAGCCAGGAGATTATTATGGACGTCTCACTCGTCCGGTGATTTATTTCTTACTGGCAAAGCTAGCCTTAAATGCTGAAATTTATACGGATAATAACTGGACTGATGGTATACATCCTAACGGAAAATCTATTTATTTTGAGGTGGATGGTAATCGTTTAAATTCCTGGCAAACTACAATAGCTTATTGTAACAAGATTACTGTAGCGGGGTATCAGCTCGAACCACAATACGAACGTAACTTTGCTGTTTTTAATGAATCATCAGAGGAGAATATATTCACTATTCCAATGAACAAAACAATGTACACCAATCAGATGCAATATCTTTTTCGTTCACGTCATTACAATCATGCAAAAGCTTATGGGCTGGGAGGTGAGAATGGCTCGAGTGCTACAATAGAAATACTTAATACATTTGGTTATGGTACAAATGATGTAGACCCTCGCTTTGATAAATGTTATTTTGCTGGAATTGTGTATGATTTAAAAGGGAATGTTGTAGCATTGGATAATGGAATAGTTTTAGAGTACTTTCCCTGGAAAGTGCTATTGGATGTTTCAAATACTCCTTATGAAAAGACAGCGGGAGCACGTATGAAGAAGTATGAAGTTGATGTTACAGCTACGAAAGACGGTAAGTTAATGGAAAATGATATTGTGCTGTTTCGCTATGCCGATGTATTACTAATGAAGAGCGAAGCTAAAGTTCGTAACGGTGAAAATGGTGATGCAGAATTGAATGAAGTTCGTTACCGCGTTGGCGCATCTGCCAGGGAAGCAACATTAGAAAATCTGTTAGCCGAAAGACAACTTGAACTAGCTTGGGAAGGATGGAGGCGACAAGACCTGATACGTTTTGGACAGTTTACCCGTGCATATAGTAGTCGTCCGCAACTCCCAAACGAACAAAATGGATATACTACTGTATTTCCTATACCTGAGAAAATAATAGGGATGAATCCGCTACTGATTCAGAATGCCGGGTATTGAAAGAAAATGCTCAATTCTAAAAATGCTTTCAAAAAAGTGTCTGGTCATTTCTGCTAAACAGACTTGAGACTTTACCCAAAACCTCAAGTCTGTTTTTTTATATTCAAAGAATTAGTGATAGGAGTGATAGCAATTATCACTATTTTGAACACTCTATAGGGGGGCAGGGGCATCCTATAGAGTGCCACTACCCCCTCTAATAAAGTTCAAAATATGTATTTTCCCTATCACTCCTATCACTAATTCTTTGAATAGGGGGTCATCTTTTTCTGTAATATTGAAAAAATAGTTTCATCCCTCACTTCCTCACTTTTTTATCCAATAGACTAAAAAACAACTAATTACGCGGTGATGGATTGATTTCTACCCTCACCAAACCATCACCAAAAGGCATGAACCCTCACCTTTTTGAGTACAATCTGCAAATTTCAGACTTAATACGTCTTGAGCAATAATATAGGTTGAGTTTGATCATTTTTTGAATAAAAATAGCTCGAAATAATATACTGTATTTAAATATTTTACAGAAAAAAGTGATGGAGTGATGGTTGATTTTCGTTTTTCTGTAAGATAGTGTAAAAGTGCAATGCAAAAAACATCCCGCCTGTCTTTTTAAAAACGTAACCGGATGTTGAACAAAGTCCCGCCAGCTTTTTCAAAAACCTGGCGGGATGTTTTCAATTATTCGCCAATGGATGTCCTTTCCTGGATTGAGTTTACAGTTTCTGTGGTTATTACTAGAACTGATTTACAATATTTTTCTTATTCCTAAGCCGGCTTGGCATTAAATATTTTATTTCAAAATTCGGTTTACATTATTTCAATGGGTAATGTAGACCGGAAGTATTGTTGAGTTATAAGAACCTATTCTTCTATGATGTTTGTGAACTCTTTCCAACCTTCTGCGTTTTTGTATGCTTTGGAAGAGCCTTTAGGAACATATAATTTTAACCTGTTTTTATACTTATCAAAGACTGAAGAATTTATTATTGGTGGATTCTGCGCTTTGCAATGTACTTCTGATAACCTTTCACAATCTTTCAAAGCTCGTTCACCAATAGAAATGACTCTATTGGGTATCGTTATTGAAGTTAAACTGGAGCAATGCCAAAATGCACTTTCTCCAATAGATGTAACGCTTTCAGGTATTGTTACGGTAGTTAATTCTGGGCAATATGAAAATGCATCTCTACAAATAGTAGACACGTTATTGCCTATATTTACTGATTTTAATCCAGTGCAAAGATTGAAAGTTCCCACACCTATTGCTATTGTATTTCGTGGAAGAATTATTGAATTCAATTGTTCTAAATCATAGAACATATAATCTGAAACACAATTATTTTCTGTCCCATCGTACTTTTGCCAAATGTAAGGAATTCCACCAGCTACAATGTTAACATCCTCCAAGTTAAGTTTAATAAGTTTCCCATTTGTCATGTCGCAGTATTCTCCTCCTCCAGTCATTTCACGAATGTATTTAATATCAGTACCATTTATATTACCTGATAATATCAGTTCTTCAATTAAGTATTTATCTTTAGATGGTATTAATGTAGACAATGTTCCTGCTTTCTCAATATGAATTGTTCTAGAAACAATCTGGGCTTGTGAACTGAAACTCAAAAACTGCCACATTAGTAATTGTAAAAGTATTATAATGTAAAATCGTTTCATATAATTATTTATTTCATTTTAAACTAAGCCTCAGTTTATTCTTCTATGATTCTAGCAAATTCATTCCATTCTTCTGTGTACTTATAATTAGATAAGCATCGATAGTGTTATATATAGGTTTTTGCGACTTAATATAAATAACAAAGGATAGCTACAAATATGATTCCCTGTAATGCATCATAAAATGTATTTTGTCATTTATCTATGTCCTTCTTTTATAATTGACACAAATATAGAAAATAAGGTTTGTTTAAAAGAATAAATCCCAACAAATCTCAAAATGTTTCTTTATTTATGGAAGATGAAGATAGCTTTATGCTATTAGGTAACCTAGTAATTTATAAACATAATTTTACAGCTGTAAATAGATAAGGAAAGCGGCAGTCTTAATTGTCTAAACTAATGCAAATGAAAATAGGCAATCATTTGATGAATAGCATAGATATAATAAATCCCCATAAATCAATGATTTACGGGGATTTTAATATAGTTGATAGCTTAAATTACTTAGCCAAAGCAGTAGCGATATCTACAGCTACAGCAACTGTACAACCTACCATTGGGTTGTTACCAATTCCTAAGAATCCCATCATTTCTACGTGAGCAGGAACTGATGAAGAACCAGCGAACTGAGCGTCAGAGTGCATACGACCCATAGTATCTGTCATACCATAAGAAGCAGGACCTGCAGCCATGTTGTCTGGGTGAAGTGTACGACCTGTACCACCACCAGAAGCTACTGAGAAATAGGGTTTACCAGCTAATACACGTTCTTTCTTGTATGTACCTGCAACTGGGTGTTGGAAACGAGTTGGGTTAGTAGAGTTACCAGTGATTGATACATCTACGCCTTCTTTCCACATAATAGCTACACCTTCGCGAACATCATCAGCACCGTAGCATTTTACTTTAGCACGAGGACCGTCAGAGTAAGCGATTTCGCGAACTACATTCAATTCACCTGTATAGTAGTCAAACTGAGTTTGAACATATGTAAATCCATTGATACGTGAAATGATCTGAGCGGCGTCTTTTCCAAGACCGTTCAAGATACAACGTAATGGTTCTTTACGTACTTTGTCTGCTTTAGCAGCAATTTTGATTGCACCTTCAGCAGCTGCGAATGATTCGTGTCCAGCAAGGAATGCGAAACATTTAGTTTCTTCACGAAGCAACATAGCAGCAAGGTTACCGTGACCGATACCAACCAAACGGTCGTCAGCTACAGAACCTGGGATACAGAAAGCTTGCAAACCGATACCGATAGCTTCGGCAGCTTCAGCAGCATTTTTACAACCTTTTTTGATAGCGATAGCAGCACCTACAACGTAAGCCCATTTTGCATTTTCAAAACAGATAGGTTGAGTTTCTTCACAAGTCATATAAGGATCAATCCCCGCAGCATCGCAAATTGCGTTAGCTTCTTCAATGTCTTTGATGCCGTTAGCGTTCAAAGCTTCAATGATGCCTTTGATACGACGGTCTTGACTTTCAAATTTTACTTCTCTAATCATAGTTTCTTTTCCTCCTTATATTATTCGTGACGTGGATCAATGTGTTTAACAGCTCCCTGTTCAGCAGTAAAGCGTCCGTATGTTCCGGTTACTTTCTTCAAAGCATCGTTAGCATCAGTTCCCTTTTTGATTTCGTCCATGAATTTACCCATGTGAACGAATTCGTATCCGCAAATCTCATCGTTCTTATCAAGAGCGATAGTCTTGATGTAACCTTCTGCCATTTCAAGGTAACGAGGACCTTTAGCTAAAGTTCCGTAAAGAGTACCTACCTGACTGCGAAGACCTTTACCTAAATCTTCAAGACCTGCACCAATAATCAAACCACCTTCAGAGAAAGCTGATTGTGTACGTCCATAAACAATTTGAAGGAAAAGTTCACGCATTGCTGTGTTGATAGCATCACATACAAGGTCTGTGTTCAAAGCTTCAAGGATAGTTTTTCCTGGAAGAATTTCTGCTGCCATAGCTGCTGAGTGAGTCATACCAGAACAACCAATAGTTTCAACTAAAGCTTCCTGAATAACACCTTGCTTAACGTTAAGGGTTAACTTACAAGCACCTTGTTGTGGAGCACACCAACCAACACCATGTGTTAAACCTGAGATGTCTACAATTTCTTTTGATTTTACCCATTTGCCTTCTTCTGGTATGGGAGCTGGTCCGTGATTTGGACCTTTTTGTACAACACACATGTGTTCTACTTCGTGTGAATAAGTCATATTAGCTCTTTTTTACGTATTAAATAAAAAACTCGTAACCTCGATTTTTTCAAATCGACCGCAAAGTTAGTTTTTTTATTCTTTTTAGCAAGGTCTGAATAATTACTTTTTTGTGAATTTAGAATAAATAGATTAGATTCTTTAAGCTTTTGTAATGTGGAGGTTACATTTATATCAATGGAGAGTATAATGATAAAATCAGACTATATTTTATAGCACAATTTTTATGAATTCTGAGGTGATAATTCTGTGAACCAGATGTCGATGAAAAATATATTTTAATCTATTTTCTTGGATTATTTTCTTAATAATATGTATCTTTGACAACTGTTATAAACTTAAATATATGCCTACAACAATTGAAATTTCAGATTCTGCTCTAAAAGAAGCTGCATCACTTGGAATGGATGAATTTATCAAAGTGTTTACCGATAAGTATTTAGATATTCTTGGAGGAAATCTAAATGCTGAAAAAATGGGGCTGCTCAATGGGGCTCAGCACTCGGTATTAGCTTATCATTTTTTTAGAGAAGAAGTGATGGAAGGGGGATTTGTGCAACTTATTCAAAATGGATATGGAGGATATATATTTGATAATCCGTTTGCCAAATCTATGAGATTGTTTGGCGCTGAAGATTTTTCTAAGTTGATTTATAAAGCTAAGAAAATATACGATGCTCATAAAGAAGATCTTGAAAAGGAGAGAAGTGAAGACGATTTTATGGCTATGTATGAACAATATGAAGAGTTTGATGATCTTGAAGAGGAATTCCTTGAAAATGAGGAAGAAATAACTTCTATTATAGCAGGGTATATTGATGAGCATTTAGAAGAATTTGCGAATATAAAATAATACGATGCAGTATTTGGGTAAAAGTCTGCGTTTTCTTATAAATCTTAATATATTTTATATTCAAATTAAAAAACACGAGAAATGAAAAAATTAAAATTATTTGTTTTAAGCTTTACATTATTGATGATACCTTTCTTGTCATCATGTATTGACAGTGGTAGTGATGATACATCTTCTAAACCTTATTATGTCTTTGCCCGGGTAGTAAATTCTATGGGGACATATCTGATAGCTGATAGCGGAGAAACACTTATTCCTACTTCGGCATCTCTTTCATCATTAGCTTCAAAAGGACTTAAAATTGATGCAATAGATAAGGCGTATATTGCGTATACTCTGGTTGATCCGAGTCAAGTGACAGCACAAGCGTCAAAAGATCCAAGTGATAGGACATATAATATTGAATTGACTTATATTGCATCTATTGACCGTAAAGTGGCATTTGTAACAAAAGGATCTGCTAATGATTCTATTTCCACTGATCCTATATTGCAACTCGATTTAATGACACAAACTAGTCAGTTATATATAAATAAAGGGTATTTAATAATTGCTCCAAGTTACTATTTCTATAGTAAAACTCATTATTTCACCATGTTTAATTATACAGATCAATCATTCCAGGCAGTAAGCGATCCTACTAAACCGGATGTGTTGAATCTGTATCTAAGTCATAATGATAATTCAGATAATAAACTCAATGGATACCTTTCATCTAATGTAGCTGGTAGTTATCCATTTTTGTATTTTATGTCATTTAATATAAACAGTATTCTGAATAGTTTGCCAACAACCAAAAGTAAGATTACTATAAATGTGAATATCGTTAAGGACGAGGGTACCACATTTAATAAAGTGTATTCTACGGAATATGATATATAATAATTTATAATATAGAATTGAATTACAATAATTTGTTTAAAAAAGTTATGTTATTGATTTCCTCCCCTGCCAAGGCATGGGAGGAAATTAGTTTAGAAGAGGATAAACGAAAGGGCTTGGCTACCTTTGTTTATCCTATGATTGGTTTATGTGGTATGGCTGTTTTTGCTAGTGTGTTTTTGTATAACATAGGAAGTGAAGACCTTACCAAAAATCAACTTTTTCAATTAGCCATGACTAAGTGTTGTGGAGTTTTTGTTGCCTTGTTTATTGGGTATTTTCTTGCAGCTAAGACTGTTAGCAAAATGGCACGTAGCATGTTTGGTGTAGATTGTGATTTAGCAAAAGCAGAACAAATTGTGGGATACGCAATGGTTGTTCCCTTTGTCTTGAAGATTATAGTAGAGATTGTTCCTGCTTTTTTAATTCTAAAATTGATTTTTCAGTTTTATATTATTTATATAATTTGGGAAGGTGCAAGGGTGCTGCTAAAGATGAATGAGAACAAAAGTACATGGTTTTCTATTTTTTCTTCTTTAGTGATAATTTTTTGCCCTATTATTATAGAACTAATTTTTAATAAACTAACTGTTGTACTAAACTGATTATATGAAACAAGCTCCCGTAAATATAAAAAATAAGCGTGCCACTTTCGATTATGAGATAACAGATACGTTTACTGCCGGTATAGTACTTACTGGTACCGAAATTAAATCTATCCGTCTGGGTAAAGCCAGTCTGGTAGATACTTTTTGTTTTTTTGCCCGCGAGGAACTTTGGGTAAAGAATATGCATATTGCTGAATATTTTTATGGTTCCTATAATAATCATGTCGCCCGACGTGATCGTAAATTATTACTAAATAGCAAAGAATTAAGGAAACTGGAGAGAGCAACAAAAGAAACTGGGTTTACGATTGTTCCTCTTCGGATGTTTATAAATGAAAAAGGATTGGCTAAAGTTGTGATAGCTTTGGCAAAAGGAAAGAAACAATATGATAAGCGTCAGTCACTAAGAGAAAAAGATGATAAGCGCGATATGGACAGAATGTTTAAAAAGTAAGAATGAGAGACTTCCCTAAACGTTTGCTGAAATGCGTTAAAGATGCACTGCCAAAAGCTGGTAAAATAAGTCTGTGGTTATTGAAGATAATACTCCCAGTATCGCTTTTTGTCCGCTTTTTGCAATATTCCGGAGCTTTAAGCTATTTTGCTGAGTTCCTTAACCCATTATTCAATCTGATAGGGCTGCCGGGTGAAACTGCTATTGTTTTCCTGACTAGCATTTTCTTGCCGTTGTATGCTTCAATAGCTGTAATGACATCTCTGACTATTACATTGAGAGAGGCTACAATTCTTACGCTGATGTGTCTTCTCTCACATAATTTGCTAGTGGAAAGTGCTGTTCAGAAGAAAACCGGTTCTTCTTTTTGGTGGATGACAACTCTTCGTATTCTGATGTCTATTGTGGTGGCTTTTGTTTTGAATAAGATAATGCCTGCTTCGACTGTCCATTTTGAGGTTGTTACTCAACCAGAAGTATTTTCTTCTGTAGGTGAAGTATTCAGTGCATGGTTTAATACATCTGTTACGTTGATTATCACAATATTGCTTATTGTCTCTGTATTAATGATATTGCAAAAGTTATTAGAGGAGTATAAGTTATTTGATACCATATCACGTCCATTACGCCCGTTTATGAAATTCTTCGGAATGCCGGAGAAGGCTTCTTTTTTATGGATTGTGGGGAATGTTGTAGGTCTGGCTTATGGTGGCGCAATAATGATAGATCAAATAGATAATGGTATGCTTTCCAGAAATGACGTAAATGTGCTTAATCATCACTTAGCCATATCTCACTCTTTGTTGGAGGATACACTCTTATTTGTAGCATTAGGCATCGGTTTTTGGTGGATAGTACTAACCCGTATGGGATTTGCTTTTGTGGTAGTGTGGTGTTTCCGATTGAAAAATTATGTGTTTATAAACAAGTTGCATTCTAATGCTGTTTAAATAAAACCTGAACAGCTTAAAAATAAATTATATATAATGAAACCAACCATTCAACAGTTAGTTTCCGAGCGCATCCTTATATTGGATGGAGCTATGGGTACAATGATTCAGCAGTATAATTTGAGAGAAGAGGATTTTCGTAATGAACGCTTTGCGAATATCCCTGGTCAGATGAAGGGGAATAATGATTTGTTATGCCTTACTCGTCCGGATGTTATCCGTGATATACATCGTAAGTACCTGGAAGCTGGTGCTGATATCATTGAAACAAATACATTCAGTTCTACAACTGTTTCTATGGCCGATTATCATGTGCAGGATTATGTGCGTGAGATAAACCTTGCTGCTGTAAAAATTGCCCGTGAAGTAGCAGATGAATATACCCGGATGAATCCTGATAAGCCCAGATTTGTAGCAGGATCTGTTGGTCCTACTAATAAGACTTGCTCGATGTCTCCTGATGTAAATAATCCGGCTTTTCGTGCTTTGTCGTATGATGAACTGGCTACTGCATATCAGGAACAGATGGAGGCGCTGATAGATGGAGGTGTAGATGCGATTCTTATCGAGACTATCTTTGATACACTGAATGCTAAAGCTGCAATTTTTGCAGCTGAAACTGCGATGGAAGTTAAAGGAGTACAACTACCAATAATGCTTTCTGTTACAGTAGCAGATATTAGTGGACGAACTCTTTCCGGACAGACTTTGGATGCTTTCCTGGCTTCTGTTCAACATGCACCTATTTTCTCTGTAGGTTTGAACTGCTCTTTCGGAGCTAAACAACTAAAACCTTTTCTTGAAGGCTTAGCATCTCGTGCTCCTTATTATATAAGTGCATATCCTAATGCCGGTCTTCCTAATAGCTTGGGTAAATATGATCAGACTCCGGCCGAAATGGCTGCTCAGGTTAAAGAGTATATTGATGAAAAATTGATCAATATTATTGGTGGATGTTGCGGAACAACCAATGAATATATTGCTGAATATGTTGCTTTAGTTCAAGGTCAAACTCCTCATAAACCGCAATCAAATCCAGATTGTATGTGGCTTTCAGGATTGGAATTGCTGGAAGTGAAACCAGAAATTAATTTTGTGAATGTAGGTGAAAGATGTAATGTGGCTGGTTCACGTAAATTCCTTCGACTCATTCAAGAAAAAAAATATGATGAAGCTCTTACTATTGCTCGCGGGCAAGTGGAAGATGGTGCTTTAATTATTGACGTAAACATGGATGAAGGGTTACTGGAGGCAAAAGAGGAAATGACTACATTCCTTAACCTGATAGCTTCTGAACCTGAGATATCTCGTGTACCTGTAATGATAGATTCTTCAAAATGGGAAGTTATTATTGCCGGACTTAAATGTTTGCAAGGAAAATCTATTGTGAATTCTATTTCACTGAAAGAAGGCGAAGAAGTCTTTCTTGAACATGCACGAACTGTAAAGAAATATGGTGCGGCTGTTGTAGTAATGGCTTTTGATGAGAAAGGACAGGCTGATACATGTGCCCGTAAAATTGAAGTTTGCGAACGCGCATATAGACTGTTGGTGGACAAAGTTAAGTTTAATCCTCATGATATAATTTTCGACCCCAATGTTTTGGCAATTGCTACCGGTATGGAAGAACATAACAATTATGCTGTAGATTTTATTAATGCTACAGCATGGATAAAGAAGAATCTTCCAGGTGCACATATTAGTGGAGGGGTAAGTAATCTTTCTTTCTCTTTCAGAGGAAATAACTATATACGTGAAGCTATGCATGCCGTTTTTCTTTATCATGCTATTCAGCAAGGTATGGATATGGGTATTGTTAACCCTGCAACAGCAGTTATGTATACTGATATAGAACCAGATTTACTTGTGAAGATTGAAGATGTGGTTCTTAACCGACGTCCGGATGCAGCAGAAATTCTAATTGAAACGGCTGAAAGTTTAAAAGCTTCAAAGGAAGATACTCAAACAGCTGTTAAGCGTGATGCATGGCGAGATGAGAATGTAACCGAAAGATTAAAATATGCTTTGGTAAAAGGAATAGGCGAATATCTGGAAGAAGATCTCGCTGAGATTATTCCACTCTACAATAAGGCTGTTGATATTATTGAGGGACCTTTAATGGAAGGTATGAATATAGTAGGTGATCTTTTTGGTGCCGGTAAAATGTTCTTGCCTCAGGTAGTGAAAACTGCACGTACAATGAAAAAGGCAGTTGCTATACTTCAACCATTAATTGAAGCTGAAAAAACAGAAGGATCTTCTTCTGCTGGCAAGATGCTTATTGCTACAGTAAAAGGTGATGTTCACGATATTGGAAAGAATATTGTATCTGTAGTAATGGCATGTAATAACTTTGAAGTTATTGATCTGGGTGTAATGGTTCCTACTGAAACGATAGTACAGCGTGCAATAGAAGAAAAACCTGATTTTATAGGATTGAGTGGATTGATTACTCCTTCATTGGAAGAAATGGTTCATGTGGCTTCTGAACTACAGAAAGCTGGCTTGGATATTCCTTTGATGATTGGTGGAGCAACGACATCTAAATTGCATACGGCATTAAAAATAGCTCCTGTTTACAGTGGTATTGTGGCTCATATGAAAGATGCTGCTCAAAATGCAACAGTGGCTTCACGTTTGCTTAATCCTGAAGCAAAAGAAAAATTTGCAGCAGAACTCAATAAAGAATATGAATCTCTTCGTCTGAAAAATGCAGATAAGAAGGTTGATACTGTTTCTATTGAGGAAGCACAAACTAATAAACTGAATTTGTTTTAATTTAGAAACAAAGTATAGTTATGAGCATTTTTTATTATTCGTCTCCAGTAGGTATTCTTGAGATTAAATC
The DNA here is from genome assembly GCF_900128905.1 of Bacteroides luti. Lineage (GTDB taxonomy): Bacteria > Bacteroidota > Bacteroidia > Bacteroidales > Bacteroidaceae > Bacteroides > Bacteroides luti. Next base: position 131,194 of record NZ_FQTV01000002.1, read on the forward strand.
TACAGAAAGCCACATTACTCAGTTATTATTTAAAGAATCTGCAAAGACTTCTTCAGAGAATATACCAGCAGTGATGAAAGAGTGTATTCGTCAGCTTGATGAATATTTTTCAGGGAACCGGAAAGATTTTACTTTGCCTTTAGCTCCTGAAGGTACAACTTTTCAGTGCTCTGTATGGAAAGCTTTGCAAACCATTCCTTATGGACAAACTATCAGTTATAAAGAGCTTGCGGAACGAGTAGAACATCCTAAGGCTTGTCGGGCTGTTGGAACTGCAAATGGACGAAATCCAATTGTAATAATTATTCCATGTCATAGAGTGATTGCAGCCAATGGTACTTTGGGAGGGTATGCTGGAGGATTAGATATAAAAACTATATTGCTTAAACTCGAAGGTATTGACCGGTTTTAGATAATTATTTATATATTTGGTCGTAAAGATTGCCTTTATTATATAAAATATTGATTTTCAAGTAAATCATATCTTTTTAATATTATTTAGAGGGATATAATTCTATTTTATTTTTATAAATAGAATTATATCCCTCTTTTATTTATTAAATATAATTAGAAATATAGCATAAGATACTTATATTAATAAAATAATATATATATTTGCGCTAAGTTTATATAATATATTTAATAATACAATGAACAACCTGTTTGAGATAGCTACTCATTTTAAAATTGATGGAGATATGCATCAAATACTTCCACTAGGAAACGGCCTGATAAATGATTCATATAAAATAGAAACAACCGAAAAAAAGCATCCAGATTATGTTCTTCAAAGAATTAATCATGCAATATTTCAGGATGTTGAAATGTTGCAGAGGAATATATTTATAGTAACATCATATATCCGAAAAAAACTGGAACAGGCAAATGAAACAGATTTGGATCGTAAGGTTATTACACTTGTTCCTGCCAAAGATGATAAGCTTTATTACTTTGATGGTAATAGCTATTGGAGGGTAATGATTTTTATTGCCAATGCTATAACTCGTGAAACAGTTGATGCTGCAAATTCGTATACAGCTGGTATTGCTTTCGGTAATTTTCAGTCAATGCTTGCTGATATTCCAGATAAACTTGGTGAAACTATTCCAGATTTTCATAATATGGAATTTCGTTTGAGGCAACTTCATGAGGCTATTGAAAAGAATGCAGCTGGTCGTTTGTTGAAAGTTCAATGTTTGATTGACGAAATAGAAAAACGTGCCAATGAGATGTGTAAAGCTGAACGTTGGTATAGAGAAGGTAAACTACCTAAAAGGGTTTGCCATTGCGATACCAAAGTAAACAACATGATGTTTGATCAGGATGGAAATGTACTTTGTGTTATTGATTTGGATACGGTTATGCCAAGCTTTATATTTTCTGATTATGGCGATTTTCTTCGTTCTGCTGCAAACACTGGTGACGAAGACGATAAGAATCTTGAGAATGTGAACTTTAATATGGAAATTTTTAAAGCATTTACAAAAGGATATTTAGAATCTGCTCGTTCATTCCTTCTTCCTGTTGAAATAGAGAATCTTCCATATGCGGCAGCTTTATTTCCTTATATGCAATTAGTTCGTTTTCTTGCAGATTATATTAATGGTGATACTTATTATAAAATTCAATATCCGGAACATAATTTAGTACGCTCAAATGCACAGTTTAAATTACTTCAAAGCATTGAAAGTCAATTCCCGGAAATGCAGCAATTTATATCTGACTGCTTATAAACATGAAACTTAACTCTCTTACATAAACAATTCTAACAGATCTAACAAATTTAAACAAACGAAAAGGGATAATCTGAGATAGATTATCCTTTTTTTATGAGATCAATGTTTTATTTTTTTCTTATATACCTGATAGCGGGAGTTTATGTCACGAACAAAATTAAATGTTTCTCTTCCACGAAAATAGCCATTCTTACATACAGGATCTGTGAAATACTCTTCGTTACTTTTTAAAAGAATAAAGTGCTCCACATTGTTATACCACACCAACTTGTTTTTTCCATATTTGTCAGCCAGAGCCATAGCGTCATAAATATGTCCTAATCCTGCATTATAAGCAGCTAGAATAAAATTTCGCCGTTCTTTTTTATCGGCTATCATGCTAAAGCTTTTGTTAATAGAAGCAATATATTTAACCGCAGCCTTTACGCTTAATTCTGGATTTTCTTCTTCTCCAGATGATAATCCCATGGCTCTCGCAGTGACAGGCATCAGTTGCATTAATCCTTTTGCTCCCGCCCATGACACAGCTTTTGGGTCAAAATTCGATTCATTATAAGCAAGTGAAGCAAGGAGTCGCCAATCCCAGTCTATTTCTTTCGAGTATTTCTTGAAAAAATTGTCATAAAGAGAAATTTTACCGTGTTTTAAGGATAAAATAGGAGAGTGGACTGTTGTTTTCAGTAATTCGAAATATCGTTTTGTACTGGCTGTATAATCTGGAGAGGTAATATTGTTTTTATACCATTCGTTTGCAGCTTTAGCAAGTTGCGTACATTCTTGTCTTACAGCCCATGATGCCCGTTGGTCAAAACTAACAGATAGTTTAATATTGATATTGGGATAGTAAGTTGCATTTAATTTGGCAAGGTCATCATCACATACCGTATATTGAATCTTACCTTCAGCAACCTGGGTTATCAAGTCTTCTACAGAAACGCTGTCGCTTTCTACCTTATGAATCTTGATTCCACCACCTAATTCTTTGTCTAGGTTAACTAAACGGTCGTAGTATTTTCCTGGTTTTACATAAACATCTTTTCCAATCAGTTGAGTAACATCTGTAAGAAGCTCCGATTTAGATTTATTTTGTTGAACAACTACCTGGTGAGTGATAACTTCTAGTCCGCAATAAGTCAGACTGTCTTTCATTTTTTTTGTTACTGGTAAATTGTAGGCAATCATATCTCCTTCGCCCTTTTTCAATTTATGTACCAGTTCGGGAATATTTTTAGCTACCTCAACTCGTAACTTTAATCCAAGCGAGCGCGCAAATTGTTCACTTAGTTCGTATTGATATCCCATCTCCTGTCCTCGGTAAATAAAGTAAGATGTAGAACTGTAAAGAGTTAGAACTACCAGTTCACCACTATCTTTTATTTGAGGAAGATCGTAAACGCTCTTCTCTTTCTGGCCTGTTTGTGTATTCTTACAGGCAAGTAACGACATGGTTATCAGGAAGAAAAGTAGTATTTTACGCATATGTTTTATTCTCTATTTTTCCAGATCGAGATTTTTTTCGATAAACATGGTCAATATATCAATAGCAACCTGATTGTTTCCACCTTGAGGAATAATTAAGTCGGCATATCTTTTTGTTGGTTCAATAAATTGCTGATGCATAGGTTTTAATACACGAGTATATCTTTCCATTACCATTTCAGCTGTACGTCCACGTTCTACAATATCGCGGTTTATTACACGTATCAGTCGCTCATCGGGATCAGCATCAACAAACACTTTCAGGTCCATTAAATCTCGTAACTTCTTGTCGCTTAAGGCTAAAATACCTTCTACAATAATAACATCCCGAGGTTCAATGTGAATTGTTTCCGGCTGACGGGTGCAAGTCAGGTAAGAGTAAGTTGGCTGTTCTATACTTTCTCCTTTTTTTAGTAACTGGATATGCTTTGATAGCAAATCCCATTCAAAAGAATCCGGATGATCGAAGTTGATAAATTGTCTTTTTTCAACAGGGACATTGCTACTGTCTTTGTAGTAAGAGTCCTGAGGTAGTAAGACTACTTCATCTTTTGGAAGACTATCAAAAATTTTACGAACAACGGTTGTTTTGCCGGAACCTGTTCCACCAGCTATACCTATTATTAACATGGTTTAATATTGATTTTTAAAACAAATAACTTACTTTTGCTAAGAATTCATTATAATTGAATTTATATACAAAAATAGAATAAATTAATTAATAAAACAAAGTATGGTACGACACATTGTATTATTCCAATTAAAAAAGATGGAATCAGAGAGTGCAAAACTTGAAGTAATGAATGCATTTAAAAACGCTATAGAAGCTTTACCTAAAGATATTGATGTAATCCGTAAAATTGAAGTAAAATTTAATATGAATCCAGCTGAAACTTACGATATTGCTTTGAATAGTGAATTTGATTCATTGGAGGATGTAAGTTACTATGCAAAACATCCTTTACACGTTGCAGCTGGAAAGATATTGGCTGACGTTAAAGAAAGCCGTGCATGTGTTGACTATGAGTTTTAGTCGTGAACAAAGGTTATTAGAATGAAGAAAATACAATTAATATTTTTCTTGCTATTATTATTGGCAAGCAATATTTCTGCTCAGATTCAAGATCCGGTTAGCTTTAAAACAGAGCTAAAAACGATCAATGATACTGAAGCTGAAATCCGATTTACGGCATCTATTGATAAAGGGTGGCATGTTTACTCAGTAAATCTTCCTTCTGGAGGACCTATATCGGCAACGTTTAATGTAGAAAAAATAGAAGGAGCAAAGCTGATAGGAAAACTTACTCCTCTTAGCAAAGAAATAGAGAAGTTTGATAAAGTTTTTGAGATGAAATTGCGCTATTTTGAACATAGTGCTACTTTCTCACAAAAAATAAAAATAACGGGCAGTAGTTATAAAATTAAGGGCTATCTGGAGTATGGTGCATGCGATGATGAAAGTTGCTTGCCACCTACCGAAGTTCCTTTTAATTTTCAGGGTAAGGGTAGTACAAAAGCTGTGGCTGAAGCTGCAAAGGATGAAGAAACATCTTCAAAGACTTTAAAAGAAGAACCTGTTACAGCCTTGGCTGTTGATACTTTGGCTATTGCAAAGACAGATTCTGTTGCATCTACTGACACTGTTGCTAAATCTGATTACTGGAAACCGGTAATTAGTGAACTGCAAAGTTTCGGAGGATCTACAGATCACAAGAACCTCTCCTGGATTTATATTTTTGTGACCGGATTTTTGGGTGGTTTGCTTGCTCTGTTTACGCCGTGTGTGTGGCCAATTATTCCTATGACAGTAAGTTTTTTCCTAAAACGAGCTAAAGACAAGAAAAAAGGAATAAGGGATGCTATATTGTATGGAGTTTCCATCGTGGTAATCTATCTGACTTTGGGGATTGCTGTTACGTTGATTTTTGGAGCAAGTGCATTGAATGCTTTGTCTACAAATGCTATATTTAATATATTGTTCTTCTTGATGCTTGTTGTCTTTGCTGCTTCGTTCTTTGGAGCGTTCGAGATTACACTTCCATCTTCATGGAGTACAAAAGTGGATAGTAAAGCCGAGAGTACAAGTGGACTGCTTAGTATCTTTTTAATGGCATTTACATTGACACTTGTTTCTTTCTCCTGTACAGGACCTATTATAGGATTTTTATTGGTACAAGTCTCTACATCCGGTAGTATTGTTGCCCCTGCAATTGGAATGCTTGGTTTTGCTATAGCATTGGCATTGCCTTTCACTCTTTTTGCATTGTTCCCATCATGGTTGAAGTCAATGCCTCGTTCGGGTGGCTGGATGAATCAGGTTAAAGTTGTTCTTGGATTCCTTGAACTAGCTTTTGCTCTGAAATTCTTCTCTGTAGCCGATCTGGCCTATGGTTGGAGATTGCTTGATCGCGAAACGTTCCTTGCTTTGTGGATTGTAATTTTTGCATTACTGGGATTATATTTATTAGGTAAAATTCGTTTTCCACATGATGATGAAGATACAAAAACATCTGTACCTGCGTTCTTCATGGCTTTGGTTTCTTTGGCTTTTGCTGTATATATGATTCCCGGATTGTGGGGTGCGCCATTAAAAGCTGTCAGCGCATTTGCACCTCCAATGAAAACTCAGGATTTTAATCTGTATACAAAAGAAGTACATGCCAAGTTTGATGATTTTGATGCTGGTATGGAATATGCAAGACAACAAGGTAAACCTGTTATGATTGACTTTACCGGATATGGATGTGTAAACTGTCGTAAGATGGAACTTGCTGTATGGATTGATTCGAAAGTTAGTAGCATTATTGAAAATGACTATGTATTGATCTCTTTGTATGTAGATGATAAAAAACCTCTTCCTTCGCCAATTACTGTAACAGAGAATGGAACAGAAAGAACATTGAGGACTATTGGAGACAAGTGGAGTTATCTGCAAAGAATTAAGTTTGGTTCCAATGCGCAACCTTTCTACGTATTACTGGATAATGAAGGTAAACCGCTCAATAAATCGTATGCTTACGATGAAGATATTGAAAAGTATGTAGAATTCCTGCAAAAAGGTCTCGACAATTACAAAAAATAAAAATGTATTCTATTTAAGATGAAAAAGATAATCAACCCCTGGAATAAAAAGGAAGGATATAATTGTTTTGGTTGTTGTAAGAGCAACGAAAGTGGTGTGAAGATGGATTTCTATGAAGATGGCGATGAAGTTGTCAGCTTTTGGAAACCACAGCCTCAGTTTCAGGGATGGACAAATACTCTTCATGGTGGTATTCAGGCGGTTTTAATGGACGAAATCTGTGCATGGGCAGTGCTTCGTAAACTTCAGACTACCGGCGTTACTACTAATATGCAAACACGGTACATGAAGTCGGTCAATACAAACGACTCTTGTTTAACTTTACGGGCAAGTATTCAGGAAGTTAAGCGTAATATTGTTATTGTAGAGGGACGGCTGTATAATGAAGCAGGCGAACTTTGCACAAAGTCAGTTTGCACCTACTTTACTTTTTCTAAGGAAAAACTGCGTGGAGAAATGCAATTCCTAGGCTGTGAAGTAGAGGAAGAGGATGTAAATCCATTAAATTGTTAGTCTTAAACATCTTTTTGTGATAATTATTTGGAAATCTAAATAGATAGCTTTACATTTGTCGCATAAAACAAAAAACAATATGATCAATACAGTTATACGTCATCATCATCATTTTCCTAACGAATAGTCGGTGGGCGTATAGATTATGTATATATGAAATTAGAAAGGCTTACCGTTTTGGTGAGCCTTTTTTTATTCCTAAATAAATCATTTTAAACAAAATAAACTTATGCTAAGAATTGCCGTACAATCCAAAGGGCGTTTGTTCGAAGAAACAATGGCTCTTTTCGAAGAATCAGACATTAAATTAAGTTCTCACAAGAGATCACTTCTTGTTCAGTCTACTAATTTCCCTGTTGAGGTATTGTACCTTCGTGATGATGATATTCCTCAGGCTGTTGCTACCGGAGTAGCCGACTTAGGTATTGTTGGCGAGAATGAATTCGTAGAGAAGGATGAAGATGCGGAAATCGTTAAGAGATTAGGCTTTAGCAAATGTCGTCTTTCCTTAGCTATGCCTAAAGATATTGAATATCCAGGATTGTCATGGTTTGAAGGTAAGAAGATAGCTACTTCTTATCCGGTAATATTGAAGAACTTCATGAAAGCCAACGGCATTAAAACAGAAATCCATGTAATTAATGGATCTGTGGAAATTGCTCCGGGAATTGGATTGGCAGATGCTATTTTTGATATAGTAAGCTCTGGTTCTACTTTAATCAGTAATCGTCTGAAGGAAGTAGAAGTGGTGATGAAATCGGAAGCTTTACTGATTGGTAATAAGGAAATGTCGGCAGAAAAGAAAGAAGTTCTCGATGAACTTTTGTTCCGCATGGATGCTGTTAAAACTGCAGAAGATAAGAAATATGTGTTGATGAACGCACCAAAAGATAAGTTGAAAGATATTATTGAAGTTCTTCCGGGAATGAAGAGTCCTACTGTTATGCCGCTTGCTCAGGAAGACTGGTGTTCTGTTCACACTGTTCTCGAAGAAAAACGCTTCTGGGAAATTATTGGTAAACTGAAGGCTCTTGGAGCTGAAGGTATTCTTGTATTACCTATTGAAAAGATGATTATTTAATAAGTCTATGAAAATAATTAAATATCCGGGAAAAGAGGACTGGAAAGAAATTCTGAAACGCCCCGCACTCAATACTGAAAGTCTGAACGATACAGTTAAAGGAATTCTTAATCGTGTAAAGACTGAAGGTGATAAAGCAGTGCTCGAATGTGAAGCTACCTTCGATAAAGTACAGCTTGCTAGTCTGGCTGTGAGTGCTGATGAAATAGAAGAAGCCGAAAGTCTGATCAGTGACGATCTGAAAGCAGCTATCATACTTGCAAAAGAAAATATAGAAACCTTTCACTCGGCACAACGTTTTACCGGAAAGAAAGTAGAAACACGTCCGGGTGTAGTTTGCTGGCAGAAAGCGGTGGGAATTGAGAAAGTGGGATTGTATGTTCCGGGCGGAACAGCTCCTTTGTTCTCAACAGTTCTTATGCTTGCAACTCCAGCACGCATTGCCGGATGCAAGGAAATTGTACTTTGTACCCCTCCAAACCGTGAAGGTAAAGTGCATCCAGCTATTTTGTTTGCCGCTAATCTGGCTGGAGTAAATAAAATATTTAAGGCCGGTGGAGTACAGGCAATAGGAGCTATGGCTTATGGTACGGAATCTGTGCCAAAGGTTTATAAAATATTCGGTCCAGGTAATCAATACGTAACAGCAGCCAAACAGCTAGTTTCTTTGCGTGATGTAGCTATTGATATGCCAGCTGGTCCTTCAGAAGTAGAAGTGCTGGCTGATCAATCGGCCAATCCAGCTTTTGTGGCAGCGGATTTATTATCTCAGGCAGAGCACGGAATTGATAGTCAGGCTGTACTTATTACTACTTCCGAAGAACTTATAGAGAAAGTTTGTGCCGAAGTAGAATCTCAACTAGCGCAATTGCCAAGAAAAGAAATTGCTGCAAAATCATTGGATAACAGCAAACTGATTTTGGTTAACGATATGGACGAAGCCATATCAATGACCAATGAATATGCACCTGAGCACCTGATTATTGAAACAGCTAACTATATGGAAGTTGCCGAACAGATTACAAATGCCGGTTCTGTATTCCTTGGATCACTAACTCCTGAAAGTGCAGGCGATTATGCTTCGGGTACTAACCACACCCTTCCAACCAACGGATATGCAAAAGCATACAGTGGAGTAAGTCTTGATAGCTTTATCCGAAAAATTACTTTCCAGGAAATTACCAGTCAGGGTATTCAAACTATTGGTCCGGCTATTGAAACAATGGCAGCCAATGAGCAACTCGATGCTCACAAGAATGCGGTGACAGTAAGGCTTAACAGTTTAAAATAAAAAACAATGAAAGCATTAAAAGAATTAACCCGTCCGAATATATGGGATTTGAAACCCTATTCTTCGGCTCGCGATGAATATAAAGGAGCAGAAGCAACAGTCTTTCTTGATGCAAATGAAAATCCATATAACAATCCGTTTAACCGTTATCCGGATCCATTGCAAAGAGATTTAAAAGAATTGCTAGCTCCGATAAAAGGAGTAAAATCTGAAAATATATTTCTTGGAAATGGTAGTGATGAGGCAATAGATCTTGTTTACAGAGCTTTTTGTGAACCGGAAAAAGATAATGTGGTTGCCATCGATCCTACATACGGAATGTATAAGGTTTGTGCGGATGTGAACAATGTAGATTACCGCAATGTATTATTGGATGAAAACTATCAGTTCTCGGCAGATATGTTGCTTGCAGCTACAGATGAAAGAACTAAACTTATATTTCTCTGCTCACCGAACAACCCAACAGGTAATGACTTGTTGCAATGCGAAATAGAAAAGGTTATCAAAGAATTTGAAGGCTTGGTTATTCTTGACGAGGCCTATAATGATTTCTCTGACAGACCATCATATCTTTCACAATTGGATAAATATCCTAACCTGATTATTCTTCAAACATTCTCTAAAGCATATGGTTGTGCAGCAATTCGTTTAGGAATGGCTTTTGCTTCGAAAGAGATTATTGATATTCTGAACAAGATAAAATACCCTTATAATGTGAATCTGCTTACTCAGCAACAGGCTATGAGTATGTTGAAAGATTATTCTCAGGTAGAGGCTTGGGTAAAAACATTGATTGAAGAGCGGGCTTACCTTGAAAATGAATTTGCAGCATTGGCTTGTACGGAAAAGATATATCCTTCGGATGCAAATTTCTTCCTGGCTAAAGTCTCAGATGCCAAGGCTATTTATAATTATCTTGTTGCAAAAGGTATTATCGTTCGTAACCGTACTTCAATAACGCTTTGCAAAGATTGTTTGCGTGTAACTGTGGGAACCCGAGAGGAAAACAATCAATTACTGGAAGCATTGAAGCAATATAAATAAGAGTTGGCATGAAGAAAGTATTATTTATAGATAGAGACGGTACATTGGTTATTGAACCACCTATTGATTTTCAACTTGATTCTCTCGAGAAATTGGAGTTTTATCCGAAGGTATTTAAGAATCTTGGCTTTATACGCAGCAAGCTTGATTTTGAGTTTGTAATGGTAACTAACCAGGATGGATTGGGAACTGATTCTTTTCCTGAAGAGACATTCTGGCCGGCTCATAATAAGATGCTTAAAGCCTTTGAGAATGAAGGAATCACTTTCGATGATATTCTGATAGATCCAAGTATGCCCGAAGAAAACAGTCCCAACCGCAAACCCGGAATTGGAATGATGGGTAAGTACCTGAAAGAAGGTGCTTATGATATTGCAGGAAGTTTTGTGATTGGCGATCGTATTACCGATGTCCTGTTGGCAAAGAATCTGGGATGCAAGGCTATTTTTATGCAGGATTCAACGGATGAGTTGAAACGTAAAGGACTGGAAGATGTATGCGCATTGGCAACAGCCGACTGGGATCGTGTAACCGAGTTCCTTTTTGCCGGCGAACGTACTGCACAGGTACAACGCACCACCAAAGAGACAGATATCTTTGTAAAGCTGAACCTCGACGGAACAGGCGCGTGCGATATTTCTACCGGCTTAGGATTCTTTGATCACATGCTTGAGCAGATAGGAAAGCATTCTGGAATGGATTTAACTATCAAAGTTAAAGGCGATCTTGAAGTGGATGAACATCATACCATTGAAGATACAGCCATTGCTTTGGGCAATTGCATTTATCAGGCATTGGGAAACAAACGTGGTATTGAAAGATACGGTTACTGTCTTCCTATGGACGATTGTCTGTGTCAGGTGGCACTCGACTTTGGAGGTCGCCCGTGGCTGGTATGGGATGCAGAATTTAATCGCGAAAAGATAGGAGAGATGCCTACCGAGATGTTCCTGCATTTCTTTAAATCATTGAGTGATGCCGCTAAAATGAATCTGAACATCAAAGCTGAAGGGCAGAACGAGCATCATAAAATTGAAGGAATCTTTAAAGCTTTGGCTCGCGCGCTGAAAATGGCAGTGAAGAGGGATATTTATAATTATGTTCTGCCATCAACAAAGGGGATGCTATAAAGGTTTTTGAAGTAGCACACGATAGAGCTACTAAATAATATTTAAAATCCAAATATCTAATACTTTTTAGATATTTGGATTTGTTATAATAAGTATATTTGTTCCAAATAACTAAGAACTTTGATTATGAATAATGAAGCAGAAAAAATATTAGCAGATAAGAATATTAAGCCTACTGCTATGCGTATTTTGGTTCTTAAAGAGTTACTATTACAATCGGATGCAGTTAGTTTATACGATCTTGAGCAAAAGTTTGATAAAGTAGAAAGAACAACGCTGTTTCGTACGCTAAATACTTTTGTTGAAAATAGCTTAATACACAAAATAGATGATGGCACAGGTGCTGTAAAGTATGCTTTATGTGAAAAAGATTGTACCTGCGAACTGAAAGATTTGCATCTTCATTTCTTATGCACAAAATGTGGGCGGACTTTTTGCCTGAAAGATATACCTATCCCTTCTTTTCAGCTTCCCGATAATTTTGTCTTTGAAACGGCTAATTTTGTAATTAAAGGAGTTTGTCCGCATTGCCATAAATAATGCAACACTGTTGCACATCTATATAACTTATCTTTGTTGAGTGCAAATGATTAATTTGTATACATAACAAAATAAGTATAAATTCTAAATAGAAGTAAGATGACAAACTCTGAACAAAATCTCTATCAAAAAGCTTGGTTACTAAGCTTATTTACAATATTCTATAACGTGATTGAAGGACTGGTTTCCCTGTTTTTTGGATACGAAGACGAAACATTAGCATTATTTGGTTTTGGTGTGGATAGTTTTATAGAAGTAATGTCAGGCATTGGTATAGCTGTTATGATATTGCGCATTAAACAAAATCCGGAAAGCAATAAGAGCTCTTTTGAAAAAACAGCCTTGAAAATTACAGGATTCGCTTTTTATATCTTATCAGTCGGCCTATTGGCTGGTATTGTTTTGAACCTGATAAATGGACATAAACCAGAGACTACACTATGGGGAGTAATAGTGTCTTCCTTATCTATATTGATAATGATATGGCTAATGTATGCCAAAATGAAGATCGGTAAAAAACTAGGTTCAGACCCAATTATTGCTGATAGTAATTGTACAAAGGTGTGTGTATATATGTCGGTTGTTTTGCTTTTATCCAGTTTAATCTATGAATTAACTGGCTTTGCCTATGCCGATGTTATTGGTACTGCAGGTTTAATATATTTCTCTTTATCCGAGGGGAAAGAAGCTTTTGAAAAAGCAGAAGGAAAGGAATGTTGCTGCCATTGAAGCTACGAAGGGTAAATAAAGATAATAAAATAAGGCTATCAGGATATCTGGTAGCCTTATTTGTTATCTGATTCTGAGTATAATCCATAATTTTCTTTGCATTCTGAAAAAGAAGATTTATTTTTGGTGCTCCAAGTAAAAGTGTTATACCTTACAGATTATTAATATTATAATCAATTATAAATTTAACCGATATCTAATTATTATGAATTCTATTGTAATTGTAATTATTGCCGCATTATTCCTTGTTATAGGCTATGGTGTCTACGGCAGATTCATGGCGTATAAAGTTTTAATGCTGAATAAAAACAATGTTGTTCCTTCGGAAACTCTCAATGATGGGCACGACTATGTGCCAACAAACAAAGTAGTATTAATGGGGCACCATTTTGCGGCAATAGCCGGAGCAGGTCCTTTAATTGGTCCGGTCCTCGCAGCCCAATATGGATTTCTTCCCGGTGTTCTATGGATATTGATCGGCTCTTTATTTGCCGGAGCTGTTCACGATATGGTAATTCTTACAGCTTCAGTGCGTTATAAGGGAAAGTCAATTGCTGAAATTGCGAGAGACTTAGTTGGCGACAGATTAGGTTTTATAACCTCTATAGCTGTAATAGCTATTTTAATTGTATCAATGGCCGGTTTAGGTATTCCCGTTGTAAATGCTCTGAAAAACTCACCATGGGGAACATTCACGGTTGGCTTTACAATTCCTGTAGCACTTTTTATTGGTATCTATTTGAAATATATCCGTCCCGATAAAATATGGGAAGGAACAATAATAGGAGTACTTTTAGTTCTGCTGGGAGTAGTTCTTGGTCCGGTGATTCAAAATTCAGCTTTAGGTGCTTATCTGGATTTTGATCAAAAGCAGATGTCTTTAATTCTGGCAATTTATGGATTCTTTGCCGCTGCTTTACCCGTTTGGTTATTACTCTTACCCAGAGACTATTTAAGTACTTACATGAAACTTGGTGTTATCGGTGCATTGGCTATTGGTATCATTATTATTCAGCCGGATATTAAAATGCCGGCTATTACACAATTTGTAAATGGAGGTGGTCCGATTGTTCCCGGTAAAGTATTTCCTTTTCTTTTTATAACTATTGCTTGTGGTGCTTTGTCTGGTTTCCATTCACTGATAAGTTCCGGAACAACGCCTAAACTGATTAAAAATGAAAAAGATATATTACCAATCGGTTTTGGTGCAATGCTATTAGAAGCGTTTGTTGCAATCATGGCTTTACTGGCTGCAACTGTTTTGCCAACTTCCGATTATTTTGCAATTAATTCCCTGCCCGAAGTATTTTCTAAACTACATATGGTTCCTGTTGATTTGCCTGAGCTTTCGTCTTTAGTAGGAGAGGATTTGGCAGGCAGACCCGGAGGTTCGGTATCTTTGGCTGTGGGTATGACTTATGTATTTGAAAGTATTCCCTGGTTAAGATCAATGATGGGTTACTGGTATCATTTCTGTATAATGTTCGAGGCATTGTTTATCCTAACTACTATTGATTCCGGTACAAGGATCGGCCGATATCTGCTTCAGGATTTATTCCGTCAGAACTCAAGAGATATATCAAAGGGACGCGCCTGGTTTAATGCCATTTTCTTTTCCGGACTCATTACTTTCTTCTGGGGGTATCTATTATACACCGGAGATATTTCAACAATCTGGCCTCTTTTTGGAACGGCCAATCAGATGTTAGCAATCATTGCATTTGCCATTGGAACAACATACTTACTTCGTTCTCAGCAAAATAAATATGTTTGGGTAACTGCCATTCCTTTGTGCTTTGTTACGGTCACTACGTTATCGTCGGCACTGATGAATATTTTCGATAATTATCTGCCAAAAGGTTTGTATGCACTTTCTGCTATATCCGGTATATTAGTTATTCTGGTTTGTCTGGTACTTATAGAGAGCTTTGTCAACTGGAGAAGAATAACCCGCATGAGTAACGAAGAGTTAACCTCTGTAGAAATTGGACTTATTGGGGAACCGGTTGTTTCTGATGATAGAAAATATGGCAGAAATTAAAATTCTGCTTGATAAGCTTCCTATGAGATTATAAAATGAGAAAGCCACTGTTCATAATATAGTGTAAATGAACAGTGGCTTTTTTATTGGTATATTTTTAATAGATGATTTCTCAGAAAGTCTTTTATTATACCTGAAGTTAAACAGAGAACTGCTTTATCTGATTTAATAAATCCGGCAATGTATATGCATTATCTACATGTTTCTGATCGAAAACCATGTAGTAACGATACTTATCACCGGCTTTGTTAGCCCATGTTTGACCAAGTAATATTTTCTTTTCAGAATCACTACCATCAAGATGATCTCCCTTAGTCTCGATAAGAAGAATATGTCCAGTATTCAATACAACTATAAAATCTGGATAATGATTTATAAAACCGTTAATATAAAATCCTTTGCCTCGTTCCAAATTTCTATGCCAAAACTTAACATTGTCAAGATTGGCAATTAGGGCAATGACTCTTTGCTCAAAGCCATCCACATTATCTTCTTCGGTATAAATATTTTTAGGAACTCCAATCAGTTTATCTTTAAGTATAATCTTATCTGCTGGTTTATGGTTTTCTTTACTGTTTATCTTTCCAATATCCAGAAAATTTCACTTTTATTTGTGATAAAATCGAATTTCTATATTTCAGTTATAGATCAATTTATTCAATATCATTATCCGATTCTTTTTTTAATTTTTCTTGCCATTCTTCATAGAGGTCTTGCAGGTTTCGTTCGCTGAAAGACCAATGGGGTGTAGGTTGAACAACTGATTTGCTTCCCAATAGTTTTGTTGTTATTGCAGTAAGAGAACATTCTTGTCCTTCAAAATCTACTTTACGCCCTGTCTTAACAATGCAAGTTTTGGATGTATCATGAATATATGTTAATAGATCTCCCTCATTAAGTCCCATTTCAAAGAAGTTAATAGATGGACGTCGTATTATTTTTTTTCGCTCATCTTCAGGAATATCATTTTCCATCTCTTTCACTACTTCTGCGGTTATGTTTCCTTTATTGAAGAGCTTTAATATACCTATTGCTTGTGATGGCTTGATGCTGAAAAATTCACGGTTGGAGTTGATTCGTTGTGGTTCAAAAGCTTCGTGGAGGGCTTGTTCCAATTCTTTAAAGCAATCTACTTTGCATGCATAGACACAATCAAATGGTAGAGGAACTCCAGTTGTGTATAGCTCTTTTAGTCGATTATCCATATCATCACGACTAGTCATGCCGATTTTTACTATTCCAGGCATACAATCGTTGGTTAATAGGTAAACGATTCCTTTGTTATTATCTTTGGTCATAATAGTCTTGTTCTGATTTATTTTACATTTCAAGAAGTTTTTGTCCTCGCTCTGTTAACCGATAAGTCTGTTTTGGACTATTTGGTATGTCTTTGATTGTAGGTTCTACAAGTTCTGACTCGATAAGAGGATTGAGGATTTGCTGGCGGAATCTACTTCTGTTTTTCTCATCAACCAAATTCATTAACTTTAGAATTGTTTGAGCTTTTTCAAGCATTGATATAAGTACCTTCCCAGACTTTTCTATATGTTGTTGTTCTAACTTGGGACAAGCTTGGGACAGCTTGGGACAAACTTGGGACAAACTTGGGACAGACTTGGGACGACTTATTCCGTTTTGATCTTCTACATCCTGTTTTATTTGTTGTTTTGAAGAAGCATCTGGAGTGTTTTTAGCAACTTCCTCAATATTCAGCGTCAGCAAAACGGTATCAGGCTGAACAGTTTCTTCAATTTGAGGGCAGCCCCATTGACTGTCTTGCCATCCTTTAACAATATAGTCTGCACCACTACCTGCTTTTTCGCCAAAGCCTAAGAGCATGAATATCTTTTGAAGTATTGGGTTACGGCAAAGACTATGACTACCCGTATAAAAATCTTCTACAGATATAAGCATTCGGCCAGGATTGCGCATAATGATTTTATCGCGCTCACGAATTATGACTAAATTTCCCTGCTCAGAATAACTGCAATGCACCAATGTATTAACCAAAGCTTCACGGATAGCAATATGAGCTGATGTTTCTTCTATACGAGTGATGCCATCGAGCATAAAGGGAACAGGTAGTGTTTGAGATAATTTAGCATACACTTTGTAGAAGAACTGGTAGAGATTGGCTTCCCAGGTTCCGTCGGGATAGATACGATCTGACCATCGTAAACGTGGGTCATCGCTCAGTTTCTCCTGATAGTCTACAAAGTACCAAGGGGTGCAGGATTGATCGGTAATACTTTCTGTCTTGCCAAACATTAGTATGCCGGCACGAGTAAATCCTTCGTCACCTGTTTCTCGATCTACTCTATAGGCACCTATTTTATTCAGAAAGGTCATATCGTCCAATTCATTCCAAGGATGGTTTTCTTTGCGAAGTACAAATCGCTGACGATAGCCCTTCAACGAGGCCCTGTCAATATCCTCTAGGCTATAATGAGGTAATATCTGGTTATCAAAAGGCATGCTTATATGATGAGCGTCGGCGAACATCTCTCGAACTTCGTTATCTGTACAATGATAGTCGCCTTCGTGATTGCGTTTGAAAGTGTTTCCGAACGGATTTCGAGTAAGATATACGGGGCGAATGTCATATGATGCTCGTGGTATGCGGAAAGCTAGAAATTTGTTTCCATCCGTATCACCTTCAATCACGTCACGCTCAGTAAGCATAGTGGCACTGACTTTTTCTTTATTGTGAGCACAATCCCAAAAACGCTTTTTATAAGTCGTTATCTGTTCCGAGGTCAGTCCGTCGGGAATAAACTTGCCATTCTTTTCCTTAATACCCAATACTATGATACCACCATTAGTATTAGCAAACGAAGAGAATGACTCCCAGAAACTTTCTGGTAATCCACCTTTAGCAGACTTAAATTCAACCTCTGCATTTTCAGCACCATCCATTAACCTCTTTATATCTTCTTTCAAATCCATAATGACTCGCTTCTTTCTATGAAATATGTACAAACATTATTATCTTCTCTTGGAAGAATGCAATAAGTATCTCACATCCACATCCAAGGTTTCTGCTATCTTCTTGAGTGTTTCCAAAGATGGCTGAGATGTGTTTTTTGCCTATTACGCAAAGTTATTAATAATATTCCAAAACAAATCATCTTTCTGATAAAATGTAAGGATTGATTGTATGTTCCAGATTATATCCGTTTATTTTAGATTTATGATTTCTGATATGATACTACAAATTTTTTGAGGGAATCAGATACTAAATTCAAATATTTAATGTAATGCCTATTTAGGAATAAGAAAAATATTGTAAAATCAGTTCTAGTAATAACCACAGAAACAGTAAACTCAATCCAGGAAAGGTTAAATCCAAACCCCAATAAATAAAAACCATTGGTGAATAATCTAAAAACTCCCGCCAGCTTTTTTAAAAAGCCGGCGGGAGTTTGCTCAATGTCCGGTTACGTTTTTTAAAAAGCCGGCGGGAGTTTTGTTACTCTTCTAGCTTCAAAAAAAACTTTTTATTTTCATCCCTCACCACTTTTCTGTTAAGTAGTTTCTGTACAGTTGTTTATACGCAAAAATAGAGAAAGATCCCTCACTCATCCCTCACCCTTGATTTTGTATTTGTTTGTATATCAAGTGTATAGATTGTTATGGATGAACGTGTTTTTGTTATCAACCCTCACCTTTTGCTCTATCCCTCACTCTTAAATTGAATTTTAGTTCTTTTCAGGCTGATTTTTTTAACCTTGGACTAAAATGGATAAAAAAACGCGAGTTTTAAGCGAAAAGGTGAGGGATGCCCTTAAAAGTGAGGGATGATGACTTTTTCGGTTTTATCCCTCACTGATTAATAGCCTGTATATTAGACGATTATATTTGCTGGGGTGAGGGATAAGTGAGGGTTGTTATTTGCTAATAGACTGAATATTAACTATTTAAATCTAAAAGGTGATGGATGAGAATAAAATATTAATTCTAGTAGTTAAACCCAAAAGCCCATAAAGGAATAGTTCCCATGTATCCAAATTCAA
This sequence comes from Bacteroides luti, assembly GCF_900128905.1. Classification (GTDB taxonomy): domain Bacteria; phylum Bacteroidota; class Bacteroidia; order Bacteroidales; family Bacteroidaceae; genus Bacteroides; species Bacteroides luti. The sequence continues at coordinate 149,873 of NZ_FQTV01000002.1, forward strand.
TATCATCTTTTACTACATAAGCATTTTGAATATCAGAAATTTGTTTTTTGGTTTTATTTTTTCCTCCCACTTCAAAGGTGTAATCAGCAATGCTGAAATCGGACTTGTCAGAAGCCAGAATGTTATTCCTAACTTTCATCTGGTTGAAGAATATAGTCTCACGAATATTGCCTATATTGGGATTACCTTCTCCTATTGCGTAAATTAAATTAGTGTTACCCAAATAGATTTTCTCAATTTTTCCCAGCAAACGAATACCTTTGGTTGCATTTCTTAATTGGGCAATAATGCCAGCCTTCTCCAGATAGAACAAAAAATCAGTAACTTGATTACGATGCACATCAAGCATTTCGCCAATCTTAGTTAAATTGGGTTTGAAGGGAGCACTTTGTGAAATAATAAATAGTAGCTGTTTCAGTTTGCGTGCTGTTGATATATTCATATTGGCGAATGTTGGTATATCTGTTTCCAATGTCAGACCAATAACGTTTCGTAATCTTTCAAAATAATCAGGTTCCTTATAAAAAGGATAGTATCCCCTTTCAAGATAATCCTTGAAAAGAGGAAGAGGATGTTCAATGCCAGGTATTTGAACCTTATTTGCAACTATATCTTCTAAACTATATGCCGAAAGTTGTAACCCAAGAGAAATATTCAGGTATTCCCGAAATGACATTCCCTCCAAATGATATGTAAGAGCTCGGCGGCTAAGATCATCACTCCCACGATAAATATCCAAAATAGATGAACCTGTAAATATTACCTGCATATCGGGGAAGTAATCATACATCATTTTCAGTTCTTTTGACCAGCTACTGTACTTATGTACCTCATCAATATATAGATGCTTTCCACCATTTTTGTAAAAGGTGGAGGCAAAGTCGAATAACTTGTTCTCTGAAAAATAGATGTCATCGGCATTTATATAAATGGTATCCTGAAGATCATTATACAACTTTATATGTTGAAGTAATAATGTTGTTTTTCCAACGCCACGTGCTCCAACAATTGCGGTCAAACGGTTATTCCAGATTACCTGATCATGCAAATAACGCACAAAGGTGGTGTCTGTACGTTCTATGAGTCTTCTGAATTGTTCATATAGCCTTTCCATAACATCCTTTTTCTGCAAATATATATAAAATGCTGAATTAAACTAGCACTTTTATGTGAAAAGTGCTGAATTAAACTAGCATTTTTTAGTTATTAATTTGATAGTTTAAAACAAAAACCCTTCTCACTGCCGATAGACATTGGAGAAGGGATGATGTAAAATGTAACATTTTAGGATCTTAAATAGATGGACGTGAATTAGAAATTATTCGTCACTTCTATTTTTGCGTTTCAGGGCTTTATCAGCTCTTTTTTCTTTCAAGCTTTTTACGGCTTCTTTTTTCTTGGATTTTTCTTTTCCTTCTTTTTCTTTCGACATAATATTTATTTTAAAAATGTGTAGAAATTCTCTATAGTTGAAAATTAATAGAAATGAGAATCGGTAGATGTGTGGTTTTTTTTGTTTCTGTAATTATTGGTACTCCAGGTTGTAATTTACAAGGGTTATTACCAATGATTCTGCAGTCTAAAAGCTCTTTGCGAACCGATATGTAGTAATGTGATAGATAATAATTATATGTTCAAATGTACGACATAAATATTGGCTTCCCAAATTAATTAATATATTTCTTAATTCCTTGATCGTATTATTTCCTGATAAATATGCAAATAGTTTTGTTTTAATCAAACTAAAACACTATTTTAGAGGCATTGATCTTACAGATCAAAAAAAGATATAAACCTTATTCTTTGTACATAGATGGAAAAACGAATAGTAGAATGCGTGCCCAATTTCAGTGAGGGGCGCGATATGAATGTAATCAAACAGATAACTGATGTAATAGAGGGTGTAGAGGGCATCAAACTTCTTGATGTTGACCCGGGTAAAGCTACCAACCGTACCGTTGTTACTTTTGTGGGAGAAATTGATGCTGTGGTGGAAGCTGCTTTTCGGTGTGTGCTGAAAGCTGCAGATGTGATAGATATGAGAAAACATCATGGTGAGCATCCGCGTATGGGAGCTACTGATGTACTGCCACTTATCCCTGTCTCTGGCATTACTATGGAAGAGACTGCTGAATATGCCCGACAGCTTGCAAAAAGAATTGCACTCGAGGGTGGTATACCTACCTATTGTTATGAATACGCTGCGATTCATCCTGAACGTAAAAAACTTGCTGCTTGCCGTGAAGGCGAATACGAAGGCTTGAAACCACGTTTTGGTAATCCTGATAAAATGCCCGATTTTGGAGGTGAGGTATGGACTAAGCGTGCTGCTCAGACAGGATGTACTGCAGTGGGAGCCAGAGATTTCTTGATTGCTGTGAATTTCAATCTCAATACAACTTCTACTCGTCGTGCCAATGCCATTGCTTTCGATGTTCGCGAACGTGGACGTGTGAAGCGTGAAGGAGATTCTCCTGCAGGGAAAATTATGAAAGATGAACATGGAGAAGATATTTTTATTCCGGGTACGCTGAAAAGTACGGCTGCTATTGGCTGGTTTATTGAAGAATATGGAATAGCTCAGGTATCAATGAATATAACCAATATATCTGTAACTCCTTTACATGTTGCTTTTGAAGAGGTTGTGGCAAAAGCTGCAGCTCGTGGAGTACGGGTAACCGGCACCGAGATTGTTGGTCTGGTGCCAAAGTCCACACTTATTGATGCGGGTAAATATTTTCTGCGCAAGCAACAACGTTCTGTTGGTATATCAGAAAAGGAGATTATGAAGATTGCCATAAAGTCTATGGGACTTGATGATCTGAAACCTTTTGACGCTAAGGATAAGGTGATAGAATACATGATGGAAGATGATTCCGAAGATAAGCTGGTAGATATGTCCGTTTCTGATTTTGCTTACGAAACAGCCAGTGAATCGGCTGCCCCCGGTGGTGGCTCTATCTCTGCTTACATGGGAGCTTTGGGTGCTGCTTTAGGTGCAATGGTTGCCAATCTCTCTTCGCACAAAGCAGGATGGGATGCTCGTTGGGAAGAGTTTTCCAATTATGCTGAACGCGGTCAGTCTTTGCTTAACGAACTTCTTTTTCTGGTAGACGAAGATACCCGTTCCTTTAATAAAGTGATGGATGCTTTTGGCTTGCCAAAGAATACAGAAGAAGAGAAGTCCGCTCGGAGTAAAGCTATTCAGGAAGCAACTTTTTATGCTACTCAGATACCTTTCAGAGTAATGAAAGCTTCTTTGGCTGTGTTTGATATTGTGGAACAGATGGCTAAAGAGGGTAACCCCAATTCTGTATCGGATGCCGGAGTAGGTGCGTTGGCTGCTCGCTCTGCAGTGCTTGGTGCCTGGCTGAATGTACGTATTAATGCTGCCGGAATTAAAAACAGAGATTTGGTTGAGCCTATATTATTAGAGTCTGCTGCCATGGCTAAACTGGCGCAGGAGAGGGAAGAAGTTATTCTTGAGATTGTTAATAGTAAAATATAACCAGCTATGGAAGAAATCAGTAAAGAGGAATTTCGCCGATTAATCCTGGCTGGTATCCCTGATATGCTACCCGAAGCCAAACCTTACGAACCTGCTGTTAATCATGCTCCCAAACGAAAGGATATTTTAACTGACTGTGAAAAGGAGCTTGCCTTGAAGAATGCACTTCGCTATTTTCCAGCTAAATTTCATTCGATACTGGCTCCTGAATTTGCCGACGAACTGGCAAAGTATGGTCGTATATACATGTATCGTTTTCGTCCCGATTATAAAATATTTGCCCGCCACATAGAAGATTATCCATATAAGTCGAAACAAGCTGCAGCTATTATGCTGATGTTGAGTAATAACCTGGATGATGCAGTAGCTCAGCATCCGCGTGAACTTATAACTTATGGCGGCAATGGTGCGGTTTTTCAAAACTGGGCACAATATCTTCTTACCATGAAGTATTTGGCTACTATGACAGATGAGCAGACTTTGGTGATGTATTCCGGTCATCCGATGGGATTGTTCCCTTCTCACAAGGATGCCCCGCGAGTGGTGGTAACCAATGGTATGGTGATACCTAATTACTCATCAAAAGACCATTGGGAGAAGTTTAATGCTTTGGGTGTATCTCAATATGGACAGATGACTGCTGGATCGTATATGTACATTGGTCCGCAAGGTATCGTGCACGGTACAACCATCACTGTGCTGAATGCCAAACGAATGCAACGCGCCAAACATCCATCCAGAAAAGGTGTATTGTTTGTTTCCTCGGGTTTAGGGGGAATGTCGGGTGCACAACCGAAGGCCGGAAATATTGCCGGAGTTGTTTCTGTTATTGCTGAAATTAATCCTAAAGCGGTGGCTGTTCGTTATTCACAAGGTTGGGTAGACGAAGTGTTTACTGATTTAGATATATTAATGCCCCGTATCCGCAAGGCGGTTGATACAAACGAAGTGGTATCTATTGCTTATCAGGGAAATGTGGTCGATTTATGGGAACGGTTGGCTACGGAAGAGATGTATGTAGATCTTGGTTCCGACCAGACTTCCTTGCATAATCCCTGGGCAGGTGGTTATTATCCGGTAGATATTGATTTTGTTGAGGCTAACCGCATGATGGCCGAAGAACCTGATAAGTTTCAGGCAAAGGTTCGCTGTACTTTGCGGCGACATGCTGCAGCTATCAATAAACTTACTGCTGCCGGTATGTACTTCTTTGATTATGGAAATGCCTTTCTACTGGAAGCATCCCGTGCGGGAGCTGATGTGATGAAGGCTGATGGTACTTTCCGTTATCCTTCTTATGTACAGGATATTATGGGTCCGCTTTTCTTTGATTATGGTTTCGGACCTTTCCGTTGGGTGTGTACCTCGGGTGATCCGAACGACCTTGTTGTAACTGATAGGATTGCTGCCGAAGTGCTTGAGAAGATTCTTCAGACTGCCCCTGCTGATATCAGGTCTCAACTGGAAGATAACCTGCATTGGATAAAAGAGGCAGGAAAAAATAATCTGGTAGTTGGTTCCCAGGCACGTATTCTTTATCTTGATTCCATGGGGCGTATTGAAGTGGCCAGAGCATTCAATGAAGCAATAAGGCTTGGTGAGATCTCTGCCCCGGTAGTACTGGGACGTGACCATCACGATGTATCGGGTACTGATTCGCCTTTTCGTGAAACTTCCAATATTTACGATGGCTCTTCATTTACTGCAGATATGGCAGTGCAGAATGTAATCGGCGATTCTTTCCGCGGTGCAACCTGGGTTTCAATTCACAACGGTGGAGGAGTAGGCTGGGGAGAGGTTATCAATGGTGGCTTCGGTATGATGATTGATGGCTCGGCTGATGCAGATCGTCGTTTGAAATCCATGCTCTTGTGGGACGTAAATAATGGACTGGCTCGTCGTAGCTGGGCTCGTAATCAGGGAGCAATGGATGCAGTCCGCAGAGAAATGGAGCGTACTCCGCAACTGGTGGTTACTTTACCTAATATAGCTGATGAGAATCTTATCAAAGCAGCACTAAAACATAAATAACTATGGCAAAAATACATAAAATAAGCACAGCGCACCTGTCAATTGACAGATTGCAACAAATCATAGAGAATGGATATAAACTGGAATTGTCAGACGAATCGAAAGCTTTGATTCTAAAATGTCGCAGGTATCTGGATGATAAAATAAAGACTCAAGACGAACCAATCTATGGTGTATCTACAGGCTTTGGGTGTTTTTGTGATATTAGTGTGAGTAATGAACAACTTTCCATTCTTCAGCGTAATCTGGTGATGTCTCATGCCTGCGGTGTTGGCGATCGTGTACCAAATGAAATTGTGAAGCTGATGCTAATCCTTAAAATTCAATCGCTTTCTTATGGCTATTCAGGTGTACAGCTGGAAACGGTGCAACGGTTAGTTGACTTTTATAATAACGGTGTCTATCCGGTTGTTTATCAGCAGGGGTCGTTAGGAGCATCGGGCGATTTGGTGCCACTGGCTCATTTATGTTTGCCTATTCTGAATTTGGGAGAGGTAAATTATAAAGGCAAAGATGTGGCTGCTCAAGTGGTAAACCAGAAGTTTGGATGGAAACCTATCACGCTGCAATCTAAAGAGGGACTGGCTTTGCTGAATGGAACACAATTTATGGGAGCTTATGGCTGTTGGTGTATTATGAATGCAAAGAGATTATCGGCTGTATCAGATGTTACGGCTGCTCTTTCAATTGATGCTTTCGATGGACGTATTGAGCCTTTCCATCCTGCGGTTCATGCCATTCGTCCGCACAAAGGACAGATTGAAACGGCTCGTCGTATTCGAGAACTGCTTGACGGCAGCGAGATTATTTCACGCAAGAAGGTACATGTTCAGGATCCTTATTCCTTCCGGTGCGTGCCACAAGTTCACGGGGCATCCAAGGATACCATTGCTTTTGTGGAAAGCGTGTTTACAACTGAGATAAACTCTGCTACCGATAATCCAACCATTGTTCCGGATGAAGATTTGATTATCTCGGCAGGTAACTTCCACGGTGAACCATTGGCTGTAGCTCTCGATTATCTGGCTATTGGTGTGGCTGAACTTGGCAGTATCTCTTCTCAACGAATCTATCGGCTTATTGCCGGCAAACGTGATCTTCCGGTCTCTCTGGCTGGTAATCCTGGATTGAATAGTGGGTTTATGATTCCTCAGTATGCTGCCGCTTCTATTGTAAGTCAAAGTAAGCAGTTATGTACTCCCGCATCGGTAGATTCCATTGAGTCGTCCAATGGTCAGGAAGATCATGTGAGTATGGGAGCTAATGCGGCTACAAAATGTTATAAAGTGATGGAGAATACAGAACGGGTACTGGCTATTGAAATGTACAATGCAGTGCAGGCTTTGGATTTCCGTCGCCCATTAAGAACGTCTCCTTTTCTGGAAAATATTTGTTCTGAATACCGTAAGGTAGTACCATTTGTTGAGAACGATTGCGTGATGTATACCCATATTCAGGTTAGTGTGGATTTTCTAAAGCAAGAAAAGCTATTTAAAGCATGAAGCTATTAATAATAAACATACGCGAACTCTATCAGGTTGAAGACACTCCATGTTCAATGGTTTGTGGTAAAGATATGGCTTTTCTGCCTAGTATCAAAGATGCTTATTTGTTGATGGAAGATGAACGCATTTCTGCTTTTGGAGAAATGTTGTCACTCTCATCAAGTCTCATAGCTGATAAGGTTATAGATGCAACTGGGAAGTTTGTGTTACCTGCATTCTGCGATTCTCATACACATATAGTTTATGCCGGCAGCAGGGAACAGGAGTTTATTGACAAGATAAACGGATTATCTTACGAGGAAATTGCCAGGCGTGGAGGTGGTATACTTAATTCTGCCAAACAGCTTCACGAGGCAACTGAAGATCAGCTTTATGCTGAGGCTCTTGTCCGGGTTAATGAGATGATCCGAATAGGAACCGGTGCTGCCGAGATAAAGAGCGGATATGGACTAAATACAGAAGATGAGCTTAAGATGTTGCGTGTAATCAAACGACTTCGTGAAACTACACCTCTTACTATTCGTGCTACTTTTCTGGGAGCTCATGCCGTACCTACAGCTTATAAAGGCAGTCAATCTGCCTACGTAGATTTAATAGTGAACGAAATGATTCCTGCCGTGGCAAGTGAGGGATTGGCAGATTTTGTAGACTCTTTCTGCGATAAAGGTTTCTTTACTTGTGAAGAAACCGAACGAATTATGGAAGCCGGTGCCAGATATGGTATGCGTTCAAAGATACATGCCAATGAATTGGCTCTTTCTGGTGGCATACAGATAGGAGTGAAGCATAATGCATTGTCGGTCGATCATCTGGAGTTTACCGGTGATGCTGAGATTGAAGTCCTGAAAGATAGCAGCACTATGCCAACTTTACTACCCGGTGCGGCCTTCTTCCTGGGAATGAACTATGCACCTGCCCGAAAGATGATAGATAGTGGATTACCTATTGCTCTTGCTTCCGATTATAATCCGGGTTCATCGCCATCGGGTAACATGAAGTTTATTCTTTCATTGGCAACAATCAAAATGAAGCTAACTCCTGAAGAGGCAATCAATGCCGCCACAATTAATAGTGCTTATGCAATGGGGCTTAACGATACGCATGGTTCTATCTGTATTGGGAAACGGGCAAATGTACTTATCACAAAAGAAATACCATCAATCTACTATTTACCGTATGCCTATACCTCTGATTTGATAGATTCTGTAATTCTTGGTGGAAAAGTAGTTTGTTTCTAAGATGATTTCATATTCAGAAATTCTCTCATGTTAAATATATCCATAGCCACGCATACAAATATAAAGATTCCCATACATATAAGTGAAGCACTGGTAGCCCAGAAAATTCTTCTGGTGAAAATACGCCATTCGGGATTCATGAAATCATCGCACGAAACAATGATGGCTTCGTCACTAATAGCCCAGGCAATAAGAAAAGCAACAAATCCTATCAATATAACACTTCCAAGAGTACTTCCTGTAAGCACCCAACAAGCCGCACCTGCTCCAATCCAAATGGCGATGTTCAGTATAAATAAGAGTTTTGTTATGAATTTCATATCTTGAACTTATTTACTTACATAAATGTTCCCGATTCGTTAACAAAGCGATTCATGGAGAAATAATATTCTGTTTTTATAAAATCTGATAATTAGAATAATAGCGTAAATAGCACTCTAAATATTATTAATATTTTTTTTATTTTAAGAGATTACAAAATTATACTTTATTTTTGAAACATCAATAAGCTTTATTGATAAATATTCTTGCAAATAAAATCGATTATTGAATATTAAACATTTATTTACTTTACTCAATAAATATTTAACAATGAATTGCTTGTATTTGTTTATTGGGAATACTCCTGAAACTTAAAAACAAAAAGCATTATTGAAAAAATGTTAGTGTGTATTTTGATCTGTTTTTAACATTATTTGCCTGCTAATGTCTGCTCTAAATGTTTTTTTTTGCATTTTTTTCTATTAAAATTGAGTACAAGCGAAAATATGGGGTGTATTACTAGTAAACAACCATGCTAAAGGTGGATAAAATGCATAAAAAAGAAGAAAATAATAGGAGTACAAAAAAAAGAGGTTTTGAACAAACTTCTTCGAATGATATCATTCAGCTTATTAAAAAGAATGATAGTGTACTGTCGGCTGAGGAGAAAGATCATATTTGGAGAAATATTTCAGGAAAGACTATAGGTAAAAAGCAGCGCTTCATTGTTCGTACTCTAAGTATTGCTGCCTCTATTCTGATTTTAGTTGTTGGTGGTTGGGGAATATACCGCCTTACAGTTGGGAAAGCAGATATTTACAAGGAAATTACAGCAAATATTAATATCGATACATTACATACATCTTGTCTTTATATAGGCAAACAGGTGATTGAACTGGATAGGCAAGCCGAAGTTTATTGCAATAGTGAGAAAGGACAACTAAAAATAGTAAACAGAGATGGAAATTCGTTTAATATATCAGTTCCTGATTCTAAGGAAAATCCGTTCTTGCAGATAGCTGTTCCACAAGGAAATAAAGCTAGAATAATATTAGCGGATAAGACTACTATAACTGTGAGAGAACACACCAAAATGGTATTTCCAATTGCTTATAATGAAAAAACGAGAGAAGTTTATTTGGAAGGAGAAGCTTTTCTAGATGTTACGAAGAATCCTCAAAAACAGTTTAATGTGAAAACTCAGGATATTGATGTCAGTGTGTTGGGTACATCGTTCAATGTTTCCGCTTTTCCTGAAAGAAATATTCAATCGGTTGTATTGGTTCGTGGACGAGTGAAAGTTTCAGCATCCTCAGGTGAAACCGTTACTATGCTACCTAATCAGAAATATACATTTGATAAATCAGAACAGAAAAATACGCTGAATAATATTGATCCGTACAATGATATTTGCTGGAAAGAAGATTTATTAGTTCTGGATAAAGAACCTCTATCTGTTGTTCTTGAGAAAGTGTGTAAGCATTATGATACGAACCTATTCTATAATGCACAGGATATGAGTAAGATAAAAGTGTCTGGAAAATTAGATATAAGCGTTCCATTGGATGATCTTCTTAAAATGCTGGAAAAAATTGCACCTAACCAAATTACGATAGACACACTGAAGAAAACAATAAAAATGAATGTTAACCCTAAATAAAACTAATATGAGAAAAAAGTAAAAACACAAAAAAAAGCTGAGAGATATTCGCAGTATCTCTCAGCCCGGACTTTGATTGTAATAATGGAATTATTGAACTAACCAAAATCTTTTAAGAATGAAACATCTTAATTATTTATGCAATTATAAGCATATTATTTTTAATAATCTACTTTTAATAAGCTTAATTGCCTGTTCCCTTGTAGTAAATACTGCCGAAGTTCAGGCAAGAGAGTCTGTTAATGTCACGCTTGGTGACAACATAACTATTTCAATAAAGAACAAGACTATTAAAGAAGCTTTTCTTGAAATTGAGAAGAAAAGTAAGTTCGTTTTTATTTATAACAGCGAAACGGTTAATCTGAATCAGAAAGTTTCTGTTGAAGCTAAAGATGAACCTATCCGTACTGTACTTGATCGTTTATTGAAAGGTACTACTGTTGATTATGAAATTTCCGATCATCAGATTGTTGTTTTCAATAAGAATAATAAAAATAGCCAAAAACAAAGCGGGGCTTTTACTGTAAATGGTAAAATAACCGATGAAACTGGAGAGCCATTGATTGGTGTAAGTATTCTTGTTAAGGGTACATCACAGGGTACTATTACTGATATTGATGGTAAATACTCTTTGAGCGTACCGGGACAGAATACTAGATTGGTTTTTAGTTATATAGGGTTTACAAAAATGGAACTTCAGGCTCAGAAGATGCTTAATGTAAAGATGATAAGTGAGGCTGAAAATCTGAATGAAGTAGTAGTGGTGGGTTACGGTACGGTGAAGAAGAATGATCTTACCGGATCGGTGTCTACACTAAAATCAAAAGATTTCAATGTGGGATTGGTAACTGCACCTTCTCAATTGATTCAGGGTAGAGTTGCTGGTGTTAATATTACCAACAATGGTGGTGAGCCTGGAGGTGGTGCTACAGTTCGTGTTCGTGGATCGAACTCAATCCGTTCGGGACAAGATCCTCTTTATGTAGTGGATGGTGTTCCTTTGAATGTATCTGATGATCAACAACCAAGCGGAGCTAGTATTTCCGGTGTTGGTGATACTAGTAAGAAAAACCCTTTGAACTTCCTGAATCCGGATGATATTGAATCTATTGATGTACTGAAAGATGCTTCGGCTACTGCTATCTATGGTGCTCGCGGTGCCAATGGTGTTATTATTGTAACAACTAAAAAAGGAAAAGAAGGTGCTGCTAAAGTTTCTTATTCGGGATACGTAAGTGTATCTAGCTTGCCTGAACAATATCCGGTTCTTTCTGCAGCCCAATTTCGTTCATTTGCAGCGGAAAAGGGGTTGACTTCAATTGAAGATGGCGGAGCAAGCACTAACTGGCAGGATGAGATTTTCCGTACTGCTGTTTCTTCTAACCATAATCTCTCCATAAGTGGTGGAGGTAAAAGTGGTAACTACCGCGCTTCATTAGGTTATCAGGATCAGGAAGGTATTATTAAAAGAACGGGAATGGAAAAGTACACCGGGCGTTTTTCTGCTAGTCAGAAAACATTTAATGACCGTTTGTTGATTGAAGCGAGTTTGATGGCTAGTAGAAACCTGGACCAACGTGCACCTATTGGTGAAACTGGTGGCTACGAAGGCGACCTTTTACTCTCTGCATTAAAGTTAAACCCCACTTATCCTGTATACAATACTGATGGCTCTTATTATCAGAAGAGTAAAGATGTGCGTAACCCGGTGGCTATGCTTAATCTTACTAATGATAAAACGCAGACAGATCGTATTCTGGCTAATGTAACCGGAACTTTGACTATTTTGAAAGATCTTAAATACAAAATGAATGTGGCTTTAGATCAGACAAAGGCTACACGTAAAGTAACTCAGGATAAGTCGTTGATTTATCTGACTGATAACGGTACTGCCGATATAAATAATGTTGAAGCTGGAAACTTCCTGATAGAAAATTATCTGACCTATAATTTTAATCTGGCAAAGAAGCACTCTTTCAATTTATTAGGAGGACATTCTTATCAAAAATTCCGCAACTATTATTATGGTATGTCTGAAACCGGATTTACTGTCGATAATATTGATTATCTGTATGACCTGTCTTATGGTAAGAACAAACAGGTAACCAGTACTTCTGGAATTACTGTTAATGAACTTCAGTCGTTCTTTGGACGTGTGAATTATGGATTACTTGACAAGTATTTGCTAACAGTAAACTTCCGTGCCGATGGTTCTACTAAGTTTGGAGAAAATAATAAATATGGTTATTTCCCATCTGCTGCACTTGCATGGAGAATGAGTGAAGAGAATTTTATTAAGAAACTGAATGTTTTCGAGAATCTGAAACTAAGATTAAGCTGGGGTATTACTGGTAATCAGGAAATTCCGAATAAGATATCTCAAATGCTTTTGGGTAGTACCAGTGGCGCTATCCTGAATGGTGGATCAACAGTTGTTCCAGGTATCACATTGACTCGTACACCTAATCCAAATCTTAAATGGGAGAAGACTGAACAAGTTGACCTTGGAGCTGATTTCTCTGTATTGAAAGGTCGCTTGAGTGGAACTATCGATGTGTTTTCTAAAACAACTAAAGATGTACTACTTGAAGTTTATTCTGTTTCACCAGCTCCAACAACAAAGGTATGGTCGAATGTACCGAATATGAAAATCGAAAATAAAGGTCTTGAAATAGGATTAAATGGAGTTCTTCTTGCTAATAAAGATTTTAACTGGACCTTGGGTGGTAACTTCTCAACCATTAAAAACAAAGTGAAAGATCTTCCTATGTCTTATATCACTACAGGTAGTCCAAGTGGACCTGGTATCACCGGATTTTCTTCTCAGATTATCAAAAGCGGTTATCCTATCGGAACTTTCTGGGGATATAATTTCCTTGGATTTGATGAAAACGGAAAAAGTTTATATGAATTGGATGAAAATGGTAATAAAGTAGAAAAATGCATTGGAAATGCACAACCTGATTTTACTTTCAATTTCAATACCAGTTTCTCATGGAAGCGTTTTGACCTGAGTCTATTCTTTAATGGCGTTGTTGGTAATGATATTTATAATAACTTGGCTAATGTGATTGATCAGTTAAGTCTCTTTTCTAAAGGTTTCAATACAACAGTTCATGCAACCACTTTGCCAGAATCTTTAGATAATGTATTAGACTACTCCAGCCGATACATAGAGGATGGTTCTTATCTGCGGTTGGCAAGTGCTAATTTGGGATATACATTCAATATGAAAAATAGTAAATGGATTTCTAATTTAAGAGTATATGCTACAGCCAATAATCTGTTTGTACTTACTGGTTATTCAGGATATGATCCTGAAGTAAATGCTGCTCATGCTTCTAATGGTGTTCCTTCTTTAGGTATTGGATGGACTACTTATCCAATGGCGAGAAGCTTTACTCTAGGTGTTACAATGGATTTCTAACCTTTATCAATTGAATAATTATGAAACGAATTAGTATAATATTCGCCTCGGCTTTGATGTTGATGGCAACCTCTTGTACAGACTTGAAAGAGGAAATTTTGAATGAACAGGATGGTTCTACAATTGTATCTGACAGCGAAAATGCACAGATGCTTATAGCACCGGCTTACGCATACCTGCGAGATTTACAAAGTCGCTCAGGAGTGTGGTTGGTTATGGAAAGTTTAACCGATGAAATGGTTTTTCCTACTCGTGGTACCGACTGGAATAATGCTGATTATCGTACCCTTTTTACACATGATTATGACAGTAAAAATGGTTATATTAAAAATACATGGAATAGTTTTATGCTGGGAATTACCAAGTGTAATATAGCCATGCAGTATTTATCAAAACTGGAACAGACAGATGAGATTAAAGGATATATGGCTGAGGCTAAATTTGTAAGAGCTCTTTGCATGTATCATTTGATGGATTGTTTTGGTCATTTCCCATTCAGAGAATATGAGGAGCTTGATTACTCAAAATCTCCACAGATATTAGATCGCCCGAAAGCGTTGGAAAGATTGATTGCTGAATTGAATGATGTTATTCCGGTTTTAAAACAGAAAGGAGATGTGCCTTACGGACGAGTAACTAAAGCAGCTGCCCAGATGTTGCTTGCAAAGGTTTACCTCAATTATCAGGTATATACCGGTACTGCACCAACGTTCAGTGATGGTACTGCAAAATGGGATGAAGTGATTTCTTTGTGTGATGATATTATTGGCTCGGGTAAGTATACTTTGGCTGATGATTTCTGGAAACTTTATCTTGCAAAGAACGAGACTTATTCAGATCAGACAGAATCAATATTACCAATTCCTTATAATAGTTCTGTGGGACTTGGCGGTATTCCATGGCTGAATATCACTTTGCATTATAATCAGACATTTGGTAGCTTTAAGAATATGTGGAATGGTTGTTGTACTACTCCCGACTTCCTGAGTATTTGGGATGTAACTGATCCTCGTTATCAGGACTCAAGATTGAAGAGTCAGGTTGGATTTAATTTGGGTATTCTTGTGGGACAGCAATATGGACCTGATGGTACTGCTTTGAAAACCCGTACTGGTTTGCCTTTGATTTTTACACCAGAATTTAGTGTTCAGAATTCATCAGAGGCTCAGGGAGCACGAGTTATTAAATATGCCCCCGACCCAACTTCAACCTATGCCAGCAGTAGTGAAAATGATTTTCAATATTATCGTCTTGCAGATGTTTATCTGATGAGAGCAGAAGCTAAATTCCGTAAGGGTGATGCTACGGCTGTAAATGATATCAACGCTGTTAGGAGTAAACGAAACGTAAAGACTTACTCAGCTTCGGAACTTTCTCTTGCTAAGATTATGAATGAAAGAGCTTATGAGTTTTACTGGGATGGTCCTTCACGTCGTAATGATCTTGTCCGTTTTGGCAAATATTGCAATAGTCGCTATCAGAAACTTGAAACACCTACTTATAAAATTCTGTTGCCAATTCCATTGTCGGCTCTTGAAGCTAATCCGGAACTGACTCAGAATCCAGGGTATAGCGAAGCTCTCTAATAACCTAACCATTCATATAAAAAGGCCTCATTCGGTAAAAAAGGATGAGGTCTTTTTTACTTAACTATTTATAAATTGTGTACTAATGATAAGAATAACAAAATCGATAATAAGTATCTTTCTTTTATTGAGCTGTTTCACTACTGTCGTCAGAGCTGCAGATTTTAAACCTCTTCCTCAATGGATGAAAACCGCTGTGTTTTATCAGATTTATCCGCAAAGTTTCAAGGATACCAATGGAGATGGAATAGGTGATATTCAAGGAATTATTGAAAAGCTTGATTATGTGAAGTGGCTAGGTTGTAATGTTATCTGGCTTAATCCATGCTTTGAATCGGCTTTTCAGGATGCAGGATATGATGTGATTAATTTTTATAAGGTTGCCCATCGATATGGCACGAATGATGATTTAAAGCGCTTGTTTGATGAAGCTCATAAACGTAAAATGAAGGTTTGCCTTGATTTAGTGGCTGGACATACTTCTATTGAATCATCCTGGTTTAAGGCTTCTCAGAAGAATGAAAAGAATGCTTATTCTGATCGTTATATATGGACAAATGATTCGACTATTAAACCTGAAAAATTTGTATCTGGCAAGTTTGAAAGAAACGGAACTTATATGAAGAACTTCTTTGATTGCCAGCCAGCTTTGAATTACGGATACGGACAACCAGATCCTAAATGTCCCTGGGAAGAGCCTGTTACGGCAGAAGGACCTCAAAGTACCCGAAAGGAACTGATGAATATTATGGATTACTGGATGGAAATGGGCTGTGATGGATTCAGAGTTGATATGGCCGGTTCATTGGTTAAAAAGGATCCTGATTTAAAAGAAACAACAAATCTTTGGGCTGAGATAAGAACTCATTTCCAGGATAAATTTCCCGAAGGAATACTTCTTGCAGAGTGGGGTAAACCGCAACAGGCCATAAAGGTTGGATTTATGATGGATTTTATAATTCATTTGAGAAACAGCGGATACGATACGATGTTTTTTAATAAAACAGGGACCTACAGGCGAGATACTTGCTATTTTGATATTAAAGGAAATGGTTCTCCCGATTTCTTTATTAAGAATCTTACTACTCAACTTTGTGCTGCAGGTAATGATGGATATATTTGTATACCTACTGCAAATCATGATTTTCAACGTCCTTGTTGCGGCGAAAGGAATACTGTTCCTCAATTAAAAACAGTGATGACTTTTCTGATGAATCTGCCGGGTATTCCTCTGGTTTATTATGGCGATGAGATTGGAATGCGTTTTATTGATGGATTACCCAATAAGGAAGGAAGTCAGCTGACGAAAGGAAATCGTGCTGGTTCTCGTACTCCTATGCAATGGGATAGTTCAGATAATGCAGGATTTTCATCGGGAAATAATAGTTCGCTTTATCTACCTATAGACCCTTCTGCAAGTAGACCTACTGTTGAACAGGAAAAAAAGGATCCTTCATCGCTTCTATTATTTACCAAAGAACTAATTGCATTGCGTGGTAAATATGCAGCACTAGGGAATCGTGGTGAAATAAAATTTTTGCAGTCTAAAGATAATCAATATCCGTTAATTTATGAACGCAGATTAGGCAAAGAAGCTTTTATAATTGTAATTAATCCGTCAGGAAAGGACGTATCTGTATCTTTGGATTATGACAGAGTTGTACAGAAAGTTTTTCCAGTTTTGAATAGTTCAAAACACAAAATAATTGATTATAAAAACAAACAACTGAAAATCTCAGCAGAACCTCTTTCTTATGGAATTTTTCAGATATATTAAACTGTATATGAATAGAATTAGTTTTTTAATAATTGCTGTATTGTTATGTGTCTCACAACTGCATGCTCAAAATCCATGGATAGTTGAAGCTGATAATATACAGCCGGATAATTATTATGGAGTTACTGTGGCCAATGGCATGCTTGGATTAGTATCTTCTCCACAGCCTTTAAAGGTTTCAAGTGTTATACTAGCAGGTAGTTATGATATCTATGGGCGTGGAAGAGTCAGTAACTTTCTGAATGGATTCAACATGCTTAATATGCAATTGTCTATAAATGGAAATAGTGTAAATAGCAATAATATAACTCAGTTTAAACAAGTACTGGACATGAAGCAGGGTATTCAGACTTCTTCTTTTATGTTCAAAGATGAAGCAAAAGTTGAATATTCATATCTGGCTATAAGACAACTTCCTTTTTCGGCTATGCTGGATGTTACGATTACTCCATTGAAAGATATTACTATTACTGCTGCTAATATACTTGAAACACCAGAGGCTTTTCGGGATTCGAAGAATTTCTATAATCAGATTAATCGCAAACATGTAAGTATAGCCTTGCTTACATCTTCAGCCTATAGTCCTACAGGGAAGTTGAATATATGTGCTTCATCGTCCTTTATTTTTCCGGAAAAAAGGGGAGAAGAACCACAAATAATTCATTCTACACCTAATTGTAACAATCATTCCATGAAGTTTACCAAAGAGCTTAAGGCTGGTGTAAAATATCATTTTTCACTAGTGGGTTCAACTATTACTTCGGCTTATCATCCGGATCCATTGAATGAAGTTGAACGACTTACAATCTTTGCTCGCCTGGAAGGTAATGACCGATTGTTGAATAAGCATCGGGAAGCGTGGAATAAACTTTGGGAAAGTGATATTGTAATTGAGGGAGATCCGGTAGCTCAACAGGATATTCACAATATGATGTATCATCTCTATTCTTTTGTTAGAGAGGGATCGGCTCTTTCTATTTCTCCGATGGGATTGTCGGGTTTAGGATATAACGGACATATTTTCTGGGATGCAGATACATGGATGTTTCCTGCTTTGTTATTACTTCATCCGGAAATGGCCCGTTCTTTTGTTGATTATCGTTTTTATAGACTGGAGGCTGCTAAGAAGAATGCATTCGAGCACGGATTCCGTGGAGCTATGTATCCTTGGGAAAGTTCAGATTCCGGCTTTGAAGAGACTCCGGTCTGGGCTCTTTCCGGAACATTTGAACATCATATTTCCGGATGTGTGGCTTTGGCTGCATGGAATTACTATTTGGTAACAAAGGATAAAGAATGGCTAAAAGAAAAGGGATTCCCAATTATCAGAGCTACAGCAGATTTTTGGCTGGATCGTGTAGAGAAGAACGAGCAGGGCAAATATGAAATCCGTAATGTTGTAGCAGCAGATGAATGGGCCGAAAATGTGGATAATGATGCATTTACCAATGGAGTGGCGCAGATAAATCTTGAAGTAGCTGCTAATGCAGCTGGTATTCTCCAGGAAAAAGTCAAGAGTCAGTGGCTGGAAGTCGCAAAAAATCTTGTTATTCATAAGTTTGACAACGGAGTAACAAAAGAACATAAGACTTACAATGGAGAAGGTATAAAACAGGCAGACGTGAACTTACTTGCTTATCCGTTGGGAATTATTCAGTCACCTCCACAAATTAAAAAGGATTTAGAATACTATGAAGTGCGTGTACCGGAAAAGGATACTCCGGCTATGACGCAGGCTATTTTCTCTCTTCTTTATGCAAGATTGGGTAATAAAGAGAAGGCTTATCACTTCTTTAAGGATGCTTATGTTCCAAATCTGAATCCTCCTTTCCGTGTAATAGCTGAAACAAAAGGAGGAACTAATCCTTATTTCATTACTGGAGCAGGAGGAATTCTGCAAACAGTTATGATGGGATTTGGCGGTTTAGAGATTACTCCTGCAGGTATTGTTCAGAAGAAAGGTTCATTGCCTGGCCATTGGAAGTCATTAACAATGAAAGGTATTGGATTGGAGAAAAAGACTTTTGTTGTGAAATAATATAATGCCTGATTAGATAGCAATTTTATTCGCCAATGGATTTTATTTATTCCTCAATGGACAGAGAACTATTGCTCAATAAATAAAATCCATTCACCAATGAATATGATGGTAAAAACGTTTAGGTAAGATTGGCGCTTGAATCAGCTATTTAAATAGCTATGTAGTAGTATAAAGATTGCAGTTAGAAGTTCTTTTCTTAATTTCTGGATAGAGCGATGAATTAGATTACGTGCTGACTGATAATTCATATTTAACATAGCAGCGATGTCTTCAATAGATATTTCCCGGATATACCTAAGGTAAATAGCTTCCCGTTGTCGTGAGGTCAAGGTCTTCATGGCGCGGGAAAGCTCTTTTTTCTGATCTTCCGAAAAGATCTCTTCAGGATCATCATCATCTTCTGTTGAAGCTATTTCTATTTCGAAAAGTAAATCATCGTTATCGGCATCTAAAGAAATAAGTGTTCGAGATTCTAATTTTGAAATTAGCCTGTTTCTCAAAGCCTTGAAGAGATAGAACTTAACATGCTCCGTTTCACTAAGATTCTCTTTGTTATTGTATAGCTTTATAAATAGTTCCTGAATAGCATCTTTTACAATTTCCCTGTCATTTACTATTTTATAGCCGTATGAAAATAGAACATCCGCATACATATAGTACAGAGTAGAAAATGCTTTCTCGTTTCCAGATAAAAAAGATTTCCAGATATCACTTTCTGAATTGTATATATGCATTTGATTTGTTATTCTTAGGTCAATTATTCGCAATATTAACTATTATAAATGATAAATACAAGAATATTTTTTTATACCTGAAAAATAGAAGATAGAACGATTGCAAAAAATAGGAAAATATAAAAAGTTCGGGAATTGTGAATATAAAACTCACAATTCCCGAACTAATATTTAATCCAGCTGAGAGACTGGGATAATTATTACAAAGGTAATGTCAGATTACAATTCTTCGATTTCTTTAAGCCATAAAGCCGAACTTGCATCACTTGGCATACGCCAGTCACCACGAGGACTGATAGATATACTTCCTACTTTAGGACCATCAGGCAAGCACGAACGTTTGAACTGCTGGTTAAAGAAGCGGCGGAAGAAAGTGTGTAGCCATTTCTTGATGGTTTCTTTATCATACGATCCTGCAAAAGCAATGTTTGCCAGATAGTATATTTTAGCTGGACGGAAGCCAAAACGCATCGTGTAATAAAGGAAGAAGTCGTGAAGCTCGTATGGACCTACTAAATCTTCTGTTTTTTGCAGGATATTTCCATCCTCGTCTGCAGGTATAAGTTCCGGGCTAATAGGAGTGGCTACAATATCTGTCAGGATTATAGCAGCATCTTCTTCAACTTCATTTTGGCTTACCCAGTCAACCAAATGTTTAACCAGCGTTTTGGGTATACTAACATTAACGCCATACATGGACATGTGATCTCCGTTATAGGTAGCCCATCCCAAAGCAAGCTCTGAAAGGTCGCCGGTACCAATAACCATACCGCCTGTTTGGTTTGCTACATCCATAAGGATTTGTGTACGTTCTCTGGCTTGAGAATTTTCATAAGTAACATCGTGCACGTTTATATCATGGTCAATGTCTTTGAAATGTTGAATACACGCAGCCTTTATATCTATTTCGCGAATACTAACTCCTAATTCTTTCATCAGGTTGATAGCATTGTTATAAGTACGGTCGGTTGTTCCGAATCCAGGCATGGTAATTCCCAAGATACCTTTACGTGAAAGTCCCAGTTTATCAAAAGTCTTTACGCATACAAGTAAGGCTAGTGTGGAATCCAATCCTCCGGAAATACCTAAAACTGCTGTTTTTGAATGTGTGTGAACAATGCGTTTAGCCAGACCGGAAACCTGTATCTCAAAGATCTCTTCGCATCTTTCATTAAGAGTTCTGCCAGTAGGTACAAAAGGAAGAGGATCTATTTTACGACTAAGACTTAAAGGTCGGCTGTTTGTTAGTTCGGTAGTAACATGAATAGCTTCTGCATCCTTATAATCACCACTATTTGCAGAGAAGGTTGTGTTAATACGTCTTTCTGTGCGTAAACGTTCCACATCTATTTCTGAAATAACCATTTGTTCTTCCAGGCTGAATCGCTTGGATTCTGCAAGTAGAGTACCGTTTTCATATATTAATCCGTTTCCGGCAAATACTACATCAGTCGTTGATTCTCCGAATCCGCAGGAAGAGAATATATATGCGGCAATGCAGCGCGCAGACTGCTGACTGATAAGTGATCGAACATAATTATGTTTGGCAATACCTTCATTATCGGCAGAAAGATTAATAAGAATCTCTGCACCCTTTAATGCCAGTTTAGAACTGGGAGGAATTACAGACCACAGGTCTTCACATATCTCTACACCGAAACAACAATCTGGAGTATCGAATAGTAAGTTTGAACTAACAGGTACCAACTGACCACAGAGGCGCACTGTTTTGTCAATTACATCTCTGGCCGAAGTGAACCAACGTTGTTCGTAAAATTCTTTATAGTTGGGTAAGTAAGTTTTTGGAACCACACCAAGAATCTTTCCTCCTTGAAATACAACTGCAGCATTTATAAGGATTGTATTGGTTATTACCGGCATTCCTACTATACAAATAATATCAAGTTGGCGGGTATTATTCATTACTTGTACCAATCCCATTTCTGCTTTTTCTAACAGAAGTTGCTGTGCAAACAGGTCGGCACACGTATATCCGGTGATACATAGTTCCGGGAAAGCAATAATCTGAACGCCTTTTTCATCGGCCTCATTTATCATTTTCTCAATTTGTTCAGCATTATACTGGCAATCGGCTACTTTTACCGGTGGCACTGCTGCGGCCACTTTAACAAATCCGTAGTTCATTTTTTCCTTTATTAATCTGAATTGATAGTACAAAAGTAGTGAATAAAAAGATAATCCGGTTAAATAAACAACTTAATTTATTTAACCGGATTATTCAATCCTATTTTAAGGAAAAGTGGACTTGTGATTAGTATTTTACCCCATCAACAGTAATTCTATTGTATTCTATCATCTCTGCATCATCGGTAACAAACAATGGTCTTCCGTCTGGTTTATCGTAGTGGAAATCAATATTGTTGAATGTTACATTCTTTGCATGACGGATGTAGAATCCCTTGGCTGGTATTGTTCCAAACATTAACGGATCCGGATAAACTTTTATCTGTTCGGGAGGAACAATCTTTCCATCTTCTGCAGTAAATCCACCCTTATGGTAGATATGTATGTCACTCAGCGTAACATCTTCTATAATACTTCCTGGAATTCCACTTATGATGGATGAATACTGAGAATCTGCATTGTATACATTAATATTGCTGATACGTACTCTTTTCATACTTCCTTTAGGTGTTCCTTCCGGACTTCTCATTCGTCCTCCAAGACGAAGAAATATTGGAGAATTAACAATATCCCGCATAGTGATATTACTAACAACAATATCTTCCAGATGACCTCCATCAACTGTTTCTATAGCCAAACCTCTGCAACGGTCGAATACGCAGTTGGCTATTGCGATGTTCTTAAATCCGCCACTTGACTCTGTGCCGAGCTTTATTCTTCCACAAACATAAGCATGATCGGGGGCTTGTGGCTCATATCTTTCGTAGGTAGCGTTCATAGCTGTTCCCTGATCAAAGCCGGAAACCAGACAACCGGTAATGGTTACGTTTTCTGTATCTCTGAAGTATCCTAAAGCATAAGAAGCTTTCAATACAATTGCATCATCCCATGGAGAGTTTACAGTGCAATCTGTAATACGTACGTTTTTGCAACAATCAATATCGAATCCATCTCGGTTGGTATCTACTTTCAGGTTTAGTACACTAAGATTATCTACGCCGGTAGCAAGCAGGGCAAAGTGTCCGCAATGCAACATAGAAATATCTTTGATAATTACATTCCTGCAGTTTTTCAGACTGATGGCTTTATTTCCGGCACCAGGCAGGCGGCTTTCTTCACGAGACAATCCTTTACCGTAAATAAGTCCCGAACCGCAAATGGTAATATCTTCCAATCCGATGCCCCACATAAGAGAATTTTTCCAATGACTGTGGCCGAAATCCTGATATTTGTAGAATTCATTTGGCTCAGCGACATCATATCCCTGATCTTTAGTTGGAAAAGCTGCTACGATACGAGCCCCTGATTCCAGAAAAATAGTGATATGACTTTTTAAACGGATAGAATAACAGGCATATTCGCCCGAAGGTATATATACCGTTCCTCCTCCTTCATTAGAAGCATTCTCTATAGCTTGGTTGATGGAAGGAGAATCAATTGTTTTTCCGTCTGCTTTAGCACCGAAATCTTTTACATTGTAAATCTTAGCTTGAAGCTGGAAGGATCCTGCTATCATAAAGAGTGCGAACAGGAAATATATTTTAATCTGTTTCATAGCTTAAATTCTTTTTTAAAGAGTTCGGGTATAATAAAGCTGTTGTAATCGGCCTTTGCATTCTGAAGATAAAAACAGAAATAGAGTTTACCGTTTATCAGTTTGCTGGTGCCAGTTAGGGCAGGAGCATCTGTTTTCTTACCAGATTCATGAAATACAAGTGGGGAAGTCTGCTTATGTGCATCAGATAGTCTGATATCAGAGTTTTCAGGAACAACAGCCTGAACAACTTTCAGATTAAGACTTTCATCGTAATAAACGGTGAATGCACTACCTTCTACACTAAATACATTGTCTTTACAATATTCAGGTTTTAGATCACTTTCTGCTTTATTGGGAAGCACCTTTGCATAACAACCTCCAAAACTCCAGAATAAATCTATACCATCTGGTAAATTTAGTCCTTCAACTTCCATAACGAATCCGTCGCTATCTGTTAGTTTGGCAACACGGACAATTACTTTTCCATCTTTCAATAGATTATCTTCCAAAGTGTAAATCAGCTTGTTTTCCTCTTTTTTTAGCTTCACACTTTTTAGTTCGTTACCCCAAAGACTTTTCTGACCAGCAATGAGTCCTAGTTTGAAGTTTCCCGCCATTTGCGGAAAATGAAAAGAAAATTCAGGAGTTTTACATGCCAGTATCCGAGGTGCTGTTTGTGTACCGCTCAGTACATAAGAAAACTTACTCTCTCCACCGGCATAAGCGTGAATGCCAGCAAAGAGAGTAAGCAATACAAAAAATACTTTTTTAAGTTTACTCATATTGAATATTACTCTTAAGGTTTATATTCTCTTTAAGTTCTATTTTACTTTTATCTGCAACTTTTAAACGTATATTTCGCAAATTGAAATTATTAGTAAAAGTTATTTTTCCAGCATTGCCAACATCAGCTTTGATATTGTTAAGGTAAAAGTTTTCTAGCCTCAATTTTTTATTCCATCCAATTGCTGTGATAAATTGTTTTGAGTTCTTAGCTTTTACATTCCAAAAATAGACATTTTTAAAATGTGGATAACCTTTTTCAGCAGGAACTACTTGAGTAAGCATTGTTTTCCAATGCTCGGGAATCTCTTTCCCTACATATTTTTCTGGTAAGGTAGAATAGCTATAGCTCGGATTCCAGTTTAAATCGACTGCTAAGACACTACCTACACTGTCAGCTTTAACATCTGTCATATAAATATTCTCTACAGTACCGCCTCTGTTCATTGCCGATTTAATACGAAGAGCAGATGTAGTTCCGCATGCGTTCATATTATAAGCTAGAATATTTCTTATAGAGCCTGAGGTTTCACTTCCACAAGTAATTAATCCAGCTCCTTTACGGGTAGTGCAGTTACGAACTACTATATATTCAGTAGGACGATTTACACGTAATCCATCAGCATCTCTTCCCGATTTGAGACAAATATTGTCATCGTTACAGTCAATATCGCAATTCTCAATCAGAATCCTTTTAGAAGAATCAATATCAAGGCCATCGGTACTTGGTCCGTGTCCACCAATATTATTGTTTACATTTACACCATTGATGGTACAGTATGAAGAATACAATACCTGAACAGCCCAGAATCCGGTTCTCATTATATGAATATCCTTCAGAGTGATATCCGAACTATTTGAAATCAAAATACCTCTTACCCGTTTGCAGTCGTAATCTACAATCCAGCGGAGTCCTTCTTTTTCGTATTCCTTGCGCATCTCCCAATATTTATCCCAGAACACCTTTCCTTGACAATCTAGTCTGCCTTCCCCTGAAATAGCCGCATTTTTTTGGTCGGTTACATTAATAACAGCCGATGGCCATACCATTTCTATGCCGGCAACTCGTGTCTTGAACTCAGGATAATCATTAATGTTTGTACTAGCCATTAAAGTAACCCCTTTTCCGATGCAGAAATTAACTCCTTTTTTTATAAATAGAGCTCCCGTCAGATAGTTTCCTGGTTCAAAGGTTACAGTTCCTCCGCCAGCCAGACTGCATGCATCAATGGCATTTTGTATTTGCTTGGTACACATTGTCTTTCCATCGTTTATAGCCTGGTAATCTTTTACATTAAAAGTTTTACCAGCCGGGAATGTTTTTGCTCCTACATCTAAAGCCCAAGAAAGCTTATGTTTCACTTTTTCCCCAGTCCAGTTAATGGAAGGAATTGTTTTATTTTGAGCTACACATCCGGTTGTTAAAATTGTGAATAGATA
Organism: Bacteroides luti; assembly: GCF_900128905.1. GTDB lineage: Bacteria > Bacteroidota > Bacteroidia > Bacteroidales > Bacteroidaceae > Bacteroides > Bacteroides luti. The sequence goes on from NZ_FQTV01000002.1 coordinate 175,546, forward strand.
TATAAGTAAGCTTTTTTTCATATTTTATTTCGTTGTTATATTTTAGTTTCCGTCTGGTTTCTCAACTTCAGTAAAGGGGCTTTGGTTCCAGTGAAAAGAGGCAAGGCTATCCGGCTGTTTTGGATTAAATGGCTTGTAATCTTTTCTTAGATACTTTACGATATCCAATTTGTTGGCTTTCATTCCTTCGATAATGCATTTGGATATTTCGTATGCCCCGTAAGGATTAAAGTGTGTGTTGTCTGCTAAAGGCTGTGTTTGTCCTGGGTAAGTGTTTGCCGGATAATGTACAAATGCATTTTTAGATGGCTCTATTCCCCATGTTTCATAAAGTGTTCGTGTTGTGGCGTTGAGATCAATTAATGGTATATTTTCTTCAATAGCTAATTTTTTCATTGCATTTGGATATTCTCCATGAGTATCCATGATTTTACCTTCTTCATTAAAGCTTCTTCGTTGAGTAGGAGTAACCAGAACTGGATGTGCTCCTCTTACTTTTGCTTCCTGTATGAATGTGCGAAGACTTGATGTGAATGAAAGGTATGGACCTTTACCCGGACCTTTTTGCTTCTGATCGTTGTGACCAAATTCCATAAATATATAGTCACCTGCTTTCATTTGTGTAAGTGCTTTGGCTAATCTTCCAGCAGAGATAAATGTATTGGCCGATTCGCCAGATTCTGCATAATTAGCAAAGCATACATGTTTGTCAAAGAACCGTGGAATCATTTGCCCCCAGCTAGCCCAAGGTTCATTGTCCTGATCTACTACGGTAGAGTTTCCACAAAGGAATATTGTTGGAACGTTATTTACTTTTTCAATAGTAAGTGTCTCTAAAAGAGGTGCATCACCATTAAATTCCAAAGTTAGTTTATCATCCCAGTTAAGTTTCTTCTTCTCTCGCGCTTTAATCTGTACAAATTCGTTCTCGCTTATTTTAGTATTGCGCTTATTGATAATAAAAGTTTCTTCAATACTTTCGCCTTTTTTTGTGGGAAGATTCTCAATAAAAAGACGGCGTGATTCTCCTCTTACGGTTGTTATTCCGGCTTTATTTGCAGAACCTATTTTAACGGTTACTTTATAGTTTCCATCAGGAACCTGAACCGAAAAATAGAACGGTTTATTTTCTCCTGCAGAAGAAGGTTGCAAATCATACCCATAACCTTTTTCAGCAGAAAATCTATCCTTAGAAGTGATAGCGGTATACCCTTTTAAGGTTTTTCCTTGTTCAAAGTCAAACTTATATTCTACCTTTTGTGCTGCACAAAAAGTGCTTATTAGCAAAGTGGTAGCTAGTAACTTAAGTTTCATGTTATTTTTTATTAATCTATTATAATTATAGTCCTTTATCTCCTTTTTTCGGTTTTAGCTCATCCGGTGAATCCTTGGAATATGTATCTACCTTCTTTGCTACTTTTGTGTACAGATCTTTAATGGTTTCAAGTGAAACTTCGGTTTGTGGACGGAAGTTGTCCGAATTCATATAATCCAGAATAGCTTTATTCATCTGACGAGCAACAATTCTTTTGTCCAGATTGGAAGTAATATCCATACTTGTCATCATAAGCTTTCCGTTCAAAACTTTGGCTTCGAAAAGCATACCAATTTTGCGACTTATAAACCAAGTGTCTATGCTTTGTACCAATGGTTGGAAATCTGCAGGGAAATCAGTGAACAGCATAACTTGTGCTCTGTTAAGAAGTTCCCACCATTGCAGATTACTGTGACAATCGGTAGGGAAGTTTTTGAAAAGAGGATGATAATTGTTCACGAATATACCTGTTGTATGAGGAGGACGCATTTTAAACCATGATGTGTTCCAGAATACAGGAGTGAAATATTGCTGTACATCTTTTCCGTATGATATTTTTCCGGCAGCTGTAAGTAATACGTTTCCACCCTTTTTCAATATCTCAGTAGCTTTTGCATCAACCGTGTCGGTTACATAAACCGATCCTTTATCAATAGTAACCGTTTCAGGATATACCCAGAAGTTCCAGTCGTTCATAGCTTCGGTTCCTTCAATAGAAACTTCTAAGTTCAGTTTCTGAGCTTTTTCAATAGAATTTAGAGGGAAATTTACAGAACCAAGAGTGAAGCAGTTACCTACCGGAATGTCTTTAGTGCTAAGCAAACCTTTTGCAAGGACTTTTCCCCATTTATCTGTAATTTTATAGATTGTATTGGCATTTTTTATTGCTGTCTTTCCAAAATGAGCAACTTCTATATTTGCCTGGAATGTTTCGTTATTCTTGTATACAAACTTTTCAATTCTTGCAAGAGGTACAGTTGGGCTGCAGAAACGACGGAATTCAGGAGCATTAATATAGCCTTTTTCTTCAAAGAATACATTTAATAAACCAACTAATGCAGTTCCCTGACCCGAATAATCGTTCAGAGCTAATAATTGGAATCCGGCATAATTAGGTGTGCGGAGAGTCTTTTCTATTTCGTTTTTGTAGCATAAAGCCTGTAGTTTTCCTGATGCCATCATAAATTCATGTCCCAGATCTCCCATTTTACCATCTTCCAGCAAATCTTTGAATATTTCAAAGTTTTTAGCTTTATTTACTCCGGTATATTTCTTTATTTCGTTAAAATCGGGGAAAGCACACCATTGTCCGGTTTCATGAGATACATAAGGTTGAGAAACAGTGTCAATCATAGCACGATAGTCGGACATCGACTCCGGCATTGAGCTTGCCCAGTCCAGCCCACGTGCACCTGCTTTTACATGATATTGATTCTTTGGTTGCCATTGCCAGCTACCACCAACAGAAGCTCCCGTGTATACTCTTCGTGGATCGTTTTCTTTCCAGTAATCAACAAATTTGCTTACCCATGCTACCCAGCGTCCGGCAGGTTCATTACCACATGCAAGCATACAGAAAGATGCATAATTACCATATTCCTTAGCCATGCGGATTGTTTCATCCATCAAATAATTATCAATAGGTTGTCCCATTCCAAGTTTCGGACCATGGTTAGGCCAGCTTGGTCCTTCCGGTTGAATGTAGAATCCAACTAAGTCGGCAGCTTCAAATGCAGCCTTTGGAGGACAAAAAGAGTGAAAACGCATGTGATTTAATCCATAATTCTTGCAAATACGAAATACTCTTTCCCAGTCTTCAACTTGCATAGGAGCATATCCAGTTAGAGGGAAATCGCAGTTTTCAACAGTTCCGCGAAGCATTGTTTTATTGCCGTTTACATAGAAGTATTTTCCTTTGATTGTAAATTCACGCATACCAAACTGAACTTCCTTTTCATCGCTATTTTTACCGCATTCAATTTTGGCTTTCAATTTGTATAAAGCAGGATCAAATTCATCCCAGGTAAGCATTTTATCACCCATTGGAAGCTCCATTTCTAAAGAAAGTGTATTGTTTTTAATCACAATATCTTTTGATATGGGTAGAAGCGTATGACTCTTTTCTGTATTAAAGCTTTGAGCTGATAGTGTTACTTTTGCCGATACATTTTTTAGCTTATCTGATTTAAGCAGAATCTTAACCACGGCTTTTTTATTTGCAACATCAGGATATACCTGAATATCATCAAAATGAATGATTGAGCCGGCTGTGAGATTCATTTTGCCAACAATGCCATTCCAGTTACCTTGAGTTTGGTCGGTTACACTGTGTGAATCCGGTCCAACATTAATATCTTTCAAACGATTGTCTACCCTGATGGAAATTTTACATTTTCCCGGATGTATATAGCTGGTAAGATCGTATTCGTGAGGCACACAAAGACTATTTTGCATGCCAACCTGCTTGTCATTCACCCAAACTGTAGTTTCTATGTGAGGACGTTCAAGAAAGAGGACTACTCGTTTTCCTTTCCATGATGAAGGTATAGTAACTTCTTTCTGATACCATGCCACACCTATATAATGTTTATCCGGAGTAAGGAAAAAGGGTAGTTTAACCTTTCCATCTACTCTGTATTTTTCCATGTATGGATTATAGTAGTAAGAACTGTCGTAAAGACTGCCTGTCCATTTAGTTCGTACAGTTACATCATCTCCCTTTAATTTTTCAGGCATTGAACCTGGTAGGTTAATTTCTTCATTCAGTCGTTTTTTGAACCACTGTTCAACAACACCCGCATCTGTCCTGTCTATCTGGAAATTCCATTTTCCAGAAAGATCAATGCTATTCTGAGCAAAAATTACATGTGTGAATATTAAAGATAAAATGATTGATGAAATTATTTTTTTCATAATTTAATTGTATAGTTTACAAGTTGCTAAGATACAGGCATTCTAAATTTGTATAAATAGAAAGTAGTACATAAACCTAGAATTTCGTATAATCATGCTTTAATTTAAAGCCATTTGTACAATTTTACATCTGTTTTGCCTTTCTTTCTATGAGATTCTTATATATCTCCTTTTTCCTTTCATTTTAATAAGTGTATATTTGTACACTTATTAATTCTTACGTCTAATTTTATTGTTTTATGAAAAAATTATTCGCTTTTTCTTTTCTGTTTTTATTTGCCGTAACATTTCTTCATGCAAAGGGGAAAATATATCTATTTTCATATTTTACAGGCAATAGTGAAGATGGACTTCATTTGGCTTATAGTAATGATGGATTAACATGGAACGCTCTGAAAAATGGAAAGTCATTTTTATCGGCTACAGTTGGCAAAGATAAATTAATGAGAGATCCAAGCATTTGTCAAGCACCCGACGGAACTTTTCACATGGTGTGGACTTCAAGTTGGACAGATCGTATTATTGGTTATGCCTCTTCAAAAGATTTGATACACTGGTCGGAGCAAAAAGCTATTCCGGTAATGATGCACGAACCTACTGCACACAATTGCTGGGCTCCGGAACTATTTTATGATGAACCTTCAAAAACTTATTATATATTCTGGGCTACTACCATTCCAGGCAGGCATAAAGAAGTGCAGACCAGTGCAAGTGAAAAAGGATTGAATCACCGCATTTACTATGTTACAACCAAAGATTTTGAAACATTTTCGGAAACAAAGATGTTCTTTGATCCTGATTTTAGTGTGATTGACGCTGCTATTGTAAAGGATAAGAATAAAGAACTGATAATGGTTGTTAAGAATGAAAATTCCAATCCTCCCGAAAAGAATCTTCGTATAACTAAAACAAAAAATATTCAGGATGGATTTCCTGTTGAAGTATCGGCTCCAATTACCGGTGATTATTGGGCAGAAGGACCTTCTCCACTATTGGTAGGCGATTATTTATATGTTTACTTTGATAAATATCGCAATCATAAATATGGTGCAGTACGTACAAAAGATCGTATTCATTGGGAAGATGTGTCTGATGAAGTTACATTCCCAAAAGGAACTCGTCACGGAACTGCATTTCCGGTTAAGAAATCGGTATTAAAAAAGCTCCTTAAAGAAAATTGAATTAAATAATAATACTATGAAAAGATTTTGTTTACTTTCATTCTGTTTGTTTGCGAGCATTCTTTTCTCGTTTTCACAGAATAAAAAAGCATGGTTTTCAGACAAAGATCTGATTCAGACAGGAGTTTATTATTATCCCGAACATTGGAACGAAAGTCAGTGGGAGAAGGATTTTAAGCAAATGCACGATCTGGGCTTTGAGTTTACTCATTTTGCCGAATTTGCCTGGGCGCAACTGGAACCCGAAGAAGGAAAATACGATTTTGCTTGGCTTGACAGAGCTGTTGCTTTGGCCGCCAAGTATAAGCTTAAAGTTGTAATGTGTACTTCTACAGCAACTCCTCCGGTATGGCTCAGTAGAAAATATCCGGAAATTCTTCTCAAACAGGAAGATGGTACGGTTCTTGATCATGGTTCCCGTCAGCATGCATCTTTTGCATCTCCACTTTACAGGGAACTCTCTTTCAAGATGATTGAGAAACTTGCTCAGCATTATGGTAACGATTTGCGCATTGTAGGTTGGCAGTTGGATAATGAACCTGCTGTTCAGTTCGACTTTAATCCAAAGGCTGAACTGAGATACCGAGATTTCCTGCGTAAAAAGTATAATAATGATATCAAAGCATTGAATGATGCCTGGGGAACAGCGTTCTGGAGTGAACAATATAGTTCATTTGATGAAATTACGCTTCCTAAAATGCGTCAGATGTTTATGAATCATCACCAGATTCTCGATTATTGCCGTTTTGCTGCAGAACAAACAAACTCATTCCTGAACGAACAATGTTTGCTGATTAAGAAATACGCTAAGAATCAGTGGGTAACTACTAATTATATTCCTAATTACGAAGAGGGACATATTGGTGGAAGTAAGGATCTCGATTTTGTATCATATACCCGTTACATGGTTTATGGAGACAATGAAGGCATAGGCAGAAGAGGATACCGTGTGGGAAATCCCCTACGTATAGCTTATGCAAATGATTTTTTCCGTCCGGTAAACGGAACATACGGTGTGATGGAACTTCAGCCTGGCCAGGTAAACTGGGGAGGAATTAATCCTCAGCCACTTCCCGGTGCAGTCCGACTCTGGTTATGGAGCGTATTTGCTGGAGGTAGTGATTTTGTTTGCACTTACCGTTATCGTCAACCTTTGTATGGAACGGAGCAATATCACTACGGAATAGTTGGAACAGACGGAATAACTGTAACTCCTGGTGGAAAAGAGTACCAGCAGTTTATGCAGGAAGTAAAGCAATTGCGTAAAGAGTATTCTCCACGGGAAAATAAGCCAAAAGAGTATATCGCACGTAAGACTGCTATTCTTTACAATTATGATAATTCATGGAGCATAGAACGCCAGAAACAAAACCAGACCTGGAATACCATGGCACATGTAGAGAAATACTATCGCCAGCTGAAAGCCTTTGGTGCACCTGTTGATTTTATTACTGAAGATAAGGATTTCAGTGCATATCCGGTGATGATAGCTCCTGCATATCAGTTAGTTGATGATGCTTTGATTGCCCGCTGGACTGAATATGTAAAGAATGGTGGTAATCTGATACTTACTTGCCGCACCGGACATAAAGATCGTAGTGGAAGATTGTTTGAAGCACCATTCCGTTCTAAAATCGATAATTTAGCTGGCAATAAAATGGATTTTTATGATCTGCTTTTGCCACAAGATCCGGGAACTGTTGCGATGGACGGAAAAAGCTATCCTTGGAACACTTGGGGAGAAATGTTGATACCTGATAAAGGTACAGAAGTTTGGGCTAATTATACCGGCGAATTCTATGAGGGTAAACCTGCTGTAACTATGCGCCATCTGGGTAAAGGAACTGTAACTTACGTTGGTGTTGATTCAAAAGATGGTTCACTGGAGAAAGATGTACTCACAAAGCTTTATGCAGAGTTGAAGATTCCGGTAATGAATCTTCCTTATGGAGTGACCATGGAGTATAGAAACGGGTTGGGTATAGTGCTTAATTATTTCGATAGGCCTTATGAATTTCAGTTACCAAAAGGAAGTAAAGTCTTGATTGGTGAAACAACAATTCCTACTGCTGGTGTTTTAGTATTTAAATAGAGATACAATACATACTTGAAAAGAAGGGTGAATATCACTTATGTGATTTTCATCCTTTTTTAATTGTGTAATGCATGATTTAATATAGATCACTTTCCTACTGTAATATACAAAAAATATTTTCAACCCTCACTCCCTCAATTTTTTACACAATATTCTAAATAACAATCAATTAGAAGGTGATGGTAGCATTTTGAACCCTCATTAAACCATCACCAAAATGCATGAACCCTCACCTTTTTGAGCATAATCAGCAGATTTCAGACTTAATTTGTCTTGAGTAACAATTTCAGGTTGAGTTTTATTCTATTTGGATAAAAACTATTCGAAAAGGTGAGGGATGCCTCAAAAAGTGAGGGTCTGGTGAGGGTTCAAAACGTTACCCTCACTTTTTAATATACTATATTTAAATACATTACATGAAAGAATGATGGAGTGAGGGATGATTTTTATTTTTCTGTAAGATTGTACAAAACACAATGTAAAAACATCTCGCCTGCTTTTTCAGAAATGTAACCGGATGTTGAACAAACTCCCGCCGGCTTTTTTAAAAAGCTGGCGGGAGTTTAGGCCTTTATTGAGTTGAATTGACTTTTTCTGGATTGAGTTTACAGTTTCTATGGTTATTCCTTGAACTGATTTACAATATTTTTCTTATTCCTAAGCCGGCTTGGCATTAAATGTTTTATTTCAAAATTCGGTTTATATTATTTCAATGGGTAAAGTGGAATGGAAGTGTTGTTGTTGACCTTTCCATGAATAGGTTATTTATTCACCATTGATTTTTATTTATAGGACAATAAATATTGTTTATTGGCGAATGGATTTTTTTTATTCACCAATAAAAAAAAGAGGAAAAATCTCACGATTGTTCCTCTCTGTCATCTAATCTAAATAATCTAATAATCTAATAATCTAATAATTTAATAATCAATCACTGATTATTTCAACTTTAACACTAATGAATCTATTATTTAAGTTTGTAAACTTCAGTTCCTGCTAAAATAAAGCAACCTATACCATAATCTTCAAAATCGGGAGCGTGATCGTAGGTTACCGGTTGTCCATCTTTAGGTTCTTTACCTGTTCCCTGAACATAACCAAGGAAACCATTAGGATGAACAGCATCTTTAACCATTGCATTCCAGGCTTTTACTACTATAGGAAGATATTCGGCTCTATTCAGATAACCATTATTAATACCCCATGCCATTCCATAAACAAAGAGCGATGTTCCCGAAGTTTCTTTTCCTCCAAAGTTTGATGGATCGAGCAGACTAGCATTCCAAAATCCATCTTCGCGCTGACATTTCTTTAAAGCCTTACTCATCGCTAAAAAGTCGTTCATATAATCTTGTCGGTGAGTTTCGTTAGCCGGAATTTCATTCATTACACGCACCAACGCAGCATATACCCATCCATTACCTCTTGACCAGTAACAATTAGCTCCGTTAGGCTCTTTGTAAGGAGGAACAAAATCTTTATCTCTCCACCACAAGCCTTCTTTAGCATTATACAATCCGTTTACTCCATGTTTGTTGCGGCTATACGAATACATATCCCACATTTTATTGAAATATTTCTGTTCTTTATACGTATTGCCAAGCTTAGCTAAAATAGGCATGCCCATCTGAATGGCATCAATCCACGACCAGTCATCATTCTGTTGAGTATTAACCAGCATGTCCATTGTTATCTTTATATTTTTAATTTTCTCGGGAGAAGGGCAAATGTTATATAAATCAATATAAGTTTGTCCGCAGCACTGGTCATCAGCATTTCTGGTTGTGTTTCCATATCTTGGACTCCATTTGTGGAAAGATGCCCATGTATATGCATAATCGTAATAATCCTCGCGTGGGTATATTTTATGCAGTTCCATTAGTCCCTCATAATATACAGCACGTGTCCAAAGGTTGCTGGATCTTAATTTTCCAACATAAGTAGGAGTGGTGCAGTCTGCATATTTCTTCATGAAATAATCATTCACCAGCATTGTTGTTTTCAGAGTTTCTTTCTGATCAGGAACCGTTTGAGCAAATGCATTACCAAGATTCAAAGTAAAGAGTAGAAATAGAGCTACTATTTTTTTCTTTTTCATAAAAATGTATTTATCGTATTATTATTAACATTCTCAATTAATCAATTAGTATAGAAATATTGTTTTATATTCTGTGATATTTAGCAAAAGTATGAAATAAGATGAATAAATAAAATGGAATATTATACGTATTTATTCATTATTATACAGATGTACGAAAGTCTATTGTTTGAAATGAATTATCATCATACTTTTGTTGAACAGTTATTTTAAATGTTAGTTCTATGAAAAAAATCTTCTTATTCTTTTTTATTCCTTTTTTATTTTCTTTTCAGGTAAATCCAGATAAGATACATATATATATTGCCGGCGATTCGACTGCGCAGACGTACGATACAACAAAAACTTTGCAGAGAGGTTGGGGGCAATTCTTATCTCTCTATTTTAATGATAAAGTCGAAGTAATTAATAAGGCAAAAGCAGGAAGGAGCACAAAGTCTTTTCAGGATGAAGGACGATGGGCTGAAATTGTTTCGAATATAAGAAAAGGCGACTGGGTTATTATTCAATTTGGTCATAATGATACTTCTGACAAACCAGAACGCCATGCTTCTCCCGAAGATTTCAAAAATAATCTCATTAAGTTTATTACAGATGTTCGTCAGAAGAAGGCGAATCCAATCCTTCTTACTCCTGTAGTTATGCGTACATTCAAAGATGGAACTTTAGTAGACGATCGCCTTAAGCAATATCCTGGTATTACACGAGAAGTTGCAAAAGAATATAATGTTCCTTTGATTGATGTTAATCAAAAAACAAGAGACCTAATATTAAAATTAGGGGATGAAAAATCAAAGTCTTTATATATGTGGCTTGAACCCGGCGTAGATCCTTCAAAACCCGATGGGGCCAAGGATGATACTCATTCTTTAGAGGCAGGAGCTATGCAAATAGCAAAATTTGTGTCAGGAGGAATTAAAGATTTGAAATTAAGAGGATTATGTAAATATGTTAAGTGAGTTAAAATCATCCATTCTGTGAATATTCCATGCAAATGTACAATTGTCTATTGTATGTAATTAGTGTTTAATCTATTTTTGCAACATAATTTAATAATTAAGGTTCTTACAATTAACAAAAGTGAACTTTTTAAAAACCAGTTAAACTTATAAATTTATGGAAAACAAAAAGCAAGTAAAACAGCTGAGTCTTCTTGGATCTTATCCAAGGCTTTTGCTCGTTGTCCTATTTTCTATGGTTGCTTCATTTGCGTTTGCTCAGAATAAATCCGTATCGGGTTCTGTAGTTGATGCAAAAGGCGAACCAATCATTGGTGCCAGTGTATTAGTTAAAGGTACTTCAAATGGTACTATTTCTGATATGGATGGTAATTTCTCTCTTAAAAATGTTCCCAACAATGCAACTTTACAAGTTAGCTTCATTGGTTATGTAGCTCAAACAATATCTGTTGCTGGAAAGAATACTATTAAAGTAGTATTACAGGAAAATTCTCAGGTTTTGGAAGAAGTAGTTGTAGTAGGTTATGGTACAGCAAAGAAAAGTGATGTAACTGGCGCTATGGCACGCGTTGGTGACAAAGAACTGAAAGCAATGCCGGTTAAGGATGCTTTCCAGGCAATGCAAGGAAAAGTGGCAGGTGTTGATATCACAAGTAACCAACGTCCGGGTGAAACTGGAAGCATTAAGATTCGTGGTGTTCGTTCTTTAAGTGCAGACAATGATCCGTTATGTGTTGTTGATGGAATGGTTATCCAAAGTGGTGGTATTGATAATATTAACCCAAGCGATATAGAGTCAATTGATATATTGAAAGATGCTTCTGCAACCGCTATTTATGGTTCTCGTGGTGCTAATGGTGTTATTCTGGTAACTACAAAGCATGGTAAAGAAGGCAAAATATCTTTAAACTACTCTGGTTCAGTAACCATGGAGAAAATGTATGATGTTACTGAATATATGGATGCTGCAGAATGGCTAGATTATGCTCGTTTGGCAAAATACAATATTGGTACTTACAAATCTGCAACACCTTCTTATGCCGCAGATTATGCTGCATGGGGGTCGGTAGCTGCTTCTTTTGCTAATATAGCAAAAGCCTGGACAGATAATAATACTGTATATGATAGAACTAAAGTAGGTAATTTTGACTGGAGTAAATATGGTAAACAAACAGGTATTTCAACAGAACATACATTGAGCGCGTCTGGTGGTACTGATAAGTTCCAGGGTTATGGTTCATTTGGCTATTTACGTCAGGAAGGTACACAACCAGGTGAGCTGTTTCAACGTTATACTGCAAAGACAAGCTTTGACGCTTCTCCATTAAAATGGTTCAAAATGGGAACATCCATGAACTTATCATGGGGTGATCAGGATTATGGCTATAACTTTGCAAAATCAGTGACAGGTGCTGGTGATTTGTATTCTGCTTTGAAAGGAATGCTTCCTTGGACAGTTCCTTATGATGAAAATGGTGATTATATTCGTAACCCAGCAGCAGGTGATGTTAATATCATCAACCCTATCAATGAACTTAAATATACAGTAAATAATCGTAAGACACTTCGTGCAGCAGGTAGCTTTTATGCACAGATGGATCTTGGAGAATTATGGGCTCCTTTGAAAGGTTTAAAAGTTCGTACCCAGTTTGGACCTGAATTCAAATATTATCGTACAGGTACTTTCTATGATAAAAGAGGTATAAATGGTGATGGTAACAATACTGCTACTTACAATAATTATCAGACACTTGCCTGGACATTAGATAATTTGATGTATTACGATCGTACTATTGCTAAAGATCACAAAATTGGTCTTACTTTGATGCAGTCATCATCAGCAAGTCATTATGAATATGGAACTATGAAAGCTCTCGGTGTTGCTACTGCTTCTGAGCTATGGTACAATATGAGTTCTGTTAGTTCTTTAAATTCATTTGGTACAGGGTTAACTGAGTCTCAGATGGAATCATATATGATGCGTGCTAACTATAGCTTTAAAGATAGGTATTTATTAACAGCTTCAATTCGTTGGGATGGTGCTTCTCGATTAGCTGATGGTAACAAATGGTCTAGTTTCCCATCTTTGGCTTTAGGTTGGCGTATTGATCAGGAAAGTTTTATGAAAGACATTAAATGGGTGGATGCATTAAAACTTCGTTTAGGTGTAGGTACAACAGGTAACTCTGCAGTACCAGTTTATGGAACTAAGGGTGGTGTATCTACTTTATATTATAATTGGGGTGCTACAACATCTTCTATAGGTTATGTTGCATCTGACCCTTCACAGGCATCTCCAGCAAAAATGGCAAATCCTAAATTAGGCTGGGAAAGAACTACACAGTATAACTTAGGTTTGGATTATGGTTTTTTAAAGGGACGCATCAATGGTAATATTGATGTTTATAAAACCCAAACAAACGATTTGCTAATGGCAATGTCTATTCCTTCATTGACTGGTTATACATCTACTTATGCTAATGTTGGTAAAACTGAAGGTTGGGGTATTGATTTACAGATTAATACAGTAAATGTTAAAACGAAAGATTTTACATGGACAACAGGTTTAACATGGTCAAAAGATAAGAGTAAGATTACAGAACTTGCGAATGGAAACAAAGAAAATATAGGTAGTGCATGGTTTGTTGGCAAAGAAATTGGTGTTTTCTATGACTGGGTATATGATGGAATCTGGAAGACTTCCGAAGCTACTGAAGCTGCCAAGTATGGCCGTCAACCAGGACAAATTAAAGTGAAGGATTTAAATAAAGATGGAAAAATAGATGCCAACAATGATAAAAAAATTGTAGGTTCTATACGTCCAGCATGGTCTGGTGGTATGACCAATACATTCAATTACATGAATCTTGAGCTTTCATTCTTTATCTACACTCGTTGGGGTTCAACATTCAAGGGTGGTGCAGTAACATTGGATGGACGATATATGCAGCGTAAAGTTGATTATTGGGTAGCAGGAACAAATGAAAATGCTAAATATTATTCTCCAGGTTCAACTAAAAGTGAAAGCGCCGATACTTATAATTCTGCAATGAATTACCAGGATGGTTCATTCATTAAAGTACGTAATATCAATCTTGGATATAATTTTAGTCAAAAACAGCTGAAGAGCATAGGTTTTAGTTCTTTGAAAGTTTATGCTCAATGTATGAATCCATTCATGATTTATAAAAAATGCGATTTCTTGGATACAGATCTTTCTAGCTATGATAACAACACTGTAACTACAGGTTCTGCAACGACTACAAGAGGTCTTGTGTTTGGTGTTAATGTTGGATTCTAACTTTAAAACAGAAAATTAAGATGAAAATAAATAAATTTTTATTAGCAGCAGTGATGGCAGGTACAGTAGGTGCGTCCATCACATCTTGTAGCAGTGATTTCTTGAATGAAGATCTGACTACGCAATATAGTACTCAACGTTTCACCACTCAGGATGGTCTTGATGAGTTGGTTACAGGTACTTATCAAAAATTAAAATTCAAATTCAACTATATCTGGGGTATTGAAATGTTTAACTTGGGGGTTGATGAATTTACTGATGCCAATAACTCTATACCAAGTTTCAACTGCTACAGTGCTGACTTGAATTCTGCAGAAACTGGAGCTAATGCTCCTCTTTGGGATAATATGTATGGAGGTATTGAATCTGCTAATACTTTGATTCAGAATATTCCTCTCTATTACGATAAGAATAATGCAAATTATAATACTCGTTTAGGTGAAGGTTATTTCTTGAGAGCATTCTTCTATTTACAGTTAGTTTCTCAATATGGTGGTGTACCTTTGAAATTGCAACCTTCTACAAGTGTTGAAACTTACTTTACCCGTGCTACTGAAGAGGAATGTTTCACTCAAATTATATCGGATCTGGAACAGGCATATAGTTTATTACCTACTACTCCTGCTCAGACTGGCCGTATAACTAAATGGGCTGCAGCTCACTATTTGGCAAAAGCTCACTTAACACGTTCTAGTGAATTGCATTCATCATGGAACTCTTCATACATTTCTGACGATTTAGCAAAAGTCATTAAATATGGAACAGAAGTAGTTGCTGCCCATCCATTATGTAATGATTATGTTAATCTATGGGACTATACAAAGGCAAATAGTGCTAACGAAAAAGTATCTGAAGTAGTTTTAGCTGCTCAGTTCTCGGATGACCAAACTACATGGGGACGTTATGGTAACCAGATGCACTTGTATTATCCTTCTGTTTATCAGGATCTTGCAGGAACAAAACGTGATATCTCTGGTGATCGTGAATTCTCTTATGCATGTGCTACAAATTATTCGATGGATGTATTTGACCGTGTAAACGATTCACGTTTCTGGAAATCTTTCATTACGACTTATGGTTGTAATACCAATTCTGGTGCTCCTGCATGGACTGCTGCAAATGCTCCACTTGGTCCAACAGGAACTGTTGTCGGAGCAAAACGTTTTAAAGGTGGTGAACTGGCTATTAAATATATAGTTAATAACGCAGGTGATTCTCGTTATGCAGCTGTTTCTGGTGACCCAACTGGCGTTCTGAAAGATGGTGTTATGCAGAATACTCACACTTTTGTTCGATACTTCAAAGATGAATCACAGGCATGGGTTGGTCAACACGGAAACGAAGGATATTATGGTATACAGAAACGTTCTGTTGCTTTGTCTAAATATCGTGATGGTTATCGTAATGCTGTAGCATCTCAGTTTGGTACACGTGATGCTATTTTAGCTCGTTCTGCTGAAGATGTTTTAATGGTAGCAGAAGCTTATATCCGTCAAGGTGAATCTCAATACAGTAATGCAATTACCTGGATTAATAAACTAAGAGATCGTGCTGCATACAAGGCTGGTGAAGATCGTACTAAACACGTAGATGGTGGACAGGCTTATAAGAATAATTCATATTGTAATGGTTTAGGTGGAGGTTTCTCTGCTGATGGAGCTATCTATTGGGATAAGAATACTTATTATGAATCAAATAATATGGCTGTAACAACAGATGCTACTGCAACTGCATTGCATATTAATTCTGTTTCAGATGTATATAATTCTACTGTTGATTCTCCAATATATCAAAAATTAGGTTGCACAACCAACGCTCAAAAGATGATGTGCTTCCTTTTAAATGAACGTACTCGTGAACTTTGCGGTGAAACATTACGTTGGGAAGACTTAGCTCGCACAAAAACTCTTGAAGCTAGATGGAAAGCATTCAACGATGGTTTTGTAAGAGGTAACACGGTGTTTAATGCTTCAACTCATTATTATCGTCCAATACCTCAGTCTTTCTTAGATAACATTACCGATCAAAATGGAAAAGCATTAACTGCTGAACAAAAACAGGCAATGCAGAATCCTGGATATTAATATTTAATCTTAATTTAATAAACGCCTTGTATACAAAATGTATACAAGGCGTTTTTGCTTGTTTTTACATGTATTTGTACGTAAATACATTCCCTGATACAGTAAGATGAACTATTTTTGAATACAATAATAACTGTTACAGCTAATACTATTTTTAAAAATGAAAAATGTTTCTAGAAGATTATATTTTGTTTCATTAGTAGCTTTTTCTATAAATCTGTTTGCTCAGAAAGAGTATAGAGATATGAAACTATGGTACGAAAAACCTGCGACTCGTTTTGAAGAAGCTCTTCCTTTAGGTAATGGAAGAATAGGTGTAATGGTTTATGGTGATGTAAATCATGAAACTCTTAATTTGAATGAATCAACTTTGTGGGGAGGCGGCCCAACAAATACTAACCCAACTCCTGATGCCCCTTCTTATCTTCCAAAAGTTCGTGAACAACTGTTTAAAGAAAACTGGGATGGTGCTTCTGCAATATTAAGAAATATTCAGGGTGGAAACTGTCAGTCATTTGTTCCGATGGGTAATCTTTATATTAATCAGGATTTTACCTCCAAAGCAACTTCATATTATCGTGAACTAGATTTGAATCGTGCCATTTCTCTTACTCGTTTTACTATAGATAGTGTTGAGTATACTCGTGAAATATTTGTATCAGCAAAACAACAAGTTGCTGTTATTCATCTTACAGCTTCAAAACCTGGTAATCTGAACTTTTCTGTAAATGCTGATACTCCTTTTGAGAATGCAATGATTCGTAGTATTTCAAATAATGAATTTGTTTTATCAGGTCAACTTCCTTATCAGATTAATTCAGCTAGGAATTTCCCATTAGAATATGTTGGCCCTAATGGTGAAAAGGGAATGAGATATCAATATAGGGTAAAGGCTCTTAGCTCTGATGGATCCATAACTACTGCACCTTATCTTCAAATAAGTAAAGCATCAGATGTAACTCTTTATATTTCTGCTGCCACAAGTTTTAATGGATTTACTATGCGTCCTGATACTCAAGGAAAAGATGAAGATAGCATTGCTTCTAATTATCTTAAAAAAGCGTTAGAGGTTCCTTACGAACAGATAAAGCAAGAACATATATTAGATTATCAAAACTATTTCAATAGAGTATTTTTAAATATCGGAAGTAATAGCGCTTCAGAGTTTCCAACAGATGAGCGTCTCCTGGCTTATGCTAAAGGTAAGGCTGATCCATCTCTGGAAGCTCTTTATTTCCAGTTTGGTCGTTATTTACTTATCTCTTCTTCTCGTCCTGGTGGTACCCCAGCCAATTTACAAGGAATCTGGAATAAAAATCAACGTCCTTCTTGGGGGAGTAACTATACCACGAACATTAATCTGGAAATGAACTATTGGCCGGCAGAAACATTAGGATTAAGTGAGCTTACTCAACCTTTGATCAATTTTATCGGCAATCTGTCAGTTACAGGAAAAGAAATTGCAAAGAATTTTTATAATATGAGTGGATGGGCAGTGCATCATAATTCTGATATTTGGGCGCATGCAAATCCTGTAGGTCACCAAAAGGGGGATCCGAAATGGGCAAATTGGGCGCTGGGCTCACCTTGGTTATCTCAACATTTATATGAACATTATCGTTTTACTAAGGATGTGAATTTTCTACGAGAAACTGCTTATCCTTTGATGAAAGGTGCAGCTTCTTTTTGCAAGGATTGGCTGGTTGAAAAAGACGGTTACTTAATTACAGCTCCTTCTACTTCCCCCGAAAATGTGTTTATTGATGATAATGGTAATAAAGGTGTGGTTACCATTGCTTCAACTATGGATATGGAAATTATATGGGATTTGTTTACTAATCTTGTAGAGGCATCGGAAGTGCTGAATGTAGATAAGAGTGAACGTACTGAATGGGAAAATATTATAAAAAGGCTTTATCCATTACATATTGGAAAAGATGGAAATTTGATTGAATGGTATAAAGACTGGAAGGATGCTGAACCACAACATCGTCATGTTTCTCACTTGTTTGGTTTGCATCCGGGAAGAGAAATTTCTCCTCTTTTTACTCCAGAGTTAGCTGCTGCTTGTAAGAAGACATTAGATGTTCGTGGTGACGGAGGAACAGGCTGGAGTAAAGCTTGGAAAATTAATTTTCAGGCTCGCTTGTTTGATGGTGATCATGCATATAAAATGTATCGTGAGTTATTGTCGACTTCTACTTTACCTAATCTTTTTGATACTCATCCTCCTTTCCAAATTGATGGTAATTTTGGTAGCATCGCAGGAATAGGAGAAATGTTACTCCAAAGTCAAAATAATGAATTACATTTACTACCAGCTTTACCTTCTGCATGGTCTGTTGGCGAAGTAAAAGGTTTATGTGCACGTGGTGGTTTTGTTGTAGACTTACAATGGAAAAATCAGAAATTGACGGGAGCAACTTTACTTTCTAAAATAGGAGGTACTTGCACCTTGCGTACTTCTGTTCCATTGAAAGTTGCCGGTGTATCTGTAAAAAGTCACAAAGATGGTGCATATTATGTTACAAAACTAAATACTAAAACAGGGAAACAATATAAATTGTTACCTAAAATTTAATAGAATAAATAATGAAAAGAGTTCTAACAACACTGTTCTTATTATCCTCTTTAGTAATAGCAGCTCAGCCAAACTATAACTTTTCTACAATGAAGCGTGAAAAGCTTGGACGAGGAATTGTAGCTGTTCGTGAAAATTCAAAAGATGTATTTGTTTCGTGGAGGTATCTTTCTTCTGATCCGATGAATGTAGGATTTAATGTTTATCGTGATGGAATTAAATTAACAAAGGAACCGATTGTGAAAGGTACATTTTTCAGAGATTCGGATTCTAATTCGGAAAAGAAAAACTATACTGTAAAACCTGTAATACAGGGAAAAGAAAGTGAAGAATTATCAGGTTCATATACACTTCCAGCCAATGCTCCAGTTGGCTATATAAATATACCTCTTGATAAGCCGGCTGATGGTGTTACTCCGGATGTTCAAAAATATACTTATTCTCCGAATGATGCTAGTGTTGGCGATGTTGATGGAGATGGTCAATATGAAATTATTTTGAAATGGGATCCTTCCAATGCTCATGATAATGCACACAATGGATATACCGGCAACGTTTACTTTGATTGTTATCGCCTGAATGGAGAAAAACTTTGGAGAATTGATTTGGGAAAGAATATTCGTGCTGGAGCTCATTATACCCAGTTTATGGTCTTTGATCTGGATGGAGACAATAAAGCTGAGGTTGTAATGAAAACCTCTGATGGAACTGTTGATGGTAAAGGCCAAATTATAGGAAATGCAAATGCCGATTATCGTTCGGAGAGTGGTCGTATCCTTACTGGATCTGAGTATCTGACTGTTTTTAATGGACAGACAGGAGCTGCCATGTCTACAATTGATTATGTTCCGCAACGTGGAGATCTAATGGGATGGGGTGATGATCATGCTAACAGATCAGATCGTTACCTGGCTTGTGTAGCTTATCTGGATGGGGTTCACCCTAGTGTTGTAATGTGTCGTGGATATTACACACGTACTGTGCTTGCAGCTTTTGACTGGAATGGGAAAGAGTTGAAAAATCGTTGGACCTTTGACTCTAATATTCCAGGAAATGAAGGTTATGCCGGACAAGGAAATCATAATCTTCGTGTTGGAGACGTAGATGGTGATGGTTGTGATGAAATTATCTATGGAGCTTGTGCCATAGATAATAATGGTAAAGGACTGTACACTACTGGAATGGGGCATGGTGATGCAATGCATATGACAGCCTTTGATCCTTCCAGTAAAGAGCTTCAGGTATGGGATTGTCATGAGAATCATCGCGATGGATCTTCTTTCAGAGATGCGCGCACCGGAAAAGTTATTTTTCAGGTAAAGAGCTCTGTCGATGTGGGGCGTGCTATGGCTGCTGATATAGATCCATGGAATCCTGGAGTAGAAATGTGGTCTTTGGAAAGTGGTGGAATACGTAATTTTAAAGGTGGAGTAGTTAATCCTGATAAAAAAACTCTTCCAGTAAATTCTGCAGTGTGGTGGGATGGTGATTTATTGCGTGAGCTCCTTGATAAGATAACTATTAGTAAATATTACTGGAATGAAGGTGAATGCCGACCTCTTTTTGTTGCCGATGGCTGTTCCTGGAATAATGGAACAAAATCAACCCCTTGTTTGCAGGGAGATATTGTTGGCGACTGGAGAGAAGAAGTATTACTCAGAACTTCAGACAATACTGCTTTGAGGTTATATGTTTCAACCATTCCTACAGAATATCGTTTTCACACATTCCTTGAAGATCCGGTTTATCGAATCAGTATTGCTACACAGAATGTGGCATATAATCAACCAACTCAACCAGGGTTTTATTTTGGCCCAGATTTGAAAGGAATATTTAGAGGATATGATTTTATTTTGAATAAATAGTACTAATTTTATCCAAATAACAGCTTATACATGTATATGAAAAAAGTAATACTACTGATTGCTGCAATGCAGATAATTTCCGGATTTTCATTGTATGCTCAGAAAAAAGAAAAAATAAACGATTCCAATTCACCTCTTCATTTATTGCAACCAGCTTACAAAGTTCCATACGGTGAACTTTCAACCGGGGCAATTAAAAAAGATCTTTCCCGTATTCTTACTTATCTGGAAACTGAAACTCCAGCGCGTGTTATTGATAAAAACACGCAAAAAACGATAACCGATTATAGTAAAATTGATGAGAATGCTCAGTTAGATAAAGGAGCTTTCAGACTTGCCAGCTATGAATGGGGAGTAACTTATGCTGCAATGCTTGATGCTGGTCTGGCAACATGTGATAGTCGCTTTTCCGACTATGTTTATAATCGATTCCGCTTTTTATCAGAAGTAGCTCCATCGTTTAAAAAAGTATTGGAAAATACTGGATCAACAGATCCTCAGATGAGACAAATCCTTGCTCCTCATGCTCTTGATGATGCAGGAGCTATGTGTGCGGCTATGATTAAAGCCAGCAGACTGAATGCTTCATTACAGCTTAATCCATTGATCAACAATTACATGAATTACATAATGTATCATGAATATCGTCTTTCTGATGGAACCTTTGCACGTAATCGTCCTCTGAAAAATACTCTTTGGCTGGATGATATGTTTATGTCTGTGCCTGCTATTGCTCAGATGGGAAAACTTACAGGAGAGGAGAAATACTATAATGAAGCCGTAAAACAGATTCTGCAATTTTCATCACGAATGTTTGTCAAAGAGAAAGGACTTTATCGTCATGGTTGGGTAGAGGGCATGAAACAGCATCCTTCTTTTCATTGGGCAAGAGCTAACGGATGGGCTTTACTCACATTAGTAGAGACTCTTGATGTGTTGCCTCAGTCTCATCCTCAGTATGATGCAATAATGGAACAATTGCAAGCTCATATTGCAGGTTTGGCTGCATGTCAATCGGGTGAAGGTTTCTGGCACCAGCTTTTGGATAGAAATGATTCTTATCTGGAAACTTCAGCTACTGCAATATACGTTTATTGCATTGCACATGCAATAAATAAGGGATGGGTTGATGCTGCAGCTTATGGTCCTGTTGTTCAGCTTGGATGGCATGCTATTTCTACAAAGATTAATGCACAAGGTGAAGTTGAAGGTACTTGTGTAGGTACGGGTATGGGATTTGATCCGGCATATTATTGTTATCGTCCGGTAAATACATTCGCAGCACATGGTTACGGGCCAGTAATCTGGGCTGGAGCAGAGATGATTAAGTTATTGAATAGTCAATATCCCAGAGTGAATGATAGTGCTGTGCAATATTATTCAACTCCACAAAATACAGCATCTCCAATTTTTAGTGCAGATGCAAATGTTGGACGTCCGGAAACAATTGTTGCTGGCAGTAGCCGAAAAAATGAAATTGCTCCTGTTGTATTTGTAATTGGTGATTCAACAGCGAAAAATGGTCAGGGAAAAGGTGACGGCGACATGTGGGGATGGGCTGCTTTTTTTGATAATTTCTTTGATACAAACAAAATTACAGTTGAGAATCATGCCCTTGGTGGAATGAGTAGTCGTACTTTTCTAACAGCTGGTTTATGGGAAAAGGTTCTTTCAGGTATTAAAAAAGGAGATTATCTCATTATCCAGTTTGGTCATAATGATGGAGGCCCGTTGAATACCGGTCGTGCCCGCGCTTCTTTGAAAGGTACCGGTGAAGAATCAGAAACTGTAATAATGGAACGTACCGGAGGTCCTGAGGATGTATTTTCTTTTGGACATTATATTCGTTTGTATATTCGCCAGGCAAAAGCACATGGGGCTATACCTATTGTTCTTTCTCATACTCCAGGTAATAAATGGACAGGAGAAAAGATGGATCGTTGCGACGAAACTTATGGTAAATGGTCAAAAGAGGTTGCAGAACAAGAAGGTGCATATTATATTGACGTGAATGACCGTAGTGCCCGTAAGTTCGAGTCTCTTGGAATAGAAAAAACAAAAGCATATTATAAAGATAATGTGCATACTACTTTTGATGGAGCTATTTTAAATGCAAAGTCGGTTGTTGAAGGGTTACTTGATTTACCAAACTGCCCTTTAAATCAATACATAAATAAGTCAGCTTTATCCAAAGATTATAAAGCTGCTGATAAGCCGTTATTCAGAGATCCGATTTTTGATGGAGCAGCAGATCCTATTGTTGTATGGAATAAACAAGAACAAAAATGGTTTATGTTCTATACAAACCGACGGGCAAATATGACTAATAGCAAAGGCGTTGACTGGGTGCATGGAACTCCAATTGGAATAGCAGAATCAACAGATGGCTCTTCCTGGAAATATCGTGGAACAGCCAATATTAATTATGGCTCAAAAGATGCAACTTACTGGGCTCCGGATATTGTTGAGAACAATGGAATTTATCACATGTTCCTTACTGTTGTTCCAGGCATCTTTACTGACTGGAGTCATCCAAGAGAGATTGTTCATCTAACCAGTTCAAACCTGATAGATTGGAAGTTTGTATCTAAATTATCTTTAGCTTCGGATAAGGTGATTGATGCTTGTATTGTTAAAGCTCCTGATGGAATGTGGCGTATGTATTACAACAATGAAAAAGATCATAAATCTATTTATTACGCACAAAGTAAGGATCTGAATACATGGGAAGATAAAGGTAAAGTTATTGGCGATAGGGCAGGTGAGGGACCTAAGGTTTTTGCATGGAAAGGAAAATATTTTATGATTGTAGATAACTGGAATGGTCAGGCTGTTTATTCATCAAATGATATGGATAATTGGAGACGTCAGGAACATAATATTCTTAAAGAACCTGGTAAAGGTATCGATGATGGAACCAATGGCTTGCATGCTGATGTTGTTGTTAATAATGGGAATGCGTATATTTTCTATTTCACTCATCCGGGAAGAGTTGCTACACCATCCGGGAAATTGGATAATTACGAAACCAGACGTAGTTCTGTTCAGGTAGGAAAACTGGAATATGAAAATGGAGAGATAAAATGTGACAGAGATAAACCTGTTTACATTAACCTAAGATAAAAACAAATTAAAAAGAAAAACACAATGAAAAGAGAAGCTTTTAAAATGTATCTGAAGCCAGGTTTTGAAGAAGAGTATGAAAAAAGACATGCAGCTATTTGGCCTGAATTGAAAAAAATGCTTCAGGAAAATGGCGTTTCAGATTATTCCATATATTGGGATAAAGATACAAATATTCTTTTTGCATGTCAAAAAACAGAAGGTGGTAGTTCGCAAGATCAGGGAGATAACCCGATAGTTCAGAAATGGTGGGATTACATGGCCGATATAATGGATACAAACCCGGATAATTCTCCGGTTTCAATACCTCTGAAGGAAGTCTTTCACATGGATTGATATTGTATTTTAGATGAAGTTTGTTAATAATACGATTTAGATTTTTACTTTCTGAAAAGATTTATATTGTTAGGCAAAAGCTAATGATTATTTTTTATACTTTTGCTTAGCAATATAATCTTAATGTTTTTAACATGAAAAAGCAATCCCTTTTTTTACTTCTTTTTTTATTCTTTATACTGCGTTCTTTTGCGTCAATAGAAATACGCTCCAAACAGATTACTACAAGTAATGGCTTAGCTAACAATTCTGTCCGATATATTTTTCAGGATAGTAAAGGCTTTATTTGGATGGGTACTCTTAATGGCTTATGTCGTTATGATGGAAACTCATTTCTTACCTTTAAACCACAGTTTGGAAATAATCTCTCATTGGTTGACCATCGGATTTATGATCTGGAAGAAGATAAAAATGGTTTCCTTTGGATAAACACCTCGGCAGAGCTTTATAGTTGCTATGATTTGAAGCATGATTGTTTTGTTGATTTCACAGGAAAGGGAGAATTAAAACAAAGCTATTCAAAAAAGTATATTGCTAAAAACGGAGATGTATGGTTATGGCATTCCGGAAACGGTTGCAGGCAGGTGAAATATGAAAATGGCGCTTTCACGTCTGTTACTTATAAGAAAAAGAATGGAAACCTGACAAGTGATTTGGTTATATTTGTTTCTGAAGATTCAAGAGGAAATATATGGATTGGAACGCAACGTGGACTTACAAAAGTAACCGGAGGAAGTAGTACTATAGTAGATCGAAGTAGATCGTATTTCAAGTTGTCAACTTACAAAGGACAAACTTATTTTCTAACCGACAGAAATGAGATTCTTTGGTATAATCCGGTTAGTAATAAGTTGCAATCTATTACCTCATCTTCTCTTGTTGAAGGAATTGCAACTCCTACCGGCTGTCTAGAATTAAATAATGAATGGATAATCTTTACCAACAATGGTATCTATGTCTTTAATTTTGACACCAAAAAATTATATAAGAATAATAGTCTATTTAGTGAAACAATTCTTTCTGGTTCTACTCTGATCGATAATAAAGGTAACTGCTGGGTATATAACCATACAGGTAAAGTGTGGTATGTTAATGTTCGAACAAAAAGAGTAAAAAGCTTCCAGTTGATTCCGCAAAATAAAATAAACTATATCGATAATGAGCGATACCATTTTGTACAGGATTCCAGAAATATAATATGGATATCAACTTATGGTAATGGCTTGTTTGCTTATAATATAGCAAAGGATGAATTAGATCATTTTACTTCTAATATTAATGGCTTTAGTCATATCAGTTCTGATTTTCTTCAGTACGTTATGGAAGATAAATCTGGTGAAATCTGGGTGAGTTCTGAATTTGCTGGACTTTCTAAAATAACAGTTCTGAATGAAAGTACTAACCGTATTTATCCGGAAGATAAATCTTTATCCGACCGCTCAAATACCATTCGAATGATATCGAAGATGAATAACGGAGATATATGGATAGGTACTAGAAAAGGCTCTGTTTATGTTTACGATTCTCATTTAAACATGAAGTCGGTTATGCATAACTTTCACACAAATATCTATGCAGTAAAGGAAGATGCTTCAGGCAAAATATGGATTGGAAGTAGAGGAGATGGATTATGTATTGATAATGTGTGGTATAAACATGATTCTAGTAATCCTAATTCAATTTCTGAGAATAATATCTTTGCTATATTAAAAGACAGCAAAAACAGAATGTGGATAGCTACATTTGGAGGTGGACTTGATTTGGCTGTACCACAGAATGGCAAGTATATTTTTAAGCATTTCTTAAATCAGTTCTATGGTCAGAAGCAGGTTAGAGTACTTTTACAAGACCGAAATGGAATGATTTGGATGGGAACCAGTGCTGGCGTTTATGTTTTTAATCCCGATTTACTAATAAAAAACCCAAGTGCTTATTATACCTTTAACTATAATAATGGCAAACTGAAGAGTAATGAAATTCGTTCCATTATGGAAGATAAGAATGGACGTATATGGATTGGAACTTCGGGTGCTGGATTTAGTACTTGCCAGCTAAGTAAGGATTATCAATCGATTGTTTTTGACCATTATACAACTCAGAATGGATTGGTGAATGATGTTGTTCAGTCAATAAACGAAGATAAAAGCGGTAACTTATGGATTGCTACTGAATATGGAATGTCTAAATTTTATCCGAATTCTAAAATTTTTGAGAATTATTTTTTCTCAAGTTATGCGTTAGGCAATGTTTATGGTGAAAATAGTACCAGTACATGTGCTGATGGGAAACTTATTTTTGGAACAAATTATGGCTTATTAGTCTTTGATTCAAGAAAGATAAAAAGATCTTTTACTTCTTCACCTGTCGTCTTTACAAGTCTTAAAATTAATGGTATCAACGTTAGTCCGGAAGATCAGGATTCTCCATTGAAACAATCAATTTCTTATTCAGATAAGATAAAGTTGCACTACTCTCAAAACTCTTTTGTGCTCGATTTTTCTTCATTTAATTTCTATGAATCAGAGCTTACAAGATATTCATATAAGCTAGAAAATTATGATAAAGATTGGAGTGTTCCTACATCTTTGAACTTTGCTGCATACAAAAATCTGCCTCCGGGTGAATACGTATTAAAGGTTAAAGTATGTAATGGCTCGGGTGTGTGGGATTCACGTATAACAACGCTTGAGATTGAAATTGCTCCTCCTTTCTGGCGTACTACATGGGCTTTCCTTATTTATATTATTGTTTTTGGAGCAGCTTTATATTTTGCTTATAAAATAGCACGTGATTTTACACGGCTTCATAATAAGATTCAGGTAGAAAAGCAACTTACAGATTATAAACTGGTATTCTTTACCAATATCTCTCATGAATTCCGTACACCGCTAACTCTTATAAAAGGTGCTTTGGAGAGAATTCAGCGAATGGATCGTATTCCTAATGAATTTGAACATCCATTGCAAACTATGGAGAAAAGTACAAATCGTATGGTTCGATTAATAGATCAGTTACTTGAGTTCAGAAAGATGCAGAATAATAAACTGGCACTTTCATTGGAAAATACGGATGTTATTGCATTTATAAATGAAATATTCTTGAGTTTTAACGACACTTCGGAATCAAAGAATATGGATTTTCAGTTTAATTCTTCTGTAGATTCCTGTAAGATGTTTATAGATAAGGAAAAACTCGATAAGATAGTCTATAATCTCCTTTCAAATGCATTTAAATACACACCTTCCAAGGGAAAAGTGAGTTTGATTGTTACTGTAGATAATGAGACGAATAATCTTCTTATTCAGGTAAAAGATACCGGTGTAGGAATTCCTAAGGAGAAACGTTCGGAACTGTTCAACCGTTTTATGCAAAGTAATTTCTCAGGCAATAGTATTGGTATCGGACTACATTTGGTTCACGAGTTGGTAGGAGTACATAAAGGTACAATATGGTATGAAGAAAATGTGGGTGGCGGGTCTGTCTTTAGTGTAACTCTGCCGCTAGATGAAAAAGTTTATAATGAAGCAGACTTCCTGATTCCTAATAATGTGCTATTGAAAGAGGAGCATATTATGAATAATGTGAAGCTCACTGCTCAGGAATCTCAGGAAATGGAAGCAGTAGCTCCTTTAAATAATTATAAAATACTTATCATTGAGGATGACAACGATGTGCGTCAGTTCTTAAAAGAAGAAATCGGTGTTTATTTTGAAGTTGAAACTGCCGAAGATGGTCTTGCCGGAATTGAAAAGTTGCAGGAATATGATGCGGATTTAATTGTATGTGACGTGTTAATGCCGAGAATGAATGGTTATGAAGTAACAAAGAAACTGAAAGAAGATTTCCAAACCAGTCATATTCCTATTATTTTGCTTACAGCCTTAGGTACTCCCGAAAATCATTTAGAAGGAATTCAAAGTGGTGCTGATGCATACATATCTAAACCTTTCAGCGTAAAATTACTATTAACTCGAATCACTAAGCTGATTGAACAGCGTGAAAAACTTAGAGATAAGTTTTCAAGTGAACCGGGAGTAAAGCGTCCAGCCATCTGTTCTACAGATAGAGATAAAGAATTTATTGACAAACTGCATGAAATTCTTGAGAAAGAAATTGCTAATGCAGAGTTCTCAGTTGATGATTTTGCAGCAAAAATGGAATTAGGTAGAACTGTATTCTATAAAAAGGTAAAAGGTATCACTGGACATTCTCCGAATGAATATCTTCGAATTATTCGTATGAAGAAAGCTGCGGAATTGCTTATCTCTACAAACTTGACTGTAGCAGAAGTGTCTTATAAAGTGGGAATTAACGATCCTTTCTACTTTAGTAAATGCTTTAAATCACAGTTTGGTATGGCACCTTCTATTTATCAAAAACAAGGCTAATTAAAAAAATAATTCAAAATTCTTTGGTAGATTCAGAAATGTTTCTACCTTTGCAATTGTTATAAGATTGTAATGATTACAATTTTAGAAATAAAACTAAAAAGGAATGAATGCATACGATAAATTAATTACATATAACATTAAACCATCAGTGCAAAGAATTGCCATAATGGATTATTTGTTGAAACATCGTACGCACCCAAGTGCTGATGTTGTTTATTCAGCTCTAAGCAAATCAATACCAACTTTGTCAAAAACAACAGTATACAACACGCTGAAGCTTTTGGCAGAGCAAGGAGCTGCATTAATGCTCACAATTGATGAAAACAATGTTTGTTTCGATGGTGATACTTCACCTCATTCTCACTTTCTGTGTAAAAAATGTATGAAGATTTATGATTTACCTATATCTTCATCGGAGCAAGAGGTTAGTGGTTTGAACTCGGATGGGCATGTTATAACAGAAATACATTACTATTTTAAAGGCATTTGTAAGAATTGCCTAAACGATAAAAATATTGATTAACTCATTAAAACACAACGAAAATGAAAAAATTTAGATGTACAGTTTGCGGTTACGTTCATGAAGGTGATTCAGCTCCAGAAAAATGCCCATTATGCAAGGCTCCTGCCAGCAAGTTTGTAGAAGTAGAAGAAACTGTAGGTGCTTTAACTTTTGCTGACGAGCACGTTGTTGGTGTTGCAAAAGGTTGCGACGAAGAAATGATTAAAGACCTTAACAATCATTTCATGGGAGAATGTACTGAAGTTGGTATGTACTTGGCTATGAGTCGCCAGGCTGATCGTGAAGGATATCCTGAAATTGCCGAAGCTTTCAAAAGATATGCATGGGAAGAAGCTGAACATGCTTCAAAATTTGCTGAATTGCTAGGTGATGTTGTTTGGGATACTAAAACAAACTTACAGAAACGTAAAGATGCAGAACAAGGCGCTTGCGAAGATAAAAAACGTATTGCTACACGTGCAAAACAACTAAACTTAGATGCTATTCACGATACTGTTCATGAAATGTGTAAAGACGAAGCTCGTCATGGTAAAGGCTTTGAAGGTTTATATAACAGATACTTCAAATAATAACCAGAGCTAATAGATTGCATTATATTAGATTTGTTTTAAGGTCTACTTCTTATTTATAAAGGGAGTAGACCTTCCTGTTTTTAGATGTACACTTTTTCATGATAATCTGTACAGTCTTTATTTGTTGTATCCTGATATTTAAGTTTGGCTTAGCTCAATCATTGCACTAAAGATCTATTTCCTTGTAATTCTTAGCAGGATACTTTATTTTTGCATTTTATAAATTATTAATCAGATAGAGGTTTAATGGGTAAAATTGTTTATGAAAAGAGGATCGTAGAAAAGATGATCCGAATTTATTGCAGGTCGAATCATGATCAGGAAGAACTTTGCGATGAATGCAGAGAGTTGCTTGATTATGCTTTGTTGCGGTTAGATAAATGTAAGTATGGAGACAAAAAGAGTGCTTGCGGTAAATGTACAACCCATTGTTATAAGCCTGTGATGCGGGAAAAAATAAAGAGAGTGATGAAATTCTCCGGTCCTCGAATGCTTTTTCATCACCCTCTCGATGCTTTTCGTCATTTATTGAATAAATAAACTCTTTAATAAATTTCCGGGTACTATTTATTTAGCCGGTTTTCCAAGAAGAACCTGATCAATAGCTCTTTTAAAGGTAGACTTGTCTGCAGATCCTACAATTACTTGAGGATCACCTTTCTTTGGAATAAACAATATAGTAGGCAGATTTTTGATACCAAGAGCGCTTGCTAATTCACTTTCATTGTCAACGTTTACCTTGTAAATTACAATTTGGTCTTCGTATTCTTTTGCCAATTCTTTCATAAGCGGAGCTACCATTCTGCAAGGGCCACACCAGTCTGCATAGAAATCAATAACTACTGGTTTATCTCCTTTGAATTTCCATTCTTTAGTATCTTTGTAATCGGCTACGTTTTTCAGATATAAGTCATTGTTCATCTGAATAACGACTCCTTTTTCCGGTTTGTCTTTCTTCTCATTTTGAGGAACGGCAAAGGAATAAATAACTATAGCAATAACAGCTATAGCAGCAATTAATAGTATTTTTTTCATGTAATCTTATTTATATTTTTCTATTATTTCTTTTAGATCTTCAGCCTGCATAACTCCAGATTGCCTCCACAATGGTTCGCCGTTTTTGAATAACATTAAGGTCGGGATTGATTGAATGCGGTATTTTGCAGCGAGATCTTCATTTTGATCCACATCTATTTTAATGATTCTGGCAGAATCACCAATTTCTCTTTTCAAGTTCTCGAGAATCGGTTTCATTGTTTTGCATGGTCCGCACCATTCTGCAAAGAAATCAACTAAAACCGGATTATTGCTTTTTATTACATCGTTGAATTTTTCCATAGTTACTTTATATTTGAAATAAAAATAACTGTTTATTTTTAAATAAGAGCTTAGAACTTATAAATTATTAAGGGAAAACATCTGAAATTATTCATTTGTTCTCCCTATTAATATTTTATAAGCCTAATGGCATTTATTTTCAACGATATGGAAATTCTTTTATTTGCTGAATAACGGTAGCACCAGAAGTACTACAGACAGAACAATCAGGATGGTTATTGTACCCCATCCGATAATATTATTAAGAGGCTTGTTTACGTATTTACCCATTATCTTCTTGTTGTTTACAAGCAGAATCATACAGATAAGCACAACCGGAAGAAGCATTCCATTGATAACCTGAGACCATAACGAAATAGCTATAAGCGGTGCGTTAGGAACCAGAATTATAAGAACCGAGAAAATCAATATCCCTGTATAAAGTATATAAAATTCTTTGGCTTCATCCCATTTCTTATCTATACCAGCTTCGAAACCGAAGGCCTCGCACACATAGAATGCAGTTGCCAGTGGAAGAATAGTAGCCGAGAAGATAGATGCGACAAATAAACCAAATGCAAATAACTGAGAAGACAATTCTCCGGCAAGAGGTTTCAATGCTAGTGCCGCGTCTTTAGCTTCGTTAATCTGTACTCCATTTGTATGCAGGGTAGAGGCACACGCCACAATAATAAAGAAAGCAACAACTACGGTCGCAATACATCCTACAACAATATCGATGAGAGAATATTTGTAATTCTTCATGGTCAGTCCTTTTTCAATGACAGACGACTGCATGTAGAACTGCATCCACGGAGCGATTGTGGTACCGATAATACCGATTACCATAGCCAAACTCTGAGAATTGACCTTCAAATCAGGATGAACCATTGCATGTCCTATTTCTCCCCAATGTGGTTTACCCATGATGGCTGCAACCACGTACATTAATAGCGAAAGACTGAATATTAGGAATATCCTTTCTGCAATCTGATACGTGCCTTTTACAACAAGTACCCATACCATTATACCTACTATGGGCACAGATATATATTTGCTTACACCAAATACTTCCATACTTCCCGCTACACCGGCAAACTCAGTTGTTGTATTACCAATATCAGCTACAAGAAGACCGATAAAGATAAAGAAAGTAACCTTTACACCGGCGTTTTCGCGGATTAGGTCGGCCAATCCTTTACCGGTAACGATACCCATGCGGGCATTCATTTCCTGAATAACGATCAATACAATGAATGACGGTATAAGAGTCCAGAGAAGATTATATCCGTAAACAGCACCGGCTACAGAATAGGTGGTGATACCACCTGCGTCGTTATCTACACTTCCTGTAATAATACCTGGTCCGAGAATAGCCAGAAACATTGCAATCTGGCTGAACATATTCTTTTTATTTTTAAACATGAGAAATAGCTGTTTTTTCTTATTTGTTTGTTCTGCGTTTGTTAATTAAGTCTTCAATTACGTCGTCAATAACAACCATACCTTGCAGTACATCGGCATTATCGACAACAGGAATTGCAAGCATATTGTACTTTGATACAATTTTCGCAATCTCGTCAATATCCTGATCATCTCGCAGACAAACAGGCGAAGGCTTCATAATCTCATTGATTGTAGCCTCGGGCGAGGAAACTACTATGTCTCTTAACGACACGGTTGCAATCAATACTTCTTTTTCGTCAGTTACAAACAAATTATATAATGTGGCAGCTTCTGGCTTTTTCTCTCTCAATTCGTTGAGTACATCATTAACCGTCTTCTCCTTGCTGAAAGAAATAATTTCGGTTGCCATAAGACTACCCACAGAATCTTCAGGATAATCTAGCAATTCACGCACTTCTTCGGAAGTTTTCTTCTCCATTTCGTTAAGAAGAAGTTCGGCTTTTTCTTCCTCTAGAGCATTAAGGATATCGGCAACTTCATCGGCCGGCATCTTGTCGAGCACGTCGGCCGCCTTTTCAATGGAAAGACTTTCAATGATATGCACCTGTGCATCAGCTTCCATCTCTTCAAGTACGTCGGCAGCCCTTTCTTCATCCAATGATAAGAATACATCGGCACTGGCTTTCTTGCCTAAGTCCTCAATAATATCGGCTAAGTCCGATGGGTGAAGAGTTTGTAGTTTGGAATGGCTCTTCGATAGCTTGATATTCAGATTTGAAAAGTCGATAGCTTCAACATCTTCCCATAAAATAAATTTAGCAGGGATGCTTACTTTGAAGTAAGAAAGGAAAATCTTAAGCGGTTTGGCAATCCCGATTCTTCTTAACAGACCTTCGATACCTATATCAACCGCAACGGCAAAAGTGCCATTAGCTACAGAAACAAGACGTATGTCGTTTACACGAACCAGCTTTCTTCCGTTCAAATCAACAATCTGTTTGTCCAGAACCACACTAGCTAAATAGAGATCGTTATCAATGTTTTCCTGAGGCAATTGAATAAGTTGAGAACAGCTGACCTTGAGTTTACCATTGATTTTCTGAACTTTAAAATGCTCAAAAGAGTAAAATTCGGTTTTATCAGGGCTTTTTATTTTAATACCTGTAACAAGGGGTCTTTCTGTCTGATTCGTATTGTCTGCATTAACCAGCAGATCTTTTACGATACCAATATACTGTCCGTTTACATCAAAGATCTTTCTTCCGATTACACGGCTCAGATAGAACGTCATAAAAGAGTTCATATGCTTCTTTTCTTTTTATGATATAGATTAAGAAGCATGCACAAGCGGATGCTAACCTAACTACATCAGGTTAATAATAAACTAAATATATCCGCAGGGCCTTCGTCCATTTTTTAATGATTTTTGGTTTGCGCCGCAAAAGTAATTCTTTTAATTTAAAAAGCAAGGCTAAATAATAGAATATTCAAAGAATTTAAATTTTTATTTTTTCTTTTTTAAAGCCCGATATTCTTTATTTTTATCTATTTTTGTTGCTGTAATCATTTTAATTTCAAAATGGACGATTATCATAGTAAGGACTAAAATCTGAACAGAGGCATTTCGTGACTGAATCCCTTTGTTCATAATGAATGGAGGGTAAAGCATGAAAACTTTTCTAAGGGGAGCCTTTGGATTAGAGGTTATTTCAAAATGGGAGCCAAATTGTTGGATTAAAATTGATTGTCCCGATACTGAGGACTATAATTACTTACAAAAAACACTTAACGTTCCGGAATATTTCCTATCGGATATAGCCGATATTGACGAACGTCCGCGTGTAGAAACAGAAGATGAATGGACGTTTATTATCTTACGAATCCCTCATCGTCAGGATGATTCCAAAATGCCTTTTATTACTGTTCCATTAGGTATAATATTTAAAGATAACATCTGTATTTCCATATGTCATTATCAGACTGTGATGCTTAAGGATTTCTTGACGTATTATGAACGTAAGAACCTTGGTTTTACAGATTCGGTAGATCTTATTTTTAAACTATTTCTTTCTTCATCAGTGTGGTATCTAAAATCACTTAAAATTATAAATCAACGGATTGATGTTGTAAAACGAGAGTTGGAACGTTCCATTGAAAATAAGGAATTGCTGGCACTTTTCCATCTGGAAAACTGTCTTACCTATTTTATTACTTCTCTTAAGGGGAATGAAATATTGCTTTCAAAACTGAAATTCAAATTGCCGGTAGACGAGCTCGATGTGGAACTTATTGAAGATGTTGAGATTGAATTGAAACAGGCTCACGAATCGGCCAATATATACAGCAATATACTTAGTGGAATGATGGATGCATACTCTTCAATTATAAGTAATAATGTGAATAGCATCATGCGTATATTGACATCTATCTCTATTATTTTAATGTTTCCAACACTTATATCAAGTATGTTTGGTATGAATATTAAAAATGGTATTGAGAACTCTAACTGGGGTTTTGCTTTTGTAGTAGGATTCTCAGTTGTTGTTTGTGCCGGATTCCTTTGGATCTTTAAGAAAAAACGCTGGATGTAATTAAAAAAAAAGAAAGTTCTATAACAATAGTAATCTGATATTCAATATTATACGTAATTGCATTACCTTTGCAGTGCTAAACTAAAGCTTATGCAATTACGTACATATTACCCCACTGTGGTTCTCTCTGACATTCATTTAGGAACGCCTCATTCTAAGAAAGAGGAGGTGAGTAAATTCCTGAAATCCATAAAATGCGATAAATTGATTCTTAATGGAGACATTATTGATGGGTGGCACTTCAGTAAAGAGGGACTCAGTAACTTGAAACTAAAACATATTCAGTTCTTTAAAGACGTCATGAAAATGATGGATAGTTTTAGTACTGAAGTAATATATATCCGTGGAAACCATGATGATTTTCTGGATAATTTTATTTCGAAGACACTCGATAATATCAAAATAGTAAAGGATTACGTTTACGAAAGTCATGGTAAACGCTATTATGTTACTCACGGAGACGTATTCGACACTGTAACTTCCCGTATGAAATGGTTGGCAAAGCTTGGAGATCTGGGTTATTCGGCTCTTCTTTGGTTAAACGAAAAATACAATGCCCGTAGAATTAAGCATGGCAAACCTTATCATTCTTTTTCAAAGGTTATTAAACGGAAATTTAAGAAAGCTGTTTCTTTTATGTCTGATTTTGAAAATAAACTAGTATCTCTGGCTAGGGTTAATCAATGTAATGGCGTTATTTGTGGTCATATCCATCATCCAGAAAACAGATATTACGAAGATATTCATTATCTGAACTCCGGCGATTGGGTGGAATCTTTGTCTGCTTTGGTTGAAGACGAACACGGAAACTGGAGAGTACACCATTATTATGAAGACTCAAGAGTATAATTGAGCCAGAATAGTTGAATCTGAAAATAGCAAGATTATATTTGAACGCAGGTAATTGAATAATCAGTTGCCTGCGTTCATTTTTTTAGAGCATTTAACTGCTTAAACTTAACAGGATAGTAATATTGCATTCACTCTTCTGTAATATAATAAGATGATATTTGTAGAGCAAAAAATAAAATCTTATGCAATTACGAAACTATTACCCCACAGTAGTCCTATCAGACATTCACTTGGGAACTCCTCACTCCAAAACAGAGGAAGTAACTAAATTCCTTAAATCAATTAATTGTGATAAACTGATTCTTAACGGAGACATTATTGACGGTTGGCATTTACAAAAAGGCGGGCTGAATAAGTGGAAGCCTAAGCATACCGAGTTCTTTAAAGTAATCATGAAAATGATGGAGAACTTTGGCACGGAAGTTATTTATGTAAGAGGAAATCACGATGATTTTCTAGATAATCTGGCCCCACTGACACTCTATAATATTAGTATAGTAAAAGATTATATTTATGAAAGTCACGGCAAACGCTATTATGTTACTCACGGCGATGTTTTCGATACAGTAACCACTCAGATGAAATGGCTGGCTAAGCTGGGAGATATTGGTTATTCCATGCTTCTTTGGTTGAACAAAATCTATAATATTCGCAGAGTGAAACAGGGGAAGCCTTATTACTCACTTTCACAAACAATTAAGCAAAGAGTAAAATCTGCAGTATCTTATATTTCCGATTTTGAAAAAGAGCTGGTTGATCTTGCCCGGATAAAACGATGTAATGGCATTATTTGCGGCCACATTCATCATCCGGAAAATACCTATTATGAAGAGATACATTACCTTAATTCTGGAGACTGGGTGGAAACATTGTCTGCTTTGGTTGAGGATGAAAAAGGAAACTGGAGTGTGCGCTACTATGAAGGAGTGCTGATACAAGAGAATTTGAATGATATAACAGAAGAAATATACATAGCCTCATGAAATTCTTATTTATTGTTCAAGGAGAGGGTAGGGGGCACTTTACCCAAGCAATTACATTAGAAGAAATGTTGCTTAAAAACGGACATGAAGTGGTGGAGGTTTTAGTTGGAAAAAGTACTTCACGCTCACTTCCGGGATTCTTTAATAGAAGTGTTAAAGCGCCGGTTAAGCGATTCTTAAGTCCTAACTTCCTGCCATCTGCACAAAATAAAAGAGCCGATATTGGAAGAAGTGTAGTCTATAACTTGCTTCAGACTCCTGCTTATATTAAAAGTATGATTTATATAAAACAACGCATAGAAGAATCCGGCGCCGACGTGGTTATAAACTTCTACGAACTACTTACGGGACTTACCTACACCTTTCTGCGTCCCCGGATTCCTTATGTGTGCATTGGCCATCAGTATCTTTTTCTGCATCGTGATTTTGAATTCCCTCCCGAACAAAACTTTAGTCTTTTCCTGTTACGTTTATTTACACGACTTACAAGTATAGGAAGCTCTAAGAGATTGGCTCTCTCATTTTACAGATTGAGCGATGATAAAAGAGAAAATGTAACAGTCGTACCTCCATTGTTGCGCAGTGAAGTTT
This sequence comes from Bacteroides luti, assembly GCF_900128905.1. Classification (GTDB taxonomy): domain Bacteria; phylum Bacteroidota; class Bacteroidia; order Bacteroidales; family Bacteroidaceae; genus Bacteroides; species Bacteroides luti. The sequence goes on from NZ_FQTV01000002.1 coordinate 212,624, forward strand.
TCTCTCTTCAACCCCAAAAAGGAAGTTATATTCACGGGTATATGGTAAACTCCGGTTATGCGGATTATATTACCGAGTTTAATTCCAACCACCCGGAATTGCAGCTACATTTTTTCTGGGATAAACCCGATGCACCTGACGAGATGAAAGTAACAGATACTCTTTCTTTTCATACATTAAACGATGTCGACTTTCTGAAATATATGAGTGGTTGCAAGGCATATGCAAGTACCGCAGGGTTCGAATCTATTTGTGAAGCAATGTACATAGGCAAACCGGTAATGATGGTTCCCGTACATATAGAGCAGGATTGCAATGCTTATGATGCCGTACGCGCAGGTGCCGGTATTACTTCCGACTCTTTCGATCTTGACGAGCTTATAGAATTCTCAAAGAATTATACTCCCGACCGTTCTTTTGTTTATTGGGTGAATAGTTGTGAAAGAGTACTACTTGAGGAACTTGAAGAGAAAAAAGATAAACATACAATTTTTGCTATTCCGGCACTATCTAATTATTTTTAGCTATGAAACTTAAAAAAGAAGATTATGTTCTTGAGCATACCACTGATGGTGGGTATTACGCTTATCTTACCTGCAATATGCAATGTTGTGCTTATGGAGATACTCCAGATGAAGCATTGGAATATCTTCAGGAAGGTATAAACGAATATGTTAGTGATATGTATCTGGTGGAAGATTATGTATAACTTTACAATTGTGTATCATAAATATAATTCTTACAACCAAATAGGATTTATAAATTTAATCAAAATTTATAAATCCTATTTTTATTTTTTTATCTTTGTTCTAAGTTTAAATATAAAGAACACAAACTAAAATCATAAAATAAGGGACTTAAACTATTTATGTGGGATTTTTATTCAGATACAATTTTTGCTGCAATAATTGTTTGCTTCTTAACAGCTATTTATCTTTTTGCAAGACGGGATGAGGGTGAGCGTTCACGAATCTTTTTATCAGTTATTATCTTTTTTTCAGTATTGAATTACATTCCTCGTTATTGGGATGCTACTCATGGAATGGTTCCAATGTTAGTGGTATCTGTTCCAGTGCTTTTAATAGCCTTATTTATGATCACATCTTATATAATCTATCCCATAGAAGTTGTTTCACCCGGCTGGCTAAATTTTAAGAATATTGTTTTGCTATATACTCCTGTTGTAGCGCTATATGTAATATGGCTAATTACATTGTGGAGTGGAGTTAAGTATACTAATTATAGCTCATTGCAAGAAATGCTCCCCTATATAACGGAATTTAATGTGTGGTTTCGGTTTATATTATGCTTATTGATACTGTGTCCTGTATTCTTCATTTTTTTTGTGCCTTACACTAAAAAATATTGTAATGTAGACAATAGGTGGAAGTGGATATACATGATTATTTTTTCAATAAACACGATTGCCTTTTTATGGATATTATGGGATAGGAGTTTAATTTCCAGCACATTATATTATTATATCAGCGTAGGATGCAGTTTGCTAATAGCTTATAGAGAATTATCAACCCGCTTTATCCGAAATCCGATGTCTGAAAGTCCTTTTCCTGAAATGCCAAGTAAAGTTTTCGAGGAAGCACCATATAATTCGAGCGAAGTTGATACTCCTTATGATGAACTAGAAAATAACAATTCCGAACTTTTTTGTAGGCTGGATGAATATATGAAGAAAAATGCGGCATGGCGAGATCCGGAACTTACTTTAAACAACCTTTCATCAATAATGAATACTAACCGAACCTCTCTTTCACTGGCTATCCAGAAAAGTGAATACGGGAATTACACTACATATATAAACAAATTGCGCTTCGACGATTTTGTATATTGTGTAACATCTAATTGTTCAGGTAATTTTCAGCAGGCTTTTTACGATGCAGGTTTCCGCTCACGTGCTACTGCTTTGCGTAATTTCCGCCAAATAACAGGTATGACGCCTACAGAATATTTTATGAAAATGGGAACTGAAGATTAAAAAAAATCATCTCCCACTTGCTACTAAATATATGTTAATGGGTTGGCTTTTAATTAAATATGTTGGTGAAAGATAAATTTTTATACATTTTATCTTCCACTAATGTTTGGCATCTGCTACTTGATTTACGGTTTTTTAATGTCTTCTTGTTGTAGCGTAGGTGTCATAGCCTTTATTTCTAATTGAATTCTTGCTCTTTGTATATTGTCGTTTACTTTTTCTATTAATTTTTTGTTTCCACTTCTTTTAAGGAAGTTTATTTCGTCTTGATCCATATTTTGCCATATTATTCCAAGACTCTGATCTTCCCTAAGCATTTTACTGGTAATAAAGGTTTTCATCATAGTTAGATTGTATTCCCTGCTTAAAACTTCTCCTAATGCATATCCTTCTCTTAAAGCAGATTCTGCTATATTGTCTCTACGTGCAATTATACCATCGAAATTATTCTTGAAAAATTGGATAATCACTTCTTCTGTTGTTAATGAATTGTCTTTTAGCTGACGAGAACGATAACGGGAAAAGAAGTGTGGCGGATAGACTGTTATCAGCATATCGAATGATCCCATATCTTTTCTATAAACATATACTCCTTCGGGCGTATTTACGGTAAGCAGAATAACACAGGATGCATCATGCGCAAGTTTTTTATCAATAGCATAATACATAATTATCCAACGATTTTGTCGTTTACTAGTATAATAGACAGGATTGAAGATAATAGGAAATTTAGTCGTTTTTAGTATTGCTCTTTTAGCTCTTTTATCATACACTTTTATTAAATGTGGTAAAAGAAGATTGTTCATGTCATAAAAAAACTCTTCTTGCATTTGTTTGTATGTCATGGTATGTGTAAGCATAATATAATGTGGCTGTTTCTGTATATTAAATTAAGTTATGGTTTTCAATAGTTTATCTGAATTTGAAATGTGCATTTTTTGCACATTCCAAAGAACTAATAAAGAATGGAAAAGATTATTGATAGAGTATTTCACTATTCTTCGTCCCGCTTATTTCTTCTGAGCCCGTAGAAAAATCATCTGATTTCTGTGACCACTTGAAATGAGGATTCCCTGGTTTACAAACTCTTTTAAATCCTTCATTGCATTATTCTTTAATAGCCCTGTAAGTTTTGTGTAGTCTGTCCGGGTGATGTAAGTATTCTCATCCAGATATTTATCAAGCAAACTTCTTCGTTCTTCTTCACTAAGCTTTGCCGATGTTTGGAACCCTCTGCTAGAACGTTCCAAATCTCCACGCGTATTTTTCTTAAGCCAGGCAGAAGCGCGAAAGTTTACATTATCAAATTCAACAGAAGCCGCGCGTATTTCATCCTTCTCCATTACCGGGCGAGCTTTTAGTTTGGCCGAAAAATAGCCAATATTTCCAAGTTCCACATTATATCCATTCTTCAGATGAGTTGCCATTTTCTCAGCCAGCGCACTAATTGCGCCCTCAAGATCGGCTACAGTAAAAGTTGTTCCCGAAGAGATATCCTCTAGCAATTCGCGCGAAGTAATTGTTCCTTTCGATACGATGCGTGCGTATAATGGTTGTTTCTTTCCGTCTTTCTTAGGGTTTGGGTTCTCTCTTAAATCATAGGTTGCTGCCATAGTATTTTATTTAGTTAATTATTAGATTTTTACTTCAGAACTAAGTAAGCCTTCGGCCGAGAACCGATAAGCCCTCGGTCGAGAACTTATGGGTCTTTATTCATGAACTCATAGGCACTCTGTCGAGGGCTTACTTATATTCTTTTACAAATATAGTAAAACTATTTCATTTATGCAAATGTGTCTATAGTTGCTTATGATTCATTGCTTTAGATGAATTATATTTCCTGAAAGAAGTTGTAAAGACAATATTTGATACTGATACATGTAAGAATGTAGAATACAATAGCAGATGTAACTGTTTAGTGGTAGATAAACGAGATTTAGTAGCAGATGATTTTGTATCTGCCACTAGTTGAAAGTGCTTACTGTAAGGCTTTTTGTTTGTTTTGGTGGTAGATGTGGGAGATGATTTTGCGAAAATGTTTTTTTTCTAGGTTATTTTGATTTACCTAACCATAAATTCAACCTAGCTTCAATTTCTCTCGAAGGTAATCTGTTGTTTATGCTACTTAGCTCAGCTAGTTTTTTACCGGCAATATGCAATATTCTCCATTATACTAAGCTTAGTGACAATTTCAATTCTTGAATTGGAGCATTAAGTAATACTGATGCTTTTGATAATGAAATTCTTCTTACATCATATCTCATTCTCCAAAACCTTAAATATGATTTTCTACTTTTTTAATCCTAGCAATTCTTGTAAGGCTTCAATTTTTACAGAGAATTTATTTATGCAAGTTAGTTGCTTTTTGGTTAATCCTTTAATATTTAACCCACATTCATAACAGAATTTGGTATCTGCATCATTTTTGTGTCCATTTGGGCATAAATATTTTTCTTCTCTCTTTGAAAATAACCCTTTCACAATTTCAATTTTGCCTTTATCAGGAATATTAGTAATAGCATCAACTAAATCCTGCATCAAGACTATATCCTTATCTGTATAATAATCTTTATCAGATTCTAGTAAATTAATAGCGATATTAATTTTATAATTTCTGATAATATCAATAATACCCTTTGCATCAAATAACTTATTCCGAATGATAAGGTCAGCAACAGCTCTATCATTTGTTCCGTTTAACTTACTATATGCAAGATCTATTTGGAGTTTTTTATTTAGTCTGATATAGTATTGCGGGAAGTTTTTAAAAAGTGATTTTTCTTCTTCTGTCATCATCTCGGCTGATTTTTTACCTGTTAAAAGAAATAAATCAAATAGTTTCTCTGAAATTTCCGGAACATCATATACTGCTAATAAATTCCATTCTTCTTCAGATGGGAATGCACCTTTAGTTATATTACTGGTAAGTATTTTTTTAAGATATTCTTTATTTAGTGCATCAGCAGATATTTGCCCTATAGATTTTATGTTTGTTGCATCAGTCTCAGCTATATCAATTTGGGCTGCTGTACCAATTGCAGAAATCATAAACATTGATTTACTCTTACCTGATATTTCATCAAAGTCAATGTTTAATCCTATTATGCAATTTGCTCCAAGACTTACAGCCTTTTTAGATAATTCATCAATTGCTTCTTTATATATTATTTGAAGTTTGTTTTGATATGTGTTAGAGAATCCTCCAAAAAAATCAGTAAATGATGCTGCAAAGTCAGAAAAAAAATTCGTACCAAGTACTACATTGGTAGATATTATACCCATATATTCTTTAATGTTAGCATTTTCTACTGTGTTAGTAGTAGTTATTAAAATATTTCTGTTCATATATTAGTTTTTAAGATTTCAATTAATACAAACCATTCTTTGTTTATGAGCAAAGTTTTAATAAATTTGACGGTAATCTTCTTTGTTAACAAATATATATGTTTTATTTTAATAGTAAATCATAAGGACTGTTTTTCTGTTACTTCTAAAGTGTGTTTTCTAATCCTTTATTGATTTGTTGGCAGTTATCCACATTTATTGGATAACTGGATACTTGATATTTGTTACATTATTTATTTTGTAAAGTTAGTTGTTTGATTCAATAGATTTTAAGATCCTTCCATCTTCCGTTTTCCATTCAGTCAATCCGTTAGCGCTTCTACCCATAACAATTGCTGCTGCAGAAGAGGGGCTACTAAATAGGTAATCTTTAGTAAATACGTTCTGCTCTATGATCTTATTTTTAATCAAAGTACTTCTTAACTTTTCCCAATTTTGAGGAAATGAGTTTGTAGTAGAGTCTGCAATAGCAGAATCTTTGAACACAACAAAACCGTCAGAAGTACTTTGTCCGGTAGCATTTGCACCTCTTGCTGCTTTTATATAAAATGTATTCTTTTCTTCTTCTTCTTTATTGATACTAGCTTTTCTTAGTGGTTCAAATATTTTAAAACCTAAAGAATTTACCAGAAGCTTAATATTCTCAATAAATTCCTCCATTTCTGATTGGTCTGATTCAGATATACTAGATTTCGTTGGTGAATTTGAATTGGTTAAATTATATCTATCAGTGTCTTTTGCTATTTCATATAATCTGCTTTCTAAGTATTTTACATGAGCTTTATTAAGATTATTATCCATGCTTATAAAAGTAATAGCTTCGTTCCAGAAATCTTTTTGTGCGAGATGGTTTTCCAATCTATTTCTTATACCTTCAGCTTCACCAATATAGGCAAGATCTTTTTCTTCTATATTGTCAGTTCTTCCAAATAAGATGTATACTCAAGTGTTGTCTAGGTCTGGCCTATTTGCTGATTCTTTAATAAGTTTTCTTGGTAACTTTACTCAAACCGAATCATATTCACTAATTGCATAAAATAGTCTGCAGACCAGATATCCATTTCTTGAGGATTCTTTATAAAAGGTTTCACATCAGCCTTTACCATTTCAATGTTAGTATGGGCAATCTTTTCATTGAGTAATGATTTAAAATTGTCTTGCGTCAATTCACCCTCCTTTAGTGAACCAAATTGATCTGTTCGTTCGCAGAGATGTTTGAAGTCCAGTGTAACATTGTTACGGACATACCATTCAAAGTCATACCAGTCACGTCCCTTTACCCGGTTTTTCCAGTTACGGAAAAGAAGTGCGTGCATCTTGCCCGCATACAGATTGGGCAATGTGTAGCAACGAGTCATAAATGAATAGGGTAGAAGTAACAGTTTGGACTCAGTTGAGAAACCCAACGGGGGATTTATATCTACCTCTATTTTAATCTTTATAGCATGTTCTGTTGTAAACTGTAAATTGTATATAGCGGTATCGTCCTTTAGAAAAGCCGATTCAACATTGCTTTCATTTTTCTTTATCTTTCTATTGATTACCACATTTCGCCCCAAAGCTTTGAATTCATTAATGATAGATTCAAAGTAGTTTTCAAGCATAAAACTTTCATCTGATTGCAATAATGAGAAGTCCATATCTTCTGAAAACCGTTGAACTCCGTGAAAGATACGTAAACAAGTGCCACCATAAAATGCTGCTTTATCAAAGAATCCGCCTCGATGTAATCCTGCAAGTGTAACCTGTTGCATTACTTCGTGTAGTGCATTGGTATAGTCGTTATTGGTTTGTATCTCGTAACGAGACATCATTTGATCAAATAGATTCATTGCTTAATAGGTTATATAATAGCATTAATTCGGGTTTCCTTTTGTTGCTGATAGTTGCACATGCTTTGATGATCTCTAGATTTGCATTTTCCAGGGCAGATAAATCAACTCTTAAATCTTCTTCCAAAAAGATCTGCATTGCTTTAACGGATTGTATTCTTATTCCCTTTGTGGAAATAATCATATCGCACAATGCTTTTTCGGGTGTGGCTATAACAAACGCATATTTGTTTTCATAAATCTCTTGTCGCAATCCAATAGAATAATAACTGGGGTTTATCTGTATATAATCAAAATGGCCTAGTGGGGTAGCAAAGTTTTTACTTCGCTTTAAAGATGCTGATTTTACAGTGTAAACTCTCTCGGGGATTATTTTATAAAAGGACAAGGCGCTTTCAAAAGATACATAAGATGGGCCATAAAGATGGTTTGCAATTAGTTCAGTAGATAAAGGTTGCCCATGTACTTTAGGTGTTACTACAAACATTCCTCTCTTTAACCTTACCAGATATCCGGCTTCTTCCATACGCATAACCTTATCCTTGGGTGATTTGTAATCTCCCAAAGTAGAGATCAGTGTACTGAAGTCTATCGGTATGATGCCAAATTGCTTTAGAATATCCATACGAACTTTGTTTTATAGGCTGTAAATATAGTAATTTCTGCATATATAATAGACTTTTTGTCGATTATCTGTGCAAAAATTGCTATAATCTTAGTAACTCATACCAAACTGCCAAAGCGGAATAACATTAGTATAGCCAAACTCAATATCATCCTTTACTACAAAACTATTTTCTATTCCTTGAATCTGCTTCTGCCCTTTGTTTTTGCCCCCAATTTCAAAAGTTATATTATCTATCAGAAAATCGGATATGGGAGATGTTATTACATCGTAGTTTACCTTGGTCTGATTAAAGAAAAAAGTTTCTCTTATATTACCAATATTGGGTGTGTCTTGGGCCAGATTATAAATCAGGTTTGTATTATCTAAATAAATCTTATCAACTTTTCCTAATCCTCGGATACCTCCGGTGCTGTCACGTAGCTGTGCTATAAGTCCGGCTTCTTCAATGTAAAGGCAATAATCAGCAATACTATTGCGACTTGCTCCAAGCATTGTGGCAATACTGCTTATATTTGGTTTAAAAGGTACACTCTTAGAAATGATTGCAAGCAATTGTTTTAGTTTCCGCCCTGTAGATACATTCATATCCGCGTATTGAGGAATATCCGATTCCAATGTTTGATTGATGATTTGCTGAATACGCAAGTCAAATTCATCTTCTTTTGCAAACGGATAATAACCTTTTTTCAAATAGTCTTCGAAGAGAGGGAGTGGATGGTCAACACCAGGTATTTTTACTTTGTGAGTTAAAATATCCTGTAAGGTATATACATCTGCTGTAATGCCATGAAATAGTTGCAGGTATTCTCGAAAAGATAATCCTTGCATCTGGTACATTACAGCCCGACGGCTTAAATCAGATGCACCTTTATTTATATCCAACACGGATGAGCCGGTAAAAACAATCTTTAGTTCGGGGTGATAGTCATAAATAAGTTTCAGTTCTTTTGACCAATCCTTATATTTATGAATTTCGTCAATGAATAGATATTTAATCCCCCTTTTTGTAAGCAGGTCTGCTAAATCAGTTAGCTTACTATCTGCAAAATAAAAATCTTCTGCAGTAACATACAAAGATTGGTCAGGATTCAGATCTTTTTTGATATGTTGCAGCACAAGGGTTGTTTTACCAACACCTCTTGGTCCGGTTAGCCCAATCATTCTGCTATTCCAGTTGATTCTTGAATAGATATAGCGATGGAAATCTGTGTTCAGTTCTCGCAATAACTTGTGGAAGTGTTCGAATAGTTTATCCATGTCTTATAAATTTAGAGAACAAATATATAAATAATTGCACTATGATAGTGCAAAAAACAACAATAATTGCACTATCATAGTGCAATTGGACTAAATAGTATAAAAATAATTAGCTGTTATATAATAATATAGGTTTTAAATCAGAATAAAATCTCTATAAAAACAAAAAAGGAGAAGATTAACTCTTCCCCTTTAATATTGTTGGCTTTTTTAGCGTCCGAAGTCCTTGTGGTTATATAATTCTTTCAGTTTAGTCGGAACAACAAACTCGAAGTTATTTGGATCTTCTTTCTGCATCACACCTTTCAGTGTTGTATAGTAATTGTATACAGCACCATCGGCAGGTTCGAAGGCAGTGTATACCTTAAGCATTTCTTTGCGCCTTTTTCTTTTGCGTATTGTACCGTCAAACCTTCAAAGGCATCCACTTCTACGTTTTCGATGTCGGATACGCAGGCTTTTATAAGGTCCACACGCTCTTCTACTGTCAAAAACCCTTGCTTTGCGCTATTTTTGGATACAGCAATGATTACCTTGTCAAAAATTCCCGCGCCTGTTTTCAGCACGTCTAAATGGCCTTTTGTTATCGGATCAAAACTCCCGGGGTATATAGCAATTTTCATTTTATTTCCTTGTGATTTTAGATATTAAACCTGTTTATAATTATAATACAAAAAGAAATAAAAAAGGAGACCGCTACACAAGTCCAAAATTTATAATTTTGAGACTTTGTAGGGGGCGACGTTTCAAAGGTGAGAACAGGCGGGAAATCACACTTTTCCGCCTGTTTGACACTAGATGTCAGAGACTTTGCACAAGAGCATTTTTGCAAGAAAATGGGCTTGTGCATTAGTCTCTAAAGAAAGATGAGTGGCTTCACCATCCCCCGACAGTGGGTACTTTTCATTACAAATCGTAACAAAGATTGATTTGTCCTGAAAAAACGGTTAAAATGAATAATCAACTAACATCGAGGGGCTTTATATGGACAAGATTAAAAAAATAATTCACGCAAAAAAGGCGGCGTCTCAATCGAATTTTCTCTGATGATTGTCTTCGGGGTCGCAGTTTTAATACTTATTTTGGGGCTTTTCAGCGATAACATCGCTGGAGTCAGCGGAATGAGCGGGATTAACAATATATTCAAAAGGGACAAATTAACCGCATTCGACAGCAAATCACCCGATTACAAGGTCGAAACCGGCAAATACACTCAATCCACAGAAACCGTGACAGCGGCGGGTTCCGAAGGGGTTACTACTGTTGACGACTATATTAAATTGGCAAAAGGCAAACTTGATGCCATTTTGAATAACCCAAGACCTTTGACGCAAGCGCAAATGCAAGATTTGGCAAAATGGTTGACCATATATTCATTGGGAATGCAAAAAAATGGAGTGATGGCTGAAGGCACTTTTTATGGCTTTTTAAAAGCGCACAACTTGACTTCAGCAATGGCAATAATGCCGACCGAGGGACTAACAAAGGTCGGGGACAATCAATTTGATTGGAGTAACCCAAACATGAACTTTAATAATATTGAAGAAGGTTCCCTGTTTAAATCACTCGATTACGTATATAATAGTCTGTTTCCAAAAACAAAGTAACCAACTGAATAAAAGCTTCAACAAAAAAGACTCTGGTTTTATTCCAGAGTCTTTTTTTGTTAATGTTTAATAATTAGTCTTTTAACACCGCTAAAACATTCGTCAATTTTGATTCCCCCAAGCCTGGCAAAATACGCGTTATAGAAGAATTTGAAGAAGCTTTGTATGTACAGTAAAGCTCTTCAGAACCATCATCTTTAACCAATTTTTGGTCTACTGTTTTGTCTGAATTGGCGGTAAGCTTGTACGTTTTATCTCTAACTATAGAGCCATCGCTTTTGAGCCTTGATTTTTCAAGAATCAAACTTTCACCTGAAGACGTTACGTCATACAAAATATTTATTGCAGAACCATCACCTATTGTTTGAGTTCCTTTGTAGCGGGTTTTTGTCGCAGTTGAATTTTCTGCGTCATATTTTACGGATGTTGATGAATATTTGGCATCATCATTGAACGAAAACTCAACCAAGTCACCCTTAACCGCAGGTGTTGATTTTGTATTCAAAGTAACTGGGATAATTCCCAATTTAGTAAGCATTGATACAACTTGTTTTTGTTGAGGAGCTTGCTTAACCGTATCAACCGGTATAACAATAGGTGGAACATCCGGCTCGTCAGAAGGGGAACAGCTGGTCATTAAAGGTCCGCCGACTGCAGCTGCCAAAAGCGCCGCATAAACTGCCTTTGGAATTGTAACCGTTGATGTTTTTGCAGCTTCTTGGCCGCATTCGCTGCAACATTCTTTTCTTCCGAAGCTTGTTGCCTTAACTGAATTTTGAACTCCTATCGCATTAACGTTCATGATGTCTCCTATTCTTTAGTTAGTTAATAATTTACTAATCTTGTAATACATCTATAATAAACCAGCATAAAATCTAATTATTCAAAGAATTCAAGCAAGTAAAGATAAGCCAATATTCCTAACGGAGCAAACACGATTTCAGCAATACGAGCATATCATGCAATATCATGTGGATAAATAGCAAAAAATGCGTTTATTGTGCCATTATTTTTTCTTCAATGCTTCGGCGAAATAATAGCTATATATAGTCCGGTTAGCAATATAGGTTTTAAATCAGAACAGAACCTCCATAAAAACAAAAAAGGAGAAGATCAACTCTTCCCCTTTTATATTGTTGGTTTTTTTGCCAGATAGCTCAATGCTAAGCTAATAAAGCAAAAAACTATTCATTAATCGTCATTTCCTTAATTAAGTGTGAAGCTCCGGCAAACTTATCGATGATGAATAGAGTGTATCGGATATCAACAACTGCTGCACGCTGTGATGAAGGGCGGAAAGCAATGTCGCCTGTCAGTCCTTCATAGTTACGGTCGAATGCTGTACCAATGAGCTCGCCTTTACCATTAAACACCGGACTGCCGGAATTTCCTCCGGTATTGTCTGTATTTACAATAAAGCAGACTGGCATTTCGCCATTCTTCATTGCATAGCGTCCGAAGTCTTTATTGTTATATAACTCTTTCAACTTAGCCGGAACAACAAACTCGAAGTTATTAGGATCTTCTTTCTGCATCACACCTTTCAGTGTTGTATAGTAATTGTATACAGCACCATCTGCAGGTTCGTAAGGCAGCACTTGTCCATAAGTGAGGCGCAAAGTTGAATTTGCATCTGGATAAACGGCTTGTCCTTCAGATTTCTTCATATCCATCATTCCTTTTACCCATGTTTTGTGAGCTGCATCATAAGCCTTATTTATTTCCTTCATTTCCGATGCAGTCTGTTCCAGACCATTAACTACCGAAATGCCATAAAGTACCATCCAGTCTTTCTCTATTTTATAGATACTTGGCTTTTCGATGAACTTGTTGAAGTTCTCTTTAGATCCAAAGATAGAATTGTCGAAACAAGCATCTACGAATGCAGAAGTGTTTCCTTTAAAGCGATCTTTTATGATGCTGAAAATAGAGATTCTTTTTCCTTCAGGAATTAATGCAGCGTATACCTTAAGCATCTCTTTTGATACTTTTCTGTCTACTGCCGGATTATAATCCTTATCGAAATATTTATCAGCAGCTTTTATCAAAGCTTCTTTTTCTGTATTGATCTTCTCTTTATCCTTACTCTTCAGTGCATTAAGAAGTGCTGAGGTAGAAGGCACTTTTGCAAATTCGGTACCTCGTGACAATGCTTCGGTAAGAATTTGCTGGTGATACATGGCATCTCTGCGTTGAGCTACAATTTTACGAATCAGATCGAAGGCTTTCTGGTAAGAATCATCATTGTGAGATTTGCCGAATGCAAGAAGCTTTTCTTGCTGCGCTTTCTTTGTATCGAGTACCTTTAGGCGAACAAGTCCTTCGTTCATGCCGATGGCATTTTTCCAGTAGTTGGCAGAAGAAGCATATTTGCTGGCATACTGTATACGTACGGCAGGATCTTTTTGCATTTCTTCCATCATTACTGTCTGACGAACACCACGTATAGTGTCTCGTGCAAAGTTGGTTGTCTGCATGCGTTCTTCCACTTCGTCGGAAATCATGTAGCGCCAGTTACTTCCCGGAAATCCCATAGTCATAACATAGTCTTTCTCTTTCACGCCACTGATGTTAAGCTTAAAGTACTTCTTAACCTTCAATGGTACGTTATCTTTAGAGTATTCGGCAGATTTTCCATTTTTGTCTGCATAAATACGGAACATAGAGAAATCTCCGGTTTGACGAGGCCACATCCAGTTATCGGTATCGGCACCAAATTTACCAATGGAAGAAGGAGGAGCACCAACCATACGAATGTCTTTATAAACAGTCTTTATAAAGAGGTAATACTTGTTTCCTCCGTAAAAAGCTTTTAGTTCAAGAACGGTAGCAGGAGTAAGCTCAACTTTGTTTTCTTTTGCAAACTTATCGGCTACGGTTTTCAGGTATTTAGGTGAAAGATAGTTCAACCCTTCAGGGTCTTCATCTTTCTTCAGACGATCTTGTACGTAAGAAGTTACATCCAGAATCTGATCAATGAATGTTACAGTCAGATCTTTGCAGGGAAGTTCCTGTTCACGACTCATAGCCCAGAATCCATCAGTAAGATAATCATGTTTCACAGAGCTGTGTTGCTGTATATAACTATATCCGCAGTGATGGTTTGTTAAGATAAGGCCTTCGGATGAAATGATTTCACCAGTACATCCTCCACCAAAGTGAACAACTGCGTCTTTTATACTAATGCCGTTGGGGCTATAAATGGAATCAATAGGAACTTGTAGCCCCAGCTCATACATTGCTACGGCATTTTGTTCTTTCAAATCGGGAAGCATCCACATGCCTTCATGAGCATAACTGCCCATGAAGTACACAAATGCTGTAGCTGCTAATAAAATTTTCTTCATATATCTATTTTATTCTACAATAGTCATTTCGTCAATCAAATGTTTGCTGTTACCTAGTTTATCTACAATAAACAGAATGTAACGGATGTCTACGCAGATGCATCTTTGAAGATCATTGTCGAAGTTGATATCTCCGCTTAATGATTCCCAGTTGCCATCAAATGCTGCACCAATTAACTGACCTTTGCCGTTGATAACCGGACTTCCGGAATTACCTCCGGTGATGTCGTTTGTAGAAAGGAAACAAACTGGCATTTCACCATTCTTTAAAGCATAACGTCCGAAGTCTTTATTGTTATACAATTCTTTAAGCTTTGCAGGAACTACAAACTCTGAATTGTTTGGATCTTCTTTCTCCATGATACCTTTCATGGTAGTGAAGTAGTTATAGTGTACTCCATCTTTTGGATTGTATGATTTTACATTTCCATAAGTTAGACGAATGGTAAAGTTAGCATCAGGGTAGGATGGGGTAGGTTCTTTCATTTCGCCCAATCCACGTACATAAGTCTTGTGTAGCAATGTAAGTGGTTCAGTTACTGTGTTGCGCTCGTCGCTTAATTTACTATTCATTTCGTATTTAGAACGCACGAACTTTGTCATTAAGTCTTTGTCTAAAGCTTTAATAGATGGGCTCTTAACAAAATTGTCGAAGTTTGTTTGGTTGGCAAAAATAGAATTGTCATAACAAGCATCAATAAATTTATTATAGTCACCTTTGAACTCTTTCTCAATTACAGAATAGATTGATGGACGTTGTTCGGCAGGAACCATTTCTGCATATAATGGAAGAAGAGCTTTTGCTACTTTTCTGTCTACTTCATGGTCGTAATCTTTGTTATGGATTTCAGCAAATACTTTCTTCATATCTGTAATAACAGAATCAGCTTTTGCTTTATCCTTATTTTTTAATGCATCTTTTAGTTTGTCGCACAATAAATATGGAGTACCGAATTCGATTCCTCCAATGAATACTTCTCTGAAGCAAGTCCATTGATAATTGATAGCAGATGTTTTAGCAACCGCATCATCAATCTCTTTAACTACATTCATGTAATCCTGATTGCCTTTTGTTTTTGCAAATTCCTGGAATCTTTTTTCCTGAGCTAATTTTGTTTCAATAACTTTATTATCAACAATAGCTTTATTCATTCCGATAGAGTTTTTCCAGTAATTACTTGAACTGGCAAATTTGCTTGCGTACTGGATACGAACTTTGTCGCTTTTAGCCATTTCTGCTCTTAAAACATTCTGGCGAGCTTCCCTCACACGGATTCTTGGAGCATTCAGAGCTTCCATACGTTCTTTTACCTCAGAAGCAGTAAGGTAACGTGAAGTACTTCCTGGGAAACCCATAATCATGGCATAATCTCCCTCTTCAATTCCTTTTAAAGAAATGCTTAAGTGCTTTTTACATTTTAAAGGAACATTTTTTTCGCTGTATTCAGCAGGTTCACCGTTGGCATCAGCATAAATACGGAACATAGAGAAATCTCCGGTATGGCGAGGCCACATCCAGTTGTCTGTCTCTCCACCAAATTTACCAATGGATGAAGGAGGTGCAGCAACCATACGTACATCGCTGTATTTTTTCTTATATAATAAGTAGAACTTATTCCCTGCATAAAATGGAAGAGCCTGAGCACTGATACCAGGTTTGCCTTTCAAATCGCTCTTAGCTAATAGCTCATCTGCTAATTTTGTCAGATAAGGAGTTGTATAGGAATATATTTCTGAGATTTTTCCTTCCTTAACCTGAGCATTAACTATATCTGTAATGTTTTCAATTCTTTCTATGAATGTGAAAGCTAGTCCTGGAGTTGGAATTTCTTCTTTACGATTTTTAGCCCAGAAACCGTTAGTCAGATAGTCATGTTCCACCGAACTGTGTTGTTGGATAGCGCCATAACCACAATGGTGATTAGTAAGAATCAATCCTTCAGAGGAAATAATCTCTCCGGTACATCCACCACCAAAAATACCTACAGCATCTTTAAGTGAAATGCCATTTGGATTGTACACGTCGTCGGCCTCAAGCAATAAGCCTTGCTTTTTCATCATTTCAATAGAATGCTGTTCCTTCATTAACTGAAGTAACCACATGCCTTCGTCGGCTTTTGCAGATACAAATGTAAGTACTAATAGTACGAACAATGAACTTTTTAGTTTATTCATGCAATTTATATTTAGTATTTATATTGAAATACAAAGATATAATTAAATGTTTATTCATTCTTCAAACATTTTTATAACATCTTCAATATAATGAATATTTTATAATTCTTTATGCTTTTTGGGATTACGGTTATAAATTGCTTGCTTAATGGATCTATAGAATTAATTTCATAATAATGAAACAAAATGATTTCAATTATATAATATTATGAAATATAGTTTAGTTTATTGTTTTTGTTCGAAAACTTCGTCTAAATGGAGTAAACGAATCCATTTTTCAGTTAATATTTAGTTTGATTTCCGGAAATTTGTCCGTAAAAGTTTTAAATATTAATAAAATGTTTCTCTGACTAAATTATTGGTGTTACATTTGCCTTGAATTATTAATAACGAATTATATATTCAGGCAAAATATGATCAAATTTTACTCTTCATTACTCCTCATTTTGTTCGCGTTGACTTCTTGCAGCAAAAGCTATAAAATTAAAGGTGTATCTTCTGTGTCTAGTTTAGATGGGAAGATGTTGTTTCTTAAAGTTGCTAAAGAAGGAAAATGGGTCAATGTTGACTCTGCTGAGGTTGTTCATGGAGAGTTTTCAATGAAAGGAAGTGTAGACTCTGTTCAGATGGTATCTCTTTTCATGGATGATGAAAATATTATGCCAATGGTATTGGAAGGTGGAAGTATAGAGATTAATATTTCCAATACAAAGTTGACGGTGAAAGGTACTCCTTTAAATGATAAATTATATGCATTTGTAGAAAAGAAAGCATCTATGGATGCCCGCAGCGAAGAGTTGGGACACAAGGAAGCAAAAATGATTCTCGACGGAGTTGATCCAGCAGAGATTAATGTGATTCTTACAAAAGAAAGTGATCAGCTATCTAATGAAATGAATAGTTATGTAAAATCATTTATTGCTGAGAATTATGAAAATGTTTTAGGTCCTGGAGTCTTTTTGATGATGTGCAGCAATTTTCCTTATCCATTGATGACTCCTGCTATGGAAGATATAGTAAAGAATGCTCCTGATTCTTTTAAAAATAATCCATTGATTAAAGAGTATGTAAGTAAGGCACATGATAATATGCAGTCGATACAAGAACATCAGATGATGCAGCAAAATGAACAGCAAGCTGCTATGATTTCTCAAAAACAGCCTGCTGCAAGTATTGCTCATTAATTTTGATCTGGATTGTAGACCATTCCTTTAAGTTTTTCTGGAAGTGCACTTTCTACAATCTTGTATGATTCATCTAACGTTTCCTGGATATTTTTTAATCCTTTTCCTTTTGGGAGAATTGGTTGATGGATAGTTAGCGTCATATTGTGGCGGTGAATCCACTTTCCGGTGCGAGGCAAAATTTCGAATGATCCTTCAATTGTTAAAGGTACTACTGCAAGTTGTAAATCGTCAGCCAGCTGAAAGGCTCCTTTCTTAAAATAGCCCATATGTCCAGTGAAGCTTCTTGCTCCTTCAGGGAATACAACTACGGATGTACCTTCTGTAAGGCTTTCTTTCGCTTTTTTGATTGTTTCCAAAACTTTCTTTGGACCACTTCGGTCAACGAATATATGACCAGCTTCTTCGCAAGCTCTTCCAACAAAAGGAATTTTTCGTATTCCTTTTTTCATCATCCACTTAAAGTTTCGTCCTAGATAACCATATATAAGGAAAATATCAAATGATCCTTGATGGTTTGCTACAAATACATAAGATGTTTTTCCTTTAAGATTTTCCCGTCCTTTAACTCTTACGCGTATCAATAAAAAGAAGCATATAAGTCGAGACCATATTTTACCCGGATGATACCCCCAAAAATGTGCACTTCCTAACATACATCCCACGGTTGTTACTAATGCGGTAAGTATAGTTAATACTAGTAATAAAGGAAGTGCAATACAAATTTGGTAGATATAATATAAAATCTTCATTAGAATTATTTCAAAACACCTAATTCTTCTCCTACTTTAACAAACGCATTAATACATCTGTCCAGATGAACCTTTTCATGTCCTGCTGAGATCTGAACGCGGATACGTGCCTGATCTTTTGGCACTACAGGATAATAGAAACCTGTTACATAAATACCTTCTTCCAATAATTTGGCTGCATATTGCTGTGACAGTTTTGCGTCGTAAAGCATTACAGCGCAAATAGCACTTTGAGTAGGCTTAATATCAAATCCGGCTTCGATCATTTTAGTACGGAAGTAAGTTACATTGTCAGCCAATTTATCGTGCAGCTCATTACTTTCTTTCAGCATTTTAAATACTTCCAGACTGGCGCCGATAACTGCAGGAGGTATTGAGTTAGAAAATAAATATGGGCGAGAGCGCTGACGAAGCAGATCGATGATTTCTTTACGACCAGTAGTAAACCCTCCAATTGCACCACCAAATGCCTTTCCTAGAGTTCCGGTCATGATGTCAATTCTACCGTAAGTATTAAATTGTTCGTTTACTCCGTGTCCGGTCTTACCAACAACACCTGCAGAGTGGCATTCGTCAACCATAACAAGAGCATCATATTTATCGGCTAAATCACATATTTTATCCATAGGTGCTACATTACCATCCATTGAGAATACACCATCGGTAACAATAATACGGAAACGCTGTTCCTGAGCTTCAATTAAACATCTTTCCAGATCTTCCATATCTGCATTGTCATAACGATAACGTTTTGCCTTGCAAAGTCTTACCCCGTCAATGATTGAAGCATGGTTTAATGAATCCGAAATAATAGCATCCTCTTGTCCCAAAAGAGGTTCAAACACTCCACCATTAGCATCAAAACATGCAGCATAAAGAATTGTGTCTTCTGTTTTGAAATAATCGGAGATTGCAGCTTCCAGTTCTTTATGAATATCTTGTGTACCACAGATAAAACGTACTGAAGACATTCCATAGCCACGTCTGTCCATCATTTCTTTTCCGGCAGCTATTAATCGAGGATTGTTTGATAATCCAAGGTAATTGTTAGCACAAAAGTTCAGCACTTCTTTTCCTTTTACAGTAATAGCAGCTTGTTGTGCACTCTCAATTAATCGCTCTTCTTTGTAAAGCCCTGCTTCTTTAATTTCAGCAATTGTATTGCTGAGGTATTCTTTCATTTTGCTGTACATAATTCGTTTATTATTAGTTAGTTTTATATATCTATGCTTAATGTCTATTGTATTTATACTTGTTTGCTTTACAAAAGTCATTATTATTTTTTGAATAAACAACGTCTTATAAGTATTTATTAAAAAAAAATGTGCTTACTTTGCAGCCTAATTCTAACAAATTTAAATAATTAACACAATGAAAAATATTTTGGTAGTTGGAGCTACCGGGCAGATTGGTTCGGAATTAACTATGGAATTGCGAACGCGTTATGGCAACGATCATGTGGTTGCCGGATATATTCCAACTGCAGCACCTCAAGGAGAATTGCGTGATTCGGGACCATCAGAGGTGGCTGATGTTACAGATCCGAATATGATTTTGGAGATTGTAAAAAAATATAAGATTGACACTATTTACAATCTTGCTGCACTTCTTTCTGTTGTAGCAGAAAGCAAACCAATGCTGGCATGGAATGTCGGTATTAATGGATTACTAAACATACTCGAAATTGCTCGCCAAAACAACTGTTCAGTTTTTACCCCTAGTTCAATCGGTTCTTTTGGTCCATCAACTCCACACATTAAAACTCCTCAGGATACTATTCAACGTCCATGTACTATGTACGGCGTAACAAAAGTGACCACTGAATTACTTAGTGATTATTATTTTAATAAGTATGGGGTTGATACCCGTGCTGTTCGTTTCCCAGGAATAATATCGAATGTAACTCCTCCTGGAGGTGGAACAACTGATTATGCAGTTGATATCTATTATTCTGCCGTAAAAGGTGAGAAATTTATTTGTCCAATAAAAGAAGGAACTTTTATGGATATGATGTATATGCCTGATGCTTTGAATGCTGCAATTTCACTATTGGAAGCTGATCCTTCAAGATTGGTTCACAGAAATGCATTCAATATTGCGTCAATGAGTTTTGCACCAGAAAATATATATGCTGAAATTAAGAAAAATATCCCAAATTTCGAAATGGTCTATGATGTTGATCCATTGAAACAGGCTATTGCTGATAGTTGGCCGGATAGTTTGGATGATACTTGCGCTCGTCAGGAATGGGATTGGAAGCCTCAGTTCAATTTGGAAAGTATGACAACAGATATGATTGAAAAGCTTAAAGCAAGAAATCTCTAATGTGTTCCATTATTAGATAGATTCGAATAATAAAAAAGACTTCTGCTTTTTGCGTAATGCAATCAAGCAGAAGTCTTTTTTTTATATAATTCTTCTATTTTTGTTATTCAGTAGGTGCATTACCTTGTGGTCCTCTACCTTCAGGTCTTGGTCCTCTGTTTTTAGCATTATTTTTTTCGAACTCAACATAAGCTTTGTATTGTTCGTCAGTAAGATTCTTCTTCATTATTTCGTCACGAGCTGCTCTCATTTTATCCATCATTGCTTTCATGTCTTCTCTAGAGAACTCTTTATTCTCTCTGGAAGCTCTCATTTGCGCTCTAAGTTCTTCATTATCTTTTTTGATGTTTGCCACTTGAGCGTCAGTAAGCTTCAATTCTTTAATCAGTCTTTCGCTTGGAAATTCAGGACCTCTTCTTCCTTGTCCTGGTTGAGCTTGCAAAGAACACATACCCATTAAAACCAAGACTAATGTCATAAAAAATTTTGTTTTCATATTACATACATTTTATAAATAAAACAATTACGTAAGTTTTATAATTCCGGTCGAATTTTTAAATTTGACTGAAATGAACAAATAAGGTTTAATTTATGATAGATATTTTTTTAAAAGTAACAGTTGAAATTTTATGCCGTTTAGCATTAATCTTTTTATCTTATTACGTTATTTAATAATAAGGGCAAAAATAATAGTTCTATAAAGCAGAAATGAAATTGTAGAAAAGTAAATTTAAGCCTCTAAGAATAGAATATATTAAAACAGTCTCAGAGAAGACTGAAAGAAAAAGAAAAGGGAATGTTCTAAATAGAACAATCCCTTTTTCTGAGAAATAAATACCTTATTTATTATCAGACTCTGGTGCGTTTTCAAAATTAGGAGCACCTTGTGGAGCTTGATTTCTGTGCATAAATCTGTGTTTTGATCCTCTTGGCCCTTTAAATCCAAATTGCTTTTGATTTTTCTTCATATTCATTTTCTGAAGTCTGTCAATCTGCATTTCAAGATAAGAAATATACTGATCTTTACTCATACTGTTTCTTATCATTTCTTTACGGGCAGCCTTTAGATCTTTAATTGATTGTTTCATCTCTTTTTTTGATTGCATTTCTTTTTCATGAAGCGCCTTCATTTGAGATTTCAGATCAGCATCTCCTTCTTTAAGCTTTGCAACTTGCTTATCTGTGAGATTTAACTCTTTAATCATCTTTTCGTTAGGAAATACACGTTCTTTTTTTACTTCTTGGGCTTTAAGTGAAGAACAGACACTCATTAACACTATAGCTAGCGTCATAAATAATTTTGTTTTCATATCATGTCTTTTTTAATTAAACTAAATATAAGTTCGGCCGGAACTTCTATTTTGTTAGACGCAAAAAGAATGCTAAGGTTTAATCACAAGTCTATCATATGCTAGATGCATATTAGGTGGAAGTTTCTTTTCGACCTCGGTATGTAATCCCATGTGATGACTCATATGGATAAACCAGGTTTGCTTAGCCCCAATTCGTTTAGCATTCTCAATAGCCTGATCTAAAGTTTGATGTGTAAGGTGAGGCTCTATTCTTAAGGCATTCATAATGAGACAATCAAGACCTTTTAGCTTGCTGTATTCTTCCTGAGGCATAGTTAGCATATCAGTGATGTATGCCATATTTTCAATTTTATATCCTAAAATTGGACTCTTTCCGTGGTAGATTCTTAAAGGTAATATCTCAACATCTCCAATATGAAAAGGAGATTCAGTACTAACAGTAGTTATTGAAATCTGAGGAATTCCAGGATATTTATGCTCTGAAAAACAATAAGGCATACGTGTTCTCAATCGTTGAGCGGTATTTTCCTCAGTATAGAGAGGAACCTCTCCAAAGCGGCAAAAAGGACGCAAGTCATCTATACCACCTACATGATCGTAATGCTCATGAGTGATAAGTACGCCATCTAAGCGTCCATAATTGGAGTGTAATAGCATCTGCTCCCTAAAATCAGGACCACAATCTATCAGAATGTTTGTTCCTTTTGTCTTGACTAAGGCAGAAGCTCTGAGTCTATTATCATGTGGATCAGAAGAGGTACATACAGAACAAGTACAGCCAACTTCTGGTATTCCTGTAGATGTGCCGCTTCCTAAAATTGTAATTTCCATTATATTATGAGATAAAATTCACTTCCGGATGAATTTCTATATTGAATAAATCTTTTACTGATTTTTGAATTTCACGTGAGAGGTTTATTATTTCCTCTCCTGTAGCATTCCCTCTATTAACAAGAACTAATGCTTGTTGACTGTGAACTCCGGCATGACCTAATGTTTTTCCTTTCCATCCGCATTTGTCAATCATCCATGCAGCTGGTACCTTTACAAGATCCTGGCTTACTTCATAATGAGGTATTTCAGGGTATTTAGTTTGCAACTCCAGAAATTGTGACCGAGGGATTATTGGATTCATAAAAAAACTGCCTGCATTTCCTTCTACTTTAGGATCTGGTAATTTACTGTTGCGAATATCAATAATAGCTTGACGGATTGTAGCCAAAGACACTTCGGGATATTTTTCTAATTCAGCCTTTATATTACCATATTCGAGATTGTATACTGGATGTTTACTTAGCTTATAAGTAACATAAGTGACAATGTATTTATTTTTTAAATCAGATTTAAATATACTCTGTCGATAAGAGTATTTACACTCTTCATTTGTGAATATGCGATCGTTTCCTGTTGCAATTTCTACAGTCTCTACCTGATGAATAAGATCTTTAGCTTCTACTCCGTATGCTCCGATATTTTGTACAGCACTGGCGCCTACTTCTCCGGGTATAAGTGATAGATTTTCTGCTCCTGCCCATCCCTGAGAAACGCAGTAAGCAACAAAGCTATCCCAGTCCATGCCAGCTCCAACTTTTACTAAGATATAATCGTCAGTGTTTTCTATTAATGTAATATCCTGTATTTGGGAATGAAGAATTGTACCTTTGTAATCGGATGTGAATAACAAATTACTTCCACTCCCTATGTGAAGGCAAGGTCCGTTTATAAGTTCTTTGTCGTTTAGGATTTGCTTTAAATCATCAGTACATGAATACTCAACGAAAGTCTCTGTTTTTATATCAAGTCTGAAGGTGTTGTGAGAAAGTAACGAATATTGTTTTTTTGCTGTAATCATCTTGTTATCTATTTGCTGGCAAATATACAAAATTTCGATTACACACTATGTGACATTCCTGAAATCTTTAAAATAGTGATAAAGATTGGGGCAGATTATTTGTCAAATAGATATAGCTGAATATTCATTCAATTAGTTACTTAAATCTTCGAACTTGTAGAATTCCCAGAATTTACCTTGTCGTTTGAAATACAAAGTGTTCGAAAAACCATTGCCAAGTCCTTTCAATGTGAGGATTTTTGTGTTTGAAGATTCTGAATTACTTTGCCCGTAGTTTATATTTGAAAATTTTTCTTTTGGGAGTCTGGGAGCAAAGGCAAACCATTGATTAACTTCCATAGTAGTTTCCAGAATAGAGAAATCATCATCAGGGTCTGTTGTTACGAAAGTAAGAGGTTCGCGAGTGCGTGAACGTTGAAAAATACTATCTGTAGCAAATTTATGAAAGAATTCTATAAAGTTTTCATTTTCATCATTCTTAATGTCGCTTATGACTATAGAGTTTAGTATCCATGCCCCTTTTTCGCGGTTGAAATTGTACTTTTTTATTTTTTTTGTTTTCATGTAGTACCACTCAAACTGCGCCGACTTCAGAGAGGTGGTAGTCATTAAATCCATGTCACCTTCTTTGTCAAAGAGCATAGTGTAATAATCTTGTCTTGTAAACAAGTGGTCTGTTTTCCAGAAACGTTTTTCTATTTTGCTTGTTGAATTTCCATTGATAAAAGTAAGCGGGAAATGAATTCTTTGTTGTTGCATCTTTTTATTGGATGCAAAGCTGTAAATAAAGTCGTCGAAGGTTTCGTCAGCTTTTGTGGCCTTGGGAGTTTCTTCTACTGAATCGATAGCTGTTGAGTCTGTTTCTGCTGAAGCAGAATCAACTAAATTTGTAAGTGATTCAAAAGGATCTATCTTTGGTTTCTTACCGTTACAAGAAGTAAGTAAAAACAGTGTGATAGCACCTAAAATTATCTTTTTCATTTATTCTGCAATACTTGCGAACCTAATAATAAAACGTCTCAATTAAAAAACGTGCAAAGGTATATCTTTTATTCCAAATAGAACAATCTTCTTTGTCTTTTTTTGAATTAATTTCAATAACGACAATTAAGATTGCAATCAGAGCCGATTTCCTTAAAGTTTAAGGAAATCGGCTCTGATTATGTATGTAATCTCTTTTATGAAATCTCTCATTAAAATGGAAGATCGTCTTTTGCGTCTGTTGAGGTAAATTCTACCGGTGCTGCTTGTTGGAAAGGTTGAGCATCCATACTGGCGCCAGAATTACGATCAATTTTCCATGCACGGATATCATTAAACCATTTACCATTCCATTCACGGCAATCAATATCAAAAGAAACTGTAACTTCTTCACCCATTTGAACTGCGAATTGATCAATTCTATCTCCCCATAAGTTGAAACACATTTTCTTTGGGTATTGATCGTGGGTTTCAACAACATAATCTTGTTTTTTCCATTCAGATCCATTTCTACCGGTACCGCTTTGCAGAGGTAGAATAGCAATTATTTTTCCACTAATTTCCATAATCTTGTTTTATAATTCGGGCTGCGAAAATAACATTTTAAGTTTTACAAAGCTAATGTTTTACTTTTTTTCTTTATTCTTTTATTTGGTTAGAGAATCTTTTTATTTATCTTTGTCTTTCATAATAAGTATAATAATTTAAACTGATATAAGTATGAAATTCGTCGTTTCGAGTACGGCTCTGTCTAGTCATCTACAAGCTATTAGCCGTGTAATTAACTCTAAAAATGCATTACCTATTTTAGATTGTTTTCTTTTTGAACTGGAAGATGGAAAGCTTTCTGTAACTGTGTCAGACAGTGAAACGACAATGGTAACTTCATTAGAAGTGAATGAAAGTGATGCAAACGGCTCGTTTGCTGTTGGTGCAAAAACAATATTAGATGCATTGAAGGAAATTCCGGAACAACCTCTGAGCTTTGAAGTTAATGTTGAAACTTATGAGATTTCTGTTCAATACCAAAACGGTAAATATAGTTTGGTAGGTCAAAATGCTGATGAATACCCTCAATCTCCATCACTGGGAGATAATGCTGTTCGCCTTGAAATGAATGCAGATTTAGTGTTGACGGGTATAAATCGTGCGCTTTTTGCTACTGCTGATGATGAACTTCGTCCGGTAATGAATGGTATTTACTTTGATATCACCACAGAAGATATTACGTTTGTTGCGTCTGATGGACATAAACTTGCCCGTAGCAAGACTTTTGCAGCAAAAGGTAGCGAAAGAGCTGCTTTTATTTTACCGAAAAAACCAGCCAGCTTATTAAAGAATCTTTTGCCTAAAGAATCGGGCTCTGTAACAATAGAATTTGATGACAGAAATGCAGTCTTCACTCTTGAAAACTACCGCATGGTTTGTCGTTTAATTGAAGGACGTTTTCCAAATTATAATTCAGTAATTCCTCAGAATAATCCTCATAAAGTAACTATAGATCGCTTACAGTTGATCAGTGCACTAAAACGTGTTTCAATTTTCTCTTCACAGGCAAGCAGCTTAATAAAACTTCGTATGCAGGAAAATCTGGTTGTTATTTCAGCACAGGATATTGACTTCTCAACTTCGGCTGAGGAATCTTTAGTTTGTCAATATCAAGGTGCTCCAATGAGCATTGGTTTTAAATCAACTTTCCTGATTGATATTTTAAATAATATTTCATCTACAGATGTAATAATAGAGCTGGCTGATCCTTCTCGTGCAGGTGTTATTGTTCCATTGGAACAGGAAGAAGATGATGACTTGCTGATGCTGTTGATGCCTATGATGTTAAATGACTAATTTTATAAAATGAACTTGAACTTAAAAAATCCGGTTGTTTTCTTTGATTTGGAAACAACCGGTACTAATATAAACTCTGATAGAATTGTCGAAATTTGCTATTTGAAAGTATATCCAAACGGAAATGAAGAGTCTAAAACTCTTCGCATAAATCCGGAAATGCATATCCCGGAAGAATCTTCAAGTATACATGGTATCTATGATGAAGATGTGGCTAATTGTCCTACTTTTAAAGAAGTGGCAAAGAACATAGCACGAGATATTGAAGGTGCCGATCTTGCCGGATTTAATTCCAATCGTTTCGATATTCCAGTGCTTGCTGAAGAATTTCTTCGTGCTGGAGTGGATATTGATATGAGCAAGCGTAAATTTATTGATGTTCAGGTTATTTTCCACAAAATGGAACAAAGAACTCTTTCCGCTGCTTATAAATTTTATTGTGAAAAGAATCTTGATGATGCTCATACAGCTGAAGCAGATACCCGTGCAACATACGAGGTGCTTAAAGCTCAGCTCGATCGCTATCCTGAATTGCAGAATGATATGGCTTTCCTGGCAGATTTTTCTTCTTATAGTAAGAATGTAGATTTTGCCGGAAGAGTGGTTTATGACGATAATGATGTAGAAGTATTCAATTTCGGAAAGTACAAAGGTGTTCCTGTATCTGATGTCTTTAAGAAAGATCCAGGATACTATTCATGGATGCTGAACAGTGATTTTACTTTGAACACAAAAGCTGTTCTTACTAAAATCAAGTTACGTGAATTTAACGGTAAATAGTTTACTTAGGATAGGTATATGTTGAAAGGGAAAAAAATAGTTTTAGGAATTACCGGAAGTATTGCAGCCTATAAAGCTGCTTATATTATTCGTGGTCTTATAAAGAAGGGTGCTGAAGTTCAGGTTGTGATTACCCCTGCAGGAAAAGAATTTATTACTCCCATTACTTTATCTGCACTAACAAGTAAACCAGTAATCAGTGAGTTCTTTTCTGGAAGAGATGGCACTTGGAATAGTCATGTAGACTTAGGACTTTGGGCTGATGCTATGTTGATTGCTCCGGCTACCGCTTCTACAATAGGGAAGATGGCAAATGGAATAGCAGATAATATGCTTATTACAACCTATCTTTCTGCAAAGGCTCCGGTTTTCGTTGCTCCTGCAATGGATCTGGATATGTTTGCTCATCCTTCTACTCAAAAAAATATAGAGACACTTCGCTCATACGGAAATCATATAATTGAACCGGGAGAAGGTGAACTCGCCAGTCATTTGGTTGGTAAAGGTAGGATGGAAGAGCCTGATGCTATTATTCGTGTAATTGAGGAGTTCTTTGCCAATCAACAAGATCTTTCAAAAAAAAAAATACTGATAACTGCGGGGCCAACTTATGAGAAGATTGATCCTGTAAGGTTTATAGGTAATTATTCTTCAGGAAAGATGGGCTTTGCCTTAGCTGAAGAATGTGCTGCCAGAGGTGCTGAAGTTACTTTGATTGCAGGACCGGTTCAGATTAAAACAGTTCATCCTAATATTCACCGTATAGATGTTGAGTCGGCTAAGGAAATGTATGAGGCATCTGTTGCCAATTATCCATCATCTGATGCTGGAATTTTATGTGCGGCAGTAGCAGACTTTACTCCTGAGTTGGTAGCTGATAAGAAAATAAAACGTAAAGGTGACGAGCTTACCGTCGTTTTAAAACCGACTCACGATATTGCTGCTTCGCTAGGCGAAATGAAGCGAGATGATCAGTTGTTAGCTGGTTTTGCTTTGGAAACGAATGATGAACTACAGAATGCTCAAAGCAAATTAGAACGAAAGAACTTTGATTTCATTGTTCTTAATTCATTGAATGACGAAGGTGCCGGTTTCCGTCATGATACAAATAAAATATCAATTATAGATAAAAACGGAAAAACAGATTATCCGTTGAAGAGTAAACGTGAAGTAGCGACAGATATCATTGACCGATTGGTTCAACTGATTAAATAACCAGGAAGTAAAATGAATAATAGGATCATTCATAATATATTCCGTTTCACTTGTTTTACTTTTCTGTTGCTGGCATTTTCGTTAGCAGGAAAAGCACAGGAACTGAATTGCAAGGTGAATATCAATTATTCAAAGATTCAGGGAACAAACACTCAGGTCTTTAAAACATTAGAGACTGCTTTAACGGAATTTATCAATGATCGTAAATGGACTTCCGCCCAATATACTGTTGCAGAGAAGATATCCTGTAGCATGAATATCACGGTGAAAGAACATACAGACGATGGAGCTTTTAAATGCGAGCTCCTGGTTCAGGCTAATCGTCCGGTTTACAATTCTAGCTATAACACTACGCTTTTTAATTTCAAGGATGTGAATTTTAATTTCACTTACCTGGAATTTGATCCTTTGGAGCTTCGTGAAAATCAGATAGACAGTAACCTTACCGCAGTTATTGCATACTATGCTTATCTGATAATTGGTATGGATATGGATTCCATGGCTCCACTGGGAGGAACAGATGTTTTACGCACAGCCGAAAGTATTGTAACGGCTGCTCAGACGATGTCTGAAGCTGGCTGGAAAGCGTTTGATGACAGTCGTAACCGTCATGGAATAATAACCGATTATCTGGATGAGCAAATGAAACCTTACCGACAAATGGTTTATGATTATCATCGCATGGGTTTAGATGAAATGGCTCAGAATGCAGATAGGGGAAGGGCTAAGATTACTGTGGCTCTGGAAGAACTTAAAAAAGCAAAGGAAAATAAGCCAATGTCTGTTCTTCCACAATTGTTTACTGAAATAAAGAAAGATGAATTGGTCAATGTTTACTCAAAAGGTACACAAGCCGAGAAAGAACAAGTATATACAATGTTAGTTGATATCAATCCCGCACTTAGTACCGAATGGGATAAAATAAAGTCTTCGAAATAAAATTATGTTGCAATCTATATCAATTCAAAACTATGCGCTGATTGACACTCTTGATATCACTTTCGATAAAGGTTTTTCTGTTATTACCGGTGAAACGGGAGCGGGAAAATCTATTATTCTAGGTGCTATAGGTTTGCTATTAGGGCAGAGAGCAGATGTAAAAGCTATAAAGAATGGTGCTTCGAAATGTGTAATCGAAGCTCATTTTAATATATCATCCTATCAGATGAAGGCTTTCTTTGAGGAAAACGAGTTGGAGTACGATTCCAACGAATGTATTCTGAGAAGAGAACTGCAGTCTTCCGGTAAATCGCGTGCATTTATAAATGATTCTCCGGCTCCGCTTACCTTGATGAAGGAGTTGGGCGAACAGTTAATTGATGTGCACTCTCAGCATCAGAACTTATTATTGAGCAAAGAAGATTTCCAATTGAATGTTCTGGATGCATTGGCTAATGACGAGAAAGAACTTTCCAATTATAAAGAAGCATATCACAATTACCGAAAGGTTGTTGAAGAGCTGGATAAACTTATAGCACTCGAAGAACAAAGCAAGGCCGATGAAGATTATGTCCGTTTTCAGCTCGATCAGTTTGATGAAGCTAAACTCGTTGAAGGAGAAGATGCTGAACTGGAAAAGGAAGAAGAACTTCTTAGTCATGCCGAAGAGATAAAGGAAGCACTGTTCAGTGCCGACCAGCTTCTTTATGAAGATGAAGGTGGATTGCTGAGCAACATGAAAAGAGTTTCCGGTATATTGCGTTCTCTGAAAGAACGTTATAATACAGCCGGAGAATTATATGATAGAATTGAGGGCTTGTCTATCGAACTGAAAGAGGTTGCCAGGGATTTGACAAGAGAGGAAGATAATATAACTGTTGATCCGGCTCGACTGGAATTTGTGAATGAACGGCTCAACTTAATTTATTCTCTAGAAAAGAAACATCATGTAAGTACCCTTGAGGAACTAATAAAAGTTCAGGAAGATTTTCGTGCACGCCTCAATGCTATCAGTTCTTTTGAAGAACAGATTGAAGCGCTTCAGAAACAAAAAGATGAGTTGCTTGATAAAGTTAAAAAAGCAATGTCGCTGCTTACTGATAAACGTACGAAAGCTGCCAAAAAAGTAGAGCATGAGATGCAGAGCAAACTTATTCCGCTTGGGATGCCTAATGTGCGCTTTCAGGTTCAGATTACTCCGAAGACAAATTTCGATGCAAGTGGCGGAGACAATGTGGGCTTCCTTTTCTCTGCCAATAAGAATGCTACATTGCAAACTATATCTTCGGTAGCATCGGGTGGTGAAATAGCTCGTGTTATGCTTTCTATAAAAGCAATGATTGCCGGAGCTACTCAGTTGCCAACTATTATTTTTGATGAAATAGATACCGGAGTATCCGGTGAGATAGCCGATAAGATGGCAGAAATTATGAAGGAAATGGGACAATGCATGCAGGTTCTCAGCATTACCCACTTGCCTCAGATTGCGGCCAAAGGAAAAGTACACTATAAAGTATATAAACAAGATAACGAAACATCGACCAGTAGTAATATCCGCCGATTGGAACAAGAGGAGAGGATTGATGAGATAGCTCACATGCTGAGTGGGGCTACTTTGACGGAAGCTGCGATGAATAACGCAAAAGAATTATTAAAACAGCATGGAAAAAAATGAAATGATATTTGGCGTACGCGCCGTGATTGAAGCCATTGAGGCGGGTAAGGAAATTGATAAAATCCTGGTAAAGAAAGATATTCAAAGTGATCTTTCAAAAGAACTTTTTGCTGCAGTAAAGGGCACAAATATATTTGTTCAGCGTGTACCGGTAGAGCGCATCAACAGAATAACAACTAAAAACCATCAGGGAGTTCTTGCTTTTGTTTCTGCAGTGACATACTATAAGGTAGAGGATGTTGTTCCTACTCTTTTCGAAGAAGGAAAGGTTCCTTTCTTTGTTATGCTTGATGGGGTAACAGATGTACGTAACTTTGGAGCTATTGCCCGTACTTGCGATTGCGCTGGTGTGGATGCAATTATTATTCCTTCCAGAAATAGTGTGAGTGTTAATGCAGATGCCATGAAAACTTCAGCAGGAGCTCTTCATACGCTGCCTGTTTGCAAGGAACAAAGTCTGACTACTGCTATTAAATATTTAAAAGATAGCGGATTCAAGATTGTAGCTGCTACCGAAAAGGGAGATTACGATTACACAAAGGCAAATTATAAAGATCCTCTCTGTATTATTATGGGAGCTGAAGATACCGGTGTGTCTTATGATCACCTTGCATTGTGTGATGAATGGGTTAAGATTCCTTTGTTTGGTAAGATTGAGTCATTAAATGTTTCCGTTGCAGCCGGAGTGTTGATTTACGAGGCTGTGAAACAACGTGGCTTTGAAAAAGAATGATATTTTAATATAACCTATAATCATGAAAAAGAAAATACTATTTATAGTCCTTTGTCTGCTTTCTCAGTGGACAATGGCGCAGAAGGAGGCACCCAAATGGGTTGATAAAGCCAAAAAGGCTGTCTTTTCTGTGGTGACTTACGACACTAACGGCAAATTACTCAATACCGGCAACGGTTTCTTTGTATCGGAAAATGGAGTGGCGCTGTCCGACTATTCTTTGTTTAAAGGTGCAGCACGTGCAGATGTTATTAACTCGGAAGGTAAGCAGATGCCGGTTAAAACTATTCTGGGTATGAATTCTATGTACGATGTTATTAAGTTTAGTGTGGATTTGGGAAAGAAGAGCACTGCCGCGCTGACTCTGGCAACTGCTATTCCTGCAAAAGATGCCGAAGTGGTAATGCTTCCTTATTCTACAAAGAAAGATCGTTCATGTACCTTTGGAAAAGTAGAAGAAGTGTCTAATCTTTCCGGTCCTCATAAATACTTTAAGCTTATTATTTCTGTGAAAGACAAAATGGTAAGCTGTCCGGTTATGAATGCAGAAGGCGAGGTCTTTGGTTTGGTACAGAAAGCTGCATCTAATGACACAACTCATTGTTATGCCATTAGTGCTCCTTATGTTAACGCATTGACTATTAATGCTCTCGATTTTAATAATCCCGACCTGAATAGTATTGGTATTAAAAAAGCTCTTCCTAATACAGAGGAACAGGCTTTAGTTGCTCTTTATATGGCTTCTTCTGTTAGTAAGGAAAAATATCTCTCATTGCTGGATACTTTTGTAGAACAGTTCCCTAACAGTTCCGAAGGATATATCCGCAGGGCTAACTTCTATGTAACCAGTTATACTGATGCAGAACATCTGGCTTTGGGTGAGGCTGACCTTGAAAAAGCATTGAAAACTGCTGATAAAAAAGATAATGCCTTCTTTAATCGCTCACGACTGATGTATTATGTTGCTCTTCGTGGCAAAGATGGTGCTTATAAAGACTGGACATTCGAAAAATCACTGGAGGAAATTCAGAAAGCTATCGATATTAATCCGCTTCCAATTTATATCCAGCACCAAGGCGATATCTATTTTGCAGCTACAAAATATGATAAAGCTTTTGAATGTTACGATAAGATAAACCACTCTCCACAGGCTTCTTCAGAAACATACTATAGTGCTGCAAAGACAAAGCAAATGATGAATGGTGATTTAGGAGAAATTCTTGCTTTACTTGATAGTGCAGTAAACAAATATGCTGCCCCATATCCAAGAGAAGCTGCTAATTATCTTTCTGAACGTGCTTTGGTTAAGACTCAGAAAGAGATGTATAAAGAAGCAGTTATTGATTACGACTACTTTGAACAGGCCATGGGTGGTAATGTAAGTTCTACATTCTTCTATCTTCGCGAACAAGCAAACTATAAAGCAAAGAATTTTAAACGTGCATTGGAAGATATTCAAAAAGCGGTAACACTCGATCCTTCCAATAAAGATTATCTGGCAGAATATGGAGCGGTTAATCTTCGTATTGCCCGTTATGATGAAGCTATAAAGAATCTGAAAGATGCTTTGGTAATTGATCCTAAATTCGCAGCTTGCTATCGTTTGATTGGTTTCTGCCAGATGCAACAAGGAAAGAAAAACGAAGCTTGTGAAAACTTTAATAAAGCCAAAGAATTGGGAGACGAAGCTGTTATTCCAATGATTGAAAAGAACTGTAAGTAATAAGTAAGTTCTTATAAAATAGAAAAAAGGATTGCCTCACGGTAATCCTTTTTTTTTGAGTTAACTACTTTGTAAAATAGCTAAGTGTGTCTATTAATTTATGACTCGTTTTTTAATTTCAGATTCACTAATAACTAATTCGTAATCCCAGTTGCAGGTTAAAGTTGAAAGGCGTTTCCTTGCGAATTGTCTCTACTTTAGAACCATCATTGAAAAAGTAAACAATTCCGGGTTCTGCAAATATTCCCATTTTAGGAGTAATGTTATATTGTGCTCCCAAAGCTCCGTTAAGCGACCACTGCAATGGTTTTACACTTACATCTTCTGATATATCCTTTCCTGAAAGCTCCTTTGTATTTAATTTACCTGATATACATTTTTCGGCCATTCCTCCGCCAGAAAGATAAAGCGTGAAATAACGACTATCAACTAGCATATAGTTCAACTTTACAGGAATACCAATATAATCCAACGTTTGTCTGTGACTTTTGCTACCGGATGATTCTGATTCCAATCGGGTATAAATCAATCCGCTTTCTATAGCAAGTCTTTGCGTTAGATATTTACGGACAGAAAGTCCAAACGAAACCGGTTGTTTATGATTCCATTTAACCGGTGTATTTGTCAATAAATTCGATACAATTGTTTCCTCAACATTTATATAGCTTAAATAGTCGTTACTTGGGCTCATTGCATAATCCATAAGACCACCTTCGGAACTATATGAAAGAGTGTTCCCTGCAGAAACTCCGATTGAAAGATTCTTCTGTTTTTTCTTTCTTGGACGTTCCCAAAGTTCGGTTACTCTTTCAGCTTTTCTGGGAGATGTTTTAAGGGCCTGCTTCTTTGATTTGTTATTTTCTCCTTGTTGAGGGACATTCCTTTTCTCGCCACTATTATCATTCAACTTTTGCTCTTCAATAGCTTTCTGTTCATTAGAACGCTCTAAGTCCGATGCATTATTCTTGCTTAAAGTCACATATTCATTGCTGTTTTCAGCATCTTTACCAGCTTCGTTCTTTACTAAATTCTTTTTATCACCCGAAAGGGCAGATGGTTGGTTAGCCGAAGCGCTATTGGCTAAAGCAAGCTTATTACCAGAAAGCACACTGCTCTTACTGGCCGATTTGTTTAATGCAGATCTATCGTTCTTGTTAACGTCGTTAATCAATGGTTCAATCACATCTTTCAAAGGCTTCTTATCAGTAATAGTCTCAATTTCGGCAGGAAGCTGAGATGTTTCAAAATACTTATCCGATGAATTATCAAATAAATAGATTGCTGTTGCCGAAGCAATTAACAACAATATAATTGCAGCCGCAGCCGAATAGTACATAATGTATGAACGCTTAGGTTTGGCAACAGGAACAACAGAGAGTTCCTTTTCCAGCCTTTCCCAGTCATTGAATAACGGTGGTTCGGAATAATCTTCTAAACTTTCCCGAAAGGCAGTGATCCATTTTTCTTTGTCTTCCTGTTTCATTGATTATTTTCCTTTAAATAGTTATTTATCTCTTTTGCCAAAACTTTTTTTGCCCGAAATAATTGCGAGGACGAGGACTTTTCGTTGATGCCCAATTTCTCAGCAATTTCTTTATGCGAAAGTTGTTCCATGACATATAAATTGAATACGGTTCGATATCCGGACGGTAATTCTGCTATAAATTTCATCAGAACCTTGTGCGGAACCTGAGTAATATCTTCCTCACGAGGCTCTTCAATGCTCTCTGGAATCTGATCGAGCGGCAACATTTGCCGGGCCGGATCATTTTTCCGCAGATAGTCGAGCGATATGTTTACCATTACTCTGCTGAGCCATGCTTTCAGTGAGCCTTCTCCGCGATAGGTAAACTTATCAAAAGAGCAATAAGCTTTCAAAAAACCGTCGTGAAGGAGGTCTTGAGCAATCTCCCGATCACCGGCATACCTATAGCATATGCCGAACATTTGTCCTGCATATTGCTCATAAAGCTCCTTGCGAGCTGTATTATCTCCAACCCGGCAACGTTCTGTCAATTCGGTTTCACTCATTAAATCTGACACGTGTTTACTTATAAATGCACGAATATATAATATACTGCTTAAAGCATGACTCTTTTTTCTAAAAAATATTTTTATTTGAGAAATTGTGCTTGTATAATTCTTATTTTTAGTTGTACACGGAAGAGGCTAAGAGAGTTTAAAAAACGTTTTAAGCTCATATAATTCTTATTTCAATTTGCATTTTATTGTATCAATTATTTTATTTTCAAGAGAAATTCCTTTCTCTTTCCGGTGAAGTTCTTTAGAAAAACCGATGAGATTATACTCGCGAGCTGCGCAGCTCGTTTCTGCGACTTGCGCAGCTCGATATAATGAGCTGCGCAGGCTGTTTTAACGAGTTGCGCAGCTCGCTAAAAATATGAAACGAGAATTAGAAAAAAGTTGCAGTTATTTGCAATTATGTTTAACTTGCAAACAAAATAGTATTAACTAATAAATAGCTGAAATAATGAAAAAAGTAATTTCTAGTGAAAAGGCACCAGGTGCTATCGGACCTTACAGTCAGGCTATAGAAGCCGGAGGCATGGTGTTTGTTTCAGGACAGTTACCAGTAGATGCGGCTACCGGTGAATTTGCTCCGGGTGGAGTGGCTGAACAGACTAAGCAATCTTTTGAGAACATTAAACATATTCTGGCTGAAGCCGGACTTACTACTGCCAACATTGTAAAGACTACCGTTTTCCTTTCAGATATGTCTCTGTTTGCAGATATGAATGCTGTTTATGCAACCTATTTTGATGGTGCATTCCCGGCTCGTTCTGCAGTAGCTGTAAAGGCTTTGCCTAAAAATGCAATGGTGGAAATTGAATGTATTGCTGTGAAGTAAGTTTGTTCGAGTAAAATTTCCGTTGAAAGAAATAAAGAAGAGAGATAACTTAAATGATATCTCTCTTCATTATATAATACAATCTTGCTTTTTTCTTTTATACAGTGCCTTCTTCCTGCTTTTTATTCTTTTCCAGATAGGTGAGGAGATCAGCTACAACAAAACTACTTCCTCCTACAAATATAAAATCTTTATTAGAGGCATTAGCCTTTGCAGCTTCAAATGCTTTGGATACATCAGCGTAAGTCTTTCCATATAACCCGGCTTTACTTGCCAGAAACTTTAGGTCGGCTTCGTGAAGTGCACGCTTCACACTTGCTTTGGTAAAGTAATATTCAGCATCTTTGGGTAATAAAGCCAATACACCACTAATATCTTTATCGTTTACCATTCCTATTACAACGTGCAGTTTCTTGTATTTTTGCTTGCTTAGTTGTTCGGAAATATAAGTTATACCACCAACATTATGTCCGGTGTCACAAACTATCGACGGATTAATTCCCAGTTTTTGCCAGCGCCCCATTAATCCGGTAAGTTCGCAAACCTTCTCAAATCCTTTTTCTACAGCTGCATCAGGAATGTTATAACCGACTTTTTTCAATAATCTTAAAGCTAAAAGAATAGTATTGGTGTTTTTAATCTGGCAGAATCCACCAAGTTCACCTTTCAGATGAGGATAATCAGCCGTGAAGTAGTTCCAGCGTCCTCTTTTGTTCATTTCCCATCGCCACAGTAACTGTTCCTCTTCAGCAAAGAAAATAGGAGCTTTCTCTTCGTCAGCTTTCTGTATAAACACAGGTTTTGTTTCTTCGTTTGTTTCGCCAATAATTACAGGTACATTCTTCTTTATAATACCGGCTTTCTCACCAGCAATAAGCGCCTTAGTCTTTCCGAGAAACTGAGTATGATCGAAACTTATATTAGTTATAATGCATAAATCCGGATGAATAATATTGGTACAATCCAATCGCCCGCCCAAACCAACTTCTATAACAGCTACGTCTACTTTCTGATCTGCAAAGTATTTAAAGGCCATCGCAGTAGTAAGTTCAAAGAACGACGGTTGAAGCGGTTCGAAGAACTTACGTTCCTTCTCAACAAAGTTAATCACATATTCTTCAGTAATAGGTTTTCCGTTTACACGGATTCTTTCTCTGAAATCAATAAGATGAGGAGAGGTGTAGAGTCCTACTTTATATCCGGCAGATTGCAGAATAGCTGCAAGTGTGTGAGAGCAGGATCCCTTGCCGTTTGTTCCTGCCACATGGATAGTCTTGAAATTTTTGTGTGGATGTTTGAAATGTTTATCCAGCTCATAAGTGTTACTAAGTCCCTCTTTATATGCCGATTTCCCAATCTGCTGAAATAAAGGAGCGCTTTCGTATAAATAGTTTAGAGTCTCTTTATAATTCATTTATTCAAAAATTTTAGTCTTTTAGTGATATATCGTAATCTTTTAATTACTATATTAGGTGCAAATATCAACATTTTAAATCTAAAAATTATGGGAACTAAGAAAAATTTCGTGTTAGATACTAATGTTATTCTTCACGACCATGATTGTTTGAGAAATTTTCAGGAAAATGACATCTATCTTCCTATTATTGTCTTAGAGGAATTAGATAAATTTAAAAAAGGAAGTGGGGAAATAAATTATAATGCAAGAGAATTTGTTCGCGAACTTGATTTGATTACTGACGATAACCTTTTCACTAAGGGAGCATCGCTGGGCGAGGGTATGGGAAAGCTCTTTATTCTCACCGGCGGGATGGAGTCCGAAACAGTGCGGAAATCTTTTCCGGAGCGACAAGTCGACCATGAAATTCTCTCCACGGCAGATGTTTTGGCAAAGAAATATCCAAAAACTAAGACTGTTCTGGTTACTAAGGATGTGAATTTACGCATGAAGGCCCGTTCCATAGGAGTGCTGTCCGAAGACTACATTACCGACAAGGTTACTAATGTGGATATATTCGAGAAGGCCAATGAAGTTTACGACGGAGTATCTTCAGAACTCATTGATAAAGTTTATTCTTCTAAGGAAGGGGTAGATATTAGTGATATTGAGTTCAGAAATGTTCTGCAACCAAACGAGTGCTTTGTGATGAAGAGCGAACGTAATAGCGTGCTTGCCAGGTATAATCCATTTACGCATACAGTTCATAGGGTGACAAAAGCCAAAAATTACGGCATCGAACCACGTAACGCTGAACAGAGCTTTGCTTTCGAGATTCTGAACGATCCCGATATTAAACTAGTAGCTCTAACCGGAAAAGCTGGAACTGGTAAAACATTGCTTGCCCTTGCATCAGCATTAAGCAATATGAACGATTACAAACAAATATTGTTGGCTCGTCCTATTGTGGCTCTTTCCAATAAAGACCTTGGTTTTCTTCCCGGAGATGCAGCTGCCAAAGTTGCACCTTATATGCAACCGCTTTTCGATAACCTGAACGTTATCAAACACCAGTTTTCTCCAACTTCAACAGAGCTGAGACGTCTGGACGATATGCAGAAAAGTGGTCAGCTGGTTATCGAGGCGCTGGCTTTTATCCGTGGACGAAGCTTGTCGGAAACTTACTGCATTATCGATGAGGCTCAGAACCTTACACCTCACGAGATTAAAACAATTATCACCCGAGCCGGAGAAGGAACAAAGATGGTCTTCACCGGAGATATTCAACAGATTGACCAACCTTATCTGGATAGCGAGTCCAATGGTTTAGTCTATATGATTGACCGTATGAAGGGCCAGAATATCTTTGCTCATGTTAATCTGGTAAAAGGAGAGCGTAGTATGCTGAGTGAGTTGGCTAGTAATTTGATGTAGAGTTCGAATAGAAACTATATTGAATAAATGATTCTCTTTTATAAGATAATCTATGATTATTTTTAAGATAAGAATTGATGATAAAGATTTTGGAAGACAATATAATATAAAGAGTACATCAAGAGAGTTATCTGAAATAGAGGATGAACCTAAATAAAATAGCATAAAATAAAATCTCCTCAATTACTGAGTGCAATTGAGGAGATTATAATATCTAAATAAGCTTTTGAATTAATCGAAGAAACTTTTGAATTTCCTGAAAATCTTTTCTTTAACCGAACTGTTTGGCTTGAAACTATCTGATGATTCCAGTTTCTCCAAAGTCTCTTTTTCATCTCTGGTTAATGTTTCAGGAACGTAGATGCTTACGTTTACAAGTAGATCTCCTGTTCCGTAACCATTCACGCTTGGTAAACCTTTGCCACGCAGACGAAGAACTTTGCCCGGTTGTGTTCCCGCTTCGATCTTAACCTTTACTTTATTGTCGATAGTTGGTATTTCTACGGCTCCACCCAAAGCAGCGGTTGGGAAGCTAAGCAATAAGTTATAGATCAAATCGTTTTCGTCACGAACTAAGTCTGGATGTGCTTCTTCTTCCACCTGAATAAGTAAATCGCCAGGAACTCCGTTGTGCTTTCCAGCGTTTCCTTTTCCGCTCATGGACAGTTGCATTCCTTCAGCTACACCAGCAGGGATATTTACGCTTACAACTTCTTCACCATATACGATACCTTCTCCGGCACACTCTTTACACTTATCTTTGATGATTTTACCTTCACCACCACAAGTAGGACAAGTAACGCGAGTCTGCATGGTTCCTAGAATGGTCTGTTGGTTACGGATTACCGAACCGCTACCTTTACAGGTAGAACAAGTTTCAGAACCACTGCTTCCTTCAGCTCCTGTACCGTGACAGTGCGAACAAGAAACATATTTCTTTAGTTTGAATTTCTTTTCTACACCGGTAGAAATTTCTTTCAGATTTAGTTTAACCTTTACACGAAGATCCGATCCACGGAAACGTCTTTGCTGTTGGCCGCCTCCGCCGCCAAAACCTCCGAAGCCACCAAAGCCTCCGCCGCCGTGTCCACCGAAAATATCACCAAACATAGAGAAAATGTCGTCCATTGACATTCCGGCACCTCCGCCAAATCCTCCGCCAAACGGGCCGCCGTTACCTGCTGCACCGCTCATGCCAGCATGTCCGAACTGGTCGTAACGAGCACGCTTATCTGGATTGCTTAAAACATCATAAGCTTCGGCTGCTTCTTTAAATTTCTCTTCTGCAGTTTTATCTCCCGGATTTTTATCAGGGTGAAATTGAATTGCTTTCTTACGATAAGCTTTCTTTATCTGATCGGCTGTTGCAGATTTCTCAACGCCCAGCACCTCATAGTAATCTCTTTTTGCCATTGTTCGTTATCCTTTATTAATTATTCGCCAACTACAACTTTGGCATGACGAATTACTTTTCCATTAAGTGTATAGCCTGTTTGTACGCAATCTATGATTTTTCCTTTAAGATCTTCACTTGGAGCAGCAAATGTTGTGATTGCTTCGTGGAAATCTGTATTGAATTCGCTTGAGGCATCAATTGCTTCAACGCCATTTTGTCCCATTACGCTCATAAATTTAGTGTAAACCAACTCAAGTCCTTCGCGGATAGCAGCAACATCAGTAGCTGTTTCCGTTGTTTTCAGAGCTCTCTCAAAGTCATCAATAACAGGAAGAATACTGCTGATACACTTTTCGCCGCCATTCTTAATCAGTTCGGCTTTTTCTTTCATTGTGCGCTTGCGGTAATTGTCAAACTCAGCCGAAAGACGCAGATATTTATCGTTCTGATCTTCTATTTTAGCATTAGCTTCTTCCAGCTTCTTAGCCAATTCTTGTTCAGGAGTAAGAACTTCTTCTTCCTGAGCAGGAGCTTCTTGTTCAGCTGCAGATGCTTCTGTTTCCTGATCAACTTGCTGAGTGTTATCTACTAATTCTTCTTCTTTAACTGTTTCTTTTTTCTTTGGATCCATATATGTTTTCTTTTTATTCTTCTTCCAAAATGATTGCACCATACAATTGGGTAGGTTTGATTTATAATCCATGCTACAAATTCTTTGCCAAAGTCCTATCTTTAGCGAAAGAACATGCAAAAGTACTGTTTTTTAGTGAATAATAAATAACGATGTGTTAACTATCTGCCAGAATGGCGATTTTATTCATAAAAAAAGACTACCTTTGTGGCCGATTTTAAATACAAGGTATAAAGATTAAATATAATGATTACAGTTTCGAACGTTTCAGTTCAGTTTGGTAAGAGAATTTTGTTCAATGATGTAAATCTCAAGTTTACGAATGGTAATTGCTACGGGATTATTGGTGCTAACGGTGCAGGTAAATCTACTTTCCTTCGCACAATTTATGGTGATTTAGATCCAACTACAGGTTCTATTGCTTTAGGTCCGGGCGAACGTCTTTCCGTGTTAAGTCAGGATCACTTTAAATGGGATGCCTATACAGTTATGGATACTGTTATGATGGGACATACCGTTCTTTGGGATATTATGAAGCAACGTGATGTTCTTTATTCAAAAACAGATTTTTCTGATGAAGACGGATTGAAGGTTGCTGAATTGGAAGAAAAATTTGCCGAACTTGACGGATGGAATGCTGAGAGTGATGCAGCTATGCTGTTAAGCGGACTTGGCGTAAAGGAAGACAAACATTATACTTTAATGAGCGAGCTTAGTGGTAAAGAAAAGGTGCGTGTTTTACTGGCACAAGCTCTTTACGGTAATCCTGATAACTTGCTGCTCGATGAGCCTACCAATGACCTTGATATGGAGACTGTAACATGGTTGGAAGAATATCTTTCTAACTTTGAACATACAGTATTGGTGGTAAGTCACGACCGTCACTTCCTTGACT
The DNA here is from genome assembly GCF_900128905.1 of Bacteroides luti. Taxonomy (GTDB): domain Bacteria; phylum Bacteroidota; class Bacteroidia; order Bacteroidales; family Bacteroidaceae; genus Bacteroides; species Bacteroides luti. The sequence continues at coordinate 254,746 of NZ_FQTV01000002.1, forward strand.
CAGTATGTACTCACACTGTTGATATTGATTATGGCAAGATTAACCTCTTTGCCGGTAACTATAGTTTCTGGTACGAATCCAGCCAGTTGGCTCTTCGTCAGCAACAAAACCAAAAGGCTAAAGCTGATGAAAAGAAGAAAGAACTGGAAGAATTTATTCGCCGATTTAGTGCCAATGTGGCAAAAAGTAAGCAGACAACCAGTCGTAAGAAGATGTTGGAGAAACTTAATGTGGAAGAAATTAAACCATCTTCACGTAAATATCCGGGAATCATCTTTACTCCTGATCGTGAGCCGGGTAACCGTATCCTCGAAGTTTCGGGCTTAAGTAAAAAGACCGATGACGGTGAAGTGTTGTTTAATGATATAAACTTCAATGTAGAGAAAGATGATAAGATTGTATTCCTGTCACGTAACCCACGTGCCATGACTGCTCTCTTTGAGATTATAAATGGTAACTTGAAAGCTGATGCCGGACATTATGACTGGGGTGTAACTATTACTACTGCTTACCTTCCTTTGGATAATACAGACTTCTTTAATACAGACTTGAATTTGGTAGACTGGTTAGGTCAGTATGGTGAAGGTAATGAAGTCTATATGAAAGGATTCCTTGGACGTATGCTTTTCTCGGGCGAAGAAGTGCTTAAGAAAGTTAGTGTCCTTTCAGGAGGTGAGAAAATGCGTTGTATGATTGCTCGTATGCAACTTAGAAATGCAAACTGCTTGATTCTTGATACTCCAACCAATCACCTTGATCTGGAATCTATTCAGTCATTCAATAATAACCTGAAGACTTATAAAGGTAACATTCTCTTCTCTTCTCATGACCACGAGTTTATTGAAACTGTTGCAAATCGTGTGATAGAGCTTACTCCAAACGGAATTATTGATAAGATGATGAATTATGATGAATACATCACTTCTGATCATATCAAAGAACTTCGTAAGAAGATGTACGGAGATAAAGACTAAAAGATACTAAATATGAAAATGGGGTTGCTCTGATATGAGCAACCCCATTTTTTATGCCTTTATTCTTCAGACTTCTATCTAATACTGTTTTTAATATTCAAATCATTGAAACTTAACTTTTACTTTTAAAACAGGCTATTCTTTCCGATGGATACTAATTTTATAACGTTTTTCTATTTAAAATATACTAGAAAAGTTTATCTCTTTATTGTACTGGTTCCTGGAATAATCAGATGACTTCTCTTTATTGTATAAGATCTAAATAATTTTGATTAAAACGAATAAATTACACCTCCATTCAAGCGAAAGCCCGACCAGTCTGCACGATATCTATTGTCCGTTGTCGATAGCTTTGATCCTAATTCAAAATCATAGCCCAAACTTGCACTGAAGGAGATATTGCGGGTAACATCAAGTCTGCCACCAAACATAGGTTGAATGCTAAATCCAGCTGCATTGGTACTAATATTATCATTGCCTTCCTGATGAATGTTTTGCTCGTAAATATCCAACGTTGCTTTGTATCCCAGGTGGGTAAACATGATGGCAGGCGAAACTTCTCCAAAGAATGACAATGTGCACTTGCCTAATTTACTTTCGTCAGTGTATACACGATACAGGGTTCCTATTCTATAACCCGTGAATGTAAGCTTTTCAATATACTTTCCGGAATAGTCAGAGTAGGCAATCTTACCTCCTGTAGTCAGAAAAGAACCACTCAGTCCAAATTCATTGCGATTCCTTTTTATGGAAGCATTAATTGTATGTGTTATATACGGAGGGAAGTTGTCTACAATAGCTAACCCTTTGGGCATAGACGGACGCATTGACTGAAATGCATAATCAAGCAAATCTTTCATGTCATTCATTTTGTAAGTTCCATATCCAACAGAGTAACTTATATTATATTGAGCGTTTGCTCCCAATGCAAATAGTAAAAGCAGTGTCGTGATTATATTCTTTTTCATTATTTTGTCAGTTTAGCGAGATTCAGATAATATCCATTAAAAATCAGATTATTGTTATAAAGCCCTGCGTCTGAATAAGGGTTGATATTTGCCAAAGGGATTTTCATAAATAAGGTCTTGTAGTCGCTCGCTAATACATATACGTTATATTGACTATTTGCATACTCAGGACCTTTATATAGCAGATTTCCTGTAAAAGGATCAATGTTCTGGAAAGCTCCGTCTATTGTGATAGTACTTCCGGTTGATAAATCTACAATGGCAAATTTGTTATCATTATATTGTATTATAGCTTCAGAATCTTTAATCGGATTAAATTCAATGCTTTTAATATTTACATTGCTTTGAGTCTGGATAAGATGTAGCGTGTTGTCGCTTTGCAGTTCATATAGTTCTGCCCAATGCTTTTCGGGAAGATACTCTGCGCATAGTGCATAAATATATTTTCCATTGGCCGAAATTCTAGTCTTTACACTAATATCGTTAATTGGATTTTCGGGAGTCCATCGCTTAGAACAGATTTTTTTTCCTGAAGTAATATTGTAGAGATCAAATCCTGTATATTGTTCAATGAGCAGCTGATTGGCATTATTAAGATAAAAGTAATTCCCCTGAGTATTGGTGAAAAATATCTCTTTACTTAATGTGTTGTCGCTGTAAATGTGAACATAATTACTTAAATCACTAATTGCAACCAATCCTTTGTTTGAGACCTTCACTTTACAACCGGTATGCAAGGTGAGGTTGTGTTTAACAGAACTTTGTATGCTAAAATCGGAAGTATTGTATTTAACCAGATTGTCAAAGCCGAGACCAAGTAATAGATTGTTTGCCAGATCTGCTCCATATGTAATTCCATAATTAAACTGATTGTCGGAGAAGTATCCGTATGTGTACGGATAGGTTTGATACTGGGTAACGTCTGCGTTTGCCGGTAAAATATAAAGCGAGTAGGAAACGCTCCAAGCTGGGAATTTATCAACAGGAATAGTAACCTCGTTAGTTCCCTCAATAACCTTGCTCTCATTGTTGTTCCCATATTTCAGAACATATTTGCATGGGTATGGATTAGGGTTAGTCCATTTTATCTTCATTTCGTTTGTAGAAATGCGTTCGGTTTTGAAATTGTTTTCTGTAATATCGAAGTGGCGTGCGGTGAATCTGTCAGTAAGTGATACCTGCTGACCATTTTTCAGTATGGCACTGATGGTGTAGAACTTGTAACCATAAACATAATCTTTGTCTACATAATAGCTCTGATCCGGATTGTTGATGGTTGCTACAAGGTTGTCCGCCATATAATCACCTTTATACACCTTATAGCATTCCACATCATAATCTTTTGGCTTGTCCCATTCCACTTTATAATAATTGTTCTCGTCTACAGATTCTCTGATATTCAGATTAACATCCGGACTTGAAACGAATTTAACCTTAAAATTTAATTCGCCCACATACATTTCGTAACCTGCATATTCGGCTAGACTACCTGTTCCTGTTGGTAATCCCATAATTAACTTCAGGTCATGAATCTGGTTATCAGCAATTCCTGTACTTAGGTATGTACCGCCATCCTGGGGATTTGTATTTAATTCTTTTCCATCCAGATAAAACTTCTGTGCTATGATATTTTTACCTCCGGCATTAATTGTGTAGTAAAAATAGGCATTCTGGTACAGATAAATAGTTTGACTTTGATTTACTCCGGCCAGGTCAATGCTGATATTTACATTCCCGTCCGGTTTCTTAATATCGATATAATTATCATCGCTACTATCGTATGCACAACTATGGAGAGTGAAAGATAATAATGCGGAGATGGAATAGAGTAATAGTTTATTCCTGAAGAGATTTTTAGATAGATACATATAGGCAGATTTTATTTTTACAGATCGCAAATATAGCCTTATTATCCTGAAATAAAAATATGTAAATAATATTTTTGTAGTTTGTAAGTAGAAATATCTATATGCCGATATATATGATGCTATTATGGTGTTTTCTTAAGTAGCGGATAAATAATAAAGGAACGGACACAAAGAAAGTCTTCATATCCGTCCCTTTATTAAGTAGATTATTTATTGATTCAGAAAAACTGAATTCAGTTTGTTATTTAGTAAATACAAGCTTTTGCTTATTGGTATCTCTGAAAATATCTTTTCCCAAAACAGAAATATTACCTTGTACAATCACTCTTGATAGTTTGTCGCAATCAAGAAATGCTCCATCTTTTATTTTCTTTACGGTAGGAGGGAGTACCAAGTCGCCAGCCAAATGAATACATCCGCTAAATGCACGTTCGCCAATGCTAACAAGCTTATTAGGTAGATGAACAGTCATCAGATACTTCTTTTGAGTAAAGGTAAAGTCAGGTATATCTGTTGCCGTAGTTTCCGATAAGTCAATTGAAACAAGATCGGGCATAAAATCGCGTATCATCTTAAAGTCGTCTTCGTTAATATTACCTTTGATGGTGAGATAGTTCACCTCACTAGGCTGATGACCAGCTTTCATAATTTCGTTTCCCAGTTCGCCTGGCTTAGTTATGTTGATAGTAAGAGATTCGGGAGCGCCTTCCAGAATAGCAAATTTATCCCATCCTTTTTTTCTTTTGTAATCGTCTTTACATCCAAGAGGGATGAATACAGCAGTAAGGCTATCGTTAAGCGCTTCTTCCTGAAGATTTGGAGGCGTCTTTTTGTTCACCTGCAGAATTGTCAGGTTATTGCAATTCTTAAATGCAAACTTGTCAATATTCAGAATTGAAGGAGGAAGAATAACTCTTTTTAGTGTACTCTTGCCGCGAAGTGTACCATCTTCTGCATTGCAAAAAGCATAAGCCGGAATGAAGTAGGGCAGATAGGTAAATCTTTTTAATGGATAAGTCCCTTCTTTTCCCATGTATACGGTTACAGATGCATTAGATATGTCGAGTACTTCCAGTTTAGTCATACTGTCGCGCATCAGCTTAAAGTCAATGGCGTTAATCTTTCCGGTTATTGTTAGATGAGTTATACTTTTAGCTTCGGCTTCAGTTATTTGTTCTTTCAGTGCTCCAGCTTTAGGAACGAAAAGTGTTTTGCTTACTGTTTGTGCCGACAGGCCACATACAATGAGGCATAGTAGAAAAAATATTCCTAATTGTTTCTTTTTCATGATTCTTATTAATTAAGTTTTTGATCAATTCCTTTCATACTTAGCTGTACCCGTTTTCTGCCCATGTCCACGCTATCTACGCGTACCATTACGTGCTGATGGATGGATACTATCTCGGTTGGGTCGCTAATAAACTTGTCGGCCAGCTGTGATATGTGTACCAGCCCGTTTTCTTTGATACCCACATCCACAAAACAACCAAAGTTGGTGATGTTGGTAACGATTCCCGGAAGAATCATTCCTTCCTGCAAATCGGCTATGCTCTTCACGTTTTTGTCGAACTCAAATACCTGAATGGTTGAGCGTGGGTCTCTTCCCGGCTTCTCAAGTTCCTGCATTATGTCGTTCAGTGTAGGCATACCTACGGTTGGTGTAACATACTTCTCCAGTTTTATTTTAGCCCTAAGTTCTTTGCTTTTGATAAGCTCCTCAACGGTACATTGCAAATCCTTTGCCATTTGTTCCACAATGTGATAACTTTCCGGGTGAACGGCCGAGTTATCCAGAGGATTGTCAGCTTTAGGAATACGCAAAAATCCGGCACATTGCTCAAAAGCTTTGGCTCCCATGCGAGGAACCTTCAATAGTTGTTTGCGAGAGCTGAAAGCTCCATTCTCTGCCCGATAATTAACAATATTCTGAGCCAGTTGAGGTCCAAGGCCGGATATATAAGTCAGCAGGTGAGTGCTGGCTGTGTTCAGGTTTACACCTACCGAGTTTACACAGTTTTCTACAGTCTGATCCAGCGATTTTTTCAGTTTTCCCTGATCTACATCGTGCTGATATTGCCCCACACCAATCGATTTTGGGTCTATCTTTACCAATTCGGCAAGAGGGTCCATTAATCGTCGGCCGATAGAAACAGCACCACGAACCGTTACATCGTATTCCGGAAACTCATCGCGGGCTATTTTAGATGCCGAATAGATAGACGCACCGTTTTCGCTCACCACGAATACCTGCACTTCACGGTCGAAACGCAATGAAGTGATAAATGCTTCCGTTTCACGGCTTGCCGTTCCATTGCCAATAGCAATAGCTTGAATGTCATAAGCTTCAACTAGCTTTGTAACTTTCTTTGCAGCCATCAGTTTTTCATTCTGAGGCGGGTGAGGGTAGATGGCTTCGTTATGAAGCAAGTTTCCCTGCGCATCCAGGCACACCAACTTACAACCGGTTCTGTATCCCGGATCCAATCCCAATACCCTTTTTTGTCCCAACGGAGCAGCAAGGAGTAATTGGCGCAGATTCTCGGCAAAAACACGGATAGCTTCCTGGTCGGCAGCCTCTTTAGAAGATGCAGAGAACTCAGTTTCAATAGATGGCTTCAATAATCGTTTGTATCCATCCTTTACAGCCTCTGCCACCTGCGTTCCGCATTCGTTATTGCTGCGTACGTACAAGCGTTCCAGGCGTTCGGTGCATTCCTCATCGTCGGGAGAAATGCTCACTTTTAGCAACCCTTCTGCTTCGCCCCGGCGGATAGCCAAAAGGCGGTGTGAAGTGCATTTCTTAAGTGGCTCCGAAAAATCGAAATAATCCTGATATTTAGCTGCTTCCTCTTCCTTGCCCTTAACAACCTTAGCCGAGATAATAGCCTGTCTGCCAAAAAGATTACGAACCTGATTACGTGCACGTTCGTCTTCATTAACCTGTTCGGCAATAATGTCTCGTGCGCCTTTTAAAGCATCATCCGCATCCTTCACATCTCCCTTTACAAAAGCTTCTGCTCTTGCAGAGAGGTTGTTTTCCCTTTGCAGCATCAATAGCGTAGCCAATGGCTCAAGTCCCTTCTGACGGGCCACTTCTGCACGGGTTTTCCGTTTAGGTTTGTAAGGCAAGTAAATATCTTCAAGCTCCGTACTGTCCCAGCAGGCTTCAATTCTGCTTTTAAGCTCAGGAGTTAGTTTTCCTTGTTCTTCGATCGTGCTTAGTATGGTTTCCTTGCGCTTGTTAAGATCGCAAAGTTTATCGTATTGTTCTTTGATGTTTCCTATCTGAACCTCGTCCAAACCGCCGGTGGCTTCCTTACGATACCGACTGATGAAAGGAATTGTAGCTCCATCGTTTAGAAGTGACAATGTGCTACTTATTTGTTTCACGGCAATGTTAAGTGCCGAAGAAATCATTTTGTGAAATAACTCCATTTTATCGCATTTTGCTATAGTTTCTAAATAACAAAGATACCAATTTTTAGTGGAAAAATAGTGACCCTTTAACATAAATAAACGGGCCACCCAAAGGGCCACCCTAAAAAAGGGCTTAAACTACTTACTGCTAGATGGATAAGTGACACTTAAAAAATGTAAAGGGCCACCCAAAGGGCCACGAATAAATAAAAGATTAAATATATTGTTTATAATAAATTATAAACTGCACAATTTGCTCTTTTTTAATCAGAAAAACCAGACTATAACAGGTATTCTAAAATAATAGTTATTTACATCTGAATAGATTATATTTATTGGCCAATAATTATTATTTATTAACCAATGGTTGCTTGTTTATTGGGCAATAAATTTCTTTTATTGGTTAATGCTTTTTTAGAATAATTATACAAAAATTGTATTTATATTTATTAAATTTGCGTTGAATTTAAAAAGCTAATAATGAAAAGACTGATTGTCTGTTTTTTACTAACTATATTTTTTATCGGAATAATCTTTGCACAGTCTCGTGACGTAGTAATAAAGCTAATTCACACATCAGACGTCCATGGACATTTAACTCCTTACGACTTTACTAATGACAAAGTGCGGTGCGGCAGTTTAGCTCGGGTAAGCTCTTTTGTTAACGAACAGCGACAAAAGTTTCCTGGTCGTGTGCTTTTGTTTGATGGAGGCGATGTTCTTCAAGGTCAGCCCAGTGTATATTATTACAATTACATAGATACTATTTCGCCTCATATAGTTTCCGAAGTGCAGAATTACATGAAATACGATGCTTTGGCATTTGGAAATCATGATGTGGAAACCGGTCATCCAATTTATGATCGTTGGATTAAGCAATGCAATGCTCCGGTTCTATCGGCAAATACATTGCGTAAAGATGGCAGCAATTATCTGCAGCCATATAAAATATTCGTTGTCGATGGAGTGAAAATAGCTGTCCTTGGATTAATAACTCCTTCGATCCCTGCATGGGTAAATGAAAGAATGTGGAGTGGTCTGTGGTTTGAAGATATGGAAGTATCTGCTAAAAAATGGATGAAAATAATCCGTGAAAAAGAAAATCCGGATATTGTAGTTGGACTCTTTCACTCGGGTATAGAGCCTTATAAATTAAATGGGCTGTACAATGAAAATGCATCACTTGAAGTAGCAAAGAATGTTCCGGGATTTGATGTAGTATTTGCCGGCCATGATCATACTTACTATAGTCATAAAGTGGCTAATATTGCTGGGGATTCAGTTTTGGTTATAGATCCGGCAAACGATGCAGAACGTGTTTCTGATGTTATGTTGAAGGTGAAAATGGAAAACGGTAAAGTGATAAGTAAAAGCTGTTCAGGCAAATTGAAAAGAATGTCTAATTATACAGCCGATGAAGCATTTATCAGTTACTTTTCTTCTCAGTTCGAAGCAGTGAAAACCTTTGTTAGCCGACCTATTGGTAAATTCGATAAAACAATAAGCAGCCGTGATGCTCTTTTTAAATCGTCGGAATTTTTAGATATAATACATTCAATTCAGTTGGGAGTAACTCAGGCAGATATTTCCTTTACTGCGCCATTAACGGGAGCTACTTATATTTATAAAGGGGATGTATATATGCGTGACCTTTTTAAGTTATATGCCTATGAAAATATGATTTATACCATGGAACTTACGGGGAAAGAGGTTAAGGATTATATAGAGCAATCGTATGCAATGTGGACTAATCAGATGAAAAGTGCCGACGATCATTTATTGTTGCTTAAACAAGATGATGGAGGAAAGTATGACCTGGTTAATTACAGCTATAATTTTGATACTGCAGCAGGCGTGGTTTATACTGTTGACGTAACGAAACCGGCTGGGGAGAAGGTACGGATTCTGCGAATGAGCAATGGTAAACCTTTTGATTTAAGTAAAAAATATAAAGTAGCTATAAACTCATACCGTGCTAATGGAGGAGGTGAACTGCTGACTAAAGGGGCCGGTATTCCACTGGACTCTTTGAAAAGCCGTATACTTGTTACATACCCAAACGATTTACGTTTCTATCTCATGAAGTATATAGAATCGAAAGGAGTTGTATCTCCAAAACCAATGAATCAATGGAAATTTATTCCTGCTAAATGGGCAAAAACTGCAGCAAAACGAGATAGAGAATTATTGTTTAATAAAGAAGATTAAAATGGCCGAATCACTTAAAATAGTAGAAGGAACTAAGGACGAAAAATATAAATCGCTGATATCTCAGATAAAGGCGTTGATTGAAGATGAAGAAGATCTGATTGCTAATCTGTCGAATACAGTTGCCGCATTAAAGCATGCTTTTGACTTCTTTTGGGTTGGCGTGTATTTTGTAAAAGGTGACGATTTAGTATTAGGCCCATTCCAGGGACCGATAGCCTGTACACGTATCAGATACGGTAAAGGCGTTTGCGGAACAGCTTGGAAAGAAGCGCGTACTCAGTTAGTGCCCGACGTTGATGCATTTCCAGGGCATATAGCCTGCAGTTCTCTTTCTCGTTCCGAGATTGTGATTCCGTTGGCTAAAGATGGAGTTATATGGGGAGTACTCGATATAGACAGCGCCGAACTAAATACTTTCGATGAGGTAGATAAACAACATTTGGAGCATCTTTCTTCTTTGCTAAATAACTTATTTTTATCAATCATTATTTAGAGGTTTTCTTAATAAAATAGCTGTTTAGTACTCACTTATTGCTATTAGTAGCTTATTTATAACGATTTCTAGGTATTTCGTAAGGCTTGGAGTAGCCTTAATTTTGCAGTGTTAATTTAAACACTGTAAAAATGAAAAGAAATAAATCGTTATTAGTTCTGTCATTAGCAATCCTTTCATCTTTCACTACTTCCCTTTTTGCTCAAGAGGCTGCAAAGGAAAAAGAAGAGGCGTTTAGTTTCGAAGCATCCTATGTTGGCGATCTTATAAATAATCTTTCGGGAGGAATAAAAACCGGATCGTCTTACCTGGGAATGGCTAATATTCGTTTAGGTTTTGATACAGAAAAGGCCGAATTATGGAATGGTGGGCAGTTTTATGTAAATGCTGCAAATACTCATGGAGCAACTCCTTCAGCCGATATGCTCGGCGATATACAGGTTATATCGAATATAGAGGCCGGGAATCATTCTTATCTTCAGGAACTATGGTATAAGCAAGTATTGAATAAAGTTGAGCTTACTGTTGGTTTGCAGGATTTAAATGTGGAGTTTGCCAATTCACAGTACGGATCTCTTTTTATGAATAGTTCGTTTGGCATTTTACCGGTTATCTCAACTAATTTTTCAGCACCAATCTTTCCGCTTACTACTTTGGGAGTAACTGCTAAATGGAATCCTTCAGAGAAAATATCTATATTGGGTGCAGTATATGATGGTAATCCTACCGATTTTGCATTTAATCCATATAACGTTAAATGGCGCTTGTCTTCGGGTGATGGTGTTCTAGCCATCACAGAACTTCAGTATAATACAACTGTAAATTCACTTCCGGGTACTTATAAACTGGGTGCTTATTCACACAGACATAGATTTAAAAAGAATGGAGTAATTAATTCTCCCGATTATAACTTGGTAGGTTTTTATGCTTATGGTGATCAGGAAGTATGGAAGCGTAATAATAAAGCCCTTGGATTATTTGCACAATTGGGATACAGTCCTTCGGACGTAAGTACCAATAATTATTATATAGGACTTGGAACCAATTATACAGGATTATTCTCTGAAAAAGGTTCAGATATTCTGGGATTAGCCATTGCTCATCAACACTTTACTGATGGATTAAGTAGCGAAACAACTATAGAACTTACTTATCACTATCTATTAACAAAGAATATATTTATTCAGCCGGATATTCAATATGTAATTAACCCGGCAGGAACTGGTGAGACGTTAGATAACTGCTTTACTTGTAACATGCGGTTTGGTATTAGTTTTTAAATAGTAAGTGATATGGAAAAAGATAAAAGTATGCATTTATCAGGATTACAGAATGGTGAAACAGGGGTAATAGTCAATGTAAAAGGTCGCGGAGCCTTCCGTAAAAGAATCACAGAAATGGGATTTGTGAAAGGTAAAACGGTAAAAGTTATTAAGAATGCTCCTTTGCAGGATCCTGTGGAGTATGAAATAATGGGCTATAATGTTTCGTTGAGGCGTAGTGAAGCTGCGCTAATTGAAGTAACTTCAGTAAATAATGCAGGACAGGTAGAGCAACCGGCTTTTGAAGGTACTTTTATGGACGATATACAGAAAACGGTAGAAAAGGAAAAAGGTCGTTTAATAAATATAGCTTTGGTTGGTAATCCGAATTGTGGTAAAACAACCTTGTTTAACTATGCCTCCGGTTCGCACGAAAGGGTAGGAAACTATGGTGGTGTTACGGTAGATTCTAAAGAAGCTTATGTGAAACAAGATGGTTACGAACTAAAGATTGTCGATCTGCCCGGAACTTATTCTATTACTGAATACACTCCGGAGGAATTGTATGTCCGTTCTCATATTATCGAAAACAAACCCGATGTTGTGGTTAATGTGATTGATGCTTCCAATCTGGAACGTAATCTATTTCTTACAACTCAGCTTATCGACATGAATATTAAAGTGGTGATTGCTTTGAATATGTATGACGAGCTTGAAGCAAAAGGGGTAAAACTGGATTATCAGACATTGGGTAAGATGATGGGCATTCCCATTGTTCCTACTGTTGCCGTAAAAGGTTTAGGTATAACCGAACTGATGAGTAAGATTATAGATGTTTACGAGGGAAAAGACTCAACGGTGAGGAATGTGAATATCAATTATGGAAATACCATTGAGAGTTCCATCTCTAAAATTCAGTCACTTATTCAGCAGGATAAAGCTGCTGCAAATGTCTATTCTACCAGATATGTAGCCATCAAGCTACTCGAAAATGATAAAACAACTTTGTCGACTTTGAGCAAGAGCAATAATTTTAATATGATATCAGAAAAAGTTAGTGTTGAAATTCAAAGGCTGGAAAAGGAATATGGAGAGAATTCGGAAACAATAATCACCGATGCAAAATATGGATTTATTGCCGGAGCTTTAGGCGAAACAATGGTAGAGGGCAAGGTGGATAAGCGTAAAAAAAGTCGGGAGATAGATAATTTGCTAACGCATAAAATTCTGGGTTTCCCTATCTTCTTTTTCTTTATGTGGCTTATGTTTCAGACAACCTTTACCTTAGGTAGTTATCCTATGGATTGGATAGATGCCGGAGTAGGGTATATAGGTGAGTTTGTAAGTAGCGTAATGCCCGAAGGTGCTCTGAGAGACTTGTTAGTAGACGGAGTTATAGCCGGTGTGGGTGGTGTAATTGTATTCCTTCCTAATATTCTTATTCTATTCTTCTTTATTTCATTAATGGAAGATACCGGGTACATGGCAAGAGTATCTTTTATTATGGATAAACTAATGCATAAAATAGGATTGCATGGAAAATCTTTTATTCCATTATTAATGGGTTTTGGATGTAACGTACCTGCAATTATGGCAACACGCACGCTGGAGAACCGTAAGGATAGAATGCTTACAATGCTTATCACTCCTTTTATGTCGTGTAGTGCCAGGTTACCGGTATATATCTTGTTGATCTCAGCCTTCTTTCCTAAGAATCAAGGATTGGTGCTGTTCTCTGTTTATATTATCGGGATTATAATTGCCATATTGGTTGCTTTAGTATTTAAGAATACTATATTCTCTAAACAAGATGTACCATTTGTGATGGAATTGCCTCCTTACAGAATTCCGACTCTTAAAAATACAACTATTCACATGTGGCATAAAGGGTCTCAGTATCTGCGTAAAATGGGAACGGTGATTCTGCTTGCTTCTATATTTATCTGGGCCTTGAGTTATTATCCTCGCGAAGTGAAATATTCAAGTGATTATGATGCGAAGATAGAATCTGTAAATGCAAATACAGTTTTGCCCGATTCGGTAAAACAATCAAAGACGGCTGAGCTGGAACTGTTGAAGGTGTCAGAGCATCAAGAACTATCTTATATTGGTCGTTTAGGACATTTCATTGAACCTGCAATCAAGCCTCTTGGGTTTGACTGGAAAATAGGTGTTAGTATCATTACCGGACTTGCGGCTAAAGAGATTGTGGTTGGTTCTATGGGTATTCTATATCATGCAGATTTGGCAGCTGATGAAAATTCTGGTAGTCTTATTGAAAAGCTTCAGCAGCAGGAATACACAAGTGGTGCATTGGTAGGTCAGAAAGTATTCACTCCTTTGGTAGCCTTTGGATTTATGCTTTTTGTGTTGATCTATTTTCCTTGTATGGCGGTTGTTGCAGCAATAAAAAAGGAATCGGACTGGAAGTGGGCTGTATTTACTATTGTATATACAACGGCGATAGCCTGGATTGTAGCTTTCCTTACTTATCAGATTGGAAGTCTAATTATTTAATTTATAAATTATGGTACAAAATATTATAGCATTAACAATTGTTTTCGTAGCGTTGGGTTATGTGGTGTTCTCAATTTTTAGAAAACGTGAAGCAGGAAATCAATCGAAATGTGGTAGTTGTTCGGGCTGTTCCGGTTGTGAACTTAAGAATATGATAAAAAATAAAAGTGGCAGCAAAATGAGCAGTTGTCATTAAAATACCTATATTTAGTGATTGATTACATTATAGATAAAGTCGTAAATTTGCGGCATATTAAAATAGGATAAATATGGATAAGCAATTAAAATATAAAGAAACGGATAAGATGAGCGATCTCATCTGTGAGAATTATACACTGTTGCAGGTAATGAGCAGGTTTGGCCTGTCATTGGGCTTTGGTGATAAAACAGTGAAAGAGTTTTGTTTGCTTAACCAGGTAGATTATCGCACCTTTTTAGCTGTGGTCAATTTTATTGATGAAGGATATCTGCGGATGGATGATACATTTAAAGAGTTATCCGTTGCCTCAATCATGAATTATCTGAAACAGGCCCATTCCTATTTTCTTGATTTTAATTTCCCGTCTATTCGCCTGAAGCTAATGGAAGCAATTGGGTATTCTGAAGATAATGTTACGTCTTTGATTATGAAGTTCTATGATGATTATGTGGATGAAGTTCGTAAGCATATGGAATATGAAGACAAAGTTGTATTTAAGTATGTTGAAGCATTGTTGAGAGGAGAATTGCCTACTAACTATTCTATTAGTGTTTATGCAAAGAAACATACTCAGGTGGAAACCAAGCTGACAGAGCTGAAGAATATTATCATTAAGTATTATCCGGCAAAGTCGAACAATAATTTACTTAATGCTGCTCTATTTGATATTTTTTCATGTGAACAGGATCTTGAATCTCACAGTAGAGTGGAAGATTACTTGTTTGTTCCCGAAGTTCTGAAACTTGTTAAGAAGTTATCGAATAGTGATGAGTAACATAACATTAAAGATAGTCGTAGCAGAAAATTCTGTAATTATCCGGAATGGGATTACAGCTACATTGAAGCGCCTTCCCGATTTAAGGATTCAGCCGATAGAGGTTCACTCCATAGAATCTCTTAAGGAGTGTGTCAGGATGGATAATATAAATATAGTAATTGTCAATCCGGCATTTGGAGGTTACTTTGATGTAGCAAAGTTTAAAGCAGAGACTTCGGCTACATCTAAGGTTGTTGCACTAGTCAGTTCCTTTGTTGATAAGATAACATTGAGCAAATATGACGATACAATATCTATTTACGATGACCAGGAAACTTTATACGGTAAAATCAATTCTTTGCAGAGTTTACCTAAAAAGAAGAGTGAAGAAGACGATGAAATGCTGAGCAGTCGTGAAAAAGAGATAGTAGTATGCGTAGTGAAGGGTATGACCAACAAGGAGATTGCAGATAATTTATTTATTTCTGTACATACGGTTATAACGCATCGAAGAAATATCGCTAAAAAATTACAGATACATAGTCCGGCCGGACTAACGATCTATGCCATTGTAAACAATCTGATTGAGATAAGTGAAGTAAAAAAGAATCTTATATAATAAGTTATTATACCGCGTTATACATCTCGTTATCTTTATAAAGACAATGAGATGTATTTTTTATGCAAAAAATATAGTCATGTTGATGCTTATTTAAAATAAATGTAGTATCTTTGCGTCTGTTGAAACATTCAATAACACTCCTACGGTGAGCTAGAATGTACTCCAAAATCAATAATATCCCAAATACTCATTTTATTTACGTCCCAACTTTAAGATGAATAAGCTCGTTTATCGTGTGCATTTATTTGTGTGTCGGGCTAATAATAGATTAAATAACTTATTTTATACGTATGTATAACATTATCCAATTGAACGACAAAAACCTGTCGGAACTACAAACCATTGCACAAGAATTAGGAATCAAAAAACCGGAATCTTTTAAGAAAGAGGAACTTGTGTATAAAATACTTGATGAACAAGCTATAGCGAGTGCTACAAAAAAAGTTGCAGCAGACAAGGAGAAGGAAGATCGCCGAGATGATAAAAAGAAACGCTCGCGTATCGTTAAAAAGGACTCACCTGATAAAGTGTACACTGCAAACAAAGATAAAGCAGAGAGAATTGAATCTGCTCCGGTTGCAGCGCCTGCTGCTAAACCAGTTGCAGCAAAAAATGAAGCTCCTGCAGTTGCAGCACAACCTGCCCCAGAGAAAAAGGAACCGGCAGAAAGACCTGCTAAGAAAAAAGCTCCAAAGGTTAAACAACCTGTTGCTAAAAATATTGAAACGGCTGCAGCAATTGCTGATACTATTCAGGCTCCAGCTGCTGCTATTCAGGCTCCGACTGTTACTCCTGTGGTAACGCCTGCTCCCAAAGTGGCTCCAAAAGTTGAAGCTCCTAAAGAACAACCTGCTGCGGTTGCACCAAAAAGCGAAGAAACCGCTCCTGCTCCTAAAAAGATAATTAAGAAACCTATCCCTGCTTCTCAAAAGAAAGAAGAGACACCGGTAGAAAAAGTAGAAATAAAAGAAGAGGCTCCACGTGTTCGCGAGGAAGTTATATTACCAGAAGTAGAACTCCCATTTGAAAGTGATGACGATTTTATTCCAATTGAGGATATGCCTTCTGAAAAGATAGAACTTCCTTCTGAACTTTTAGGAAAGTTTGAGTCTACGAAAGTTGTTCCTCCGGCTCCTCAGCAGCAGAAGCCACGCGTTCGTCTTCGTGAAAATGAACAAAGAACTCCAAATAAGCCACAACAGGCAAATGCTCCTAAAGTAAATCGCCCGAATCGTCCTGCAGAAGGAGAAGCTGAAGCTCCTAAAGCTCCTGAACGAAAAGTGATTGAGCGTGAAAAATCTTATGAATTTGATGGGATTTTAACCGGAACAGGTGTATTGGAAATTATGCAGGATGGTTACGGATTCCTTCGCTCTTCAGATTATAACTACCTTTCTTCACCAGATGATATTTATGTTTCTCAGTCACAAATTAAGTTATTCGGACTGAAAACCGGTGATGTGGTTGATGGTGCTATCCGTCCTCCAAAAGAAGGTGAAAAATATTTCCCACTTGTAAAGGTTGAAAAGATTAATGGTCGTGATCCGGCATTTGTTCGTGATCGTGTTCCTTTTGAACATCTAACTCCGCTTTTCCCTGATGAGAAATTTAAACTTTGCAAAGGTGACCGCAGAGATAATCTGTCAGCTCGTGTAGTAGATTTATTCTCGCCAATTGGTAAAGGACAACGTGGCTTGATCGTTGCTCAGCCAAAGACCGGTAAGACTATCCTTTTAAAAGATATTGCAAATTCAATTGCAGCAAATCATCCTGAAGTTTACATGATTGTTTTGCTTATTGACGAACGTCCGGAAGAAGTAACAGACATGGCCCGCAGTGTAAATGCCGAGGTTATTGCTTCTACTTTCGATGAACCTGCAGAGCGCCACGTAAAGGTTGCAAGTATTGTACTCGAAAAAGCAAAACGTATGGTAGAATGCGGTCACGATGTAGTGATTCTGCTCGACTCTATTACTCGTCTGGCTCGTGCTTATAATACTGTTTCTCCAGCATCAGGTAAAGTATTGTCGGGTGGTGTGGATGCTAATGCACTTCACAAACCAAAACGTTTCTTTGGTGCGGCACGTAATATTGAAAACGGTGGTTCACTTACTATTCTTGCAACTGCCTTGATTGATACCGGTTCTAAGATGGACGAAGTTATCTTTGAAGAATTCAAGGGTACAGGTAACATGGAATTGCAATTAGATCGTAATCTATCCAACAAACGTATCTTCCCAGCTGTTAATATTGTGGCATCCAGCACTCGTCGTGACGACTTGTTACTCGATAAGCAAACACTCGACCGTATGTGGATATTACGCAAGTATCTGTCGGATATGAATCCTATTGAAGCTATGGACTTTGTGAAAGATCGCTTAGAAAAGACTAGAGATAACGATGAATTCCTGATGAGTATGAACTCATAAATTTGGAATATAAAATACAAATGAAGAGTGGGGAATGCAACTGGTAATTCCTCACTCTTTTTTATTGATAAAAACTAAACTTAGAGATCAGTATAAAAAGTGGTGGGAATGTTAAAAGTTTCCTCCATTTATGCATAACAACTTAATTATAACAGATGTATACTAACAAACAGATTTGGAATGTAAGTTCACCTATTTTTTTAAGTTTGCTGGCTCAGACTATTATTGGTGTAACCGATACCGCTTTTCTTGGTAGAGTAGGGGAAGTGGAGCTTGGTGCATCGGCAATGGGGAGCTTGTTTTATATCTGCGTTTTTACAATTGCTTTCGGATTTAGTACGGGCTCTCAGATTATTATTGCAAGAAGAAATGGTGAAGGAAACTATAAAGATGTGGGACCTGTAATGATTCAGGGAACTTTTTTCCTGTTGGGGATGGCTTTTATACTTTTCTGCTTGTCCAAACTTATGGCTCCCGGAATTATGCGATTCCTAGTTTCTTCCGACAAAATATTCGATTCAACTATGATATTCCTGAATTGGCGTATCATAGGTTTCTTTTTTGCATTTGTCAATGTAATGTTTCGTGCACTGTATATTGGTATAACCCGCACCAGGGTGCTTACCATCAGTGCAGCCGTAATGGCTTTGGTAAATGTTATACTTGCATATACTTTGATCTTTGGACATTTTGGTTTTCCCAGAATGGGTATCAAAGGAGCTGCAATTGCATCCGTCATAGCTGAGGCTTCTTCTGTTCTGTTTTTCTTAGTCTACACAAAGATAACGGTTGATTTTAAGAAGTACGGACTTAACCAGTTCAGGTCTTTTGAAATTCAGTTACTGGTTCGTGTGTTAAGAATATCCAGCTTTACCATGATGCAATATTTTCTTTCCATGGCCACCTGGTTTGTATTTTTTGTAGCAGTGGAACGTCTGGGACAAAGACAACTGGCAGTTGCCAATATTGTAAGAAGCATTTATGTGGTAATGCTTATTCCTGTAAATGCGCTCTCCACAACATCTAATACATTAGTCAGCAATGCCATTGGGGCAGGAGGTGTTAATCAGGTTATACAGATAATGAATAAAATTGCCCGATTCTCTTTTCTTATTGTCTTTTCGGTTGTAGCATTAGTCGTACTTTTTCCGGAAGCTGTTTTGTCAGTCTATACCAACGAATCCGCTCTGATAGCAGAATCTGTGAATTCTGTTTATGTAATCTCTTTTGCAATGCTTATAGCTTCAGTATCAAATGTTTATTTTAATGGTATATCAGGAACTGGTAATACGAGTTCGGCACTAATGCTGGAGACTATTACCCTTGTTTTCTATACCGGATATATCTTTTTGGTAGGAGTTTATCTCAAGGCTCCGGTAGCTATCTGTTTTTTTATTGAGGCACTTTATTATCTGTTGTTATTGACGGGAAGCTTTATTTATCTGAAAAAAGCAAATTGGCAGAGTAAAAAGCTCTGAAATATCCAATTATTTCGTATTTTTGCGGACCTAAATTAGTAATAATAACAATAATAAGATATGTTCGATAATTTAAGCGAGAGACTGGATAGGTCTTTTAAGATTTTAAAGGGTGAAGGAAAGATCACCGAAATCAATGTAGCGGAAACACTGAAAGATGTGCGTAAAGCCCTCTTGGATGCCGACGTAAACTATAAAGTTGCTAAGACTTTTACAGATACAGTCAAGGAAAAAGCTTTGGGACAGAATGTGCTTACTGCCGTTAAACCAAGCCAGTTGATGGTTAAGATTGTTCACGATGAGCTTACCGAATTAATGGGTGGCGAGACTGTGGATGTTAACCTGAAAGGTGCTCCCGCTGTTATCTTGATGTCTGGTTTACAAGGTTCCGGTAAAACTACATTCTCCGGAAAACTTGCAAAAATGTTGAAGACTAAACGTAACAAGAAACCTCTTTTGGTTGCCTGTGATGTTTATCGACCTGCGGCTATTGAGCAGTTACATGTGCTGGGACAACAAATAGAGGTTCCTGTTTATAGTGAAATAGATAGCAAAAGTCCTGTTCAGATTGCTCAGAACGCAATCAAGGAAGCTAAGGCAAAAGGTTATGATCTGGTAATTGTCGATACTGCCGGACGTTTGGCTATTGACGAGCAGATGATGAACGAAATTGCTGCTATCAAGAATGCTATCAACCCAGATGAAATCTTGTTCGTTGTTGACTCAATGACTGGTCAGGATGCTGTAAATACTGCTAAGGAATTTAACGACCGTCTCGACTTCAATGGTGTTGTTCTTACTAAGTTGGATGGTGATACCCGTGGTGGTGCTGCCCTTTCTATCCGCTCTGTGGTTAACAAACCAATCAAATTTGTGGGTACAGGTGAAAAGATGGAAGCTATCGATCAGTTCCACCCTTCACGTATGGCCGACCGTATTTTGGGAATGGGTGATATCGTTTCGTTGGTGGAACGTGCTCAGGAACAATATGACGAAGAAGAAGCTAAACGTCTTCAGAAGAAAATCTCAAAGAATCAGTTCGATTTTAACGACTTCCTTTCTCAGATAGCTCAGATTAAGAAGATGGGTAACCTGAAAGATCTTGCATCTATGATTCCGGGTGTTGGTAAAGCGATTAAAGATATCGATATTGACGATAACGCATTCAAGAGTATTGAAGCTATTATCTATTCAATGACTCCGAAAGAAAGAAGTAATCCGGAAATCATTAACGGATCACGCCGTACACGTATTGCTAAAGGTAGTGGTACAAATATTCAAGAGGTAAACCGCCTGATGAAGCAATTTGACCAGACTCGCAAGATGATGAAGATGGTTACCAGTAGCAAGATGGGCAAGATGATGCCTAAAATGAGAAAATAAGAATAAAAAAGATACAGTACTATGCAATTAATTGATGGAAAAGCAATATCGGAACAAGTAAAGCAAGAGATTGCTGCTGAAGTTGCCGAACTAGTTGCAAAAGGTGGTAAAAGACCTCATCTGGCAGCTATCCTTGTAGGACACGATGGAGGAAGTGAAACTTATGTTGCTGCAAAAGTAAAAGCTTGTGAAGTTTGTGGTTTTAAGTCTTCTTTGATTCGTTTCGAATCTGATGTTACAGAAGAAGATTTATTGAACAAGGTAAAAGAGCTTAATGAAGATGTTGATGTAGACGGATTTATTGTTCAGCTACCTTTGCCTAAACACATCTCTGAACAAAAAGTTATTGAAACTATTGATTACCGCAAGGATGTGGATGGATTCCATCCAATTAACGTAGGGCGTATGTCTATCGGTTTGCCTTGCTATGTATCGGCTACTCCTAACGGAATTCTTGAGTTGTTAAAACGTTATAATATCGAGACTAGCGGAAAGAAATGTGTAGTATTGGGACGTAGTAATATTGTAGGTAAACCAATGGCTTCTTTGATGATGCAGAAAGCTTATCCGGGCGATGCTACAGTAACTGTTTGCCACAGCCGTTCTAAAGACTTGGTTAAGGAATGTCAGGAAGCAGATATTATTATCGCAGCACTTGGTCAGCCAAACTTCCTAAAAGGTTCAATGGTAAAAGATGGTGCGGTAGTTATCGACGTAGGTACTACTCGTGTTCCTTCTGATAAAACAAAATCGGGATTCAAGCTTACAGGAGATGTTCTTTTTGAAGAAGTGGCTCCTAAATGCTCATTCATAACTCCTGTTCCGGGTGGAGTAGGACCAATGACTATTGTTTCGCTGATGAAAAATACTCTTTTGGCAGGAAAGAAAGAAATATATAAGTAAACTTTCTGTAATGAAACATCTGATCCTTTTGGTGACTGCTGTTTTATCTTTCTCATGTACTTCCCATTCTCAGAAGAAGGAGGCTCATGATAGGGATGAGATGGCTGCCACTAAAAGGATCACTCTTTT
The DNA here is from genome assembly GCF_900128905.1 of Bacteroides luti. GTDB lineage: Bacteria > Bacteroidota > Bacteroidia > Bacteroidales > Bacteroidaceae > Bacteroides > Bacteroides luti. The sequence goes on from NZ_FQTV01000002.1 coordinate 276,356, forward strand.
ATTTGCAGGTGATTTTATGCAGCATCAGCGACAGATAGATGCAGCAGTAACTGATAATGGGTACAATTACGACGATTGCTTTAGTCAGATAAAAGAGGAAGTAAGTAAGGCTGATGTTGCTATTGGTAATCTGGAAGTAACGCTGGGCGGAGAACCTTATGGTGGATATCCCGGATTCAGTGCTCCCGATGAATATATGTATGCCATTCAGAATGCTGGTTTCGATGTGATGACTACTGCAAATAATCACTGCCACGACAAAGGCCGAAAAGGGCTCGAACGAACTATCCATATACTCGATTCACTTAAAGTTCCTCATCTTGGAACATATCTCGATATAGACGATCGGGAAAATAGATATCCCTTATTTATTGAAAAGAACGGCTTCTCTATTGCCTTATTAAACTACACTTATGCTACTAATGGTCTGAAGACTAAAAAGCCTAATGTGGTTAATTATATAGGTAAGAACCTTATGTTACGTGATATTGTAAAAGCACGTGCAAAGAATCCCGATGTTATCATAGCTTGTATGCATTGGGGAACGGAATACCAGTCCACTCCAGATAAGAACCAGATAGAATTGGCCGACTGGCTCTTTGCTCACGGAGTAGATCATGTGATTGGTTCTCATCCTCACGTGGTGCAACCAATGGAGATACGTTATGATCCTGTTAAGAAGCAACAGCATATTCTGGTTTATTCATTAGGAAATTATATTTCGGATATGTCGGCATTAAAAACCGATGGGGGAGTAATGTTTAAAATGGAATTGAGTAAAAAAGATACGGTTAAAGTAGAAAATTGTGGTTATAGTTTAGTGTGGACCTATCGTCCTAAGTTTAGCGGCGAAAAAAATTATAAAATAATTCCGGCTGCAAGCCCACGCGATAAGTTACCTGTAAATGTAGCTAACCGTCTGAATATCTTTGTAAAAGACTCTAGAAACCTTTTTACCACGCACAATAAAGAAATTAAAGAATACTTTTTTTGATAATTTTTTCCTGCAAACGCTTGCAGATTTAAATAAAAAGCGTACCTTTGCAACGCATTAGGAAATAAACAACATGGTGGACGTAGCTCAGCTGGTTAGAGCGTCGGATTGTGGTTCCGAAGGTCGTGGGTTCGAACCCCATCTTCCACCCCAAAATGCAAAAAGGTCTTGAATGAAAATTCAAGACCTTTTTTTATTCTTAAGTTATTAGGAGGGCCAACTGGGGATCAGTCCATAATTTTGTGGGAATGTTAAAAGTTTCCTCCATTTATGCATAAATTTTAGTCACTCTATAAAGAAAGAATTTCATATCACTCACTCCTCTAAAAGATGCTCTAAAAGCCTTTAGTTTTGCATTAAAAGATTCTGCTGCAGCGTTAGCACTTCGATTCTCAAAATAGTTTAATATTCTTTCCGAGTGATTCTCAAACATAAATATTATTTCTGAGAAGTTAGGGATCAGTCCATAAATTTTATAGAATCTGATAAAAAGTTTGCAAAACACCAGAAATAAAAGGCTTAATATAATATCTTGCACCTAAAGTGACGAAGAATCATATTTTCACGGCACACTCCCTCGCTCCCTCACAAAGTCTGTTCAATACACAATAAATCAGTTACTTATTAGGTAAGGGTAGTATTTAGAACCCTCACTTTACCCTCACAAAAAGTGCCTACCCTCACTTTTCCGATACATTTTAGAGCATTATCTGAATAATAAAAGAAATAAGTTGATAAAAAGTCTATCTTTGTTTTTTAGATAAATTGTATGGAAACAATAGATATTCTCAATGCTTTTTTACCGAGTTGGCTATTTGATTACGTTTATGCAATAAAAATAAATGATAGCATAGATCAAATTGATAGTTATTTAAATGCGAAGAAACAAATTGTAGATTAATTTTAAAATCCAATTAGGACTTATTTTATGCAAATATCATTTCTAGCCTATAAATAAAGATGATGTATCTCAAACTACTCTAAACTGTGAATAAATAGCTTTAACTTTAACATTTAAAGACTCAGCAGAAATATTTGTAGCTTTATTCTTAAAATTGTTGGTTATGATTTAGTTTTAAAAAGAAAAAGATGGATGATTATGAAATAGAAGAATGGAATGATTGGCACAAAGATTTAAATAATTGGGAAAAAAATCAAGATGAGCTAGAATTGATTACTTCAGAACTATCTCACGAAGAATATTGGAATCCTGTGCCTGATTGGTTGCAGGAATGGAAAGATTGGTATAAAAAGTCTGATTAATTTCCATTCCTGAAGGAATCTATATAGTGAATGATAAACTCAGTTCAGCTATTCTTTAATTTTGATGTTTCTATTTGATAAGCTTTCAATAATGGCGAGTGATTCTACTTTTATTCCTTTTGATTCGAGCAATAAACGTCCATTTTGAAATTCTTTTTCGATGATAAACCCCATACCAACCATATTTGCTCCTGCCTGTTCTACTAAATCAAGAATGCCGGATGCTGCATTTCCATAAGCTAAAAAGTCGTCAATGAAGAGTATATTGTCGTCCGGACCTATAAATTCAGTACTTATAACTATTTCGTAGTCGCGATCTTTTGTGAAAGAATGTACTGTTGTAGATAAATAGTTCTTCATTGTATTTGGCCGTTTTTTCTTGGCAAATATAACCGGCAAGTCCATAAGGAACCCTGTCATAATAGCTGGAGCAATACCGCTGGCCTCGATAGTTATAATCTTATTTACCTTAGTATTGGCAAAGCGACGTACAAATTCAATCCCAATAGCTTTCATTAGCGTTGGGTCCATTTGGTGATTAATAAAACTATCAACTTTCAAGATTCCGCCTTCGAAGCATTTTCCATCTTGAAGTATCTTTTCTTTTAACAGTTTCATGACCTTGATAATTATCGGTTATTCCTCAGATCTTTTACCCGTACTGCTTTGCCTTCACTTTGAGGTAGTGATCCTTTATTTACTAATTTCAGTTTTGGAGTAAGCAATATTTCATCTTTTAATTGACGTGTTATTTCCTTTGCCAGGCCTTGCAGCTCAACATAGTTGTCGGTTGAAAGATCGCCTAGTTCTACTTCAACAATCATCTCGTCCTGATTGTTCTTAGTTTCTAATGTAATCAGATAATTACTGCCTAACTGAGGGAACTGAACCAGAATTTTTTCAATCTGCATTGGGAATATATTCACTCCTTTAATAATGAACATATCATCGCTTCTGCCTTTTATTCTGTCAATTCGGATATGAGTGCGACCGCATGGACATTTACCCGGTAATATACGTGTTAAGTCGCGAGTGCGGTAGCGGATAAGAGGCATTTGCTCACGATCAAGAGTAGTAAGAACAAGTTCGCCTATTTCACCCTCCGGAACATGCTCACCAGTTTCCGGATCTATTATTTCAACTAAATAACAATCTTCCCAGAAGTGCATTCCGTTTTGTTCCTTGCATTCGAAAGCCACACCGGGGCCATTCATCTCTGTCATGCCAAAACAGTTGTATGCTTTAACGCCCAGAAGTTTTTCTATCTTTCTTCGCTGCTCGTTTGTATGCGGTTCGGCGCCAATTACCAGCGTTTTAAGTTTTGTGCTTTTGGGATCAATACCTTCTTCCTGGAATACTTCAGCCAGACGGATGGCATAACTTGGAATAGCATGAAGGGCTGTTGTTCCAAAATCTTTTATAAATTTGATTTGTCGCTTACTGTTTCCCGCTGCTGCAGGAACAGTAAGCGCACCAAGTTTTTCTGCGCCATACTGAAAACCTAGTCCTCCTGTAAACATTCCATAGCCAGAACTATTCTGAAAAACATCAGTCTTTCTCAGTCCAACCATGTATAAACAGCGAGCAACCAGGTTTGCCCATGAATCAAGATCGTGTTGTGAGTGTACAATTACGGTAGGATTACCGGTTGTACCGCTGGAAGAATGGACTCTTACTGCATTGCTCATATCTCCTGCTACTAACCCGAAAGGATAGTTTTTGCGCATATCTGCTTTTGTGGTGAAAGGAATCTTTTTGATATCTTCCAATGACTGTATAGAATCTGCGTTTATGCCGTGTTGAGTGAAAACGTTTTTATAGTAAGGTGCGTTAGAAGCGATATTTATTGTTTTTCTTAGTCTTTGAAGCTGAAGTTCGTTCAACTTCTCTCTACTCATCGTTTCTATATCTTCTTCCCAATATTGATTCATGGTTTGAATAAATTAGTAAGGCGTTCTGTCTTTTTGTGGTTTTACATCATTTTTTCAGCAATCTCTTTTCCGGCAGCTAAAGCTTTAAGATTCATTTCTACGATAGCTTCTCCTTTTCTTTCGAAGATATCGCGGATACTTTCTTGAATCTTACTATATTCAATTCCCAGGAAAGGAATTGTAGCGCCAAGTAATACTATGTTTGATACACGGGGAGAGCCTAACTCTTTTGCAACCTTATCTACATCCAGAATTATCTTGTGAGGTAGTTTATTAATCTCATTCATTATATCAGCTTCTGCCGGATAATTTGGGATATTGATAAACGGAACTTCATTAGTTACCAACCAGCCATCATTACTAAGGTAGGGGAGGTAGCGCAAGCTTTCCATTGGCTCGAGTGAGATAATCAAGTCGCACTTGCCTGTTGGTATTAAATCTGAAGCAATTGGCTTATCGCTTATACGAAGATTAGATTGCACATCGCCTCCTCTTTGGCTCATTCCGTGAACTTCTGCCTGCTTCATGTAAAGTCCTTCTTTTAAGGCTGCCTCACCAATTACGGTAGCGATGGAAAGAATTCCCTGACCGCCTACACCTGATAAAATTATATCTTTTTTCATTTTTTGCTACTTCTTTTCTTTCTTGCTAATGTTTGTACACACTCTCTGCGAGGAATAATAACCGATACACCACGATATTCAATCTCTTCGCGGATAATTTGTTCCATTTCCTCATAATTCTTCTTTAAAGGAACAACTACACGAAGATGTGCAGGATCAACTCCAAGTCCGAGACAGATAGCTTCAATCTTTCCGGTACCGGCCGAATCTTGTCCACCAGTCATGGCTGTTGTTTCATTATCGGAGATTATGATGGTTACACTGGCATTTTCGTTTATGCAATCAAGTAAACCTGTCATTCCTGAGTGAGTAAATGTAGAATCACCAATAACAGCTACCGAAGGGAATAAGCCTGCATCTGCAGCACCTTTAGCCATGGTGATGGAAGCTCCCATATCCACGCAAGAGTGAATAGCGTTGAATGGTGCACCGGCGCCTAAAGTATAGCAACCAATATCACTGAATACTTTATGTGCAGGGTAATCTGCTTTTAATACTGCTGTTAAAATAGTATACATATCGCGGTGGCCGCAACCTTCGCAAAGAGCTGGCGGACGCATTTCAACTACGTTTGGAGTAACGAATGTAGATTTGTTTTCTTTGCCTACAGCTTTGGCTACGCTATCAGGATTTAATTCTCCATCGCGTGAAAGAGTTCCGTCTAAGCGTCCTTTAACTTTAACTGCATTTCCAAGGTAACCGCCGATGAGTCTTTCAACAAATGGCTGTCCGTCTTCCAATACCAGAATTTCATCGCATTCAGAAATCAGTTGGGTTAATTGCTTTTTAGGAAGTGGGTATTGACCAATTTTCAATACCGGATATTCGCATCCATCAGGATAGTTTTCCATTAGGTAATTGAATCCGATACCGCACGCCACGATACCTAACTTTTTGTTAGGACCGTCAATATACTTATTATAAGGAGATTCTTCTGATGCTTTAACAAAGTCTTCTTGTTTGGCAATTAATCCTTTGTAGCGGCGGCGAGCGTTTCCCGGAAGGAGAATGAATTGTTTCGGATCATCACTGAAAGACATTTCATTTTGTTGTTTTAAAGCTTTAGTTTCAACGCCCGAACGAGAGTGAGCCAATCGGGTAACCATTCTCAGAAGAATTGGTTCGCCTATTTGTTCAGAGAACTCGAATCCGCTGTAAACCATGTCATAAGTTTCCTGCTGATTGGAAGGCTCTAGCATAGGGATTAATGAAAAGTCGCCATAGAAACGGCTGTCTTGTTCATTTTGTGAAGAGTGCATGCTGGGATCGTCGGCAGCAACAACCAGTAGTCCTCCGTTAACTCCCGTCATGGCAGAATTGATAAAGCAATCTGCTGCTACGTTCATACCAACGTGCTTCATGCATACCAAAGCACGTTTGCCGGAAAAGGACATTCCCAAAGCGGTTTCCATAGCCGTTTTTTCGTTTGTACTCCAACGGCTATGGATATTTCTTTCTTTCGCCAGCGGCGATTGCTGAATGTATTCTGTTATTTCAGTAGAAGGTGTGCCCGGATAGGCATAAACGCCGGAAAGTCCGGCGTCAATAGCTGCTTGCGCAATGGCTTCATCGCCCAATAAGAGTTGTTTGCTCATATCTTTGTATCTTAAATGTGTTTTTAGCGTTAGTTAATAACTAAAAACAAAGATAGGCAATAAAGCGCTAAATTAATAGTAAATATTTAGAAAATCTTCCGTTTATTTAGCTCTTCCTGATATTTTCTGGCATTAGCCTGATGCTCTTCCCAGGTTGCTGCAAAGTTGTGAGTACCCGAAAAATCTTCCTTTGCGCACATATATACAAAGTTATGTTTTGTATAATTTAGTACCGCATCAATCCCTTTAATAGAAGGAATACGTATAGGGCCCGGAGGTAGTCCTTCGAACTTATAAGTATTGTATGGAGAAGTTGAGCGAAGGTGCGTACCTGTGACTCTTTTAATGGTAAAATCCTGCACGGCAAACTTAACCGTTGGATCTGCCTGAAGTTTCATCCCTTTATGAAGGCGGTTGATGTAAAGACCGGCAACCATTGGTTTTTCTTCATTATTGTTAGTTTCTTCTTCTACGATAGAAGCAATGGTAGTAACTTCGGCCGGAGTATAACCAATTGATTTAGCTTTAGCAAGGCGGTCGCTTGTCCAGAATAGGTTATACTCTTTCTTCATTCTTTTGAAAAGATCGGCAGTAGAAATGTTCCAGTAAAGCTCGTAAGTATTTGGAATGAAAATACTAACAATATTTTCCTTCTTGAAGCCTAATTTAGAACAAAAAGTAGAGTCGTTCAATCGGGTAGCTACTTCTGCAGAGTCTATCATCAGTTGGTTTCCAATTTTTTTTGCCAACTGTCCGCTTGTGCGAACATCGTTGATTGAGAACTCCAAAGGAGCTTGCTGACCTCTGGTTAAACGGCGAAATACCGGATAATTACCGTCTCCCGGTTTTATTGCATATCGTCCGGTATGAATACTTTTGGCATCATCTAGGTTATTCATCAACCATCGGAATGTTTTCATACCGCGGGGCATACCAGCCTGCTCTACTTTAACCATGATTGAATCGGCGGTGTCGTCACGGTCAATATACACGTATGCTTTTTTATCTGTTTGGAATTCTGCCGCAAAAAAAGTAAAGTAAACAAATATTGCAGCAATTAAAGCGATGGCGCCAATGCTGATTGCAGCGATGACCCATTTATTCTGTTTTTTAAAGTCCATAGTGGGGTGTGAATGCTTAATTGTTTAATTTCGCCGCAAAGATAGTTATTAATCTTTTACGTTATACCTAAGCATATCTAATTATTTTAGTTTATGTATAGCAGTAAGCTTTTTATTAGAAAGGTGTACACCTATTAAGAAGAAAGTCTACACTATAAATAACTAAAGTGTAGACCTTTTAGAAAATGTTACTTGAATAAATTTATAAGTTCCAGCCGTATGTTGAGTTAGAACTCTCTATACTATTCTCAACATCATCGGGCAATGCAGAAAAGAAATCCAGACCAGTGATTTTTTCCACCCTGTCAACAGAAACCGCATAACTGCTAAGCGGTAATTCTTCCTTTTCATTCTTCATAATAAAGCCAATAGCTCTCGGTTTCTTGAGAAAAGGAGCCAGAATAACTTTGAAGAATCTTTGTGGAACGGCAACTCGTGCATTGCCAATTGTGTTGTATCCCTTGTCTACAATAGGTCCGCAAACAATTACAATGGCACTGTCTTGCTGTGCCCAGTCGCGCACTTTTTCTTCCAGCGTTTTCCAGCGTCCGGCATTCAGAGAATGTTTTTGCGGACACATGTTGCTATAATAAAAACATTCCTTCATTGCAGTTGAGTTCCACTTCATATCTGCCGCCGGAGCCATGTGCCCGCGATCATATCCCGAACGTTTATAATCTTCGTTCGACGGACAAACTCCTTTAACTTTAGGGTCAATTACGAATTTATCCGAACGATCCAGCTTTCCTTCTGTTTCATCGCGGGTTAATTCATAAGAAACCCAGTTGGGAATGCGCCACTCCGGATTGTATGACACGGTATATCCTGCGTGAGTGATGATTTGTTCGGGTCGCTTAGTTGTTGATTCCGGAATTTCAAGGTCACCGAAAGTTTCTTCTTTCTCGGGCAGCATAATTTCTTCCGTCTCATATTTTACATTATTTGCGGCATGTAATATCGGACTACGGAAGTGTTCGTAAACAAATATAGAGACTAAAGATATAGCAATTGCTAAAAATATAAATCTCAGTCTGTTGTTTTGTCTGTTCTTTTTCTTTCTTTTTGCCATGTTCTTTTTTTATTCTTTTAGCGACTGCAAACATACTAAGTTTTTTTCTTTTGCGTTATCTATTCAATGTTTTTATCATTTTAAATACATACATTTGTTATATGGAAAAAGCACGAATAGCAGTTATCGGACTTGGGTATGTTGGCTTGCCACTGGCCCGTCTTTTTGCAACAAAATATCCGGTTATCGGATTCGATATAAATGCCGATCGCATTAAAGAACTTAATAATGGAAAAGACTCTACGCTCGAAGTAACAGATGGGCTCTTGCAATCGGTTTTAAAAAGTAATCCTCTCTCTGAAGCCGGATTGTTTTGTACTGCCGATGCCGAATTTCTTGCCGATTGTACCTATTATATAGTAACTGTTCCTACGCCGGTTGATAAAACCAATCGTCCAAATCTCGATCCGTTGCTTTCTGCAAGCCAAACAGTGGGTAAGTTTATATCAAAAAACGACATTGTAATCTACGAGTCTACTGTATCGCCGGGAATTACCGAAGATGTTTGCATCCCCATTGTAGAAAAGTTTTCGGGGCTTACCTTAAACAAAGATTTCTTTGCCGGCTATTCTCCCGAACGAATCAATCCGGGTGACAAACTACACACGGTGGAAACCATATTGAAGATCACATCCGGCTCAACTCCCGAGGCAGCCCAGCGAGTTGATGAGCTTTATCGCTCAGTAATTACCGCCGGAACTTATCTGGCTCCATCAATCAGGGTAGCCGAAGCCGCAAAGGTTATAGAAAATACCCAACGCGATATTAATATTGCCTTCATTAACGAGCTGGCAAAGATATTTAACAGGATGGGGATAGATACCCGCAGTGTACTTCAGGCGGCTGCCACGAAATGGAATTTCCTTCCGTTTTATCCGGGATTGGTGGGCGGACACTGTATTGGTGTTGATCCCTATTATCTGGCACAACGGGCAAAAGAATATGGCTTTCGTCCGGAAATAATTCTTTCGGGAAGACGAATGAATGACGGGATGGGAGAGTATGTTGCTCAGGAAGTAGTTCGTTGCATGATAAAGAATGAAATACTCATTAAAAACAGCCGTGTGCTGATTCTAGGAATTACCTTTAAAGAAAACTGCCCCGATGTGCGCAATACAAAAGTTATAGATGTAATTCATGAACTTCAGAATTATGATATAAACGTATCAGTTTATGATCCTATAGCTTCTCCTGTTGATGTAAAAAGTGAATATGGAATAGATATAAAGTCGGCTCTTCCCTCAGAAAAATATGATGCCGTTATAGCTGCTGTGGCTCATAAAGAATTTATCTCCCTGAATATTCGATCGTTAGTTAAAACAAACGGCGTGATATACGATGTAAAGGGAATTTATCCCTTGGAATATGTTGATGCCCGACTTTGATTTTTAGAAAAAAATACTAAAAAACTCTTTTTTATATTGGAATAATGGTGTAAGTTTGCACGTCATAAGCCGAAAAATGCCGCCATAGCTCAGTTGGTAGAGCGTTTCACTCGTAATGAAAAGGTCCTCGGTTCAAGTCCGGGTTGCGGCTCATTTTTAAATAAATGGTTTAATTATATAAGAAGCTTTGCTTATTCAGTGAAGCTTCTTTTGTTTATACACTTCATTTTTGCTTTTCCAAATGTATACATCCGGTTTTAGTCTTTAGATATTATTTTAATGAAAATGTATCAGTGGTTTAGATAATTTCTTTCTCGATAAATAATTCTACTCTTTTTTTGATTGAAATAAATTTATTTTGATTAATATTGAACTCATTTCTATTTGGTTTGTTTTATTATGATATAAAAAAGGAGATGTAAATATGGCAAATGTAACATTTAAAGGGCAACCTATCAGATTGTTTGGGGAGTTAATTCAGATTAATGATTATGCTCCTAATTTTCACTTGGTAAGAAATGATTTAAGTGATTATTATCTTGATTACGCAAAAGGGAAAAATGTTGTTTTAAATATATTTCCTAGTCTGGATACAAGCGTTTGTGCTACATCGGTAAGACACTTTAATAAGATTGCTGCTCAATTACCAAATACAGTTGTGTTAGCCATCTCTAAAGATTTGCCGTTTGCTCAGGGACGCTTTTGTACAACGGAAGGAATTGATAATGTAATTGCATTATCAGATTTTCGTTCGCCTGAATTTGCTACAGAATATGGTTTGCTAATTGAAGATGGTCCGTTAAGAGGACTGTTGGCAAGAGCTGTTGTTGTTATCAATCCCGATGGTAAGGTTATTTACACAGAAATAGTAACTGAAATAACAACAGAACCTAATTATAATGCTGTAATTGAATTGCTAAAATAGACTTACTCTAGAAGAAAATTGTCTGCTTTAAAATAGAAAATAAGAAAGTCTCACTGTAATTCAAGTTTCAACTATAAAAATTCCCCTTGTATTAGCTTATTCTATTAATGAACAAAACTAATATAAGGGGAATTCTTTATAAAGAAGTTTCAATTGATGAGATTTTCAATTTTGAATTTCTATTTCGATAATAAACTCTTTTTATGCAAATAACTTTTCTTTAATTAAAATCTGAATTAGAGATATTCGGCTGATCTCCTTCAATTACCTTTTTAACATCAGCTATTAATTGTTTCAATCCCGGGTTATCTTCAGCCAATTCGCTTGGAAGCTTAGCAAGAACACAATTCGGATCTTGTTCTACTGCTTTTGTGAAATATTTATTGAAATTCTCAATGTTGCACAATCCCCCATAAGCATAAGCCAAATTTAAATAGTTGTTTTCGTATTCCGGAGAGAAGAGCTCAACTTTGTGGAAGTATTTCAAAGCTAAATCAAATATCTTATTCTCAAGGTAGACAAGTCCTATTTCTGAAAAAGTTGTGGGATCATGAGGATCAAGCTTGATTGCTTCATCAAAACATTCCTGAGCTTTGTCGTTTTCTTTATTAATTAAATAAATGCGTCCTTTAGTTAGGTATGGATCAAAGCATGATGGGTCATTTTGTATTGCTAAATCTGAATATTCGATAGCTTTATCAAGTTGCTTAAGTCCATTATAGCACAGTGAAATATGAGAGTATATATCTGATTTAGGTGGTGTAAATCCATTCTCTATATCTAGTACGCTATTAAAATTAATAATAGCTTTTTCATATTCCTTTAGGTTATAGTTACATAGGCCTATGAAAAAGATGGTCATTCCCATTGAAGGTTCTATTTGATCGTATTTTTCATAATACTCACGTGATTTTTCGTAGTTCTTCAATTGATAATAACCATGAGCTGTCATTAATATCGAGCCTGGATGATTTGTGTCAATAGCAAGAGCAAACTCGTAAGCTTCCAGTGATTTGTTATATTCTTCAATAGAATAGTAGAATCTACCCAACTCAAACCAGTTCAAAATTGAGTAGGGATCTTTATCGATCAACTGATTATATAAAGCTGCTCCTTTTTCTACTTGGTCGCATTTAGCATAACACTCGGCTAAGGTGAATATGAAACTAAAGTTTTCCGGCTCTGAATTGTGTATTTTCTCATACCAGGGCAGTGCCTCTTCATCATAATCAGAATCGGTATACATATATGCTATGTCGAGCCAATTATCTAAGTCATTATTTTCTTCTTGACTAACCACTTCCTGTATAAGGATATTGGCCTCATCTATATTTTCTTCCAGTATAAAAAGTTTTGCCTTAAGTATTTTTACATCGCGGTCATAATTTTCGGGTATGGAATATGCTATTTCTTTAGCTTCTTCTAGTCTTTCAAGCTCGATAAGGACATGTGCTTTGATAACAAGTACTTCTGTGTTTGCAGGATGAATGGAAAGAGCATAGTCAATAGCTTCAAAGGCGATGTCATAGTTCGCTACTGTTGCAAAGTATTCGGCAATATCGGCTAATTGGTCTGCATCAAAATAGTAGGTCTTATTACCTGCTCTCATTTCTTTATATCGGTCAATTGTTTGCCTAAACTCGTCGTTTTCGTCAAAATTGGGGAAAAAGGTCCTCATAATTTATATGTGCTGGGGTAAAAATAGTAAGTCCCATCAAAAAGAAGAGGGAACTTACTGTTCTTTGTTTTATTTGTTAATTTTACTCCAAGTGTCTTTTAAACTTACAGTGCGGTTAAATATCAATTTGTTCGGAGTAGAATCTTTATCTATATTGAAATATCCGATGCGTTGGAATTGCAAATAGTCTAAAGGTTTCATTTCTGCCAGGAATTTTTCTACGCGGCAGTTTGTTAAAACTTTAAGTGAATCTGGATTAAGAAGGTCACGGAAGTTGCCATCTTTCTCTTCTAATGCAGGATTCTCTACTTTAAATAAGCGATCGTAAAGACGGACTTCTGCAGGAATACTATGAGCTGCACTTACCCAGTGAAGAGTACCTTTTACTTTACGGTTACTATCTGGCATTCCACTCTTAGTGTTCATGTCATATTCGCAATATACTTCTTCAATTTCGCCTTCTGCATTTTTCTTGCAGCCTGTACATTTTACGATATATGCGTTCTTCAGACGAACTTCCTGACCTGGAGTCATACGGAAATACTTTTTAGGTGCATCTTCCATGAAGTCTTCGCGCTCAATATAGAGTTCGCGGCTGAATTCTATAGTGTGAGAAGCTGAATTTGGATCTTCCGGATTATTGATTGCTTCCATTTCTTCCACTAATCCTTCTGGATAGTTAGTGATAATACACTTCACAGGATTGATTACAGCAGACACACGTGTGGAACGTGCGTTAAGGTCTTCTCTAACTGCCGATTCAAGAAGTGAAACATCTATTATTCCGTCATATTTTGTATATCCAATCTTGTCGATAAATTTATGAATAGATTCAGGTGAATAGCCACGACGGCGATAACCGCAGATAGTTGGCATTCGTGGATCGTCCCATCCTGTAACCAATCCTTCTTTAACCAATGCAAGAAGCTTACGTTTGCTCATTACGGTATATGTAAGGTTCAAACGGTTGAACTCCATCTGACGTGGACTGTAGTTATCGTCTTTCTTCAATAAATCGATGTAATAGTTATATAAAGGACGATGAACTTCAAACTCTAGCGTACAGATTGAATGAGTTACTCCTTCAAAGTAATCTGATTGTCCATGAGCAAAATCGTACATAGGATATGCCTTCCAGGTTGTTCCTGTACGATGATGAGGATGATTGATTATACGATACATTATCGGGTCACGAAAATGCATGTTTGAATTAGCCATGTCAATCTTAGCACGAAGAACCATTGCACCTTCGGGCACTTCTCCGGTATTCATCTTCTGGAAAAGTTCCAGGTTTTCCTCAATAGGACGGTCGCGGTACGGACTGTTTATTCCTGGCTGAGTAGGAGTGCCTTTTTGTTTTGCTATATCTTCAGCTGATTGTTCATCAATATAAGCTTTTCCTTCTTTGATAAGCTTTACGGCAAAATCCCATAACTGCTGGAAGTAATCAGAAGCATAATATATATTTCCCCACTTGTAGCCTAACCATTCAATATCTTCTTTGATGGCATCTACATATTCCACATCCTCTTTTACGGGATTGGTATCATCGAAACGAAGATTACAAACGCCATTATACTTTTGGGCAATACCAAAGTCCATGCAAATTGCTTTTGCATGACCAATGTGCAGGTAGCCATTAGGTTCTGGCGGGAAACGTGTTTGTATTCTTCCTCCGTTTTTACCTTCCTTTAAATCGTTTTCTACGGCGACTTCTATAAAGTTCAAACTTTTCTTTTCGCCTCCTTCTTCCGTTCTAATATCTGTCATAGTGATACGTTGTTACACAGTTAAGGCTGCAAAAATAGTCATTCTTTTTTATTTTACATTAATCTGACTGGAATATATCCACTCTTTTTTATGAGATTTTGGCCTTCCGGAGATAAAACGTACTGAATAAATTGAGAAACCTTGTTTTTTTCTTTGCTATTATAATAATAAAATAGCTGTCTTATAACAGGATAAGTCTTTTTTGCAGCATTAGCCATATTAGGAGCTACATAATTCTTTCCGATAACAATGTAATCTAATCTTAATATTAACGGATTTATTGAAGATAAGTTTATTTAAAGGTTTACACTATATTTATTTTAGGTGTAGACCTTATTATATTTAAACCTAGATTATATTTATTTAAGCTGTACTACTTAATTTTATTGATAAATGAATAACTATCTTAGTATTCTAAACATTCTTACTTAATTGTTGTTTTGAATTTTGTAACCTAAATGTAACACGATTGAAACAATTCCTTCAAATCATAGTCACAAGTTCTTAATATCTGTTTCGTTTCTTTGCATCAGAAAAATATACGATATGAAAAAATTTTTTGAACGAATTATTGAAGGCATACTTACTTGCAGCGGTTTTGTGACAAGTATTACAATTCTGCTCATTATTGTTTTTCTTTTCAGCGAAGCGTTCGGACTCTTTGGTAGTAAGGCGATAGAAGATGGTTATGTGCTTGCACTTAACAAACAAAACAAGGTAACAGACATAACTCCGGCTGAAATCAAAAAAGTGTTTGACGGAGAAATAACCAACTGGTCACAGTTAGGAGGAGATGATACTCCAATAACAGTTTTTCGGTTAGAGAATCTTACTGATTATTACTCGGAAGAAGAATTAGGACCGGAATATGCATATGCAGGTGCTAAGATTGCCGAGCTAATTAATAAGAATCCGGGTATGATTGGTTTTATTCCAAATACTTATATTGATAAAACCTTTCAAGGGCATTTAATTAAGGATAAAACAATTTCAATGAAAGATGTTCTGACTGGTACAGAATGGTTTCCAACTGCTACACCGGCACCTCTTTTTGGTATACTTCCTTTGATAACCGGTACACTTTGGGTAAGCTTCTTTGCTATATTGTTTGCTCTTCCTTTCGGGCTATCTGTTTCAATCTATATGAGCGAAGTTTCCAATCACAAAGTGAGAGATGTTCTTAAGCCCGTAATTGAGTTACTAAGTGGAATTCCATCGGTTGTCTACGGTTTCTTCGGACTTATTGTTATCGTTCCACTTATTCAGAAAGTATTTCATCTGCCAGTAGGTGAATCCGGACTTGCCGGTAGTATCGTTCTTGCAATAATGGCATTACCTACGATTATCACAGTAAGTGAAGATGCAATGAGAAACTGTCCTCGTTCAATGAGGGAAGCTAGTCTGGCGCTCGGAGCATCTAAATGGCAGACTATTTATAAGGTTGTTATTCCATATTCAATATCAGGAATAACATCGGGAGTTGTGCTTGGTATTGGTCGTGCAATAGGAGAGACGATGGCAGTTTTAATGGTAACAGGTAATGCAGCAGTTATTCCTCACACAATACTTGAACCACTTCGAACAATTCCTGCAACCATTGCAGCCGAACTTGGTGAAGCGCCAGCAGGTGGTGCTCATTATCAGGCCCTATTCTTATTAGGCGTTGTGTTGTTCTTTATCACACTTATAATAAACTTCAGTGTAGAATATATTAGTAGCAGACAGAAATAATGGAAAAGAATAAATTCCCACAATCATACGATAAGCGCAAACGTCGCTCTCAGAAAATAGCTTTCGGCATTTTCTCATTATTTAGTTTCAGTATTGTAATCATACTGTTTTCAATCCTTGGTTTTATCATCTATAAAGGTATAGGTGTTATCAACTGGAATTTCATTACAACCGAACCGACCGATGGTATGACTGCCGGAGGTATATGGCCAGCCATCGTTGGTACATTCTATCTGATGCTTGGTAGTGCTATATTTGCCTTTCCTGTTGGGATTATGAGTGGTATATATATGAATGAATATGCTCCGAATGGAAAAATCGTAAAGTTTATCAGAGTAATGACAAACAACCTTAGCGGTATCCCTTCTATTGTATTCGGACTTTTTGGTATGACGCTTTTTGTAAATTACCTGGGCTTTGGCGATAGTATTTTGGCAGGTTCACTAACTTTAGGTTTACTTTGTGTTCCTTTGGTAATAAGAACTACCGAAGAAGCATTAAAAGCAATACCAAATACCTTCCGCGAAGGAAGTCGTGCGCTGGGAGCAACAAAATTGCAGACCATCAGCCGGGTTATCCTTCCAATAGCCACACCTAATATCATCACAGGTTTAATCCTGGCATTAGGACGTGTTTCTGGTGAAACAGCTCCAATCCTTTTCACTTGTGCGGCATATTTCCTTCCAAAGATTCCAACTAGTATATTCGACCAGTGTATGGCTTTGCCTTATCACCTTTATGTAATATCTACAAGTGGAACAGATATGGAAGCTCAACTTCCAATAGCTTACGGTACAGCACTGGTGTTAATCATAATAATCCTGGTAGTAAACTTGCTTGCCAATGCTTTGAGAAAGTATTTTTCCAAAAAAGTAAAAATGAACTAAAACGAAATAGAATGAATAAAATTGATGTTAAGGACGTAAACTTCTACTATGGCAATTTTCAAGCCTTGAAGGGGATTAACATGCAGATACAGGAAAAATCTGTGGTAGCCTTCATCGGACCATCAGGTTGTGGTAAGTCTACATTTCTTCGCCTTTTTAATCGAATGAATGATTTGATTCCTGATACTCGCATGGAAGGTCAAATATTAATTGATAATGAAGATATTTATGCAAAAGGAGTACCCGTTGACGAATTGAGAAAACGAGTTGGAATGGTATTCCAACGCCCTAATCCTTTCCCGAAAAGTATTTTTGAAAATGTAGCTTACGGACTCCGTGTTAACGGTATAAAGGATAATGAATTCATTCGTCATCGTGTAGAAGAA
This sequence comes from Bacteroides luti, assembly GCF_900128905.1. Classification (GTDB taxonomy): domain Bacteria; phylum Bacteroidota; class Bacteroidia; order Bacteroidales; family Bacteroidaceae; genus Bacteroides; species Bacteroides luti. Next base: position 293,714 of record NZ_FQTV01000002.1, read on the forward strand.
ACATTGAAAGGTGCTGCGCTTTGGGATGAAGTAAAAGATAAACTGAAAGAATCTGCATTTGCTCTCTCGGGAGGTCAGCAACAAAGACTTTGTATTGCTCGTGCAATGGCTGTATCTCCTTCCGTTCTTTTAATGGATGAACCAGCTTCTGCTCTCGATCCTATTTCCACAGCCAAAGTTGAGGAACTTATTCATGAATTAAAGAAAGACTATACAATTGTTATTGTTACTCACAACATGCAACAAGCTGCTCGTGTAAGCGATAAAACTGCTTATTTCTATTTGGGTGAAATGATAGAATTTGATAATACTAAAAAGATATTTACCAATCCTTCTCAGATATCCACTCAGAATTATATTACGGGACGTTTTGGATAGTGTTTTTTATTTTTATATTTGTAATCTTATAAAAGAATAGCGATATGGTAAAGTTTATAGAATCAGAGCTAGTTCAACTGAAAAAGGAAGTGGACGAAATGTGGACATTGGTTTATAATCAGTTGGATAGAGCATCGGAGGCTGTGCTTACTCTTAATAAGGAAATGGCGCAGCAGGTTATCGTTAGAGAAAAACGTGTAAACGCTTTTGAGCTTAAAATAGATAGTGATGTAGAGGATATTATAGCCCTTTACAATCCGGTTGCTGTAGATCTTCGTTTTGTTCTTGCTATGTTGAAGATTAACACAGACCTGGAACGTTTGGGCGATTTTGCGGAAGGTCTTGCTCGCTTCGTAGTGAAATGTGAAGAACCAGCTTTAGATCCGGATCTTCTAAAGAATATTCGTTTGGAAGAGATGTTTACTCAAGTGCTTTCTATGCTTGAAACAGCAAAAAAAGCATTAAATGAAGAAAGTCTTGAATTGGCAACATCGGTTTTTGCGAAGGATAATCTGATTGATGAGATCAATGGAGAGGTTACTAAAAAACTAGTTGATTATATTGGTAAGAATCCCGAGAGTCTTTCTTTATGCCTTAATTTGATAAGTGTGTTCCGTAAACTTGAACGTTCTGGAGACCACATAAATAATCTAGCTGAGGAAATCGTATTTTATATTGATGCGAAAGTTCTAAAACATCAGGGTAAGACTGATGAAAGTTATCCTCAGAATAATAATAAGTAGAAAGAAATTTGGTATTAGTTGGGTAATTGAAAAGTTAAAATGCAAAAACATGTTTTATGACATATAAATTTGTTTGTGTAGTATTAAAATATCTTGCATATTTGCAACCGTTATCCTGAAAACAATCTTTTTACCTTAAAAAAAACTAATACCTATTGAAAACTGAAAAGCGGAACTTTGTGAAAAGTTCCGCTTTTTGATTTATATAAAGATCTCTATTCAATAGGGTGATTATTTGTTTCTAATGATTTTATTTGTTGAATCTGTTTTGTGAAGTATTAACTGTTATAATCGAATTATTGTTTACAGTCGATATTTTTCACGATAAATTGTTCCCAATAAAGAATGTGACCAAAAATAAAACGGGAAACTAAAAAGAATTATTCTTTCTGGTTTCCCGTTTTATTAAAATATTTTATAATTAGTATACTAACACCTTACTGTTTGGCAAATCTGGAATATAAAGTTTTCCTTTATGTATTGAGAAATCTGCCGGTCCGGTTAATTGTATAGGAAGAATAAGGTTCTCCACTTTCTTATCTTTAATATTAATCTTTCCTACATTTCCATTTACCCACGTTGAGAAATATAAGTACTTGCCATCTTCTGATAGTGCTAAGCCATCATATTGACTCATACGGTTCAAAAATACTTCAGTAATGGGGTTTTCTAAATTTCTGATAGAATAAATAACATTTGGAGCAGATGTATTTCCATCAACAGGATATGAAGCTACATATATTATACTATCAGTCGCAATAATACCGTTTGCTCCGGGAATATTTGCAAATAGTTTAGGCGTTTGTTCTTTGACATTTTCAGGAGAAGAAACATCCAGTTTGTAAATGTTACCCGTATTTGTAACAGTTGCATAAAGGTTCTTTCCATTTACGGCAAGATCATTTACATAAGAATCTTTAGTTGGAAGCTTAATTTTCTGACTTTTGCTCACGTCACTCAAATTAAAAACTACTATAGAGTTAACGTCTGCAACGAACAGATAATTATCTACCACACACATTCCTTTGGGCGCATTTAATCTTCCATCTGCAGGGATTAACACTGATGGCTTACCTGAGTTGAATTCCATAATATATCCTTTGCCGGCAGTATTAAGCGGATTTATAGTATCGCCGCCAAAATTGCTGATATATAATGATTCTCCATTCCAACAAGTTGCTTCGCAAAAACGAAGACTATCGGAAATTACTGTTGCAGAGTCCTTCAAAGGTATTACCTGAACGTCTGCTTTCTTAGCCTCTTTGCATGATATGATAGTCATGGCTGCTAATAACACGCTTCCAATTATCCTTTTATTCATATTGTAGTTTTTATTTTGTTTGTTGACAAAGATAAATATTATAACGAATAGTAAATCATTTTATTTAAAATAAATTATCTTTGCTGCCTTTTTTGTCACAGGATATTACTTAATAATATTCTGCTGTATAAGTAATAATGAAATTAATCCTAACTAATTGAAAATGAAAAACGAAGATTACGTGTATTATAAAAAAGGTGTTATTTATAGTAAAGCTCCACATAAAGAAAAACAATTAACAGAGGAGATGCGTCTGGAATTAATAAACAAAAATAAAGTTTGGTTTATCAGAAATACCTATGATTTTGATTCTTCAGAGCCTACATCTTTCTGGTTTATTATTAAAGACAAATTCTACGGAATGGAAGAATTAAAAACAAGAACGCGAAATAAAGTTCGTCATGCTTTTAAGTTCTTTGAAATAAGACCAATTACTATAGATTTTATGCGTGAACAAGGATATGAGGTGTACAAAGATTCTTTTGACCGATATTCCAACACTACAGATGTTGTAGCTTCACGTTCTTCGTTTATTGCTGATTTAGATAAGTTTAAAGAAGGTCGTGAATTTTGGGGAGTAATAGATAAAATAAATGGTACATTAGTGGCTTATGCTGAAAATCATTGTAAAGAGGATATGTGCGAATATTTTATGCTTAAGTCGAGAACAAAATATTTATCCGGTGGATATTACCCATTTTATGGCTTATTTTACAAGATGAATGAGCATTATTTAGGCACTGGGAATAAACGTTATGTCTCGGTTGGAGCACGTTCTGCAACCGAACATAGTAGCATTCAACCTTTTCTTCTCTCAAAGTTTTGCTTTCGTAAAGCCTATGCAAAGCTTACTTTAACTTATTCTCCTTTGTTAAAGTATACAATAAAAACTCTTTTCCCAGTAAGATCCTATATTCCTTCATTGAGATTACAGGCAATGCTTCGTCTTGAAGCAATGGCAAGAGGCGCTATTTGAATTGTTTATTGCTGATGTAACACAAATATCCTAGCTTGTAAAAAGCGAAAATCTTCATGCTTGGATGGTTGCTTAGTAACTCTTTCTTCATGAGTTCTCTTGTTTTTTTGAAGATAAAGGATAAGAGGACTTGTAATCTGTATTTTTTTACTTTATTAAACGTGCTTAATAAGCGTACGTATCCGTTCAGCTTATCTGAATACCGATAAAGATTTTCAATCCCCATCTCTGTTTTATGAAGAAAAGCATCATTCTTTTCCAGTCCTAAGTGAAAAAGCGGATTGTCAATATGATTAATCTTTATTTTACGTTTTTCTAACTCAATACCAAAGGCCGTATCCTCATGTCCGTATCCCGAAAACGATTCGTCAAAAAGAATTTTCTGGAAGATTCTTTTTCTGATCAGAAAGTTGAATGATGAGAATTTAGTATAAGGGTGCACGTTACGTTCCTTTGCAGAATGTTCTTCTGCTGATATTCCATAATAATAGCGTAGGCTAAATTGCTTTGAAGGTATTGGCCGATCGTATAGTAGACCTCCGCAGATAACGTCGTTGCCATGTATTGCCGAAACATATTTTTGTAGAAAGTCATTGCTGATGAGGCCGGCGTCGCTATCTATGAATAATAAAAGATCATATTGAGCTTTCTCTGATAAGAAATTCCTAATCCTGGCTCGTCCGATATTCTCTTTAAGTTCAATAAACATGCAATTGTTTAACCTGTTTATTTTTCGGTTATTACGTTTCATCTCTTCCTTTGATGCATCATCTGCAATAAGGATTTCAACAGGGAAGGATAATGTTTGCGCCTGACGATGAAGCTCTTCAACAAGACCTAAACATTCATAATTATAAGTCGGAATAAGAATCGATAGCATTTTTATTGTTCTATTTGTCGCAAATGTAATATAAATATTACTGATTTAGCTTAATTTGATTTAGTAAATTAAATGAAAAGCTTACCTTTGTAGCTCATTTTATTGATATTGTATGAAACAACTATATATCAAGTTCGTTCTCGCATTGTTTGTTATTGCCATTTCGTATACAGCTTCAGCTCACTCAGCTGTAGTTGTAGGTTCGGTTTCTGAGGTAGCACCATCTCATTTGACAGGTGTTGTGCGTGATTCTGTTACAAATGAACCAATACCTTACGCTTCAGTGTCTTATGAAGGCAAAGGTGTTGGAAGTATCTCCGATATTAATGGAGCCTATCGTATTACCACACGTAAAGGTTGGAATGAAGTAACTTTTACAGCTGTAGGCTATAAAAAGAAAACGGTTAAAATTGTTCCTGGAGTAACAACCAAACTTAGTGTTAAGTTGCAATCTACCGATATACAGCTTACTGAGATTGTTGTAAAACCCAGGAAAGAGAAATATTCCCGTAAGAATAATCCCGCAGTAGAGTTGATGAAGAAGGTGATTGAACATAAGTCCAGTCAGCGTTTGGAAGAAAATGATTTTTATCAGTTCGATAAATATCAGAAGCTTACTACTTCAATCAATGATGTAAATCCAGATGATTTTGGTAAAGGTATCTATAAAAAGATGCCATTCCTGGTTAATCAGGTTGAGCCTTGTTTGGAAACAAATAAGCTGATTATTCCTTTCTCTGTTCAGGAAACTGCTTCTCAGACTATTTTCCGGAAAAATCCGAAGGATGAGAAAACGATTATAAAAGGTATCAATACATCGGGAGTTGACGAGCTTTTCTCAACTGGCGATATGATGGGAACTATCCTTAAAGACGTATTTACGGATGTGAATATTTACGATGACGATATCCGTCTGTTGTCGAGCCGTTTTATTAGCCCTATTTCTTCAAGTTCTGCGATATCTTTCTATAAGTTCTATATTATGGATACGCTGAAAGTAGAAAAAGACTCATGTATCCATCTTACATTTGTGCCTAATAATTCACAGGACTTTGGGTTTACTGGTCACCTTTATATTTTGAAAGATTCTACTTATGCCGTAAAGAAGTGCATAATGAATCTTCCAAAGAAAACGGGTGTGAACTTTGTAGATAACCTCAATATTATTCAGTCATACGAGCAACTTCCTAATGGTAGATGGGCGCTCAAAGATGATGATATGATCGTTGAACTCTCATTTGTGAAGAATCTGTCGAAATTACAAGTCCGGCGTCTCACCAGATATAGCAATTATGCATTTAATGAAATTCAGCCAAAACTGTTTAAGGTAAAGGGGAATACTGTAAAAGAGGTAGATGCTATGATGAAGGACGATGACTTCTGGAATAAAATGCGTCCGGTTCCGCTTACAGATAAAGAAAACGGTATGGATTTATTTCTTAAGCATCTCGAAGAAATGCCAGGATTTAAGTATATGATTATTGGTTTAAAGGCATTGATTGAGAATTTTGTTGAAACCGGCAGCAAGGGTCATCCAAGTAAATTCGATTTCGGGCCAATGAATACTATTATAGGCAGTAACACTATTGAAGGTCTTCGTCTTAGAATTAGCGGACAAACAACAGCCAAGTTGTTCCCTCAGCTTTTCTTAAGCGGATATTATGCATACGGATTCAAGGATAACCGTTCTAAATATAAAGGAATGGTGGAATATACATTTGATAAGAAAGAATTCCTTGCTAGAGAATTCCCTAAACATTCCATCTCTTTCTCTTATATGTATGATGTAATGTCTCCAATGGATAAGTTCCTGAAGACAGATAAAGATAATATGTTTGTGGGACTGAAAACCACAACCGTAGACCAAATGTCTTACGTGCGCGATGCTCAGTTTAAATACGAACGTGAAACAATGTCTGGCTTCTCAGTTGCTATGACCGTAAAGAACCGCAATGACGAGCCAACAGGTAATCTTTTCTATATAAAGAATGATGAGGCTAAAACAAATGTGCACGATATAACAACAACCGAAGCTTCTTTGCAACTTAGGTTTGCACCCGGAGAAACATTTATTAATACCAAAGAACGCAGATTGCCAATCAATTTCGATGCGCCAATCTTTACTCTTTCTCACACTATGGGTATTAAAGATGTGCTTGGTGGCGATTATAAATTTAATTTTACTGAAGCAGGTGTTTATAAGAGATTCTGGCTTAAATCGTGGGGTAGACTGGACGCTTATGTTAAAGCTGGTAAGCAATGGGATAAGGTTCCTTTCCCATTATTGATTATGCCGGCAGCCAACCTTTCTTACATTACACAAAGGGAGACGTTTAACTTGATAAACAACATGGAATTCCTGAATGATAAGTTTGCTTCATTAGATCTGACTTATGATTTGAACGGAAGATTATTTAATCGTATTCCTTTGATTAAGACTCTTAAGTGGAGAGAAGTCTTTAAGTTTAAAGCATTGTACGGAGGTTTGAGTGATAAGAATAATCCCGATTTAAGTAGCGGTTTGTTCCTGTTCCCAACTCGCGATGGAGTGCCAACCAGTTACGCAATGGGCAAACAACCATATATGGAATTCAGTGTGGGTATTTACAATATCTTTAAATTACTTCATATTGAATATACTCGTCGTTTGAATTATCTGAATCATCCAGGTATCAATAAAGATGGTATTCGTCTTGCAGTAATGCTTAACTTCTAAGGAAGTATTCTGAATTCGTCTATATAACATTTTAATATCTTGTACAAAAGATTGCATTCTTCTGTACAAAACAATTAATTCTCCTGTACAGAAGAAATCATTCTTTTGTACAAGAGCATTTTCTTTTCCCGCCATCGGTTTTAAAATCTTTGGCCGAGAATTATCCATTTTAAATATTAATATGTACATTTGCTTTTTCATATAACAATAACGAAATGGCACAACCATTAGCAGAAAGACTCCGGCCAAAGTCGCTTGATGACTATATTGGCCAGAAACATTTAGTGGGAGAAGGGGCAATCTTGCGTAAAATGATAGACGCAGGACGCATTTCGTCATTTATTCTTTGGGGACCTCCCGGAGTAGGTAAAACTACCCTTGCACAGATTATAGCAAACAAACTTGAAACTCCCTTTTATACATTGAGTGCAGTCAGTTCGGGCGTGAAAGATGTTCGTGATGTGATTGAAAAAGCTAAAAGCGGACGTTTCTTTTCACAAGCCAGTCCTATACTTTTTATAGACGAAATTCACCGTTTCAGTAAATCACAGCAAGATTCCTTATTAGGAGCAGTAGAGCAGGGCACTGTGACACTTATTGGTGCAACAACGGAAAATCCATCTTTCGAGGTTATTCGTCCGTTACTGTCCCGTTGTCAGCTTTATGTGCTTAAATCATTAGAAAAAGAAGATTTACTTCAGCTTATAGATCGTGCTATAAATGAGGATCATATCCTGAAGAGTAAAAATATAGTAGTCAAAGAGTCAGATGCTATGCTTCGCTATTCCGGTGGAGATGCGCGCAAGTTGCTTAATATACTTGAACTGGTTGTTGAGTCTGATACTGAAGATCCAATAGAGATTACCGATGAAAAGGTGGTTGACAGGCTTCAGCAAAATCCACTTGCATACGATAAAGACGGAGAAATGCATTATGATATTATTTCCGCTTTTATAAAAAGTATTCGTGGAAGTGATCCCGACGGAGCAATTTATTGGCTGGCCCGCATGGTGGAAGGGGGAGAAGATCCCGCCTTTATTGCCCGCCGACTGGTAATTTCTGCTTCAGAAGATATAGGTTTGGCAAATCCAAATGCATTGCTACTCGCCAATGCCTGCTTTGATACGCTGATGAAAATAGGATGGCCCGAAGGACGCATCCCTCTGGCACAGACAACTATTTATCTGGCAACAAGTCCCAAAAGTAATTCGGCCTACAACGCCATTAATGATGCACTGGAATTAGTTCGTAATACAGGTAATCTGCCTGTGCCGTTACACCTGCGCAATGCTCCTACAAAGCTGATGAAACAGTTGGGGTATGGCAATGACTATAAATATGCGCACAATTACGAAGGGCATTTTGTAAAACAACAATTTCTTCCCGAGGAATTGAAAAACCAATCAATCTGGCATCCGCAGCCAAATCCGGCGGAGGCTAAACTCAAAGAACATATGGTACAACTCTGGGGAGATCGTTATAAAGAATAAATTCTAAATTTAATTTGAATATGAAAATTGTAGTATTAGACGGTTATGGAATGAATCCGGGCGATTTATCGTGGGATGAACTTAAAGCTTTGGGTGATTGTACTATTTATGATCGCACTTCTGCAGCAGATGTTGTTGCTCGTTCCAAAGATGCAGACGTTATATTAACTAATAAAGTAGAGATTAATGCTGAGGTAATTGCTGCTCTTCCAGAGCTGAAATATATTGGCGTAACTGCTACCGGATATAATGTTGTAGATGTTACAGCAGCGAAAGAACGTGGAATAGTTGTTACCAATACTCCTGCTTACAGTACTATTTCGGTTGCTCAGATGGCATTTGCTCATATTTTGAATATAACTCAGAATGTGGCACATCATTCTAACGAAGTAAAAAATGGCCGATGGACCAACAGTGAGGATTTCTGCTTCTGGGATACTCCACTTACAGAACTGAGCGGACTAAAACTTGGTATCGTGGGACTTGGACGTACTGGTATGGCTACGGCTCGCGTTGCATTTGGTTTTGGAATGAGTGTTTGTGCTTATACTTCTAAATCACAGCTTCAATTGCCACCGGAAATTAAGATGATGACAAAAGATGAAATTTTCACTGAATGTGATATTATTAGTCTTCATTGTCCGCTAACCGAAGAAACCCGCGAACTTGTTGATGCAAAACGTCTGGCAAGTATGAAATCAACGGCTATCCTTATCAACACCGGTCGTGGTTCGCTTATCAATGAGCAAGACTTGGCTGATGCTTTGAATAAAGGAGTTATTTATGCTGCCGGATTAGATGTATTGTCATCTGAACCTCCACGTGCAGATAATCCGTTACTTACAGCTAAGAACTGTTTCATCACTCCTCATATAGCATGGGCTACTAAAGCTTCTCGTGTGAGACTGATGAGTATTGTTGTAGAAAATATTAAAGCATACTCAGCTGGTAAACCGGTTAATAATGTAGCAAAATAATAACTGATAATTCGTTATAATTGTATAAAGAAGAGGTTGTTGCTTTTAAATAAAGTAACAGCCTCTTTTTATTTAAAAAACATTTTCTATTGGAAACTTGTTTTATTAGAAAATAGTAATACCTTTGCGAAATAATTCCATTGGAAAATATTAATATTGGAATTTTATAAATGGTTATCTAAAAAACATAATAGGAAATGAGTAAAGAAAAGTACATTATTATTGGAGGAGTAGCTGGAGGTGCAACAACAGCTGCCAGAATCAGACGTATAAATGAGGATGTTGAGATTGTCTTGTTCGAAAAGGGAGATTATATCTCTTATGCTAATTGTGGTCTACCTTATTATATAGGTGGAGTTATAAGCGAACGTGAAAATTTATTTTTGCAAACTCCGGAATCGTTTGGCTTACGTTTCAATATAGATGTAAGAGTTCATTCGGAAGTAATCAGTATTGATCGCAATAACAAAGAAGTTATTGTTCGTTCTCAAAGCGGAGAAGAATACAAAGAGAAATACGATAAGCTTTTGTTATCTCCGGGAGCTGCACCTGTTCGTCCTGCTTTTCCTGGAATTGATTTAGATGGCATTTTTACTTTACGTAATGTAAATGATACAGATGCCATAAAAAACTATATGGATACCCATTCGGTGAAAAAGGCTGTTGTAGTTGGAGCCGGATTCATCGGTTTGGAGATGGCCGAGAATCTTCAGCATGCCGGAGCAGAAGTTTCCATCATTGAAATGCTCAATCAGGTAATGCCACCAATTGATTATTCTATGGCCTCACTTGTACATCAACACTTGCAGGATAAAGGAGTGAATCTGTATCTGGAACATGCAGTAAGTGCGTTTACAAAAAAAGGAAACTCCATCGAGGTGGTTTTTAAAAACGGCAAATGTATAATGGCCGATCTGGTAATTCTATCCATTGGTGTACGTCCCGAAACTACATTGGCTAAACAAGCCGGATTGAAAATAGGGGAGAGGGGAGGAATTGCGGTAAACGATTATCTTCAGACTTCCGACGAAAATATTTATGCCGTTGGTGATGCTATTGAGTATAAGCATCCTATAACCGGAAAACCATGGCTGAATTATCTGGCTGGTCCGGCCAACAGACAAGCACGTATATGTGCAGACAATATGTTACTTGGTAACAAAATAAAATATGAAGGAGCTATAGGAACTGCAATAGCAAAAGTCTTCGATCTGACTGTTGCTTCTACAGGAATGGCTGCAAAGCAATTAAAGAAAGAAGAAATCCCTTATATATCTTCAGTAACTCATTCGGGTTCTCATGCCGGTTATTATCCTAACGCTCTACAAATGAGTATTAAAATCACCTTTAGTCCGGAGAACGGAAAACTTTTTGGTGCTCAGATTGTGGGATACGATGGCGTTGATAAACGACTCGACCAGATAGCACTGCTGATTAAACAACAAGGTACGATTTATGATTTGATTCAACTGGAACATGCGTATGCTCCTCCTTTCTCATCAGCAAAAGATCCTATTGCTATTGCCGGATATGTGGCAGAGAACATTCTGCTGAAAAGAATGAATATTATTACCTGGAGACAACTGCAACAAGCTCAGGATGGTATAATTCTGGATGTGCGTACTCCTGATGAATTCTCACTGGGAGCAATTCCGGGTGCAGTAAATATTCCAATAGATGGAATAAGAGATCATTTGAACGAAATTCCTCAGGATAAGAACATTTATATCTATTGTGCAGTAGGACTGAGAGGTTATCTTGCTTCAAGAGTGCTGATGCAGCATGGTTTTAACAATGTGTTTAATCTGTCGGGAGGATATAAGCTATATCAGGCAGCAACAACTCCTGTAGTTCTTAATGATAAAGACATGATTGCCTGCTCTTTAGGCTTGAGAGATAGCAATGCTAATAAAATGGAGATAGAAACTATCAAGATAGATGCTTGTGGATTGCAATGCCCTGGCCCTATCATGAAATTGAAAAAGAGTATAGAAGGTATTAATATTGGCGAACGTCTCGAAGTTATCTCAACCGATCCGGCTTTTCGTCGTGATTCTCAGGCGTGGTGTAATATGACAGGACATAAAATGATCTCACAATCAGCCGATTCAGGCAAGTATATTTCAGTTATTGAAAAAGTGGAAAAGAAGAAAGTTTCTAATGAAATTAGCGAAGTATCAGTCGAAAATAACAATAAGGGGAAAACTTTTATTATGTTTAGTGATGATTTAGACAAAGCTTTGGCTACTTTTGTACTCGCAAATGGAGCTGTTGCTACAGGAGAGAAGGTAACTATCTTCTTTACGTTCTGGGGATTGAATGCAATTAAGAGAACAAAAAAACCAAAAGTTCAGAAAGACATCTTTGGAAAAATGTTTTCGATGATGCTTCCTTCGGATACTATGGCATTGAAGCTTTCTAAAATGCACATGATGGGAATTGGCAGTAAAATGATGCGGTTTATCATGAAAAAGAAAGGTATCGATTCTTTGGAATCATTACGTCAGCAAGCTATTGATAGTGGAGTGGAATTTATTGCTTGTCAGATGTCAATGGATGTAATGGGAGTGAAAGAAGAAGAACTGCTCGATAATGTTACAATTGGAGGAGTGGCTACATATATGGAACGAGCTGACAAATCCAATATCAACCTGTTTATTTGATAATAATTGAAATAAATGATAAAAGTAATCTGTCAGCTGAGAGACATTAATATTGCCATGAATGATCTTGAAATACAGCTGAATGATAAATATGGCGTTGGTTTAAATGAAGCAATGGCTCTCTGTTGTCTTTCAGAAGGTCGTTTGTCGGCATCCGAAATTGCAGAAATGACTGGGATGACATCATCTCACTGTTCTAAAGTAATAAGGTCTGTTGAACAGAAGATGCTTATTGAACGTAGTCTGGGAGAAAATGATAAGCGACAAATGTACTTTAATCTGAATAAAGAGGGAAAGAAGGTTTTGTCGCAGATAAAATGTAAAGGTCTTGTTTTACCGGAAATATTGCAACCTGTCCTTGGACATTGTGATGAAGAATAGCTAGAGACATTTCTTTCTTTAGATAACAAAAGCACGGTGGTCTTATTAATTCCACCGTGCTTTTTTGCTTTAATTCTAAATTGGAACGTTTTTAGACTTTATATTTTATTGAATATGAGGAATGAAACACATTTTAACTCGACGAACTACTCATAAATAGAAAAAAATAAGGTTGTTTTCTGTCTTACTATTTTATTTTTAAAGATAATAACTTGATTATTAGGCGCGGGCGTTTTAGTAACACCCCGTAAGAATGCTAAAAAATAGCATAGTTGCCCGCACAATTAAAAGCTTTTTCTAGATATCATAAATTCTTCATTTATAAGAATTCCTAAAAAGGAAGTTCATTAGCTTTGTAGGAACATTGCGCAGGTGTAACGTCGCAGACAGATTATTAATAGCTTGAATTTAAAGATTGAAAGTTCTGAATTATAGCTTGATTAAATTCTTTTTATAATAAAAGAGCCATTCTTTATCTGTTGGACAAATAGAAAATGGCTCTTTTAATATTATAGGTAACAAGAACTCTTTAATAACAGCGTATTTTTTATGTATTCTTGTTTGGTTTATACCAGTTGAAGCAAAGTCTGAACAATTCTGTCGGCTGTTCTTCCATCCCATCTTTCAGGAAGACTTCCTTGTTTCCATTCGCCTTTCATTATTTTTTCAATTGCAGAGCCAAGTTGTTCTGGGCTTTCACCAACTAATTCGTTAGTACCGATAGAGCAGGTTTCAGGATGCTCAACATAGTTATTTAATGTAATACATGGAATTCCAAGGAATGTTGCTTCTTCTGCAACATTACCGGAGTCTGTAACTATCGCTTTAGCTTTGCTTGTCAGATAACCAAATGAAAGATAGCTTTGCGGAGGAAGAATGTGTAAATTAGAAGCTTTTATATTAAGCTCGCTTATCACATCACGTACGTATGTATGCAGCGGAGCAACAATAGGAGTACCTTTGGCTTCAGATATTAAACGCTCCATAAGTTCTTTGAAATTCTCTTTATTTTCAATCAATGCATGACGATTGATTGTTAAAAGAATATAGCTTTGCTCTTTTAATCCTAAAACACCAAATGTAGTAGGCTTTATAAATCTGTGACGATTATATCTTAGAGAATCCATCAGAATATTTCCGACAAGGAAAACTTGCTCATTTTCTGCTCCCGTTTGATTCAAGTTACGGTTTGCACCCATTCCTGCTGTAAACAGGTAATCAGAAAGTCCATCGGTAATCATTCGGTTCACTTCTTTAGGCATACTCATGTCAAAAGAGCGTGTTCCTGCAACCAGGTGAGCAACTTTTATATTTTGCTTTTTAGCAACGATAGCACACGCCATAGTGGAAGTTAAATCGTCAACGACTAATACTATATTGGTTGGGTTTTCTTTTAGTTCTTTTTCAAAAGCCAGCATAATTCCTCCTGCCCGTTCAGTAAGGTTTTCAAAACCTATTCCCAAATATGCAGTCGGTTTTTTTATATTCAAATCAGCAAAAAGAGAAGGATCCAAACTTGTATCATTAGCTGATCCAGTATATATTACTCTATATGAGATTTCTTTCCCTTGCTCTCTGGCATTATCAATAGCATGCATGATTGGAGCAATCTTCATAAAGTTGGGGCGTGCCCCTGCAACAATGGTAATTTTCATGTCTATAATATATGTTGTTCTTTTAGGCAGCAAAAGTACACTTTCTTTCATAATTCAAGTTATAATTCAACTTACTTTTTTCTTATTTGATTCATAATTTAATTCTTTATTTGTTTCTTTGCAAAAAAAATGGGATTATGCCTACATTTGTTCAGATTATAGAATTCTTCGGAACTTTTGCTTTTGCCATTAGTGGCATACGTTTAGCTTCTGCTAAACAATTCGACTGGTTTGGCGCTTATGTTGTTGGATTGGTTACTGCTATTGGCGGTGGAACTATCCGTGATGTTCTTCTCGATGTAACACCTTTTTGGATGACAAATCCGGTTTATCTTATTTGTTCTGCCCTGGCTTTATTCTGGGTAGTAGTTTTTGGCAAACAATTAGTTCATTTACATAATACATTCTTTATTTTCGACTCCATTGGTCTTGCTCTTTTTACCGTTGTTGGAGTTGAAAAAACTATAGCTTTAGGTTTTCCTTTTTGGGTTGCTATTGTAATGGGAAGTATTACAGGTGCAGCAGGCGGAGTGATTCGTGATATCTTTATTAACGAGATTCCACTTATTTTTAGAAAAGAAATCTATGCAATGGCTTGTATAGTGGGAGGATTAGTGTTTTGGGGCTGTTCTTTTATGAATCTGGACAGTATGTTGATTCAATGTATCAGTGGTTTTAGTGTTTTTCTCACAAGAATTCTTGCAGTAAAATATAATATCTGTTTACCGAAGTTAAAAGGAGAATGACCTGAAAACTGTTATTTAACGGTGCGAAAATTGTTATTAATAATATACCCCCCAATTGCTGATAGAATTTGGGCTATCTAACACACTTATTTTATATAATATTGTAACAAGTAAAAACAGTATTAACACAAATAAGCAAAGTTATGAAAAGTTTAAATTTTAAAAGTGATCTGCTGGGAGTACAGGACGAACTACTTCGCTTTGCGTATAAATTAACAGCAAACAGGGAAGAAGCAAACGATTTATTGCAGGAAACATCCTTGAAAGCACTCGACAACGAAGACAAATTTACACCCGATACCAACTTTAAGGGGTGGATGTATACTATAATGCGTAATATATTCATTAATAATTATCGGAAGGTGATGAGAGATCAAACATTCGTTGATCAGACAGAGAATATGTACCATCTTAATCAATCACAAGATTCAGGCTTCGATAGCACTGAAGGAGCTTATGACATTAAAGAAATTCATAGAGTAGTTAATTCATTGCCAAAAGAATATATGGTACCTTTTTCTATGCATGTTTCTGGTTTTAAATATCGTGAAATTGCTGATAAACTAAATTTACCTCTCGGAACAGTGAAGAGCCGCATCTTTTTTACGCGACAACGGTTGCAACAACAATTAAAGGATTTTGTATGATGCTTATAAAATATGATATATTTTTGGTAATTTAAGGGGGTAATTCTAATAAAAATGGTATTACTCCCTTTCTTTTTCTAATTTGAAATATAAATATGATATTAAACATATTTTAAAAATGGCGATTTTATTTATTTCCTTGACATATTGTCAATTCATTTGTTATCTTTGCAATAGCATTTTAATAAACTTTTATAATCTTATATAGCGCTATTACAATGAAAAAAGAAATTAAATTTAGCCTTCTTTACCGGGATATGTGGCAATCTTCCGGAAAGTATCAACCAAGAGCTGATCAATTGGCAAGAATTGCACCACTAATTATTGAAATGGGATGTTTTGCTCGCGTGGAGACCAACGGAGGAGCTTTTGAACAAGTAAACTTATTGTACGGTGAGAACCCAAATAATGCAGTGAGAACTTTCACGAAACCATTAAATGAAGTTGGTATTCAAACCCATATGCTCGATCGTGGATTGAACGGGCTACGTATGTATCCAGTCCCTGCTGATGTTCGTAAACTAATGTATAAAGTAAAGAAAGCACAAGGCGTTGATATAACTCGTATTTTTTGCGGTTTAAATGATGTGAGAAATATAATTCCTTCTATTACTTATGCTTTGGAAGCAGGTATGATTCCTCAAGCTTCACTTTGTATTACTTTCTCTCCTGTACATACAGTAGAGTATTATTCGGATATTGCTGAACAGTTAATTGCTGCAGGAGCTCCTGAGATTTGTTTAAAGGATATGGCAGGTATTGGTCGTCCTGTAATGCTTGGAAAATTAGTAAAGGCAATAAAGGATAAACATCCAGAGGTTATCATAGAGTACCACGGACATTCAGGTCCTGGATTTTCTATGGCTTCCATTCTGGAGGTTTGTGAAAACGGTGCAGATATTATTGATGTTGCCATGGAGCCATTGTCTTGGGGAAAAGTTCATCCAGACGTATTATCTGTTCAGGCTATGTTGAAAGATGCCGGTTTCCAGGTTCCTGAAATTAATATGAAGGCTTATATGAAGGCCCGTAGTTTAACTCAAGAGTTTATTGATGACTTCTTAGGATATTTTATTGATCCTACTAATAAACATACTTCTTCATTGCTTATTGGTAGTGGTTTACCTGGAGGTATGATGGGGTCAATGATGGCCGATTTAAAGGGTGTTCAATCTGGAATTAATATGTATTTAAAAAGCAAGAACCAAAATGAACTTAGTATTGATGATCTATTGGTGATGCTTTTTGATGAAGTAGCTTACGTTTGGCCAAAATTAGGTTATCCTCCTTTAGTTACTCCATTTAGCCAGTATGTGAAGAATGTTGCATTGATGAATGTTATGCAAATGGTTAAAGGGGAAGAGCGCTGGAGTATGATTGATTCTCATACATGGGATATGATCTTAGGCAAGAGCGGTAAATTGCCTGGTGAACTTGCTCCGGAAATCATTGAACTGGCTAAATCAAAAGGGTATGAATTTACAGACGAGAATCCACAAGATAATTTCCCAGATGCTCTGGAAACATATAAAAAAGAAATGGATGATAATGGATGGGAATATGGTCCGGATAATGAAGAATTGTTCGAACTGGCTATGCATGATCGTCAATATCGCGATTATCGTTCGGGTATAGCAAAGAAACGCTTTGAAGATGAATTACAAAGAGCCAAAGATGCAGAAATGCAGAAAAATGGCTTTACTGAAGAGGATATAAAGAAATTAAAACGTGCTAAAGCTGAACCAATTACAGCTCTTGAAAAAGGACAGGTATTTTGGGATGCAAGTTTTGAATCTGGATCTACTCCTCCAGCTATTGGTCAGAAATTCTATCCAGAAGAAACATTTTGTTATATTGGTACTTTATGGGGAACTTATGATAAGATTCCGGCCAATTTCTCAGGTCGCATAGTTGAAGTTTGTGTGAAACAAGGAGCTCATGTAAACAAGGGTGATATTCTTGCTTATATAGAAAGAATAGAGTTGTTTGCATAAAATTAGAAATAAGTTTTTGTGATATTATAGTAAGGCAGCAGTCACTTAGAATATTTAAGTAACTGCTGCCTCTTTTTCTACTTAATTTTATTAGATTGAAAGAATCTAATATAATCCAATTAAATACAAAGCTTAACTATTTGAATATTTAAATAGTATATCCAATTCTTAGGAAACCTTCACAAGTTCTTAGGAAACTTTCAACAAGGAATACTTTACTTTTTTTAATAAGAACAAGGAATATAAGAACTCACTTATTCTATATATCTTTATTTATGATCTAGTATAAATAAAAAGAAGGAGCTTTTCTGTTTGCCTTTTCGTTAGATAGTATTTACGGATATCGATTTATTTGAAATAAACCTGTTGCACTCCAATCAGGCGGTCGTATCTTTCCCCGAAAGGACGATGATATACTAATATCAGATATTCATTTTCTGTTTCATAGTAATTTCCTTCGGTGAGAGCAGTTGTAGTTTTGTTGCTATTAGTAGGTACAAAAAGGTATTGATAGTTATATGCTCCCTGTTTTAGCAATTGAATAGTCTCAAGAGCTTTCGTTTCAGGGTTGTATTTTAAGCAATAATTATCAGTTAAGTTGTCGTGAGTAAATGCTCCCTGCAAATAGAAGTTCCCATCCGGTAATTCATCTTTCCATGGAAGTGAAAAGTGAACCAGTAAATAGTCCGCTTCGATATCATTATTAGTAGCCCAATCATATCGTACCAGATAACGCCCGTTCTGGTCTTGATCGTAACTGTAGTTCTTTGTTCTTAGCTCATCTGGAATTAGAGTTACATGATAATACGGATCAAAAAACTTAATTCTTTGAATACCTTGTGCTGCATATTTTACGCTAACCATTTCGAATCGTCTGTATTCGTTCCCAGCATCGAATATCAGATTCTTATTATGCTCATATTTTAGTTCATTTGAACTGATATATGATGGTGTTAGATTAGTCACACAATTATCTTCACGTAGATTTTGCATAACTTTAATTTTTACCTCACTTTGAGGATTACGGATATTATATCCGTTATAATTGACGTTGAAAGAAACCTGTTGATGTGATTTGTTATTATCTATATCTGTATTGCTGCTTACTGTAGCCGAAACTGTTACTTTCTTTTCTATTACAGAAAAACAAGCTTTGCATACAGGTTTTGAATTATCATTATCGTCAAATATAGTAATAATATAGTTTCCTGAAGCTTTAAGTTTAACTTGCTCGTTAGGGAAAGATACTCGATAATGAGTATACTGCATAGTCGTATTCAATGAATTCTTGTAATCTTCAATAGGACTATTATTAAAACCTTCCAGAAATTCTATTTCGCTCAGTCCAGAAGGAGTCCAGTCTGCATTGTGATGTGAAATAATATATTGAAAACGGTGATATTCGTGTGATAGCTCATCAAAAGAGACTTCTAATACATCATCAGAATTCAGGTTAACGATTGGAGGTGCAAGCCAGTTATCGTTAACCTTTATCTGTAAGCTTTGAATGTTAGGCGAGAAAACTTCATTTCTCTGTGCTTTTACAAACAAAGCAGTAATCAGAAATACACATAATATCAGCAGTTTTTTCATAGGTTATAATAAATAGAGACTCTACTTTCCTTTTTTAGCAGGAGGAAATTTAGGTATTAATTGCATAACCCTCAATATTTTGGCCTGACGTCTGAGGATATATCTGGATGGATTTGCAGAATCGAATTTAATAGGGTTTGGTAAGGTTGCTGCAATTAAAGCACATTGCCCTCTGCTAAGTTTCTTTGCTGTAGTATGGAATTTGTATCTGGCAGTTGCTTCTGCTCCATAAATACCTTTTCCCATCTCTATGGAGTTTAAGTATACTTCCATGATACGCTGTTTAGACCATAGAGTTTCAATAAGAACGGTGAAATAAACCTCAAAACCTTTTCTTAACCATGATGATTCTGGCCATAGAAAAACATTTTTTGCAGTTTGTTGGCTGATAGTACTTGCTCCTCTGTTTCTTTTTCCTTCCTGACTCTCTTCTATGGCGAGTTGAATTGCTTGAAAATCAAATCCGTTGTGAGTGGCAAATTTGTTATCTTCGGATGCGATAACAGCCATTGGCAGATGTTTTGAAATCTTTTCAAAGGGGACCCATGTATGTTTTAGTTTAATTTCTTCACCATCTTTCATCTGTTCCATGCACCTGATTATCATTAATGGGGTAACATATACAGGTACAAAACGGTAGATTAACGTAACTAAAATTGTTGATCCAAAGAATGCAATAATAAGATTCCTAAGGATATGGAGGACTTTCTTTTTTACCATATTTAATGGATGTTGATTTTTACTATCATTATAAAAAGAAATCGTGTAAGCTATAAAACAGGCTTACACGATTTACTAATAATTTTGAAATAAATTATTTACTTGCGTCTTTAATCATTTGTTCACTTGCATACATGTAAACTTCTACACGGCGGTTTTGTGCTCTACCTTCAACAGTTTCATTGCTTGCAATTGGTTCTTGAAAGTCTTTTCCAAGTACATATTTAAACTGAGTTGTAGCAACTCCATTATTTCTTAGATATGTAGCAACTGAACCTGCACGTTCAGCAGATAATTTTTGGTTTACTGCTAATGAACCAGTATTATCTGTATGTCCATATACTGCGATGTCCATTGTTCTGTCTTCTGAAAGAACTTTAGCTAATTTAGTTAAAGCTGTTTTAGATGTAGCATTTAATACACTAGAATTAGTTGCGAATAAGATACCTCCGTCAAAAGTAACCTTTACGGCAGTAAGACCATTTGCATCTGTTATTTTTTCTACTTTTGCCTGTTCAATAGCAGCAGCTTCTGCAGCGGCTTTATCCATCTTCTTACCGATGATAACACCTGCACCTGCACCAACAGCCGTTCCTATAGCTGCACCAATAGCTGTACTTTTACCACTGTGTCCTGCAATTTGGCCAATAATAGCACCTAGAGCTGCACCTGAGCCAGCACCAATTAAACCACCTTTTGCTGTATTAGACATTCCGCATCCTCCAAATACCAAAGAGAAGCTTAATAAAACTGATAATAACTTAATCTTTTTCATAAAATTCACAAATTAATAGTTTTTTATTTATTTCTAGTCTTAATAAAGTTGTTACAAAGATATAAATTCTTTTGAAAGAATTGTTCAATTTATTGTAAGAAATAGCGTTTGATTGGCTTTTTCTTACAATAAATATTTATTTAAATTTAATAGAGAATTACATAAATGCAAGATTTTTAGAGCTTTGTAAAACCATTTGTTAAATTGCGATTGAAGGAATATTTAAGACCCGTTTCTTAATTATTGCAAACCATAGATAGGCAAAAAGGCCTTTTGCGATACTTGTGCAACTAATTGCCCACCAAATACCTTCAACTCCCATCCCTAGATTTGTAAGTATAATAGCTAGTGGGATACGTAAACAATTAAAAGTAATACTTATTATAGCGGGAGGCAATGTCCTGCCTGTTCCATAGAATAGTCCCTGAGTTGTAATTTCAAGTATCATAAATAATTGTGAGTATCCGTCTATGAATAAGAAAACTCCTCCTGCCAGTATTGCCTTTTCCTCGGGGACGAATAATGAAAATACTTCCTGTCCATAAAATATAAATAGAAATGTGCAGAAAGAGCCAAGAAGAGATGTAATCCATAAAGTTGCATTATATGCCTGTAATACCCGGCCTTGTTTTCCTGCTGCATAATTTTGAGAGATAAACGCACTGAGTGCACTCGAAAATCCTTGTGAAGTATTCCATGTAATAGCTTCGATTTGTCCCCCAAGGGTCATTGTCATTAAACCAATGTGTCCGCCTTGTTCAGAAGCTAACCTACAGATGTACATATTTACAAAGGCAAACAACGTGTTAAGTGTTGCAGCAGGAAGTCCTAGTCTAAGAATACGCAAAGTATAACTTTTCTGTAGTTTTGTAATAATACTAAAGCCACCTAATATATCTTTTTTCCCTTTTAACTTATAAAGAAACAAACCCAAAACTGAAGCCTGTGAAATCCATGTGGCAATTGCTGCCCCGGTGGTTCCCCATTCACATACAAAAATAAATATGGGGTCGAGTATTATATTTATTATTAATCCGGTACCACTTATATAAAAGGGAACTTTACTTCTTCCTGCCGCATTGTAAATGCCGGTAAAAGCTGTTGATAAAAACATAAATGGCATGGCAGAAGCAATAATTCTTAGATAAATAACTGCCTTTGCCGATATACTGCTATTTAATTCATAAACGCCTATGATTGGGTTGGCAAATATAAAAAGAAGTGTTCCCAATAATATGGATATAATAAGTGCTATAGTAAGATTATGAGATGCAAAAGTTTTGGCTTTATTTTCATCTTTAGCACCAATTGCTTGCCCCACACTAACTTCGGAACCAACTTTATTCAATAATGAAATAGATGTAGCCATCCATGCAAGTATACCTACAGTTCCAATTGCCGCAACAGCTTCGCTTCCTATTCTTCCTACCCATGCCGCATTGATAAGACTATAAGCCATTTGTATGAAAGAGGTTGCCATTATTGGCATGGCCAAATTGAAAAGCTGTTTAAAAATAGGTCCTTCCGTGAGGTGTTTTATTCCTTGCATTGAATATATATATTTTAATTTTATTGCAAAATTAGGAAATTATAATGGATATTAGCCGAACTGCAATCTGAAAAGAACTACCTTTGTATCTTAATAATACAAATATTTTAAGTTTTATGTCAATTCTTGCATTTACATTAATTCTTCTTCTGGGAGCATATCTGGCCGGATTGGCTGGCTCGCTAACCGGATTGGGTGGGGGAGTTGTTATTATTCCGCTACTAACATTAGGCTTTAATATAGATATTCGTTATGCCATAGGTTCTGCTTTGGTTGCTTCCATTGCCACTTCTTCAGGATCGGCTAGTGCTTACGTAAAAGAAGGAATAACCAATATGCGCCTGGGTATGTTTCTCGAAATAGCAACAACTATTGGTGCTGTTGTTGGTGCAACAATTGCAATTTATATGCCTACAAACGTAATTGCTATAATCTTTGGTATGGTGCTAATCTTCTCGGCAGTAATGACTATAAGAAAAAAGCATGATCATAATAATGTTATAGGAAGTGTTGCTGCCAGAAAATTAAAACTGAATGGTTCTTATCCTACAGCCGATGGACAAGTTCATTATCAATTGACCAATGTGTTTGGAGGTTTTTCCATGATGTCTCTTGCCGGAGTGCTTTCGGGACTGCTGGGCATCGGATCCGGAGCTTTAAAAGTTCTGGCTATGGATGCGGCAATGCGTGTTCCTTTCAAAGTTAGTACCACAACCAGTAACTTTATGATTGGAGTAACTGCAGCTGCCAGTGCGGTGGTTTATTTGCAAAGAGGTTACATTGATCCGGGTATTGCCTTTCCTGTTATTATTGGAGTATTGGGCGGAGCAACTACCGGTGCGAAGCTTCTTCCAAGAATGAATGTTAAGGTTTTGAGAATTATATTTAGTGTTGCAATATCAATTGTTGCTCTTAACATGATGTATAACGGCTTTAATAATAGATTCTAAGTATGTTTAAGAAAGATATGTCAGGTAAAATATTGGGAGATCGTGATCTTCAAAAGATTATTGGAACATTGCTTCGGTTTGGAGTGATTACAGCAAGTGTAATAGCCTTGTTAGGAGGAATTATTTATCTTTTTGTTCATGGAATGGAAGTAAGACCTGCTTACAATACTTTTCATGGCGAACCATCGGCATATACCAGTCTTGGGGGGATTATAGATAAGGTGCTTTCGATCGATGCACGCGGAATAATGCAGCTGGGAACTGTTGTGCTGATTATGACTCCTATATTGCGTGTTGTTTGCTCTCTTTTTTCCTTTGCAGTAGAAAGAGATAGATTGTATGTTGTGATTACTCTGGTTGTATTGTCGGTTATATTATTCAGTATGTTCTCGGGAATTAAAATATAATTCCATAAACAATTTAATTATGATGTATATCTAAGTGTTTTTTAGATGTATATCAAAGTGCTATTTAGATGTACGTCATAATACCCGTTTGATGTACATCTAAATATATTTTATTCACCATTCGTAGGAAAATGTATCCTTAAGTTCTTGTAACTCACATAAGAACTTTACTTTTCTTAAATTTATAAACAAAGAAATATGTTAATGTGTTCTTTGAGATAAAGAGCATATCCAATACCTATACATTTTTTGTTTATGAAGCTTTATATTATATCCAACAGACTTCCACTGAGAGCAACCAGAACAGAATCGGGCGATTTTGAATTCTGTCATAGTGAAGGCGGACTGGCCACAGGGCTGGGATCGCTAACTATGGATGTGGAAAAACATTGGATAGGGTGGCCGGGAATTTATACAGAATCAGATGAGGAAAAAGAAAAGATAATAAGTTATCTTCAACCATATAATTTCCATCCGGTATTTCTGTCTCAGGAACAGATACAAAACTTTTATGAAGGATACAGTAACAGTACCCTTTGGCCCTTGTGCCATTACTTTTTTTCTTATATTGAGTATGAAAACAAGTACTGGGAATCTTATAAACAGGTTAATGAACTTTTTTGCCAGAGTGCAGTACCACTACTTGAACCGGGAGATATTGTCTGGGTGCAGGATTATCACTTGATGCTTCTTCCTCAGCTGCTTAGAAATTCTACAAAAGAGGTCAGCATTGGTTACTTTCACCATATACCGTTCCCGTCTTATGAACTGTTTCGCGTACTTCCCGAAAGAGCTGATATTCTGAATGGACTGTTGGGAGCCGATTTGATAGGTTTTCATACTCACGATTATATGAGGCATTTTGTGAGTGCTGCCGAGCGTGTTCTGGATTTGCGATTTAGGCTCGATCATGTATTGCTTGATACACGGATCGCTTATGCAGATGCCTTTCCTATGGGTATTAATTATTCCCTCTATCATGATGCCATACTCAATCCTTCTGTGCAACAAAAAGCTTTTGAACTGAAGAAAAACTATGGAACTCACAAGCTAATTCTTTCTGTAGACAGGCTTGATTACAGCAAAGGAATACTTCATCGTTTGAGAGGCTTTGCTCTTTTTCTGGAAAGACACCCGGAATATAAAGAGAAGGTATCAATGGCTATGATTATTGTTCCTTCAAGAGATAAAGTTGACAGGTATGCCGGCCTGAAAACAAAGATAGATGAATCGATAGGTGCCATCAATGGAAAGTATTCCACAATTAACTGGACTCCGGTTTATTATTTCTATCATAGCTTTGCTTTCGAAGAACTGGTTGCTATGTATAATATTGCGGATATAGCTTTGGTTACCCCACTCAGAGATGGTATGAATCTGGTAACAAAAGAATATCTTGCAGCCAAGAGAGATACTCCGGGAGTGTTGATTCTGAGTGAAATGGCTGGCGCGTCTATCGAACTGAGAGAAGCAATTATTGTAAATCCTAATGATGTGGGTGAAATAGAACAGGCAATTCTAAAGGCTTTGGAAATGCCTGTCGACGAACAACTGCGGAAACTACGGATGATGCAGGAAGATATATCAAAACAAACTGTAGACAAATGGGCAAACGATTTTGTTCACGAAATAAAAAGAATCAAATTGCAGAATGAAGCTTTGAATAGAAAAAGAATAGAGGATCGCATTTTTAAGCAGATTCAGGGAAAGTATAAAGAAGCTGCAAGCAGACTCCTGATTCTGGATTATGACGGAACACTTTGTAAATTCTGTAATAATCCCGAAGATGCTGTACCTACACCTGAATTAATGGAAGTCCTTTCAAACCTATGCGAAGATAATATGAATAAAGTAGTTATCAGTAGCGGAAGAGATCATCACACTTTAGATCGTTGGTTTAGTCATTTACCAGTCGATCTGGCTGCAGAGCATGGTGCATTCTACAAAGAAAAGGGTATATGGAATGAAAATGTTCAGACCAATCATTGGGATGAGGAAATTATTTCTATTCTACAATCATTCATTGATAAAACCCCACACTCCAGATTAGAACAAAAAGAAACAGCCTTAGTGTGGCATTATCGGAATGTCGATACATGGCTGGCTTCCTTGCGCGAACAACAATTGATAAATGCATTGATAACTCCTTGTGCAAGGCAAAATCTTCAGATTATGCAGGGAGATAAGATTGTTGAAATTAAATCTCCTCTCTACACAAAAGGCTCGGAGGCTCGCAGAATATTGCAGAACGACCACTTTGGCTTTATTCTTGCCATGGGAGACGATGTAACAGATGAAGATACCTTTCGTGAACTTCCTGCTGATGCGTACACTATAAAAATAGGAAATATTTCCGAAATTGCTCGTTACAGCTTGTTGTCACAATCGGAAGTACTTCCCTTTTTAAAACGGCTGACTGAAAAATAAACTACGGTTTTACGAATTTTGGTCCTTCAATCTCTTTGGAAAAAAGAAGCGCTGTATCAATCAATGCAAGATGCGAATAAGCTTGCGGGAAATTACCCAGCTGGTCTTTGGTTTCGAAATCCAGGTCTTCGCTAAATAGTCCTAAATGATTGGCATAACTTATTAGCTCATTAAACATATTCAAAGCCTCTTCTTCTTTTCCTGTCACAAACAAAGCTCGAATCATCCAAAAAGTACAAATGGTAAAAGCTGAAGTAGGTTTACCAAAGTCATCTTTATTATTATAGCGATACATCAATCCTTTGTAATTTAAACTTTGAAAAATAGCTTCAACAGTCTTTATATATTTAGGATCATCTTCACTGATAAATCCGTATGCTTCCATTAATAGCAGAGAAGCATCCAGATCAGTGCTACCGTATGATTGAGAGAAACTCTGAATTTCCTCATTCCATCCATTCTCAAGAACATCTTCCTTTATGATTTCTGCAGTCTCCCTCCATCTTTTCGAATAACTATCGTTATGCAAAAAGCAGGCAATCTTTGCTGCTCTGTCTATAGCCACCCAACACATTATTTTAGAAAAAACAAAATGTTTTTCTTCTCCACGTATTTCCCAGATACCTTTATCCGGCTTTCTCCAGTCTTCGGTGACTGTTTTTACTACATTCTTTACTACAGCAAACATGCTCTCTACTTCATCCAGAGTACCTAAAGAGTAGCGATAGTATTTGTAAAGAACATCCATCAGATATCCAAACGAGTCATTCTGCTTTTGTGTATAAGCAGCATTCCCAATTCTTACAGGACGCGAATTTTTAAATCCACTCAAGTGTGACAATTCTTCTTCTTTTAATTCGCGGTCTCCACGAATGCTGTACATTATCTGCAATGTTTCTTGTTTAGATCTTACAATGTTTAAAATAAACGATATAAAACGTTGAGCTGTGCCCTGATGTCCCGTTTTTATAAGTGTTTCAATAGACATGGAAGCATCACGAAGCCAGCAGAAACGATAATCCCAGTTTCGTACATCTCCTATAGATTCGGGTATACTGGTTGTCAGAGCAGCAAGAACAGCTCCCGACCGATTGTAAGTCATAAGTTTCAGAACAAGAATGCTACGTTCTATCTCTTTATTATATTTCATATATTTTTTAGAGCGGTTAGTCCAGTTTAGCCAATATACTTTTGTCCGTTCGTACTCTATTTCCACTCTATCAAGATTAATCTTAATCAGTTTCTGGTTATATGAAATTACAATATACTCGTCATGCGTAATTTCGAATTCTGCCTTATTGATTATTTTATTGAAATCTAAACTGGAATAAAAATAGATCGTATCACGGTTGCTTAGCTTAGAATATGTTTTAAGATATTTTGGTCCTGTTATGTGATACACTTCTGCCTGAGCATAATCCATTCGTAGGTCATAATTCACTTTAAAACGTGGCTTCCCATATTTATGCCTTATTAGTCGATGAATCTCCGGAGGCATATAATATCCTTTTAATTCACTGATATTGTAACGTGGCATAAAATCAATAACCTCAAATCCTCCTTCATCCGATTCGAATGTTGTAGACAGAATATTTGTATGTTCAATATATTTCTGACTTGTTCTGTATTTATCATCAACAATAAAACTCAGACAACCTCCTTTATCTTTGTCTAGTATCCTGGCAAATATAGAAGGTGAATCAAATTCGGGAATACAAAACCAGTCAATACTTCCTTTGTCAGAAATTAACGCAGCAGTTCTACAGTTGCCAATAGCTCCATAATTGAGATGTTCCATATATCATTTTATATAGGTTATTTTATAAATAACAAACATTTATCTTAAATAAAAGTTTTGTTTCTAAACCCTATATTCTACTTATATTTTGTAATATTGTAGCCTTATTATCCAGCTGAAACTATTTTTATGAGCAATTTAAATATAACTCCTTTTGCGAGGCCACTCTATGTGATGGTGAAATCCGTAGGATCTGTTTGCAACCTCTCCTGTGATTACTGTTATTATCTTGAAAAATCGAAACTTTATAATGAGGCAAAGAATCATGTAATGAGCGAAGAACTTTTAGAGAAGTTTATTGATGAATATATTAATTCTCAGACAATGCCGCAGGCCTTGTTTACTTGGCATGGAGGAGAGCCATTGATGAGGCCGATAAGCTTTTATAAGAAAGCGGTTGAATTGCAGAAAAAATATGCCAGAGGAAGAACTATTGATAACAGTATTCAGACGAATGGAACACTGCTTACTGATGAATGGTGCAGGTTTTTCAAAGAAAACAATTTTCTTGTCGGAGTATCAATTGACGGACCTCAGGAATTTCATGATGAGTATCGCAAAAACAGGCAAGGCCAACCGTCATTTGCAAAGGTGATGAAAGGCATTGAATTATTGAAGAAGCATGGTGTAGAATATAATGCCATGGCTGTTGTAAATGATTTCAATGCTGATTATCCATTGGATTTTTATCATTTCTTTAAAGAGATTGATTGTCATTATATTCAGTTCACTCCTATAGTTGAACGAATTTCACAACGTGCCGACGGACTATCTTTATCTTCACCTATCCAAAATGAAAAAGCTGAACTGACTGATTTTAGTGTTTCGCCAGAACAATGGGGTAATTTCCTTTGTGCTATTTTCGATGAGTGGGTACGTAAAGACGTAGGCAATTATTACATTCAGCTTTTCGATTCAACTCTAGCCAACTGGATTGGTGAACAACCCGGTGTTTGTTCAATGGCAAAGAATTGTGGTCATGCCGGTGTAATGGAATATAACGGAGATGTTTATTCCTGCGATCATTTTGTGTTTCCGGAATACAAATTAGGTAACTTGTATTCAAATACTCTGGTTGAAATGATGTATAGCGATAAGCAGGCAAAGTTTGGTGAAGCAAAATCAAAAACATTACCTACGCAGTGTAAAGAGTGTGAGTTCTTGTTTGCCTGCAATGGGGAGTGTCCCAAAAATCGTTTTACTTTTACCGAAACTGGTGAGCCGGGTTTAAATTATTTATGTAAAGGCTATCACAAGTTCTTTAAGCATATAGCACCTTATATGGATTTTATGAAAAAAGAACTAATGAATGAACGACCACCTGCAAATGTAATGGAATGGATTAAAGAGTCGGGAATCTGAGAAACTTAAATTATAAATACAGATATTATGCGAAATCTTGAAATTCAAAGGTGTGACAGTACAAATGCTGATTTTCGGAATCTTATAAAGTCTCTGGATGCAGAACTTGATGAAAGATATGGTAATTTGCAAAAGCAATATGATGTGTACAATCAAATAGAATTTCTGGAGACTGTTGTTGTTGCTTATGAAGAGAATACACCTGTTGGTTGTGGTTGCTTTAAAAGAGCTGATGACCAGAATGTAGAAATGAAAAGAGTTTTTGTTTGGAATAATTGCAGAGGAAAAGGTATAGCTTCTTTAATATTAAAAGAACTGGAATGCTGGGCAAAGGAGAAAGGCTTCCTTTATTCTATACTTGAAACAGGCAGTAAACAACATGAAGCAATTAATCTGTATAAAAAGAAAGGGTATGAAATAACTGATAATTTTGGCCAGTATATAGGCAATACAAACAGTATTTGTATGAAGAAAGCGTTGTAATAATATGAATATTCCCAATATCATATCATTCTCCCGAATCATTCTTTCAGTAATATTGCTGTTTTTAATGAATTCGGTAACACTGTTCCTAATTCTATTTTTCATAGCAGGAATAACAGATGTTGCCGATGGTTATATTGCCAGAAAGTTTAAGATGGTTACTGCTTTAGGTGCGCGGATTGATTCAGTAGCCGACATTTTCTTTCACATAGTATTACTACTTCTTCTGTTTCTTAACTATAGGTGGGTATTTACTGAAAATGCAGCACTGTTCGTTGCTATATTGGTTATTAAGTTTCTTTCTATAATAGTTTCGAAAATGAAGTTTTGTAAAATTATATTTCTGCATACTTTAGCTAATAAACTAACTGGATTTCTGGTTTTTGTTGCAGTTCCTACTGTTATGTTGGTGGAAAATAATTCTTTCCTTCCCGCTTTATTATACATTGCTTTGTTGACGGCTTTGGAAGAGTTACTTATTTTGATAAAAGAAAAAGAAGTAAATGAAAATAGAAAAAGTTTATTTATAAAATAAAGGTTTTGGAAATCTATGGAAAAGATAAAGAAAATAGCTATAGGAGAGAATCTTATTCTTAAGCAAATAGAATTGAAAGATGCAGCTGATATCTTTAATACAATAAACAGTCAAAGAGACTATTTAAGAAAGTGGCTTCCGTTTGTTGATTTTACTAAAGAACTTAAAGATAGTCAGTCATTTATTTTATCTGCAATGAATGTTCCTGATGACGAACGAGAATTCTTGTTTGTAATACATTACAATAATTCTTTTGCCGGATTAATAGGCTTTAAGGATACAGATAAGCTGAATAGGAAAACAGAAATTGGTTATTGGCTCTCCGAAAACTACCAGAAAAAAGGTATAATTACTGAATCTGTAAAAGCTTTGCTTCACTTTGCTTTTGATGAGCTTAATATAAATCGTGTTCAGATTAAATGCGCTGTAGGGAACACTCCAAGCAAAAATATTCCGAAAAGGTTAGGATTTAAATTTGAAGGTATAGAACGTGATGGCGAGTTATTGGTTGATAACCAATTTACAGATATTGAAGTATATAGTTTAATTAAAAAAGATATTTGCAGCTAATGGAATTTATAATTAGAAAAGCCCAAGAGTACGACTATCCAGTAATTTTCTCTATGATTAGAGACTTTGCAGCATTCGAGAATTGCTCAGATAAATTAGAAAATACGCTTGAGCTTATGCAGAAAGAAAAGGAATTTATAAATTGTTTAGTAGCTGAAACTGAGTCAAAAGAAATAGTTGGATACGTGATCTATTTCTTCGCATATTATACCTGGTTTGGAAAATCACTTTATATGGATGATCTATATGTAAAAGATACATTTCGTGGAAAGGGCATAGGTAGCTCTTTGATTAATTCTGTGATTGATTTTGCCAGAAAAGAAGATTGCCACAAATTACGTTGGCAGGTTTCTGGTTGGAATAACCCTGCTATTGAATTTTATAAGAAACTTGGTGCAACCATTGATGATGTTGAACGAAATTGCGATTTAATTTTTTAATTGACCGTTAGCTGTCATAGTTCGTATTTGATATTTACTCCGATTTGCATTGTTAAACAAATTAACAATGCAAATCGGAGCTTTTTTATTCAAAATACTTAATACTTCTCCATAAAACAAGGCATTTAACTGTTTCTGATAAATTGTTAATTAATATTTCAATAAGTTTTTTTTAGAAAAAATATCTCATCTAAATTAAAAACTATCTAAATTTGACCAATCAAACAAAAAAGTCAAATAGAATAAAGATAAAAAACATATAAAGAATAATGGTAATTAATAAACGTTGTGGAGATAGTCAGAGTAAGACGGAACAGATTATAAAGGTTGCTCAAAAACGCTTTGGACAATATGGTTTTGAAAAAACAACTATGAACGAAATAGCTTCAGACCTGAATATGTGCAAAGGATCTTTGTACTATTATTTTCCAGACAAAGAACATATATATCTTGCTGTTGCTAAGAAAGAACATGATTTCTTTGTTGATTTAGTCCGCGAAAAAATGTCTACGCTTACTGAAGCTTCTGATATGATTAGGGAATATGTTGATATCAGAGTTTCATATTGGGGAAAGCTACTTAATCTAACCAGACTACGTCATGACTATGCTCACGAATTACATTCAATGATGCATGGCTTATGGACCGAATTCAGAATTCAGGAAGAGGAAATGGTCATCAATATTTTGAATGTAGGCATAACAAAAGGACAATTTGAAGCCTGCAATATAAACGAATATGCAGAGTTACTCCTTGATGGTATGAAAGGATTATCCATGTCGGCACTCAGAAATAAAGATATTTTCTATCTGGAAGCACATGAATATGACAGATTGCTTCGGATGATCAATTTATTTGTAGAAATGTATATAAAGTCATTAAAAAAATAAAGGTAATAAGTAGTATTTTAAGGTATGAAGAAAGGTAAAAAGGAGAAAGGAATTAAAGTGTATATTCCTTTGATTGTAGTGATTGCAATTGTTTTGTGTGGTGGATGGTATTGGTATAGTGAGTATACAAAATATGTATCTACAGATGATGCACATATTGATTCGGATAACTATGCTATCAGCTCTAAAATTCTGGGACGTATCAATCACATTTATTTCGAAGAAGGCGATTCTGTGAAGAAAGGTGAATTACTAGCAGAACTTGACAGTACAGAACTTCATGCTCAGAAGATGCAGGCTATCGCTAATCTGGCTCAATCGGAAGCTGCACAATTACAGTCTGAAGCAAAGTTGAATTACGACCAGGAAAACATCAAGGTATTTCAGGTTGGTTTGTCAAAGGCGCAGGAAGATTATGCTCGTGCAAAAGAACAGTATAAGGGCGATGTAATTACAAAAGAACAGTTTGATCATTCAAAGAAAGCGTGGGAAACAGCTAAGGCACAACTTGAAGCTGCAAAAAGCCAGTTATCTGTTTCGAGAGCACAAATCGGATCTTCTAAGGCTGCTATCGAAACAACAAGAGCACAGATTGGGGTTATTTCAACACAACTGAATAACACTCATTTATATGCTCCTATAGATGGCGTTGTAGCTAAAAAATGGTTGCTTGATGGTGATGTATCTCAACCAGGACAGAATATTCTTACTGTTACAAATACTAAGAAACTTTGGGTAACAGTTTATCTTGAAGAGACAAAGATGGCCGGATTACATTTGGATCAGAAAGCTAAATTAGAAATTGATGCTTATCCTGATGTGAAATTTACCGGAAGAATTATTCAGTTAAGTTCAAATACTGCATCTCAGTTCTCACTTATTCCACCCAATAATGCATCTGGTAACTTTACTAAGGTAACTCAGAGAGTTCCTTTAAAAATTTCCATTGATGGTACAGAAGACAATACCTCATTAAGTAAATACAAACTGTTGGCAGGTATGTCAGTTGTTGTAAAGATTGTCAAAGGTTAATAAATGAGAGATATTACACTTGCACACCGATTTCGCAGGAAAGTAAGAAATCGGAACTCTGCTTTTCATCCACAACATGATGAATATAAATGGTGGTTGCTTGGCAATATTATGATTGGTACATTCATGGCTGTGCTCGACTCTACCATCGTAAACGTTGCTTTGCCCAAAATCATGACATCTTTTGGTGTGGGAATTGATAAGATAGAGTGGGTATCTACCGCCTACATGCTTGCAATGGCAGTAATGCTGCCAACTTCAGGATGGATGGCTGATAAGTTTGGATACAAACGCATGTATTTTTTAGGCCTGGTACTATTTACGTTGGGGTCTTTGTTATGCGGAATGTCCGGAAATGAAGATATGCTTATCATTTCCCGTGTAATTCAGGGATTTGGCGCCGGAGCGATACAACCTTTGGGTATGGCAATTATATCCAGGGAATTTCCGCCCAAACAAAGAGGACTTGCGCTGGGATTCTGGGCTATCGCCGCTGCTGCATCAGTATCATTTGGTCCGCTAATCGGAGGATATCTTGTAGATAACTTCAGTTGGCAGCTGATTTTTGATGTAAATGTGCCTATTGGTATTATAGGAATGGCTGCAACACTAATTATACAAAGCGAATATAAAAGTAAGAAGGTACGTAAGTTCGATCTTGTTGGATTCATTTCAGCAGTGATATTTCTGCCTTTGCTTCTTTATGCTCTTTCTCAGGGTAATGCTGCAACTAATTCCGATGGATGGGGTGCTCCGTATATATTGGTATGTCTGGCAATCTCGTTTATAATGATGGTTGTATTCATCACTGCCGAATTTACAGTTGATGAACCATTGCTTGATTTGCGATTATTGTCCGACCGTAATTTCGGAATCTGTTCGCTTATTATGCTAATGTTTAGTATCGGTATGTTTGGAAGTACATTCCTGTTACCACTTTATCTTCAGAATTCACTGGGATATACAGCTTTGCAGGCTGGGGCCGTTTTCCTTCCGGTTGGTATAATACAGGGAACAATGTCTCCAATATCCGGTTTTCTGGGAAATAAGATAAATTCGAAATGGATGATTATAACAGGAGTTGGTTTGCTTGCGTTCAGTTTTTATCTGAACTCTTCATTCTCGTTCCTTACTGAACGTCCATATATTATGATGGGATTGTACATACGCGGATTTGCGTTGGGTATTATATTCACTCCGCTAAGTACGCTTTCCTTGTCGCAGATTCCACGTGAGAAAATGGCTCAGGCATCCGGGGTAACGAATACAATCCGCCAGATCGGGGGTAGTCTTGGAGTGGCAATACTTACCACTGTACTAACTACCAGAGTTACTTATCACAACGAACTCTATAGTGAAGCTATCCAGCCTTATTCTCCTACCTATGTTCAGGTTAAGAACGGACTTCAGAACTATGCGCAACGAACAGTTGGAAGTTCTCCTGCTGTGGCGGCTCAGCAAGGGCAGACATTGCTGGTGTCAAACATAGCTAAGCAGGCATATATTCAGGGAGTTGACGACGACTTTTTACTGGTAGCCGTTATTACCATTCTGGGTAGTGCTCCTGTATTTTTATTACGCAGAAAGAATCACAACGTATAATAAAGTCAGATTATGATTAATCAAATATATAAAATAACATTTCTACTGGGCCTTTTCGCAGGATGTACTTTTTCTGCTTCAGCTCAGCAACAAGCGGATTCATTGTCATTCCAGGATGTTATGGCAAGAGTAATCCAGAGCCATCCTTCAGTGAAAGAAGCCGAAGAAGTGCTCAATGGTGCTAAAGCCAAAATAGAATTGGCTAAATCAGCTTATTTGCCAACTGTCGATTTAAATGCTACATATTCCCGTGTTGGTCCGGTAACTAAAGTTACTTTTCCTGAATTCGGTACGTTTCAGTTGAATCCGTATGATAATTATAATGCAGGAATTAATGTAAATCAAACCATTTACGATTTTGGAAAAACATCCAAATCGGTCGACGTTGAGAATAAGAAAAGAGAGATCAATAAAATATCTATTGATCAGATTAAGCAGAACCTTTCAATGCTTGTAACCAATAACTATTACACATTGGTTTATATTCAGAATGCCATTGATATAAAGAATGAAGAACTGCTTAATTTGCAGAATCATTTAAAAACAGTCCAGAAGAAAAGTGAAACAGGTTCTGCTACAAAATACGAAATACTTACCACGCAGGTAAAAATTTCAACTATTGAAAGTCAGAAGTATGATCTTGAAGCTTCATTCCGCACTCAGCAAGCTGTTCTGAATACTCTATTGGGACTTCCGGAAGAAACTCCTCACAGAGTAACCACTTCACTTTCCACAGAAACTCTTTCTGCAGAAGAATCATCTGTGAATTATGCCATTGAGCACAGAGAAGAGGTGAAACTGGCAAAAGAAAAAACGGAACTTGAACACTTGAATTATAGCGTAATAAAGTCAGCCAATAACCCTGTTATAAATGCTTTTGGCTCAGCCGGATTTAAGAATGGATATACTCCTGATCTAAATAAGTTGAAGGGAAATTATGTAGTGGGAGTAGGAGTGAAAGTTCCTCTTTTCGATGCCAAAAGAACAAAGAACAACCTTCAGATTTCAAAGTCAAACCTAATTAGTTCTGAGTTTGAAACAGAGATTGCTAAAAGGAAAATAACGAATGAAGTGGTTGAGGCTCAGTCACAGATTATTGCGGTAAAGAAAAAAGTAGAGCAGTTTGATATTCAGTTGACTCATGCCATGCAGGCTTTTGATCTGGCAAAAGTAAGCTATAAAACCGGAGTTATAACCAATCTTGATTTGCTCGATTCAGAAACAGCAGTATCAGAAAGCCGTTTGCAATTGCTTAAAGCAAAGTTAGACCAGCTTGTTTGTATTCTGAAACTTAAGGTTGCAGCAGGAAAGCATATTTATTAAATAATATATTCAGGCCGCTGCACTCTGCATGAATAATCGTAGAGAAGCAGTGGCTTTTAATTTTTTAAATGTAAGCATGAAACGTAATATGATAAGTAAATCAACAAATGAGTCATTGGTAATAGATGACTTTTCATCTCAGTTACCTGTTATCGGGAAGCATCTAAATGAGTTTGCTCTTTATCATTTACAGGAAAATGTATCTCTGGACAAAAGTTATAAGATGTCTGATACATTTGCCATAATAGTTGTTTATAAAGGCGATCTTACTATAAAGATTGATGGTCGACCTCATTCTTTATCAAGAGGAGCAATAGCATGTATCCCTCCCGGAAAAACGTTGAATCTAAATTTGAAAGATCAGGAAATAGATGGTTATATGATGACCTTTTCTTCACTCTTCTTTGAATTACTTCAGATACCGGTCTCAGTAAGCAAAGATAAACTGATGATAAACAGCGAATCAGATCCAATAGAAAATACATTAAATAGAATCGACCAGATATTTTCGCTTATAAAAGATGGATTGTCTAATAGTGATGATCTTTTCAGAAAAGAGAAACTTCTGAATCTGGTTGCAGTATTCTTTATTGAAATTATTAATGCTTATGCTCAGAACAATCCAATTGCAAAAAAACTTTGTAAAGCCGATGGTCTTAGTAGGAAGAATAAAATATGCAAAGACTTTTTTGTTTTGGTAAAACAACATTCCCGTGAAGAAAGACAATTGAAGTTTTATGCAGATAAACTTTGTGTATCTCCAAAGCATCTCTCATTTCTGATTAAGAATGCAACCGGATTGCCTGCAAATAAATGGATAACAGATGCAGTTATTCACGATGCAAAACATCTTCTTCAGAACTCAGGGAATAGTGTAAAGGAGATAGCCTATATACTGAACTTTTCAAATCAAAGTTTCTTTGGAAAATATTTTAAGAGAGAAGTTGGTATTTCTCCGAGTGATTATCAAAGCGAAGTCCTTTGTTAGTTTTTATCAGAGATACCTCATAATTATAGTAACATGGAAAGGAATTGGTTTTATAAACTGATTCCTTTTTTTATTATGAAAAATTCCTTTTAAATGGCTCTTTTTTTATGTTTTATGAGAGAAAAACGTGAAATGTAACGTAGGGAAAAGTATTTGTAATATTATAGCAAAGAATGTAATGTGTAGCAAAGTGTGTGTTTTATAATCTTGTTATTCAAAGTTGGATTGTGAGGTATATTTGTACAAAGGAAAAAAATGATTTAGCCTTAATTAGAAATTTAAATAGAATAGCTTTTATGAATACACAAAGTCAAAAAGTGTCGATGCTCGAAAAAGTCGGCTACAGTTTGGGAGATTGTTCTGCCAATCTGGTGTTCCAAATGATGATGATTTATCAGACCAAATTTTATACGGATGTTTTTGGTCTTGAAGGTGCTGTTGCAGGAACAGTAATGCTGGTTGCTCGTATTGCCGATGCATTTGTCGATCCAACAGTAGGAATCTTGTCCGACAGAACAAAATCTCGTTATGGTAAATTCCGTCCATGGGTATTATGGACAGCATTGCCTTTTATGGTATTTTATATACTTGCTTTTACCAATCCGGGTATTCACGACAAAGGTTTAGTGGCGTTATACGCAACAATTTCTTATACCCTGCTGATGTCCATCTATTCATTTAATAATACACCTTATTCTTCTTTGGGAGGAGTAATGAGCAGTGATATTAAAGAACGTACCAGCATTACATCAATTCGTTTTGTAGCAGCAACCATTGCACAGTTTGTGGTTCAGGGATTAACACTTCCACTAGTACGTAAATTCTCTGCAGGAGGAGATATAGGTCATGGTTGGTTCTGTACCGTCAGTATTTTTGCTGTTATTGGTTTTATCTTTTTAATAATAGCCTTTCTTTCAGCCCGTGAACGTATTACCCCTCCACCTAGTCAAAAAACAAATATAAGGCAAGATCTTAAAGATGTTGTGGCCAGTCTTCCATGGCGTGCAATGTTTATTCTCACTCTGTTTATTTTCATAACTTTGGCCATGTGGGGAAGTGCGATGAATTACTATTTTGAAAATTATGTTGATGCAAATGCTCTTTATGCTTTTCTTGGTAAACTAGGATTGGTGGCAACAACTTCTTCTGATGGTGTTCTCCACACAGTTCTTAATGCATTCGGACTTATAGTCAGTGGTCCAGATAAAGCTTATGAAGTAGGTTTTGGTGTATTTAACATGCTTGGAGCATTAGTGCAGTTCTTTGGCGTTATTTTCTTATCTGGCTTTTTGGCTAACCGCTATGGAAAGAAACAAGTTTTTATTGTTTGTCTGGCTTTAACTACATTGTTTACAGCTATGTTCTATTTCCCAGGAAAGAAAGATGTAGAATTTATGTTCTTACTCAACTTCTTAAAGAGTTTGGCGTATGCACCAACCGTACCTTTATTGTGGGCAATGATAGCCGATGTAGCCGATTATTCTGAATATGTAAATCACCGCCGCGCTACCGGATTGGTTTTTGCCGGTGTTGTTTTCGCTTTAAAAGCCGGACTTGGTATTGGTGGAGCTATTTTAGGTTTCTTACTTTCAGGATTTGGTTATGTATCAGGAGCTGGAGTTAATCAAAGTGATACAGCGATAAACGGTATACTTCTTTCATCAAGTCTTATCCCGGCAGCAACATTCTTTATAGGTGTATTAGCACTTTATTTCTATCCAATCACTAAGAAGTATAATCAAAAAATGCAAGCCGAATTGCTAGTGTATAGAAGTAAATCAGAAAATTAATCTTTATAATCTGTAATTTTGTTATTATGAAATTAAAATATTTGACCCCCTTATTATTAACTGCAGTTCTTTCTATGAGCTGTAAGGCAATTAATCAGCCGGCTGATTCAAATTCAGGTCCTGGTTTAAAAGATGTAGTTGGCAAACATTTCCTAGTAGGAGCAGCTGTCAGCGTAAGGCAAGTTGCCGGCATGGACCCCAATGCAACAAAGCTAATTAAGAAACATTTCAATTCTATTGTTGCCGAGAATTGCATGAAATCAGAAGTCATTCATCCAACAGAAGATATCTATAACTTTACTGCTGCCGATGCATTTGTTAAGTTTGGAGAAGAAAATAAAATGGCAATCATTGGTCACTGTCTTATTTGGCATTCTCAGTTATCTCCTTGGTTTTGTGTAGATAAAGATGGAAACAATGTTTCTCCGGAGGTGTTGAAGGAACGCATGAAAAATCATATTTCCACAATCGTAAGTCGCTATAAAGGCAGAATTAAAGGGTGGGATGTTGTGAATGAAGCCATTGAATCAGATGGGTCATGGCGCAAAACCAAATTCTATGAGATTTTAGGTGAAGAGTATATTCCTCTGGCTTTTCAGTATGCACACGAAGCCGATCCCAATGCAGAATTGTATTACAATGATTACGGTATGAATGCAAAAG
The DNA here is from genome assembly GCF_900128905.1 of Bacteroides luti. Lineage (GTDB taxonomy): Bacteria > Bacteroidota > Bacteroidia > Bacteroidales > Bacteroidaceae > Bacteroides > Bacteroides luti. The sequence continues at coordinate 333,178 of NZ_FQTV01000002.1, forward strand.
GAAAGCGTGACAAGGTTGTGGAGCTGGTAAACAGTATGAAGAAAAAAGGACTCCGAATTGATGCAATTGGTATGCAAGGGCACGTAGGTATGGACTATCCTGCTTTAGATGAGTTCGAAGAAAGCATTAAAAGCTTTAGCAGTACAGGTGCAAAGGTCATGATTACGGAGTGGGATATGAGTGCTTTACCTACTGTAAATATGAGTGCCAATGTTGCGGATATGGTTACATATAAGAAAGAAATGAATCCTTATCCAAACGGACTTCCCGATTCAGTTTCAATTGAATGGAACAATCGTATGGAGAAATTCTTTAATTTGTTTATTAAGTATTCCGATGTTATAACCCGTGTTACTGCATGGGGAATTACTGATGGCGATTCATGGAAAAACGGTTTCCCTGTAAGAGGAAGAACCGATTACCCATTGTTGTTCGACCGTAATTATAACCCGAAACCATTTATTAATAAGATTTTAAATAGCTCAAAATAAACAACTATGAAAAATGTAAGATATTTAGTTGAGAATGATTACATGGCAGACCCTGCCGTACATGTATTTAACGACAGATTGTATATATACCCATCTCATGACTGGGAATCAGGGATTCCGGAAAATGATAATGGCGATCATTTTGATATGCGCGATTACCATGTATTTTCTACAGATGATGTGATGAACGGAGAAATTAAAGATCATGGAGTAGTACTGAAAGTAGAAGATATTCCATGGGCCGGACGTCAGCTTTGGGATTGCGATGTAGCTTACAAAGATGGAAAATATTATATGTACTTTCCACTAAAAGATAAGAATGATGTTTTTCACATTGGTGTTGCCGTGAGCGATCGTCCTGAAGGTCCATTTATTCCTCAATCAGATCCAATAAAAGGAAGTTACAGCATTGATCCTGCCATATTAGATGATGGTGACGGAAATTATTATATGTATTTTGGTGGTTTATGGGGCGGTCAGCTTCAACGTTACCGTGATAACAAAGCATTGGAATGTGCAACATTTCCTGCTGATAACGAATCTGCCATTCCTTCACGTGTTGTGAAATTGAGCAAAGATATGCTTGAGTTTGCAGAAGAGCCAAAACCTGTTGTTATTCTGGATGAAACCGGTAAGCCATTGACTGCAGGCGATAATAGCAGAAGATTTTTTGAAGCTTCATGGGTGCATAAATACAACGGAAAATATTATTTCTCTTATTCTACAGGTGATACACATTTATTGTGTTATGCAATAGGCGATAATCCTTATGGGCCATTTGTTTATCAAGGCGTTATATTGCAACCCGTTGTAGGATGGACAACTCACCATGCAATAGCCGAATACAAAGGTAAATGGTATTTATTCCACCATGATTGTGTTCCTTCAAATGGTAAAACATGGCTTCGCAGCCTTAAAGTTTGCGAATTAGAATATACACAGGATGGAAAAATAAAAACTGTGAATGAATAAACTGTGAATTTAGAGTCTTCTTAAGTTTATGCGCGGGCAAGGATATCGTTTTTTTTGTTTTATAGAGGTTAAATTAGTGTTATTGGTTAGATAAAATTGCCCGCGCTTGATTTTCTGACTAATACATTAGTACAAATACATTATAACTACATATCTGAAACATTTTGTTACCTTTGTTTATGATATTTGATGTATGTTTGTGCTATGAAAAATGTTAAACCCAAAAATCTTATGCCTAAATTCTATTCTGCAAAACAAAATCTATTAAAGTATTTATTACTGATTCCCTTTTTATCTGTTTTACAAAACTCATATTCAGCATCTCCTGCAAAAAAGAAACAGATAGCCAAATTAAATACGAGAGAAATTATAGTCGATTTTTCAAAAGAAAAAGGCGCACTATGCAAAACTCCATTAGAATGTATTGGAGCAGGCCGTGCCAATGAGGGTCTGCGTGCCGACTGGCAGCAACAGCTGGCTTATGTAAAGAACGCGTGCGATTTTAAATATATCCGTATGCATGGTTTGCTGTCCGACGATATGGGTGTTTACCGTGAAGATAAAAAAGGAAACCCTGAATATAACTTTCAGTACATCGATGCTTTATACGATTATCTACTGAGCATAAAAATAAAACCTTTCGTGGAACTGGGCTTTATGCCTTCTGCTTTGGCCAGTGGCTCTAAAACTATTTTCTGGTGGAGAGGAAATGTTACTCCTCCTAAGGATTATAATAAGTGGGAAGATTTAATTCGTAATCTTACGCTTCATTTTACAGAGCGTTATGGTGCCGACGAAGTTAAAACATGGTATTTCGAAGTGTGGAATGAACCAAACCTCGATGGATTTTGGTCAGGAACACAAGAGGAATATTTTAAATTATACAGATATGCTGTAAAAGCTATTAAATCTGTAAATAAAGAATATAGAGTAGGAGGCCCGGCTACAGCAGGTGCTGCATGGGTGCCTGAAATGATTGATTTCTGCAATAAGAATTCGCTTCCGCTGGATTTTATCAGCACTCATACTTACGGAGTAAAGCAAGGGTATCTTGACGAATTTGGCAATTCGGGCACTGTACTTAGTCAGGATCCAATGGCAGTTAGCGGTGATATGTTGAATTCACGCAAACAAATATCAGCTTCTGCTATGCCTGGTTTGGAATTACATTATACAGAATGGAGTGCATCTTACACACCTTCCGACCCTATACACGACAGTTATCATGAGGCTTCTTATGTACTCGATAAAATTAAGAAGGTAGGAGCTGCAGCCAACTCAATGTCTTACTGGGTATTTACAGATATTTTTGAAGAAGCCGGTCCACGTTTCACACCTTTCCATGGCGGATTTGGACTTTTAAATACTCAGGGTATCAATAAACCGGCTTTCTATTCCTTCAAATTCATTAATCAATTAGGAGAAACAGAGTTAATCAATAACGATTCATCTTCATGGGCATGCAAAGATTCAAAAGGTAATGTTCAGGTTCTTTTATGGGATTTCACCAATACGCATCCGGGCGATTCTGTAAATAATCAGGTATATTATGTTAGGGATTTACCTGCTAAAGCCAAAGGAAAAGTGAAGATTAATGTTTCCAATGTTCCCGATGGTGATTATACACTTGAAATATACAAAGTAGGTTACCGGTCAAGTGATGCTTATACAACTTATCTGGATATGGGTAAACCAAATCAGCTTACAAAACAGCAGGTTGAACAGATAAAGAAGCTTAATGACGGCTCACCTGTTTCTTCCGAGAAAGTAACGGTAAGTAAGGGGGCTGCATTTTCCAAGGAACTCGATATTCGAGAAAATGATGTCTATTTAATGAAGTTGGTTAGATTGTAAAATTACTAAATAGCTTAAAATTTATAAGTAATAGATATATCAGTTAATGAAGTCAGGAAGAATATAATTTACTTCCTGACTTTTATTTTTTATTATTTACACGTTTGTTTTAATTATGAATACAAAAGTTTACTACTTTTACGCAAAATATTAATATGGAAAAAGAAAGATCTGTAGAAGCTGTAGAAACTTTTAATAAAAAGTTTAACTGTGCGCAGTCAGTTTTATCAGTATTCTCTACAGAACTGAATATTAGCAAAAGTGATTGTTTTAGAATTGCAACCCCTTTTGGATCGGGAGTTGCTTTTCGCCAGGAGATGTGTGGAGCTGTAACCGGAGCATTGATGGCTATTGGTTTGAAGTATGGTATGGATGAAAATGATAGCACTGAGCAAAAATCATATACTTATGACTTGACCACCCATTTTATTTCAGAGTTTAGGAAAAAGCATGGTTCTATTTGTTGCAAGGATTTGCTTGATGGAATTGATATGAGTACTCCTGAAGGATATGCCAAAGTTCGTGAACTGAATATTTTCAGAACACATTGTGCTGAATACGTTCGTAGTGCAGTATTAATTGGTGAGAAAATATTGCTTCGTAAATAAAACCTCTAAATGGAGTGATGCTATAAAAAGCTAGTTAATGGTATTATGGAAAGAATAACCGATTTTGAGATGAAACTATCTTCTACACTATCACGGAATTTTGTAGATGCTATTGTTGAATCCGTTCTATTTTATCCGGAAGATTTTGAGCCTCTTTACAGCCTGGTTACAAACAAAGAAACAAAGCTATCCTGGCGGGCGGCATGGGCTTGCGAAAAGCTTAGCGAATTAACTCCGGAATGGTTTATTCCTAAATACGATGAGATAGTTTGCCTTACTCTCTCCATGAAACATAGCGGAACCAAACGACTGCTGCTTTCAATTCTGTATAATCTTCCTGTACCTGCTGAGTTCCCCGTAGAACTTTATAATTTCTGTCTGGAGAAAATGCTTTCGCCGGATGAAGCAATAGCAATTCAGGCCCTTTGTATAAAGCTGGCATACAAAATAGCCCTTAAAGAGCCGGAACTGCTCAGTGAAATTAGACTCTATCTGGAAAATGCCGAAACGGAATATTTTTCTACCGGAGTAAAAAACTGTATTCGGAATGTGCTTAAGAAAATAAACTCTTCCCAACGGTAAAGGTCGTATTAAAAAAACAGTAACTTTGAAGTATCAAACTATCATCATAAAAGATGAATTAAGATAGTGTTGTTATATCGAACTCGCGTAACTTAATAACAGAATAATTATGGAAATAGATTTAACCACTCCGGCTTTATTGTTCTCGGCTATATCATTGATAATGCTGGCGTATACTAACCGATTTTTATCGTATGCCCAACTGGTGCGTACTTTAAAAGAGCAATATGTAGCAAATCCCTCCTCGGTAAAGGCAGCACAGATTGCTAACCTGAAGAAGAGACTTTACCTGACGCGTGCCATGCAGTTTACGGGCATCAGTAGCTTGCTGCTTTGCGTTATTAGTATGTTCTTTGTATATATCGAATTACAACTTGTATCAGTCTACATCTTCGGTCTGGCACTGTTGCTGCTGATTATTTCGCTCACTATATCTATATATGAGATTTACATCTCTGTCAAAGCATTAGAATTACATTTGAACGATATGGGAGAATAAATTTCCCAATATCTATCTAATAAATAACCAATGCATTTATAAAAACTCTCTCTCATAAAAATTAAAAATGCAAAATTGATCTAGCAATCTAGCACTTACCACTTAACTTGTTATAAATAAGCAGAATAGAGGTGCTAGATCAATTAAATTTGATCTAGCAGTGATCTAGCGATCTAGCACCTGCTCTTATGGTTGCTCTTATAATCTTCTTTTATTACAAAATAACTCATTGAAAGCTTGTATATACCCTTCTGAATATTTGGATTTAACATAATTATTTGTTATATTTGTAGAAATAAAAATAACTCTCCATCCGGGTGTATATCGCCTGTACACCCGGGTGGAGTTTGTTTTTACACCCGGGTGTAAGAGGCGGATACACCCGGGTGTGCGAAAAATAACCTGATTATAAATTAATTAAACAAATAAGTATGTCTTTATATGTTGTTCGTCAAAAAGTAGATAAGAGTAAAGAAGAAGAGAAAGTACGCTATCATGGCGTTCCGGTTAGTTCCGGGCAAATAAGTATAGATGAGCTGGCAAAGGATATCAGCGGGCGTTGTTCGCTCCATGAATCGGATGTGCATGCAGCAGTTATAGCATTGGGAGATGTGATGCAAACATACCTGATGAAAGGAAATACGGTTCATCTGAAAAATATCGGCATGTTTTCCATATCAGCAGGTAGCGAAGGTTTTGAAACGCCCGATGAGTGTACACCGTCAAAAGTAACGGCGCAGCGTGTTTGCTTCAAAGCAGACAAAGAAATGCGCAGTATATTGCCCGAGATAAAGTATCAGCGCACTTACAGAGAAACGACAAAGAAGTAATTAATAACCCTAACTAACTTTATGAAAATAACGCAATACCGTAACGACGGTAAAACACAAACACAACGTATCCTTGAATTTGAAACTGCTGTAGACGCGATGAGAACCGAAGTGAGCAGCAGACCGGTATCTAATCTAAGAAATGTACTTCAGTACGCAATGGCTGGCCAAAATTTTCCGGAGGTGAAGAAACTTCCCCGACTGGTCTTTGGAGGAGTCTTCCGTAAGGATGGCAGTCAGCAGATTTTGTCATCCTACAATGGTTGCGTAACCATAGAGGTAAATAACTTGGCTAACGCGAATGAGGCAGCACAAATACGCGAAAGAGCATCTCAATTGCCGCAAACCTTACTTGCTTTTATCGGCTCTAGCGATAAGAGTGTAAAGATCGTAGTTCCTTTTACATTGCCGGACAGTACATTGCCTCAGAACCGCAAACAGGCCGAGATGTTTCATGCACAGGCTTATCGCGAGGCGGTAAAATGGTATCAACCTCAGCTGAAACGCGAAATAGAACTAAAAGAACCGGTGCTGGAACATGGATGTCGCATGAGCTTTGATCCTTCATTGTATAATAATCCGGATGCCGTGCCTATCCGTATAGAGCAACCGGTAAGTATGCCTGCTGAACCAACGTTTGACGAGGAACGGCAGCAAATGAGTGATCCTTTGCAACGCCTGTTGCCAGGATACGAACGGAGTCACATTATCTCTACGCTGTTTAGTACCTCTATGTGGGATGCATTGAACACCGTGGGCAAGGTGGAATGGGAGAGTGGTGAGGTACTTCCGTTTCTTATTAAATTGGCGGAAAACTGTTACCGTTCGGGTATTCCGGAAGAAGATGCGATAAAGTGGACATTGATGTATTATAACCTGAATAAGTACGAACTGGAGGTGCGGACAAACTTCCGTAACATTTATACCATCTCAAATAAGTTTGGCGGTAAGCCTTGCATCTCTTCCTCCATGACCTTGGTGGCACAGATGGAGGAGTTTATGAAACGCCGATATCAGCTAAGGCGAAATACGATAAAAGGCATGGTGGAATACAGGGAACTGAAATCTTTCTACTTTGATTTCCGTCCTGTCAATAAACAGGCGCTCAACACGATCTGTCTCGATGCATTGGCAGAAGGACTTCCGTCATGGGATGTTGACATCAAGCGTTATGTGGAATCAAACCGTGTGCCCTCTTATGATCCTATTGAAGATTATCTTCTCAATGTGGGAAAATGGGACGGAAAAGATCGCATTCGTGAACTGGCCGACCGTGTGCCGTGTGATAACCCTCGATGGAGAGACCTGTTCTACATTTGGTTTCTCTCAATGGTGGCTCATTGGCAACAACTTGACCGCAACCATGCTAACAGCACATTGCCGTTGCTGGTGGGCGATCAAGGTTCCGGAAAATCCACTTATTGCATGAACCTTTTGCCACCCGAACTGCGAGAATATTACACAGATGGCTTAGACTTCAGTAAGCGTGGAGATGTTCAGCTAGCATTAACCCGCTTCGCACTGATAAACATGGACGAGTACGATTCCATCAGTCCTTCTTATCAGGGATTTGTGAAGCATATTCTGCAAAAAGCAGTCGTTCAGGCCCGTTTGCCCCACGCCAGTGTAACCCAACAGATGCGCAGGTATGCTACATTTATAGCCACAAGCAATAGCTTCGACTTGCTGAACGACCCAACCGGAAGCCGTCGTTACATCTGTATAGCTATATTGGGAGTGGTTGATTATAAATCGCCCATTGACTACAAACAACTCTACGCCCAAGCCGTTGAGGCTCTTCGCAATGATGAACGCTACTGGTTTACTCACGAAGAAGAGGCGTATATCACCAAAAGCAATCGCCGCTTTCAGCAAGTGATGCCCGAAGAAGAAGTTGCCGATATCTATTTCCGTTCTCCGGTAGGCGATGAACCAGCCGAGGAGCTGACTTGCGGAGAGATGCTGAAACGCATGCAGCAACGAGATCCCGGATTTAAATATACTAACACCGCTGCTAAGGTTTTTGGACGAACACTGAAGAATAAATTCGACAATCGCCTTGCACACCGTGGAGTGGTGTACCAGGTAGTAGAGATTAAATAAGCAAACCAAAGCGCTAGATTGCTAGATCACCGCTAGATCAAATTTAATTGATCTAGCGGTGTTATTTTGTTTATTTATAGTGAGTTATGTGGGTGGTGCTAGATTGCTAGATCAATTTTGGGATTTTAAATTTTTGTGAGAGAATTAGCTTATGTTTTGGAACGAAGTTAGGCTGCTATGCTTATGCTTTGGAACAAAAAAATATGATTTAACCTTATGTTTTAGTACAAATTAAGTATAATAGTTACTTAATACTCTCTAAAATAATGTGTCATAAATTTAATAATAACACAAGCTTATATTTTGTGGTGAAAAAACAAAGTAAATCAAAAGGGCTGAATGTGCAAAAACTCAGCTCTATTCTTGCGCCATAACAATTAAATTTACTGGGCGTTAATAATATAAAAATCTAGGATAGATTTTTTATTCGGGCAAAACTATTTTCGCTTTTACACCGACTTGATTAAGAAGATACAACAAACCACCACCATCAATTAATTCTATTGGTTTATCTTTAGAAAATTCAAAAGTATCTGGTCCATAAGAACTTGTTGTGACAAGAATTCCTTTACTTGCACCTTCATTAATCATTGTACCATACAAATCTCTAGCCGCAGAAACGCCAACAGTATTTTTATATCTTTTAGCTTGAATTACTATTTTACCACCAAGTATTGGCCTGGAATCAAATGCTATAGCATCAACGCCTCCATCTTTTGAAGACCTTGTTTGTTTTGTATCAAGTCCCATTCTTGAGAATAGATTACTAACTAAATTTTCAAATTCAAACGGGTTTAAATCCATAAGATTTGGACGACTATCTAATGTTGAAACAACATCCTCTTCTATCACAAATCTTTTATCAACCATAGCAAATTCTCGTATAGGTTTAACCGCGATTAATTCTCTGGGATTTGATGAAACAATTGCTGATAATCCCCGAATGCAGCTAATAGGGTCTATTTTGTCTAAACATATTGTCTCAAATTTTGACTTTGAGGTTGAGACGCTAATTATTGTGGGTTTAACATTATTCCCATTGCTTAAATCTCTTGCTATTATATAACCATTAAAACAAATAGAAGTGACTGCATTTGCTTGATCTGATTTTATTACTTCGTAAATTGTTCTCAAAGAAATACTTGATATCAATGCTTTGTAACAAATATCAATCTCTGTACTTTTTCTTTGTTTTTCAATTATAAAATCATTACTTTTTACATATTTATATTCACCAATCATTGGGATTATATCAAAATTGGGTAATTGAAATTCAACTAATATTTCTTTAGAATCAGGAGAATATGCTATCCTGAAATTTCTCTCCCATTCGATAAAGTACTCAGAATGTTCTAAAACCATACTTACATATGAAACGACTTCATTTGGATTTAAAGCAAAATATAAAGCTTTAGCTTCGTCGACATCAATACATTGTTTGCTATATTCTATCTCATATTGAACTTTTCTTTCTTCATAGTCCTTTGTGTATTTTATAATATTGGCTTCATTATTTTCAGTTTCATATTGCCAATCTTTTAAGTCTTGTTGAAATGTTTTTTTTGCATTTTCGACTTTAATGAGCCATTTTTCTTTAATTGAAGGAAATAATTTCCCCCAGAAAGGTTGTTTCCCAACATCTAATATGTATTTATCTTCTTTCGGTTTTTGAGGAACGCTTTCTAGGTTCTTTGGAAGTTTGAAATGAGGGAACTCATATTTGGGCTTTAATGTCTCAAAATTGATACTATGATTTTGTTTAAGAGTTTCAGGTAAAATCCCACACAATAAATATGTAAATAAATCATTAGAATCTTTTGTTAATTCAATTGCTTTATAAGCTCTCTTATCAATATATTTTTGCTTAGCTTCTTTCTCTTGCAATCTTTGAAGTTTTTCAAGACTTTTGAAATAACGTTGATTAGCAGCGAATCTTCTTTCTTCTTCACGTTTTGAATCTCTAGCAGCTTTGGCACTCGCCCTTACAGCAGCAACTATAAATCTTTCAAGCCCACTTCTACCCATATATTTTTTTATTGGTGTCTGGTTAAAACAATTTTCTAAGAATAGAGCTGCTTTCTAGTATAGAATTCACCCTTTAGTTTTACTTTACTGATATCACACAATAAAAGTAAAATGTATTGGTAAATATACATATGTTTACTGGATAGCACTTTATTTAAAGTTATTAAATATAGTTAAATTGATCGATTTTAACGTGCCTGCATTCAAGTATATCATATTAATAAAATTATCAACATTAGTAAATTCTCTAGTCCTTCCTTGAGGTAAAGACAAGATTATTTTTTGTATGTTAGATATTTACGGAAACTTGACTTTAAAGGACTGATTGGTATATCTGCCTAGCTTTCTATCTTCCAATGAAGCAGATAGATAGCATTCTGCGGCGAACCGGCTTTAACTACAGTTCCCGAATTTGCAAAATAAATCTCATCAGCGTTTGCGATTGAATTAATCGATGAGCTATGATCACTTTTGTTGTGCTACTTGGTAACCGTTGTAGGATATCTTCAAGCAATCGCCGCTTTCAGCAAGTGATGCCGGAAGAGGAAGTTTTCGATATCTATTTCCGTTCCCCTGTTGGCAATGAACCTGCCGAGGAACTGACTTGTGGAGAGTTACTGAAACGAATACAGCAGCGAGATCCCGGATTTAAATATACCAGCAACGTCGCAAAATTTTTTGGACGAACTCTAAAGAATAAATTCGTCAATCGCTTTGCACACCGTGGATTAGTGTACCGCGTAGTAGAGATTAAATAAGCGAACCAAGTGCTAGACTGCTAGATTACCGCTAGACTTCTTTTTGGAAGTCTAGCGGTAATATTTTGTTTATTTATAGGTAGTTATGTAGGTGGTGCTAGACTGCTAGATTGATTTTGTGTTTTTTGATACTAGCGCTATTGTTTTTAAAGTAGTTGAATATTTTGTAATATTGGATTTGTTTAAGATTAATAAGATATGGTGTATTAAAAGTTTGTTTTTTGTTACATAATAGTTTTTTTTATGTAAGTTTGTATACCAAAATAAAAGCCACCCTTTTTGAGTGGCTTTATTTTGATGTAAGGCATCTTTTTACTATATTGTATATACAATAAGAAAGAACAGATGCCTAAATTTTAGAGAGGTTGCCGTAGCTTAAGATTAGAACTTTCGGTTTTATTATTCGGTTTGTTTTTCAACCCGTAATACCCCCGAAATTTCTTAATAAAGTTGGAATTTTTCCCCCTTTAAATCTTTTTATTTATACTCGCTACCCTCCATAGTCCGAGTTTATGCAAAAGTAATAATAAATTAGATATGAAAATTGAAGTAAAAGGAAAAACTTATAAACAAATAACAAAATTAGATCTATCGAATAGAAATCTAACAGAAGTTCCGCAAGAAATATTTCAATGTATTAATCTGAGAAAGTTGATTCTAAGTAATAATTTGATTAATAATATACCTCCTCAAATAGTATCTTTGCGGAAGTTGAAGGTTTTGGATTTATCGCACAATAAAATTAGTCAACTCTATGCAAATGTATTTAAATTGCCAGCGTTAGAAACGCTAAATATATCATATAATAGTTTGAATAAAATACCACATCAAATAAAAGAATCAAATATAAAGAACCTTTTAGTACAAAATAATCTTATATCAAATATTGATGTGAAAGCTATATCAGAGTTGGAAAAATTAAATATCAGTTATAACAAACTGACTAGCTTTGTGCTTAAGCAGGGTGATTTTAATTTGAGACATCTATGGATTAGTGATAATCCAATTAAAAAATTTCAAATAAGCAAACCTTGTGTACCAAATTTGAGACATATACATGTCTACACTAGTGAGATAGCTTCAGACTGTTCATTAGAATATATGAAATTGGCAATAAAAAAAGGTAATTCTTATGATGTGTTTGAAACATTAGAAGATGCTGAATTTAGAAAAACAATAGACAGCATAAATGAAAAGAAACTTGATATTCCGATTGCAAGTAATAGACCTGAGCTAAACTCTAAAACAGATATAACAACGACTAATACTCCAAATGTTGGTATCTCATATTCTTGGGATGATGAGAAACATAAGGAATGGGTATTGAATTTGGCTAATGAATTGACTGAAAAAGGTATATTTGTTTATTTGGACCAATTTGATCTTAAGCCTGGAATGGACAAAAATCATTATATGGAGAATATCATTTTTAAATCTCAAAGAGTTATTGTTATATTAACACCAAATTATAAATTGAAAGCAGATAAACGAGATGGAGGAGTAGGATATGAATATTCAATAATAACTAGCGAAATATTTGATAGTCAAGATGAAAATAAATTTATTCCAGTCTTGAGATCAGGGGAAATAGATGAATCTTCCCCTATAGCATTAAAATCAAGGATTGCTATTTTTATGGATGATGATACAAAGTTTGAGGATAAATTTGATGAACTATGTAGAGAAATTCATCATGAGCCTAAAACAAAACGACCTAAATTAGGATCAAAACCGAATTATTAGTATTCAATTTCATAATCACGCAACAGTTTTTTTTATAAGTTATTTAGCATTTAAAATCTTGATTTTAGCTAAAAGATTCTTTTAGTTAGTTGTTTTTTTGATTAATTTGCACCATATATTGAGTAATGTTTATTTAATAACGAAATGGATATCGACTTTGAATCATATATTCGTGGTGTTGAGCCCGATAAGCAAGAAAAGGCTTCTGCCTGGAAAACAGCAATTGGTCTGCAAGCTGTAGATGGTTTGAAGACGTCAGACTATCTAAAGGATACTGCACGCAAACATATTGAGGGCGATATTAGCATTGATGAAGTGAAAAAACTGATTAATGGATATTACCAATCGAAGGCTGTACGTACACCGGAAGATGAAGAAATGGAAGAGGCGGACAAGGTATCTGCCAGCATTGCAAGAATATTGAATGAACAGTCGTTTGCTTTCTCTGTTGCCGGTTTCATTTCCATTCATCGTAGATTGTTTGAAGGTATCTTTAAATTTGCTGGAAAAATTGGTGATTACGATATTACGAAAAAGGAATGGGTACTTCGTGGCGACACGGTGCTGTATGTTAATGCAGAAGACTTAAAAGAGGCCTTGGAATATGATTTGGAACAGGAAAAAAACTTTTCGTACAAAGGGCTTTCCATGGACGAAGTAGTCAACCACATTGCTAAGTTTGTCTCTGGCATTTGGCAAATCCATCCCTTTGGTGAAGGTAACACTCGCACCACGGCCGTTTTTACCATCAAGTACTTACGCAGCATTGGATTTGATGTGAACAATGATTTGTTTGCCAACAATTCTTGGTATTTCCGAAATGCGCTGGTTCGTGCCAATTACCGAAATGTACGCAAGGGCATTGAGCCGGATATGAGTTTCTTGATCAGTTTCTTCCGAAACTTAATGATGGGTGAACAGAATGAGCTAAAGAATCGTTATATGGTAATTGATGCTCCCAATGAATGGATTTCCGAACAACACCCGACAAGTACCCGACAAGTACCCGACAAGCTCCCGACAAGTTCACCTGCAATTCTAAGTCTGATTAAGACCTTAGGTAAACAGCAATTATCCATCAAAGAAATGCTGGCAGTTATGAACTTAAAGGACCGTGGAAATTTTATGGATAATTACTTATCGCCTGCCATGAATGAAGGATTTGTTGTGATGCTATATCCAAACAATCCAAAACACCCAAAACAAAAGTATTTGTTGACTGCAGAGGGATTAGCCATTTATAATTCTAAGTCATAACGATTCTGAACAATATGTTTTAGCTATCGTGCTTCTTGTAGCTTCAAGTCTAGAAAATCGTCATTGAAAACGAAAAGTACCTTCAAATTCTGTTCATGTTCAAAATAATTATATATTTATTTATGACTGTACTTATGCCTTATTTCTTTATTTTTTTACGATACTTTTGGTTGCTTGCATTCGGATTTTCCGGATTGGTCATTTCCAAGTAGCCGGCATTAACCAAAAAATTAATATATTTATCAATATTCTTAGTATGATAACTTACGCCAACTCTCTCTAATATTTCCTTACTACTACGAGGCACGCTACAGAAATTCACTACATCTTTTTGCTTATTGTTTAGTTTAATTCGTATTGAAGTGTCAGAGTCAGTGCCTAAGTCGCTGCTTTTAGTGTCAGAGTCTCTCGATAAAGTGTCAGAGTCAGTGTCTAAGTCGCTGCTTTTAGTGTCAGAGTTTCTCGATGAAGTGTCAGAGTCAGTGTCTAAGTCTGCCGAAAAAGTGTCGGAGCTAGTGTCTAAGTCGTGTACGCCATTCCTTGCAATAGTTATCACAAATTCACGCAATGACTCATTGTTAGAGAATGAAAGTCTTTTGTCTTCACTCAGTACATGCTTAATTCCGCCAATGGGTTGCAACAATATTAACAACTAAAAAATCATTCTGACAGTAAATATAATAAGTTTACAAAAATAACTTTATATCTTTGTCGCACTAACCCTACTGTATTGTATAAAATTAAATCTGTATTATGAAGAAACGAATCGTATTATCAATGCTTTCCTTTTTGTTTCTGCCGCTTATGGCGCAGCAAGCCAAGCAATGGAAGGAAAATCTGAAACCACGCCTTGTGGTTCTTACCGACATAGGAGATTGTAATGTTGAGCCTGATGATATGGAGTCCGTGGTAAGACTCTTGGCTTATGCTGATCGCTTCGAGATTGAGGCTATCATGACCACCATTGGCTGGAATTGTGATCCTTATCCGGAAGAGTGGGCGCAGAATCTCACGAAAGTGGTTGATGCTTATGCAAAGGATGTTCAAAATTTGAAGGCACGCTCATCGCAAACATCATTCCTTTCTATTGACAAGGAGAATAGCAAGCAGCAGTTAGGCTATTGGCCAAGTGTTGAGTATATTCGCAGTCGCGTAATGTCAGGAAGTCATCGTGCAGGTATCAAGGTAATTGGTAAGGACAATGATTCTCCTGGAAGCGAATTTCTTATAAAACTGGCTGATGAAGATGATGACCGGCCAATATGGGTTGCCACTTGGGGAGGTGGTAACACTCTTGCGCAAGCAATATGGCGAGTGCAGCAGACACGCACACCAGAACAACTGAAGGCATTCCTCCATAAGTTCCGCATTTACACAATTACCGATCAGGACATGAAATATGATATGCGCATGAACCGAGCCTACAGCTCCCACATGTGGATGCGTCGTGAATTTAAGGATGATCTAAAGTTTATTTGGGATGAAGGAACATGGCAACTGCAGTGCGACCTTGGGAAGAAGTATTGGGATAAGCATAAACAGTACATTCAAGGGCATGGTGCTATGGGCAGTATTTATCCTCATTATAAGTGGGGAGTGGAAGGTGATACACCATCTTTCCTCTATGTAATGCCTAACGGACTTTCTGATCCAGAAGATCCAACTCAGGCAGGGTGGGGTGGTTGTCATGCTTATGGCATTAGTCCCGACTCTATCACTTATGCATGGAACAGTTGGCAAGAGCCACAAAAGACAATCACCGAGAACTATAAATGCCGTTTCTATCCTGATGAGCTGAATGATTTCGCTGCTCGTATGCAGTGGGCGCATGAAGGCAAAGGAAATACCAATCCATATGTCATTATTAATGGAAAGAAGGGTATTACACCAATTCATATAAAGGCGAAGGCGGGTAAGACCATCCACCTTGATGCTTCAAAGTCAACAGACTCCGAGGGCGATAATCTTTCATTCCTTTGGTGGCAACAACCAGAAGCAGGCAGTTATAAATCTAATATAACAATCAGCAATAATAAATCCTCTTCAATCAATATTGCTATTCCTCAGGATGCTGCGGGAAAATCGATCCATTTCGTTTGCGAAGTGCATGATGATGGTGCCTTCAATCTTGTGTCTTATAGGAGAGTGATTTTTGATGTGAATTAATAAATTCAGGAAAATGTGAACATTCTTTGTATCTTCCTAGCTCTCTCTTTTATCTAATAACTCATTATGGATAGAGTTTTGTTATTTACTATTTTTTTTACCTTTGCAGCCAAAATGGTGACTAATCATGAAACGAATACTAATCCTTGCAATCTCAATTGTTATTGCCCTCGCAAGTATAGCACAGCACAATGCCATCAAATCATTACCAGGTTATGGACTTTTGCCAATGAAAGATGTATCCATGGTAATACGCGACTCTGAAGGCTACTTATGGTACGCTCTCTACGGAGGAGGACTCTGCCGCTACAACGGGTACCAAATGGACATGTTCCGCAGCGACTATAAAGGTGGCATGCTCATAGGAGAAAGTAACACTGTGGTGTGTGTGGTGGAGGACAAGAGTGGCAACATTATTTTCGGTACTCACCGTGGAGCGTATGTATTGAACAAAAGCGACTTTAGCGTCATTCCAATTGACACCGCCCTTGTACATAATCGTGTGCGAAACATACAGCTTGATAAATCTGGTGGCATAATCATAGAATCAGAACTTGGACTTTACTGTTATGATAAAAAATATCACCGTATTGCCATTAAGGACGGCAGTCTTCCTGCCGACACGACAAGGTTGAAGTTCACTCTTGCTGACTCCAATGTTGGCATAGTAAGGCATGATGCTGCGTACAATCCAACCACATTGACGTATCACGATGTGCCAGTGGATGTTGCCGACACTCTCAACCGCATATCCTGCGTGCTCGATGACGGCAAGGGACATCTCTATATTGGCGACCTCGATGGACTTGTGGTGTACAACAAGCTCAACGGCACAGCGCACCGCAATTCTCATATATACAATAATGTACGCATGATGGTTATCCGTCCGCAAGGAGGTGTGTACTTCATCTCCGGCAAGATGGGGCTCTGCGAGTGCGATGCCAAGGGAACAGTACGCGTACTGAATACGAATACAGGTTTCTATCAGCTTGCAATCAATAAGGATGGTAAACTATGGGTGAGTGACCTCTATGGCGGAGTATATTCATACGATCCTACTACAGCAGTACTCACCCTCGACTCTCACGTCAGTATAAAGGAAGGCGATATTGTAAAGGGAATAGTTTGCGACCATGATGGGCACATCTGGGTAGTGACAGAGAACTTCGTAAAGGAATATCTGCCAGAGACTGGCAAATATCGCATTCTCACTACCAACAACCATCACATCAAGTTGTCCAACTTTGATTATGCTTACATTAAAGGCGACAAGGTCTATCTCACCAGCGACAGTGCTTACATTGAGATTGGCAACTCCACGTCGCAAGGAAGGCGTCCAAGTGTCAGCAGCATCATTGTGGACGGTAAAAAGCATTACACGACAATGAACGTAAGCAAGTTCTCTATTCCTGCCAATACCTATAGCGTAGAGATGCAGTTCACCACCTTCGATTACCTCAATGCTGAAGATGTGCACTTCCGTTATAAGGTGAACGATGGGGAGTGGAACCTTCTTCCACGTGGAGTCAACATTCTCTCGTTTGTTAACCTAGCTAAAGGTACGTACCAACTTGAGGTTCAAGCTACAGATGAAGGTGGATGGATGGGGGAGTCGCTTTGTTTCACTCTGATAAAACAACCACACTGGTGGGAGACATGGTGGGCATACACCTTCTATGCGGTTTTTGTTATCACTATTGTTATCGCCATCCTTCGAAATCAGCGTCAAAAGGCAATGATGAGCCTGAAAATTCGTAACTTGATAGAGGAACTCAACAGCATCGACAGAATTGTCACACTTCCTACCAAATACGACTCTAATATAGAAGCCATTCAAGACACTTCTACTGACTCTCCGACAGAAATCACCCCATTTACGGCTGATGCGCCCCAATCATCTATTGCTCAGGATTTCCTTCAGAAAGCAACCTCACTTGTAGAACATAATCTCGACAACACAGGGTACGACATAGAACAATTTGCCAAAGATATGGGCACCAGCCGTGCAGGTCTTTATCGGAAGTTTGAAACAGCAGGTATTGACCTCCGACCTACCGAATTCATACGTTCAATCCGTCTCCATCATGCTTGTCAACTCCTTAAGACTCATGAGTACACCGTGGCCGAAATAGCATATAAGGTTGGTTTCTCCAGTGCCAGTTACTTCAATCGGCGATTCAAGGAAGTGTATGGCGTGCAACCATTGCAATACAAATAATAAGAAAACAATTAAGGGCAGGACTTAAAAATAAGAGTCCTGCTCTTTTTATGGTAATGTAGCATAATAATACTATTTCTGTGAGATAATAGTGTAATCCTGATAGTCGAAGTTCAATCATTTGATAAATATGTACAATACGTTGAGATAATAGTTCTATTTCTTAAATTAAAATATGTGTAATTTTGCAAACGAAAAAAAGGACTAATACCCAAACTAATAAAATGAATATCAAAAGAACATTATTATTGTTAGCGTTATCGCTATCGTTATCTTTATCGTTCGCTCAGAATCTGCAGAAGGGTGACTACGGTTATCTCTATTGCCACATGGCTGACAATGGCGAATGGACAGCTTACGCACTTAGTCGCGATGGCATTCACTATCATGACTTGCTTGATGGTAATGCTGTGATGGATCCCGCTGTTACGTCACCTATCGAGGGTGGTGCCCGCGATGCCTACATCTGTCGTAAGTCTGACGATGACAAGGGGTACCTGATGGTGACTACAGACATGTGTAATCGTATATCGAAGTGCTGGTGGAACTACGGCATCAATCTGATGAAGAGCGATGACCTGATTCACTGGACTACCACTACATTTGATTTTCGTAAGGGTCCGGAGATATTCTGCGACCCGGAAAGTCCGGATCCTGTTACTAAGTCCGGAGCGGCATGGGACTGGAAGAAGATCAACCGTGTGTGGGCTCCACAGGTTTTTTGGGACCCATCGTACAAGTGGAAGGATGGCACTAAGGGTGGATATTTTGTGTATTATTCCATTTGGAGCACAAATGAGGACGATGGGTATGACCGCATGGTGTATTCGTATGCTGATCGTTCGTTCACTAAACTTACCAAGCCCCGTGTACTCTTTGACTGGGGATATGCCACCATCGATGCTGACATCAACTATCTTGAGAGCGACCACAAGTATCATATGCTCATCAAGAAGGAAGGTGGTCATCCTGGTATCTTCCACACAAAGGCTAAGTCGTTGCTTGGTCCTTGGCCAGAGCCTGACGAAGGGGATTTTGTGAATTTCGAGGGCAACAAGAAGTGCGAGGGGGCAAGTGCCTTCCAGCTTATTGGCGATGACGAGTGGCGTGTGGCATACGTTCAGTATAGCGACCGTCCTCACAAGTATCGTATATGCAAGGCTGATAAATATCTAAAAAAATATTACGATACAGAGGACATCCAGGGTGTGAAGCATCCTCAGCACGGTTCGTTCATGCGACTGGCCAAGGAGGAGTACGACCGACTTGAGGCATGGGGCAATCGAAACCATCAGACATCTATTATCAACCATAATCCTGTGATCAACGGACTTTATGGTGATCCTTACATCATGTGGAGCGAGAAGAACCAGAAATATTATATTTATCCTACTACTGATGGCTTCAGAGGTTGGGACACACGAGATATGAATTGCTTCTCTTCAACCGATTTGCAGAATTGGAAGAGTGAAGGTAAGATCATTGAGAGCGGAAAGAACACTGCCAGTTTTGCAGAACATAATTTCTGGGCACCTACGTGTATTGAGAAAAAGATTGTGACAAAGAAGAAGGTTGGCAAGAAGACTGTTGAGGATGTTTCTTACAAATACTACTTTTATTATAGTGCTGACAAACAGATTGCTGTGGCTGTAGCAGACGATCCTGCAGGACCATTCATTACTATTGATACTCCAGTCGTTGGAGTTGAGCGCCCTTTGGGATTCAAGCGTGGTCAGAACATCGACCCTGATGTATTCCACGATCCTGTGAGTGGCAAGTATTACCTTTATTGGGGAAATTACTACATGGTTGGTGCAGAACTCTCAGACGACATGCTCTCTATTAAACCAGAGACTATGTTCACTCTGATCGACTCAAACGAATTCTACAGTGAAGGCACTCATGTGTTTTACCGCGATGGCAAATACTATTTTATGTGGTCGAAGAATGATGTGCGCACGCCTGACTATCAGGTGAGATATATTTCTTCCGATTCACCAACCAAAAAGCTTGATCCAAGCAAGTGTAAGATTATCCTGCAGAAGGATTCTGCACGTGGAATCTATTGCACAGGTCATCATAGCACTATATGCATTCCGGGTACAGATGAGTGGTACATCGTTTACCACCGTTTCCGCTATCCAGATGCAATAGAAAAAGGTAAGGATGCAGGTTGGACGCGTGAGGTATGCATCGACCGCATGCTCTTTGATGAGAATGGAGAGATATTACCTGTCCGTCCTACCCACGTCAATGAAGGTAGGGTACATAGAGTCAGTAATAATATTCCAAATTATTCACATTTCAACCTTCATTCCCCATTTCCTACGAAGGTAGCGATGGCGGGCGACTACGCCGATCCTTCAATCATGCGTGATGGCAAGGACTTCTACATGACTCACTCGCCAATGAACTATTCACCTGGATTGCTTATATGGCACTCTACCGACTTCGTAAACTGGGAGCCAATAGCTCGTCCTCTTATCCAGCCTAAGGATGCACTTTGGGCACCAGAGATACTGAAGCATGACGGCAAGTTCTATATCTATTATCCTTCCGCACGCAAGGAGAATTATGTGATTTGGGCCAATGATATTCGTGGCCCTTGGAGCGAGCCAATACTTACAGGTGTGAAAGGCATTGACCCGGGGCATGTGGTGACTGCTGATGGAACTCGCTACCTCTACACTGATAAGGGGGCTGTAACCAAACTTACAGATGATGGTTTTCATGCCGACGGTGTGGCTGACACTGTGTACGCTGGCTGGCAATTTCCTCGCACATGGAAGACTGAGGGCAGGAACATGTATCTTGAGTCTCCAAAGATTGTAAAACGAGGTGACTACTATTATTTGGTAAGTGCTGAGGGTGGTACTGCCGGTCCTGCAACCAGTCACATGGCTGTAGTGGCTCGCAGTAAGTCTGCTCTTGGTCCTTGGGAAAACTCACCATATAACCCTCTCGTACACACTTGGGACACTAACGACCAATGGTGGAGCCGTGGACATGGCACACTCATTGATGATGCAGAGAGCAACTGGTGGTTTGTCTATCATGCCTACCTGAAGGATATGCATACACTAGGACGCCACACGCTCGTTGATCCGATAGAATGGACAGAAGACGGATGGCCTGTCCTTGGGGAGTTAAGAGAGAAGGGTGAAAAGTCAAATGTTATGAATGCACCTAACCTGTCTTGCGATTTCACAACCTTTGATGTCAGCAAGAACGAAGCGTTCGGAGTGCTTCCATGGCAGTTTACTTTCTGGGCAGAATACACTCCTGATGCTATCGGCTATGGCAAACAAGGTATGACTGTTCTGGCAAAAGGAGATAGTATTCCTGCGGCTCGTCTCCTCCAGACTACAGCCATGGACAGTTGTTATGTGGTAGAAACTGAAATCACATCGGTGAAAAATGCTACTGCAGGATTGCTCCTCTACTACAAGCAAAACTCTTTTGCCGGTATCACCTTCGATGGCAAGCTACTCACCACTTACCGTTCTCCACCCGAATCTACCACAATAAAGGTTAAGCAAAAGAGTATCTGTCTCCGTATCACAAACCGCAAGAATATCTGCCTCTTGGAGTACAGCACCGATGGCAAAATATGGAACCAACTTGCCAGCAATGTTGATGTCTCATCCTTCAACCACAACAACTACCGTTCCTTCCTTGCTCTACGACCGACTCTTATTTCTTGGGGCAAAGGTGCAATAACCTATAAATATTTTAGGTATGAATCTAAATAATCAAAAGGGTTCACTTCGCATGTTAAGCGACTTTAAGTACAGCAGTTTTTACAAAGCCTTAAGGGCTTGTATATTTTCTATTAAGTGAAGTACGGCAACCTTCTACAGCAATCCAACCATATACACAGCAATCATCAGCGTCTGTTCGTCTTTGAGCAGATCCTTAGAGTACACAGGTAATGGTTATTGATGTGCTTGGAGAGTTTCTTGCAGAATTAGTCAAGTGAGTTGTGGGTGCTGTACCCTGCAGACTTCACTTCTATTGGACAGAGTTTGAATCCTCGTGATAGCAGGAAGCCAATCTTGTTTGGTGCTTTATACTCATTTATAATTCACTTATAGAGTATTTTAGCTCTCCCTCTTCCCATGCAGCAACAGATTAACAGCATCTTGCGGCGAACCGGCTTTGACTACAGTTCCCGAATTTACAAAGTAAATTTCATCAGCGTTTGCGATTGTATTCAATCGGTGAGCGATGATCACTTTTGTAGTGCTACTTGGTAACTGTTGCAGAATATCTTCAAGCAATTGTTCGCTTACAGTATCAATGTTAGCAGTGGCTTCGTCTAAAATAAGCAGTTTGGGCTTGCGAAGCACGGCTCTCATAAAGGCTATGAGTTGCTTTTGTCCTAAACTAATATCTTCGCTGTTCAGATTAATGGTTGTTTGTAGTCCGTTATCAAACTTATCTATTAATTCGTGCAGACCGGCTTCTTCTATTTTCTTAATTGATTCTTTTTCTGATAATTTGCTAAATTCGTCATTTCCATAGGTAATATTATCGAGTACTGTTCCTGAGAAGAGGAATGGATCTTGCAAGATGAATCCAATATTTCTGGCTCTTTCTTCCGATTTATAGCAACGTATATCTTTTCCTTCAAAGAAAATAGTTCCTTTTGTAGGGTCGTAAAGTCGGGCTATAAGTGAAGCTGTTGTTGTTTTTCCTCCACCGGTAGGTCCCACAAATGCATAAGTTTTACCTGCTTCCAGATTGAAACTGATATGCTTTAGCACTTCATTACCGTTGGGATAGGTGAATGTTACATCTTTGAATGATAGCAGATTGGACGGATCTTCAGTTTTTTTACACTCCATAACCGGAAGATTACTTTCCATGGAGAGTATATGTGATATACGATCCCAGGCTGCAAGAGCTATCTGGAAGCTTGTCCATAAAGTGGCTATACGTCTCAATGGATCATAAAAGTAATTGATATAAGTTAGAAAACTGATTAAGAACCCAACGGTGAAGCTTCCTTGCATGATAAGGTAAATACCAAAGGCCAGTACAATAAACTGTCCCACGTTTGAGCAAAAACTATATATTGGAAGGAAAACATTATTGGCCAGACCGGCTTTTACTGAAGCTTGATAATTCTTCTCATTACTTTCGTCGAATTTCTGTTTGAAATAATCGCGTCTGTTGAATGCTATGATAACTTTAAAGTTTGTCAGGTTCTCCTGAACTTCGGCACTGAGGTCGCCCATTGTTTTCATGCTTTTTTCATTCTTCTTTTTCACCCATCTGGAAGAAGCTTTGGTGAATCCCCAAAGGACGATGGCCGGAGCCAGAGCTGTGGCTCCAAGCCTGAAGTTTATACATAGTAAAGCGGTAGCTGCCCCTGCAATAAAGAACACACTATTCATAAACTGAATAAGTGATTGTGAGAAAAACAGATTCAGTTTATCGGTATCATTGTTTATCCTCGAAATTAGGTCGCCCGATTTATTCTGATAGAAGAAATCTACAGGCAATTCCTGAAGTTTCCAGAAAAGAAGATTGCGGATTTTAAAAAGCATTCTTTGTCCCACGCCACCCATCACTTTTCCCTGAATAGCTCCGGTTGCCAATACTCCCAGATAGATTAAAAGCAAGTAACAGGCAATAGTCAGCACACCACCGTACTGCTTGGTTTGCATGTACTGATTGACTGCAATACCAATCAGAAAAGGTGCTACCATATTAAGTACGGCATTAATAAGAATATTAATGGTACAGATAATGAGACT
Source organism: Bacteroides luti (assembly GCF_900128905.1). Taxonomy (GTDB): domain Bacteria; phylum Bacteroidota; class Bacteroidia; order Bacteroidales; family Bacteroidaceae; genus Bacteroides; species Bacteroides luti. The sequence continues at coordinate 357,046 of NZ_FQTV01000002.1, forward strand.
CTTTTTCTCATCTTTCAGTAATTCCCAGAACTTCTTGTAGTTAAGTTTTGTTATACTTTTCTGTTCTTCTGTATGTGATAATTTATAGTTCATAAAAATGGGTACTTTTCTGGGAGTTATATATTTGAATATACTCTGTGCAATTATTTATTAGTTCCTGGTGAGTGCCTTTCGCAATCATTTCACCTTCCATGATAAGCACTATCTGGTCGAAATTTTTAATGGACGAAACTTTCTGCGAGATAGATATAAGGGTAATTCCCGGATAATTTTCTTCGATGTTCTTTAATATTTTCTTCTCGGTTTTATTGTCTACTCTCGCAGTAAAATCATCGAGAAGAAGCACTTTGGGGTTAAGAGCCAAAGCACGAGCCAGCATAATTCGCTGCTTCTGTCCACCGGAAAGACTGGTCCCTCTTTCGCTAGCCATTGTATCAAGCTTGTTTGGGAGATTATTTACAAAGTCTCTCAGTTCGGCAGTATCAATGGCTTTCTCAAAAGATTCTTCTGTAACCTGATTGCTGAAAGCTATATTTTCTCGAATGCTCACATTAAAAATGATACTATCCTGAAAAACAAATCCTACCTGACTGTGAAATGTTTCCGCATTGTATTGGTTAACCTCGTTATCGTCGAACTTGATTGTTCCGAAATTAGGTGTAATTAGTCCGGTTAATGCATATAACAATTGACTTTTACCTGCAGCCGTAGGTCCGATAACTGCTATGCGACTACCAGCTTTGACAGAGAATGAAATATCTTTCAATGCTGGTTTACCATTATAGATAACAGAAACATTGTCTACTTCGATATTTCCGGTTATTTCTCCTGTGATTTTACCTTCTTCCACAGTTTCAGGAGCTTCGAGAACATCTTTAACTCTCTTATATGAAACACTGGCCTGAGAAATAATATTACTCATAAATCCTATCACCATAATCGGAAAAAACAGAATGGACAGGTAGCTGTTAAATGCTGCAAAATCTCCCAGAGTCATACTATCGCTTATTACAAAATGTCCTCCCAGCAATACTGTTATAAGTATGGATGCATCTGCAATGAATGATATTATCGGAATCAGGGTGGAGAAGAGTGCCACAATAGAAAGTCCTATATTCCGGGCTTCGATATTGGAATTGATAAACTTGTTGTATTCCTTTTGTTGAGCATTCATTATACGTATAAGCATTGACCCAAGAATACTTTCATTGATAACCAGATTCAGGTTGTCAATAGCTTCCCGGCTCTTTTTAAACTTAGGCTTAGCCTTTCGCATGGTGAAGTAAAATGCACCCGATATTGCTGGAATAATTATAAGAATGGCTGTAGTTAGCTGCCAGTTAATGCTGAACAGTAATATAATAACTCCGATAATTACAAATATGGACGAGATAATAGAAACTACTGCCTGTGAAACAAACTGCTTCACGGAATCTATGTCTGAAGTTAGATTCGTTAGTAGTTTTGACGGGTTGGCTTGCTGTATGTATGCAAAGCTTTGTCGCAAAATCTTGTCCGATAATTTATTGCGGGTATCTTTAGCAACCTTTTCTGCCGTGTAAGTCTGTACCACATTTTGTAATAATGTAAATACACTTATTAAGAATGAAGCTCCCAGAAAAAGAATGGCTATCAGCTTGAAATCTATTTCTCCTTTTGATAGTCCGTCTATTGTTTTTGATATGATTTTAGGGAGAATCAGATTGATTACATTACTCAATAATGCAAATGCCAGCATCATGCCGTTCATCTTTGCATAAGGTTTAAGTAAGGCAAACAAACTTGAATTACTATTTTTTCTTTCTTTCATTTTTTAAATTTTGCCCAAAATTAGGGTATTTGCAAGATATATATTGATTCGGAAGATATAAAAAATCTTTATTCATAGATAAATATATTGCAAACTTGGGGTTAATGTGGTTTTTTATAAACTTTCTTTTTTTATTTTTGTTCAAAAAAAGAAATGATGATAAGTTTAGAAACCAAACGTTTGCGTATTCAGCCTTTGACTCTCGACCAATTTGGGTTGCTAATTAAGGGGATCGATGAAATAGAGAGAGAACTGCTGTTAACTCCTTCACATGAACCACTTGATGAACATACTCAAAAGGCAATGGAGTGGCTATATAATGAAGCGCAAAAATATCCGGGAGAGTATTTGTGGTTAACCAACTGGCAGATTATTCTGAGATCGGAGAATAAATCTATAGGGAGTGCCGATTTTAAAAACTTGCCGGGAGATAATGGAGAGGTTGAAATAGGTTATGGTATAAATCACGATTACGAAGGAAAAGGATATATGACCGAAACTTTGGAAGCTATGTGTAAATGGGCTTTCGAACAGAAAGGAATTAAATGTGTGATAGCAGAAACTGAAAAAGATAATTATGCATCACAAAGAGTTTTACAGAAATGTGGAATGGAAAAATATAAGGAAACTGATACTGGATTATGGTGGAAACTGGAAAATAAATCTTGTTTTTAATAAATAGTACAAATGAACCTTAAATTGCTTGCTTTTGCATTAATCGCTACAGTCTCTTTATTTTCGTCGGCACAGAATATAGAATCGGTTATTGACGATGAAACGGGGGCTGTAAAACAACTATCTATAGCTAATGATGTGCGTAATATGAACTGGATTCTTTCAACGGATGGTTCTCAATACGCCTGGATTGGCAAACAGTATAGCTGGGGATTAGGTCGTTTTACTATAGAAACACCTGATAACATTTCTCTGTTTTCCTGGCAAAAGCCAATTGAGATTAAGAAAGAAGGTAATGTTACGGTTGTTATTTATATGGCCGGAAATATAAGAATCAGTGTTGAACGTAAACCGGTTAACGGTGATTTACTAGAAAAATATACTTTTACTAATATAGGGAAGAAGAAAGTTACATTGACGGATATCGCTATCAATACTCCTTTTAATGATAATTATCCTGATGCAAAGACCTGCTTTGATGCTCGCACCAATGCTCATATATGGACGGGTGGAAGTGCTGCTTATGTAAATGCTATGCACATGAGCGGACGTGCGCCTCACCTGGGATTAGTATTGACCTGTGGTTCTGTAACTGGTTATGAAATAAAGGAACGTCAGCGCGAGAAAGGAACGTCGAATACCAGAGGGGTGATTGTTCTTAATCCGGAATCAATAACTTTAAAACCTAAAAAAAGTTACGTACTTGCCTGGAGAATTTTTTCACATCAGGGAGAGGCTGATTTCTATGCAAAAGCTTTGAAACGTGGAATAGTATTAGGAAAAAGTAAACAATACATTTATCAGAAATATGAGATTCTTTCAGTTGAGTTCGAAAGTGAGGTAGCTTTGCAGCATCCTTATGTTACCATTAATGGAGATAAAATGGGAATTCAACGAAGTGGTAATAAGATTATCGCTCAAATACCTTCAATAAAGGAAGGGGAGATGAATTTTGAACTGAACTATAATAAAGGAAAACGAACACAGGTTTCTTGTCTTGTTATATCCGGCGAAGAAGAGCTTCTAAAAAAACGAGCTGATTTTATTATTAAGCATCAGCAGATGAATAATAAGAATGATGCCAGATATGGTGCCTATATGGTGTATGACAATGAAAAGAATGAGATATTTCTAAATAATGCTCCTTCTGTTAGTAGTAGTGACCGTGACGAAGGACGCGAACGCTTGGGAATGGGAGTGTTTCTTGCTTTGCAATATCAGCGGACTAAAGATCCGCAAATAAAGGAATCACTACTGAAATATGCCAGTTTTGTAAGGAAACTGCAGGATAAGGATGGGAATACCTGGTCGCGTATTGATCATTCAGGGCGTAATCGTGCATATAACTATCCGTGGGTAGCTAATTTTTATCTGGAAATGTTTAACATAACCGGAGAAAAGCAATTTCTTATGGATTCATATAAAACCATGCGGGCTATGTATCGTAACTTTGGTCATGGCTTTTATGCAATTGATATTCCGGTAAAAGCATATTCAATGCTAAAGAATAATCAGTTTACTTTGGAAGCGGATAGCCTGATGAATGATTACAGGCTTACTGCTGATAATTATCTGATGAATGGCTGCTTTTATCCGCGTAGTGAGGTTAATTATGAGCAGAGTATTGTTGCACCGGCAATAATTCATCTTCTTCGGATGTACGAAGTGACTAAAGAACTGAAATATCTGGATGGAGCCAAAGAACAGCTACCTTTACTGGAAGCTTTTGCCGGATTGCAGCCAAGCTATCATTTAAATGATATTGCGATACGGCACTGGGATGGTTACTGGTTTGGCAAACGTGAATTCTGGGGAGATGTATTTCCTCATTACTGGAGCACTTTGTCGGCTTTGGCATACAGTCTTTATGCTGAATGTACCGAAGATCTGTCTTATCAGAAACGTGCCGAAAATATTGTCCGTAATAATCTGTGCTTGTTTTTTGAAGATGGAAAGGCTTCATGCGCTTTTATCTATCCCAATAAAATAAACGGTAAAAAAGCGCACTTCTATGATCCTTTTGCTAATGATCAGGACTGGGCTTTGGTTTATTATTATCTTGTAAACAATAACAATTTAAATTTCAAACTTTCCCGACTATAAATTTATCAATAAGAAAAGAGATTGGTCAGCTCTCTTTCTTATTAATGAAATCTCCTGGACGAATACCGAATTGTTTCTGGAAACATTTGGAGAAATAGGATGGGTTATTGAATCCAACCATATAAGCAATTTCATTTATCCGGTATTTATTTTCAGTAAGTAACTCAGCAGCCTTCTTTAATCGAACAACCTGAATAAGCTCGTTAGGAGTGATTTCTGCCAACGTTTTTATTTTGGCGAAAAGTCCTGAACGGCTAATACATAACTGCTCTGCCAGTGAATCGATTGAGAAATCTACATTTGATATGTTCTTTTCAATAATAGTATTCATTCTGGTTAGAAATTCTTCGTCAGCATTATTCCCGGCAATACTTTTGAGTGGAACAAATGGCAGTTCTGAGAACTTTTGGCGCAGTTTCTTTCTGGATTCAATCAGGTTTTTAATCTGAGCTTTCAGGAAATTAATAGAGAATGGCTTTTCTATGTATGCATCCGCACCACAATTCATACCTTCAATCTTAGAACTAAGATCTGTTTTTGCTGTAAGCAATACCACAGGGATATGACTTAGTAGAATATTGTTTCTTAGGGCAGAACAGAATTGCAGACCATCCATACGCGGCATCATTAAGTCGCTGATAATAAGGCTCGCTTCACAGGTCTTAAGTTTCTCCAAACCATCTATACCATCTTCGGCAGTAATAATCTGATAATCTGCAGAGAAACTTTCTTGCAGGAAGTTGCGCATGTCGGCATTATCTTCAACAATTAGTAGTAATGGTTTTTCTTTATTGATAACTGGAGCTATTTCTATGTTTTGCTCAGAACTGTTAATGGTGCTTTTCAAATCGGGCATGGAAACAGGTTTTGCTGAACTGTTGTTATTTTCACCAGACAATGCGTTCTTAATTGGTAAATTAACAACAAACGAAACTCCTTTATCTTCAGCATCTTCAACAGAAATAGTTCCGTTATGGGCATCAACAAGAGTCTTTACCAATGAAAGACCGATTCCTGTTCCTGGCTTTGTATTGGATGATATCTGATAGAAAGGAAGGAAGATTTTCTCTTTCTCCTGATCGGAAATACCTGGTCCATTGTCGGTAACCTTTATTCTGAATGTATTGGCATCCGGATATGATACGCATGAAAGTTCAATTTGGCTTTCGGTGAATTTCATTGCGTTAGTAAGCAGATTGCTTACAATCTTAGTCAGTGCTTCCTGATCGATATCTGCTTCCAGCTTTTTATCAGGACAATTGAAGATAAATTCAACGCCTTTTTGTTCCAACATTGGTTTAAACCTATCGAATGTGTAAAGCAGCAGATCGTGAACATTCTGTTTGGTAAAAGAGATAGTAAGTGAACCTTGTTCAGCTTTACGGAAGTCGAGCAACTGATTTACCAATAACAGCAATCGCTGGCTGTTACGCTCTATTATATTCAGATCGTTAGAAATCTTTTCGGGAATATTAAAACCGGCATTCATTATTTTCTCAAGAGGTCCGATAATAAGCGAAACCGGGGTACGTATTTCGTGTGCTATCATTGTAAAGAAACTAATCTTGGCATCATATAGTTCCTTTTCTTTTTCCTGATTTAATTCTTTAATCTTCTCTTTGTGTTTCCTTTCGCTACGCTGATTAATGCTTCTTAATAAAAAGACAATACCTCCGGCTATAAGAATAATATATAGAATTTTAAAGCCGATAGTAAGCCAGAATGGAGGGTGGATTACGATTTTTACAGACGTTCCTTCATTATTCCAAAGTCCATCATTGTTGGAAGCTCTTACACGGAAAATGTATTCGCCTGCAGGTAAGTTTGTGTAAGTTGCTTTGTGTTGTCTGTTTACATGGTTCCATTCTTTGTCGAATCCTTCTAACTTATAGGCGTACATATTCTTCTCTGGAGTGCTGTAACTTAATGCCACGTAACTAAGGCTGAATACATTATCTTTATAGGATAAATCAATCTGATCCATTGAACTGATTGCTTTAGTCAGCGGTCCGTCTTCTCCTATTTCAACATCTTTGTTATATATCTCCAGGTTGGTAATAGCAACGGGAGGCAGACATTTATTAGCTACTACTTTTTTGGGACAAAAAGCATTAAAGCCATTGGCTGTTCCAATATAAATTTTACCTTTTGAACTTTTAAATCCTGAATTAAACATGAAAAGATCACTTAATAATCCATCGCTTTGAGTAAAAACCTGATAGACTCCGCTAATTGTATTATACCGGACTAGTCCTTTGGAAGTTGTCAACCAAAGATTGTTATTGTCTTCAATTATACAGCAAATAGTATTGCTTGGAATATTGAGAGGTATTATAGTGAAAATATCTTTAGCATAATCATATTTGCATAGACCGCAGGAGGTACCAAGCCATAGCTGTCCTTTATGATCAACGCGTAAACAGTTCATTTGACTACATGGCACTGATATTCCCTGCTCTGTTAGGGTACTGTAATTACGCCATTGATTAGTCTTGGGATTTAGTCTGAACAAACCTTTTCCCTGAGTGGCAAACCATAACAGTCCTTTATTATCTTGTGTTATGTCAATGGTAGTGGCATTAAAATGTTTTACGCGGGTAAAATTATCTGTTTTACGGTTATAAAGATTTGCTCCAGACATGCTGGCCACCCACATTCTTTTTTCTTTGTCTTTATAGATCGCATAGATACTTCCGCCATCAAGTGTCTTAGGATTAGCTTCTTCTGCATTATAATATTTAAAAATCCCGGTTTTGGTATCGAGCACATTCAGGCCTCCGGAATAAGTCCCAATCCATAGTTTATCATCATCCCAGCATAGAGCATGAGCATTATGGTAAGAAATGCTGTTTTTACCCTTTTGAGGCATATAAGCAGAGAAATATCCTGTTTGGGTGTTGAGAACATTTAGTCCGCCATCATCAGAAGCAATCCATATATTACCATTTCTATCCTCCGTAAATCGACTGATGACATTGCCATTTACTGAATTTACATATTTGGAGTGGGTATAACGTTCAAACAATCCGTTGTTTGGAGAAACATAATTCACTCCACCAAAATACGTTCCTATCCAGATACCTCCTTCACGATCTTTGAAGATGGGATAAACAAAGTTATCGGAAATGGATGAAGGATTTGTTTCGCTTGAGGTAAGCAACTGATGTTGCAGAGTCTTTATGTTGAAAAGGCTTAATCCATCATCAGAACCTATAAGCAATAAGTTGGGCTTATATTCATTTATTTCGTGAATATGTATAATTCCTCCGGGAGATTGTGGAGATAAGTAGCTAGTTACTTTCTTACTTTTTATGTCAAGTTTACACAATCCTTTATCCCATGTTCCTAACCAAAAGTTATTCTGTGAATCTTCGAAAATCTTATAGACGGAAAATGTATTCTTTTTCGTACTGTTTAACTTTAAAGGGACTATTTGAAATTGTTTTTTTGGACGATTAAAGAAGATTAGAGGACTGCTGGGTGTTTTGGGGGCAGCCCATACAAGATTGTTGTGATCAACATAAATGTAGTTGATGAAATTGTAGTTGCTTTTTGCAGAACCTTCATTTATTACATTAAATTGTTCTAATTCCCCGGAATTCAGGTTATAACAGAAAATTCCCTGACCATAAGTCGATAGCCATATATTTTTTAGCTTGTCTTCCACAATATTATTAATGGAAGACGAACAGATAACACCTTTGTTGGTTTTGGTTTCTAACCGGATAAACTTTTCGGTTGTGGGATGATAGATATAAACTCCATTATCAGTTCCTATCCATATATCCCCATTACTATCTTCAAGCAGTGTACCGACATAGTTACTGCCAATCGAATTTTTGCTGTTTGCTTTACTCCGGAATTCTTTAAATGTGTATCCATCGAAACGATTAAGACCATCTTCTGTGCCAATCCACATAAAGCCTCTTCGGTCCTGAATAATACTTCTTACTGTATTGAAAGCTAATCCATCTTCGACTTTATAATGACGAAAACTAAAAGTGTTAGCTTTAAGTTGGAACGGGATTAGTAAAATAGATATTGCGAAAATTAAGATATGTCGTTTCTTCATGGATATAGCCAAAAAATGTGAATTTAAGAGTTGTGCAATATTACTACAATTATTTTGTTTTGGACGATAATATGATCCACAAAAATGAAAAAATAGTCTAAATTAAATACAGAAATGCTCTTATATAGGGCATTCCTGTATTTAATTCTCGAAAAATCATTTTGGATTATTATTCTATTCTAATAGATTATATTTCCATTTCTCTAAGGGAATATCAATTTAATTTGTAATCAGAAATAAACCAAAAAACGTAAACCATAAACTAATCGAATTATGAAAACCAAGCTGTGTATTATATTCTTTCACAAGAAACTTATTCAACTCATAGATATAAATTGAGATATCATTTTTTAGAGTTTTGAGAATGTTATTGTAAGTGTTACTAATCTGATACCTTAATTTATTATTTATGAAACAAAATCTTCTATTTTCAATGTTGTTGTGTTTAAGTTTCCAGCTGCATGCACAGAAGAACATCTATATACCAAAAGATCTGGTGAATAATGATTTTAATAATCCCGATAGCAAATATGCTTATGCACGTATGGCTTCTACGGACAATCTCGTTATCTTTTGGGAGAAACCTTTTGGTACTAATCCTGCTGAGGCTCCTCTATTGGATGGAAAACCAATGACATGGGATGCCAATAACTTACTGCAGCGTACAGAAAGTTTCTATAAATTCTTTAGTGATACGCTGAAATTTGTAAAACCGGGTTCAAAGGCTGAACAATATAAAATGATGATCATGGTTAATTATTCGCTCGAAGGTACAGCCTATGGAGGTGATTATGATCAGCAGATTGGATCATTGTGGGTAACTCCCAATCGTATTCAGGATAAAAAATTGAATTGTATTGCTCATGAACTAGGTCATAGTTTTCAGTCTCAGATAACTTCTGATGGTCAAGGAGAGGCTTGGGGAGGAAGTGGCTTCTTCGAAATGACTTCGCAGTGGATGCTTTGGCAAGTGAATCCTTTATGGATGACCGACGAGGAGTATCATTGGAAAGCTTTTATGGATCAAACGCATCTGGCTTTTTTAAGTCTCGGCAATATTTATCATTCTCCATATGTTCTTGAATATTGGAGTGAGAAGCGAGGATTACCGTTTATTGCAGAGATGTTTCGTCAGGGTAAAAAAGGAGAGGATCCCGTGATGACTTATCAACGAATGACCGGACTAAGTCAGCTGCAATTCAATGATGAAATGTTTGATGCATACAGACACCTGATAACCTATGATATGGATCGGGTACGTGAGGTTGCCAAGCCTTATGCTAATCGTTTTACCTGCAAGCTCGATACGTTAGATAACGGATGGATGCAGATAAACAAAGAACGCTGTCCTCAGAATTACGGATTTAATGCTATCCGTTTGAATATTCCTTCACCTGGAAAGAAAGTAACTGTTTCATTTAAAGGTATTGCCGGAGCTGAAGGTTTCAATAAGGTTAATATAGATAAAGCCGGCTGGCGTTATGGCTTTGTTGGTTTGAAAAAGGATGGGACAACAATTTATGGTGCTGCCGGCAATCAGGCAAAAAGGCAGATTTTATTTAAAGCTCCCAAAGGAGAACCTTTGGCTTACCTTTGGTTGGTTGTGATGGGAGCTCCTACAGAACATTGGATGAATCCTGATGCTATTCCTAATATGAGCGAAAACGAACACGAAAAAACAGCTACTCAAGCTGATGCTGAGTGGCCTTACCAAATAAAAATACAATGAACAATATTATCTCTTTTATAAAAAGTGGAATAAAAGCAGGAACATTAACTGCCTGCTTATTTATTTCGCCTGCAATTGCACATGCTGCAGAAAGTATATCACTTTTATCGCCGGATAAACATATTCAGGTAAGTATACAACTCGGTGATACGCTTAGCTTTAGTATTATTCGAGATAGAGCTTTGGTGTTGGCTAAATCAACGGCTTTTCTGGAATTTGCTAATAATAAGAATGCTTCTTTAGGATTAGCTCCACGCCTTAAAAGCAAGGAGTATAAAAAGATTGAGGAACAGATAGATGCTCCTTTTTATCGTTGCAGCCAGTTCGTTTCTGCATGCAATGAACTAAATTTAAAATTTCAGAATGGTGGAATTATCTTCCGTGCCTATAACGAGGGAGTTGCTTATCGTTTTTATACAAATTCCAAAGAGGAAGTTATTATAAAGAATGAAGGAGCTGATTATCATTTTCCGAAAGATTATACAGCCTATCTTCCTTATTCAACAAATGACAGGAAACCAATGGCTATGGCTTACCAAAACACCTATGATGTTGCACCTTTATCTAAAGTTCAGCAGAAACTGGCTTTTCTTCCTGTAACAGTTGATGAAGGTAACGGCCTGAAAGTTACATTACTTGAATCGGATTTGGAGAATTATCCAGGAATGTTTGTAAAGTCGGATACTTTAAAGACTAATCTGAAAGGTGTGTTTGCTCCTTATCCTGCCAAAACAGACTTTTATCCATGGCGCAAGCAGGAATATGTCACTGAAACCTATGATTATATTGCGCGTTCTAAAGGTAATCGTGTGTACCCGTGGAGAGTATTTGCCATTACAACTAATGACACAGATATGCCTGTCAATAATCTGGTTTATGCATTGGCTTCACCTAATCGTATTGGAGATACTTCATGGATAAAGAGTGGTAAAGTGGCTTGGGACTGGTGGAACGACTGGGGATTGAAAAATGTTCCTTTTAAGGCTGGAATTAATACTGAAACATACAAATATTATATTGATTTTGCTTCTAACCATGGATTGGAATATATAGTTCTTGATGAAGGATGGTATGCTCCAAAGAGTGGAGACATGCTTACTGTAGTGAAGGATATTGATTTGCCGGAATTGATTAGTTATGGTAAAAAGAAAGGTGTGAATATTGTACTTTGGACAGTTTTCAATGTGCTGGATAATCAGTTGGAAGCAGCTTGCAAAAAGTATTCGGAAATGGGAGTTAAAGGTTTCAAGGTCGACTTCCTTGATCGGGATGATCGGACTGCCGTTCAAATGATTTATCGGATTGCCGAAACTGCAGCTAAGTATCATCTTATACTCGATTATCATGGAATTTATAAACCCACCGGCATGAACCGCACTTATCCTAATGTGATTAACTTCGAAGCTGTTTTTGGAATGGAAGAAGCTAAGTGGAGCACTCTTGAAAAGAATATGCCGCTTTACGATGTTACCTTCCCTTATATTCGTATGATGGCTGGATATGTAGACTTTACGCCGGGAGCTATGCGTAATGCTACTAAAAATGATTTCCAACCTGTATATTATAACCCGATGTCAATGGGAACACGCTGTCATCAGTTGGCAATGTATCTTGTTTATGATTCTCCTTTTACCATGCTGGCCGACTCTCCAAGTAGTTATTTGGCAGATGAACCATGTACTGATTTCATTTCTTCGTTGCCAACAGAAGTCGATGAAACCCGTGTGCTGAGTGGTGAGATGGGTAAATACATTGTTACTGCCCGCAAAAAGGATATAAACTGGTACATAGGTGGTATGACTAATTGGGATGAGCGTGATGTTATCTTAGATTTCTCTTTCCTTGGAAAGGGAGAAGTTTATCGTGCCACTCTTTATAAAGATGGTGTGAATGCAAACAAAGATGCTTCCGATTATCAGGTAGATACTTTGATGATTAAAAAAGGAGATGTACTAAATCTACATTTGGCTTCCGGAGGTGGTTTTGCTTTAACTTTGGAACGCGACTATGCTTGCCGGATGAAACCAATTGTTCCACCTGCTGGCAAATTCGATCCGTTTTATAAGAAATACTTGAATGCGAATGGCTTTCCCGTTATTTCTTCAGAAAAAGTAAGTGATGAGGCTCTTGCCAAGGCTAGTGAAATTGTTTCTTTGATGCTTTCCAAATGTACCAAAGCGCGTGAATATATGATTAAAAAGGGTTGCCATGTGATGGTTATCGGTGCTACTGAAGAGACATGTGATATCCCTGAATTCAAACATATCTGTAATTGCAAGGACAGCATTAAATACTGGAATTGGCGTGCCCGTGGATTTGGTGGAACACCTGAAGATGAGTTTTCGTCAAGCTGTGGAGAAGAGAACCTTCTTTGTCTGCCACGTGATAAATATACCGGCGAAAATATTCTTATTCACGAATTTGCTCATCTTATTGATTTTGTAGGTCTTCGGGGTACTGATCCGGAATTTTTTAATAAGCTGAATCAGACTTACAATCATGCAAAAGAGACAGGACTTTGGAAGGATACTTATGCCATTTCAAATGTGGAAGAATATTGGGCTGAGTGCGTTCAGAGTTTTTTCAACTGTAATCGCTGGAGCGAAGAAGCCGACGGAGTTCACGGGAATGTTAACCGCCGCATAAAATTGAAGGATTATGATCCAGAAATGTATAATCTGATCAAACAGTACTTCTACGAGATTAATATTCCGATTAATAATAAAATACATCGATAATGAGAATAAAGCATCTTCTTTTACTGACTCTTTTGGTTTGCCTGAACGTGCAGGCCAAGACGAAAGGTCAGCAAACGGCCTGGAACTCTCCACAAGCCGGGAACCCTATTATACCGGGATACTTTGCAGACCCAACCGTTAGAAAGTTTGGCGATACTTATTATATTTATGCCACAACAGACGGAAATGGCGGTGGCCTTGGACCTTCTCAGGTATGGGTTTCCAAAGATTTTGTAAACTGGACCATTATGCCGATGAACTGGCCAACTACCTATCATATCTGGGCTCCGGATGTAATGAAAGGTAAGGATGGCAAGTTTTATATTTATTATTGCGAACCGTGTAAGGTTTATACCGGTGTGTCTGAAACGCCGCGCGGACCGTGGAAGAACTATCTTGGCAATGATACTACCGTTTTTGTGCCTGACAGGTTTGTAAAAAACGTAATCACTCTCGACGGACAATCTTTTGTTGACGATGATGGCTCTACTTACCTTTATTGGGGAACATGGGGCATCTACAAAGATTTTGGATGTGGGGTTGGCAAACTGACTCCCGATTTGAAAGGTTTCTCCGACAAAAGGATTATTCCTAATACTCAGGTTACGGACTTTTTTGAAGCTCCGTTTATGATTAAAAAGGATGGAATCTATTATTTTACTTATTCATCAGGGCATTGCGAAGATCATACTTACAGAGTGCAGTATGCAACAAGTAAAACCGGACCGATGGGGCCTTTTGTCTATGCTAAGAATAATCCAATTCTGGCAACAAATGCTGATAGTACCATTCATGGACCGGGGCATCACAGTATTCTTCAGGAAGGAGATAATTATTATATTGTCTATCACCGCCACAATATTCCTTGCTCTACAAGAGGTATGCACAGACAGATTGCTGTCGATAAACTGATCTTTACGAAAGACGGACAGATAGAAAAAGTAGCAGCCGGGCACAGTGGTATTGGTTATCTGCAACCTTCAACCAATCCATTCCCAAATGTAGCTCTAGGCAAAAAGGTTAAAGCATCTTCTTATTATGGAGAATCGTTTAAACCCGAATATGCTGTCGATGATAATAACGCAACTCTTTGGCGTCCAAGAACCAGTGGCAAGGAATGGATTGAGATTGATTTGGAAAGAGAATATGATATCCGTAGGATATGGACGCAGTTTGAGTATCCTACTTCTTATTATCAATACATGATTGAAACGTCTGTTGATGGAAAGCAATGGAGTATATTTTCTGATAAACGTAACAATAAACTTGCCGGAAGTCCAATGACTGATTTCGGTGAGGCTCGTGCCCGCTATGTCAGGTTAACTGTTACTGGAAGTGAAAAGACCGGAATGATAGGAGCTATCTGGAATATTAAAATATTTGAGGGAAGCAAGATGGACCCTCCTCAGAAGTTGGTACAGGTTACACCGTCATCTTTCGTAAAAAAGGTTTGTGACAAAACGAATAAAGAGTATAACTGTTGGGAAAATAACAACGGAATGTTGGCTGGAAGCTTTATCGCAAACGGAAATATTTCAATGATTGAAAAAGAGAGTAGGGGAGCTATTCATATTCCTGCAAATGCTTGGTTGGAGTCTATGTTTACCATGCCTCAAAGCTTCTATACATCACAACCATACACCGTTTCTTATCATGTTTACGGAACGATGAAAGAGGTGCTGAATAAGATTGTAAGCTGGGATTCTAAACAATCAAAGAGTCTGGCATCCCTCAAGAATAAAGAAACAAAAGCCTCAGCATGGCATTATGTATCTCTTACTTCTGATGGGAAAAAGGAATCTGTTTATATGGATAATGTACTTGTTTCTTTGGGCAAAGCAGCGAAGACGAGTAAGAAATGCCAGAAGCTAGTGATTGAAGGAGGAGAAAATGGAGTTATTATCTCCGATCTCAGGATTTACAACTGGCAGTTGGCTGTGCCAGAGATTATGTTCGACGCATCATTGCAGGATGAGGCTCCGGTTAAACCAGTCTCAATAAATAAAGAAATGCTTGTCGATATCAATGCTGATAATTATATGCCCGGAGTTTCACTTCGACAGATAGAAAACAGACAAGGTACCAAGGGAGGATTCAGATCACTTGCTTCTCCAATTTCCGTTGAACGGAAAAATAACCGTTTGGCATTTGCTTTTAATGGTGCACAAGAGTTCCAGTCAAGCTTTCAGTTACCAGAGTCTTTCTCGGACAATTCACCATATTCCATTACGGCATGGGTGCTGAATCCGGAAGTTGAAGTCAACGAATGTATTATCGATCTGATTCCTGCGCAAGGCGAACTGGAAAAAATTGCTTTCGGATGGGGAGCAGAACCTCGTAACGGAGTAATCTGTCACAATGGTTGGTTCGAAGATTCGGGTATTCCAGAATTGAAAGGCTCGGGAGAATGGAAACATATTGCCATTACTTACGATGGTTATATGGAGAAGATTTTTATTGATGGCAAGCTGGTTAAACAGAAAGATATTGTGTTGCGATTGCCACGAAGCCCGTATGTTACACTTGGACGAACTGCTGAACATGAATGGCCGTTTGCCGGATGGCTTCACTCACTGAAAGTATATAACTATACTTTGAATGAAACAGATATTACAACCGAATTTACTTCGGATAAGCGTAAAGTGGATTAAATTGAGCTATAATTAGAATAATATTATTCTGATACGCGAAAATATTTGATTACTTTTATGCCTTTTAAAAGTAGAGGTTATAATGATATAGAGTATTCTTCTTGAATGAAAATAATTAGATTAAGATGATGATAGTGAACAAAGAGTATGCTGCTTTGAGCTCTTGTTAAAATGGAACTCAAAGCTAGCTTACCCCAAAACCGGGATTAAGTAAAAAGAACTTTTCAGTTAAATTCTCTATAGAAGTTGTTTTTGGAAAAAGGTGTACGCCTATTAAAATTATACTCTACTCTAAACAGATATAAGGTGTACACCTTTATGATAAAACAACGCCAGTAGATTACTTAACTAACAAGATAAAGCACATTAGATAACGATTGATAATAAACAAATACTGAAGAACCATGAAAAAACAATTAGCCGTAGCACTATTAAGTCTGAGCATAGCAATGCAGGCACAGATTAAACAAAGTGGCGGATATCCAATTACTCCAGTACCTTTTACATCGGTTAAGGTAACAGATTCCTTTTGGGGACAGCGTCTTAAGGCGAGCCGTGAAGTGACTATTCCTTTGGCATTCAAGAAATGCGAAGAAACAGGGCGGTATGAAAACTTTGTAAAGGCTGCTCATCCTAGTGAATCTTATAAGGTGGAAGGTTTCTCTTTCGATGATACCGACGTCTATAAAACGATAGAAGGAGCAAGTTACTCCATGCAGACTTTTCCCAATAAAAAGTTGGCTAAATATATTGATAGTGTATTGGTTATTGTTGCAGCAGCACAGGAACCGGATGGTTATCTTTACACCTCACGCACTATGAACCCTAAGCATCCTCACGAATGGGCTGGTAGCAAACGTTGGGAAAAGGAAGAAGTACTTAGTCATGAATTATACAATCTTGGACACATGATTGAGGGTGCCATTGCTCACTATCAGGCTACAGGAAAAAGAAACTTCCTTGATATTGCCATAAAATACGCGGATTGTGCGGAAAGATCCATTGGAGATAAACCGGGACAGGTTACTGTTGTGCCGGGACATCAGATTGCAGAAATGGCGCTTGCCAAACTTTATGTGCTAACCGGACAAAAGAAATATATAAATCTGGCTAAGTTCTTACTGGATAAACGTGGATATACAGAAAATAAAGAAGTGTACAATCAGGCATATAAACCAGTACTGCAACAGGATGAGGCTGTAGGCCATGCTGTTCGTGCGGCTTACATGTACTCCGGTATGGCAGATGTTGCAGCTCTAACAGGAGATAAAGGTTACATTGATGCCATCGATAAAATATGGGATAACATTGTAAACAAGAAACTATATATAACTGGCGGAATTGGAGCGACCAGTAATGGTGAAGCTTTCGGCGAAAATTATGAATTACCTAATATGTCTGCCTATTGTGAAACCTGTGCAGCTATCGGGAACGTTTATCTAAACTATCGTTTATTTCTGTTACACGGTGAAGCTAAATATTACGATATTCTGGAACGTACTCTATATAATGGCTTAATCTCCGGCGTATCTTTAGATGGCGGTGGTTTCTTCTATCCAAATCCATTGGAATCCATCGGTCAGCATCAACGTCAGCCTTGGTTTGGTTGCGCTTGTTGTCCGTCAAATATATGCCGTTTCATTCCTTCTATACCGGGATATATCTATGCGGTTCATAACAACGATGTGTATGTAAACCTTTTCATGGCCAATAGTTCTGATTTGAAAGTGAACGGTAAGAATGTAACTCTGAAACAAAGCACTAGTTATCCTTGGAATGGTGATATCAAACTGGAAGTATCTCCTAAAGGCAAACAGAATTTTGCAATGAAGATTCGTGTTCCGGGATGGGTTCAAGGCTCTGTTGTTCCTGGAAATCTTTATAGTTATACAGATAAAAAGACACTTGGATATACAGTAAAAGTAAATGGTAAAGTTGTAGAAAGCAATATAGAAAAAGGATACTTCACTATTCCCCGCACATGGAAAAAGGGAGATGTAGTAGAGGTTCATTTCGATATGGAGGTACGTACAGTAAAAGCTAATCAGCAAGTGGAAGCCGATAGAGGAAAGATTTCAGTAGAACGCGGACCGCTGGTTTATTGTGCTGAATGGCCTGATAATGATTTTAGTATTCAAAGTGTTATAATGAATAAGAAGCCTGTATTCACAGTTGAAAAGAAGTCTGATCTACTTTATGGAATTGACATGATTCAGACAGATGCTCAGGCTTTAAATTATGATGATAAAGGAAAACTTATTGCTAAAGACGTAAAACTTAACCTGATTCCTTATTATGCATGGGCACACCGTGGAAGTGGGGATATGGCTGTTTGGTTGCCAATAGACCTGAACGCAACTCGTCCTGCCATGCCTCCAACCATTGCTTCCGAAAGCAAAGTTTCTGCATCACACAATGTAAAATCAATATCAGCAATCAACGACAGACTTCTTCCGAAAGATGGGAATGACAAATCAGTACCTTATTATCATTGGTGGCCGAAAGAAGGATCTACTGAATGGATTGCTTACGATTTCGGCGCAGAAAAAACTGTATCCAGATCTTCTGTATTCTGGTATGATGATGCTCCCTGGGGCGGATGCCGAGTTCCAAAAACATGGAAACTATATTATAAAAATTCTGCTGGTGAATGGACTCCTGTAGAAAACTCTTCGGCTTATGGTATTGAAAAAGGAATTAGTAATGAAGTTATATTTAAACCGGTAACGACCAAAGAACTAAAACTCGAGATTAATCTTCCGGAAAAGAATTCTGCCGGTATTTTTGAATGGGAAGTAGAATAGCATGATGAAAAGAATTTATTTATTAGCAATTGGCGCATTACTTTCGGGTAATGCGCTTTATGCACAAGGCACGCTGAATGATTATCAACGTGCTTTTTCTCTGAGTAGTAATTTCAAGGACAAGGTATTTTACTCGGACGTAAATCCTCAATGGATTGGAAATACAAATCAGTTTTGGTATGTGCGTAACACTCCTCAGGGGAAAGTGTACGTAGTAACAGACGCAGTAAAGAAAACACGAAAAGAACTGTTCGACCATCAGAAGTTAGCTAAGTTACTAGCCTCATCTGCAGGTCAGACTATTGATGCCACAAAACTTCCTCTTCAGGAACTACAAGTTAACCCTACGCTGGATACGCTCCGTTTTATGTATAATAATTATAAATGGATGTATTTGAGTAAAAAGAGTAACCTTGTAAATGAAGGGAGAGTAGTTAAGCCGGAATACAAGTATTGGAACGAATGGGACGATGAACGCGTTGGAGATCCCGTGGTTTCTCCGGATGGGAAACTGATTGCCTTTATTAAAAATCAGAATGTATATATAAAAGATAACCTTTTTGGTAAAGAAAAAGCGTTGAGCTTCGATGGATCACCGGGAGAATATTACTCGGCTTACATCCATTGGTCGCCCGATTCAAAGAAAGTAGCTGTGATGAAATTCCGTCCGGCTGAAAAGAGATATATCTATTTCGTGGAATCATCACCCGCAGGTCAGATACAGCCAAGGCTTCATAAACGTGAATATGCCAAACCAGGTGATGCTCTTCCTATAAAATGTCCGTGTATTTTTGATGTAGCTACGGGAGAAGCCAAAATTCCTTCAATGGAACTATTCAATAGTCAGTTTGAACTAAGAGGACCGGAGTGGAGTTCTGATAGTAAGTCTGTTTTGTTTGAGTACAACCAAAGAGGACATCAAGTTTTTCGTGTATTAGAGCTATCGGCCGAAACAGGAAAGGTTAGAACTGTGATTAATGAAACCAGTAAGACTTTTGTGAACTACAATCGTTATTTCCGCAGAGACCTGGCTAATGGTAACGAAATAATCTGGATGAGCGAGCGCGATAACTGGAATCATCTTTATCTGTATGATCGTAAAACAGGAGAGGTGAAGAATCAAATAACAAAAGGAGAGTGGTACGTGCGCGATGTTGTTCAGGTAGATGAGGCTAACCGGGTTATTTATTTCTCAGCCAACGGAATGGTGGCTAATGAAGATCCCTATCTTGTTCGTTATTATCGAATCAATTTTGATGGTTCCGGACTTACTTGTCTTACCCCCGAAGAAGGAATGCATCAGGCTTGGTTCTCAAAGGATATGAAATACATGGTAGATGTTTACTCTATGGTAAATAAAGCACCAATTGCATTACTCCGAAATGCTACCAATGGAAAAGAAATTATGCCACTTGAAAAAGCAGACATCACTGAACTACTAAAAGCCGGATGGATTGCTCCTGAACCTTTCTGTGCCAAAGGACGTGATGGAAAAACTGATATATGGGGCGTAATTATCCGACCAACGAACTTTGATCCGAATAAGAAATATCCTGTTTTGGAATATATTTATGCCGGACCGGGCAGCCAATATACTCCTAAATCATTTTTTCCGCTCCTTAGATATCATTCAACCATTGCAGAGTTAGGTTTTATCGTTATTCAGATGGATGGTATGGGAACTTCTTTCCGTTCGAAAGCATTTGAAGAAATAATATATAAGAACCTTAAAGATGCCGGATTCCCGGATCGTATTGCCTGGACCAAAGCAGCTGCGAAAAAATATCCATATATGGATATAGACAGACTTGGGATTTTTGGCGGTTCGGCCGGTGGACAGGAAGCAATGATGGCTACGCTCTTTTATCCGGAGCATTACAAAGCTGCTTATGCCGGTTGCGGATGCCATGATAACCGGATGGATAAAATATGGTGGAATGAACAATGGATGGGTTATCCTATTGGAAAAGAATATGCAGAATGTTCTAATGTGGAAAATGCGCATTTGCTAAAAACTCCTCTTATGCTGGTTGTTGGTGAAATGGACGATAATGTAGACCCGGCTTCAACTATGCAAGTGGTAAATGCACTGGAAAAAGCAAATAAAGAATTTGAACTGGTTGTAATTCCTGGTAGCAATCACACATTAGGTGGTGATTATGGTGACCATAAAAGATATGATTTCTTCGTAAAACATCTTATGGGGGTTAATCCTCCGGCATGGGATGCTATTAAGTATAAATAAGTTCAATAGGTTAGGTTTACAGCTTATTTTGCAAGGGGCGGTTTCATATTGGAATCGCCTCTTTAGTTTTTTGATCTTTTATTCATATTCAATTTTTTTCTGAATTTATGAGTTTATGAGTTTGATATAAAGCTTAAACTTAGACTATGTAATAGCTCTGAATCGTGAAATTGTGACAATGAAGTATATTAATCAGAATTGGTTGGTATACAGTTGCCAGGAGTATGGATGGGTATCTTTTATTTAGTTTAAATTTATACCTTTGTAACTTAAATAGTTATAATTATGAATTTAGTAATAGAATCTGGTCTTTTAGCAGATATTGACGAATTAGAAAGACTATATGATAATCTGAATGATTATTTATCCTCTACCACTAATTATCCCGGATGGATAAAAGGTATATATCCGATTCGTGAAAATGCGGTTACTGGTATCCAGAATAATAATCTTTTTATTGCAAAATATAATGGAGAAATTGTTGGTTCTATAATTCTCGATCATCAGCCTGAAGAAGCCTATCATGGCGTTAAATGGAAATTAGATGTAGATTACAGCTATATTTTTGTAGTACGTACTTTTGTAGTGCATCCTTCATTCCTGAAAATAGGGGTTGGTAGTGCTTTGATGGATTTCTCGTTTGAACTGGCTCAAAAATCAAGTATGAAATCTATTCGTTTGGATGTTTACGAAAAGAATATTCCAGCTATTTTTTTGTATGAGAAATGCGGTTTTGAATATATTGATACCGTAGATTTGGGTCTGGGTAATTATGGGCTGGATTGGTTCAAACTATACGAGAAAGTTATTTGAGGTTTGAGTTTAATCAGACTGAAAGCAATTTATTCTCTTCCAATCTTGGAAATTATGTGTCTCGTCGTTTATCTACCGATAAAATGATAGAACTACTGTTTTTTGCATAAAATAAGTACCAACTGGGGTTTAGGAGTGATCCGTTCTTCTCTAGTTTACAGAAAAAATAAATCCCCGATAATTAATAATTATCAGGGATTTTCTTGAATTGTTTTGTTGCTTCAGTGATCCGCTTGGGATCACTAAAATAGTTATATGTTACATCCTTAAATACTATAACACTCGTATAAAGCCCAATAAATAAAGGTTTTAATAATCTGTAATTTTATGTCGTTTACTCTCGTTATTACAAATAATGTGCGTATATTTGTGCGAAGAATAAAATTACACACAATATGAGAGCAAGTAAATGCAATGTAAATTTTGTCCTCGACAGACGTCGAGATAAGGAAAGTAAAGCTCCGATCGTCGAAAATGTTCCTATCAATATGGATTTTACTTTTAAGGGAAAGCGTCTCCGTTTTTTTACGGGTTATAGGATTGATGTCTCAAAATGGATTGATGCAAAAAAAGAGGATCCAACGACTGGGGTTATTATCCATGTTCAGCAAGTTAAAAAGAATGCCGTTAATAGATCCGGAGAAACGTCCTCCGAAATAAATAGGCGTTTGGTTAAGTTGAAAGAAACTATAACTCAAATATATGAAGAGGCCAAAATATTATTCAAAGAGGTTACAATCGATTATCTCCGTGATGAGCTCCGAAATAGACTTGCAGAGGTTAAAAGGGAAGATACTCCCAAAGGGCCTACATTGTTTGATATTTACGAAAAATATATAAACGAGGTGAAAGTCTCTCCTGGGAGAAAAAAGTCTCTAAATTCAACAAAGAATCATTTTGAGAGGTTTTCAGAAACATTAAAAGATCCTATTACTTTCGAGAACCTTTCTCCGTCGCTTATAGATCAGTTCTTTAATTATTTAATCAATGATGCTAAAAATCCGGATATTTATAAAGATCTCCCGGCGAATAAAAGGCCGAGAGAAAAATCTCTTAATACTATTGCCGGAAATCTAAAGAGGTTAAGAGCATTTCTCGAATGGTGTACTTTGTCTCAAAATGGGGGCTATCTGATCGTTTCGCCATTTAAAGAATATAAAATACCATCGGAAGAATACGGACGGCCTATATACCTTAAGAAAGAAGAAAGAGACTTATTATTTAATGCAATTATTAACGACGAACGCCTTTCTCGAGTTCGAGATATTTTTGTTTTCCAATGTTTAATAGGTTGTCGCTTTGGCGATCTTGTGAAATTAACAAAAGGGAATATTGTAAACGGAGCGATAGAATATATTCCACGAAAAACTAAGGACGAGAGACCGGTTAGTGTTAGAGTTCCTTTGTCCCCAAAAGCCAAAGAATTGATCGGTCGTTATAATCTCCCGGATGGATCCTTGTTCCCATACATAACGGATCAGCGATACAATGATTATATTAAAGAACTGTTTCAAGTTGTGGAACTTGATCGGGTTGTTACTCGATTAAACCCATTAACGAGAGAGGAGGAGAAAGTCCCTCTTTATGAGATAGCCTCCTCACATATGGCTCGACGTACATTTGTTGGCACTCTTCATAAGAGTAATGTAAAAAACGAAATTATTGCCTCTATGAGCGGACACACAAAGGACTCTAAGGCATTTGCCCGTTATTATGATATTGACGAGGAAACGCAGGACGAAATAATTAATACTTACCTCGATTAAAATATGAAGAAAGAGACTATCAAAAGTATGATAAATGAGTCTGCTCGCTCGGGAGTTATTATTCGAAAAATGAATGATATTATAAAGACTCGATCCCTCCTTGGTAAAGAGGATCTCTTACGCCAATTAATTCTACTTAGAGATGATTTTGCTCTATTGCTAGAAGAATTTACCAAAATAAAGAACCTCCCATTTGTAATGAGTGATACGGGAAAGGAGATATTTTGGGATGGGACTCCTTACCAAGGAACGTATGAGGAGACAGATTTTCTTATTCTTTGTAAGTATTTACCGGAAAAAGCAAAATTCGACAATGAAATAAAATTGTTAACTCGTAAGGACGACTCGGAGGATCCGCCCGCTATTACGAGCAAATACGCGGTTGATGTTTTAAAGAATATTTATAAAGATCTTTTAGATCTTAGTTTCATTGATAAAGAACTCTCCGGCAACGATCCCAAAACGTGGCTCTATATTTTTGGCAAAGAGCTATTCCCGGGAAAACCTATAAAATGGGGGACGGGAGTGTCATTGCATGATAAGGCTTATATTTTTATGAAGATCCGAGCCCTCGACTCTTTTAATAATTGGGAACGAGCTGAAAAATACACAGGAATAAAACGAGGCCAATTAAGCACAGGAAAAACAAGAACAGAACAAGGCGGTCAAAAATATGAAAAGAAGCAAAAAGATATTGATCGGTTGATATTTAATAAATACGATTAACTATAAAGATTAGCCCTCCCCAATGACGGAGGGCTTTTTTGTGTCCTTATGTGTAGTACTACAGAAACATACAAACTACGTTCTTTCACCTCGTTACTTTCGTACCATAAATGATAATTAATTAAAATATGGGCGAACAAGTTTTACTTATCAAACGAGATGAACTCTCGTTTTTAATAAACGAAGCTGTTGAGGCTGCTTTTAAAAGGAACGAAAATGCAACTCCCAATAAAGAGGAGGGAGCTCTTAAATTTTTGAGGGGTAATGAAGAATTAGCAAAGTACTTAAAATGCAGTGTCGGGACTATAATACGATGGAAGAATATGGGCCTTATTCCTTTCTCTCAAAAGGGGAGAATGATCCTCTTTGATATTGAAAAGGTAAACGAGGCTTTAAGTAATAAATCATTTAAAAGAAAGTAGAAGTATGGAAGAAAAAGAAAGGGCGGCCGGAGCCGCCACAGTTGGACAAGACAAAGATAGTGAAAAATGGCTATTACCCGAATCTCGAAAGAGATTATTATCTCTCTTTTTATCGGGCGAACATCTTTCGTCTGTTGATATTGTCCGAAAATGCAGGATTGCAGATCCTCGATCAGAAATCCGACACTTAAGGAATGCCGGTTATGAGATAAAGGATCGATGGATGAAATCCTCGAAATCAAGGTATAAGATTTATTTCATGGAAACACAAGTATAGCCTTAAGGCCCGAACGAAAAACCGTGCTTTGCCTACAAATCGCAACAACAAATGATTAATAAGCATAAAAAAGGTAATGGAAAAAATAACGGGCTATTCACTAAGTCGAAATTATTTCGAATGGGTTTTTAATAACCCAGATAAAGGAGATGCGGCTATGACAGCCCTTTATTTCTTTATCATTGACGAGTTTAATCGTTCCGGATGGAAAGATAAAATCGCAATAACTTCTCATCGATGTATGGCGGCGATTGGTTGCCATTCTTATAATACGTATAAGAGGGCTCTCAATCTATTAATCACAAATGGATTTATAACGCTTATACAAAAATCACAGAATAGATATACTGCAAATATTGTTTCCCTATCAAATTTTGATAGGCTAAACCATTATGTCGATAAATCTACTCTATCAAAAAATGACGAGGTAAAATTTACCATATCAAAAGATGATGAGGTAAACACATCTACTCTATCAGTTACCCCATCAAATAATGATGAACTAACTGAAACAATCTTAAATAATAAAACTATAAAACCTAATAATATAAATAATATAGAGGAGTATAGCTCTGATTCTGTTTTTGAAGATGATTGTTTAAAGGTTGAAGATGTTGAGGTTTGCGATCCTTATAAAGAGTTTACGGAATGGATAAAAGAAAACGCTCCTAAAGTCGCTAAGATGAAAGAGCCTTTTACAGAGGTTCAATATTACAAACTGTTTTCTGAATACAATGCCGACGATGTATATAACATTCTCGAGGCGATGCACAATTACGAGCCACTCTTAAAAAAGAGCGTCTCGGCTTATCTTACGGCTCGTAATTGGCTTAATAGAGACAAGAAAAAAAGTAATACTAATAGCAGGTTCTCAACAGCTCAAAAGCCAACAGCCGGGAAATTTGGATCTATATTGAAAAGCCTTGAGGGGGCGCTAAATATGACAGACGTAAACTCCGGTTTTGATAAAAGTAAATATGGCAATATGGCAAGTGTTATCGAATCGGCCTTAATGCATTAAAATAAATATGGATAAAATAATCGGAAAGCGGATCATTATCCCGGATGGTAGAAAGGCAATAGTCGAAAGTGTCAGATATGAGAAAGACGGGGTAAGATACTATTTCTGTAATATTCTAAGATCTGTATTTGACTATGACGGGAGATACCGAGGATGCAAACCAACTTATATCTATGCGACGTTGTCTTTCGATCAGATAAAAACAAAGTGAACACTATAGAAGTGAACACTCGAAAAATAAAATAACGGTCGCCGGAGCCGTAAAAGCCTATAAATAAAGCTCTCCGGCAAAATAGAGATAAGTAATGGGATGAAAAAAGAAACAATTTTATCGATTTTCTATTTGATAATCGTAGAATCAGCCTTAAAAATCCCAAGTGAATAACTTTTTATGCAGCCGAGTAAGTAAGGTAACTAACTGACTCGAGCGAATGGATCCAAAAAAAGAGAGCGAGATATTTGCTCCTTAAAATCTCGAGATCTTTAGTATGGACAAAATTGGAGGGTTGTTACGCTAAAATAGGAGTCGGCCCTCCGATCTTAATTAACTCCTTGAAATTATAAAGATATGGAAACTTTAAATATAGGTGCTTTAGTTATTGGCTATAGAGATGATCCTCATAAAGCCGTGATCGGGATAATCGATGCAATCGTCGGAGAATCGGTCAGTTTTCAAAATGTGAGATTAAATAACGGCTCATGGGTTGGCTATGTTGTTCCCTTTGAATCTCTCGAGCAATATAGAGCGATAACTGAGGGCTCTTTTGAAATCCCGGTATTATAATTGTTATCTGTGATCCGATTCGGATTACTACTTATGTATTTAAAATATTATTAATAAGCGGTTAAAAGTGTGTAGGTATAAATATTCGCACTTAAATACGCACAATAAACAAAAAAGATGGATGCATTAGAGTTTTATAAAAGCCTCAACGCCGAAGAAAGAAAAGCTTACGCAAAGATTAAGAATGGGCTTTCTTCACTTGATAAAGAGGAGATGGTCGCTTTTGAATGTGCTATTAATATGGGGCACTCTATAAACCCGGATAATGGTTCTCAAAGAAATCCCGAGACCGGAGTTTCCGTTGCCGTGGAAAGTTATATAAAAGGTAAAACAGAGGAGGGCAAAGGGGCTCTCGGAGGAAAACAACTTAAGTAAAACTGAAAGTATGGATTCAAACAACGGGGCGTTATCATTTGACGCCTATATAAATAATACTGACTTTAAGAAACAGATGGATGAAATGGAGCGTCGGATAATCGGGCTTACCGATTCGACCGTCGACCAAGCCGACAAGATGGATTCCGCCTTTAAAAAGGTTGGAATGGCTATCGGGGCTTATTTCTCTTTTCAGTCTCTTAAAGGATTCGGATCGGAGATCCTAAAAGTCCGGGGAGAGTTCGAGGATCTCGAAGTTTCGTTTAATACATTACTTGGATCTAAAGAAAAGGCTACCGACTTAATGGCTCAAATCGTCGATGTTGCTGCAAAAACCCCGTATAACCTTACCGAGGTTGCCCGTGGAGCAAATCAATTGACAGCCTATGGAATGGCCTCCGAGAATGTTACGTCTACTCTTACCAAATTGGGAAACATCGCCTCCGGTATAAATGTTCCTCTAGGCGATATTGTTTATCTCTATGGTACGACAATGACGCAAGGACGACTCTATTCGCAGGATCTTAACCAATTTACGGGCCGAGGCATCCCAATGATTAAAGAGCTCGCCAAACAGTTTAACGTCGCCGAAAGTGATGTTAAGGGGCTTGTCGAGGCCGGTAAAGTCGGTTTCCCGGAAGTCGAAAAAGTAATCGATTCTCTTACGGGTAGCGGAGGAATGTTCTACAACCTTATGGAGAATAAGTCCAAGACTCTTAACGGCCAAATCGCCAACTTAGAGGACTCCTGGGCTTCTATGCTTAACGAGATCGGAAAGCAAAGCGAGGGCGTCGCAACCGGTACGATTGAGGTCTTAAGTAGTCTCGTGTCAAATTACGACAAGGTTCTCGATGTTCTTAAAATTCTTGTTGCTACTTATGGCGCCTATAAGGCCGCCATTATTGCCGTGAATGTAGCAAAGACTGTTTCAATTGCCACAACATCCGGAATGACAGCCGCCGAGATTCTTCATTACGGAGCTATTGTCTTATCGGAAAAGGCGCAAGCCTTGTTAAACAAGACAATGCTTGCCAATCCTTATGTTTTGGCCGCTACATTACTTACGGGGCTAATTACCTCCGTTGCTTTATTCTCCTCGGGAGTTTCAACCGCCGAAAAGACACAAAAAAGCCTTAACGAGGCAATGGGACGGGCCGAGGATGCAATTACTTCTGAGCGAGCTAAGATTGAGACTCTGACAACGATTATAAGAAGTGAGACGGTCTCTCGACGTGATAAGGAAAAAGCCCTTAAAGATTTGATAGATCTTAACCCGGATATGCTTTCCGGATTAACGGAGGAGGCTATCAGAACCGGGAAAGCGACGGCCGCAATTGATAAATATATCGAGAGCCGTCGTAAACAAGTCCAAGTCGACGAGATAAAGAAAGAGCTCGATTCCTCTTTTAAACGTGAAAACGAAGCAAAGGCCGGAAAAAACGAGATCGGATTTTGGAAAAAGTTGTTTTTGTCCGCCGGATCTACTGATCCAATGGGAGGAGTTAATTACGACTATATGGATGCGGTTAAGCAGGCCAACAAACAAAAAAACGCAGACGCTTTAAAAGATGAAAAAGCGATCCAAGGGAGCCTCAAAAAGAAACTCGACGAAATAATGAAAGACAACTCCAAGTCGACAGCAAAGGAGACCGTCCGTAATTATCAGACCGTCGGAGATAAGGTCGATGAAATTACTCGTAAAATCTCCAAGCTTGAAAAGGAGAGAACAAACCTAAACGCATCGGACGCAAAAGGGCTTAATAAGATAAACAAAGAGATCGCGGCCCTTGATAAGCAAAAGAACGCCCTCGAGGGAAAAGGATCCTCCGGGAGTAAATCCAAGAAAGAAAAGACGCCGGTTAAGGATTCTCTCGATTATTGGGAAAAGATTAAGGAAGATGCCACAAAGTCCCTTAACTCTTTATCCACAAAAGACGCCTCCTTTGCCACTAAGCAAGCAAATCTCCTCGGAAAGATAAAGACGGCCGAGGATCATATCTCGGCGATCGAGCGGGGACAAATGAACTTTAACGAGCAACTCGACTATAAGAAAAAGCAATACGAGCTTTATTACAAATGGGTTGAGCAAATCGGAAAGAAAGCCGCCGACGAACAGTTTGCAAGTCTTATCTCCGGGGGACAATCTTACGTCGATTATCTGAATAACGAGATCGCAAAACTTGAAGCTAAAAAGAGTGTCGGTACTTTGACGAAAGGAGATGCAAATAATCTTATCTCTCTAAATGAGCAGAAAGACGATGCAACCGGGGTAAAATCTCCGATCGAATCGTTTAAAGAGGAACTCGCAAAAGCCAAAGAGGAGGCCGGATCTCTTATCGAGTATCTCGATATCCTTAAGAAAAAGAAAGAGGCCCTCGCCTCGGATAATTCCGAAACCGGTATCGCCAAGAAAGCAGAGCTCCAAACCGAGGAAAATTCGACAACCGGAGCGATCAAGGATAATGTTAAACAGCTTGTCGATAATTACCAATCTTACGCCGGGAAAGTACGATCGATAGAGAAGTCGCTTACCGACGATCTTAAGACTCTCTATAAAGGGCTAATCAACGCCAAAACAGACGAGGAGAAAAAGCAGATCCAAGAAGCGATCGAAACCCGTACAAAGGCGGCAAAGGATGAAACGGATAAAGTTAAAGCTTCCACTTTCGAGGAGTCGGACGCTTATAAGACGCTCGCCGAATTTATGCAGGGCCAAAGCCGTAAGATGTTGGTTTCTCGCCTTAAGGATATTGAGAAGTCGCTTAAAGCAGCTAAAGCCGCGTATGGAGAGGATTCCAAGGAATACAAGAAACTTGTAAAGGATATCAATAACGCCAAGATAAAGGCCGTTTCTGATGATCTTAAAGATGTCTCTAATATTCTGCAAGGAGCGTCCGAGCTTGCCGGGCAATTTGATTCAGAACTCGGAGATGCACTTTCCACGGCTGCAAGTATGGCAGATGCGGCCGCCGATATTGGTATGTCCGTCGCTCAATTCGCAAGTGGGGATATCCTCGGAGGTATTCAATCCGCTATTTCCGGGATCTCAAAGATTGTAACTCTTGCCAAGTCGGTAAAAGAGGAAAACGCCAAGGCCCGGGCCGAAGTTAAGAAGTTTAACGATGAGGTTTATCTCGGTGGGCTTAAGTATAACCAACTCCTCCGGGAACGGCTCGACCTCGAGCAGCAAATCGGAGAAACTTCTCTCGACTATTACAAGCGAAAACAAGAAGCCATCGCCAAGGAAAAAGCCGATATACAAAAGGAATATGACGAACTCTTTGCAAAGATACAAGGAGAGGATTATATCGACAGTAAAGGCTATAAACATGGAACCTTATTCCGCAAAGCTAAGACGTGGAATAACATGGCGACTTTATCCGGGAAATCTTACGAGGATATCGAAAAGCTTTACGAGGAGGGCCGTCTCGAGGACGATGTTAAAACAATGTTCGAGCAACTCAAAGAGTTAAAGGACGAGGGCGCCGACGTTGCCGATCTTTGGCTCGAGAGTATCGAAGCAATGAAAGAGGCCTTTACCGGGACGACTTACGACTCGCTTGTCGATAGTATATTATCCGCTTTTGAATCCGGAAAGATAGGGGCCGAGGATCTCGCCTCCACTTTTGGCGATCTGATGAAAAAGAGTTTGCTCGAAACCTTTAAAATGCAGTATCTCGAGGAACCCCTCCGTAACTGGTATAATCAATTTGCCGAATATGCTCAAAGCGACAACTCCTTATCAAAAGACGAAATCGAAGCTTTGCGGTCTTATTATAATTCGATTATGCAGACGGCAAACGATCAGTACGAAGCGATAAAAGAGGCCTCCGGTCTCGATTGGACGGCGACGTCAACCGATCCTCTTACCGGATCCGTGCAATCATTAACAGAGGAAACCGGATCGGCCGTCGCCGGGCAAGTTACAATGTTAAGGATCACCACATCGGAACATCTAGACGTTGCAAGACAACAACTTTTGCAAATGGCTGAAATTGCCTATAATACGGCTGTTTGCGGTAAAAACCTTGCCGATATTAAGACGATTATTCAAAATATTAAGCTTAGTGATGAGAGTAATACTTTAAGAACGGCGGGTTATACTGATTAGTATGTGTAATCCATATAGAATCACATATTAAATATATAATTAGTTTAAAATCAGTTTATTAAATAATATGTGTGATGTTTCGCATACAGATATACGTACAAAAATAGTATTTTAATAATGGAACATATTATAGTTAAGACAGCAAATAACGAGACGAGGATCCGACTTTATGGATCCTCCTCTCCCGTCAAGGTCTCCAAGGGAGAGCAACGGAAAAAATTACTCGGGGAGGACGTTGTCGATCTTTCGATCGAAACCTCTAAACCGATCCCTTTTGTTGTAGGCGATTGGTTGGAAGTATTCGGCGAAAAGTATTGGTTAAACCTAATGCCAAAAGCAAAGAAAGCAGGCCGGAAAAGCTTTACTTACGACTTGACTTTCGAGGGGGTGCAATATCTTTTGTCAAAGGTCGTTTTTCTCGACGAGGATAAAAGCGGGAAATCAACCTCCGGAACGTTCACTCTAAGAGCCAATCTCGAGGAGATCGCCGGTATCGTGATAAACAACCTCGTCCGCGTCTATGGAACCGGATCGTGGATAATTGGAACATTACCGGCCCAAACGACCGACGTCCGGGATTTTTCATTTACAGATAACAATTGCCTTGCAGTTGTTCAGCAGATCTGCAATGAATACGGGATCGAGTTTAACATTGCTAAGAGTGGGAACGCTTATGCCTTAAACTTTAAGAAATTAGGGCAAATAATCCCCTATACGCTTAAATACGGCCGGGGGAATGGTCTTTATACTCTCGATCGTGAAAATGTCTCCTCGAGTAATATAATAACCCGCTTGTATGCGTATGGATCAGATAAGAACCTCCCGAGTAATTATCGCAACTATTCAACACGGTTAAGGCTTGCGGCAAACGCTCAATCTTATATCGAGAATGCGAAAGCCGTTACAGCCTTTGGCATAATCGAGGGATCCAAGACTTTCGACGAGGTTTATCCACATAGAACCGGAACCGTTTCGGCGATCGTAATGGGGAACATTCTTTCTTTTATTGATAGCTCCATCGATTACAACCTTAATAGTTATTTGATATCCGGGACGTCGGCGAAAGTTACGTTTAACTCCGGAGGACTATCCGGATATACATTTGAGTTATCCTCATTCGATTTTGCATCTAAGACGTTTAAGATCCTTTCATATACCGACGATCGGAATAATGTTTTCCCGAGCTCGAGCGCTGCAACGTTTCAAATCGGAGTCGGGGATACTTATGTAATTACCGATGTTTATCCGACACAATCACAGATCGACACAGCCGAGGCCGAACTCGCAACCAAAGCGCAAGAATATCTCTCCCAAAATTGCGCCCCAAAGGTTAAGTACGGAGCGACCATCTCGGAGGATTTTCTTTCTAAGTTGGCCGGATCCGGAGCAACGGTTAATATATTTAGCCTTGGCGACGCTCTCGGAATCATTGACGACGATGTTAATGTATCAAGAACCGGAGCCGACTCGATCCGGATCACATCTTTAACAAGATCTTTAATCGCCAAAACGTCTTATTCCTATACACTTGACGTTTCCGATACGGTCGAAATGCAATTGATAAATAGAATCCTTGCAGATCAACAACAGACAAATAAGATTATTCGGATCAATAATCTTACGGACGTATCCCGGCTAAAAAGATCATGGAGGACAACGCAAGAACTTCTCACAATGATTTTCGATCAAGACGGGTATTTCAAAGACGGAAATATCCGGCCGAACTCGATCGAAACGCAAATGTTATCCGTTGGGGCCAAAGCTCAACAATTCGTATTAAAGAACCTCGTTATCGAGCCCAATTATAACGGAAATCCAAACTCGATCAATGTATCGAGCGGTGTTCTCGTTCATTATGGGATATCCTCCGGTATAAATACTTGGAACTTAAGCGCCGCCTCTCAAACGTTGGCTAATACCGGGGCTTATTATATCTATTGCAGGGCTAATAAGGCAGACTCCGGAGCGATTATCCTTTTCGATCAGACTCAACACAGCGTCGAGGAGGGATCTTATTATTATTTTATGATCGGAGTTTTACACTCGGTCGATACAAATAATACTCGTTGGATCTCCTTAACCTATGGAGCGAGCTCGGTAAACGGACGATTCATTAAAACCGGCCGAATTATTTCCGCCGACGGGAACACTTGGTTTGACCTCGATACGGGAGAGATCCACGGTAAAATAACGTTTGGATCCAATAATACGACACTCGAGGAGGTCGACCAAAAAGCAAGCGACGCAAACAATTACGTTACTAATACTTTGCCCGGGATCCTCGAGGGTATCCAAGCGCAACTCGACGGACAAATAGAGCAGTTCTTTTATACTTATGATCCGACGACTACAAACGTACCGGCGAGCGATTGGACGACGACAGCATTACAAGAAGCTCACCTGGGAGACTTGTTTTACAATACGACAACCGGAAAGGTTTTTCGTTGGATAAAAAACGGAACGGTTTACAGTTGGCAGGAACTACAAGACTCGGAAGTCGCCCAAGCTTTGGCCCTTGCAAATGACGCTTTGGCCCTTGCCAAAACAAAACGCCGGGTTTTTACAGTTCAACCGACAACACCTTACGAGGTCGCCGATCTTTGGGTACAAGGATCAACCGGCGATATTATGAAGTGTACCACGGCCCGGACTTCCGGCTCTTATGTTGCCTCCGATTGGGAAAAGGCAAGTAAGTACACCGACGATTCAGCCTTAACGACTTTTGTAAATGGATTATTTTCGACAACCGTTTCAGATCTTACGACTCAAATCGACGGAAAGATCGAGAATTACTTTACAGCTTCAGATCCGGCGACCGCTTGGGCGGATGATACCACAAAGGCAAAACACGTCGGGGACTTTTGGTATAACACAACGGGAAAACAGCTTAAGCGTTACACCTTTGCAAATAGCGCCTATACTTGGGAGCTGATCGAGGACGCTGCCGCAATTGCAGCCGCCGAGGCAGCCTCTAAGGCGCAAGATACAGCAGACGGCAAACGTACTGTTTTCTTGGTACAGCCGACGACGCCTTATTACGCCGGGGATCTTTGGACGGATGGATCTTTCCTTAAACGTTGTATCACAACCCGGGAAAGCGGCTCTTATGTTGCTTCTGATTGGGGCCTCGCTACCAATTACGATAATACAAAGACTACGATCGACGGAGGGATAGTAACCTCCGGGACGGTTCAGCTTGCCGGAGACTCGGGATCGGTACTTGCCGGTATTACAGGCCAAGGAACGGCCGAAACGTCCGTCCGTATTTGGGCCGGAGCGACTTTTGACTCGAGAGCGTCCGCTCCTTTTAGGGTTTTACAGAGCGGGGAGGCTTTCGCTAGGTATCGTATCGAGTTACAAGATGCAAATCTTAACGGACTTGCCGGAATTTGCGGTCAAGGAACCGACGGAACAGATAACGGTATCCGTTTTTGGGCGGGATCTACTTACGCAAATAGGGCGTCCGCTCCTTTTAGAGTAGATAAGGACGGAGCTTGCGTAATGGAAAAAGTAGAAATACGATCCGGAGCAAAGATCGGCGCCTGGCAAGTTGGCGGAGATGTTGACGGAGGGCTTTTTAATGATTCCGGAGAGGCTTATCTTATCGCCCGCAAATCTTTCGGTGATGGGAATTATTGCGAGGCCCGTATCGGTACAGCTGTTTTTCCATCGAGTTCCGGTATTCGTGGGGCAGCTTATTTTGAGAATACGGAAAATAACACATACGGTACAAATATAGGCTTTGCGGTTGATGTAAGAAACGCCGATTCGAATATCGCTTGCGCTATGTATGGGGGCCACGTCTCGGGGCTCGCTGTTAGGCCTTTAAACGTATCGAGTACTCAATCTATACCGAGGGGCGTTAATGCAGTCTTTTGCCTCAATACAGCAGAGATAACTATTACTTTGCCGGCGTTGGATCAAAAGGACGACGGTTATATTATGTGGATTAAGAATATTAACGGATCGAATGTCTTAATTAAACCGGGATCCTATTATCAACCCATTCACGCCGATAGAGGGACGTTATATACGACATCTAATCCAAACTCCCTACAAAGTATCGGGGACGCAACGGCTTATATCTTTAAATGGGGATTAAAACGATCCGGATATTCAGATACCGGATTTTGGGTACAATTTAAGAACCCTCGCGATTGGTAAATGGCGTTTGTGATCCTGAACAGATCTAATGTAATTATTATATATTACTGATATACAGATGATAAAATATATCGTTTTAAAGTTTACACTCATTATTACACACAAAAAATAAAAAAAGTATGGAAAAGATTTTGATTTCAAGAGATGAATATAAAATTAATGAAGATCTCGAAAGAATAGAAAAAGAGTTAATACCTGCTATTCAATTAATAATTGATGCTTATTTAACTCTTGAAATAGGGAGCTTTAGCGACAAAGTTTTTAAAGATGTAACAAATAGGACAGAGCCACTATACAATACGATCGAAAAGTATATAGGACAACAAGAAAAGGCTCTTAAAAAAGCCGGGATAAAAGGCGCCGTTCTCGACGAACTTACAACAAAGGCCCTCGAGGATCTGAATCCTCTTAAAAAAGCCGTAGAGAGATATTTCGACCTTGATCGTTATGTGTTCCCTCTTATTGGCTATATTTCTTTTGAAGATAATAAACCTATCTTTTCATTAGAAAATAGAGAGAATATTATCGAAAAACACAGTCGTTATATAACCACCGAGGAGGAAAGAGAGCTTTTTGAAAAACATAAAGCTGCCATCGAGGGTATAAATGCGCTACTTGAACATCTTGAAAAAACGACCGGTTTAAGGACAACGATTTCCAATTACATTAAATCGTTTATTATTTGTGATGAGGGAAACAATAGAGTCTGTATGCCGTCGATGGATTACAAATAGTATTGTTTAATTAGGTTCCCTTTCTTGCAATCAATTAGTTTAAATATTTATCATTAACTAAATTTAACGCAAGCAAGGGGAGCCTCTCTATTTTCTTATTATTTGATTAAATATTTGTGTCTATTGGACGCAAAATGGCTGTAAACCAATTGGTTTAACCTGTTTTTTATGTAGAAAAATTCACTTTACTTTGTTGTACAAACAGTAAAAAATCAATTATTATGCAATTTGAATTATTTGAATTAAAAAACTTATTGTCAGACGCCGCCGAGATTGCCTCGGTCAAAATACTTGTAGAACTCGGGCATTTACCCGCCACACTGTCAAAGAGAGAGGCTTATCGAAAATATGGAGAGGGCGTCGTAAAAAGGTGGATATCCGAGGGCCTTATCAAAGTCAGAAAAGACGGAAATAGTACCTCTAAGTGTCGCCTCAACCGAATGGAACTTGAAACTCTTTCTAAAGCTAACAATAGATTAACATATAAATCAACCGCCGAAAGGCAATAAAATTTTCATTATGAATAATACAATTTCTTATGATCTTGCAGAGGTTTTATCCATGATTCCACAAAAGGAGTTAATTAAATATCTTAAAGAATCTTTCGAGTATTATATACAAGAAGGTCAAGACTCCGGAAAGTCTCTCTCTCTTAAATATTATGTTATGGAACAACTTTCCAAAGTTTTTAGCCGAACTTATGAAGTGATCGACAAAAACGAAATGCAGTCGCTTAATGATGTGAATATACAGAAAATGGAAGAGCGTATTAAAGAGCTGACTATAGCTAATAAAGAATTAGCAGAGAGACATAATAAATCAAATATTCCGAATGAAGTCTTAAGAGAAAAACTTGCAGAGCGATTTTCTGAAATTTCAAAAAGAGTAATTGCACAAGTAACAGAAGAAATGGCCCAATAGCCCAACGAAACCGAATCGTAACAACATAAAGTCATGATAAACCTTAAATAAGGTTGTGAATACGGGGGCCCGGGAGGGTCTCCGTATTTATTTCTTTATTTTTGTACTCGTATTATAAATAACATAAAAATGAAAAATGTATTATTAGGTGTGTTCGTTGCATTCTTAATGTTTTCTTGCAACGATAAAGAAGATCCCGGACTTACTCCGGATCTTGTTAGTGTCAGATTTAATGTGTCTCTCCCGCTTGAAGTTAAAGAGCAGCAAATTACGACGAGAGCCTTAACCGAAAACCCTCTTTCCGATAAACTATCTAAAATTGAGTATTTAATTATAAGAAAGGATCCTCTCGCTTTGGCAGCTCGTGGATCGCAGTTATCGACTGATGCAAATTTCGGAACTCTGTTAATCAATATTCCCGCCGGCCTTTATAAAGTTTATTTGGTTGGCATAAGTAGTCTTAATAATGGATCTTTTTCGATGTTGGATAACGGATCTGTATTTATGAATAATCAAGAATTTTACATAGGCTTACTTGATGATCTTTCGGTATCTGCAACTCAAACAACATTTTCAAATACTTTAAAAAGGCCCGTTGGTTGCGTGAAAATTGATATAACAGATCCGATTCCTACAGATGTTTCTTATGTTACAGTTTATATGTCGAGCAATGTAATTGGTATGAGTATGGGAGGAGGATATATTTCGGAAACCCCTGGGAATAAGATCGACGAACGATTTACGGTAAGTAATGGGTATTTAAATAGTAAAAGCCTTTATTTTGTTCCTCAAACTATATCGTCGATACATATTAGGGCTTATGATGCATCCGGAACGCTTCTTGCTGATAAATCGGTATCAAATCTTACAGTTGAGGCCAACAAAAGATATATAGTCACGGGTACTTTATTCGAGTCGGTGGGAAATAAAGATTTTACAATTACGATCGATGATTCGTGGGATTCCGAAACAACAATTCCATTATAATAATAAAAGGGAGGCTGATTTAGCCTCCTTTATTACTTTTATTTTCAATAATTTAGTATGTTTGCAAAAAGCAATAATTCTTATGATATGATCTATAAAGAGCCTATTTGTAGCAATTGCGAACATCGTATTTACGATAAACCGGGAGCCTATTGTAAAGCTTTCCCGGACGGAGACGGAATACCGGACGAAATTCTCGTCGGTGCGAAATCTCATTTCCGTTTATTTAAAGGACAAAAGGGGAGCCTTATTTATAGTCCTCAAAAGAAAATCTTATTTAATTAAATTCTTTTGCTAATTCTTTACCGTATGCAGCTCCTTGTTCAAAGGTTGCGTCCGAAGCATCGAGGAGTTTAACTCCTTTAATATCGACTCCGTACTCTTTTGCCATTCGGAGGTACATTTTTGCCATCGGTGTTTTATCCATACCGTTATCAACTACAGAAACAGCAAGCATACCAACATCTGTAATAATTGCGTTTCCTACAGATTGATTTTCTTTTATTGCATCCAATAAAGCAGATGTTCCGGAAGTTGTAGAGCTTGTCGAGTTGGCCATAATACTGTCGACAACCGCATTTGTTTGCTGCCTAGCGATAGCGTCGGCTTTTGGATCTGATGTTTTTTTGCTTGTGCATCCACAAAGGGCAAGGCCTATGAGGAGCGGTAAAACGTATTTCTTCATATTAAATTTATATTAGATATCGGCAAATAAACAAATTAAATGCTAAATATCAAATAAATAGAGACTTTAAAATACTTGTTACAGAAAAACAATTTAAAAGTATGGTTTTATGATCCTTTCTTGAATAGTGCGTAAAAGTGTGCGTAAAATAAAAAGCCCATCTGTAATTGTTTGATTTACAGATGGGTTTTGTTTTGCTTGGTGATCCGCTTGGGGCTCGAACCCAAGACCCCAACATTAAAAGTGTTGTGCTCTACCAGCTGAGCTAGCGAATCAGATCGTTTGTTTCTCAATTGCGAGTGCAAAGGTACAACTATTTTCTAAAATACCAAACAATTCCAAGCTTTTTCTTATCTTTGTCTTCGAAATTCAACTCTATACATTATATATATGGCTGACGATAAAAAGATAATTTTCTCAATGGTAGGAGTTAGCAAAGCTTTCCAACCAAACAAACAAGTATTGAAAAACATCTATCTTTCTTTCTTTTATGGAGCAAAGATTGGTATTATTGGTCTTAACGGATCTGGAAAATCTACTTTACTTAAGATTATTGCCGGACTTGAAAAGTCTTATCAGGGAGAGGTGGTCTTTTCTCCGGGATATTCTGTAGGATACCTGGCACAGGAACCTCATTTGGATGATACTAAAACTGTGAAGGAAGTCGTGATGGAAGGTGTGCAAAGCATTGTCGACACTTTAGCTGAATACGAAGCTATCAATCTGAAATTCGGAGAGCCTGAATATTATGAGGATCAGGATAAAATGGATGCTCTTTTTGCTCGCCAGGCAGAACTTCAGGATATAATTGATGCAACCGATGCGTGGAATTTGGACAGTAAACTAGAGAGAGCGATGGACGCCCTTCGTTGTCCACCGGAAGATCAGCCGGTTAAGAATCTTTCAGGAGGTGAACGCAGACGAGTTGCTTTATGCCGATTATTGCTTCAACAACCAGATATCTTGTTGCTTGATGAACCTACTAACCACCTGGATGCCGAATCTATTGACTGGTTGGAACAGCATCTTCAACAATATGCAGGTACTGTTATTGCGGTTACTCACGACCGTTACTTCCTTGATCATGTTGCCGGATGGATTCTGGAACTAGACCGTGGCGAAGGTATTCCATGGAAAGGTAACTACTCTTCCTGGTTGGAACAGAAAACCAAACGTATGGAGATGGAAGAAAAAACAGCTAGCAAACGTAGAAAAACTTTGGAACGAGAATTGGATTGGGTGCGCATGGCACCAAAGGCTCGTCAGGCTAAAGGTAAAGCTCGTTTGAATTCATACGATAAATTATTGAATGAAGATCAAAAGGAAAAAGAAGAAAGACTAGAGATCTTTATTCCTAATGGACCACGTTTAGGTAATAAAGTTATAGAAGTGAAAGGTGTTACAAAAGCTTATGGAGATAAGTTGTTGTTTGATAACCTTGAGTTTAATCTTCCACCTAATGGCATAGTAGGAGTGATTGGTCCTAACGGTGCCGGTAAAACAACTCTTTTCCGTTTGATTATGGGATTGGAGCATGTTGATAAAGGTACATTTGAAGTAGGTGAAACTGTTAAGTTAGCTTATGTTGACCAACAGCATAAAGACATTGATCCTGAGAAGAGTGTTTATCAGGTGATTTCCGGAGGAAATGAATTAATGCGCATTGGCGGAAGAGATATTAATTCACGAGCATATCTTTCACGTTTTAACTTTTCAGGTGGTGACCAGGAAAAATTATGTGGAATGCTTTCCGGTGGTGAACGTAACCGACTTCATTTGGCAATGGCTTTGAAAGAAGAAGGAAATGTATTGTTACTTGATGAACCAACTAATGATATCGACGTAAATACACTCCGTGCACTCGAAGAAGGTTTGGATGATTTTGCAGGTTGTGCTGTTGTTATTTCACACGACCGTTGGTTTCTTGATCGAATTTGTACACACATTCTTGCTTTTGAAGGAAATTCAGAAGTCTTTTTCTTTGAAGGTTCATATTCGGAATACGAAGAAAATAAGATGAAGCGCCTGGGAAATGAAGAACCAAAGCGTGTAAGATATCGTAAATTAATGGCAGATTAATATTATTTTATAAAACAGGACGAAAAGCTTCGAAATTAGTTTCGAAGCTTTTCTTTTGCTTATAAATTTAATATTGCTTTCTAAATATAAAAAAATGGTACAGAATGTAATATTAATGTAATTTTTATTAATTATATTTGTTGCTTGAAATTTATAGCGTTAAATATTTTCATTTTAATCATATAATTAACAAGCAGAATTATGAGAAAACATTTTGTTCATTTTCTATTGGTAACTTTGCTTACAACTTTTTGCACTGTAGCTGCAGTCGCTCAAACTGTTGTTAAGGGTAAGTTGGTGGATGCGGAGACTAATGAAGGATTAATTGGTGCATCTGTAACGGTTGAAGGTACTTCCCAAGGTGCTGTTACAGATCTGGATGGTTCTTTTACTTTGTCGGTAAAATCAGGAACTGGTACTTTAATCTTTAAGTACATTGGTTACAAAGACCAAAAAATGAAAGTTACAAAAAAAGGTACAGTCGATGTAGGTACAATTAAAATGGAACCGGATGCTGTAGCTTTATCCGATGTTACAATTACTTCTTCCATCGCTATTCAGCGTAAAACTCCAGTAGCGGTATCAACTATTGACCCGGTATTTATCGAAGAAAAGTTAGGAACACAGGAATTTCCTGAAATATTGAAATCTACTCCTGGCGTTTATGCTACTAAAAATGGTGGTGGATATGGTGATTCAAAAATCAATATGCGTGGTTTCCAGTCTGCCAACGTTGCTGTTATGGTAAATGGTATTCCAATGAACGATATGGAATGGGGTGGTCTTTACTGGAGTAACTGGGCTGGTCTTTCTGATGTTACAAGATCTATGCAGACACAAAGAGGTCTTGGTGCTTCTAAAGTTTCTGCTCCTTCAGTGGGTGGATCTATTAACATTGTAACTCGTACTATTGATGCAAAGAAAGGTGGATCTGTTTCTTACGCAATGGGTAACGATGGTTTTAACAAACTTTTATTCAATGTTTCTTCTGGACTAACCAAAGATGGATGGGCTATGACTCTTCTTGGGGGCAAAAGCTGGGGAGATGGTTATATACAAGGTACAGAATTTGAAGCCTACAACTATTTCGTTAATATAGCTAAAAGAATAAATGATAATCATCAGATTTCTTTAACTGCTTTTGGTGCACCTCAATGGCATAACCAAAGAAGTAATTATGATGGTTTGACAATTGAAGGATGGCAGCAGGTTAAAAATTATATGAAAGGCGATAGTCCTTATAAATATAATCCTACATTTGGTTACGGATTAAATGGTGAACGCAAAACTTCTGCTCATAATGAATATCACAAACCTCAGATTTCTTTAAATCATTTATGGCAGGTTAATGAAAAGACTAGCTTAAGTACTACTCTTTATACTTCTATTGGTAGAGGTAGCGGTTATAGCGGTCAAGGTTATACAAGTGCTTTGTCTAATACATGGTATGGATCATCTGACGGCGTTTTAAATACAACTTATCGTAATTCTGATGGAACTTTTGCTTATGATCAGATTTATGCTATAAATGAAGCTAGTCAAAATGGCTCTCAAATGGCAATGTCTAAATCAATCAATAATCATAACTGGTACGGATTACTTTCTACATTTACATCTTCTTTAACTAAAGAGATTAATTATTATGTAGGCCTTGACTTAAGATATTATGTAGGACAGCATACTAACGAACTTATTGATCTTTATGGTGGTGATTTTTATATTGACCGCTATCGTAAGGATGTAAAAGCTGAAAATAATAGTGCTGCTGCATTAGGTACAGATTTTACAAACAAAAAATTAAAAGTTGGCGATGTGGTTTATCGTGACTATAATGGTTATGTAATGCAAGAAGGGGTATTTGGACAAATTGAGTACAATAAAGATAAATTAAGCTCATTTATTGCAGGGTCAGTTTCAAACACTGGTTATTGGAGAAAAGACCATTTCTATTATGATGATAAACATGCAAAATCAGAAACATTAAACTTTATTGGTTTTACAGTTAAAGGTGGTGCTAACTATAACCTAACTGAAAATCATAATGTCTTTGCTAATGTTGGTTATATATCTCGTGCACCTTTCTTCTCTGGTGGTGCATTCCTTTCATCAACTGTAAGTAATGCTACTAATCCTGATGCTATTAATGAAAAAATATTTTCTGTTGAATTAGGATACGGTTATCGATCTAAATATTTCACTGCAAATGTTAACGCATATAGTACTGCATGGATGGATAAAACTACAACCAGAACTCTTACTTTGAAGGACGGCGACCGTGCTCAAATCAATATGTCTGGAGTAGATGCTCTTCACCAAGGTATTGAAGTGGATCTTGCAGCTCATCCATACTATTGGTTAGATATTACTGGTATGTTTTCAATAGGAAACTGGAGATGGAACAGCAATGCTACAGGTTATTTCTATAACTCAGCTGGTCAGCCATTGACAGGTGAATATGAAGCTGATGGTATTACTCCAAAGATTGCATCAGGTATTCAGGCAGCTGATCACGCAAAAATGACTGTTTATCAAAAAGGTGTTAAGGTGGGTGGATCTGCTCAGACAACAGCTGCTCTAGGTGCTAAATTCAGACTTAGCAATAATTTTCGTGTAGGAGCAGATTATAGCTTATTTGCACGTAATTATGCAGATTTTGCATTGGCATCAAATGATATTATAATGAATGGTGAAAAAACATTTGGTAGCCCATGGCGTATCCCTGCAGCTAATCTAGTTGACTTGAATGCTAGCTATTCATTCCCAATTGGAAGTGTAAAAGCTGTTTTATATGGTAATGTTGAGAACTTATTCAACCAGGAATATATTGCTGATGCTTATGATGGTGGTGGTCACAACTGGCAATCTGCATATCGTGTATTTTATGGATTTGGACGTACATACTCGATAAGACTTAAACTTAACTTTTAATCCTTTATAGAGATAATTAATTATGAAAAAGTATATAATATTAAGTTTTGTAGGTGCATTGTCGTTATTGTCAAGTTGTGATTATAACGATAAATATTTTGATGGACTGGATGATCTGGTTACGCCTACTAATAAATTAGCATTGGATTATACTCTGACAGGTGACGATTACGCTACTATTTCTACGTTATCTGCTAATAAAACCCTTGCCACAACTAATAATGTATCTTCTGCTTTAGCTGCAATAAAAACCAATCAATGTTTATCTGCTGCTATTCCGGCAGCTGATTATGTTCCTGCGTTTCTTGCATCTAAATGGTATTCAGCTAGTGAAGGTGCTGCAATAAAGGTTACTTATAAGAAAAGTGTTAATCTTCCTGATTATGTAGCAAAATTAAGTGTTGCTCCAAACTATTCAGTTTCTGCAGCAAATTATAAAACTATTTGGGGAGCAAATTCATCTGTGAACTTCTTTACTCCTGCAAAGCCTGCATCAACAAATCTTCCTGTTATTTTGGCATCAGCTTATCCTGCTGCTGTTAGTGGTGATGTAGTTGCTGTAAATTATAATGAGTCTGCTAGTGAACCTACTATTCAAAGCGCTTTAAGTGAAGATTTTGAAGCTGGTACTGTTGGTAATGTTGCTTCAATAGCAGGTTG
The DNA here is from genome assembly GCF_900128905.1 of Bacteroides luti. Taxonomy (GTDB): domain Bacteria; phylum Bacteroidota; class Bacteroidia; order Bacteroidales; family Bacteroidaceae; genus Bacteroides; species Bacteroides luti. The sequence continues at coordinate 401,326 of NZ_FQTV01000002.1, forward strand.
GGCAAATGTAACAACAGTTGGAACATATAGCTGGAGTGAAAAGACTTTTAGCAGTAACAAATATATTCAGGCAACTGCATATAACCATGCTGCTGGTGCTCTTGAAATGTATATGATTTCTCCTTCATTCTCAGTTACAGCTGGTCAGGTTTTCTCTTTTGATGCTTGTTTGGGAAATTATAAGCCTGCAGGTGGAACACTTACAGTTCTTATATCTTCAAACCTTGCTGGTACTACTGCTAGTGATATCGCAGCTGCAACATGGGATGATGTAACATCTAATTTTACTATTCCTGTTCCAACAGGTACTTATGGAACACTTGGTAAGGTTGGAGAATTACTTCTTTCTAAATATGTAGGAAAGAAAGTAAACATAGCTTTCCGTTATAATGGTGATAACTCAACAGGAGCAACTACAACTGTTCAGGTTGATAATGTTTCTGTAGCATTAGCTGGAGGTTCTTATACTACTAATGGTACATTGTATACTTTCAATGGAACTAAATGGGTTACTTATACAGGCAATGGTTACTTCCTTACAAAGGCTGACTTTGCAACAATGGGTAGCAAATATGATAACTTTAGTTCAACAATGCCAGCTGATAATTATATTCCTCAATTCCTGAAATTGAAATATCCATATGCTCAAGAAGGAAACACAATGGCAGTGGTTTATAAGTATTACACAGGATCAGCTACTGGATTACGTACCGATGAATATGTTTTCACCGCTGGAAGCTGGGTTAAGAATGACAATGTAGAGCAATTTACAGATCAATTTGTTTATACTAACGGAAAATGGGTATATGATCCAAGTGTGGTATTAAATTTAAAACCAGCTAAAGGTCTTGCTGATGTAACTGCATTCTACCAAAAAATAACAGATTATGTTTGGACTAAGATAGATCAACCTGCAGGCGTAACAGTTAAAGGTACAGGTTATACAACAAGTTATGGTAATAATGAATATTATTATGGTAGCTCGGCATATAACAATAACTTTGATTTCCGTCCATCTGCATGGAAAGCTCAGAATGCAACTGCATATTCTAGTATGACAGATGATCAACTAAAAGCAGAAATGTTTAAACGCTTACCTGCTGCATTTATCCCTGCGTTGGAAGCAACTTATCCAACAGCTACTACAGTTGCTGGTGTAAATGTAACTTATACTATTAATTTTGGAGTTTATACTGGAAGTTCTATTTCGGCACCAAATTATACTATAGTATATAAAGTAACAGGTACTGGTAAGTTTGAATATGTAGCAAACTCTTTGAAAGCATTATAAGAATTTACTCAATTCATATCAGAATGCCATCCTTAGAAAATAGGGATGGCATTTTTTTTCTGCACCATTCAATAAAAATAAATTTCATCCCTCACTCCCTTACTTTTTTATCTAACCAATTAAATAGCAGTTTATTACAAGGCGATGGATTGATTTCTATCATCACCAAACCATCACCAAAAGGCATGAACCCTCACCTTTGTGAGCGCAATCTGCAAATTTCAGACTTAATACGTCTTGAGCAATAATATAAGTTGAGTTTGATCATTTTTTTAATAAAAATAGCTCGAAATGGTGAGGGATGACCCAAAAAGTGATGGTTTTAGTTTTTCAATAAGATGGTGTAGAAATACAAAGTCAAAACATCTCGCCTGTCTTTTTTAAAACGTAACCGGATATTGAACAAACTCCCGCCAACTTTCAAAAAAAGCTGGCGGGAGTTTACACATATAGATTGTTTGGAATAACCTTTCCTGGATTGGGTGGTTCTTTTGCAATTTAGTTGAAAAGAAGAGTTCCCAGAACTAGTTTTCTTTTCAGTAGCATGAGCTTTGCCTTTCCATACATCATTCGTTTTA
>NZ_FQTV01000013.1 GCF_900128905.1 Bacteroides luti
ATTATATTATACAAAAAACTTGAAGAAGTTTTGTTTTATCAGAGTTCTTTAGGAACTATAACGATACGTCCTTTCAACTAAATTGCAAAAGAACCGATTGGGTTTACAGTTTCTGTGGATATTACTAGAACTGATTTACAATATTATTCTTATTCCTAAGCCAACTTGATATTTACTATTCACCAATATTTAATATTTATTGGCCTATGAATCTGATCCATTGGTCAATGGATTTTGATTGTTGGTGAATAATAGCTTGCCAATATAAAATGATATATAGGCTAAAAACAGATCAGGGAACTGTGTTTGAATTATTTCAACGCAGTTCCCTGATAATCTTTAGATTAACCTTATGAGGTTATTCAGGACAATATGTTTAATATTAATATCCTGGATTTTGCTCTAATTTACCATCTTTGTTTAAGTCAATTTCTGTCTTTGGAATAGGCCAGAGATTTTGTATTTTATCCGTGTTGCTAATAGCATAACTAGCTTCAAGTGATGCATTAGATAATGGATTGTTTGTCGCAATAAAGTCTTTATTCATAGCGGCACGTTTTTGTAATTGTCCGGTACGCATTAAAGTATAACGACGATTTTCTTCTCCGATTAATTCACGTGCACGTTCATCAAGAATAAAATCAATGTTTATTTGTGAAGCAGAAACCTGTCCCAGAGTAGGGCTTCCAAAGGCACGGGTACGAAGTACGTTGATTGCAGCAGCAGCTTCAGCTGTTTTATTTAGACCCAAATAAGCTTCAGCTAATAATAGATATGTTTCGCCAAAACGCATCATAGGAACATCGTGTATTGCTGTATAACCAAATGTATCATTTGGATCAAAGCAATTCCACTTAGTACAGTAAGGAGGTAATTTAAAGATAGAGTCGTTTACTGCATCTGTTCCTTTAAACTTTACACCGTTTACATAAAAATCGCGGTGAATATTTGCCTGAGAGTTACGAATATCCCCTGCCTGGTAAAGATTCAACATTCGGCTGCTCAAACGCATACGAGCCAAACCACGTCCACCTAAAGAATCACATAATACTAGACCTTTACTTGAATATTGATAATAAGCAGCAACCCAGCAACGGCGTTGTTGGAAAGAGCCAGACTGGCCACCAGTTACAGTATTGTTATTCTCACTTTCATAATTCCAGATGATTTCCTTATTACCTTGCTTACGGCGCATATATCCCTGAACAAACATGTCATGATAGAAATCGCTATAACTTAATCCTGAACGTAGAGATGTATTTAAGGCAAATTTACCAGAGCTTATAATTGTGTTGCAAGCATCAACTGCTTTTTGGTATTCTTTAGTACGAATATAAACTTCTGCTAATAATTGATTAGCTGAATACTTATTTACGCGACTGCCATTTTTAACAGCATCAGGTTCAGGTAAATTTGTTGTTGCATAAGTTAAATCTGCAACAATCTGTGCATTAACTTCGTTTAAAGTGGCACGGGTGTAATCTACTTTAGCTGTAGTTACAGGCTTTAATGACAATGGAACACCCCCAAAGAATACGGCTAACTGATCGTAACACCAAGCACGCATAAAGCATGCTTCTGCTTTATAGAGCGTATTATCGCTCTCACTTGCAGTTGAAATTCCAGATTCTACATTATCTATAATTACGTTAGTAGCATTAATAATATTATATAATTGTCTCCAGTATACTTGTGGAGCAGAAGCATCAGCTGTAAGTTTTTCATATTTGTACATTGGTAGTTCTATTCCCTGATATTGTGCCGGATCGCAAACATCAGTACCAACCTGGAATACGCATGGAAATCCTTGATCGTTGCTGTATGATTGGATTAAACTGAAATCGTAATACATACCAAGTGCCAAGGCATTCATACCTTTTGAATCAGTTAATGTTGCAGCTGTATAATTAGACATTGGAGTTTCGTCCAGATAGTCACTGCTACATGATGTAACAGCCATCATTGTTAAACCGGCCAATGCTAGTGATATATAATTCTTTTTCATAGTTTTTTTATTATTTAAGTGTCACGTTAATACCAATTACAAAACTCTTAGTTAGAGGGTAGTTATCTTCCCAGGTTCCGGAACCACGATTTGAGAAACTAGCTTCAGGATCCCAACCTACCCATGATGTCCAAGTATGAAGGTTACGTCCACTTCCATAAATAGTTAGTGATCCTAAACCAAATTTGCTGATTGCACTTTCATTGAAAGTATAACTTAATGTGATATCTTTTAAACGTGTATAACTGGCTTTGCGTGAGTAGCCATATCCGTAAGTATTAGTATATGTCAGACGAGGATATTCATTATTCATGTTTTCTGATGTCCAGTAACCGAATATGGCAGGAGTATTAATACGCCATGTTTCATCATAAGTTCTGATGTCAGTATTGCTCTTCATCATACCTTGAGCTGTTTGTACAAACACGCTCAGTGACCAGTTTTTATATGTAAATTTGTTGGTTAACCCACCTGTCCACTTCGGATCTCTTTGTCCTAGAATCTGTTTATCATCTGAAGTGATTTTACCATCTTTATTTGTATCTTCAAATTTAATATCACCAGCAACTGCAGTGTTATCCCAACCTTTGTTTAATCCGGCTTTAATTTCACTTTCTTGCCAGATACCTAGCATTTTATAGTCGTAAGAAACGTAAATTGGATGACCAATAAACTTAGCATTACCTATATCGTCTTTTTTATCTCCATAAAGGTCAATTATCTTGTTTTTATTAGTTGCAAAGATGAATGAAGTTTCCCAATTGAAATCTTTAGTTACAATATTACGTGTAGTCACTGTTGCTTCTAAACCAATATTCTGAGTTTTACCTAAATTTTGATATACGCTTGAATAACCAGTAACTTTAGGCAAGTTGCGCTCTAAAAGTAATCCAGAAGTATTTGACTTATAAAATTCAAGATTACCAGAAATTCTGCTCTTTAAGAATCCAAAATCCAAACCTATATTTGCACTTTTTGTTGTTTCCCATTCCAAATCACCATTTCCTAATGTGTTAGGATATATAGCTGTTAATGTTTTACCATCCATTGCTATACTTGCTGCGTTATTTTTTGATATTGTTCTATAAATAGGGATAGCTTCGTTACCAGACTTACCATAAGAAAGGCGTAGTTTCAAATTATCCAGCCAATAAAATTTCTTCATAAATTGTTCATTGGCAATATTCCAGCCTAACGCAACAGAAGGGAATGTACCATATTTAGATGTGTTTGCCCCAAATACAGATGAACCGTCGCGACGTACTGTAAATGTGAATAAATAGCGACTGTCATAAGAATAGTTCAAACGTCCCATGTAGCTGGTTGCAGCATAACGATCTGCATATGAAGAAGTTGTTTGAGTTGTTCCTCCATCTAAATAATTATATCCCAGTAAATCATTTACAAAACCTACTGCCTTAGCTGTTGTAGTCAGATAATTTCTGCTTTGTGCACTATACAAACCTGTTAAATCAAAATGATGCCTGTTGATATCTTTAGAATAAGTAAAGATGTTTTCAATAGTATAAGCATTTGTTTCAGTATTAGTTGTATATGCTGTACCATTCTTATCGTAAGATGCCAAACCTGCATAGCTTGAAGTTCTGGTTGGAAGGTAGTTATAACCAATATTTAAACGATATTTTAAACCATTAAGTGGCTTGAATATTTTGCCGAAGTTTAATTCTACATAACCATTCCCGTTTATGTTAACACTACGTCTTACGGCTTTTTTATTGTATTGGCAGAAAGGAGATGTGTACATTTCCTCTGGAGACATTGGTAATGTATTGTAAGTACCATCCTCATTATATTCCTGACCGTAAGGACTCATTGCAATACCATACAAAAAGTTAACACGGCCGCCATCTTTATTATGAGCTGCCAAATAAGCATTTGTTCCGATAGTTAAGTAGTCTGTTACATTAACATCAAAGTTCATACGGAAACTGTAGCGTTTGTATTGGTAACCTTTTAATATACCTTTCTGGTTTAGGTATTCACCTGATACGAAATACTTCATATTGTCAGTACCACCACTTAAACTTACATTGTGATCCTGATTAATACCTGTTTGTGAAATTTCGTCTAGCCAGTCAGTTTCTTTTCCTGCATTATAATTAGCAACTTCAGCCTGATTAGGAACTGGGGTTCCGCTTAATACTGTACCAGTTTTTTGGAACATGTAATCTTTATATTTCTGAACATATTCCTCACCTGTACGCATATTCAACTTATGAGCGTAATCTTCGATACCTGCATAACCATTATAACGAATAGTGGGTTTGCCTGTTTTACCACGTTTGGTTGTAATCAAGATAACACCATTTGCACCATTAGTACCATAAATTGCTACAGCCGATGCATCTTTCAATATTTCCATTCTTTCAATATCGTTCGGGTTGATATCTGATAGAGAACCACCACTTTTACTGATAGGCACACCATCAACAACAACATAAGGATCTGTGTTTGCATTGATGGAGTTTTTACCACGAATAACAGTTGAAGGACCATCACCCGGTATAGATGAACCTTGAGTTACAATAACACCAGCCGTTGCACCTTCCAATGCTTGCATTATATTAGATACCGGAAGTTTTGATAATCGGTCTTTGTTTACAGAAGTTACAGAACCTGTAACATCCGACTTTTTCTGAGTACCGTAACCTACTACAACAACTTCTTCTAATTCTCTGGAATTTTCATCCATAAGAACTACAAGGTCGGTTTGGTTACCTACAGCTAGTTCTTTTCCGTTATACCCTACAAAAGAAAATACAAGAGTTGCGTTTTTACCAATGCTAAGTGAAAATTCACCATTTAAATCTGTTATTGATCCTGTTGAGGAGCCCTTTACTAAAACAGAACATCCGATGAGCGGATCATTCGTTTTACTGTCTTTTACTACTCCTTTGATGGTCCGGTTCTGTGCCATAAGGCTAAACGGAGTTAGCAACATCAAAACGAGTAAGACAAGAATAGACTTTGACAGTCTGTCTTTACTAAGATAAACTTGATACATGTTTCTCATTTTTTAATTGATTTTTGGTTATTAAAGTCTGATGACTTGATGCAAATGTATTCTGAATTGTTAATTTCTGTATCCACAATTCAGCCAAATAACTCTATTTTTAGTGCAAAACCGATATTTTTGCCCTAAAATGATAATTAATTTAACATTTTGGCTGTGGGATTAGTAATTTATTGCATGATCTTTTGGAAAATCATTTCCGCTCCATGCTCGCTTTGAAGTCCAGTCCATAGGTGCGTCACTCCAGAATGGGTGAGAAGCCGGTAAACCTAAAGGTAAGAAAGCAAGTGAAGTAATATACATACTTCCATTGTTTGTATACCAGTCGGCTATGTTAGGCTGACTTTGAGTGAAACCAATACGTAGATATCCTTTTTCATTGAAATTTTTTCCGGAATCGAACATGTTGTGCATAACTGCTGTGAGTGCAGCACGAACTTGTCCGTTGCTTAATTCTGCCGGCAGTTGTTCTTTCCATGCCAATTGTGCTAATGGTTGGAATACTCCCATACGATAAGGTATTGAACGTCCAAAAACAGGGTAGGTACCTTCCGGAGAAATTAATCTTTCAAGTATCTGACTGTATTTCTGCATTCTCTTTAGTGCTATTTCGTATTGCTGAGTCGTTGCAATATTATTCTTTTTTAAATCGAGCATTACTTTTAAGCAGTCTACATACATCGGTTGAATTACGTAGCTATTGTAATAATCGAAAGCAAAGCTTGTTCCGTCACTATACCAGCTATCGCCTACATACCATTCTTCTATTTTTCTAAGAGCAGAATGGATACGGTAATAATCTGGCTGAGCATTTGCTTTGGCTAAAAAGCATTCTATAGTAGAAGAGAATAATAACCAGTTTGTGTATGGTGGATCTACACGGCGCAATTGTTGGAATTCTGCAATATAGCGTTGCTTGGTTGTTTCATCCAATGGTAGCCATAATTGATCGTAAGCACGTAGAAAACTTTGAGCCACATAGGCAGCATCAACTAAAGGCTGTCCTTCTTTTCTCCATAACAAGTAGTCAGCACTTTGAGGATCAACAGCATTTTTGTAACTAGCCAAAGCCCATTCACGTAATTGCTTGCGTCGCTGTCCTTCTGTTGTATTATCATCTGGCAGTGACAGCCATGGAGCAACTCCGGCCATCAGTCGTCCGAAACACTCCATATAAGTAACTCTCTTATCTCTGCCATCCCAGGTTGGGCTGACTTCGACCTGCATTTCTTCACTTAACTTTCCATTACTCATAGCCTTTAATACAGGCGATGCTATTTTATATAAGGTATTAGCCCAATATTCGCGATCGTGATTTACACCTAAATATCTGGCCATTTCACAAGAAGCCAATAAGAATGCTCCGACTCCGAAGTTGGAGGTAGAGTTTTTATCAACGACTTGTCCCGGAATTGCTCTGTCACCAATAGGTTGAACATATCCAATCTTTCCATTCGATTGCATAGCTACTTTTGATAAATAATTCCAGGCTTTTTTGCAAACAGGGCCAAAGGTGTCATTATCTAAATATCCGTTATTAATACCCCATAGCAATCCGTAAGTCATTAATGCAGTGCCACTGGTTTCTGGTCCCGGAGCAAAACTTGCATCGTATAAACTACGTGTCCAGTAACCTTCAGGTTGTTGGCATGCAGCTAAGGAAGAAGCCATTTTTTTGAATTTCTTTACGAAGAAATCGTGATGTTTATAGTCTTTTGGTAAATCTTTCAGCACTTTTGCCAGTCCGGCTATAACCCAGCCATCTCCACGTGCCCAGAAATCTTTTTTATCATTACCACTTTTATGTTTTGGATATACATAACGAGCGTCGCGATAGTAAAGTCCTTCTTTTTCATCATACATTAATGAATCGCAATAAAGCGTATATTCATATAGCTTATCAAGATATTGTTTATTATTGGTTATTCTATATAATTTTGTCATAACCGGCATTACCATATAAAGACCATCTGCCCACCACCAATAATCTTTTCTGGCAGTGCTCATTTCATATTCCATGACCTGTCTTGCTCTGGCTATTTTTCTAGGATCGGGATCTGCTGTATAAAGGTCACAGAATGTTTGAAAACAAACCTGATAATCGCCAAATAATACATATTCATTGCTTTCTCCATAAGTCAACTTCCATTCTGATTTATTATCAGATTTAGCACCTTTCCATTCATTGTGCTGAGCCCAGGCTTCTGAATAATTTTTGTATTCAGCAGTTCCGGTAAGAAAGTAAGCTTCCATATTTCCGGTATGATAAACTGCATTATCCCAAAAAGCTCGACCATGTTCCGGATTCTGTTTTTGCCAGTAACGGTTTACTTTGTGAATGATTTTAATAACTTCTTCTTGTTCCGTAGTTTTGTTGGTAAATGAAACTAGTAGTAACGCGGCGAACGGTAATACCAATTTAAACAATTTATTCATAGTATATAATTTAATAAATTTCATTAGATGCAAAGTTGCGCTTATAATTATTAAAGGAAGGAGAAAATACACTCATTTTGGTCTAAAAAGATTTCATTGGTACTTTTTTATACCTAAAATAATTGTTTGAAAGAAGGTATAATGTTTACTTTGCTACAAAGAATCTTTTAGCATGAAAACATCTAGTTACTTTAGTATCTCATTATTGGTAATCTTTTTATTTCTCTCTCTAAGTGTATTTTCACAGAAGGAATCAAAGACCGTTTTATCATTTGCACAAATATCAACCACACAAGGATTGCCAACCAATGAAGTGCATTGTATCTATCAAGATAAGCAAGGCTTTATTTGGATAGGAACAAATAGTGGTCTTTGCCAGTATGATGGAGCACAGTTAAAGGTTGTAAAAGATAATCTTTCCAATCCAGGATTACCTATTAATAATTATATAAGATGTATTGTTGAAGATGATCAGCAACAATTATGGATAGGAACAAATGATGGTATTACAATTCTGCATAAACGTACTGGTATAATAGAAAAACTAAAACTTGAGAATTTTAATAATGTTGTAGTAACGCGTATATTGATAACAAGCAATAAACGCTATTTAATAGGTACCGAACAAGGATTGTACGAATATATACCTTCGAATAAGCAGCTAATTCATTTGAACAGACTGCGTACTGGAAATGTGTTTGCTAATGGATTGTCTGTTATGGATTTAATGGAAGATTCTAAGAAGAATGTTTGGATTGGAACTTGGGGAAATGGGTATTATCGTTTAAGTTTATCTACCAATAGATTCTTTTCATATCCTCAGTTAAATGCCAGAAATTCAGCTTTTTCTATTTTTGAGGATAGCAAGCATCGTATATGGATTGGTTCATGGGGATATGGTCTTTTTCTATTACAGAATCCATATGATTCACAAAAAACTAAAAGTATAAATTTTAGTGCTACAGGAACATCTGATGCAATTTGCAGTAACTCAATCTATGACATAGGTGAAGATAAAAATAATCATGAAGTTTGGTTAGCTACCAGAAATGGGCTGAGCGTAATTCATGAGGTGGGTAAAAAGTTCTATTTTCAAAATTATTCTCCTAATAATACAGCTACATCTATATCATATAATGATATAAGCACAATTCTTTGTGACGGTGAAGGAATGATGTGGCTGGGAACGCAAGGAGGAGGAATTAATACAACAGTAACACAGACTTCGCCTTTTGCATATCATAAAATAGAAACTGAAAAAAGTAGTTTTTCTTCCATTCGCTGTTTGTTTGTTGATAAAAAAGGTATTATATGGATGGGATTAGGTAGTGCAGGTTTTTATCAATATAATAGGAATACGGGCGTTTATACACATAACCGTCAGTTGCCGGATTTTAAAATGTTGAATGAAATACCGACTGTAAATTCAATTGTACAATCAAAAAGAGATGGGTCAATATGGATTGGAACTCACGGAACAGGAGTCATAATATACTATCCTAATAAGCCTTCAGGGCAACGCATTATTAATTATAATCAAAATAACCTCAGCACCCTTCCGCACGGATGTGTTTTTTCAATGTTGGAAGATAAAAGTTATAACTTTTGGTTAGGGACTAAGGGGGGATTATGTATATGTACTCCAAACGGAAAAAGTGTTGGATTTGCTTCTACTAAAATAGATAATATACCTCTTAATACATTTGCTATTGTTTCAATTATTCAAAGACGTTCCGGGGAAATATGGCTTGGAACAAGTAATGGTGGAATTTTGAGAGCTATTGGTAGTTTAAAACAATTAGATAAGTTGCGTTTTATAAATTATACTCCCGTAAAAAAGAACTTGAATAATATTTCAATTCTTTGCCTTTTTGAAGATAGTAAACGAAGACTTTGGGCTGGAACAGATGGGGGAGGATTGAGCTTATTTGATGAGAAGAAGAATATGTTTATACCGGTTCATGATACCTTTAATTTACCAGGTGATGCTATTTTTAGTATTCAAGAGGATAAACAGCATAATTTGTGGATGAGTTCTAACGCCGGATTGATAAAACTGATTGTTCCAGATAATCTTAATGAAGTTAGTTATCGATTGTACACCAGACATGATGGATTGCAGGATAATCTTTTTAATCGGAATGCATCATTTGTAACAGGTAATGGAGAAATGTTTTTTGGCGGAAATCGTGGATTTAATAGTTTCTTTCCCGAGCAAGTTACAGTGAAAGAATATTTCCCGTCTTTTGTTATTAAGGATATTAAGTTATTGAATGTATCGTGGGCTTCTTTGCCTGAAAAAGAACGTTATAAGATTTCATCAATAGCTCCATCTTATACTAAGAAAATTCAATTGAATTATAAACAAAATGATTTTAGTATAGAATTTGCCACACTAGGTTTCACTGATTCACCAAGTTTTAAATATTCCTATAAATTGGAAGGATATGATTCTAAATGGCAGTATACAGAAAATCAAAATTTTGCCCACTACAATAATTTACCTTCTGGTACTTACCATTTTAAACTCAGATCAACTAATGCAAATGGTATTTGGAATAAAGAGGTAAAAACACTTGAGATTGAAATATTACCGGCTCCCTGGGAAACATGGTGGGCTTATTGTCTCTATATTCTCTTTGCTGCTTTTATTGCTTATCGAATTATCAGTCAATTAAATAAGCGGATTCGTGATAAGAATGTTGCTGAGTTGAAAGAACTGGAACGTGCTAAGATGGAAGAATTAAATCATTCCAAACTTCAGTTCTTTACTAATATTACCCATGAATTACTTACACCATTAACGGTTATTTCTGCTGCTGTAGACGAATTGAAGCTATCTATGCCTAAAGGAGAGGAGACTTATCAGGTTATTACAAATAATACAAACCGATTGATCAGATTGATTCAGCAGATTCTTGAATTTAGAAAAGCAGAATCAGGAAACTTGAAACTAAAGGTTCAGCAAGGAGATCTTGCTCTATTTATTACAAATAATGTGAATAGTTTTTTCCCGTTGATGAAAAAGAAAAAGATTCATTGTTCTGTAATATGTACTCCAGAACATCTGAATGGCTATTTTGACTGTGATAAGTTGGATAAGATAATTTATAATCTTCTTTCTAATGCAGCAAAATATAATCAACCAGGAAAAACAGTACTTGTTGAATTGACTTATAAACCTGAAATTCAACATGCGGTTATATCTGTTAAGGATAATGGAGATGGAATAAGCCCGGATAAAGTCAACCAATTATTTAAACGCTTTTATGAAGGTGATTATCGTAAATTTAATACCATAGGTACTGGAATTGGATTATCGCTCACTAAAGATTTGGTTCAATTACATGAAGGAACTATATCTGTAAGTAGCGAGGAAGGAAAAGGTTGTGAATTTATTGTTTCAATTCCGATTTGCCGGGACGCTTATAAGGAACATCAGATTGATGACTCTACTACTATTTATACAGCTCCACCAATGGAAGCTGATAAAGAAGATGAAAGCATTGTGGAAGAGAAAACAAGAGATTATTCTTTATTGCTGATTGAAGATGACGAAGATTTATTGAACCTTATGGTTAAGCTATTGAGCGTTAGCTATAATGTATACACAGCAATGTCTGGGAAAGAAGGGCTTAATATGCTCGAACAAGAGAATATTGATTTGGTGGTTTCTGACATTATGATGCCGGAAATGGATGGAATTGAGTTTTGTAAAGCTGTAAAAACTAATTTGAACACATCACATATTCCCATTATTATATTGACAGCCAAAACAAGGGAAGAGGATCGTGTGCTTGCTTATGAATCGGGTGCGAATGGATTTATAACCAAACCTTTCTCTCTGAGTGTGCTTCATGCTAAAATAAAGAACTTGCTTAAGGATAAGGAACGCGCAAATTATGATTTTAAAAAGCAACTGGTTTTTGAAGTGAAAGAACTGAATTATACAGATATTGATGAAAAATTTCTGAGTGAAGCTGTGGAATGTGTAAATAAGCATTTGGACAATCCGGATTTTGATCAGGAGCAGTTTGCAATTGCAATGAATGTAAGTAAATCTACCCTTTACCGTAAATTGAAATCTCTTACAGGGCTCAATACAACTGCATTTATCAGAAATATTCGTATTAAAGCTGCTTGTAGAATTATGGATGAAAAAAAGAATATACGTATTTCTGATTTAGCTTATGCAGTAGGTTATAATGATCCAAAATATTTTGCAGTTTGTTTTAAAAAGGAATTTGGAATGCAGCCTTCAGAATATATGGAAAAATATATTTCTCCAACAGTTTAAAGATTGCTCTGTATTCTAAAAACTAATTGGCATATTGACTATGTTCAATATGCTTCATTTAAATGTTGGGATGAAGATAAATGGCTGCCAGATTAAGATATGTAGAAAAGAAAATCCCCCAGAAATTAATATTCCTGAGGGATCTTTTAATGCTTTATCGAATAAATAAAGTCGGCTGATTACTCAGCAGCAGGAGCTTCTTCTACAGCAGGAGCAGCTTCTTCAGCAGCTGGTGCAGCAGCGGCAGCTTCAGCAGCAAGTTCTGCAGCTTTCTTTTCTGCTAATACTTGAGCTTTTGCTTCATTGATTTTCTTTTCAGCATCTAAGCGTGCTTTAGCTTCAGCTTTAGCAGCTTCATCGTTCTTAGCTTTCAATGCAGCAAGACCGTTTTCTTTGTTGCCTTTCCAAGCTTCGAATTTAGCATCAGCTTCAGCTTCACCAAATGCGCCCTTAGCAACACCACCAAGTAGGTGCTTTTTCATGTAAACTCCTTCACGAGAAAGAATATTACGAACTGTGTCAGTAGGTTGAGCTCCTGTAAGAACCCAATATAATGCACGGTCGAAATCCAAATCTATTGTTGCAGGATCGGTGTTAGGGTTGTAAGAACCGATTTTTTCAATAAACTTACCATCACGTGGTGCTCTGCTGTCCGCAATAACAATCTGATAGAACGCGTAGCTCTTGCGACCGCGTCTTTGCAATCTGATCTTTGTTGCCATTTTAAATAATGTTTTTTAATTAATGATTTGAATTAATGCTAGTATCTCGTACTAGCGGGCGCAAAGTTAACTCTTTTGTTTTGAATGACAAAGAGTTCGAAAAAAATAATCACCAAAAAGAATAAATCCTTTTGGTGATTATTATGTATAAATACCGATTGTGATATTAAATCAAACGTTCGATATTAGTTTTATAACTCACGAAGCCATTTTTCCAATTCTTCAGTCCACTGACGTTTGTATTTGAAGTTATCACGGAATCCCCATCCATGACCTCCAATAGGATAAATATGCATTGAGGCAGAAACTTTGTTCTTTAAGAGTGCAAGATAGTAGTTTACTCCATTTTGTGGAGGAACTGCTCCATCATCATTCGAAAGAGCTATAAAAGCTTTAGGAGTTTCGGGAGTTACTTGCAATTCATTTGAATATAATGTTTCCAACTCTTTGCTCGGATTCTTTCCTATCAGATTTTCACGTGACCCTCCATGAGTGTATGTTTTATCCATTGTAATAACAGGATAAAGCAATATTTGAAAATCCGGGCGAGTCTCAGCAGTGAAGTGTGTAGCTAAAGTAGAAGCTAAATGACCACCTGCAGAAGCTCCCATAATTCCTACTTTATGGGTGTCTATGCCCCATTCTGAAGCATGTTGGCGAACAATAGTAATAGCTTGTTTTGCATCCGAGATAGGTACTTCATTGTGACCATTAGGCATACGATACTTTAAAACTATATATGTTATTCCCTGAGCATTAAACCACGGAGCCATGTCATGTCCTTCGTGATCCATAGCTAAGCGAGAGTAACCACCTCCAGGACACATAATAATGGCTTTGCCATTACCATTTTTTGCCTGATAAACAGTAATAGTAGGAGAGACTACGTTGCTAATACGGTTTTTTTCATTTTCCTGTTCAGTCCCTTTTAACTCATTAGAATTTGGTGCGCCATTTGGCCATAGTGGTAACTCTATTGGTTTTTGAGCAAAGAGAGCTGTTGTTGCAGTCAGCATCACTGTCAATAGTAGTTTTTTCATGTTTATTTTAAATTTGAAGATTTGTGCATTGTAGCTTTTACAAAATAAACGATCAATACAAAATAAGCGATGATAGAAACAACTTCCGACCATGAATTAGACAGCCATTCTTCATTTACAAGGTTTACTCCGCAGAAACGGATACCTGCGCTGATAACTCCCATTAAAGCACCACCGGCTATGAATCCGGAAGCAAGAAGAGTTCCTTTTTCTCTGCGTTCTGAATTTATAGCATCATCATTTGAACGAGTTGTAACATACCAATTGATAGCTCCACCTACTAAAAGTGGAATATTCAATTCTAATGGAATAAACATACCTAATGCAAATGCTAGTGCTGGTATTCCGCAAAGTGTAAGAACAATAGCAAGAACTGCTCCAATTCCGTAAAGTATCCATGGAGCACCAACGCCATTCATTAATGGTTCAATCACTGCAGCCATAGCGTTAGCTTGTGGAGCTGCAAGCTGACCGCTTGAGAATCCATAAGTTTTATTCAATATAATCATTACACCACCTACAGTTGCAGCGGATACGATTGTTCCTAAAAACTTCCATGTTTCTTGTTTTGCAGGAGTTGTTCCAAGCCAGTAACCAATTTTTAAGTCCGTAATAAAACCACCGGCCATAGACAATGCGGTACAAACTACACCACCCATAACTAAAGCAGCAACCATACCCGAAGGACCTTTTAAACCAACAGCAACCATTACTACAGAGGCTAAGATAAGAGTCATCAATGTCATTCCTGAAACAGGGTTTGTTCCAACAATAGCAATAGCATTAGCTGCTACTGTAGTGAAAAGGAAAGTAATTCCTGCTACAAGAAGAATGGCGACTATACATTGATAAATATTTCCTTGCATTACGTCAAAGAAGAAAAATAAAAAGACTAAAGCTATTGTGAGAATAGAGCCAATAGCAATAACCTTCATTGACAAATCGCGTTGTGTACGGGGAATGTTTGCTTCTACGTCACTGTTTCCACCCATTTCTTTAGCAGCAAGTCCTACAGCACTTTTAATAATTCCCCATGATCTGATTATTCCTATAATTCCAGCCATAGCGATACCACCAATACCAATGCTTTTTGCATAGTATTTAAAGATTAGTTCAGGACTCATCATTCCTACAGTTGTAGTAATATCAGGATTCCACATATTAAGAACACTATCTCCCCATATTAAAGAAATACCAGGTATAATAACCCACCAAACAGCAAGTGAACCAAAACAAATGATTGCAGCATACTTTAGTCCGATTATATAACCTAAACCAAGTACGGCTGCACCGGTATTAACCTTAAATACCAATTTGGCCTTATCGGCAATCATTTCACCAAAACCAGTAACACGAGTCGTGAAGTTTTCGTTCCACCATCCGAAAGTAGCAACAATAAAGTCGTATAATCCACCTACCAAACTGGCTATCAAAAGAGGTTTAGCCTGGTTACCACTTTTCTCTCCTGAAACAAGAACCTGAGTAGTAGCAGTTGCTTCCGGAAAAGGATATTTTCCATGCATCTCTTGTACGAAATATTTTCGGAATGGAATTAGGAATAAGATTCCAAGTACGCCTCCTAAAAGAGAACTGACAAAAACTTGAAGAAAACTAACAGACATTTCAGGGTATTTTGCCTGAAGTATATATAATGCAGGCAGAGTAAAAATTGCGCCGGCTACAATAACTCCGGAACTGGCTCCGATAGATTGAATAATCACATTTTCACCTAAAGCATTTTTCCTTTTTGCAGCACTTGAAACTCCAACAGCAATAATAGCAATTGGAATAGCAGCTTCAAATACCTGTCCAACTTTAAGCCCAAGATAGGCCGCTGCAGCTGAAAAGAGAATAGCCATGGCAACACCCCACATCACTGACCATGGAGTAACTTCCTTATACTGTTTATCAGGAGACATTAATGGGTTGTAAACTTCACCCGATTTAAGTTCTCTGAATGCATTTTCGGGCAATCCCGTTAATTTTTCGTCTTCTTCGTGTTTCATATTTAATAAATTGTTTTTTTATTGAACTTCAAAGAAACAAAAAATATCAATTATATGCAATTCTGAGTTTAACTAAAGTGTATTTAAATACAAAAAGAGGCCACTACTGTTTTGTATCGTAGTAACCTCTTTTCATTTACAAATTATAAATAGTCAGACTAGTCTATTTTATCTCAATAACTCGTTGAGCTTTCTTTTCTTCCTCTGGAGTTCTTTTCGGTATATTAATCGTTAGTACCCCATTATCCATTGCTGCTCCGATTTTATCTTTTACAACATTGTCAGGAAGATACATTGTTTGTTGGAATTTAGTGTAAGAGAATTCTCGTCTCAGATAACGGCTTTCCTTGTTTTCTTCTTTGTTTTCTTGCTTCTTCTCCATGGAAACAATCAGCTGATTGTCTTCATCTATTCTGATGTTGAAATCTTCTTTTGTCATTCCTGGAGCAGCAACTTCTACTTTGTATTCGCTCTCAGTCTCAATTACATTGATAGCGGGAGCAGTAGCGCTTGATTTGACCATCCAGTTGTTGTCGAATAAGTCATTAAATACGTCAGGTAACCAATTTTGAGATCTTCTAACAGGCATCATAATTTTAATCTCCTATCTTTTAAAAGTTAAACATTAAATCTATAATGAACTGGGTTTTTTTTGAACTCAATTTCACTAAATAAATAACAATGTTCATGCCAAGATGGTTTACTGCATATTTGTCTCTTTACGCTGACAAAATTTCTTTTCAAACTGGCTTCTAATGTCAATTTTTCCTATTGTTTAAAAGATAGGAATCTCAAGAACCTGGTTCGCGAGAATAAGTAATTTAGGAGTAATGGAACTGTTAAGCCGATAATAGAATAAAAGATCCAGAAAATATTATTTCGCCAGGATATTACCGGATGGCATCCAATCAATAATGGGTCAAGGCCATAATATGCTATTTTTATATAACTGACAATTTTATAACTCAGAATACTGAGTACTATAATGGGCATTGTGTTGTTTCCCAGATATAAAAGAGATTTCTTTATAGTTAAATACGCAATGTTGTTACTCTTTCTGCAATCAAACCATGACGAAAATTTGTATGTCATAACCCATCCCAGAATTGCGGGTATAAATGTTCCTAAGTACAACTTTAATTTGGGATTAGACGCTAATGAAGTAGGATTTATATATGAGATTATACAAACTAGAAAAAATGACGATATTAATATTGCATTATCATATTTTAGATTCTCATTTATTCTAGAATTACGAAATATAAAACCTACTCCAAAATAGAATATACCATATATCTCTCTGATTCCGCCTTGAGGTATGTATGGAAGCTTAATTCTCCATAAAGACATTATAAATCCGGATATAAATGCAATTAAGCAAATCAATAGAGCTGTATTCGTATTCCTCAAATTAAATAGCTTTTTGATAAGATAAAAAAGAAGGCAAAATAAGATGCTTGATATAAACAATGCACGTAAGAACCAAAATGTGCCTAAAAATGTTTGTTCATAGTCGCCCATGCTGGTTATTATGTTGAACGCCTTCTTTAGAATATCCTCAAAACTAAATAATTCTGAACGACCAAAACGAGCATTTAAAATATTTGCTTTAAAAAATATGTTATGCAAGAAAAGAAATATCAGGCTCCATTTTACAAATGGTAAATACAACCCTTTAAACCTCTTTTTAATAAATAGGAATTTATCATCTGTATACTTTGTAGAAAAGAAATAGCCAGAAGCAATAAAGAATAAAGGCATATGAAAGCTATAAATAAAACGGCCCATAAAAGCAGGACAAGCTGAATGCCCTATTACCATTAATATTATACCAATACCTTTACAAATACTGATTGTATTGTTTTTCATCCCTGTTCTTTAAAAGGTAATGATATTATTTTCTGTCAAGCTTAAATCTGATTCTAAATTTACCTTCTGAATAATCTGTGCTAATTATTTTAAACGTTCCAATTTCAGATGTATTTTCTACGTGAAGACCAATGCAGGCACAAATGTCATAGTCGCCAACATATACTAATCTTAATGTTTCGCTCGCATCTTCGGGTAATTTGCTCAGGTCTACACATGCCGGAACCTCCTGACGAGATACAAAAACACTTGTAATTGGAAGATTTTGATTTATGACTTCATTTACTCTCTTTTCTATTTCATCAATTTTATCAGCAGTAGGAGCTTCATTTAAAAAATAATCGCACTTACTTTTTTTCTTTTCTATATGGTTGGTTCTTGACCTTTCGCAGCCAAACATTCTTATCATTGTTTGATTTAGTATATGCTCTGCAGAATGCATTGGCGGAAATTCGGTTTTGTTATGCTCGTTTAATATTGATTCTTCCATTTCTAATATTGTTTTTGCAAAGATACTATTTTTTAGGAATGGAGAATGGAACTTTAAAGTACTTCTTATTTTTCAAATGCAAAGTCCTTTAATGCTTCAAGTTCTTTTGCAATTTGAGTTTCCCATTCTTTTTGTTTAATTGGGTTACAGCCAGAATTGGTATCTAATGTATACTCACTTTTTCGATTGACGAATTTAGTCATAAGTTGGTGATCTAACTCTTTTATTGCTTCTGTTCCGGAAATTATTGTCTTTCGGTTATCCCGCAAGGCTTTTCTGAATTCACGAGCGTAGATTTCGCATAAATCGAATAGTGTTTGCTGAAATATCAAAGTTTCTTTTATATTTGCTGTTGTATCAATCTGAGATGCTGATTTTATCATATAGTTAAGAACTCTTTTATTGAAGTTCTTAGTAAGGAAATTAAATCCGTTTATGTGATATTCTGTTGAGAATTGAGCCGAACTAACTTCTTTTCCACTACTCTTTATGCCAAAATCATCCACCGTAAGTTTCTTTGTAGCACTCCAGTATATTAAGTTTTTGTCTGTTGATTTTTGAGCAAATGTTATACTTGAGTATGTAAATAATAAAATTAGTGTAAATAGCTTGTTGGTATTAATGTTTTTCATTCTGATATATAATTAAAAAGTAGTCTTTATTCAGAAGAACAAAATTAGTAAAATAATGTATCATTTTTTATTTTTAAGCTATAAAAATCTATGGTATTATTATTTCGGCCTGGTGAAGCTAATAGAAAAATATTAGAAAAAACATTTTTATCTGCTACATCTACCACTAAAATTCTTGAAACTATTATAAGCAGGACTTTTCAGCTAGTGGCAGATGTTTTGATGAGCATTGTTATCTGCTACTAGCATCTTTTGTTTACCACCATTTTCAGTGAACTTTGATTTTAAAGATTATAGGCTATTGTTGGGGGAGATTTGAAGAATATGCAAAAAAAAAAGGAGTCACGCCTGACTCCAACCTTTGTTAACCTTAAATCTAATACTATGAAAAACACACTGCAAATGTACGGAGTTTTGCGATATCTCCAAAAGTTTAGGCTATAAAAGTATGTTTTATAACACGATTTAATATTTCTATTCTAAAATGTTAATAAGAAACTACCCAAATGAACAAGATTACATGCGTTTTGAACGGAAATAATAGTGAATATCCATAATAAATATTTTTCTTTGTAGCTGCAAAAACGACTAATATATAGTCAGATATTATATTTAAAAGTAAAACAACTGTTAACCGATGAAAATAAAACTACTTATCACTTTGTGTTTATGCATCTCTTTTATGTCGTTTATAACTCTTCATGGCGAAAATAGATATAAAGCTATCTATAGCGGCATTCCTTTGTTTGACCAAAATAACAAAGAAGTGAATGCTCATGGAGCCTGTATTGTGAAGGAAGGAAATAAATATTATTTATTTGGAGAATATCATACCGATACTAGTAATGCATTTACCGGTTTTAGTTGTTATTCATCCTCCAATTTAACGGATTGGAAATTCGAAAAGATAGTTTTGCCATTGCAGGCAGATGGTTTGTTGGGACCTGATAGAATAGGAGAACGTGTTAAAGTAATGAGATGTCCTTCTACGGGAGAATACGTAATGTTCATGCATACGGATAATCTGAAATACAGTGATCCTCATGTGGGATATGCCACTTGTAAAACAATCAATGGCAACTATGAATTTAAAGGAGAATTGTTACATAATGGCAAATATCTGAAGAAATGGGATTTAGGAACTTTTCAGGATAATGATGGAAAAGGATACTTGCTTACTCACGAAGGATTTATTTATGAATTAGCTTCTGATTATAAATCGGTAAATCAGATTGTTGTATCTGAAGCTATTCATGGAGGAGAAGCTCCGGCTATGTTTAAAAAGAATGGAACCTATTTCTGGCTTTTTTCAGATAAAACCAGTTGGGAACGGAATGATAATTACTATTTAACGGCTCAATCAATTAAAGGTCCATGGATAAAAAGAGGATTCTTTGCACCAAAAGGTTCATTAACGTGGAATTCTCAGTCTACCTTTGTATTACCTATCGTTTATGGAAACGATACTTTACACTTATATATGGGCGATCGCTGGTCGTTTCCAAAACAAGGTTCTGCGGCGACTTATGTTTGGCAACCCATCTCTATATGCGGCGACGAAATTTCTATACCTGCATTTCGTGAAAGCTGGCAAATGGATAAGTCTATGCCCGGTTGGTCTGCGATTGATATTAAAAGAAAGTCGATAAAAGAAAAATGTATTGTTGAGCAAGGCATCTGGAAAGCGATCAATGGTTGTCAAAAATCAAAAGAAAAAGGTGCAATAATTAGTTATTCTTTTAAAGGAAAACAGATTGGTATAAAGGCACTATCAGGTAAAACAAGTGGTTACGCAAGAATTTCAATTAAGAACGATAAAAACAAAGAAATTATAAATTCCATTATTGATTTTTATAGCAAGTACGAATATTCATCACAGAAATTTTTAAGTCCGATATTGAAGTCAGGGAATTATACCCTCAGTATTGAAGTTTTGGGAGAGCATCCGGCATGGAGCGATAAAAGAAAGGCTGATTATGGAAGTACAGATAATTATGTTATGATTGAAGATGTTTACACGATAGACTAAAAATTACTAATTATGAAAAAACTAATATTATTTGTTTCATGGCTTGCAATTTTTAATAGCCTGCATGCTGCAGACAATGAAGTGTATGTGGCTAAATACAAGAATGATAAAGCTTGTGCCATAAGTTATACTTTTGATGATGGACTAAAGGAGCATTATACACTAGCTGCTCCTGGCTTGGAAAAACTGGGCTTTAGAGGAACTTTTTGGGTAAATGGATTAAGTGTTGAAACAAATGGTGACACAGATAATTCTAATGTTTCCTGGGAAGAATTAAAAGAGATGAGTAAAAAGGGACATGAAATATCTAATCATGGATGGTCTCACAAAAATCTGACGAAAATAACTTTAGAGGAAGCTGCAGTCGAAATAGAGAAAAATGATAGTATAATTAGTGCTAATTTAGGTTTTGTACCACGTACTTTTTGTTATCCTTATAATGCCCGAAATGAAGAAGTATTAGAGATAGCCTCTAAAAACAGAGTTGACACTCGTACAAAACAGATTGCTGTTGGTGGACATTCTACTCCCGAAAAACTGGATCAATGGATAAATGAATTGTTGAATACCGGCGAGTGGGGTGTGGGCATGACGCATGGTATTACTTATGGTTATGATGCATTTAATGATTCAATAGTTTTGTGGAATCATCTCAGAAAGGTGAAATCTATGGAAGATAGAATCTGGGTAGGAACTTTTCTTGAAGTTGCTTCATACATTAAAGAGAGAGACAATATAAAAATAAAGGTATTGGAGGGGAAGAAACAACTGCAAATTATCCCTGAACTGCAAATGGATAAGAACTTATTTACAGAATCGCTGACTTTGGTTGTAAAAAGAGAGGGACTAAAGAGTGTTGAAGTGAAGCAAGGTAAGAAAAAGCTTTCAGCCCATATATTTCCTGATAAAGTGATGTTTGATTTTAATCCATATTCAGGACCAATACAAGTGAAATTTAAAATATAACCAGAGTTTAAATTATTATTGTTATGCCTCCTTTATCAAAAGTCTATTTGATAAGGGAGGCTTTTTTTATGATATGATTGTTTGCTACATAGAATCTATTTAGGTGTAATTTGAGTATGTGCAAAAAAAAAGGAGTCACGCCTGACTCCAACCTTTGTTAACCTTAAATCTAATACTATGAAAAACACGTTGCAAAGATACGGCTTTTGAGGAAAACTCCAAGCGGTTTTGCTTTAAAAGTATGTTTTATAACATGATTTAATACTTCTATGCGTAAATGTTTAATAGTGCAAACAGGTATAATATACATTTAAATATTGCATTACCTTTTATAAGTCCTTCCATTTTAGATAACAAAAATACTATCTTTGTTTTATAAGTTTTTCTGATACATTAATTTAAATAATATGGGTATGAGTAAATTGAAAGTATTAAATGTTGTTTTAGCGGTTGTATTATTAATATTAATCATTCTAACACTTTTTTGTATGAAGCAGGATGGGAAAACAGAAGCAAGTGCCTCTGGTAGTAGAAAGTCGGCAATTGAAATTATTCATAAGCGAACCAGTGTAAGAGACTATACAGAGAAAAAAGTTACTAGAGATCAGTTGGAAACTCTTGTTCGTGCCGGTATGGCTGCTCCAACGGCTATGAATAAACAGCCATGGTTGTTTGTTGCAATAGACGATAAAGAGCTTCTAAATTCTTTGGGTGCAGTGTTGCCTTACGGTAAAATGCTTTTAAAATCTACTGCTGCTATTATTGTTTGCGGAGATATGAATAAAGTACTAGATGGTCATGGTAAAGAGATGTGGATACAAGACTGTTCTGCTGCATCTGAAAATATTTTGTTGGCTGCAACAGATTTGGGCCTTGGTGCTGTTTGGACGGGAGTTTATCCTTCTGAAGATCGTGTTTCTGCCGTAAAAAAGGTGCTAAATTTATCTGAAAATCTTATCCCTTTAAATGTTATTCCTGTTGGATATCCTGCCGGAGATACAAATCCTAAAGATAAATGGAAAACTGAAAATTTACATTGGAATAAATGGTAATTAATTTCTCTGAAGGTGTTTTTGGAATATATGCAAAAAAAAAGGAGTCACGCCTGACTCCAACCTTTGTTAACCTTAAATCTAATACTATGAAAAACACATTGCAAATGTACGGCTTTTCAGATAATCTCCAAATAATTCTGCTATAAAAGTATGCTTAATAACATGATTTGATATTTGGGTATTCTAAATGTTTAATTAAGTGAAATTTTAGAACTTCTCCGGATTATAATATTATGTTGTACAAAACAATTAATTCTTCTGTACAAAAGAATTAATTGTTTTGTACAGAAGATTGCATTCTTTTGTACAAGGATTTAATAATGTATAACCGGTGGTTAAAATAGAGAATAGGGAAATTAGCAGATTATATCTATCTTTGCAAAAAAGTAACCGCTTTTATTAGTCAGTATTTACCTCAAAAAACAAAATTTAGAATGTCATTTGAAGCAACCAAAAGAGAGTGGAGCGAACTCTATACCTTTTTTCGCCTCCTTAGTGATGGGCAGGTTTTTGCCGGTTCACCACAAGTGAAAAAGAGAGAGGACGCGTGTCTTCCTATTGCATTAATTCAACGTGAGGAACATGATGGTACCCGGAAATATTTTATAGACAATGAAGATATTCACATCGTTGGAGAAAAAATAGATAAGGTAATTCCTCGTGAAACGTTTGGAGGTGTTGCTAATGCTATATTAGACGGTATGAAAACTTCTTCTGAAGATCTTGTTACATCCCCCGATGGAGTGGAGGAGTTTCTGGATGGAGTATCTATTTTTGATTTAGAAGCTCGTACAGACGATCGTACTGATTTCTATATTGCCTTCTATCACGTTGATTCTCCTTTGGTTGGTTTCAATGTTCGTTCGCGAATGAGCATTATGAATCCAATTTTGGATGGAGGACGGACGGCCAATTTGAAATTTGAGCAAACGGGAATTAAGTTTGCTAACCCGATGATTAATAATGTGAATGCGCTGGAAACGCCGAATGTTGTTGCCGATAGAATGTTGCTTATTGAGCGTTTGGGCGGTGTTTTAAAATATGCAGACGTGGCCGATAAAGTGTTTCGCTGTAATCTCTTGATGATTGATCTTCATTTTCCTAGAATGATTGCCGAAATGCTTCGTATTATGCAGATTGAGGGTATTACAAAGGTTTCTGAATTGGTTGATTGTATCAAGGAGATTAATCCTTTGAAAATAAAAGAGGACTTAATTGTAAAAAATGGCTTTTATGAATACAAAATGAAGCAATTCCTTGTGGCTTTGGCTTTAGGCATGCGTCCTGCTAAGATTTATACCGGAGAAGATTCTGCAGTATCAGGAATTTTACTTGTTACCGGGAGTGGAGAGGTGCTTTGTTATCAAAAGTCGGATAAAAAGGTCTTTGAAGATTTTCTGTATCTTAATTCCCGATTGGAAAAAGGATCCACTGAAAAGGATAAATATGGTTTTATGGAAAAAGAAAATGGCCTTGTTTACTTTAAACTAAATCTCAAGATTGGATTAACAAAACGATAAACTGATTTTATCATCTAACTAACTTGTATTAGGTGATCTTAGCATAAAAATGCTGCCTTTAAATTATTTTTCCGATGGGGAATTAGTTAAAGGCAGCATTTCTTTATTTTATTCTGAGTTGAGATAGGATTGCTTATAGAATGAATTTTAATATCTTTCCGCTCATCCCATCTACAAACGTTTCTGTTGGTTGGTAGGGGAGAAGACTTAGTTTTTCTTCTTTTCCTGAAAGTAATTCATTGGCTACGTATATGTCTTTCTGAGGAATCTGCAGAAAATCAAAAGCGTGACTTGGAATATTAATAGAAACTTTAGCTGATTGCTTATCGAAATTGGCTATAATCAACAAAAGTTCATTATCCTGCTTCCTGAAAAAAACATATTGTTTATGCACGTTGAAGTCTGGTTTTCCAAAGTTTACATACATAAGATCAAAGAATTGTCCTTGATAAATAGCTTTTTCCTGGTTACACAGATTTAATAACTTGCTATAAAAAGATTGCAATTGCTTTTGTTTGTTTGTGAGAAACTCACCGTCAAACTTATCATTGTTTCTCCATTTTCTTATAGTCTCAATGCTCCAGTAATCAAAAATAGAAGTTCTTCCGTCTTTTCCGCTGAATCCTTCCTCGTCCATTCCGTGCTCACCCAATTCTTGTCCGAAGTAGATCATTACAGGATTGGTATTCATACATGCAGCAACCATCATGGCCGGAATTCCTTTAAAGCCATCTCCTGCAAGGAAGTTGGAGGCCAGTCGTTGTTCGTCATGGTTTTCCATGAAATTAAGCATCTGCTTTTCTATACCTCCCAGGTTTTGCCAGCAGCGGGTAATATCAGATGCCGATTTGTAACCACATGCTACATCACGAAGTGTTTCGTAAAGACCAACTTTATCGTATAGATAGTTAAACCCTCCGTTAAAAAGGTAGTTATGATACTCCCATGGATTATAGACTTCCGCAATAAAGATAATTGAAGGATATTTGTATCTGACTTGAGCAATAGCCCATTTCCAGAATTCTACCGGCACCATCTCTGCCATGTCGCAGCGAAACCCATCAATTCCTTTAGATGCCCAGAATAAAAGAATATCCAACATTTTTATCCAGGTATCGGGTACGGGATAAAAATGTTTGGTTCCTCCGTTGGCATAGTCAATGCCATAATTTAATTTCACTGTCTCGTACCAGTCGTTACTACCGGGGTATGCATCAAACTTATCATTCCCGGTTGCTTTAGCTGGAAATTCATAATAAGCTTTCGAAGCACCATCTTTCAGATCGAACTGACCACTGAATACAGTTTGAGGCATATAATAAAAATTATTATATGGACTAAATGCATTCTCCGTGTTATCTTTTTCTCCTAAATCCTGTACATGCTTAGGCTTTGCATCAGAGTGATATTGTCTGGCTACATGATTAGGAACGAAATCAATAATAAATTTCAGATTAGCCTGATGAGTGCGTTTAACCAATGCTTCAAATTCTTTCATGCGGTTAGGTACATCATCTGCCAAATCCGGATCTACATCATAATAATCCTTTATTGCATAGGGAGAGCCTGCTTTGCCCTTTACAACTGCCGGATGGTCGGGGTGGATATTGAATTTGCTATAATCGGTTTTAGTGGCATGTTCAATAATTCCTGTATACCAGATATGGGTTATTCCCAACTTCTTTATTTCGCTTAATGCTTTATCTGTAAAATCAGAGAATTTTCCACATCCATTTTCTTCAATGGATCCGTTTTTGATGCAATGACTGTTATTGTTGCCGAATAAGCGAGAGAATATTTGATAAATTATTATTTTATTTCTTTCGTTTTCCATATTGTTCCTTTTTCTTGAATGAACTTATTCAGGACTTCGTTTCCTACAGCATATCCCTGTTTGAATATCTCTTCTGCTTTTTCTAATTCACGGTTGCTATATCCTTTCAGGCCATAAGGTTCAATCAATAAATCGCTGTTTTCTCTATCAGGAAAAGTATTTGCCCTAAACATGAAGTGATACGACCGTAGGGCTATATTTACAATGTTCATTTTATATTTCCCTGCAATCAGAGGGCTGACATTGATTGCGATAACCTTTTCACACTCTTTGCGAATAGTAGAAACCGGCAGATTTTTTAAAACTCCTCCGTCTACATAATTAATTCCATCGATATTGACGGGGGCAAACATAACAGGCATGCAACAAGATGCAGCAACCAATTCGGCAATATTTCCTTTGCGGAATTGCACACTTTTGCCATGGTCTAAATCTGTAGCTGTAATGACAAGTGGTATTTCCATATCTTCCAGCCTTTTATGTTTTAGATTTGTATTTAGAAAGTCTTTGAAATCATCTAATTTGAAGAATCCGTTGATAGTTAAGGCCCAACTGGTTAAATCCATAAATTTGTAACCATTAAATTTTTCAACGGCTTGGTAAGGTTCGTATCCATCAGCGTAGAAGACTCCGGCAAGTGACCCTGCACTAACGCCTGAAATAATATCAGGTTTTATATCGTGTTCCAGCAAAGCTTGCATAACTCCCAAATGAGCGAACCCTTTTATAAATCCACCACTGAGGGCATAACCTATCCTGTGCGGCTTATTAGTCTGGAAATTATTATATTCTGCCATCTCTTTGTCTTGCTAAATAAGTTGCTACGAAATTACTAAATAATTTGATTGCTATATACGAAAAGAGGCCGGATTTTTTCAAGTCCGGCCTCTTTCTTATAATTTAAATTTGTTATGCTAATCCGTGAGCATTAACTGATGGTTCAATTTTTTTGATTAATCCTTGAAGAACAGCTCCTGGGCCGCATTCTGTGAAATCGGTTGCGCCGTCTGCTACCATGTTCTTTACAGTCTGTGTCCAACGTACCGGAGCAGTAAGTTGTGCAATCAGATTTTCTTTAATCTGTGCAGGATCTGTCTGTGGAAGAGCGTTCACATTTTGGTAAACAGGACAAGTAGGAGTGTGGAAATCTGTACTGTTGATTGCAGCTGCAAGTTCAACTTTAGCAGGATTCATCAGAGGAGAGTGGAATGCACCACCAACCTTTAATGGAAGAGCACGTTTAGCTCCGGCTGCTTTCATTAATTCGCAAGCTTTTTCGATACCAGCAATTGAACCTGAAATTACAATCTGTCCAGGACAATTATAGTTTGCCGCAACACATACTTCGTCTTCAATTGAAGCACAAATTTCTTCAACCTTTTCATCAGCCAATGCAATGATAGCAGCCATTGTTGATGGAGCAGCTTCGCAAGCTTTTTGCATAGCCATTGCACGAGCGTAAACCAATTTAACGCCATCTTCGAAAGAAAGAGCGCCAGCTACAACTAATGCAGAAAATTCTCCAAGTGAATGACCGGCTGTCATTTCAGGTTTTGTATCATCGTTTTTGCATAATGCAGAGATGACAGAATGAAGGAAAACTGCCGGTTGAGTAACTTTTGTCTGACGAAGATCTTCATCAGTTCCTTCAAACATAATATCCGTAATGCGATATCCCAGGATATCATTTGCTTTTTCAAAAAGTTCTTTAGCTAATGCTGAGCTTTCATATAGGTCTTTTCCCATGCCCACAAATTGAGCACCCTGACCTGGAAATACAAATGCTTTCATACTATTTTTGTTTTATGTTTATGAATAACGGCCGCAAAGGTAATGATAATTTTGGTTATAAATGAAACTATTCTCTTATTTTCATTCTGATTGTGAGTGAATAAGTTACTTTACCCCGAATAGTATTTCTTGAAATATTGTTTGTTTCTATATGACAATAGATTTGCCTTTATTTTATTAAAGTGAGTAATGATGAAGAATATAGCTCAGATTTAGTAGCAGATGGTTGAGAAATGGTGGTAGATAAACCGTTGATTATTTTTATCTGCTACAATTCAATTCGTTAGTTATCAGTGTTATAATTCAATTTAGTGGCAGATGTGGAGATCTTTTTGAAAAAGAAGTTTTTATTCAGCTCTGAATTTATCAAAAGGTGGTCTTCTCTTGGATGATATAAATTAAAAAAGGTAGATAAAGTCTATGCTTTATCTACCTTTAGTATATTTTTTAGTTGAAATTATGCTTTTGGAAGAGCTTCTTTAACAACCATCTGACGGCCTTCAAATTCAGCACCGTTTAATTCTTTAATAACGTTTTCAGCTTCAGCTTGATCAGGCATTTCTGCGAAAGCAAAACCTTTAGATCTGCGAGTTTCGCGATCGATGATCAATTTAACTGAGTTTACTGTTCCATACTCTTCTAATACTTGACTAAGATCTGATTCTTTAACCTTGTAGTTTAGGTTACCAATGTAAATATTCATACGAATAAAAATTAAAATAAATAAATTAAAAATTGAAACAATGTAAGTTTTGAAAGATCCGTTTCGTCATTTAAAAATACCCGTAAATAAACGTGATAATTAATAATAGAAGAATGAGAACAATGCAAACTATCTCTTGTTTGTGGGTACAAAGGAAAGAATTTATTTTTAATATCAAACTATAAATGTAGCTTTTTTTTCAAACAAGTTTGGTTTTATATTATTTTAACAATAATAAGCTGAAATGGAAATTGTTTAATTATGAAAAATATAAATTTGATAGATTGAGTAACGACTCCTTTGTTAAATTAAAAAAGGTAGATAAAGCATTACGCAATATCTACCTTTAGTATATTAATGTAGCTGTTATGCTCTTGGGAGAGCTTCTTTAACAACCATTTGACGACCTTCGTATTCTGCGCCGTTTAATTCCTTAATAACGTTTTCAGCTTCAGCTTGGTTTTCCATTTCAGCAAAAGCGAAACCTTTAGATCTGCGAGTGTCGCGATCGATGATTAGCTTAACTGAATTAACTGTTCCATACTCTTCTAAGACTTGATTAAGATCTGATTCTTTAACCTTATAACTAAGGTTGCCAATGTAAATATTCATACGAATAAAAATTAAAATAAATAAATTAAAAATTGAAACGATGTAAGTTTTAAAAGATCTGTTTCGTCATTAGAATATGCCTGAGAATATCAGGTAAATTTTATAGAAGATTGAGAACGATATCAACTTTGTATTGTTTATGTGTGCAAAGTAACGCATTTATTTCTGAAAACAAACTATGAATGTGTTTTTATTTTTCAAAAAAAGGAGTTTTTGTGTTCTATTCACAAATCTTATAAGAAAGACAAATAAAAATTTGCCTTTCTTATGTTTTAGTTCTAATTCGATATTTCCATTATTATTGATCTGATCTTAAAATACAATAAGTATTCCTTTTGAATAGATTTAGTAGATCGTTGGAAGTCTTTATTTATGGGAGTAGATAGTAAATCGTACAATATACAATTACTATAGGTGAAATACATATTGTAATTATTACAATAAAGTTATTTTTCATATTGTATTTATTATGATATTTACAATGCTGATAAATAAATGGTTATGAAGCATTGAAAATTTTATAAATTAGTTTGGAAGAATAAAAAATAGCCTTATATTTGCAACGCTTAAATAAATATTATGGAACGCGATATTGATATAGATAAGTTAGTAAATCCACATGTCTCAGTAGACTGTGTATTGATAGGGTTTGATGGAGAACAACTAAAAGTCTTGTTAGTAAAACAAGTAGGGCAGGAGTCTGTAAATGGATATACAGATATGAAACTTCCCGGTAGCTTGATTTATGAAGACGAAGACTTAGATGAAGCTGCTCAGCGTGTTCTTTATGAATTGACAGGACTTAAAAATGTTAATTTACTTCAATTTAGAGCTTTTGGCTCAAAAAACAGAACACATAATCCTAAAGATGTTAGATGGCTGGAACGCTTTCATCAATTAAAAAGTAAGATTGAACGCATTGTTACAATTGCTTATCTTTCTATGGTTAAGATTGATAAGAAACTCGAAAATCTTTCAGATAAATATCAGGCAGAATGGATGGAAATAAAGGATCTTAAAATTCTTGCTTTTGACCATAATCAGATAATCTCTGAAGCTATAACTTTTATTCGTCAGTACGTGGAAGCAAATCCATCTGTATTGTTTGATTTGTTACCTCGTAAATTTACTGCATCCGAACTACGTGTTTTATATGAACTCGTATATGATAAAACATTTGATGTTCGGAATTTCCATAAGAAGATTGCAATGATGGAATACGTTGTTCCACTTCAGGAACGTCAGACTGGTGTTCCTCACAGAGCAGCACGTTATTATAAGTTTGATCGGAAAATTTATAATAAACTTCATGTTACAACAAAGTCTTTTAGTAAGTAATTACCTTAATATATTAATACTTTATAATTATGTTTTTATTAGGATATGACATTGGAAGCTCGTCTGTAAAGGCTAGTTTAGTAAATGCAGAAACTGGAAAATGTGTTTCTACTGCTTTTTACCCAAAAACAGAGATGAATATTATAGCTGTTAAAGCTGGTTGGGCGGAACAAGATCCTCAGGCTTGGTGGGAAAATCTGAAATTAGCTACCAAAACTATTATGGATGAATCCGGAATTAGTGCCGCTGAAATTAAAGCTATTGGTATTTCTTATCAGATGCATGGGCTGGTTTGTGTAGATAAAGATCAGAATGTATTGCGCCCAGCGATTATTTGGTGTGATTCTCGTGCAGTTCCTTATGGACAAAAAGCTTTTGAAGTATTAGGAGAGGAGAAATGTCTTTCTCATTTGCTTAATTCACCGGGCAATTTTACAGCTTCTAAATTGGCTTGGATCAAAGCTAACGAACCAAAAATATATGAGCAGATTTACAAAATAATGCTTCCAGGTGATTATATTGCTATGAAGCTGAGTGGAGAAATTTGCACTACGGTTTCAGGCCTTTCTGAAGGTATGTTCTGGGATTTCAAGCAAAATAGTATTGCTGGCTTCCTGATGGATTATTATGGTTTTGATTCTTCTTTAATTGCAGATATCAAGCCTACTTTCTCAAATCAAGGAGAAGTGAATGCAGTTGCAGCTAAAGAACTTGGATTGAAAGAAGGAACTCCAATTACATATCGTGCCGGAGATCAACCTAATAATGCACTTTCTCTGAATGTCTTTAATCCGGGCGAGATTGCCTCAACAGCTGGAACCTCAGGTGTTGTATATGGCGTTAATGGAGAGGTTAACTATGATCCACAATCTCGTGTAAATACATTTGCTCATGTAAATCACACTGAAGAACAAACTCGTTTAGGGGTATTGCTTTGTATTAACGGAACCGGAATTCTCAATTCATGGGTGAAAAAGAATATAGCTCCCGAAGGTATTTCGTATAATGAAATGAATGTTTTGGCGTCGAAAGCTCCAATTGGGAGTGGAGGTATAAGTATTCTTCCTTTTGGAAACGGTGCTGAACGTATGCTGGGCAATAAGGAAATAGGCTGTTCAATCCGTGGGTTAAACTTTAATACACATGGCAAACATCATATAGCTCGTGCTGCTCAGGAAGGAATTGTTTTTTCTTTTAAATATGGTATTGAGATTATGGAAAAGATGGGTATTCCTGTTAAGAAGATCCATGCAGGTCATGCCAATATGTTCTTAAGTTCTATCTTCCGCGATACACTTGCCGGAGTAACCGGTGCTACAATTGAATTATATGATACAGATGGTTCGGTAGGTGCAGCTAAGGGTGCCGGTATTGGAGCAGGTATCTATAAAGATAATAATGAAGCTTTTGCAACTCTTGATAAACTGGATGTAATTGAACCTAATATTGCAAAAAGTCAGGAATATGCAGATGCATATAATCAATGGAAATACAGACTTGAAAAGTCTATGTCTAAATAATAATATAAAAACAACAAAAATTTTAAATCAAGAGTATTATGGCAACTAAAGAGTATTTTCCTGGTATAGGAAAGATTAAATTTGAAGGTAAAGAAAGTAAAAATCCAATGGCATTCCGTTATTATGATGCTGAAAAAGTAGTTAACGGAAAGAAAATGAAAGACTGG
Source organism: Bacteroides luti (assembly GCF_900128905.1). Classification (GTDB taxonomy): domain Bacteria; phylum Bacteroidota; class Bacteroidia; order Bacteroidales; family Bacteroidaceae; genus Bacteroides; species Bacteroides luti. The sequence goes on from NZ_FQTV01000013.1 coordinate 32,067, forward strand.
TTAAAGTTTGCTATGGCTTGGTGGCATACACTTTGTGCAGAAGGTGGCGACCAGTTTGGTGGTGGAACAAAGCAATTCCCTTGGAATGGTGCTTCTTCTGCAGTTGAAGCTGCAAAGTATAAATTAGATGCTGGTTTTGAATTTATGCAGAAATGCGGTATTGAATATTACTGTTTTCACGATACTGACTTAGTTGATCCTAGTGATGATATTGCTGAATATGAGGCAAATATGAAAGCTATTGTTGCTTACGCAAAAGAAAAACAAGCTGAAACTGGTATCAAACTATTGTGGGGTACTGCTAATGTATTCTCTCATGCACGTTATATGAATGGTGCTGCTACAAATCCTAACTTTGACGTTGTAGCTCGTGCTGCTGTTCAGATTAAAAATGCTATTGATGCAACTATCGAATTAGGTGGTACAAATTATGTATTCTGGGGAGGACGTGAAGGTTACATGTCTTTACTGAATACTGATCAAAAACGTGAAAAAGAGCATTTGGCAATGATGTTGACTAAAGCTCGTGACTATGCTCGTGCTAAAGGCTTCAAAGGTACATTCCTAATCGAACCAAAACCAATGGAACCAATGAAGCATCAATATGATGTTGATACAGAAACTGTTATTGGATTCTTGAAGGCTCATGGATTGGAAAATGATTTCAAAGTAAATATTGAAGTTAACCACGCTACATTGGCTGGTCATACTTTTGAACACGAATTGGCTTGCGCTGTAGATGCTGGCATGTTAGGTTCAATTGATGCTAACCGCGGTGATGCTCAGAATGGTTGGGATACTGACCAATTCCCAATTGATAACTTTGAATTGATTCAGGCTATGATGCAGATTATCCGTAATGGTGGTCTTGGTAATGGTGGAACAAACTTCGATGCTAAAACTCGTCGTAACTCTACAGACTTGGAAGATATCTTTATTGCTCACATCAGCGGTATGGATGCTTTTGCTCGTGCACTTGAAAATGCATCAGCTTTATTAAATGAATCTCCTATCTGTAACATGGTTAAAGAACGTTATGCTTCTTTTGATGGTGGCAAAGGTAAAGAATTCGAAGCTGGTAACCTTTCTTTGGAAGATCTTCATGCTTATGCTGTTGCTAAAGGTGAACCTACACAGGTTAGTGGAAAACAAGAATTGTATGAAGCAATCGTAAATATGTATTGCTAGTATTTTTTGCTCATAAAAAATAATATTCCGGTATGCTGGAGGACGCTTTTCTCTGGCATATCGGTTCTCTCATTTTAGGTTAATTTATTTCTAATTCTATTATAATAAAAAACATATGTCATCAAAAACAAAGCAAACAGGGATATATCTTGCGCTGCTAACCTTGGTAGCAACACTTGGCGGTTTGTTGTTCGGTTATGATACTGCTGTAGTTAATGGAGCCGAAAAATCATTAGTTGATTTCTTCATCAGCAAAATTACAACCGATCATGCATACGCAGTGAGCATGATTACTCAGTATAAATTATTGGTAAGTACTGTTGTTGTACTGGTACTTGCTATTCTTTCCTCGCAAATATTAAAACTAGTCGGCAAAACTAAAGGAGGTATTACTGTTGCTGTTCTTTTTGTTGCAGCAATAATCTGGATTATTAATTATGTATCTGAAGCTGTACCAACAGATGCTGCTCTTCTTCAGGATACTGCAGATTCTATTAAAGGATTTGTAATCTCCAGTGCATTAGTAGGCTGTATTATCGGAGGTTCTATTTCCGGATTTGTGTCTAATTCATTGGGACGTAAAAAAGGTCTTTTTATTTGTGCATTAGCTTTCTGTGTTTCTGCAATTGGTGCATGGAATCCTGACGGATTTAATTTTTTCTTTATACAGGATGCTTATTCATTTGTGATTTATCGTATTATCGGAGGTCTGGGTGTAGGTCTGGCTTCTGCTCTTTCTCCAATGTACATAGCAGAAATAGCTCCGGCTGAAAGTCGTGGTAAATTGGTTTCTTTCAACCAGTTCGCTATTATCTTTGGTATGTTGGTTATTTATTTTGTAAATTACTTTATTGCTAAATCTGGCGATGCTCAATGGTTAACTGAAACAGGCTGGCGCTGGATGTTCTTCTCTGGAGTAATTCCTGCTGGTATTTTCTTTATCTTGTTATTCTTCGTTCCGGAAACTCCACGTTTCCTTATTATGAAAGGAAAAGATGAAAAAGCTCTTGCTGTTTTGTCTAATATTGTAGGTGAAGAAAAAGCGATAGCTGAAATTGCTGAAATTAAAGAAACTCTTCATGAAAAGAGTTCTCCATGGTTATCTTACGGTTGGGCTGTGATTGTTATTGGCATATTACTTTCTGTATTCCAACAGTTTGTAGGTATTAACGTGGTTCTTTATTATGCAGGTAACATTTTCCGTAACATGGGATTTGATACTAGCTCTTCTTTATTGCAAACAATTGTTGTTGGTGTTGTGAACCTGACCTTTACTTGTGTAGCAATTGTTAAGGTTGACAAGTTTGGTCGTAAACCATTAATGATTATTGGTGCCTTAGGCATGGCTATAAGTATGATTCTTCTTGGAATGACTTTCTATTTCCAGACAGTTGGCCTGGTTTCATTGATTCTGATGCTTATCTATACAGCTGCTTTTGCAATGAGCTGGGGACCTGTAACATGGGTATTATTATCTGAAATATTCCCTAATTCCATTCGTGGTGCTATGTCTATAGCTGTAGCAGCACAATGGTTGGCTAACCTTATTGTTTCATGGACATTTCCGATATTGAACGATAACAAAGGTCTTACAGAAATGTTCCACCAGGGATTTGCTTACTGGATTTATGGTATAATGGGATTATTGGCTGCATTCTTTGTTTGGAAGTTTTTACCTGAAACAAAAGGAAAGACTTTGGAAGAAATTGAAAAGTTCTGGAAAAAATAATATTTCTTCTACTATAACCTATTGGGCGAGGCAATTAAATATTGCTTCGCCTTTTTTATAGTAGTTAATATTCGAGGATTTTTTCTAAAATAGTTTTACCTTTGCGTAACGATTAAAAGACATCACTTAAGATTATGACAAAGAAGATTGTATTACTCGGTTCCGGAGAGTTAGGAAAAGAGTTTGTAATTTCAGCTCAGCGCAAAGGACAATATATTGTGGCTTGCGATTCGTATGCCGGAGCACCAGCTATGCAGGTAGCCGACGAGTGTGAAGTATTTGATATGCTTGATGGAGATGCATTGGAGCGTGTTATCAAGAAGCATCAACCAGATATTATTGTTCCGGAAATTGAAGCTATTCGAACTGAACGTCTTTATGATTTCGAGAAACAAGGAATACAGGTTGTTCCTAGTGCTCGCGCTGTAAACTTTACAATGAACCGTAAGGCAATCCGTGATTTAGCAGCAAAAGAACTTGGTTTGAAAACAGCTAAGTATTTCTACGCAACTACTTTGGAAGAGCTTAAAGAAGCAGCTGATAAGATTGGTTTCCCATGCGTGGTTAAACCTCTAATGTCGTCTTCTGGTAAAGGACAGTCTTTGGTTAGATCGACAGAAGAACTCGATCATGCCTGGGAGTATGGTTGCAGTGGAAGCCGCGGTGATATAAAAGAATTAATAATTGAGGAATTTATTAAATTCGATAGTGAAATTACTTTGTTGACTGTTACTCAGAAAAATAGACCAACTCTATTCTGTCCACCAATAGGTCATGTACAGAAAGGTGGCGATTATCGTGAAAGTTTCCAGCCTGCACATATAGATCCAGCTCATTTAAAAGAGGCTGAAGATATGGCTGAGAAAGTAACCAAGGCATTGACCGGTGCCGGACTTTGGGGTGTTGAATTTTTCCTTAGCCATGAGAATGGTGTATATTTCTCCGAATTATCTCCTCGTCCGCATGATACTGGTATGGTAACATTGGCCGGTACACAAAATCTAAATGAATTCGAACTTCACCTCCGTGCTGTACTTGGTCTGCCAATTCCTGGAATTAAGCAGGAAAGAGTGGGGGTAAGTGCTGTTATTCTTTCTCCTATTGCCAGTAAAGAAGCACCTCGATATAAAGGTTTGGAAGATGTAGCGAAAGAAGAAGATACTTATCTTCGTATATTTGGTAAGCCATTTACAAAGGTTAATCGCCGTATGGGAGTAGTGTTATGTTATGCTCCGTTAGGATCTGACTTAGATAAACTTAGAGATAAAGCGAAAGATATTGCTTCCAGAGTAGAAGTATATTAATTTAAACCTGATATATTAAAAATCCCTTGTACAAAAGAATGTAATCTTTTGTACAAGGGATTTATTTCTTTTGTACAGAAGAATTAATTCTTTTGTACAATATATATAAAACCTTCCTTTGTATTTTTTAGATTCTTCTCGTTTTTTATATTTTCTTCTTTTATTGAACATCTTGTCTTTATTTTTTGTTAAATATCAAATGATTATTTAACAATGAAAAGCTATATGACAAATAAATCTGATATAGGATTAATAGGTCTTGCAGTGATGGGAGAAAATCTTGCATTGAACATAGAGAGTAAAGAATGGCGAGTTTCAGTATACAATCGCACGGTAGCGGGTGTGGAAGAAGGTGTTGTTGAAGGCTTTGTATCTGGACGTGCTCATGGGAAAAAGATTATGGGCTTTAATAATATAGAAGATTTTGTGAATTCTATATCTCAGCCTCGCAAAATAATGTTGATGGTGCGTGCCGGTAATCCCGTAGATGAATTAATGGAGCAGCTCTATCCATTTCTTTCTCCGGGAGATATATTGATTGATGGAGGTAATTCTAATTTTGAAGACACTGCAAGAAGAGTCAGAGAATCAGAAGCAAAAGACATTTATTTCATAGGTGCCGGTGTTTCGGGTGGTGAAGAAGGGGCTTTGCATGGTGCATCAATTATGCCTGGAGGGTCAGCCGGTGCCTGGTTTGAGGTAAGACCTATTCTTCAGAGTATAGCAGCAAAAGCCGAAGATGGTTCTCCTTGCTGCGAATGGATTGGGCCGGGCGGTTCTGGACACTTTGTGAAAATGATTCATAATGGCATTGAATATGGCGATATGCAGTTAATTTCCGAAGCATACTTTATAATGAAGCACTTATTAGAGGCTTCAAATGAAGAAATGGCTGCTTATTTTGAAACCTGGAATGAAGGAAAACTCAAGAGCTTCTTAATAGAAATTACATCTAAAATATTAAAATATAAAGATGCTGGTGGTGATTATCTGATCGATAAAATTTTGGATACTGCGGGACAGAAGGGAACAGGAAAATGGTCGGTTATTAATGCCATGGAATTAGAAATGCCACTAAACCTTATTGCGACCGCTGTTTTTGAGAGAAATCTTTCGGCCAGAAAAGAACTTCGTATGGAGGCTTCAAGTATATATCACAGAGAAGCTTCTCAAAAAACATATTTGGCTGAGGAACTGATTAAAGAAATATATAGTTCTCTATATGCATCCAAATTAGTCTCCTATGCTCAAGGATTTAATGTGCTGAAATATGCTTCTGATAAATATGGATGGAGATTGAATTTGGCCTCTATAGCACGGCTTTGGAGAGGAGGATGTATTATTCGTTCTGCATTCTTAAATGAAATTGCCAAAGCATTTGAAGAGGATAGACATCTGTCTAATTTGCTTCTAGCCCCTTATTTCAAAGACGAAATTGTATCGGCGTTACCTTTCTGGAAACGATTGGTTGCAGTAGCTGCTAAAGAAGAATTACCAGTGCCTGCATTTTCATCTGCTCTTAATTACTTTTATTCTTTGACAACCAATAATCTACCTGCAAATTTAGTACAGGCGCAACGAGACTACTTTGGCGCACATACCTTTGAAAGAATAGATTTGCCAAGAGGTGTTTTTATGCATGAGAATTGGATTGGAAAAGCAAACAGTACTAAGTCTGGAAATTATATTATATAATAAATGTTGAGCTATGGATAAACCTAAGAGTATGATAATGGTTATTTTTGGAGCATCAGGTGACTTGACTCGTCGTAAATTGATGCCTGCTCTTTATTTGTTGTATAAACTCAAAAAACTACCAGTAAATTTTGCAGTTTTAGGTGTTGCACGCACTCAATATACGGATGAAGAGTATCGTGAACGTATTAATTTACAGTTGCATCGTTTTTTAAAAGCTGAAGATTTAAATGAATCTCTGATTGATTCTTTTGTTAATATGTTGCATTATTTTTCAATGGATCCGTCTAATCCTAACGACTATTTGCATTTACAACCCAAACTTTTGGAACTTGATACTAAGATCGAAAGTGGAGAGCATTATCTATATTATCTTGCAACTCCACCTTCATTATATGGAGTTATTCCTCAGTATTTAAAGAATGTAGGATTGAATTTGGATAAAGGTGTGAGGGGGAAGAAGCGTATTGTTGTTGAAAAACCTTTTGGATATAATCTTGATTCAGCTCTAGAACTTAATAATGTTTATTATAAGGATGCATTTCGGGAAGATCAAATTTTTCGAATAGATCATTATTTAGGAAAAGAGACTGTACAAAATATTATGGCTCTTCGTTTTGCCAATAGTATTTTCGAACCTGTATGGAATAGAAATTATATTGATCATATTGAAATTACCGCTGTAGAAAATATGGGAGTTGAACAAAGAGGAGGGTATTTTGATGAGACGGGTACTTTACGTGATATGGTTCAAAATCATCTTATTCAACTAGTAGCCATTACTGCTATGGAACCTCCTATGGCTTTTAATGAAGATAGTTTTCGTGATGAGGTGGCTAAAGTATATCAATCTCTAACACCATTAACTGAAAAAGATATGCATGAGCATATTGTTCGTGGACAATACGTAGCTTCAGAAAACAAAAAGGGATATCGTGAAGAAAAGGATGTAGATCCATTATCCAGAACTGAAACTTATGTTGCCATGAAACTGGGTATTAGTAATTGGCGATGGAATAGTGTACCATTTTATATTCGTACAGGAAAGCAAATGCCGACTAAGGTTAGTGAAATCATTGTCCACTTCAAGCCTACTCCTTTTTTGTTATTTAATTGCTCGGATAAACAATGTCCTACAGCGAATCAGTTAATTATTCGTATTTTGCCAGATGAAGGGATAGTACTGAAGTTTACAATGAAAGTACCTGGAGCAGGATTTGAAGTAAAGCAAGTTGCTATGGATTTTAGCTATAAAAGTTTAGGTTCTCTTCCTTCAGAAGATGCTTATGTTCGCCTTATTGAAGATTGTATGATAGGAGATCCAACATTATTTACTCGAAGTGATGCTGTAGAAGCAAGTTGGAGGTTTTTTACACCTGTACTGAATTTTTGGGAAACACATCCTGAAATACCAGTCTATGGTTATCCAGCTGGAACTTGGGGGCCTAAAGAATCTGAAGCTATGATGCAGGAACATGGAGTACAGTGGATTAATCCTTGTAAAAACTTAACAAATACTGATTTGTATTGTGAACTTTAATAATTTGAAATGATAAAAGTAAATAGTTTCTCTTCTTCTCTGGAAGCGGCTCATGCCTTAACAAGAGCTATTTTGTATCAGATAAATATTTCTGGTACAAAAAACTTTCATTTGGCAATATCAGGTGGAACTACTCCTGTTGGGTTGTTTCGACTTTGGGCTGAAGATTATAAAAACACTATACCTTGGAGTAGAATACATCTTTATTGGGTAGATGAACGATGTGTTCCTCCCGAGAGTCCTGATAGCAATTATGGAATGACTAAACGCGTATTACTTGATAAAGTCACAATTCCTATTATGCAAATTCACCCTATTCATGGAGAAGATACTCCTGAAATAGAAGCAAAGCGGTATTCTTTTTTAGTAGAAAATTTATTAATAAAGGAGAATTTGTGTCCAGTTTTTGATTGTATTCTCTTGGGAATAGGTACTGATGGACATACCTCTTCTTTATTTACTGGCCAGAATAATTTATTAAATTCGCCTGAAATTTATGCTGTAAGTATTCATCCTCAAACAAGACAAAAACGCATAGCTTTAACAGGTTTGCCAATTCTTCATGCAAAGAAGGTTTTCTTTTATGCTTTAGGCAAGAATAAATCAGATATTTTAAAAGAGGTAATTAAAGGTAATGATAACTATCCTGCAGGTTATATTGTATCTAGGATAGCTGATTCAGAATTGTTCACAGATATTCTATAACCGTATAAAAAAGAATATTCCCCGTACCTGACCTCTGTCAGACGGGGAATATACAAAAACTAAACTAGACTTAACTAAACTAAACTATTCTATATTGAGTTCTCGCAACTCCTTAACTGAAACGGAAAAATCCGTGTGATTTTTGACGCGTTTTAGAACTAATTCTCCAACTTTTTGTGCGTCTTCCCGGCTTTTAAAAGCTTTCTCTTCAGAAATAGCCGGAATAAATGGTTGATCGATCAATATTCGATTTCCCTCTTTTATTTGATAACCATATCCGCCTTTCACACTTACAACTTCTAATAATATTTCTTTTCGATTCTTAGACGAATCTTTTGATTTAACTATAGAAAAAATAGTAAGAATGGCGAGTATACTTATAATTGTATAAAGAATTATATTCTTAGTCTTCTTCTTTTTCATATGGTAATAATTCCCACATATCGTCAAAATACAGACTGCTACTACCTCCTGTTACAACAAATCCTTTTGTTCCAGTTGAGAATCCAACAGCACCAGCACGAGCCGATCCTTTAAATGGAGTGTAGTCATCGTCGCTATCTCCTGACCAAAGATCTGTAGCAGGATCATAGATCCAATAATCTGTTTTAAGTGAACCAGATGTACCTGTAGTCAAAAAGGCTTTGCCGTCGATGACAAATGTCACAGCTCTTTCACGAGCAATACCTGCATAATTATCATCATAATCTTCTTTATCATTGTTATCAGCAATGTCTCTTAAAGCAGTCCAAGTTCCTTTTGATGGATCAAATTTCCAGAAGTCATCACAGTAAGAACCGTTAGATTGACCACCTACTACATAAGCAATATTGTTAATTACGAATGCACTACCTCCACGGCGTTTTTGTCCACTAAAGCTATTCATTCCGTTAGTGCCATCCATAATTTCCCATTTGTCATTTACAGGATCGTAACGATAAAAATCTTTCAAATAGTTTTTATCATATCCAGTACCTACATAACCATAATTCCCAATTGAGAATGATAATGCATAATATCTGCCCGAACCTGCGAAATCAGCTTTCTGTGTCCATTTATTTGATGTTGGATCATATTCCCATGTATCTTTTAGATATGTATTCCCATTGTATCCAGTGGTAATATAACCTTTACCATTTACAGAAAAACCTACAGCAGCGTTTCTTGCAGCACTTTCAGGTAAACTAGCTCTCTGAGTCCAGCTGTTTGATGATACATTGTATCTCCAAAGGTCGTTTAAACGTTCGTCACCATCGTATCCGCAACAAACATATCCGTCTCCATCAATCATAAATGAAGCGGCATCATTTCTTGCCACGCCATCAAAATCAGAACGTTGTTCCCATACACCTTGAGTATATGTGCTCTCGCTAGTGCAAGAAGAGAAAGTCAAAGCGGCGAAACAACTTATCAATAATAGTTTTTTCATCTTTTTTAAATACAATAATACATTCATAATGTTGTTAATTCTATATTTATTTCTGCGGCCAAAAGTAGTTTCATCGATACTCTTAAACAAAATTAATCGACGAAATGGGAAATTTTATCGTCAAATCGAATAATATTATCGATAAAAGACGTAAATTGCGAACGTTTTCACAAATAGGAATAATTTATACTATTATGGGTGAAATAACCTGTTTGGTCGATTGTATTTTATTTATATAGGTTTTGCTATTTTTTTTGCACTAAAATACTTTTAGAAGTGAATATGAAAAAGATACTTTTTTTGATTTCGTTACTTTCGTTACTGTTTTGTATATCTTGTCGAAATGAGTCATCAACTTTAGGAGAAGAGTGGGTTGACAGTGATTTGAAAAATGTTATGACAGATACTTGTACAGTGAGATTAAGTACAGTTTTCCTGGATTCCATTAATACATCGAATAAGAATGTTGCTCAACTAGGTTATTACAGTGATGACACATGGGGGAAAATATCAGCCTCTGCTTATATTGAATATTCTCCGGCAACTTTTACTCCTAATGAAAAATACACATATAGATTTGACTCTCTTACTATTTCTATGAAATGTAATGGAGATTATTTAGGTGATACACTTTCACAAGTAAAAGTTCATTTGCATGAGTTGACAGAGAACTTGGTTTTAGATACATATACAAAGTATTTATATAGTAATTCTTCTTTCTCTTATAATCCAGAGCCATTTTCTACTATAAAAATACAACCAACTCCTAAAGCAAAGAAGACTTTAGAGTATAGACTTTCTGATGATTTAGGGAAAACGTGGTTTAATAAAATATTATCAAAATCTGATGATTTTAAAAATTCAGATGACTTTAGGCATTATTTTAAAGGTATTGCTTTTGTCCCAGACGAGGCTAGCAATAAGTCTATTATGGGATTTGGAATAAGTGATTCCAGTATGTATATTACTTTATATTATCATGAAATTGGTCAAGAATCAGTTAAGGGCACTGTTAAATTTGTTCCTACTACTCCTAATTTTAATAAAGTAAAGCATGATCGTACAGGTACTCCACTTCAGAATTTTAATCATAAATTAACTGAAATAGTTTCTGACAAAATGTCTAATATGTCTTATGTTCAGGGCTTAACAGGATTATATACGAAAATTGAGTTTCCCTACTTAAATAATTTGTTAGAGGCAGGAAAAATGGTTAGCATTGAATCAGCAAAGCTTTTTTTATACCCTGTAAAGGGATCTTATGGGCTTAATAATCCTTTGCCGTCTTCTTTAGCTCTTTATCAATCTAATGAAAACAATGTTACAGAAGATCAGATAAAAGATTTATTGGGATCTTCAGTTCAAACAGGTAGTCTTATAACTGACGATGCACTTCATGAAAATACATATTATTCTTTTGATGTTACAAGCTTTTTGCAGAGTAATTTAGGAAAGGTTGGTTATAATATAAAGAATCTGCAACTTGTTTTACCTGAAAGTAAGATAAATACATCTTACCAAAGTGTTATCTTTGGCGATATGAAGCATCCTCAAAGTAATGTGAAGTTGTCTGTTCTTTATAAGGTTTATAAAACGAATTAATATTGAATTAATAAAAATGAATACTTCTAGAATACTTTTATTTTCTTTATTTATATCTCTTTTTCTCAATGTCTCTGCGCAAAATAGTACGAATTCTCCTTCTTCGATGTTTGGTATAGGCGATATTACTGTTGGAGAAGCTGGAAAGTATGTTGGTATGGGTGGAGTTGGGATAGCTCTTCGTTCTGATAATTTTCTAAATGGTTTAAATCCGTCTGCTTTAACTGCGATGGATAGTGCAAAGTTTGTTTACGAAGCTGGAGCTAATGTCTCATTTGAAAAATATACAACTAGAGGAAGAAGCTCATCTTCTGTTACCGGTAACATTCGTAATTTGGGTATTGGTTTTAGAGTTATACCTTCATGGTATGCTGCTGCTGGTTTAGCTCCCCTTAGTAGTATGGGATATGCTATTACTGTTGATCAACCAGTTGAAGGAACAGAAGGAACTATTTCTTCTTTGTTTGAAGGAAATGGTGGATTGTCAAAAGTGTACTTATCTAACGCATTTAAATTTTCAAAGAATTTTTCTTTAGGGTTTAATCTTTCTTATATAATGGGTAGCACAACTCAGTCTGAAGTGCAAGGAAATACATCAATTAAAGATATTTCTTACAAAAAAGCATTTTATGCAGATTTCGGTTTGCAATATAATATTGCTTTGAATAAAAAATGGAATATGAACTTTGGTGGTGTGTATGGTTATAAACAACAATTAAGTCTTAATAACGATCGAACTGTAATTAATTCATCGAGTAGTGAGACCTTGACAGAGAAATTACATCCAAAATCTCAATTCTTGCCACAATACTTTGGAGGTGGTATTGCTTTAAATAATAAAAGGTTGACATTATCAGCTGATTATAAATTTACTCAGTGGTCTGTGATGGTATCTGATAATTCATCTGTTTCGTATTGTGATCAGCACGCCCTTAATATAGGAGCAGATTTGCTTTCTGGTGAGTCTTTCACTAACCCATGGCATTATATGATCGGGGCTGGAGTTTCAAATTCCTACGTTGTTCTTAAAAATAAGAAACCTATGAACTATCACGTTAGTGCTGGTTTAGGTATTCCTGTAATGACTGGTAATTTGGTTTCTTTTGGAGTTAAATATGAGAGTCAGGCTGGAGCAGGTACGAATGTTCAAAAGAATCAAATGTTTTCATTCTTCTTAAACTTGACATTTGCAGAGCGAACTCCTCGTTCAAAAATATATTAAAACATAGACTTTAAAGGTCTTTTAATAGAATCGCGCAGTTTTGCATTTTGGCAAAATTGCGCGTTTCTATTAATGTTTGCCAATGATTTTCAAACTCATGATCTTTATCAATCTTAAAATCTTCCGAACCATTAGTGTCTATTCGATTGAGAAGTAGTTCGATATTAATTTTATTTATATCAATTGATGGCTGAAATAAAATATTTTCGCTTTTTGTATCTTCAGCAACCTCATGGATTAGATTTATTTCTTGTAGAAGACTCAGAATTTGATGAGTCAGTTTAATTGGTATTTTATATTCCAAAGATATTTCTTCTGCGCTGTATGGTTTTTCTCCTTTTTCAAACCGCTTACAGATTAATGACATAATAAGTATTGAAATAAAATCTCTATATCTTCTGCTTATATTTTTAGTGTCTTTTTCGAAGTTAAAGTTTTTGATATTTTGACCTGCGTATGTAAGTTCTGCTCCGAAAAGTATAATTGTCCATGAAATCTGAAGCCATAATATAAAGAGCGGTATTGCTGCAAAGCTACCATAAATTGCATTGTATTTTGTTACAGATATCTGTCCGCTAATATATAGAAACTGAAAAGCTTGATAAGCTGTTCCGGCAATAATTCCAGAAAATAGGGCGTGTTTGAATTTAACTTTGGTGTTCGGTATAAAAATAAAAAGCGCTGTAAACATAAGCCAGGTTAGTGCGAATGGAATAGTTCTCACTAAAAACTTTAAAATAGGAGCAAGCATAACAAAGCTTTCCATGCTTTTTAGCATTGTACTCGTAAAAATGGAGAGACCTCCCGATACAACGATTAATATAGGTAAAAGCAAAAACATTGAAAAGTAATCCGTGATTTTTCTATATAATGTTCGTTGTTTTTTTACTTGCCAGATATTATTAAATGTAAGTTCTATATTGGCAGTTAAATTAACAACAGTCCAAAGTAAGAGGACTAAACCTACCCCTACAAATATTCCACTTTTTGTTTGTTTTAAGTAAGAATCAACAAAACCCAGTATAGTTCCAGTTGCTGTTTCCTGACTGCTTAAACTGCTTCTTATCTGTTCCTCCATCATATTGTCAAATCCAAATCCACGGGCTATGGCAAATAAAATAGCTAAAAGAGGAACTATTGAAAGAAGTGTGCTGTATGTTAGTGCAGAAGCTTTGTCGGTTAAACGATCTGTAGTAAAACGACGTACTGCGAGAATTATCGTTTTTACAATATTATAGAGAGAAAATTTTGTATGAGTTACTTCTGCTTCTGAAACCCGCCAGATGTCATAAGTAATAAAATTGAAGAATGCTTTTATTTTCTTATTCATAGCTTTAATCCGTAGTTATCAAAGTTCATAAAAAAGAAAAAAGCAGTCGACCTATAAGCCGAGTTCTGTTCTTTAAATGTAAACAAATAAAGCGTTTGTCATTTATCTGGACTTAATGTCACCATTAAGTTCTAGCGGTCTACCCTCCGGCTGGGGCGAGCAGCCCTCAATAGCGTCGGTTTACATGACCTTACAACTCCTAAGACGTACGGCTCCCGTGTTGCCACAAGGACCGGTAGGCTCTTACCCTGCCTTCTCACCCTTACCTCTCCGAAAAGAGGCGGTTATTTTCTTCTACGTTACTCTACCCTCGCGGACAGCTTTCTGTTAGGAAGTAGGATGCTCTATGTTGCCCGGACTTTCCTCCCGTACAAATAATGTACGTGCGACAAACCGGTCGGCTGCTTTTATTTTGCAAAAATAACGAAAATATTTGAGAAGTCAGCTCTAATCGTTTTATATTTTGCTTCATATTTATTTCTTTTTAATTCATCTCTCACTCCCTTACTGCTATTATTCAATTATTTGTAAATCAGTATTATAGGAGGTGAGGGTAGCATTCTGAACTATTACAAGAACCCTCACCAAATGGTGTTACCCTCACCTTTTCGATCTCTATTAGTCATTTTTAAATGAGAAATTTTGCTGGAATTGCATACCTTGCTCTTATTTTCTTAGTTTTCGAAATGTACGAAACAGCAAAAAATGATTCGAAAAAGTGAGGGATGCTCTGAAAAGTGATGGTTAATTGATGGTAAAGTGAGGGATGAAATTATAGGAATTACTTTTTATGAGTCAATTAATCATTTAGTTACATGCAAAGAAGTGAGGGAGTGATGGACTTTTTAAAAAAAGTCTGGCGTGAGTTTTTAAAACCATTCAAGAATAAATTTCAGCCATTCACTAATGGATTTTATTTATTGGGGAATAATTTGTGTAATTTGCTTTAGATAGATAATTGCAAATTGAATATTATAATTAATCATTTAATATTTTTATTAAGACCCGGGTCTCAATAGAGTTTAGACCCGGATCTAAAACATTTTAGACCCCCATCTAAAAAAGGTTTAGATGGGGGTCTAAATTAAAATGATACATCAAAAATTTAAATCTTAAAAAAACTAATAAAATGTATCTGTTAATAAAAATAATAATACCTTTGTGTATTAAGATAATCTTTTAATGCTTCTTAAAATGAAAAAACGTATACTTCTGTTTCTCATTTTATTTGCTGGAGTTGTAATGTGCAATTACACTTTTGCTAAAGACCTTCCCAAACGTATAAAAAAGGTGATAGAAACCGTTGAACAAAAGTATGCTCCTGATAGGCGGAATGTTGTTTTTGATCTTGAAGTAAAAAAGAAAAGAAAGACACTTACGTTATATGGTTCAACTTCGATACCAGAAGCGAAAGCAGAGCTTATTTCTCTATTACTCGAAAAGAAGTATAAGATTGTAGATAACTTTAGATTGTTGCCCGATAGTATTTTAGGTGATAAGGTATATGGGGTAGTAAATGTATCTGTTGCTAATCTCCGCAAGAAAGTTAGTTTTGCTAGTGAAATGATGACTCAAGCATTATTGGGTACTCCCGTGAAGATACTGCAAGAAGATGAATGGTACAGAGTACAGACTCCTGATAATTATATAACCTGGGTGAACTCATCTAGTATTATTCCTATGAATAAAACAGAGTATAATTCCTGGAATGCATCTAATAAGATTGTTGTAACGTCTCATTATGGGTTTACTTTTGAAAAACCTGATTTGAACTCTCAAACAGTATCTGATGTTGTTAGTGGCAACATGTTAAAATGTGAAGGTGAGGAGAGAGGCTTTTATAAAGTCTCATATCCTGATGGAAGAATAGCCTATTTACCAAAATCTGCAGGAATGCCAGAAAGTCAATGGGTAAATAGAGATAAGATAAATGCTGATAGCATAATAAAAACAGGGATGACATTTATGGGAATTCCTTATATGTGGGGTGGAATGTCTGCCAAAGCAATGGATTGCAGTGGTTTTGTAAAAATGGTTATGTTTCTTAATGGGATTATTCTGCCTCGTGACGCATCTCAAATGGCTTATGTAGGAGAAAGAATAGACATTAGTAATGGATTTGAAAACCTGAAGCCTGGAGATTTATTGTTTTTTGGACGAAAAGCAACCGCGGAACAAAAAGAACGAGTAATACATGTGGCTATATATATAGGTAATCAGAAATTTATTCACTCGCAAGGATATGTACATATAAGCAGCTTCAATCCGGATGATAAAGACTTTGATCAATATAATCTTAATAGATTATTAAGTGCAGGTCGAATTCTTGGTCATATTGGAACAGCGGATATCAGTACTCTTAAATCTAATCCATTTTATCAACCTCAATAATAACCAAGACTTATGAGTCAGGACAGAAGACAATTTATAAAGACAGCCGCATTAGCTGCTATCGGCTCCGGGGTAGCTATGCAAGGTGCACTAGCCGGTGAATCAATTAACTCTATTTTTTCAATTAATAAACATTCTCATTCAGGTAAGATGAAACTAACTTTTCGCCCATATGATTTAAAACTGAAACATGTTTTCACTGTTGCAACTTATTCCCGGACAACTACGCCGGATGTACAAGTAGAGATTGAATATGATGGAGTTATAGGTTACGGTGAAGCATCTATGCCTCCTTATTTGGGAGAGTCTGTAGAGTCTGTTATGGCTTTCCTTAAAAAAGTAAATCTCGAACAGTTTAATGATCCTTTCCAATTGGAAGATATATTGGCTTATGTAGATGGTGTTATGCCGGGAAATACGGCAGCGAAGGCATCTGTTGATATTGCACTTCACGATCTGGTAGGAAAATTATTAAATGCACCATGGTATAAGATATGGGGACTTGATAAAGAGAAAGCGCCTTCTACAACATATACTATTGGCATTGATACCGCAGAAGTTGTTAAAGAAAAGACACTAGAGGTTGCAGATAAATTTAATATCCTTAAAGTTAAGCTTGGACGTGAAAATGATAAAGAGATAATTAATGCTATTCGTTCAGTAAGTCAGTTGCCTATTGCTGTCGATGCAAATCAGGGCTGGAAAGATAAATATCATGCTTTGGATATGATTCAATGGCTGAAAGAACAAGGCATTGTAATGGTTGAGCAACCCATGCCGAAAGCTCAGCTTGATGATATTGCCTGGGTTACTCAACAAAGTCCACTTCCTATCTTTGCAGATGAATCTCTTCAGCGATTGAGTGATGTTGCAAAATTAAAAGGTGTTTTTACCGGTATCAATATAAAATTAATGAAATGTACCGGAATGCGCGAAGCCTGGAAGATGGTTACGTTAGGAAAAGCTTTAGGTATGAGAATTATGGTAGGATGTATGACTGAAACATCTTGTGCTGTTTCGGCAGCTGCGCAATTCTCACCTGCTGTTGATTTTGCAGATTTGGATGGTAATCTTCTTATTTCTAATGATCTCTTTAAAGGGATGGAAGTTGTAAAAGGTAAGATAACCTTAAATGATCTTCCGGGTATTGGAATAAAAAAACTATAGATGTATGAAGAAAGCATGTTGGCTGAGCTTATGTGGTATGTTTTTGTTTACAGGGTGTATTTCATATTCTGAATCTATGGCTGGTTTTGAACAAGAAAAGATGAATCGTACCCGAATTGATTTTTCTAAAAACAGAGATCAGGTCATTGATTATATTCGTAAATATATCCCCAATGTCAGTGATGAACAAATGCTTAAATGGGAAAATGAGAAATCACTTGAGTGTATGACTATTGATGGGAAAAAGATGTATTTCTATAATGCAGCACCAAATCTTTTTCGTATCAATAAAGAAGCTATTGCTATAAAAATTGCAAAAGATGGTATAACGGAAGATGGTAAAGATAGAGTGAATTCATCTCATGTGCCTTTAGTTGTGAGTGCGGTTAAGGCGAAAAAAGAAAATATTGTTCTTCCGGTAAAAATGCATGTAAAATATTCATTGACAGTTCAGTCTAATGCTGTTCCCGAAGGAGAAATAATTCGATGCTGGTTACCTTATCCTCGTACAGATCAGCCTCGCCAAACCAATCTGAAACTATTCAATACTAGTGAAAGTAAATATCTTATAGCTCCTGTTAAGTACAAGCATTCTACAATATACATGGAGAAAAAACAAGAAAAAGATAAGCCTACAACTTTTTCTGTGGAATATGAGTATACTTCATCTGCGGAATGGCATCACTTGAAGCCGGAAGATATATTGCCCTATAAAAAGAATACTTCCATATATAAGAAATATACCAGTGAAAGAGAGAAACATATTCTTTTTACTCCACGTATAAAAGAACTTGCCACACAAATAGTGGGTAATGAACAGAATCCACTTTTGAAAGTCAAGAAGATATATGAGTGGATTAATCAGATTCCATGGGCATCGGCACGGGAATATTCTACTCTTGATAATATTCCGGAATATGTGCTCGATAATAAACACGGTGATTGTGGCCAAGTGAGCTTGCTCTTTATTACCCTGGCCCGTTACTGTGGTATTCCTGCAAAGTTTCAAAGTGGATTTATGATGCATCCTGGGGGTAAGAATATGCACGATTGGGCTCAGGTTTATTTTGAAGGAGTAGGGTGGGTACCTGTTGATCAATCCTTTGGATTATTTCCTTCAAAGAATCAGGATGAAAAATATTTCTTTATGACCGGTATAGATTCATATCGTATGATTGTAAATGATGACTATTCCAATTCACTTTTTCCTGCAAAAAAATACCCTCGAAGCGAAACTGTTGATTTTCAACGTGGAGAGGTTGAGTGGAGGAAAGGTAACCTTTATTTTGATAAATGGAAATGGAATTTAGAAATTGAATATATGAAATAACTTTTGTCATCCTCTTTTTGTCACCTTTCTCATCTAACGAATGTAAATTTGTCAGTCCCTGTCGTTAAGTGCTGTTAAGTGCGTTATTTCTCTGTTAAAAGATAGCAAAAATGCATGACATGTTGAATAATTGACTGATTTTTGTTGTTAATTTAACGTCGATAAAGTTAAACACAAACGAGATATTAACAAATTTAATAGTTAGAATAATATGAAACAGAAAACGAAAAACATCTTAGGTTTAGGACTTGTGATCGCTCTCAGTTCTGGAGTTGCAGCAGTAACAACTTATTCTCTTGTTGCTCCTAAAAAAGCAAACATGGCATTTGAGGAAATGTTTCCGCAGAACCCTAATGTTCATCGTGCCAGCTTCAATGCTTCTGATGCTGCACCAGTCGATTTTACTTTTGCAGCAGAGAATTCGGTTCATGCTGTTGTTCACATAAAATCAACAATCAATGCGAAAACTACAACTGTAGATGTGCAAGATCCTTTTAGTGATTTCTTTGGAGATTTCTTCGGAAATGGTAATGGCGGACGTCAGCAAAGACAAGTGCAACAACCTCCTAAAGTTGGTATTGGTTCTGGTGTAATCATCTCAAACGATGGATATATCGTTACTAATAATCACGTAATAGATAATAGTGATATAATTACAGTGACTCTTAATGATAAACGAGAATTTAAGGCTCGATTGATTGGCGCTGATGCTGCGACAGATTTAGCTTTGATTAAAATTGAAGGAAAAGATTTCCCAACTCTTCCAGTTGGTAATTCTGATGACTTAAAGGTTGGTGAATGGGTGCTTGCTGTAGGCAATCCTTTGAATTTATCTTCTACAGTAACAGCTGGTATTGTTAGTGCAAAAGCTCGCAACCTTGGCATGGGAGGTGGAGGCATTGAATCCTTCATACAGACTGATGCTGCGATTAATCAAGGTAATAGTGGTGGCGCTTTGGTAAATACACGTGGAGAATTAGTGGGAATTAATTCGGCTATTTATTCTCCAACAGGATCTTATGCAGGTTATGGATTTGCTATTCCAACTACAATAATGAAAAAAGTGGTTGCCGACCTTAAAGAATATGGTACGGTTCAACGTGCTTTGTTAGGTGTCAGAGGTGGTGATAATAGTGCAGAACTCGCAAAGGAAAAAGATTTGGGTGTAATTAATGGAGTGTATGTTGATGAAGTTACAGATGGAGGCTCTGCTGCTGATGCTGGTTTGAAAGCAAAAGATGTTATTGTAGCTATCAATGGAAAAGATATAAAATCGATGGCTGAATTGCAGGAAACAATTACGCGTTTCACTCCGGGAACTAATATCAAGGTAAAAGTTGTTAGAGATAAAAAGGAAAAAACATTTGATGTAACTTTGAAGAACTCACAAGGAAATACCAAAGTTGTGAAAAATGCAGATATGGATATTTTGGGTGCAGCTTTCAGAGAATTACCTAATGATTTAAAAGAGCAGCTAAAACTTACTTACGGATTAGAAGTTACAGGTGTACAAGGTGGTAAAATGAAAGATGCAGGGATAACTAAAGGATTCATTATTTTAAAGGTAAATGGTCAGCCAGTTAAAACTACAGCAGAATTTGAAGATTTGTTTAAAGCAGCTACACAGTCGCCAGAGCAAGTGCTCTTTATGACTGGAATGTTTCCTTCAGGAAAGCGTGCTAATTACGCTGTTGATCTATCAACGAAATAGTATAAACTTAAAAATATAGGCTATTTACACAGATTTGAAATGATTTTATTAAATTATGAACAAATCTGTGTAATCTTCGTTTTTATACTATAAAAAAATAAAATAGCTTTATATATTTCGTTAAATATGAATATTTTGTTGTAACTTTGTCCCTCCAAATTTGTTTTATAAGCATGAGACAATTAAAGATTACCAAAAGTATCACTAACAGGGAGAGCGCTTCTCTTGATAAGTATCTTCAGGAAATCGGTCGTGAGGACTTGATTACTGTAGAAGAAGAAGTAGAACTAGCCCAACGTATTCGTAAGGGAGACCGTGTAGCATTAGAAAAACTGACACGAGCAAATCTCCGTTTCGTCGTATCAGTAGCTAAACAGTACCAAAACCAAGGTTTGAGTTTGCCCGACTTAATTAATGAAGGCAATTTAGGACTGATTAAAGCAGCTGAAAAGTTTGATGAAACGCGAGGTTTTAAGTTTATCAGTTATGCTGTGTGGTGGATTCGTCAATCTATTCTTCAGGCTTTAGCTGAACAATCTCGTATTGTTCGTCTTCCTCTTAACCAGGTTGGCTCTCTAAATAAAATTAGTAAAGCCTTCTCTAAGTTTGAGCAAGAAAATGAGCGTAAGCCTTCACCTGAAGAACTGGCAGATGAACTTGATATTCCGGTAGACAAAATCTCAGATACATTGAAAGTGTCAGGAAGACATATTTCTGTAGATGCACCTTTTGTTGAAGGAGAAGATAACAGTCTTTTGGATGTGTTGGTCAATGACGATTCACCTATGGCGGATCGCTCTCTGGTTAATGAATCTCTTGCCAAAGAAATTGATAGAGCACTTTCTACGTTAACCGACAGAGAAAAGGAGATTATCCAAATGTTCTTCGGTATTGAAACGCAGGAAATGACGTTAGAAGAAATCGGCGATAAATTTGGCCTCACACGTGAGCGCGTTCGTCAGATTAAAGAAAAAGCTATTAGACGATTAAGACAGAATTCGCGTAGTAAATTGCTCAAATCCTATTTAGGATAAGTAGAAAAATCAATTTCTGAGAAAAAGTATATAGAGCCGGTTAACCAAAAGGTTGCCCGGCTTTATTTTTATCATATTTTTACTTTGGTGTTTTGTGCTTTTCGTTATCTTTGTGTCGAACAATAATAAAAAAACTTATCTATGAAATTTATAAAAACTGTATTACCTGCAATTTTGTTGCTATGTGTGCTCTCATCGTTCTCTTTATTAAAGAAAACTCAGCCAGTTTATGCATTTGGTATTTCTGCTTCTTTCACAGATTCAATAGTTTACTATACTGAAATTCAGGTCTTGGATAGTGTAAGTCTTACTTCAGAAGGCTTTCTTCCTAAAAGGGAAGCATATAGCTATCAACTTAAAAACTATCTTGAAAATAAAGGAGAAGCAAATCGCACATGTATGATCTATTTTTCGGATAGTCAGAAAAAAATAGCCAGTGAATTTGATAAGATTTCTGGTAAATACAAAAAAAATAAAACAGTTTCTTTCAAGAAAATAGAAAAGAATGACTTTCAATTTAAAAAACCAGAGGAATAATTAATTCTTCATTATATTTGTTATCATGAAAAAGCTGTTTCTACTATTATTAGGCATAATTGTATTTAGTGCTTGTCATCATGATGATGACCCAACTCCTAGTGCGATAAATAATCGTACTGTGTTAGTTTATATGGTTGCAGATAATAACCTTACATCAAATGTTGAAGCTAATATCGACAGTATGATGTCTGGATATAAAACAGCTGAAGTAACAGGAAATCTGTTAATCTATCTTGATGATTCAGGTAAAACTCCTGTTATATATAAACTTAAAAAGAGTAGTAATGGTACTGTAACCAAAGAAACGGTCAAATCTTACTCTGAACAGAATTCATTAGATGTTTCTGTAATGAAAAGTGTTTTATCTGATGTCTATACATCTTATCCAGCTGATAGTTATGGGCTAGTTCTTTGGTCACATGGAAAAAGTTGGGTACCTTCTCAGTATGAGACTATTTCAACTAAGTGGTTTGGTCAGGATCAATCAACAACAACTCAAGGAGATGAAACTAATTATATGGATATTCCTGATTTAGCTGATGCACTGTCTGGAGCCCCTCATCTTGACTTTATCATGTTCGATGCTTGTAATATGAGTTGTGTTGAAGTTGCTTATGAATTGAAGGATCATACAGATTATCTGATAGCTTCTCCTACGGAAGTTATTTCCGATGGTTTTCCTTATGCTCAGATTATAGAACCAATGTTTAGTATAAATAAAAATTATCAAAAGATAGCATCAAGCTTTTATGATTATTACAATGCAATGAGTGGAGAATATAAATCAGCAACCATTGCAATGACTAAATGTAGTGAAATGAATAATCTAGCTACGGCAACAAACAAAATCATTGGAGCTCATGCTTCTGTAGTAAGCACTTTTGTGTCTAGTGGCATTCAGTTATATGATAGAGAAAATAGTGTAAATAATCATTTTGCATACGACTTTGGACATTTTATTGAAAGCATTGCAACTCCTAGCGAGTGGACTGCTTTTCAAAAACAACTAGACGCTACAGTAGTTTATAAAAAAACAACTGATTATTTTATTAATTTAAAAATTGATTCCAATCATTTTAGTGGCATTGGAGCATATATCCCTAAGGCAGCTCAACCTAAAATATATAGTAGTTTTTTTAAATCTCTTTCCTGGTATAATGCGGCTGGTTGGAATCAAGTTAGCTGGTATTGGGAATAAAGTCTGTTGACTTTTTAGATAAAGATTAAATTTAGTATATAATGCAAAAACTTCTTTCACTCCCTCCTAATTTAGTAGATTGTTTTCACGAAATAGAAGGAGCGGATTATAAAGATTGGTTCTGTACATCAGATCCAATTGGAGCTAAATTAGGTTCTGGCGGAGGAACTACCTGGCTATTGACAGAATGCCAAAAGAAGAATGCTCCGGAAGCTAATTTCACTCAGTGGATATCTCAGGAAAAACGTATATTACTTCATGCAGGAGGGCAAAGTCGCCGGTTACCTGGTTATGCTCCTTCTGGTAAAATATTAACTCCAATTCCTGTTTTCAGATGGGAGAGAGGGCAAAAGCTAAAACAAAATCTACTTTCACTTCAATTGCCTCTTTATGAACAAATAATGAAGAAGGCGCCAGATTCTTTGCATACACTAATTGCGAGTGGAGATGTTTATATCCGTTCTGAAAAAACACTGCAACCTATTCCCGAAGCTGATGTAGTTTGTTATGGATTATGGGTTGATCCATCTTTGGCAACTCATCATGGTGTGTTTGTTTCTGACAGAAAGAAACCTGATCAGCTTGATTTTATGCTTCAGAAACCATCACTTGAAGAACTTGGCTCGTTGGCTAAAACGCACATGTTCCTGATGGATATTGGTATCTGGATATTAAGTGACCGCGCTGTTGAATTACTTATGAAACGTTCTTGCACAGCTGACGGTAAAGAACTTAAATATTACGATCTTTATACAGACTTTGGTTTGGCATTGGGTGATAATCCCCGTATAAAAGATGAAGATTTAAATTCTCTTTCTGTGGCTATTCTTCCTCTTCCTGGTGGAGAGTTTTACCACTACGGAACCAGTAAGGAACTTATATCTTCTACTTTGGCTGTTCAGAATCTGGTTCGAGATCAGCGGGAGATTATGCAGCGAAAGGTAAAACCTCATCCTGCCATGTTTGTTCAGAATGCCGGGATTGGAATTCAACTCACTGCCGATAATTCAGAATTGTGGGTCGAAAATAGCCATATTGGTAAACAATGGGCTTTGACTCATCAGCATATAATTACCGGAGTTCCGGAAAATGATTGGGAAATGAAACTCCCTGCTGGTGTTTGTGTTGACGTTGTTCCAATGGGTGAAATAGATTATGCCGCCCGCGCTTATGGATTGAATGATGCATTTAAAGGTGCGCTTGCTAATAAGGAAACCTTATTTATGGGAATTCCATTTATTGAATGGTTATCTGCTAGAGGTATGCAAATTGACGAAGCAACTTTTGGACGGACAGACGATCTTCAGGCTGCTAAGTTATTTCCTGTTTGCCATAACAAAGAAGAACTTGGAAAGGTATTCCGCTGGATGATATTTGAACCTGAATTTGCAGAAGGAAAGCAAATATGGAAACAAGCTCTTAGACTTTCTGCCGACGAACTTTCTGCAAAGGCTAATTTAAAGAGACTTTATGCACAACGCGAGACTTTTAGAAAGAAAAACTGGTCGGCATTAGCTGCTAATTACGATAAAAGTGTATTTTATCAGCTAAATCTGGCAGATGCAGCATCCGAATTTGCAAAACAACAGATTGCTTTACCGGAACTTCTAGGAGAAGATGCTCCATTAATGACACGAATTCATAACCAAATGTTCCGGGCACGTGCATTACAATTACAGAATAAAGAATATAAAGCTGAAGAACAAAGAGCATTTGCTCTGCTTCGTGAAGGGTTAATTGGCTCATTGTCTGAGAAAAAACAGCAGCCAGTTATGAATGTATATCCCGATCAGATTGTATGGAGCCGCAGTCCGGTTCGTATTGATCTGGCAGGCGGTTGGACTGATACACCTCCTTATTGCCTTTATTCAGGAGGAAATGTAGTAAATATTGCCATAGAACTCAATGGACAACCTCCTTTACAGGTTTATGTAAAGCCAAGCAAAGAATATAAAATAATACTTCGTTCAATTGATTTAGGAGCAATGGAAGTTGTTACCACATACGAAGAACTAAATGATTTTGCTAAGGTAGGTTCACCTTTCTCTATTCCTAAAGCAGCCCTTACTTTAGCAGGATTTAGTCCGGTATTTGCTTCTAAAACTTATAAAACATTAGAAGATCAGTTAAAGGAATTCGGATCGGGTATTGAAGTTACTTTGCTTGCTGCCATTCCTGCCGGATCTGGTTTAGGAACAAGTTCCATTCTTGCTTCTACAGTGCTTGGTGCTGTTTCTGATTTCTGCGGACTGGCTTGGGATAAGAATGAAATTTGTAAGCGTACATTGGTTTTGGAGCAATTGCTTACTACCGGTGGTGGTTGGCAAGACCAATACGGAGGAGTGCTTCACGGTGTGAAACTGCTGCAGACTAATAAGGGTTTTGATCAATCTCCTTTAGTTCGTTGGTTGCCCGATTATATATTTAATAATCCGGAATATAAACCCTGTCACTTGCTTTATTATACAGGTATTACCCGTACGGCAAAGGGCATTCTTTCAGAGATTGTTTGCGGTATGTTCCTTAATTCTACTGAGCATCTTACATTGCTTAGTGAAATGAAAGCGCATGCACTCGATACTTATGAAGCTATTCAGAGAGGTAATTTCGAAGAAATGGCTGCGTTAGTTGGCAAGACATGGAACCAGAACAAAGCATTGGATTCTGGTACTAATCCTCCGGCTGTAGAAGCTATTATCAATTTAATAAAGGATTATACTTTAGGATATAAACTTCCCGGAGCTGGAGGTGGTGGCTATCTTTATATTATTGCCAAAGATCCGAAAGCAGCATTGAAGATCCGAGATATTCTCAATGAGCATCAGCCGAATCCGAATGCTAGATTTGTGGAAATGACTCTTTCAAATAAGGGATTGCAGGTTAGCCGCTCTTAATTTGAATTACACTTATTAACGACGAAGAAGCTGTAGGAAAAGCAAAATTAAGTTTCAGAGAACTGAATATTTGAAAATTCATTCAGAAGAGGATTGGAAATAAAGACATAAAAAAATGGGGTGATCACTTTTTGAAGTGCACCCCATTTTTTATTTATATCTTACAGAGATTCCGGAAATAATGAATTTGTGCTTCATTGATTCTGTAAAATGATGCAAGTAATTGCTAAAATTGTATTTTGTTTATCATTTAGTCCTTAATTCTTTTGCAAAGTAAAGCGGTCAATGTCCGGCGCCCAGCCAAAGCTATTTCCCATACGAATAATATTATTGCCAATTTCCAGATTGACCGGAACAGTTACGGAGTTTATTTTATCTGCACTGCCAGCATTCAAATTTCCTATTTCAGTTATCTTTCCATTTACTGAAAGTTCCAGCTTTCTGTTATCTCCGCAACTATAGAAGATAGTCATATCATATTCTCCTCCCTTTTCGCTATAAACATTTCCCCATTCAGCATAGTTCTCTTCGCGTCCGCCAAGTCGGGAAATTTTCATCTTACCGGAACAAGCAGGAGATATGGCATAGAATATTTGTTTTGGGCTTTTTGCCAGATCATCATAGCATAGCAGGTAGGCCCATTCAGCTTCATAAGAGGTTGGTTCCAGGCGTTTTTCAGCTTCCAGTCTCCATATCTTTACACTATGAGGCTGAACAGTTTGCCGTATTTCGTTTTGCATTTTACCTAGATTCTTATATTTAATTACATCTCGAACCTTTACTTTACCTCCTAATTCAAGAGCCTCGAATGGAACAATAAAGTTACGCACACTGTCTGAAGGATTATACAAGGCAACGGCACGCACTGTTCCACGTTTTTGCTCTATATCTTTTACCAGTACATAACTATCATCAGTGTGTTGTACAACGTAAGCCTGCAAACCTAGGGTGTCTTGATTGAGTGCAATCAGCTCTTTATTCTTAAGCAAACTCAATGAAGCGGCAGGAATAGTGCTCATATCACAACCTATCAGTAAAGGAGAGCTCATAATACACCACATACCAAAGTGCACTTCCTCTTCCTCGGGTTTCATTCCGCGACCAATTTCCAGCATGTCCATATCGTTATAATGACCACTGCCGGCGTATGCTGATAAGTATAGATTCTTTTGAATAATACTTTTAACAGATCCCCAACTGGGATTAATATCATGACTTATTCTCCAGGAACGAGCCAGACGTTTTGTCCATGTTCCTGGATACGCCCAACGGCAAATATTTATGGAAACATCTGATCGACCTGTGTTTTTGATGGCCTCACATATTGTTGAATACCGTTTTTCTTCGTCCAAGCCTAATTCTAACGCACCGCAATAATCAATTTTTATAAAGTCGAAGTTCCATTCTTTTAAATATAACTCCATGTCTTTTTGTTCATGGCCATAGAGTCCGGAACCTATGCCATTTATATCTTTATCATAAATTGAACCGCAGGTATTATGTCCGGCATCCGAATAAATTCCGGCTTTTAATCCTAGTGAATGAATATAGTCGGAAATAGGTTTCATCCCGTTAGGAAAACGTTGCGAATGGGCATGCATCTTGCCCGTTTCGTCGCGCCAGCCAAAAAAGCCGTCGTCTACATTAATATACAGATAACCAACATCTTTTAAACCTTGTTGTACCAAAGCATCAGCCTGCTTTTTAATTAAATCCTCGTTGATATTTACACGATAGGTATTCCACGAACTCCAGCCCATTAATGGGGGAAGAGATGTTTTAGAAGATAACTCTTTTGATTTCTGTGCAAAAGAACTTGTAGCAAACAAGGCCATTAGAAGCCCCCATGTTATAAAATGCTTTTTCATATTATATTGATATCGGTAAACTTATTGTATTTTTAAATAAATTAAATATCAACGCAAAGTTAAGAATCTATTTTGTTTTATAACCATAATATTGTATTTATGAATGTATTTTCGTTTTTGTGGAATGGTGACATTTTACTTTTTTGATAGTAGGGCGTGCAAAATAAATTCTTTCACTTTGTATTTGTAAACCTTTGGTTATACATTAATTAATTCTTGTACAAAACAATGCATTCTTTTGTACAGAAGAATTAAATGTTTTGTACAAAAGAATTAAATCTTCTGTACAAGGGAAATAAAATGTCTGGTAAATGATTCCAAAAACCTCGCAGATACATAGAAACAAACTGGAATTAAATACGAAAATCCCGAAATACTCCCGAAAGTGAATTTGTAAATAGCTGATGAATATGCAAGATGCATTTGGTCAACAATAATATGCAGGTGGTCAAAAGAATTTGATCCCTCCATTTATAGAGCCTAGCTTTGCATAGAACTAAAAATGATATAATTATGTATACTTTATGTTGCCTTTTTATTTTGTTGAATTCTTGTCTATGTCTCAATGCTTTTTCTTTAGAGACAAACGCGGTGTTAAGTGGTAAAGTCCTTATAGAAAACAAATCACCGCTGGAAGGTGCTCAGGTTATTTTGTTAGCTCAGAAAGATTCCTCTTTTGTGAAGGGAACTGCTAGCGATAATAATGGAAATTTTGTTTTCAGACAAATAGCTCCGGGAGGTTATTTTGTTAAGGTTTCTATGCTTGGGTATAAAAAGGAATTCAGAAATACTGTTGTAGAAGATGGAAAATCGGTTGTACTTTCGCCTGTATATATGGAAGTGGAAGCTCAGAACCTAAATGCAATTGTAGTAATAGGCAAACGACCACCTATAGAGATTATGGCAGATAAAACAGTCGTTAATATTGAATCGTATTCATTAAGTTCCGGAAATAGTGCATTATCTGTTATGCAAAGTCTTCCGGGTGTAATAGTTGGGAATGATGGCTCTTTCTCTTTGAATGGTAAAGCTGGAACAAAGGTTCTAGTTGATGGAAAGACCTATTACTTGGGAGGAACAGAGTTGGTTAATTACCTCAAATCTACTCCGGCTTCAGCTCTTGATAAAGTAGAATTAATCACAAATCCATCAGCAAAATATGATGCAAGCGGAAATTCGGGTGTTATTAATATCAGGACTAAAAAATCAAAGATGATGGGCTTTAATATGACCCTTAATTCAAGCTTTGAACAAGGTGATTACGGACGGGTTAACAATAATGTATCGTTCAATCATCGAAATGGGAAAATAAATGTTTTTGGAATGTATGGTTATTACACAGGACATGATTTTATTGATTTAAAAGTTATCAGAAAAATGAATAGCTCTTTTTCTCCATCATATACTACATTCGATCAGAATTCGTTTCGCAAAAGAGCTGATGATAATCAATATTTTAATGCAGGGATTCAGTATTATCTGTCGGACATGACTACTTTTGAAATTTCAGCCAATGGATACTCAGCCAAACGTTCGGAGAGAGGAACGATAAATTCAGCTTTTTATAAGTCTGTTGCGAAGAATGATTCTACTCTTAATTCTTTTACCAATAATAATGAGCATCGGAATAATTTCAGTTCAAGCCTGAACATGCTTCATAAATTTAATAATAAAGGTAAAGAGGTGAGTGTTTCTTTGGATTATCTGCACTATTCTCTTGATGAGGATCAGATACATAATGATAGTTTTATGGGATTGAATGGTGTAACAACAGACGAATATTCAAAGGGATTGAAGAACGGAACAATTAATATGTATTCTGGTAGAGCTGATCTTACTTATCCGGTATCTGAGAAATTCTCCTTCGAGGCAGGAATGAAATCTGAATTTGTGGACATCGAGAATGCATCTGCTTATCAAAACAGGGTAGGAGTGAATTGGCTTCCGGATTATGGATTGAGTTATCAGTTCCTTTATCGAGAAAATATAAATGCAGCTTATATCAGCACAAAGTATTCATTAAATAAGTTTCATCTTGAAGGCGGTATTAGATTGGAAAATACAAATGTGAAAGGGCATCAGTTAGGAAATCAGCAACATAATGATTCTTTATTTACCAAGTCGTACACAAATATATTCCCTACAGTTATGTTGAGCTATTCTCTTAACGATATGAGTACTTTTAGTTTCACTTATGGAAGAAGGATAAACAGACCTAATTACAAAGATTTGAATCCATTTACTTATATATTCGATGCTTATACATACGAGCAGGGAAATACAGCATTACAACCACAGTTTTCTGATAATTTTGATCTATCATATGTGCTAAAGAATAATTATCGTATTGGTTTGTTTTATGGTACAACTCAAAAGGCCATAGTGAAATCGTATATCATTGATGATAGCGAAAATAGGGTATATGTTATGCCAACTAATATGTCATCGTATAACTCGTACGGTTTAAAGGTGGGAGTAGGAGATCTTTCATTTGTAAATTTTCTGCATTCAAGCATTAATGCAGGTTTAGTGCGTAATAATTATAACTGGGATTTAGATGCTTATAGCAACAAGAACAGAAAAACAACCATAATTTTTAGTCTGAATAATAGAATAAGCTTACCTAAAGATTGGGCGGCGGAAGTTACCGGATTTTATAATGGTAAAATGGCTTATGGTCAAATATCCGTTTCTCCTATATGGAGACTTTCTGCCGGAATTCAGAAGAAGTTCCTGAAGGGAAATGCTACTTTAGGAATATATTCAAATGATATTTTTAATTCATACAGAGAAAAAGGAAGTGGCATTTTTAATGGAACATGGGCTAGTACCAATGAAAGAAATGACCGATGCGTAATTGGAATTTCTTTAACTTATCGATTCAAAAAAGGGTCTATTTCAAAAGAATATAAGAAAAAAGGAGAATCTTTTGATACAAAAAGAATAAATTTGTAGTATAAGCACCTTAAACAATGAAAACGAAGAAATATAATGTATGGTTCTGGATTGTTCCATTGATTTTTGCAGCTGTTGTAATGACAGGTATTCGTCTGGTAAGTGATACTCCTACAGGTTACAAATTTTGGGAACGACCTTTGCAATGGAACCTTATTGAGTTTGGTTTTGCAATAATAATTGCGTATCTGTGCCAGTTTATTATTAGTTATTTGTTAGAAAGAAATAGTAAACACACTGGGAAACTTACATTTAAGATGTTTCTTTCGGAATATCTTCTAGTTCTGGCTGCAGGAATTATTCTTTTCAATCCTTGTCTGGTGCTAATACATTATCTGATAAATGATCCTTTGGGAATAGATGATATTACTATTGCTAATACTATTTTTCTTTTGGTGCTTATTATCATCTATTCTCTTTTTAGAGGAAATCAGATTCTTAATGCATATATTGATCAGAAACTGCAGACTCAGAAAATAAAAAATATGCAGATTGAAACAGAGCTGAAATTTCTAAAAGCTCAGTTCCATCCTCATTTTTTATTCAATGCATTAAATACAATTTATTTCCAGATTGACGAGAAGAATGAGACTCCAAGAAAAACGATTGAACAGTTGTCGGATTTGCTTCGCTATCAGCTCTATGATGTTAATCAGACAGTAACTATTGAGCAAGAAATTAATTTTTTGCTTACTTATATAAATTTGCAAAAGGTACGGATGAAGGAAAGTCTTAAACTGGATATTTCTTTTGATCCACAGCTAAAAAATCAAAAGATCCATTCTTTGCTTTTGTTTCCATTGGTTGAGAATGCATTGAAATATGTAGGAGGGGAGTACTGGATAAAGATAGATGGTAAACTTGATGGGAATAGACTGTTATTTGAAGTTGTGAATGCAATACCCCAAACTCCTTTTCCCTCTTCTAAAATAGGTGGAATTGGACTTGAAAATCTAAGGAGAAGGCTTGAGTTGTTATATCCCGGCAAGCATAGACTTATGATTTCTAAGACAACAGACTCTTATAAGGCAAATTTGATGATTGAGTTTTAATTTGAAATAATAGCCAGAATGAAAATTAAATGTATTATAACCGATGATGAACCAATAGCAAGAAATGGAATTCAAGGCTATGTTGAAAGACTTGATTTTCTTGAATTAGTGGACGTTTGTGAAGATGCTATACAGTTAAGCAACGCCTTGAAAACACAACAAGTAGATTTGTTGTTTCTGGATATTGAAATGCCATATATGTCGGGTATTGATTTGCTAAACACTTTGGTTAATCCTCCAAAGGTTATTATTACAAGTGCTTACGAACAGTACGCAATAAAAGGATATGACCTGGAAGTTGTAGATTATTTACTTAAACCAATTCCTTTTGAACGATTTCTGAAAGCTGTGAATAAGGCTTATGACGTAATTGTAAATCAAACAGCGCTAAAATCTCCCGATTATTTCTTTGTAAAAGCAAATCAGAAATTGGAAAAAATTTTCTTCAAGGATATATTATATGTTGAAGGAATAGAGAACTATGTGGCTATTCAAACTATTTCTGGAAAGGTTATAACTCATTCAACTCTTAAGCTTATTTTGGAGAATCTTCCTGAACAGCTTTTTATTCAAACGCATAAATCTTTCATTATAAACGTAGAAAAGGTATTGAATATTGAAGGGAATATGCTTGGCATAGATAAATATAAAATCCCAATATCAAGGACTTATAAAGAAAAAGTGCTGGAAGCTATTATTAAAAATAAATTGCTTAGCAGTTGTTGACTCTGTGGTTTAAAATAATAATAGGACATATCACATGCCCTATTATCTTAATCTACTCTATTAATCAACTTAATTTTTTGTTCAGATCGCTCTGAACTCTATCATATGTTTAATTTTTATTTATTTCTATACCAATCGTATATCATTGCAATGCCATCTTCCAATTCAACTTTATGCTTCCAGCCCAGGCTGTGAAGTTTAGAAGGATCAGTAAGCTTACGCATTGTTCCGTCTGGTTTATCGGCATTGAAAACAATGTTTCCTTCGAAGCCAACTTTTTCTGCAACCAGATAAGCAAGTTCTTTGATAGAAAGCTCTTTTCCTGTACCGATGTTAATGTGGCAATTACGTACTTCCTTGCTATTTCCTTTCAGATCTGCAAAATCTACATTTTCCATAATAAAGACACAAGCATCGGCCATATCTTCGCTCCAAAGAAATTCGCGTAGAGGAGCACCTGTGCCCCATATCTCTACATTTACTTTTCCATTTGTAGATTGGGTAATACCATATTTATTTAGTTTTTCAAGAATTGCTTCCTGACTGGCATTCCCATCTATACCCTCCACTGGGGCAGTATTAAAATCCTTGCGGATTTCATCCCAGTTACCGGCCATTAGCTGTTTGCCTAAGTGTGCTTTTCTAATTAAAGCTGGTAATACATGACTACGTTCCAGGTTAAAATTATCATTCGGACCATAAAGATTGGTTGGCATTACTGCTATATAGTTTGTGTTATATTGCAAGTTAAAGCTTTCGCACATTTTCAGTCCGGCAATTTTAGCCAATGCATAAGGCTCGTTGGTGTATTCCAATTCAGAAGTAAGAAGGCAATCTTCTTTCATTGGTTGAGGAGCATTTCCCGGATAAATACAAGTACTGCCAAGAAACAGCAATTTCTTTACTCCGGTACGGAATGAATTGTATATTACATTATTCTGGATTTCCAGATTGCGATAAATAAAATCAGCTCTGTAAAGGCTATTCGCTACAATCCCGCCTACATGTGCGGCAGCCAGAAATACATATTCAGGCTTCTCCTGATCAAAGAATTCAGTAACGGCAGCCTGATTACATAAATCTAATTCCTCATGAGTACGAAGAACGAAATTAGTATATCCTTTTTTCTTTAGATTATTTAGAATAGCCGAACCTACAAGTCCACGGTGTCCTGCTACAAAAATCTTTGCATCTTTTTTCATCATTATTTATTTGCGATCAACTTTCTGACTTTTTCCATATCATGTTGTACCATGATCTTTACCAACTCAGGGAATGATGTTTGTGTAGGATTCCAGCCAAGCAATGTTTTTGCTTTTGTAGGATCTCCTAATAACTGCTCAACCTCAGCCGGACGGAAATATTTAGGATCTACTTCTACTAATACACGACCAGTGGCTACGTCAATACCTTTTTCATCAACTCCTTCACCTTCCCAACGAAGTTCTATATCTGCTTCTTTGAAAGCAAGTGTACAGAATTCCCGAACGGTATGCATTTCTCCTGTAGCAATAACAAAATCTTCTGGAGTGTCATGTTGTAGAATTAACCACATACACTCTACATAATCTTTTGCATATCCCCAGTCACGTTGTGAATCAAGGTTACCCATGTAAAGCTTATCCTGAACACCTTGTTTAATACGGGCAACAGCCAGTGAAATCTTTCTGGTAACGAAAGTTTCTCCACGGCGTTCACTCTCATGGTTAAATAAGATTCCGTTTACAGCAAACATGCCATAAGATTCGCGATAATTCTTTGTAATCCAAAAACCATATTGTTTAGCAACACCGTATGGACTGCGTGGATAAAATGGTGTAGTTTCCTTTTGTGGAACTTCCTGCACCAAACCAAAAAGTTCGGAAGTAGAAGCCTGATATATCTTGGTTTTCTTTTCCAAGCCTAGAATACGAACTGCTTCCAGCATGCGGAGGGTTCCTACAGCATCAGCTTCGGCTGTATATTCAGGAACATCAAAACTTACCTTTACATGACTTTGAGCTGCAAGATTATATATCTCGTCTGGTTGCACTTGTTGGATAATACGTATAAGAGAACTTGAATCGGTCATATCTCCATAATGAAGATTTATGGTTCGTTGTTGTTTCATATCGCGTACCCATTCATCAAAATATAGATGCTCAATGCGTCCTGTATTGAAAGAAGAAGAACGACGAAGTATGCCGTGAACTTCATATCCTTTTTTTAATAGAAATTCAGCTAAGAATGAACCGTCCTGACCGGTTATACCTGAAATTAAGGCTTTTTTCATGTCTGTTGTTATTAGTAAAGTTGTATCGTAATACCTATTTTATGTAAATAATGTTTTTAATTTTGCAAATATAATATGTTTGTTTGTTATATGAAAGAAAATAACCAATAAAAAGAACTTATATAGCCTTGGGGTATCAGTCTTAATTGTATTATAATCATTGATTGTAGGTTGAATTTTGCTCGAAGTATACCATCTATATAACTGAAATTATAATTGAAAAATAGTGAAAAAAGATATTTTTAAAACGTTTGTTTGTTGTTTAAAACTGTATATATTTGTCTGTTATATTTGTACTTAGGTGGTATTATATTCAAAAGAATACTATACTTAACTGTGCTGAAATTATAATGTAAGAATCCCGCTCTGACATTATAAAAATGCGAGAGCGGGATTTCTAGTTTAGATTAAGTCTGTAATATTGTTAATCTCGAAGTTTATTATAATGACATATAAGGAGTTTCCCTTCATTATTGCGAAGATGCATTCCGTTTCCTTCACAATAGCGGAAGTAATTGCACTTGGCACATTTATCTTTTTTCATCCATTCACGGTTACGGAAATTTTCAAATCGGTTATTCCATATTTCCATAAAATTATCACGATATATATTCCCCTGATAAAAATTGCTTCGAATACTTGGGCAGGCAGAGATTGAGCCATCAATCAGAATTGAAGCTACACTAACACCTGCTCCGCACGAATAGAAATTATCTCTTACTTCTCCTTCGTATTTTCCGAGAAAGCCTTCGCATGCGTAGTTTATCTTTATTTTTCCCTCTTTACGACTCATTTTTATAAATTCCATTAAGCCTGTAAATTCTTGATTAGTGAGTAGAAGTTCCGGATCTTCTGCGGCTCGTCCTACCGGAAAGACTGTGAATATTCGCCAGTTTCTTACTCCGATGGATATCAAATAGTTTTTTAATTCTTCTAAATCTTTATAGTTTTTACGGTTTATACACGTAACAACATCCCAATTTAAGTCTTTTTCAGAAGCAACCATTTTAATAGCTTCTGTTGCCCGGGTAAAACTTTCGGGATGTCCTCGCATCCAATTATGCTCTTTTTCAAGTCCATCCAGGCTTATTGTAATAGAATGCATTCCGGAAGCCAGTAATGAGTCAAGACGTTTGCGACTAAGATAAAGCCCGTTTGTTACTATTCCCCAAGGAAAACCTTTATGATAGAGTGCAAGACCACATTCTTCAATATCTGCTCTCATTAATGGCTCACCTCCGGTTATGATAATACATACCTCTGATGGATTAACGTGCGGAGATATAGAATCAATAACAGCAAGGAAATCTGCCAATGGCATATCTTTTTGATATGCTGTTTTTTTGCAATCACTTCCACAGTGCCGGCAATAAAGATTGCATCGTAAAGTACATTCCCAAAATAGTTGGCGAAGGGGATGTAATTTGATTTTGTTATGCCTTATTTTTCGAGCGATTTCTAATGCTAAGAGCTTTTTTAAAGTTATCTCACTTATCATTTTCGGATAATTTTATCGTCACATTTTTTGTAGCTTCTCCTTCAAACCAATCTTTTCCATTGCTTAAGTCGCTTTTTTTAAATTCTACTTCAATAGAGTCATTTTTATATGAACCATTTGTATCTCCATCAATGTCTTTGCAGATAAGTTTATAAGTAGCTTCGGTAAAAGTATGCTCGCTCTTGAAAATGAATTCTCCATTTTGATTGGATAGCAAAGTATCCGGTTTAATCCAGCTATTCTTTGCGTTGCAAATAACTTGAATTCCTTTTATTGCACTTCCGGAATTGTTTTCTACTTTTCCTTTAATAGTATGCAAAGCGTAAGGCGAACCATACATGCATGGGGCTTCTCCGGAACAACCGTTAAATCCTAGTAATACCATCATTCCTGATAGAACTTTATTGGCTAAATTCAGCAATGTTGTGTTTTTCTTTTTCATATCATGAAAATAGTAAAATTATTTATTAGATAAACGAAGTATAAAATGTTATACTGCATTAATATAAAGAAATATGTTCTTTATTATTTTCTATAGTCCTTTTTCGGGAATTAAGGAGATATACAATTTTATTCAAAAGATGAAAAATATATTATAAAATAGACTGGAATGAATGATAGGATATAGTTATTGCTGACCTTTCCTGGATTGAGTTTACAGTTTCTTTGGTTATTACTAGAACTGATTTACAATATTTTTCTTATTCCTAAGCCGGCTTGGCATTAAATATTTTATTTAAAAATTCGGTTTACATTATTTCAATGGATAATGTAGACCGGAAATTCTTTCACGCAAATCTTATTATCCTGATGATGCATCATAACAAAGTAAGCAGATCAGTACCTTCAGCCGATAACATTATAAAAGCATAATAAAAAGGCTCAGATAAATTAGTTTATCTGAGCCTTTATACTTTTCGAAGCTTTATTTTTTAAAGTTGTTCTTCTACATTATCTTCTTCCAGCCCTTCTTGATCAGAATTGATAGCAGTACTATCAGACGCTAATCCGTCAATAGAATCATTCTTTGCAGAAGGATATGAGGATTGACATTGATAGTTTTTGGTGATCGGTTGTTTTGGTTTAGGGAACTTAGCTCTATATTTAGATAATCGAGTATCAGCGAGCACTTTCTCCATGAAATAACCAAATATTGGTAAGGCAGTCTTGCTTCCTTCTCCTAATTTACCTGTTCTAAAGTGAATGCTTCGATGTTCGCCTCCAACCCATGCACCACCTACTAAGTTCGGAGTTACACCAACGAACCATGCATCAGAGTGGTTAGATGATGTACCGGTTTTACCTCCAAAATCAGTGTTGTATTTGAATACATCAAAAGACCATAAATTCTGAGTTGTTCCCATTGGTTCAGTAAGTCCTCCTTGAAGCATTTGCTGCATCAGGAATGCTGTCTCATAAGGAATGGCTTGCTTCTGTTCTGGTGTATAACTATATAGAACTTTACCACTACGATCTTCAATACGTGTTACCAATACAGGATCGTGGGTCATACCATCATTCACAACAGTACAGTAAGAATTAACTAGTTCTAATAAAGAAACGTCTGAAGCTCCCAGACTTGTTGCCGGTATATTGTGCAGTGGAGTTTTAATACCCATTGCATGTGCTGTCTTGATAATTTCGTCAATACCTACTTCTTTTGCAATTTGTACTGCAATACTATTAATAGATCTTGCAAATGCAGCTTTTAGTGTCAATGTCTGACCTGAATAGTTTCCGTTAGCATTACGAGGAGTCCATTTTTTAAGTTCTCCTTTTTCCATTACTTCCCATTCAAGATATTGATCAACCCTTTCGTCGCAAGGTGACATTCCTTTATTGAAAGCAGTAGCATAATCAAATAGTTTGAAAGTAGATCCCGGTTGGCGCTTTGAAAGTACTTTGTCATATTTCCAGGAATTGAAATCAATGTCGCCTACCCAAGCTCTTACGAATCCATTTTGAGGCTCCATAGCCACAAAGCCTGTGTGCATAAACCTTTCCATATAACGGATAGAATCCATTGTACTAATATTCATTTCTTTAGTTCCAGTCTTATAATCGAAGACCTTAACTTTATGAGGTTTGTTAAGATAATAATTAATAGAATCTGGTCTGTTAGGATATTTTTGTTCCAAGATTTTATATGTATCGGTTTTCTTTGCCAAATCTTCAATAAATCCAACGATTTCTTTATGATTCTGATCTTGCCATGGGTTCTCAGTTCCCCAATGGCTGTCAAAGTTACGCTGTACTATACGCATTTGTTTGTCTACAGCTTCTTCAGCGTACTTTTGCATTCTGGTATCTAAAGTTGTGTATATCTTCAGTCCGTCAGAATATAAGTCAATATCATTTTCTTTGCACCAGTTTTTAAGAGATTCAGCGACAGCGTCTCTAAAATAAAGAGCTTGTCCACCATAATTCTGCTCAATGCTATAATTCAGTTTGATTGGAATTCGTTTCAAAGAATCGAACTCAGCTTTACTGATTAAGCGATGAGTTAATAAGTTTTCTAATACTACGTTACGTCTTTTAAGACTGTTTTTTGGATTTAAACGAGGATTATAGGTGGTTGTAGCCTTAAGTAAACCTACCAATGTTGCAGCTTGTTCTATTGTCAGATTTCTAGGAGTTGTATTAAAATAGGTTTTGCAGGCTGTCTTTATTCCATAAGCATTGCTACCAAAATCAACAGTGTTGAGATACATGGTAAGAATCTCTTTTTTGGAATAAAAGATTTCAATTTTAACTGCTGTAATCCATTCTTTCGATTTCATAATAAGCAGTTTAAAACCAGGAATATTCCCTATAAGTCCTCTTGAATATTGGGAGCGCACTTTAAATAAATTTTTCACGAGTTGCTGAGTAATAGTGCTGGCACCTCGTGCATTGCCATGAGCCATATCCTTAACAGCTGCAAAAACTCCTTTTAAGTCGACTCCAAAATGTTCGTAAAAACGTTCATCTTCAGTACTGATAAGTGTCTTAATTAAAATTGGTGAGATTTCTTCATATTCAACAGGAGTTCTATTTTCCCTAAAATATTTACTGATAAGCTTGCCATCTGCGCTATAAATTTCCGAGGCGACACTTTGGTTCGGATTATTTATGCTCGACATACTAGGAGATTTTCCAAACAACCAAAGGAAGTTTATATCTACCATGAATAAATAAAGAGAAAACAAAAGAATTAAGGAACAGAAAACGATTACAATTTTCTTATACCAGGGAGAGTTCTGATAGAAAGATTTGTATTTAGTTCCTAAAAATTTACATTTGGATTTGAAGAAAACAAAGGCGGATTTACCGCGAGAAGCCAAATTTCTGAAATCAAAGTTTGCCATCTAAGTATGATTCAATTGTAACTGTTTATAGGCAAAAGTAAAAGTCTTACTTTTGTCTTTTATTCTCTAAAAAAGATGCGGCAAAAGTACTAAATTTGTTTTGTATAAAATGAATTGTAACGATAAAAATCACATCAAATTAAGGAATCTTATTAAAAACGTTAACATGTTATATTTTAAAGTGTTGATAATTAGAGTTCTCATGCTTGTTTTTATACCATCTAAATTAGAAATAATTAGACTAAATCTATATAACTTAATCTGCAGTTCTTTTTTTTGAAATAATCTGTCGTTTTCAACTTATTTTTATAGCTTTGTTCTATTGAAAAGTATCCCTAATAAATTAATATGTAGCTTGTAATGATTAAAAATGAGAAAAAGAGAGTTGCTTTGCTTTCCGTATTAGCAGCGATATTTTTGACTGGATTTAAGATGATTATCGGTATTCTTACAGGTAGTTTAGGTATACTTTCGGAAGCCTTGCATTCAACTCTAGATCTTATAGCAGCTGTTATTACCTTTTTTTCGGTCAGTATTTCAGATAAACCTGCTGATAAAGAGCATAACTATGGGCATGGTAAGGTAGAGAATTTCTCAGCCTTGATTGAAACTTTATTACTTCTCATCACTTGTGTCTGGATTATCTATGAAGCAGTAAATCGATTGGTTACCGGAGAAACAGAAATAAAAGTAAATATCTGGAGTTATATAGTAGTTATTACAGCAATAATCATTGACGTAACTCGTTCAAGAGCTTTATCAAAGGTTGCTAAGAAACATAACAGTCAGGCTCTGGAAGCAGATGCCTTGCATTTTTCTACTGATGTATGGAGTTCTTCTGTAGTGTTACTTGGACTTATATGCGCTAACTTTGGTTTTTTCTTTGCAGATTCAATAGCTGCACTATTTGTTGCAATACTTGTTGTCTCGGTTTCTTTAAAATTAGGTAAAAAATCTATTGATGTTTTACTTGATACGGCTCCTCAAGACAAAGTTCACATGGTGGAAGTCTTATTATCTGCTACACCTGAAGTAATATCTTATCATGATCTTAAAATTCGTTCTGCTGGAGCAAATACCTTTATTAAAGTCAATGTTCATCTTCAACCAGATTTATCTTTAAAGCAAGTACATGAAATTTGTGATAAGATAGAAATTGAAATTGGTAACCTTATTAAAAGAAGTGAGGTATACATTCATGCGGAGCCAGAAGAGAATGTTCTGGTAAATGTTCAGTAGGTATAAGGAAATACCCTCTGAATTATTTTATAGGAATAAAAATAGTGTTATAAATATTCGTACTCTATCTTTCATTTGTTTTCTTGATCTCTATCTGATCAATTTTCCAGATATTATTTTCTTTTTTTAATGAAACATATAGAAACTTATTCCAGTAAGCTTTATCTTTTGATTCCACATTGCCTCTAAAGAATTTTCCTTTAATTATAACTTTCTCGTCATTGATTTTAAAGGTTTCAATAATATCTATACCATTCATTGGCTCAACATCCATAATCCATCGATATATATTGAAAAAGTCACAACCAATATTTCTGTAATCTTCTAAATTGGGGAATTTATCGTTTAATTCATCAAATTTTATTTTATTGATTTCCTTAATACAAGTTTGATATGAAGCTACTTCATGGATTATAAGACTATCTGAAAAGTTGTACTGCCGTAGGTTCTTAATATATTTATCCATATTAAGAGTTGTCATTCCTAGTGAATCTGCTGCAAATATGGGCTGGTATTCTTCAATTTGTCCACTCTCGATAACATCAAAGTACCATTTGTAGAAATTGATCACAACAGAATCCGGACTTGTTTGTGCAAGTGCTTTTAGTGGAAGTGATAAAAGAACAAATATTAAAAAATAATTCTTCATACAGATTCTTTTTTATATTGCGAATATAATAATTTCTGTTGAAATCTTTATTTGTTTAGCAATTAAAAAGTTAAAGAAATAGTTCCTGTTCCACCACGCATAAGTAATTTGAGTTCTTTACCTGCCTTTTTATCGAATCTGACTGATGCTATAGTACAAACAATAGCAGATGTGAAAAATAAAGTTGCTGCAACCGCACTAATGGCACTTGTATTAATATTGCTGTCTTTTTCATTCCAAAAGTCGAAATTACTGAAAGCAATTAACATAAATCCCATGCTGGCAGCAAACGAACCTAAAGCTCCGTATTCATAATATGCTGATTTTCGCATATAATCACTGGATTTGATTAAAATACTTTTCGTATATACATCCATTTTTGTCTGTATACTGTCCTTGACTTCTACTATTGAATTATTCTTTTCCTCATTATTGGGGTTAATTATCTGTTGAGAGAATATATTAGTAGAAAACAAGAGTAATATTGCTATTAAAGTGTGTTTCATAATCTTTATAGCTTAAATTAATATGTATAGGAAATACAGGCTGAAGTTCCATTTGCAGAGATCTTTAGTTGTTTTCCGGCTTTTAACTTGTAATTGATAGATATAATAGTACATACTATAGATGATGTGAGGAATATACCACTTATTACATAATACAAATCTTTATTATTGTTAGAGTCTGGAGTTTCATTAGAATTTGAACCTGCAGAAGATAGAATAATACTTGCAGCTAACGACCCAAGAGCAAAATATCTATAATTAGCAGATTTTTCTAAGTAAACTCCACATTTATACAAATGGTTTTCAGTTGTTTCAGGTAAAGAAATATTTAGTGAATTACCAATTTCTATGTTAGAATACTTATTAAAAGTGCTTATCTCATTCTCCTTGTTATATATATCCTGGGAGAATATTCTCATTGAGAATACTAACAAAAACATTATTAAGTAAGTTTTCATGATTTGATGTTGTTAATTTGTTATTCTATTGTTAATTAATAACATAAATATGAATGCAATAGTTTTTGCAAAGAGTGTGATTTATAATTCCTAAAATCAAACCTATTTATAAATTTATTTGTTATATTCATATTGTAATATGATAAACTTATATCAGTCTGATTTTACTTAAATATTCTACTTTATTATAAAATGTAAATATGGTTCTACAATTGATTTTTGTGTTA
Organism: Bacteroides luti; assembly: GCF_900128905.1. GTDB lineage: Bacteria > Bacteroidota > Bacteroidia > Bacteroidales > Bacteroidaceae > Bacteroides > Bacteroides luti. The sequence continues at coordinate 74,873 of NZ_FQTV01000013.1, forward strand.
GTTGCTATTCTTGTTGGCGCACGACTAGGAGGTATTGGACTTGGAGTTATGGGAGGAGTGGGGTTAGCTATCCTAACTTTTGTTTTTGGATTACAACCAACAGCACCTCCAATTGATGTGATGTTAATGATTGCTGCAGTAATCTCTGCTGCTTCTTGTATGCAGGCTGCCGGTGGACTTGACTACATGGTGAAAGCTGCTGAACATGTGTTGCGTAAAAATCCATCCAAGGTTGTTTGGCTGAGCCCAATAGTAACTTATCTTTTTACAATTGTAGCAGGAACAGGACACGTTGCATATTCTGTTTTACCTGTTATAGCTGAAGTTGCCACTGAAACCAAAATAAGGCCGGAACGTCCTTTGAGTATTGCAGTTATAGCATCTCAACAAGCTATTACAGCAAGTCCTATTTCAGCGGCTACAGTTGCACTTCTCGGATTATTGTCGGGATATAACATCTCTTTATTTGATATCCTGAAAATAACTATTCCTGCTACTTTAGTAGGGGTGCTTGTTGGTGCATTTTATTCGTTGTATGTAGGCAAAGAGCTTGAAGATGATCCTGAATTTCAGAAAAGAATAGCAGAAGGTGAATTTGAAACAAAAAAGATACATACAAAAGAGGTTGAGAATAACCGAAATGCAATAATCTCTGTTTTGATTTTTATTCTTGCAACACTTTTTATTGTGCTGTTTGGTTCATTTGATGGTCTAAGACCTTCATTTAATGTTGATGGTGAAATGGTAAAACTTAGTATGTCGTCTATCATAGAAATACTAATGTTGTCAGCTGCAGCTTTGATTCTCCTATTTACCAAAACGGATGGTATAAAAGCCACACAGGGATCAGTATTCCCTGCTGGGATGCAGGCTGTAATTGCTATATTTGGTATTGCTTGGATGGGAGATACTTTTTTGGAGGGCAACCTTCCTGAATTGACAGCTTCTATTAAGGATATTGTTACTGCAACTCCATGGCTTTTTGGATTTGCACTTTTTGTAATGTCTATACTTTTATATAGTCAGGCTGCAACAGTCAGAGCACTTATGCCACTTGGTATTGCATTGGCTATTTCACCGTACATGCTTATTGCATTGTTTCCGGCAGTAAATGGTTACTTTTTTATTCCAAATTATCCAACAGTTGTTGCAGCTATTAATTTTGACCGAACAGGAACTACCCGTATCGGTAAATATGTACTGAATCATTCATTTATGATGCCAGGTCTTATTTCTACGGCAGTAGCAGTAGGAATGGGATTGTTGATGATTCAATTCTTTTCCTAAGATTTAATTATTTAATAACTAAATGTTTTATTGTTATGAAAGCAGTTAAAAGATTTCAATTTCTTGTTCTTTGTGTGTTGCTATCAGCAATAAGTGTAATGGCTCAAAAGCCTAACATTCACATTTTAGCAACTGGAGGTACAATTGCGGGAACCGGTACTTCGGGTACCAAAACAAATTATACGGCGGGGCAGGTAGCTATTGGCGCACTACTTGATGCCGTTCCTGATATTAATAATGTAGCTAATGTAACAGGTGAGCAAATTGTAAGAATTGGCTCACAAGATATGTCTGATGATGTGTGGCTTACTCTTGCGAAGCGGATTAATATATTACTTGCCGATAGCAAAGTTGATGGTATTGTAATTACTCACGGAACTGATACCATGGAAGAAACCGCTTATTTCTTAAATCTTGTTGTACATTCTGATAAACCGGTTGTGTTGGTTGGGGCAATGCGTCCTTCTACTGCTATTAGTGCAGATGGACCGTTGAATTTATATAATGCTGTAATTACCGCTTCGGCTAAAGAATCAAAAGGTAAAGGGGTAATGGTAGTTATGAATGGACTGATTCTTGGAGCTGGAGATGTTTTAAAAACAAACACAATAAGCGTTGAGACTTTCCAATCTCCTAATTGTGGTCCATTAGGTTATGTATTTAATAGTAAAGTATTCTTTAATCGTGTTTCTGTAAAAAAGCATACTACAAATTCTGAATTTTCTGTTGATAATCTTAATAAGTTGCCAAAAGTAGGTATTATCTACAGTTATTCAAATGTTGAACCTGAAGCTGTAAATGCATTAATTGCATCTGGATATAAAGGAATTGTTCATGCAGGTGTGGGAAACGGTAATATTCATAAGAATATTTTCCCTGAACTAATCAGAGCCAGAAAAGCAGGTATTCAGGTTGTTCGTTCTTCAAGAGTTCCAACAGGACCAAGCACATTGGATGCAGAAGTAAATGATGCTGAATATGGGTTTGTAGCCTCTCAGGAATTAAATCCTCAGAAATCAAGAGTTCTGTTGATGTTGGCATTAACAAGGACAGATGATTGGAAACAGATCCAAGCTTATTTTAATGAATACTGATATGAAAAAGTATATACTATTCTTGGGAGTCCTGTTATGCATGGCTGGAGTCCGTGCACAACAAGATGGTGATATGCGCTCCTCTAAAAGTTTATTTGAAGAGGTAACTAATATCAAGAAGAAAACAGACAGGTTTAACTTCTTTCTAAATATGAATGGAAGCTTTGATAATCAATTTATTGAGGATACCCATCAGATGAGTAAATTCAATATGAGACAACTGCGTATTGAGGCAAAAGGTAAAATTAACGATTGGCTTTCATATAGATGGCGACAGCGTTTGAATCGACCAAATACCGGTAGTGGTAATATTGATAATTTGCCAACTTCTATTGATGTTGCAGGTATTGGAGTGAAGTTAACAGATAAGTTTTCGATGTTTATCGGAAAACAATGTGCAGCTTACGGAGGTGTTGAATTTGACCTTAATCCGATTGAAATATACGAGTATAGTGATATGATTGAAAATATGAGTAATTTCCTTACTGGAGTAAACTTTGCATATAATTTCAATGATAATCATCAGTTGCAGTTTCAGGTATTAAACAGCTTGAATAATAGCTTTGCAAATACTTACGATGTAGGTACAACCGGAACAGTACAAAGTCAGGCACCGCTTGTATACACGTTGAACTGGAACGGTAGTTTCTTTGATAATGCATTCAAAACCAGATGGTCGGCATCTTTGATGAATGAAGCAAAAGGAAAGAATATGTATTACTACGCGTTAGGAAATGAACTAACTCAAGGCAAATTCAACATGTTTTTCGATTTTATGTATTCCAATGAAGAGCTTGATCGTAATGGAATTATGAGTAAAATTACAAATTCAAGTAGATATGGAAATGCCGTTAATGCGCAATATTTATCATTAGTTACAAAACTGAATTATCGGTTTGCTCCAAAATGGAATGTTTTCCTTGAAGGAATGTACGAAACTGCTTCACTAAAGAAAGATCTGAGATATCAGATGGGACCTGTAGAATTTGCAAAAGGCAAATATCGAACTTCTTACGGTTATTTTGCTGGATTAGAATATTACCCCATGGAATCTAATTTGCATTTCTTCTTAACCTATGTGGGACGTGCGTACGAATATACAAATAGAGCGAGGTCGCTAATGACTACAGGATTTGATGATAATACAAACCGGCTCTCTTTAGGATTTATTTATCAATTACAAATGTTTTAGTAGTAAAATTATCCAATATAAAAACAGAAGAGGCAGCCAAAGTTGACTGTCTCTTCTGTTTTTATATTACCATGTTTGCAATAGGCTTTATATTTCTTATTGATTTAATAAAATCATCTTGTTCTTTTAAAGTTGCTATTTTTACTACATAAGTTTGTTGCTGAACGCTTTCTTTATCTTCTTCATTTATATATTTAATAATGAAAGGGTATTGCAAACATTCGCATGGCAGTAATTTTATAATGAAGTCTTTCTCTGGATTTATTTTTCCATCATTGGGATCTGAAATGCTAACACCTGAATTACTGTCGTATTTTTCCGGATAAGAATAACTGTTCTTGAATGTGCATACAAGTGTATCAGATTTCATTCTATAATCACCAATATCATACCGTACACTGTCTGAGCCCACACATTGAAATTGAAGCAGACTTTTGCCATTTGCTGAAAGAAAAATATATCCCCAGTTGCAATCGCCAGGGAGCATATTCTCCTCATTACAATAACCTTCATTTTTAGCCTCCACAAATTGTACGAATATTCCTGCATACTCTCTTTGTTCTTTATAATAAGAATATGCGTTTTTAACGGGGAATTGTTCTGAATAAGATTTTAGAATGCTGTCTACTAATGATTTTACAGCCTCTTTATCTTTGTAAATAATGTATAGGCTTAAGCTATCTTTAATTATTTTCAAAGTGTTATTTCTAACTTCATTATATTGCTTAATAGAAATCTTCTGATTCCCAATAGAAGATAGCTCAAATTGAAAGATGGCAGAAGGAATTGCCCTGAAAAGTTTCTTTTTAGTAATTTTTGCTGGACTAATTTTTTGCAATGATGAATTCATTGCAGCAACATGTTGATCCATGAACAAATGATAGTTGTTAGCCATCCGACCTTTCACTTCTGTTATATGATTTGTACAGCCACATAACAGAAGTGCTATTATAACAATTGATATTTTGAATATACAATTAGTTTTCATGATAGTATGAAGTTGTACATATTGAATAACAATGTGTTACTCTAAAAAGTTTACTCTCTATTATCATGAGATTAACTTGTTAAAGTTATAATTCATCGTTATCACCTCCTTGGATGATGCGAATTATTATTCTGAGTATTTGGCAGAGGCTCATTGTATGTAGTTAAGCTGGTAACAATGTTATTATCAAACCAAACAATATAATATTGAGTTGAAGTTGTTGTACCTCCAAGGGGATCAATATATCTCCATGATTCTTCTGCTCCCTGGAATTGTCTGTCACTAGGCTCTCCTAAAATCTTTAAAACCTCATTCTTTGTCATTCCTTGTTCTATAAGCATTATATTATGCCCGAAGTTCAGAACTTTGCATGATGATAAAATAATTGTCAAACAAAAGAATAAAATAATTTTTTTCATAATAGTTTGTTTTTAATCTATGTGTAGTTTTTGTAATCTTCTAGAATTCTGCATTTTAAGGCTTAGTTATTGTTGTCAAAATTTAAACGCTAAAAATGCATGACAAAATAAGTAATAATTTCTCAAATAATGAGCAATTATATATAAGTATTTTTCTAGTTATTTTGTTTTAGATATGAGTTTTATAAATTACTCATTCTTAAATATATTATTAGACTTGTTTGTTCGGTAATTTATTTGAAGATGATTTGTTGTTTTGCAAGAGAAGTTCTGAATTTTAGATGTATCTGAATTTGTTTTTGATATACATCTAACCATTGTTTTGATGTACATCTAAGCATTCTTTTAATATACATCTAAATACCCCTTTGATGTATATCAAAATATAATTCTTTCTTGTTTTATTCTTTTTATCTCTTTATTCGTTAGAACTTCAAAAAAAAGTAGTTAGCGTTTAACAATAATCAATACTTGTGTGTTTTATATATAGTTTTATTAATGATTAAATAAAGAACTATGAAAAAAGTATTTTTTCTGTTGGCAGTAGCCATTTTTACTGCAATGAGTTTTGCTCAGGAACGGGAAAAAACTTTAAAGCAGTATGGATATTGGGATAACTGGTTTTTACAGTTGCAGATGGGAGGGCAATATACATTTAGTGAATGCCAGACTTACTCTTCTTTCTCCGGTAAGTTGAGCCCAACGGCAGCTTTAAATGTAGGAAAATTCTTTTCTCCGGAAATTGGTTCTCGTTTTCAAATTGGAGGATGGACTTCGAAGAATAATATTGTCGGAGCTCTTTATAATGTTACTTATATTAATGCAAACTTAGATGTGTTGTTTAATATGAGTAATATATTCAGATCATATAGAGAAAATAGAGGATTCAATCTTGTAGGTATCCTCGGAGTTGGCTTTGTGCATACTTTTAAAAATCAGAATGTATTTGTATCAACGCAGTTCGAACCTCAGCAACATACTTTGAAATCATCGAATAGTGGCTCTATACGGTTAGGATTACAAGCCGACATTCGTCTTAGTGATGCCTGGAGTTTTAATATAGAAGCAAATGGTAACCTACTACGCGATGATTTTAATGGTCAGGAGAAATGGAAAACTTACAATGATGCAACTTTGAATTTCTTGGCAGGCTTTACTTATCGTTTTAAAAATAGAGGTTTTGTCCTGATTGATCCTGCTGATCCCATTTTAATTCAGTCTTTGAATGAACGGAATAATGAGCTGCGAGGAGAGATTCAAATATTGAATAATCAGAATAAAGAGCTTAGAGAACAATTGGAAGGCTATAAGGTGCGCTATGAAAATAAGCAAATTACAGAAACTGAAAAGAATACCTTTGTTGATAATGAATCTGCACTGAAAGATACAGTGCTGATTTCTGTGATTGTATTTCGGACTGGAAAATCTACAATTGAAACAGATCAGGAGTTTAATCTTTATACAGTAGCACAATATATGATGAAATATCGTGAAAAGCAGGTTACAATAGCAAGTTATACAGATGTAAAAGCAAGTACAGCTGATATTAATTTGCAGGTAAGTAAAAAACGTGCTGCAGCTGTTATTAAAGTGTTGAGTGAAAAATATAATATTCCTGCTAATCGTTTTATAATAATAAACTTCAGTGGCAATAAACAATCTGTACCAATTAATAACATCTGGAATAAAATAAGCGTTTATACTTTTAAATAAATAAAAAAGAGCATTAATATTTAATCAAGCTAGCTTAGTTAATCTGAGCTAGCTTGATTTTTATTATATTTGTGTCCTGTAAGAAAATTATTATTGAGAAATATGTTAATGGTTTATTCATTATTACTTGCTGTATATCTACGGCATAAAATAATAATAGATGAAACAATTCCGAAGTAAACTCGGTTCCTGTTAACAACAAGATTTTCAAAGATATTTTTGTATCCTGAAATGCTTAAACTGTATTTATTTAAAAATGAAATATGAAATGAAAAATGCAACTCTACTTTTATTATTCTTCTTTTTAACTTTCTCTGGAAAAGCTGCAATTACTACCAGCAAAAAAGCTAATAATTGCAGTGCTTACCTTTTTGTCTATTTCACTGGCAATAATGGAGATGAAGAATCTGTTCGTTATGCCATTAGTGACGATGGATATAATTACAAAGCTTTGAACAACAATAAGCCAGTAATCAGTTCAAAAACTATCAGTTCTACTGGAGGGGTGCGGGATCCGCATATCTTGCGTGGGGAAGATGGAAAGACTTTTTATATGGTACTTACAGATATGGTGGCAGCTAATGGCTGGAGCTCTAACAGAGCAATGATATTGCTTAAATCTACCGATCTCATTAATTGGAAATCCAATGTAGTTAATATTCAGAAAAAGTATAAAGGACAGGAAGATCTGCTTCGGGTTTGGGCGCCGCAAACTATCTATGATAAAAAGGCTGGTAAGTATATGGTATACTGGTCAATGAAGTATGGCGAGAATCCGGATGTTATTTATTATGCATATGCCAATAAAGATTTTACAGATATTGAAGGAACTCCAAAACCTTTGTTTATTCCCCAAAACAAACTGTCGTGCATCGATGGTGATATTATCTATAAAGATGGATTATATCATTTATTTTATAAAACAGAAGGACACGGCAATGGTATAAAGAAAGCAACAACTTCTTCTCTTACCTCGGGAAAATGGACAGAATCAAGTGATTATAAACAACAGACTAAAGAATCTGTAGAAGGATCCGGAATATTCAAGATGATAAATTCTGATAAATATATTCTCATGTACGATGTGTATATGAAAGGCAAGTATCAGTTTACCGAAAGTACCGATTTAGATCACTTTAAAGTTATTGATAATAATATCTCCATGAATTTTCATCCTCGTCACGGAACCATTATTTCTATAACTAAAAAGGAAAAAGATGCTTTGATTGCAAAATGGGGTATAACGGAAAGTCAACAATCTAATCCTATAATTCCGGGATTCCATGCCGATCCTGAAGTTCTTTATTCACACAAGACAGGTAAATATTATATTTATCCAACAACAGATGGAGTGCCAGGATGGGGTGGACATTCATTTAATGTTTTCTCATCAACAAATTTGAAAGATTGGAAAGATGAAGGTACAATTATTGATGTGAAAACAGATCAGGTAAAGTGGGCTGATGGTAATGCTTGGGCGCCTTGTATTGAAGAGAAACTCATTGGTGGAAAATATAAATACTTCTTTTACTTTAGTGCTAATAGCAAAGAAGCAAATAGAAAACAAATAGGTGTTGCTACGTCTGATTCTCCTACTGGACCTTTCACTGATTTGGGACATCCTATCGTTACAACATCACCTGTAGGAAAAGGTCAGCAAATTGATGTGGATGTATTCACAGATCCAAAATCGGGTAAGAGTTATCTATATTGGGGTAATGGTTATATGGCAGTAGCTGAGCTCAACGATGATATGACATCACTTAAAGAAGGTACTACAAAAGTATTAACTCCTCAAGGTGGAACATTGGAAAATTATGCTTTTCGTGAAGCTTCTTACGTATTTTATAGAAATGGACTTTATTATTTCCTTTGGTCGGTTGATGATACCGGTTCACCTAATTATCATGTAGCGTATGGAACCAGTACTTCACCTACTGGTCCGATAGAGGTGGCTAAAGATCCTATCGTTTTAATACAAGATGCAAAGAATGAAATTTACGGTCCGGCACATAATTCAATTTTAAATATCCCAGGGAGTGACGAATGGTATATAGTTTATCATCGTATCAATAAGAATTATCTGAATAAAGAGAGTGGACCTGGATACCATCGGGAAGTTTGTATTGATAGGCTTATGTTTAATGAAGACGGAACAATAAAGCGTGTAATACCTACTAATTAAGATTGCAAATAAACTTTATTAGGTCTGTTATAAGATATGAAGGAGTTGAACTTATATAAGTTCAACTCCTTTTTTAGTATAATATTTCATCTCTGTGTACTATATTCTATTGTTTACTGAATGGTAGTGATTTACTTTTGTTGAAAGATAACTTACTTTGTTAAACAGTTACTTTACAATGAAAAATAGATTATTTTGGATTCTCAGCTTTTGTTTGGTCCCTTTTATCTCATCGGCTCAAACTAAACAGTTATCGGCTTTAAATGCCAGGCAATTTAATAAATTCTGGAGTGTGGAATCTGAGTCGCCAGATTACAAGATAACTTTCCTGGGCGATACTGTGGAAATTATTTCACCGAAAGGACTTACTCTGTGGCGCAAGGAAAAGATGAATGGTGAAACTACCATAGAATATGATGCATGTGTCATGGATGAAGGTAAAAAAGGAGATCGATTAAGTGACTTGAATTGTTTCTGGATGGCGTCCGATCCTAAATACCCGAATGATATCCTGAAAAGAAAGAGCTGGCGTAATGGTATCTTTATGAATTGCTATTCTTTGCAGCTCTACTATTTGGGATATGGAGGAAATACTAATTCAACAACACGTTTCCGTCGATATAGCGGAGATGAACGGGGTATTAAGGATAAAGCTTTTCAACCGGCCATTTTGCGTGAATATACTGATAGCGAACATTTGCTAAAATCTAATAAATGGTATCATATTAAAATTATGAGCAAAGGCAATAAAGTGAGCTATTATATGAATGGCAAACGTTTGGTTGACATCCGTGATGCTAATCCTCTTACCTCCGGCTGGTTTGGTTTCCGTACAACTTTATCCCGTACTCGTATTACAAATTTCCAGTATACTTGTAATAATGTCGAAAAGGAACCTGTAAGTCTGAAGTGGATAGGCGATGTGCCGTCATTTAATACTCCGGTAAGCTTTGGAGTTCCATTTACTCAAGGTAGTCTCACTCAGAATAAAACTGTCGCTCTTTTTTCTGCTGATGGAAAACAGCTCTCTACAGATATGTGGCCATTGGCTTATTGGCCTGATGGTTCAATAAAGTGGAGTGGGGTATCGGCTGTTATACCTGCTTCAACTAATCAGTTAAAGCTGCAGATTAATGAAGCATCAAAGAAAAAAACTGAGTTAATGCCAGTTGTTAGTAAAAACAATGCTTTAGAGATAAATACAGGTGTAATAAAAGCTGTATTTCCTAAATCTGGTGAATATTTATTAGACGGTCTTTGGTATGGAGATGTTAAGGTAGGAGGTAAAGCATTTCTAATTTGCCAAACGCAGGATAAACCTTTGGCCGAAAATACAGATCAGATTCATTTTACCAACTATAAAAGTGAGATAAAGAAGGTTGATATTGAACAGAATGGTGCTGTACGCATAGTTGTGAAGATAGAAGGAGTGCATAAAACAATAGGTCGTGAATTGTTGCCTTTTACTATTCGTTTTTATCTATATAGAGGCAGTGATCAGATAAAGATGGTGCATACCTTTGTTTATGATGGCGATCAGAATAAAGATTATATTCATACTCTTGGTATACGCTTTGAAGTACCTATGCGTGAAGCCGTGTATAATCGTCATATTGCATTTTCGGGAGCTGAGGGCGGAATATGGAGTGAACCGGTACAACCTTTAGTTGGAAGACGTGTTCTGACTTTAAATGAAGATAATACTCTTCAGCAACAACAGATGGAAGGCAAACGTATTCCTGTATATGAAAAGTTTGATGCTGAGAATCGCGATTTGCTTGATAAATGGGCATCATGGGACGGCTTTCGCTTGTCTCAATTAAATGCTGATGCTTTTAGTATCCGTAAACGTGCTACAGATGATAATCCCTGGATAGGAACTTTCTCCGGAACTCGTTCCAATGGATATGTATTTGCAGGAGATGTTAGCGGTGGGCTAGGAGTTTGCCTGCACGATTTCTGGCAGTCTTATCCATCTTCTCTCGAGGTAGATAATGCACGGAAAGATATAGCAGCAATCACTATGTGGTTTTGGAGTCCTGAAGCAGAAGCTATGGACTTACGTCATTATGATAAAGTTGCTCACGATTTGAATGCGAGTTATGAAGATGTGCAGGAAGGACTAAGTACACCTTATGGTATTGCACGTACACATACGTTAACGATTGTTCCTCAACCGGCATATCCTGGAAAAGCAGGTATTGCAAAAATAGCAAAAGCTCTATCGGCCGATTCACCTTTAATGTGTTCTCCTGAGTATTTGCAACGACAAGAAGCGTTTGGAGTATGGAGTTTACCTGATAATAGTACTCCTTTTCGTGCTAATATTGAAGATAGATTAAATGGATATATTGACTTTTACCAGAAAGCTATAGAACAGAATAAATGGTATGGTTTCTGGAATTACGGAGATGTAATGCATGCTTATGATCCGATTCGGCATGAATGGCGGTATGATGTAGGAGGATTTGCCTGGGATAATACAGAATTAGGCTCTAATATGTGGTTATGGTATAATTTCTTGCGTACCGGACGTGCTGATATTTGGAAGATGGCTAAAGCAATGACACGTCATACTGCCGAGGTTGATGTTTATCATATAGGAGAAAACGCAGGATTAGGAAGTCGTCATAATGTAAGCCACTGGGGATGTGGTGCGAAAGAAGCACGTATTAGTCAGGCTGCATGGAATCGCTTTTACTATTATCTGACAACCGACGAACGTTGCGGTGATTTGATGAAAGAGGTTAAAGATGCTGAGCAGAAACTTTATACTCTTGACCCTATGCGTTTGGCAGAACCTCGTAGTCTTTATCCTTGTACTGCTCCGGCTCGTTTACGAATCGGTCCGGATTGGTTGGCGTATGCAGGCAATTGGATGACAGAGTGGGAGCGTACGCGCAATACTACTTATCGGGATAAGATTCTTACTGGAATGAAAAGTATTGCATCTTTGAAGCATGGACTGTTTACCGGACCGAAAGCGTTAGGGTTCGATCCTGCTACAGGAATGATAACCTATGAAGGTGACTCGGCAATGCAAAATACAAATCATCTGATGACTATAATGGGGGGCTTTGAGATTATGAATGAATTGCAAAGAATGATAAATGTGCCGGAATGGAATAAGGTATGGCTGGATCATGCTGCAAATTATAAGAAAAAAGCGGCAGAGATCAGTAATAATCATTTCCGCATTTCCCGATTGTTAGGTTATGCTGCTTATAATATGCAGAAGCCGGAAATGGGTAAAGAGGCATGGGATGATTTATTGCGTTGGGGAAAGAACAAAACATTACCATCCCTCAAAACTTCCCGCATCTTGCCACCGGAAGTGCCTGCTCCAATAGATGAGATTCCGTATGTGAGTACTAATGAAGTCGCTACATGGAGTTTAGATGCCATTTATTTGTTAGAAACCTGTCCTTTTGATGAGTAAGAGGAACAGCACATCTCTCATAAAAAATAAAAATCTCAAAATAGTCTAGCAGTCTAGCGGGGAGTGTTTAACCTGCTGACTGTTAGTGTTGTATGGGCGCTAGATATACCCGATAAAGTCTAGCGATAGTCTAGCAGTCTAGCACTTTGTTTGTCCCAGAATGAGGAAGATTGGGTAAAAATAAAAATCGCAAATAACTAATAATAAGCTATTTGCGATTTTGCTTTGTGATTCCGAAGCGATTCGAACGCTTGACCCACGCCTTAGAAGGGCGTTGCTCTATCCAGCTGAGCTACGGAACCATCCTTAATTGCGCTGCAAAGGTAAGGCTTTTTGTGAAATATCAAAAGGTTTTGGACACTTTTTTTCGTTTAAAGTGCATTATTTTTTTTAGGTTTGATCGATATTCCAGCAATAATTAAGGCGTAATGAAGCCTAAAATAGCTGTCAATAAATTAGTTAGCTGCTTATTGTTTCTCTGTTTTATGCCTAAGAAAAAAAGTCTTTTTTTGAGCTCTTTTTATATCTTCATATAGTCTGATTTCTTAGATTTTCTTTAATTCGGTCATATCTAGTAGAAGCATATAAAATAAAAAGCAGATTATTCCAATTATAATTTAGGAATAACCTGCTAATATTAATTTTTGCTTGGTTAGCTATTAGTCCTTATCTTTTTCATCATTATCTTTTTCATTTGCCTTCTTAAATGCTTTGTGTTGGAATGCATCAAGATTCAGAACTCTTTTAAAGAATTTCTCATAAACTTCTTTATTTGAATTCTCGCTAATAATTATCTTGCCATTAGTAAGTGAAGCTTTATCAAGGTCGGCTTCTGTGATTCTACCATTGCTTATTGCATTAGACAAGTCTAACTGGAATAATGCAGTGTAATCTGCTGCAGTGTTTAACTGAACACTGTCTTTTGCAGAGGCTTTAAACTTCAAGTCTTTGTTTACAACAATAGCAATAGGAGTTGCAGTTCCTAAAGCATTAGTATAAATACCTGCAAGATAGAATACTGGAGCAGTGCCGGCATCTTTTTTGTCCGATTGAATCTGAATAGATATTTTGTCGTATAATCCAGCCGGAAGAGTTACATCGCCAAGCAATGAATTTGCACTGAACAAATCAGCTAATTTTGAGTTTTTAAATTTTAGATTCAGGCTGAATTCTGTAGCCAATGTATCACCTTGCTCTTTTGTTGCTGTAAGATGAACTCTGGAAACATACATTTGGCAAGTGTCCCATTTTAAGGTAGCTGTTTTCAAAGCTTTGGTACCAATGCCGAATGAATAAGTGTTGTTTACTGCCTGAAGCTGAACTCCAAGTGATTTGCTTACACTTTCAGTCATAATCTCTGAATCATTTTTTTGGCATGAGGAAAGCGAGAGTCCTGCAGCTGCCAGCATTAGCACGAAAATTTTTAAGGTTTTCATAAAAATAAATTTATTTAGTTAAGAATTACACATTCAAGCCTGATGTTTATTGAAGTTATATTTAATTAACTTAACATTAGTTTACAGCTTTTTAATTATTGCAAAAATAGGATTAATTCTTAAAAAACAAAATATTTATCAAAACTTTATTTACTTCTTACACAGTGCTTTAAAGTCGCAAAACTCGCATTTATTTACGAACTTCGTTTGGTTGAATGGCTGCTCGGAATTGAATATATCCGATAGCAATTGGGTTAGCAATTCCCTGAACTCTTCCTCGTATGGAGTAAAATCTTCCACAAAAGTTTTATTGTTCCGCAGACCAATTTCTATGTATGGTTTGTAATCTGCCGATGCTGCCTGATGAATATAGAGTAGAGAAGGAGCAACTTTCTGTTTCTGCTGGCGAGTCATTATGGCAGCGTAGAGAAATGTCTGGAAAATATAATTGGGACGATTCTCTGCCGGAGTGAATAATGCTGCAATATCTGCAGCGGCTTTCGGAAAACCACCGGTTTTGTAATCTACAATTCTTAAAGTGCCGTCTTTGCTGTCCATACGGTCAATGGTTCCTCCTATTCTTGAAAGGATATCTCCTTTAGCTGTTGGAATAGTGATGTCTTCACTGACTTTTTTCTCCATGTCCACTAGGGTAAATGGAGCGTACTCTTTGTCATTGCGTAGCAGTTGGCGAATATAAGAAGCTATAACTTTAGAGTTAACCAACTGCACGCCGTTGTATTCGGGCTTCTCGTCAAGCGGCACCTGGAAGAATTCTTCTTTGAATGCTCTGTCTACATATCCCTGAAGCTTCACATCGTTGTGGAGTAATTGCTCTATCTGTTCTTTGTTTACCACATTACCGTGCGCTTTGAAATCACCATATATAAGTTCTGCCGAACGATGGAAGATGGTTCCGAACATGGCTGAATCTATTTCCGAACTAACTTCTGGCTTCGGTTTCAGTTTGGCAACGTATGTATAGTAGAATTTAAGCTGGCAGTCCATGTAAGTGTTTAGCGCAGAAGGAGAGAATTGTGCCCTCTTATTGCAACGCACATCATAAAAGTTCTGCAGGCGCTTCATTACCTCCGGTGTTTTTACAATGATAATTTCTTTGGCTGTTTGCGGAGATTGTCCCGCTTCCAGATATTCGCGGGCAATTTCGTGCGGCCATTCAATAAGGAATTGCAGCATGAAGCGCGACCACTCGCCACGGTTTAGTCCGTCTGAAGCTGTGTTGTACATCAATGTTATGTTCTCGGCACGTTGCATCAGTCGGTAGAAATAATAAGCGTATACCGCATTTTTGTGTTCAATGGTGGTCATCCCGAATGCTTTGCGCAGATTATATGGGATGAATGACGAATCTCCGCTACCCTTAGGCAGCTGACCTTCGTTTAACGACATCATCACCAGATTTTTAAAGTCGAGGTTACGGGTTTCAAGCACACCCATTACCTGCATACCGATGGCCGGTTCTCCGTGGAAGGGGATGTTTGAGGCAGACAAAACCTTGTTCAGCAAACGCTTGAAAGTTCCTGTCTGAACAATCAGGTCACCTTTGTCAATCATACTGCCAAGGCGGTTGATTAGCGTATATGCTTTGAAAAGTGATTCACGGTAAAGCTGATTAAATACATCATCACTCTCTTTTTCCTTGTTGTATATGGTAGCAACTTCTTTGAGCGCATCGGAAAGATAACGGCACAAATCCATATTGCTTAGTTGTGGAGTGAATAGCATTCCCAGAAAATCGTCCTGCTTTAACTCGGAAGGAAGAGGATAAAAACGATTCTTTTCAGTAAGATCCTTTTCCAGCTCATTGGCTTTGGACGATAGCTGACGAGTATATGGGTGTTTTAGTACGGCCTGAACGGCAGCGTAGGCATATCTTCCCGTGTCTGTTCGGAAACCTTCAGTCTGCAACTCCAGCAGAGCTGTGATGAAACTGTGCACGGGTGTCTGAGCCAAAGGAAATCCCATGGTAATGTTCACATGCTGCACGCTGTCGGGTATGGAATGTAGCACGGGAAGTAGCAGTGCTTCGTTGCAAAGAACCACAGCACTTTCCGATTCTTTTCCGGTAACATTACCGCGTATCCATTCCGGCAGGAAGCGCGCCTGAGCGTTTTCGGTAGAAGATGCAACAAAGCGCACCTTCTTTGGCTGAATCATTTTATTGAAAGTCACTCCGCTAAGGGCAGAAGGAAACTCTTTCAGGTTACGACGGATGAATTCTCCCGCTTCATGATTTTTCTCATTGGTGTAGAATTCATCGTAATCCCAATAAAAAAGAGCTTTGCCGGCGTCGCGAAGTAATTGGAAGAACTTTGTCTCTACCTTATTCAGCACGTTGAATCCCACAAACACATAAGTATCATATTTCATTTGCGACGCATCAAGCTGCTCAATAACCGAACGGTAGAGCATTCCTTCATAGGCAATTTGCTGATTAGCCAGTTCTTCTTTATATCGGTGGTAGATATTTCCGAGCACGTCCCACAGAGAGATAAATTTCTCTTTCAAGGCAGTACGCTTCTCGATGGAGAAGTTCTGAAAAAACTGACGGATGGCTGCTTCCTGATCCTCATTAAGAAAATCGAAATCGTCCATTATGTTCTTTAAGTCCTGCAGGTTGCTGAATAGCTTATCAGCATCCACCAGATTTTTATCTGCATCGTCAAAGTCGCTAATAAGCAGTTCTCCCCAGAAATAGAAATCGTCCAGCGTTTCCTCGCTCTTAGTCTCCTCGCGGAATATTTTATAAAGTTCGCAAACAAGCTTAATGGAGTTGCCAAGCTTCAAAGGATTCTCACTTCTTTGTGCCGATAACTGCTGAAACAGTTCGCTGATGCTGAGATAAGCCGGCGACCAAATGGGGCGGTTTGCCTCTTCGGCGAGGTGTTCATTGAAAAATAATCCGGCGCGCTTGTTTGGGAAAATAACTGCCACGCGGGAGAGATCTGCTCCATGCCTTTTATATAAGTCTTTTGCGACGATACTTAAGAATGTTTCCATTGTTTGCTTCTTTGTTTGCTCTACACTTTTTCTATATAAAGTGTAGACTATTTAGTTATAAGGTGTACACCTTATTTTGTTTTGCTCTACTATTAATTTAGAATCTCCGGTGAAACTTTTGTTTAGCTTTCACCGGACTTTACCTTAACTCCCGCTTCAATAATGTTTATAATGCTCTTGTGCGGAAGCTGGGGGATTCGAACCCCCGAAAAATGTTCGTGAACAGTGCGGGTTTTTAGTCCGCTTTTATCACTATTTCATTAAGATTTACCCAACCTTTTCCAGTTCCTCATCATACACATACCAAAGGTATCCGATGATGTTCTTATAACCCATCTCGGCAAGTAAGGAGATATATCCTTTTACTTGCTCGTTGTATTTCTTGTTCTTTTTACCAAATTTGAAATCTACCACCACAACCTCGTCGTCATTCATCATAACACGGTCGGGACGGCGCACTTCTAGCGTGCCTTTTTCTTTGTAGATGATGGCACATTCGTTGAACAATTGGTAAGCTCCCGAGTACCATTCCTGAACCATTGGGTGAGAGAGAGCCTTCTCTGCTGTTTTACGAATCTCTTTCTCCGTTTTGCTGTCGGGTATTACTCCTTCAAAGAGCAGTCGCTCAATGGCAGGCTGTACGTCTTCTCTGGTTTCAATGGCAGAGAAAAGTGTATGAAACAGTTGTCCCTGGTTGATGTATTTACTGTCGCCTTCGCCCGTATCTTCTCCTTTGATGAAGTCTGCCGAACGGTTCGACTGCCGGAACTCGATATTGTGCAAGTGCGACTCAATCTGTACCGGAACGCTGCTAGGGGGAGTAGTAAGCTTGTTGGTGGTAGCTTTCTGCTCCTTGACTTCCGACGGACAAAGTGTGCCGAATTCGTAAGGCGAGTCCTCGTTCCACTCAATGGATTCTGCTACTGCGACCGATCGTAATGCTCTGCCCAGCAATTCGGACACAGTATTCTTCAGATCTTTCTTTCCCCATACAATCAGATTCGTTTCCGCACGGGTAAAGGCTACATAAAGCAGGTTCAGGTTATCTACCCAAAGCTGAAGGCGTTCGTTCAGATAATCTTCTTTATAGATAGATTCCGCCATAGCCGAAGAATAGTTCACCGGAACCAGATCGAGCTCGTTGAATGGCGGTACGGTGGGTGAGCACCACACCAGCTGATTATTCGTTTCGTTTTCCAGTTTCCAATCGCAGAACGGAAGCAGCACGGTGTGAAACTCCAATCCTTTGGATTTATGGATAGACATGATTCGTATCCCTTCAATTTCGCCCGACGGAATAGTCTTGCCGCACAGGCGTTCTTCCCAGAAAGTAATGAAAGAATCGGGGTCGGACGAGTTGTTTTGCAGGTATTCCACTACCGCATCGTAGAACGAGAACAGGTAAGCATCCTGATTCTCTATCTTTTCCATCTCGAAAATGCGGAACAGTTCTTCTATCAGTTCGTAAAGAGGCATCAAAGGCAATGCTTCTCTTCCGGAAACGAATTCCGCAGGCAGATAATTGTCTATCTCGCTAAGCAGCAAAGTATTCAGATCTACTCCTTGTTTCAAAACCTCATTCTGATAAGAAGCCGCCAGCTGTGCTTTCGCGATGGTATTCTCCGGATTGGAAAGATAGCGTAGCGCATCAAGTATCATGCATATAGCCAGCGAAGCATCCAGTCGGAAAGCCTCATCGGACACAATGCGATAGGGGAGATTCTCCTCAAAGAAGCTTGCTATCTGAGGGATAGTCTTGTTCTTGCGCACAAGAATGGTAATATCATTTAGTTTCACTCCTTGCTCTATGAGGTCGTTCACCTCTTCGGCAAGAGATTCCATGGTGTATTGCACGTAATCTTTCCTCTCCTCCGGCGGAGTATCTTTATCATCACCGGCAAGGAACGAGATTTTTACGTAGCCTTTATCTTCTTTCTTGGGAGATTCCTGCTTAACGTCGCAATATGCATCTTTCAGACTGTAGCATTCTTCGTTCTGTTGCTCCCAATAAACATCGCACAGATAGTTACATGCTGCGGTAAACAGACTATTGTTAAACCGGATTATGTTCGCTTCACTACGGCGATTTGTTGTAAGTGTCTTCACACGAACCGGGAAACTATCCATCTTATCACGCAATCCGTTCAGGATACCCCAGTCGCCGTTGCGCCAGCGGTAAATAGATTGCTTAACATCTCCCACGATGAGGCTGTCTGATCCTTGAGAAAGACCTTCGAGCAACAATAACTTGAAATTATCCCACTGCATACGCGAAGTATCCTGGAATTCGTCAATCATCACATTGCGAATGCTTGTCCCAATCTTCTCGAAAACGAAAGATGAATCGCCGTCTTGTACCAAACGATGAAGCAATGCATTGGTATCCGACAGCAGGAAACGGTTGTTTTCCTTATTTAGAGAACGCACTTCCTCGTCAATGTTTGCCAGAAGTCGCACTTTATTTACGTGTTGCAAGGAGAGGCGGCAAGAGTTCACAATGGTACTATTCTTTACGCGATACTCTTCTGCAGCCTGTAATAGAGGAATAAGCTCTTCATGGGCCAGTTCAATAATAAGATTTTTTTGGGGTGAAGTTTTGGTTGCCCAGTTATCCTCGCTCTCCAAACACTTCTCTACAGTTATGTTACGCACATCATTGCTCAAAACGCCATTATTAATCTTATTGAAATAGCTGCCAATTCCTCGCGCACCGTTCTTTAAGTCGAGAGGGGTAAGCCCATGCTCTTCGAGTAATCCGTTAAACTGATCGGCAAAACCTTTCATCTGATCCAAAGCCTCCTCTTGAATAGCCTGAAGCTCTTTTTTGTAATTGCCTATATAATTAGGATTTTTTAGTTTGGCTCGCAAACCACTTCCTTTTTCAATATATCCTTCATCGAAAATGTTTCGACCGAAGTTCTTTACTTCGCCCGAAACATTCCAACGCTTATCGTCTTTTATACGTTCATCAATATAATCGAGCAGCCACGCAAGTACTTCCGAAGTGGGTTTAAGCTTCTCAATCATGGAATCGACAGCATCGCTAAGCACTTCTGTATTGTTTAGCTCAATATTCAGATTCGGACTAAGTTCCAGTTCCCTCGCTAGATTGCGCATAACCGACTGGAAAAATGAGTCGATAGTCTCAACCCTGAACCGGCTATAGTCGTGAATCATATAGTTAAGCGCCGTACCTGCTGCTTTTCTCACTTCAGCCTCGGGCATATTCAGCTCTGTGCAAACCTTATCAAGGTAAGCGGCAGAATCTTTATCGGCAGTCCATATACCGTAAAGCTGGCTAAGGATACGTTCTTTCATTTCAGAAGTAGCCTTATTGGTAAATGTAACTGCAAGAATCTGCTGATAAGCCCTTGGATTTTGTATCAGCAATTTAATATATTCCACCGCCAGGGTAAACGTTTTCCCCGATCCGGCAGAGGCTTTATATACTAGTAGTTCTGGTGAAACACTCATTGTAAATGTTTTTATTTATGCAAATATTAAATATTAGTACTGCATTTAAGAACAAAAATACGACTAAATTAAAATAAATACGAATAAATTAGAACAAATACGACCAAATAAGAATACTAAAAAATATAAATGCTTGACATCTAGTGCTATGAAAAGTCTAAGTGTTCTAATTTAGTGTAACATTAGAACATGTTAATAATGGGAGTAATTGTAAGATGTTATGTTAGTATTCGTGTTTTTTGAATAATAAAATCCTATCAATGATGATGAACTCTCTGAAAAAGAAAAAAAGATTTTAACCAGATCTTCGATTTATCTGGTTAAAATCCTTTGAGATATTAAGAAAATATCTTTTAAACTCTAAAACTATTTTATAGATTTTAATGTTGCTTATCCCTGAATATCCTGATACATAAATCGTTTGATGCTCTTCTTTGCTGTTTTTTCAAACTCTTCAGGATGCAATTTTACTTTGCTTATCTGAGAATAACCCGGTAACTGCTGATTCAATGAAGCACGATTTGTTTCCATCGCTTTTTCGATATCCTCATTGCTTAGTCCGTTGGCAAAAGCATCATCGTAATCAGGATATATTAATGCCACAAGCTTTTCATTTTGCATAACAATAATTGATTCTGAAACATAAGGCATGTTGTTAAGTACAGATTCAATTTCTTCAGGATAGATATTTTGTCCGGAAGCATTCATAAGTAGATTCTTGCAGCGTCCCTTAATGCTAATGTTTCCTTCTTTGTCCATCACAGCCATATCGCCAGTGTGCAGCCAACCGTTCTCGTCGATAACACCTTTTGTAGCCTCTTCATTTTTATAATATCCCAGCATCATATTCTCTCCTTTGCAGATAAGTTCGCCGGGAGTGCTTTCCGGATTTTCAGATACAACGGCAACTTCCATACGCGAAGCAGCTTTTCCGCAACACTTTTGCTTTAATTCAGACCAGTGACTGGATGCTATGATTGGAGCGCATTCCGTCATACCGTATGCAATGGTATATGGGAAATTGATTGTTCTCAGTAAAGATTCAATTCCTCCGTTCAGAGGTGCACCTCCAATGATTATTTCGTCAAAGTTGCCGCCAAAGGCATCCATAGCTTCCTGTCTGATGGATGCTTTAAGCTTCTCGTTTACGATAGGTACCTGAAGCAGGATTTTGTTTACTCTGTTGTCAAATCTTGGAAGAATGTTTTTCTTTATGATCTTTTCTACGATAAGTGGCACACAAGAAATCAGTTTTGGTTTAATTTCCGAGAATGATTGTGCAATAATCTTAGGTGAAGGCATGCGGGTGAGGTAGTATACGTGCGCTCCGGCACAAATACCATAAAGAAAATCGTATACCATTCCAAAGATATGTCCCATTGGCAGAATTCCCACCAAATTATCTCCCGGACCAATCGGGTGTTTTTCCCAGCAATACTCCACGTTTGATGTAAGACTGCGGTATGGTAGCATAACTCCCTTTGAGAAACCTGTCGTGCCTGATGTATAATTGATTACAGCAAGTTCTTCGGGGCTGTCTTTTCGGTAAGATATATCGTGTGGACGGAAATTGCGCGGATATTTTTTGCCGTAAAGGGCATTAAGATGCTCGTGTGCATAGCTTAACTTCTCAGATCGTGAAACAACAAGTTCAAATGTATTGAGCACAATAATACCTTCCAGATTAGGCATAAGCTCTTCATTCAGATTTTCCCATACCTGATCGCCCACAAACATAAAGCGAGCTTCGGAATGGTTAACTATATTGTGTATATTATCTGCCTTGAATTCGTGAAGAACAGGAACGGCAACGCCTCCATAAGTAATTGTTGCTAGTACGGCTACTGCCCAAAAGGAACTGTTTCTACCGCATACGGCAACTTTATCTCCCTTTTTTATACCGGCTTCTTCAAATAGAAGATGGATTTTTGCTATTTTTCTTGCTACGTCTTTATATTGAAATGTCTCTCCGTTGTAGTCTGTCAGGGCGTTTAAATCCCAATTTTTGATGATGCTTTGTTCTATATATTTTATAAAGCAGTCTTGTTGTTTCATAAATCTAGTTGCACAAATGATTTGTTTTTGTGCAAATGTAAGCAGCAGAGCCTTTATAAGGAAAAAAACTAATAAGTTTTAGGGTAAATTAACGAGATTAAGAAACTCAATGAAACTTACCGGATATGTGTTCTATATCTATCTTTATCACCAGAATTCGTGTAATTGCCTGATTGATATATTTTTCCCCGGTTTCCATGTACTCTGGAGAGTATTTTTTCAATAATAACATCATTGCGTAACGAATTTCTTCTTCTGAGCTTACAAAGCTTGCTTTACCAAATGCCATGCTGCTTTTGTAATTTGTAGTGAATTTCTCAGCAATAACTTCGGCATTCTGAACTACGCAAAAGCTCACTTTATTATTTTCTTTTAGGCTACGAAGCTTTTCACCTTCAGTGGCACAATGGAAGTAGATGTGGTTTTCTTCAACAACATAGTTGAGTGGTACGCCATATCCGTAATTGTTTTGCCCGCACATAGATAAAATACCGTATGATCCACTTTCAAGAACTTCTTTAGCTTGTTGCGAATCCATTTCTCTCTCTTTTCTTCTTATTTCAGCAAACATCTTTTTTCTTTTTAGTTAGGCAAAAGTAAATATATAAAGTATTAGAACAAATATCCCGATGCTTAAAATAGCACCGGGATACATAAAAACTGGTTAGGGGATAAAAATTGTTATATTGATTAATTAGAGTATTTTATGCAAGGAATGCTGCAATATCTTCATCAACACTACTAATTCCACCAATTCCAAAGTTTTCTACCAATACTTTTGTTACGTTTGGTGAAAGGAATGCAGGAAGAGTAGGACCAAGGTGAATCTTTTTCACTCCCAAATGAAGCAGTGCAAGCAATACGATAACTGCCTTCTGTTCGTACCATGCGATGTTGTATATGATTGGAAGATCGTTTATATCTTCAAGTTCAAATACTTCTTTCAACTTCATTGCGATTACAGCCAGTGAGTAACTGTCGTTACATTGTCCGGCATCGAGCACGCGAGGAATTCCGTTGATATCACCCAGAGGAAGTTTGTTATAACGATACTTAGCACAACCGGCAGTAAGGATCACTGTGTCTTTAGGTAATTTTTCTGCAAACTCAGTATAGTAACTGCGGCTCTTCATTCTTCCGTCGCAACCTGCCATTACAAAGAATTTGCTGATAGCTCCACTCTTAACTGCATCCACAACTTTATCTGCCAAAGCAAGAACCTGAGCGTGTGCAAATCCACCCACAATCTTTCCACTCTCAATTTCTGTAGGTGGCTGACAGGTTTTAGCGTGTGCAATAATAGCAGAGAAATCTTTTGGCTGACCATTTACACGTGCCGGAATGTGAGTAGCTCCTTCAAGGCCGCTGGCTCCTGTTGTGTAGATACGATCTTTGTATGTAGCATTCTTAGTAGGAGGAACAATACAATTGGTTGTAAACAGTACCGGACCGTTGAATGTTTCGAATTCTTCTTTTTGTTTCCACCATGCATTACCGTAGTTACCTACAAGGTGCTTGTATTTCTTCAATTCAGGATAGTAGTGCGCAGGAAGCATTTCGCTGTGAGTGTACACATCAACGCCTGTTCCTTCAGTTTGTTGAAGTAGTTCTTCAAGATCTTTGAGGTCGTGTCCGCTGATAAGGATACCAGGATTCTTGCCTACGCCGATGTTTACTTCAGATAATTCCGGATTTCCGTAGTGACCGGTGTTGGCTGCATCAAGCTGTGCCATAGCAGTAACACCATATTTTCCTGTTTCCAGAGTTAAAGCGATTAACTCGTTTGCACTGATATCGTTTCTTGTGATTTCTGCAAGGGCGTGTTGCATAAATGCAAAGAGATCTGCATTTTCATTGTCCAGATTCCATGCATGTTCCACGTAAGCAGCCATACCTTTAATACCATAATGTACAAGTTCTTTCAATGAACGGATGTCTTCATCCTGATTACGAAGTACACCTACAGTTTTAGACTTTTCTTCGAATTCACTTTCGTTACCATCCCATGTACATTCATCCGGAGGATTTGGAAGAGAAACCTGCTTAGCCAGCTCTTTCTTTAAAGCAAGTCCGCTCTTTATTTTTTCTATAATAGCCTGCTTGTCGAAGTTTGCATTGGTAATGGTCATAAATAATCCGTCGAATACAAACTTATCGGCTTCAGAAGAAGGAGTGCCAGCCTTGCGCAATTCCTGATTGTAAACCGCAACACCACGTACTACAAACAAAAGAAGGTCTTGCATATTAGCTACTTCGGGAGTTTTACCACAAACACCACTCAAAGTACACCCGGTACCTTTTGAAGCTTCCTGACATTGAAAACAGAACATACTCATAATCTTATTACTTTTAGAAGTTAATTACTAATTTTTGATGTGACAAAGATATGAGGTAGTGTAGAGGAAATTCTGTAACCAATGTTACAACAGTGAAAATTTATTTTTTTATTTCATAGATAAACGATTAATTGTGCTTATCAGATTCTATTAATTCTTTAATTTCGTTGATATGTAAATTAAGATGGTCGAGATAACCGGTAATCATCTCTTGCAATGAAACTTTATTTCCCTCGAAGTCTGTCCAGGAGTTTTTTAAAGCTAAGAAATCAACCTGATTAATAATTTGAATAATGTGCAGGTTGTAGAATTTCCAAAGCTGAATAAGGTTGTGCCAATTGGATTCCTGATAATTCTGAATAGTAATCCAGAGATCATTATCTTGCCTGTAATCAGGAAACACAAGTTCTTTATTATATTGAAGACGTACCATGCGCTGATGATTATTTGAAGCAGAATCTACCAAGTGCCCCAGTATTTGCATAATGTTTCGGTTTTGCTTGTTTCGTCTCTCAGTGATAACTTCTTTTTCCAGAGAAGTTAATTTAGGTTCCCAAATCTCTATGATTTGAGTTATTCCCTTAGTAATTTTAATAAAATCTGTTTTCATACTTTATAGAGATTAAGATGAATGGTTTCTTGTATAACAGATATTTTATTGAATAAGTTTTTTAAGTTTTTCCGGATTAAGAATAGTGATATGTTTCCTGTCAACAGATATAAGTCCTTCGTCCTGCATGTGCGCAAGTTCCCTTGCCAGTGACGGACGAGATACGCCAAAGTAATCGGCCATTTCCTGTTGCGAACGGTCCATTATAATTTTATTGCCAGCCGAAGCAGACAGCCGAAGAATGTAAGAAGCAAGTTTTTGCTTGATACTTTTAAACGAGAGAAAGAATAACTTATCCGAGAGCGTTTTGGCATAATTTGCCGATGTATTCAGATAGTTTTCCAGGAACAGTTTGTTGCGTTGAAAAAGCAACAATACACTTTCCTTGGGAATAAACAAGGCATCGACTTCTTCGTTGGCAGTAACCTCTACCGGGTATTTGTTTTCTGTTCCGAAAAGAAATAAAGGAGCCAAAGCTCGTGGTGCGCCAATATCTTCAATCTTTATCAGTTTACCTGAATAATCAATCATTTCGCCCCTGACACTTCCCTTTAAAAGAATAATCAGCCTGTTACATGGGTCGCCCTGAAAGGCAAGAATATCTCCCTTTTTAAAATTCTTTATATGATAATTTATTCCCTCGAAATTATTTGTGAGTTCCTCAGGAGTAGTTCCTTTGAATAGTGGATTTTTTAGTAGTATGCTGATCATTTGTTTCTTTATAATAATAGTTCTCTGAATGAAAAACTTTACTACAAATATACAAATATTACGCTTGGTTGTACTTTAACCCAACTATTTTTCTCTTTTCTTCTAATATGCTAAACTACGGGCTGCTGATTTTTTGCTACTCTCCTGAAATGATAAACCAATATAAATATGGCTGTAACGAATGCCAGAAAATCTGATGTTACCATGCTCCACCACACTCCAGTTGTTCCAAAAAGCTGAGGGAAAAACAGCAGGCAGGGAAGCAAGTAAAGGAGTTGTCTTGAAAGCGACATAAATATGCTTATTTTTGCCTGTCCTATACTCTGGAAAAAGTTGGAGATTACAATCTGACTTCCCACGAAAGGGAATGCCAGGACAGAGATACGCAAACCGGTTGCAGCAATATGTATCAGTGTCTGTTCGCTTGTAAACATGGAAGATATGGTGTTGGGGAAGAATACACAGGAAATGAAACCTATCATATTGATGGATACTCCCGAAATAATGCCCAACTTTAATGTACGTGTTACTCTATTTTGTAGATTGGCTCCATAATTATATCCAACGATTGGTTGCATACCCATGGTGAGTCCCATAATAATCATCACGAAAAGCATAAGCACGCGATTTATGATGCCATAAGCTCCAATTGCCATGTCGCCGCCGCTTTTTTGCAGGATATTATTTATCACGATAACTATTCCGCATGCACAGACATTCATCAGGAACGGAGCCATACCAATGGAAAAGATATTCTTCACAATCCGGATTCTTACTATGTGAAAGCCTTTCTGGAAGTGAACATAGTTTTCTTTGTTCATGAAGTGGTGAAGCACCCATACCATCCCGATGAATTGTGAGATGATGGTGGCCAGAGCGGCACCACGGATTCCCCAACGGAAATGGAAAATAAAGATGGGAGCTATGATTATATTAGCAACAACGGTAATCATGGACGAAAGCATGGCTTTCTTTGGATAACCGGTGGCACGCATTACGTTATTCAGACTTATCATTGTATATGATATTGGTGTACCCCAAAGGATTACCTGCATAAAGTCGCGTGCATAAGGCAGAGTTGTTGCACTTGCCCCGAAGAATATAAGGATTGGGTCCAGAAACAAAAGGAACAGTCCGCCGAAAAGAACGGAGTTAATAATGCAAAGCATAAGTACAGTTCCCAGCACCTCTGTGGCACCGGCAAGATCTTTCTGCCCAAGACGGATGGAAGAGATGGTTGCTCCTCCGGTTCCCACCAACGTACAGAACGCAATAACAAGGTTCATCAGCGGGAAGGATATGGCAAGCCCTGAGATAGCAATTGCACCCACACCGTGGCCAATGAATATACTGTCTATAATGTTATACAATGAAGTTACCGTCATCCCTATAATAGCGGGGATTGAATATTGAAGCAATAATTTACCAATGCTCTCGGTTCCGAGAATGTGAGGGTTGTTCTTAACAGACATAAACGACTTTACATTTTTTTAAGTGCCGCAAAGGTACGAATTATTTGTCGCATTCAACTATTATTCGGACCTTTGCAACGCAAAAATTATATATAGATAATGAAAGAAAGTAAAACGATTGCAGCTCTTTTTGATTTTGATGGTGTAGTAATGGACACAGAAACTCAGTATAGTATATTCTGGGGTGAACAGGGACGTAAATATCGTCCGGATCTTCCTAACTTCGATCGAATCATTAAAGGACAAACATTGGTTCAGATTTATGATAAGTATTTCGAAGGCATGGAGAAAGAAAAGGAACAGATCAGCAAAGACTTGTTGCTTTTTGAAGAAAATATGGTATACGATTATATTCCCGGAGTACTCGATTTTATTGAAGATCTGAAGAAAAACGATGTTAAGATGGCAGTTGTAACCAGTTCGGATATCAAGAAGATGGAGAATGTGTATCGTGCTCATCCTGAAGTTTTGGATATATTCGATTCTATTGTTACTGCAGATCTCTTTAAACAATCAAAACCAAATCCGGAATGCTTCCTTTTAGGTGCCGAAATTCTTGGATCTACTCCCGAAAATAGTTTTGTTTTCGAGGATTCTTTCCATGGCCTTCAGGCAGGAAATGCTGCCGGATCAACAGTTATCGGACTTGCAACTACAAATCCTCGCGAAGCAATTCAGGATAAAGCCGATTATGTAATTGATGATTTTAAAGGTTTCACCTTCGATAAATTAATGTCTGTAAGAGGATAATTTATTCAAAAGAATCATATTCTTTTTTAGACCCCCATATAAAGGTGCGTTTGATGTACATCTAAGCATGCGTTTGATGTATATCAAACACACCTTTAGATATACATCAAATATATCTTTAGATGTATATCAAACGAAAAATATTCCACCGGTAAATAAAAATCTCTCCCTTTATATTTAATATTGTAGCTCGTAACATTGTTAAATACCCGATTAAATAAAAAATCAACTTGTAACTGCTTTGATTCTTACTTCCTTTTTTATAAAATGAACTTTTAATGTGATAAATGGTTTATTTTAATAGATTTCTTTTCTCTCTTAACTTTTAGCTGTACATTTGCAGCAATTTTTTAAAAATTTATAATTATGGCTGGATATATTAATGAAGATACCAGAAAGGTGACAACTCACCGTCTGATTGAAATGAAACAAAAAGGAGAGAAAATTTCAATGCTTACTGCCTATGACTACACTATGGCTCAGATTGTTGATGGTGCAGGAATGGATGTAATTTTGGTTGGAGACTCCGCTTCAAATACTATGGCCGGTAATGTAACCACTTTACCTATTACATTAGATCAGATGATTTACCATGGTAAATCAGTTGTTCGTGGCGTAAAACGTGCTATGGTTGTTGTCGATATGCCTTTTGGCTCTTATCAAGGTAATTCTTTTGAAGGACTTGCTTCGGCAATTCGTATAATGAAGGAATCTCATGCCGATGCTTTAAAGCTTGAAGGTGGTGAAGAGATTCTTGACTCTGTACATAAAATCCTTTCTGCCGGTATTCCTATTATGGGACACCTGGGATTGATGCCTCAATCAATTAATAAATACGGTACATATACAGTTCGTGCTAAGGATGATTTTGAAGCCGAAAAACTGGTTCGTGATGCTCACTTGCTTGAAGAAGCCGGATGCTTCGCTTTGGTTCTTGAAAAGATTCCTGCTACATTGGCAGAACGAGTAGCTAAAGAATTGACTATTCCTGTTATAGGTATTGGTGCTGGTGGTAAAGTTGATGGTCAGGTGCTTGTAATTCAGGATATGCTGGGAATGAGCAAAGGATTCAGTCCTAAGTTCCTTCGTCGTTATGCTGATCTTCATACAATAATGACCGATGCTATCGGACAATACGTGGCAGACGTAAAGAGTACTGACTTCCCTAACGAAAAAGAACAATACTAAAATTCCTTTTCGTATGTATACAGTTTCTACTGCAAAGTTGTGGACATCAAATTTTGTGTGGGCTTACATCAGTAATTTCCTGCTTTTCGTATCCCTCTACATGTTTCTGCCTATACTTCCCATGTATATGGTGGCAAAGTTTCCTTCTACAACCTTGGGCGAGGCCGGAATAGTGCTGGCTCTTTTTGCCGGAGCAATGTTTCTTGTCGGTCCCTTTTATAGTTATATAATAGATACATATAAGCGCAAAGATGTTTGTATGTTCTCTTTTCTGACTGTAATTGCCATTGTTGGAGGCTATTCATTGATAGGCTGTCTTTTCTGGATGGCTGTACTTAGAATTATACAGGGAGCTTTATTTGGTATAACAACTGCAACAAGCAGTACTGTTGCTATTGATATCACTTCAACAACCCGTAGAAGTGAAGGAAACATTCATTTCAATTGGGCCGGACGCCTGGGAATGGCTTTTGGCCCGATGTTTGGATTGTTACTTTTTAGTTTTTCTGATTTGCAAACAGTTCTTTATGCATCTATAGCTGCTGGTTTTGCCGGATTTCTTTGTATGGCAATAATCAAAGTTCCGTTTCGTGCACCGATAGGAGCTAAAGCTTTTTCTACAGATCGTTTTCTTCTTTCCCGTGGATGGGTAACATCTGGCAATCTGGTTCTGATTTCTATAATCTTCGGAATGCTGATATCTACAATTAATGTGTATGCTGCTTCTATTAATCTGCAGTACGTTACTATTCGTTTCTTCGGTGCAATAGGTTTTGGCTTTATTCTTGCAATGATAGCCAACCGGGTTGTCTTCGTTGAGGCTGATTTCCGTGCAAGGATAGTAAGTGGGCTGATTCTGATAATTCTATCATTGTTATTGCTGATTACTCATTATAATGAGATATCTCTGATAACTTCAGGTGTATTGATTGGATTGGGATTTGGTTTGGCTGCTTCAGACTTTCTGGTATTGTTCGTGAATTTGTCCGAGCATTGTCAGCGTGGAACTGCGAATACAAATTATCTGCTGGCCTGGGAAGTTGGCGTAGGTATAGGAGTTGCCTTAGGATGTAATCTGGTGGAATCAGGCTCTTATATGATTGTATTTCAGGTAGGAATAATCTTTGCTGTAATTGCTTTATTATACTTCTTGCTATTTACAACAAAACACTTTGTAAAAAATAAGAAGAGATAATTATAAAGATACGTATAAGAAATATAAGTTAGGAATAGAACTATAAAAAGATAAATAAAAAAACCGCGGAGTTAATTCTTCGCGGTTTTTGTTGTTTTAGGAGTCATTTCGCCTTTGATGTATAGTCTTACTAACTCAACTTTGGCGTTACTTCTAACTGTAATACTTTTCCTGAATTCGCCAGGATATTTACCTGCGCCGTTATAAGTTACCAGAATAGTACCTTTTTTGCCCGGCATAATTGGTTCCTTGGTGTAATCAGGGATTGTACATCCGCATGAAGCTACAGCCTGGTTAATAACTAAAGGTGCATCTCCTGTGTTTGTGAAGGAAAATTCGCATCTTACTTTCGGACTGTCTTCAGAGAATGTACCGAAATCATGAGTTGTTTTGTCGAACGTAATCTCTGCCTGCTTTTGAGCAGAAGCATACGTAACCCCTACAAATAGGAGCATCAGTAAAAATAATGTCTTTTTCATCCTTGAATTTCATTTTTATGACATGCAAATTTAATAGTTATTCATCAATAATTACTATGTTTGTACATGAATTAACAAACTTAAAAACTATATAGCAGTGGTATACAAAAAAATAATACTTTCGTTGCTTGCAGTCTTTACACTTCTTACAGCTTGTAAATGTCATCAAGAGTTGTCACTTTCGGGACTTCGGTGCAAAGATTTCGATGCAAACGTAAATGGGCAGATTACGAAACTGTATGTTTTAAAAAACACTCATGGCATGGAAGTATGTATCACTAATTATGGTGCAAGAGTTGTTTCTATTATGGCCCCAGATAGGAACGGGAGAATGGAAGACGTGGTATGTGGTTTCTCAAACATAAAAGACTATATTTCTCAGAAACAAAATTTTGGAGCAACTATTGGTCGTTATGCAGGCCGCATTCTTAATTCTACTTTCAAAATTGATTCGGTTCAATACAAATTAAAACCAAATACCGGCATTCATTCTGCTCATGGTGGCGATCCTGGCTTTGCTGCAAAAATCTGGCAAGCAGAACAAGTTGCCGGAAATGTGCTTCGTCTTAAATATCTGTCAGTAAACGGTGAAAATGGTTTCCCCGGAAATCTTAATGTTAAAGTTATTTATACCTTGACTAATAATAACGAACTTGATATTGATTATACTGCAACAGTTACTGATAGCCCTACAGTTGTGAATCTTACCCATCATTCTTTTTTCAATATTTCCGGTAACCTGAATACTACTGTAGAAAAACAACTACTTTATGTTAATGCAAATGGTTATACTCCATATGATTCACTGAAATGTGTTACAGGAGAAATAGCTCCTGTTGCCGGTACTCCATTCGACTTTACTTCTCCACATTCTATAGGCGAGCGCATTAATGCAAATAACTCTCAACTTCAAGTAACAGGTGGATACGATCATACCTTTGTACTTAATACTCATGGGAAAGATACTTGCCTTGCTGCTAAATTAAAAGATCCTCAAAGTGGGAGAGTGCTTGAAGTTTATACAGACGAACCGGGATTACATGTATATACTGCCAATGGATTAAAAGGAAAACTTGTTGGTAAAGGTGGTATAGCTTATCAAACTAGAAATTCAATCTGTCTGGAAACGCTTCATTTTGCAGATAGTCCCAATAAACCTCAATTCCCAACTACAGTGCTTCGTCCTGGCCAGAAATATCGAAGCCATTGTATTTATCGCTTTATTGCTGAGTAGGTAAAAAATGATTAAAATTGAATGTTTATTCACTTATTGGTTAATAAATATTAAATTAAGACGTTTTACTTATAAGTATTAAAATATTTAACATACATTTGTTCACGGTGATTGTTATAAATAGTAATAACTAAAATTATTATTTTAATAAATACTTTTAAATTATAACTAAAATTGGTATATTTTTAATTATCAATAAGTTATAAGTTTCTTTTTTTGTATTAACTAAACTTGAATTTTTGATAAGCTTATATCTTTTGTTTTTTAACAGTTTTAAATAAAAAGCAAAGAAATGAAACCTACAGAGGATTTAAAACATGATCATCAGGCTATTGAAACTGTTCTCAGAATTTTAACAAAAATATCTGATAATGCAAAGAATGCTCATAAACCTGAATTAGATGATTTAGATAAAATCATAGACTTCCTTCGATTATTTGCCGATAAATTTCATCATGGAAAAGAAGAGACTATTTACTTCCCAGCTCTTGTAGAAGAGGGAATGTCTAATGAAAATAGTCCGGTCGCAGTAATGCGATTTGAACATGAAGTTGGCAGAGGATATATTAAAGATATTGCTTCAGCAATTGAATTGATGAAAAGCGGTGATGAGTCAGCTGTGAACAAGTTTATAGAATCTGTAGAGAATTACGTAACATTAATGGAAAATCATATTCAAAAGGAAAATAATATTCTTTTTCCAATGGGTGATAAGTTGATACCTTCTGTTAAACAACCCTTTCTATACAAAGACTTTGTTTTTATGGAAGGAAAATTATTTGGTCAGGATGCTCACAAATATTATCACGACTTATTGCGCCAATTTGAAAATAAGTATTTAACCTGAATTTATTGGTAAACTTTCATCGAAACATCTAATTCAATCTTATAACTTTTAAATTATTATTATGAAGAAAACAGTCAAAAACAATGTCTATTGGGTTGGCAAAAATGATTGGGAAATGCGTAAGTATCCGGGTTACGAGTATTCTACTTACAGAGGAACCAGGTATAACTCTTTTTTAATTAAGGAAGAAAAAACTGTTTTAATAGATACGGTAATAATGTCTTATAGCAGTGAATTTATTAATAATTTGGCAAAAGAAATAGATTTGACGTCTATAGATTATATTGTTTGTACTCAAGCGGAAGGTGATCATAGTGGTGCACTACCTGAATTAATGAAGCTAATTCCTAATACTCCTATTTATTGCACTCAGAATGGAAAAGATGCACTTGTAGGTCATTATTTTCAGGATTGGAATTTTGTGACAGTTAAAACTGGTGACAGCTTACCCATTGGTAATGGAAAAGAATTGCTATTTGTTGATTTTCCTATTTCTTCTTATCCTGATACCATGTTTTGCTATCTGACTAAAGATCATATACTTTTTAGCAGCGGCTTGTTTGGACAACATTTTAGTTCGGAAGTTTTGTTTAATGATTTGGTAGATCAATGTGAATTGAACTTCGAGACCATTAAATTCTTTGCCAATACACTTACACCATTTAGTAAAGTGATTACATCTAAGATTAATGACTATATAAGAAAAAATATACCTCTTGAAATGATTTGTCCTAGTCATGGTATTATCTGGAGAGATAACCCTTTGCAGATAGTTACAAAATATTTAATGTGGGCAAATAGTTATAATGAAAACCAGATAACGATTATTTATGATACTATGTATAATGCCACCAGATCTGTGGCAGAAAAGATTGCAGAAGGAATCTATTCTGCTGATACGCATGTGAATGTTAAACTATTTAATGCTTCAGTAAATAACAGATGTGATTTGGTTACGGAAGTATTCCGTTCTAAGGGGATATTGATAGGTTCGCCTTGTCTTAACAATGGTATTCTTCCATCTGTATCAGGATTCCTTGATGAAATGAAAGGTTTAAAATTTAAGAATAAAAAGGCAGCTGCTTTTGGTTGCTATGGTTTGAAAGGATCTTCTATTAAAATTATAGATAGTAAATTAAAAGAGGCTGGCTTTGATACCATAATGGATCCGATAAATTTTAAATGGTCTCTTACTGAAGAAGCTTTAGAAGCAAGCAGAAATTACGGTTGGCTTTATTGGGATTTATTAAGTAGATTTGACTAAACCCAATTATAAAACAAACAAGGCTGCCTTAAAGATAAAATGCAATCAGACAGATGGCAAATTATTTTTAAGACGGCCTTGTTTTTATTAGTATTACTGCTTAATCAGCTTTATCTTTTTGAGAAATCAGGATTCTTTTTCTTTCCGCTTTTTGATATCAGGAGAACAGGGAATACATACTCTGCCATCCATGATTCTGAATATCCAAGTTTCTCTCTGTACTTTCTAACGCTTCTACATGCATTGTAAACTTCATCCTTTTTCCAGTCATCCTTAGTCAGAATCTTGTGAATGGTTTGTTGTGTTACAGTATAAAGTGCTTTTCTAAGGAAATTAGGCATAGCAATCTTAAATTTCATCTGATCACTGATCACCACTAACAAGTCATTTGAAAAGCCTTGAAAAGTAAAAAGAAATGATTGTGCATCATTTTGTTTTTTACAGTTAGCTTTCAAAGATGCATCGACTTCTTTAAAGAATTGCTCACTTAAACCATAGCCCTGCATTAACATTTTACGGGATTGCGATCTTTCTGCAACTCCCAGACGTCCGTTTTGTGTCTGGATTTTTAATGTTCGTTTAAACATAGCCATATCTGGTAATGCATTGATATTGGTAATTCCCAGATTGATAGCCATTGTTGACTGATAATACACACGAATAAGTGTAAAATAGTATTCAATTCTAGACTGAACAAGTTCTGTTTGTTCTTCTTTCGATTTTTTTAAATTTGGAAAAAATTTCATAGGTCAATTTTAATTTGGGAACTAAGATAAGCAGAACGTACTTATTAATAACTATTTTCACTATTATTTTTTCAAATTTTATGTTTTTTGCTTTAGGGATTACTCTAGTTTGTTAGATATAAGTTCTTTATTTGATTTAATCTTTAGAGTAATCCCTTAGTAATTTTATCTGAACTTATCTGTTTGTTAAGTTTGATTCTTTACAAAAAAAATCAGAAGCTTAATTTTGCTCCAACAAAATAGCTCCTTGGAAAGATGGGCCCATACACAAAATCAGAATCGCGATTTTTTCCTTTATCCTGGTCGGACTGGTATGCATCGAAAATATTTTGTACACCTGCATTTACCTGAAGCGCTATTTGCTGATAAACCGGGAATGTATAACTAAGCTTGATGTTCATATCAAAGAAATCGGGTGTAGAAACATTTATGTCTTTTTCAATATATCCGGCTGCATGAGGCACTAGCATACTTCCTGTATAAGTGCCAGAAAGTGCCATTTCAAATCTTTTTATAGGAGTTAATTTTGCCGTGAAGTAACCATAAGTATCGGGTGTGCGGAGCATTTTCTTTGAGCCTAAATCCTCTGTTGCACTCCAATTCTCCACTTCTTTGTATCTACTTCTCTGAAAAGTAGCACTTGCCTCTACTTGAAGTAAAGACGAAAAAGCAAGTTCACCTTCTGCAGTAAATCCCATCACTTTTGCTCCCTCTCCGTTAGTTCTTTCTTTCAAGATTGTTCCTTCCTCGTTTGTTCCTATGTCATTGAGAACGAAAACGTTTTTTAGATTTGTATAGAATCCTTCAATTCTGAAGTTTACGGGAGTTTCTCCTAATGTGTGATACAAATCCATTGAAGCGCTTAAGCTTTGTGACTTTTCCGGCTTTAAATCAGGATCTGAGCTTATAACAGATATCTCACCGCCAACAGCTGAAACATGTAAATCTTCATCGTAAACTTGTGGGGCTCGGAATCCGGTTGAATAACTTAGGCGGAAATTTATGTCTTTTACCGGATTGTATCTCAAGGTAATGCGGGGACTGAATATGGCATTATCTATCATGTTGTGTTTATCTAATCGTCCGCCAATTAAGAAACTCCACATATCATTCTTCCATTCATTCTGCATAAAGAGGCTTTCAGTATGTACTGTTTGTTTTATATTACGATTATATCCAAGAATCTCGTCATGTAGTTTGTCGTATGTGTATTCTGTTCCTCCGGTGAATTGTGCAGGCATGAACAGACACTTTTCCCAATTATAAGTATATTGTCCACCAGCCATGTAAGTAAAATCGTTCGTATTGCCATATCCCCGCAAATCTTTACCGGTACCAGAATAACTTGTTCTGATAATGCTTTGCATGGAAGTGTAAATGTTCAGCTTATGTTTGTAATTGGGTGAAAATAAATCATAATTAATGCCGCCACCATTTATTGAATGGCTGGCCATTTCTGCAACTTCGGCTTCGTGAGGCTGAAGATCAAGATTATCTCCGCCTCGTCGATGATCAGTAATGTTATGATATTCCAATGACAATTTTGAATAATTACTTGTTTTAAGATACGTACGCATGCCGATCGTTTTATTACTCATCTCGGTAAGATCAGTAAAACCATCGCCATCATGATCATATCCGTCGCGATACCTGCTTTGTCCAAAGATATATAAGCCTGCTTTATGATCATCGGTAACCAATGATGCATTCAAACTTGTGTTATTATCGAATGCATTTGTTCCACCTATAGATGTGAAATCATGAGAGAACTCTGCTGAATTTCGGGTAGGCTCTTTTGTGATAATGTTTATTGTTCCGGCTATAGCTGATGAACCAAAAAGTGCAGAACCGCCTCCTTTAGATACTTCAACACGTTCTATCATGTTCTGAGGAATCTGTTCCAGTCCGTATACCCCGGCCAATGAACTGTAAATAGGTCGCGAGTCGATCAATATTTGTGTATAAGAACCCTCCATACCATTGATTCTAACTTGCTCGGAACCACAGGTATGACAATTGTTCTCTACGCGTACGCCAGATTGAAAACTTAATCCCTGAGCCAGGCAGACGGAATGTGTATCTTCAAACAATTTTGTATTCAGGATATTCACCAAGGAAGGTGCAAGACGTTTTGTAGTTTCGTTTCTGTTACTGCTTATCACGACTTCGTCAAGCGAAATTAAATCCGGAGTCAATGCAACGTCCATCTCAATAGTTTTTTTCTTTATAACGGACACTTCTTTTGTTACAGTCTTGTAACCAACCGACTTAAACTCTAGAGTCCAATTGCCTTCGGGCAAATTCTCTAGTAGGAAATGACCCGAAACATCGGATGTTGTTCCTATTGTAGTACCTTTTATTAATATATTTATATATGGTATATGTTCTTTGCTTTTCGCATCAGTGATATGCCCAAAGATGCTTGCATCAGTAGGCGTTCCTGTTGGCTCCATACCCATACATGGCAGTAGGGTACAGATAAAACAGGGAATTAATAATAGATATCCTTTCATTATAATTTCTTATTTTAAAATGTACAAAATGAGAGTAGCACACCTTGAATGGGTGCGCATAATTTGTTCCTATTTTAAAATATGTATGGCGGTGCCCGTAAAGAGTAGGAGTAGAGGGCTACTTTTCTAACCTTAAAGATTCTGGCTACAGTTTCGCACGGACGAACAATTTGGTGAACCGTAAGATGAAAAACAGACGTCTCAATAAAGGGTAGAATATGAAACTGGCAGATAGCACAATCACATGAGGAGTCACTGCAATGATGGGTAGCACTGATTTCTCCCTTTTCATGAGTATGGAAACTCTTCACAATTCCCATCGGAGCAATTGTGAAAAGTAACAGCCATGCAATGATTGCTTGTCTTCTCAGATACAATTTCATGTTGCAAAACTAGTTAAAAAAGATCTACTACAGATACATAATGTAAGTTATTTATGGATAGTAATTAGCCATTTAGTTTATTTTATACAATTCTAATAGTGATTTAAATAATCTCTCAGATTATTCACCAATGGATTTATTTTATTGGCCATTCATCTGAATTTATTGGCCAATGATTTTTATTTATTGGTCAATAAAAAGTGAGAGATACTGGGGGTATGACCAAAACCAAGACGAGAAAAGGTGCTAGATCGCTAGATCACTGCTAGATCAAATTTGATTTGATCTAGCGGTTTTATTTTGTTTATTTTTAGGTAGTTATATGGGTGGTGCTAGATTGCTAGATCAATTTTGTATTTTAATATATTGTAGTGGCGATTATACATAAAAAACCGACCGGTAATGCAGAAACATTCCGGTCGGCCATCACATTACAAATTGAAAATTTAACTGGTTAGGTTTTATATTTATAAAATGCGATATGTGTTTGCAATGCTTAAATTGAGTTTGATTCTTATCTATTCGAACATAGATTTGGCAATACCCATTTCAAGTCCGCGTAATTCTGCCAATCCTCTAAGGCGACCGATGCAAGAATATCCCGGATTAGTTTTCTTTTTCAGGTCATCAATCATCTGATGTCCATGATCCGGTCTCATTGCGATAGAAACCTTACGTTCTTGTTCAAGTTCAAGTAATGCTTTCATAACGTGATACATGTCTACATTACCCTCCAGGTGATTTGCTTCATAGAAGTTTCCTTCCTCATCACGTTGAGTGCTACGGAAATGCACAAAGTTTACACGATCTCCGAAACGTTTCATAATTCCTACTAAATCATTATGAGCAGCTACACCAAAAGAACCGGTACATAAACATAGGCCGTTTGATTTGTTTGGAACAGCATCAATCAGCTTCTGGAAATCATCGCCTGTGCTAAGAATACGAGGTAAACCAAGAATAGATTGAGGAGGATCGTCTGGGTGAATAACCAGATAAACCCCGGCTTCATCTGCTACAGGAGTAATTTCTCTTAAGAAATAGATTAAGTTTTCACGAAGTTTCTCTGCATCAATGTCTTTATAGCGGTCGAGTGCTTCCTGGAATTGTGCAAGTGTAAAGCTCTCTTCAGAACCCGGTAAACCAGCTATAATATTACGTTCCAATGTATGTTTGTCTTCATCGGTCATCTCTTCGAAACGTGCTTTAGCTTTTGCTTTTTCTTCTGCTGAATATTCATTTTCAGCACCAGGACGTTTCAAAAGGAACAAGTCGAAAGCAACAAAAGCAGCTCTTTCGAAGCGAAGTGCTTTTGATCCATCTGGCATAGTGTAAGCCAAATCGGTACGAGTCCAGTCGAGTACCGGCATGAAATTGTAAGTAACAATGTTGATGCCACACTTGCCTAAATTGCGAAGAGACTCTTTATAATTATCAATGTATTTCTGAAAATCTCCAGTCTGCGTCTTTATGTGTTCGTGCACAGGAACACTCTCAACAACAGACCAAGTAAGGCCTACAGATTCAATAAGTTCCTTGCGCTTCATAATTTCCTCTACAGTCCATACTTCTCCGTTAGGAATATGGTGTAAAGCATTCACTATTCCGGTAGCTCCGGCCTGTTTGATATCCCAGAGGGAAACTGGATCGTTAGGACCGTACCAACGCCATGTTTGTTCGCATAAATACATAATTTCAGTATTTTAAAGTTTAAATTATATTAGATGGTAAAAGCATTAAATCCACCATCAACAACAGCTACTGTTCCGGTTACGAATTTAGAAGCATCGCTGATAAGGTAGTGCACGGTTCCGAATAAATCTTCCGGTTCACCAAAACGGTTAAAAGGAGTATGTGCCATTACGCTTTTAGCACGATCAGAAAGAGATCCATCAGGATTAAGCATCAATGCTCTGTTTTGATTGGTTAGGAAAAATCCTGGAGCTACAGCATTCATGCGGATACCATTTCCAAATTTGATAGCAAGTTCTCCGGCCATATACTGAGTGAAGTTGTTTACTGCAGCTTTTGCTACACCATATCCGGCAACTCTGGTAAGTGGACGCAGTGAAGATTCTGAAGAGAAGTTTAGGATTACTCCTTCTTTTTGCTTTGCCATCTCGTCTGCAAATACCATAGTAGGCAATACAGTACCAAACAGATTAAGGTCTACCACTGTTTTCATTGCATCTATATTCAGATCAAAGATTGTTTGGCTAGGAGCAATTGTGGCGCCTGGCATATTACCTCCGGCTGCATTTATTAAAATATCAATTTTACCGTAATTTTTTAGAACCTGTTTCTTGCAATCTTCTAACATTGCTTTATCTGTAACATCAGCCTGCGCAAACATTGCCTGTCCGCCTTGCTTCTTTATTTCGCTAACCAGTGCATCGCCTTCTTCCTGGCTTCTGCCAATAATCACGATTTTAGCTCCTTGCTGAGCTAAGTACATAGATATACCTCTACCTAAAACACCATATCCACCTGTGATGATGATTACTTTACCAGAAATGTTAAATAAATTTTCCATCTTTTTGTTTTTAAAAGTTGTATATAAATTGCTATTGTTCGTTATAATAATCCACATTTTCCTTCATCAGGATATCAATCGGCATAAAATTTTCTTTTTGCGGTCTTTTTTTGAGTATTAAATATTCGCATAGAGATTTTATTCCATTATAACCCTGAAGTTGCGGCCTTTGAGCTATCAGTGCAGTTATATAGCCTTCTCTTAATACATTTGCATTTTCTTCAATTGCATCATATCCTACAACTATTAGGTTGTGGATGTCTCTGACTTTTATGTAATTAGCAAGTTTGTGACATGTAGAGTTGAAAACTATTATTCCTTTTATATTGTTTTGACTCTCAAAGAATGCATCAAGTACACTGAAGTTGAATACAGAACTGCCTATCTTTAAATCCACATAATGAACTTTTCCTGTGTAGCCTACAGTATTTAGATAGCTATTAAATCCAGCTTCTCTGTTAATACTTTGATTGGAATTCTGATCTCCGCTGTGAATCATCCTTGATACCAGTATATTTGCGTCTTTACCAATTGAATTTAGTAATATTTTTGCACCTATAACACCACTGTCAAAGGAATTGGTACCAAAATATGCAAGCTGGTTTTGCCCTGAAATATTTGAGTCAATATAATTATAGGGAATATTCAATTCATCTAGTTTCTCGGAAATACTAATTACAGAATTTGCAAACAGTGAAGCAATTAGAACTGCATCAAAACTTATTTGAAAAAGTTCATCTACAGTTTTATTCAAAGAATTGTTGTCGTATTGGTCAAAATATAGTTTCTGAATATGTACCCCATAATCTTCAAACTCATTGCCAGCCTTGTCGATCCCTTTAGAAATACTTTCCCAATATTCCCCTTTTTTGAAAGAGGGGATTATGGCTACTATTTTATATTGTTTTTTTGAAGCTAAAGATCTTGCTATCAAATTTGGCTGATAATTAACCATCTTAAGTACAGCGTTCACTTTCTTAAGATTCTCTTCAGAAACGCGTCCACGGTTATGAAGTACCCTGTCGACAGTTCCGGCAGAGACACCAGCCATTTGGGCTATATCTTTAATTCTTATATTTTCTGTATCTTTTGTCATTGTTGTTAATGGGCATGCTTTTTATTGATGTTGTCGATGCAAATTTATGATTAAAGATTTGAATATGCAATACGTGTGTTCGAACACACGTATTGCATTGATTTTGTTAATATGCTGATTTATTGTACTTTGATTGAATTGAATATACCAAACTTTTCTATTTATTATATGTTTTCAAACATGTTGATTTGTTGATTAGTTATATACTTTTAATATAAAATGCTTATTATCAGATATATTGTGTTTAAGCATTGTATATAATAGTATATTATTAGCTTGTTTATATATATTTGAAGTTATTTTCTTTTTCTCTTAAATATTTTTATTTTTCATGTATAATATGTATATTTAGCTGTTAATTTTATGTACGGAGTTTATCACGAACTCAACTGTTCCTTTATTCTTTGATTATTTTCTGATTTAATATATATTGAATCTTTTTTTTAGTATTAATCATTATGGATATAAGAATCAGATACTCTCACAAGCTAATATTAATCATTCTGCTAGGAGTGATTGCAGGTAGTGGATGGCTGTTTCTTTACTTGCTAAGAGTGCAAGATTACCTGGGAGATAGTCCGGCAGCTTGTGTCAATTGTCATGTAATGGGGCCATATTATGCTACCTGGCAACATAGTTCTCACAACAGGGGGACTACCTGTAATGATTGTCACGTTCCTCACGAGAATATAGCAAAAAAATATTTCTTCAAGGCAAATGATGGCGTCAGACACACATATAAGTTTTTAACTAACACTGAGAGGCAGACTATTCAGGCAATTCCGTCAAGTTCAGAAGTTATTATGAATAACTGTA
This sequence comes from Bacteroides luti, assembly GCF_900128905.1. Lineage (GTDB taxonomy): Bacteria > Bacteroidota > Bacteroidia > Bacteroidales > Bacteroidaceae > Bacteroides > Bacteroides luti. The sequence continues at coordinate 117,349 of NZ_FQTV01000013.1, forward strand.
TCCGTTGCCACACTCAATTAAATACTGAATTTGTAAAAACCGGTAGAGTGGATTACATGATGACCCAGGTTGGGGAAGGTAAAGCTTGTTGGGATTGTCATCGGCAAGTTACTCATGGAGGAACAAACAGTCTATCTTCAACTCCTTATGCACTGGTTCCTTATCCGAAATCGCCTGTACCCGAATGGTTGAAGAAAATAATGAAATAGTCAGAAGAATATAAAGATATAGGATATGGAAAAGAAACTGAAAGCATGGCAAGGGTGGTTATTGTTTGGAGGAACAATGATCATTGTTTTTGTATTAGGATTGATAGTCGCCTCCTTAATGGAGCACAGAGCAGAGGTAGTTAGCATCTATAATAACAAAAAAGTAGATATTAAAGGCATCGAGCCTAGGAATGAAATTTTCAGGGATAATTATCCAAGGGAGTATCAAACGTGGTCAGAGACAGCAGATACGAGTTTTAAGAGTGAATTCAATGGCAGTCAGGCTGTGGATGTGCTGGAGCAACGCCCCGAAATGGTAATTCTTTGGGCCGGATACGCTTTTTCAAAAGAATATAAAACTCCGAGAGGACATATGCATGCTATTGATGATATCAGAGAAACTCTCAGAACCGGAGCACCTAAAACGGATAAAGATGGTCCTCAGCCTTCAACTTGCTGGACATGTAAAAGTCCGGATGTTCCTCGTATGATGGAATCAATAGGAGTAAATGCGTTCTATAATAACAAATGGTCTGCTTTTGGCAGTGAAATAGTTAATCCAATAGGCTGTTCCGATTGCCATGAATCAAAAACCATGAATCTGCATATAAGTCGCCCTGCTTTGCGTGAGGCTTTTGCTCGTCAGGGGAGGGATATTGATAAAGCAACTCCTCAAGAAATGAGATCATTGGTTTGTGCTCAATGTCACGTTGAGTATTATTTCAAGAAAGATGGCAATTATCTTACATTTCCTTGGGATAAAGGAATGACTGTAGAAAAAATTGAAGAATATTACGATAAAGCTAACTACTTTGATTATAAGAATGCTTTAAGCAGAGCTCCAATACTAAAAGCTCAGCATCCTGATTTTGAAATATTCCAATTGGGTATTCATGGACAGAGAGGTGTTTCTTGTGCCGACTGTCATATGCCGTATGAAAATGAAGGAGGTATTAAATATAGTGACCATCATATTCAAAGTCCTTTAGCATCCATAGACAGAACCTGTCAGGTTTGTCACCGCGAAACAGAAGAAACTCTTCGCAATAATGTGTATGAAAGACAAAGAAAATGCAATGAAATACGTACTTGTTTGGAAAAAGAACTAGCCAAAGCGCACATTGAAGCTAAATTTGCATGGGATAAAGGAGCCACAGAAGTGCAGATGAAAGAGGCTTTGAACTTAATTCGTCAGGCTCAATGGAGATGGGATTTTTCAGTTGCATCGCATGGAGCTGCATTTCATGCTCCTCAGGAAGTTCAGCGCATGTTGAGTCATGGAATAGACAGAGCATTGCAAGCTCGTTTGGCTATTGCTAAAGTTTTGGCAAAGAATGGTTACGCTGCAGATGTACCAATGCCTGATATTTCTACAAAAGCAAAAGCTCAGAAATATATTGGTTTGGATATACCAAAAGAACAAAAAGCAAAAAAAGAATTTCTTAAAACGATTGTTCCACGCTGGATTGAGAAAGCAAAAGCTAACGGACGTTTTTCAAAGATTTAATATAAAGATTAAAGTTGAATGAAATTAAAGTAACCACTATCATCATTAAATGTTGATAGTGGTTATCTTTGTGTAAGAATTGAACAAATATTAGTATATGTGGAAACAACCTTGGGGATTTAAAGAAGGATATTCAATCTGTATCGGATTATTTATTACAGGCACATTGCTCCAGATGTCAATTGGAAAAATAAACCTTGATGCTCTTGCCTATCCTGCTAATCTGATTTCAGGAATTGGATATTTTTTATTGCTTACGGTATTATATCTTAAATACAAGAAATCATCTTATATAGTTAGCTGGCTTAGTAGTTATCAGGCAGCCATATCTTCCATGTCGTCTATGGTATTTATGATTGTTTTGATGGGGCTTATCAGGCAGACTCCCGGTTATATTTCAATGGAAGGAAACTTCATTGGATTCTCTCAGATGCTTTCTGCATGGTCTTTCGCACTATTATTTCTTTGGATGATTACTATTTTATCAATGACGATAATTAGAAGATTGAATCATTTTAAATGGAGAGATACATCTTTTATGTTGAATCATATTGGTTTGTTATTGGCGCTGGTTGGTTCTATTTTAGGAAGTGCAGATATTCAAAAACTCGAAATGACTACAATGGCTGGAAGGCCGGAATGGCGTGCTTTAAATGAACGAAAAGAAGTTGTTGAATTGCCTTTAGCTATTGAATTACATAAATTTTCAATTAAGGAGTATCCACCTAAATTAATGTTGATTGACAATGAAACAGGTGCATCTCTTCCTCAAGGAAAGCCTGCCACTTTTTTAGTAGAGCCTGGCCTTGGAACCGGCCAACTGCTTGACTGGACTATTTCAGTAAAAAAGTATCTTCCATATGCTGCAAGCGTGCCATCAGGAGATACACTTCGGTATGTTGAATTTCATTCTTTTGGAGCAACAAATGCTCTTTATGCGAAAGCAACAAATCGTAAAAAAGGCATATCTCGTGAAGGGTGGGTGAGTTGTGGAAACTTTATGTTTCCCTATAACGCAATAAAGTTGGATGATAAAGTGAGTCTGATAATGCCGGAACTGGAACCACAACGTTTTTATTCAAGTGTAACGGTGTATTTAGAATCTATGAAAGTTAATGATGCTATAATTGAGGTGAATAAGCCTTTTGAAATTGATGGATGGAAAATCTATCAATTAAGTTATGATGAATCAAAAGGCAGATGGAGTGAGGTTAGTGTATTTCAGTTAGTAAAAGATCCATGGTTACCAATAGTGTATACAGGAATATTAATGATGGTAATTGGAGCAATATGTATGTTTACTATGGCTAAAAAGACTAAGGAGGATAAAGTATGAGTTGGGAATATTTTTCGTTGTTTGCCATAGTGTCTCTTTGCTTCTGGAGTTTTGGTGCGTATGCTGCATGGAGAGAGAAAAAAACTGTATTCGTTCACGGATTTACAATAGTGGGATTAGTAGTCTTCTTTATATTTATCGTAGGAATGTGGATTTCACTTGAACGTCCTCCAATGCGGACGATGGGGGAAACTCGTTTGTGGTATTCATTCTTCCTTCCACTGGTTGGGATTATCACATATAGCCGATGGAAATATAAGTGGATTCTTAGTTTTAGTACTATTCTTTCATTAATATTTATTTGCATCAATATACTAAAACCCGAGATACATAATAAAACATTGATGCCTGCATTACAAAGCCCTTGGTTTGCACCACATGTTATCGTATATATGTTTGCTTATGCAATGCTGGGTGCTGCAGCAGTAATGGCTATCTACCTCCTTTGGAAGAAGAAACAAAAAATATCGCCTATGGAGATGGATCTGTGTGATAATTTGGCTAATGTTGGATTATCATTCTTAACTCTTGGTTTACTATCCGGAGCCTTGTGGGCAAAAGAAGCCTGGGGACACTATTGGAGTTGGGATCCGAAAGAAACATGGGCAGCTGCAACATGGTTAAGTTATTTATGCTACATTCATTTCCGTCTTCATAAAAGGAATGAATACCGAAAAGCGCTTGTTATACTTCTAGTGTCTTTTGTTCTCTTGCAAATGTGTTGGTATGGAATTAATTATTTGCCATCAGCACAAGGAGCAAGTATTCATACCTACAATATGAGATAGATAATCAGTGGTTGTTAATTGAATAGATTTCTCTATTTCAATTATTCTTCAAGGATGGTTTTAAATTCATTCCAACCTGCAACAGTTTTGGCTTGTGCTGAAATTCCAGTTGGAACATATAATTTGCAGGTACTTTTAGGTACTCCGTAGAATGTAAAAGGGGTGATCTTGGGTGGAACTGTAGCTTTACAATGTATTTCTTTTAATCCCGAACATTCCTGAAAGGCACCATAATCAATAAGAGTAATACTGGCCGGAAGAGAAAGGATTGTTAGTTTTGAACAACCATAAAATGCATTAGTACCAATAGAAGTAACCCCTTCAGGAATTATTATAGCAGTGAGGCCTGTGCAATCTGAAAATGCCTTTAGACCAATTGCTGTTATGTTTTCAGGAAGGATTATTGTTTTTAGATTATCTTTAGAATAGAAGGCTTCTTCTGGAACTTCGTCATTTGATACCTCTATTTTATCATCATATAAGGAACTTATAAAAACTCCTCCCTTTACTATACTTGCTTTTGACATATCGAGTACAGTTAATTTTGCCATACTTCGAATCGTTGTAATATCAGTTCCGTTTATTTTTCCTTTGAGTGTTAAGTTTGTAATAAGACCTTTTTTATCTCCAAGAAGTGAATTTAAATTTCCGGCAGAAACTTTTATAGTATCAGATACAATATTCTGCGCTTCTCCTTTAAAGCATGATGACAGAAATATTACAACTAATATGATTTTAGAAATAACACTTGCTTTCATGACTACTTAAATAAAGACTATCTATTCTTTCTCTCTAATTAAAAACAAGTCATAATAGAAATGGTTTGAATTATAATACATAATATTGACTTGTTGTGAAGGAAATATATGGACTATTATAAGATAATTTAGTCTTTGAATATAAGTATAAATATCTAGACACAAATGTTTTAGAAGTTGCAATATAATAAAGACAAAAAATAAGTTGTAAAAATTGTTGTTTTGTGTGAAAAAGATAAATATATTTGTAACGTCTTTTTTTATATAGCGTTAAAGGTTATTTAATTCATATTACTTATTATAATTGTTTTTATAGCAATTGATTGTGATAAATAATTTTATCCCCACGCTTAAAATAAAAAACGCCTGATTGGGGACTAAAGGCATAAACTATTTTATATGAAAAAACTGTTTTTATTAGCGGCTTTTACTAGGATGTAATTCCCTGGTAAATGCGCAAAGTTCTCAAACAAATGCAACTCCAGTTTCATGGAACGCAAAGGCAGGTCTGAATATTAGTAACTGGACAGGTGAAGGTACAGATGGACTTGATGCCAAAATTGGTTTTAAACTTGGTGTTGGCATGGAATATGCGTTAGATAATACATGGTCTTTGCAGCCATCTTTATTGTTATCATCAAAAGGAACGAAAGCATCAGGAGATGTTAATGGATACAGTGCTAAAGTAACTGTTAACCAAATGTATCTTGAATTACCGGTTAATCTGCAGGCAAGAATGCCGATTTCTAACAATACTAATTTTGTTATTGCAGCCGGTCCATATTTTGCTTACGGTGTAGGTGGAAAATCAACAGGCAAGGTTAGTGCCAATGGTCAAACTGAATCGGGTGATACAGATACATTCGGTAGTGATGGCCTCAAAAGATTTGATGCCGGATTAGGTTTTGGCGTTTCATTGGAATTTAATAAAGTTATCATTGGACTCGAAAGTCAGCTTGGATTAACAAAATTAGGAGATGGTGATAATGCTCCAAAGAATATTAACTTTGGAATAACTGCTGGCTATAAGTTCTAATATAAAATATTGTATACAAGCCTTTGCTTGTAAAGAAGTTATCTAAATCGTTGAAAAAAACTGCCCCTGCAATGTTTGTTCATTATAACATTGCAGGGGATTTCATTTTAAATGCCTAATCTGGCATTCAGAATATAATTCAAAATTATTGGTGAAAGACCGCAATTTTATTGGCCAATGATTTTAATTTATTGACCAAAGAATCTAAACCATTGGCCAATAAATATCCTGACGACAATATGCTAAATTCTATCTATTGAAGCGAATGTTCGTTTTATGCTTGCTGTGTATTTTACTTTTGGGTAACCAATAAGAAGGAATATGCCTTCACGACTTTTGTGCTTAATTCCATATTTTTCTCTAAATAGCCTGGCAACTTTTCCATTTTGGATAAATGGGTGTACAGCACCGTTAAAGCAGGTACCCAAACCCAATGACTCGGCAGCAAGCATGGCGTATGTTGCAGCTATGAGCGGATCAGCCGGATCGCTATAGGGAGTCGCGTAAAAATATAGTGCAACCGGTGCATCATAATTTACAATGTTTTCGCCTTTCATCATGTAATCGGTATAAGCGTAAACACAAGGACGAACAAATCCCTTAAATAGTTCTGTATTCGCTTTTCCCCAGATTGGTCTCATTATAGTGAGAAACCATTTGGAAACAAACCATTTCATGTTTTCCAGATAATGGCAGAAGTCTTCTGCAAATGCTGAAACTTTTTCTTTACTGTCGAAAACTAATACATGTACGTCCGAGGGTGGTAAGCCCATTGGCGCTGTTTGAGCAGCTTCTAATATTTTATCTATTAGTTCACTTTCAACGGGAACATCTTTAAATTCACGAATACTCCGGCGACGGTACAATAAATTCAGCATTGATTTATATGATGCAGCTTCTTCTTTGGAAGGAATATCTATTAAATCATCGGTTGAAGTACATCTACCTTCAATGGTTATTGCTTTTTGGGGACAGATCATCATGCAATGTCCACAAGCTAAGCAACCGAACAATGGTTTATCTGACTGCTTTACTTTTCCGTTTTCAATTGTCAGACTAAAATCTTTGCAAACAGAAACACATAGTCCGCAGTCATTGCAAAGGTCTTTGTTTAATATTATCCGACCACGTTCTTTAGTTCTTGATGTTGGAATAGCCATAATCTAAAATGTTAATATTTAGACTTTTGTTGATATATGGCTATAAATATAGATATTAAATTGAAAATAGAATAATCTTTTGTTTGTTTATTTAAATCAAAATACTCTATTTGAACTTAAACGATAATTGTTTGTATTCTCTAGAAGCTATTTCCTCCCAAGGATTTGAAACGCTCAGTCCCAACAAGCGGATAGGGTGATTAGTTAGATCAACTCCTTTAAGTAGTTCTCTGGCTAAAGGCAGAATTTCTTTTAAAGTTGTGAGCGGATGATCTTCGCTAATACTACGCGTTTTCTGAGTGAAGTCATTGAACTTTATTTTTAGTGTAAGAGTGTAGCCTTTAAAACCAGATTTTTCTAATCTTTTTATAAGCTCTTGAGCAACATGATATAACTCTATTATAATAGAACTTTTTATTTCTAAATCGTGTTCGAATGTTGTTTCACATCCTACCGATTTGCGTTCCCTTTCCGGCTCTACAGGGCGAGGGTCTATGCCATGAGCAAAGTTATAATAGAGCATTCCTGCTTTCCCAAATTGTAGGGTTAGAAAATCCGGAGTACTCATTCGAAGCAATGCACCATTATGTATGCCTAGTGCATGCATTTTCTTTGCTGTCACTTTACCAACTCCCCAGAAAGATTCGATGGGTAGTTTGTCTATAAACTCTTGTGCTTTTTGAGGATGAATGGTGCACAGGCCATCTGGTTTACGATGTTCTGATGCTACTTTCGCCAGAAATTTATTGTAAGAAACTCCCGCTGATGCTGTGAGCCCGGTTTCTTCTTTTATGCGTTGCTTAATTTCTTTGGCAATATCGACGGCCAAATCAATACCTTTTTTGTTTTCAGTCACGTCCAGAAATGCTTCATCGAGCGAAATAGGTTCTATGATATCTGTGTATTCGTGAAAAATCTGATGTATTTGTGCAGAAACAGACTTGTAAACAGCCATGCGCAATGGAGCGAATATTAGTTCGGAGCAAAGCTTTTTAGCCTTTACGGATGACATGGCAGAATGAATACCATAACGACGGGCTTCATAACTAGCTGTAGCTACAACACCACGTTCTTCTTCATGGCCCACAGCAAGAGGTTTGCCTCTCCACTCAGGATGGTCCCTTTGCTCAACTGAGGCATAAAAGGCATCCATGTCAATATGGATTATTTTTCGCTCTTCTATAGTCATTCTATGAACAAAGATAATAGATATAATCGGCATTTTATTGCCGATAAGTTGGAATTTTGAATATATGAGTGTGGAGGAGAATGCTTAAGTTATTTCACAGCAATTCGAATAAAATTAATTATTTCTCTACCAAAAGCTGTTATATCCATAAAGGTAAAATCTACACTCTCTCTTAACTTTGCTCTTGTACTGCAGATGTGCATATATCTTTTCCTTGATGCCAAATAAACAAACTCTGTATCAAAGAGAAAATGATTAATCTGAGTTTTTAGCAGAAGATCTTTGCCTTTACGATTCATTCCTTTGAATCCTCTACGTACATCACTATATCTGATTCCCAAAACTATCCAGTTTAATATTCTTGTTAAGACGGAAATATAGGTGCGTATCGTATTAAGATCAATGTTTGGATAATAACTGTTGGTTCTTGTTGCTACAACAATATCATAACCCTCTTCAAGTTTTTCGAAAACTGCCCTCATGCTTTCTTTGTCATACGGAAAATCCCAGTCTATATATATCATCAGGGAAGAGCAGGCGTATTCAGCACCTTTTCTAACGGCATAACCTTTTCCTCTATGTTCCGTATAACTGATTAACTGAACTTTAGGCATGATAGTTCTGAACTTTTCTATTTCTGCTTCGTCCATGTTTATAGATGAGCCGTCATTAACTACGATGATATGAAAAACCTTATCCGGGAAATATTTAAATACTTGCTTAATATTTTCATGCATTGTTTCTTGCCAATTTGTTGGTGGGTTATAACAAGGCAATACAATATCTATCTCATTATTATCATTTGGAACCAACATACGATCTTCTTCTGCTCTTGGAATTCCTTCTTTCAGGCAGAAATTAAGAAAACACAGCTCGTAGGTAATCTTAATCCAGATAATGAAACATGGTAAAGCTTTTAGAGCGAACGGAAAAATGAATGTTTTTCTTACTTCTACAGGAAACAGGTCGCTGCTTGAAAGTCCTGTCAGGAAAAAGGCAAAAATTAGAAGAGTTAGATTAAGTGAGGTTGTTTGCGAAGGTGTTTTTACATACCAAAGAGCTATTCCTATCATTGCAATAATGTACGTACCAGATTCACTTGCAGTGCTAAATAATACAACAAATAATAATGTTGAAGCTAATATCATTAGTTTAAAACTCTGAGAACGGTATTGCTTTACCCGTAAGAATGGCAGGCAGAATAGTATAATACCGGGAATAATCAACCAAAGGTCTGAGTAAGTGCTACAACCACTTATTTTTCTGACCATACCTAGTAATGATATATTTTGATAATAAGCAAACTGGTTCAGGCTATTCTTTTCAATAAGATCAATTATCCATGAATGATATTGTGTAAGTACATAGTCCGGTGAAGTGTAAAGCATTGGGAAAAAGAACATAATTACACTCCAAAACAGGCAAGAAGACAGAAACCTTTTTTTATTTCTTGAAAAAGGAATAAAAGCTAGTCCCATGATTCCATATAATTTGGTAAAAGTTCCCAGCATAATAAAAAATGCTGCCCAGAAATCCGTTTTGTGCTCTATCAGAAAAAAAGAGAAAATAAGAATAGCAGCTATTCCAACATTGAACTGCTGCGAAGCCAAAGAGTTGAATAACTCCATAACACAGAAAAGGTAAACGAATAAGTGTTCGTTTCTGCTAAGTGGTAACCTTTTTATTGCATAAAATAAAAACCAGGTACTAAGTGTTACCCATAATATAACACCTATTATATCCGGTACGAGAGCAAAAGGGAAAATTACAGAGCTGAAAAATACTCCATAATGAGTAACATCAGAGTATTCTTTGGGGTAATGTTCATAAAGAGGCAATTGATGAATAGCATGCCAGAACAGATTCTTAAATATACTGAAGTTATTATAAGATCCTCTGGTATATTTTAAAACTCCGCATACTATAGATGTAATAATCCATACTAGAAATATAAAACGATAATCTCTAAATAAGAGATTGTTAATAAATGAAGGTTCTCTTCTATTCATAGTATTTAATAACAGTAGATTTATCTTAATTATTAAAACAGATTCAAAAAAGAAAAAGAATTATCCTTCCCGGACTTCATATTATGCTATTAAGGATGTGTATTACATCTGCACGATTTAATAGTGTCTGTTAAGCCGCTTTGTTTTTGCGTTTGCTTTTCCAAATCTCAATAATAGCAGGAAGTATAGAGATAATTACAATCGAAATGATCATAATCTCTAAGTTCTTTTGAACGATTTCCAGGCTTCCTAGAAAATAGCCAATATAGGTTATTAATGTAACCCAAACAACTCCTCCAATAATGTTATAATGTGCAAAATGACGATAACTCATGTGTCCCATACCTGCAACAAATGGAGCAAATGTGCGTACTATTGGAACAAATCTAGCTAAAATAATTGTTTTACCACCATGTTTTTCATAAAAAGCATGAGTCTGTTCTAAATATTTTTGTTTAAAAATCTTAGAATTTGGGTTACTGAAAAGCCTGGTCCCAAAATATCGGCCTATAACGTAGTTGGACGCATCTCCCAAAACGGCTGCAATAATTAGCATAAGAACCAGTAAATGTATGTTCATGTGGTTGGTTGATACTGTAGCTAATGTTCCTGCAACAAATAATAAAGAGTCACCAGGTAAAAAAGGAGTTACAACAAATCCTGTTTCAAGAAAAATAAGGAAAAAAAGAATTGCATAAATCCAAGTGCCGTATTGCTCTATAAGTAGGGGTAATTGATCATCTATATGAAGAACAAAGTCTAAAATAAACTGAAAATATTCCATTGATATAATTTTAAGTGATTCTGGTACAAAAATAGGAATAAATTCTTAAGCATTCAATACTAAAAGCGTATTTAAACAATTTAAATTCTAAATAACTATCCATTGTATAAAATATTAATACTATTTTACAAAACAGACTGCTTTTTATTTTCGAGGATTACATCTCAAGAATAAGAATAATAAAAGGGAATATTCATAATCAGAACATTCCCTCTATATAATTAAAATTGATTTTATTACTTAAAACGAACTTCTACTCTAGCTCCTTTATGGATAGGTATTTCTATGAATTTTTCTTTGCTGAATTTTTTATTAATCCCTTTTCCTTTAACTTGTACAGTTGTTACACTTTCCGGAACTTTTAGTTTATATGTTCCTCCGTAGGCCGATTTAATAGTAGCAAATGTGGGCTTCCCGTTTTTCCAGGATACATCTATAGTAGCTCCTCCACGTGCTTTTAAGCCGTTGAAAGTTCCTTCATCCCAAGTAGTTGGAATAGCTGGTAAAAGATTGATAAATCCTTCGTGACTTTGAAGTAACATTTCCATTATTCCGGCTGCACCGCCAAAGTTCCCGTCAATCTGGAAAGGAGGATGTGCACAGAATAAATTAGGGAATGTTCCTCCGCCTCTTTTGCTTGGTGTTTCAGGCGGATAACTTGGAGTAAGTAGGCTCTTAAATAATTTGTAAGCGCGGTTACCATCACCTAATCTCGACCAGAAATTCATTTTCCATGCACGCGACCATCCTGTTGCTTCGTCACCTCTTCGGTTAAGTGTAACTTTGCATGCCTCTGCCAGTTTTGGAGTCTTGCTTAGTGTTATCTGATTTCCAGGATGTAAACCGTAAAGATGTGACACATGACGGTGGTGAATATCTGTTTCCTTATAATCTTCAAGCCATTCCATCAGATAACCATCTTTACTTATCTGGAAAGGAGGAAGCTTAAGTGAAGCATCACTAAGCTGCTTACGATATTCTTCATCGCATCCTAGAATTTGAGATGCTTTTATTACATTTGAGAAAAGTTCCCTAACTAGTTCGTTATCCATGGTAGGTCCCATACAAATACTGACCGGTTCTGAGCCTTCCTTTGTATAAAAACTATTTTCCGGTGATGAACTGGGAGCTGTAACTAGCCAACCATGAGTTGGTTCTTCAATCATGGTAGAGAGAAAAAATTCTGATGCACCTTTTAATATTGGATATATCTGTTTCAAATAAGATTGTCCATCTTCCGTTTTATTATCTCCCAAAAACTCATAATGGTCCCACAAATGAGCACAAAGCCATGCGCCGCCAGTGTTGGTTGCTCCCCATGATGGGTGTTCGCCAGGAGCAGTATAGTTCCATACGTTAGTCATCATGTGTGCAACCCATCCTTTTGCTTTATCTCCATAAAAAGCTTTAGCTGATTTCTCGCCAGAATCTTTTAAATTGCTTGTCAGGCTCAGAAGTGGATGGTATAAATCGGATAAATTTCCTGGTTCCATTAACCAATAATTCATCTGTATATTGATGTTCAGATGATAATCACCATTCCACGGAGTACTGATAGTATTAGCCCATAATCCCTGTAAGTTGGGTGGGAGAGTACCGGGACGCGTACTACTGATAAACAGGTAACGTCCGTATTGCATATAAAGTGCTGCCAGTGCAGGATCATCATCTAATTGGAATAAACGGATGCGTTCATCGGTTGTTAATTGTAATTTATGTTGGTAATTTGCCGACATAGAGTTGACATTACCAATGTTTAATTTTACACGATTGAAATATGATGCATAATCAGCTATATGGTCGTTTTTAATTTTATTGTATGAAATTGCAAATGCTTTATTCATTAATGAATCTACTGATGTTTTATATTGTTGTCCTCCAATTTTAAAATCAGTGCCTGCGGATATGTATAATTCAACGCTATTGGCATTCTTAATTTCCAGTACATCATCCTTTACAGAAACAGAACCTCCGTGTGTTTTTGCCCGGAGTTTAGCTGTAAAAGATACTCCATCTTTTCCATCTACGCCACTGTCTAATACTCCTTCCATTACTAATTGATTCTTTTCTGCTCTTATTTTTGCTTTTTCCGGGCGGTTCAGCATTGCTTTGAACGAAACGGCACCAATTACATTGGGAGAACTGATTCTGATAACCATTACATCTTTAGTTCTGGATACAAAATATTCACGAATATATTCAATTCCATCTTTATAAAAATGTGTTTTGGAAACAGCGTTATTCAAATCTAGTTCCCGTTCGTAAGAATCTGGCCTATTGTAATCTGGCGAGTTCTTTTTTGCTTCTTTTTTATAAGTATAATCAATTACAAGGTTTCCCAGCATTTGATAACTACCATAGGTGCCTCCTTTTTCAGGTTTTACAGGAACAAAGTGCTTATACATAACGTCTTGAGCTTCTTCATTTTTCCCTTGTAACAATAGAGCTCTGATTTGAGGTAAATAGGTTGCGGCTTCCGGATTGTTATAATTAGCCTCCGAACCCGACCACATCGTAATATCATTGAGAACAATAAGTTCCTTTTCAACTCCTCCATCCGGCATCATGCCTAATCGTCCGTTGCCAAGTGGCAGTGTTTCTTCCCATAATTTAGCTGGACTATTGTAATGTAGCCGAAGATTAGGATCAGCAATATCTCCACTTTTCTTTGCATTAACAGAAAAGCTTGTCGTAGAAAATAATGCCAAAAAGAAAATCAAAAATTTCGAGAATCCTTTTTTCATAATAAGTTGTTAGTTTAGGTTGATTGTTATATTTGTTAGTATTTAGCGCTACTAAACGATCAGAGTCTTTTAGAATACCATCAAGACCATCTGGAAGTCAAAATATTACTGAAAATAAGCAATAAGATGAGGCATAAAAATAATAAGTCCAACTATGGCAGCAGCAATAGCACATATTAAAACTGCACCCGCGGCAATATCTTTTACATCGCCTGCTATATTATTTTCTTGTGGAGAAACTAAATTTACCAACCGCTCAATGGAAGTATTAAATGCCTCTGCTGCAAAGACAATGCCAATACAAAGTACAATACTTATCCATTCAAAAGTGTTGATTTTAAAAATAATGCCGCAAATTATTACAGCAAAGGTTATAGAAGAATGTATCCATGCATTATGTTCTTTAAAAAGAAAGCTACCTATGCCTTTCCAGGCATAGGTGAAACTTTTTAATCTTTTTTTTATGCTGAATTTCTCCATAACATTAATTACGACTTATTTGCTTAACGCCCTTTACACCCTGAAGCTTTTTAATCAGAGCATCCAGACGGGAAGTATCGTCAATCGTAACTGAAAGTGTTCCCGAGAAAAGTCCGTCGTGTGAACTAACATTTATGGATCTCAGGTTAATATCCTTCTCTTTTGAAATGATAGAAGAAATATTAGTTACGATTCCTATATCATCGTGCCCTATGACTCTAAGGGTAATAGGATATTGTTTACCTACAGCTTTTCCGGCCCAGCGAGCTTTAACTATACGATAACCGAAACGATCCATCATCTGAGGAGCATTCGGACAATCTGCACGGTGGATTTTAATACCTCCGGATACTGTGACAAATCCAAATACATCATCACCATAGATAGGGTTACAACATTTTGCAAGTTTAAAATCCAACCCCTTCAGATTTTGATCAATAACTAATACATCATCCTTTGCAGCTTTTTCATCAACAGTAGATTGAAGATTATACGTTTCTGCACTTCGGTAGGGAATATCTTCATGACTTTCTGTTTCCTTCTTCAACATTTCGTTATATCTTTCGAGAACGTCGTTGATGTCTAGAGTTTCGTCGGCTATCTTAAGATAAAAGTCTGTAACGGTTTTGAATCCAGACTTTTTTATTAAGCGCATCATTACAGCTTCATCATATTCAAGCTTACGATTCTTGAACTTTCTTTGAAGAGTTTCTTTTGCAAATTCTGTTTGTTTGCCTGCTATTTCCTTCAACTCCTGACGAATCTTGTTACGTGCCTTTGAGGTTGTTACGATATTCAGCCAGTCTTGCTTTGGAAATTGTGTGTTAGATGTTGTTATTTCAACTTGATCTCCACTGCTAAGAGTTTGTCTCAATTGAACATTTTTCCCATTAACTCTTGCGCCAATACATTTGCAGCCTAGTTTACTATGGATGTGAAATGCAAAATCAAGCACAGTTGCTCCTTTAGGAAGTTTAAACAAATCTCCTTTTGGGGTAAAGACAAAGACTTCGTCTTCGTAAAGGTCAAGTTTAAACCGATCCATTACTTTCATAGAATCGTCATCGGCATTTTCTAAAGCCTCGCGTACAGAAGAAAGCCATTCGTCTAGTCCACTTTCACCTTTAACGCCTTTATATTTCCAGTGTGCAGCTAGTCCTCGTTCTGCTATATCGTCCATACGGCGAGTTCTTATCTGCACTTCAACCCATTTGCCTTCAGGCCCCATAACTGTTATATGAAGTGATTCATATCCGTTACTTTTAGGTATAGATAACCAGTCGCGCAAACGTTTTGGATTAGGTTGATACATATCCGTAATGATGGAATACGCTTGCCAGCAATCTACTTTTTCACGATCAAAATCCGATTCAAGAATAATACGGATAGCAAACAAATCATAAATTCCTTCAAAAGGAGTTTTTTGTTTCATCATCTTATTCCAGATGGAATGAATAGACTTTGTTCGTCCCTTAATATCAAAGGTTAGTCCGGCATCTTCTAGTTTCTTTTTTATAGGCTCAATAAAAGTCTGGATATATTTATCACGAGAAGCTTTGGTTTCATTAAGCTTGTCTTTAATTTGATAATAAGTCTCTTTACGGGTATATTTCAGTGAAAGATCTTCTAATTCTGATTTTAATTTGTAAAGTCCTAATTTATGAGCAAGTGGAGCATATAGATATGCAGCTTCATTAGCTACTTTAAGGCGGTCTTCAGCATTAGGCGAGTTTTTTATCTGACGCATAATATTCACCCTGTCGGCTATCATAATTAGTATAACCCGCATGTCTTCTGCAAATGAAATCAGAAGATTACGAAAATTTTCCGATTCAATAGCTGGGCTTTTAGCATAAAGCTCACTGGTTTTAACTAAGCCTTTTATAATAACTGCCACATCTTCTCCATACATTTCACGTATAGATTCAATAGTGCAAAAATTACTTTTTACCATTTCATGGAGCATAATCCCTATAAGGCATGATCCTTTCATCCCAATTTCTTCCGAAACAATTATTGCAGTCTGCATATCCCTTATTATAGGGTTCATGTCAAAACTGTTTCGTTGCATACAATTGGCTTGAATAGCTTCGAAAAGGTGCTTCTTTAACGTCTGTATATCTTCCCGGCTTATGGTATCTCCTGCCGTATACAGTAATTTTCTATATAAAGAGCGTAGATTTGCTAACTCTTTATCTGTGAAAAATGAGGTATCTTCCATAACTTTTCAATTTCTGTCGTAAAAGTAGTTTTTTTCTTTCTTTTATGGGTTATGATAAATAACTTTTTGTACTTTTGGAAGTGAAATTAATACTTTGATACTTATGATTACAAATCAAGACAAAGAGCTACTCGCTAAAAAAGGTATTTCTGAAATTCAGATAGAAAGTCAACTTTTATGCTTCGCAAAAGGATTTCCTTATTTAAAGCTAGATTCAGCAGCATCTATAGGGAAAGGAATTCTGGAATTAGATGCTGAAACTCAAAAAGAATATCTTTCAGCATGGGAAGAGTATATAAAAGGGGATAAAACTATTGTGAAATTTGTTCCGGCATCAGGAGCAGCAAGTAGGATGTTTAAGAATCTTTTTGAGTTTTTGGAAGCTGATAATAATGGGCCAGTTACAACATTTGAGAAAGATTTTTTTGCTCATGTTGCTAATTTTGCTTTTTATGAAGATTTAAATGCAGTCTGCTTGAAAAATGAAAAGCAAGATATTCCATCATTAATTAATTCTGGAAATTATAAAGCTGTAGTAGCAAATCTTCTTAACGAAAGCGGATTAAACTACGGTTCTCTTCCAAAAGGCTTATTGAAATTTCATAAATACATAGATGGTGCAAGAACACCTATGGAAGAGCATTTGGCAGAAGGTGCAATGTATGCTTCTGGCAAATCGGGCAAGGTAAATGTACACTTTACTGTTTCAACAGAACATCGTAAGCTTTTTGAAGCATTAGTTGAGGAGAAAAAAGAGAAATATTCGAAGAATTTCAATGTGGAATATTGTGTTTCGTTTTCTGAACAGAAACCAAGTACAGATACTGTAGCTGCAGACAAGGATAATAAACCTTTCCGTAATGAAGATGGAAGTCTGTTGTTTCGTCCGGGAGGTCATGGTGCACTAATTGAAAATTTGAATGATTTAGATGCTGACATTGTGTTTATTAAGAACATAGATAATGTTGTTCCGGATAAACTGAAAGAAGATACTATACTTTACAAAAAACTTATTGCAGGCGTTTTGGTTGCGTTGCAATCTCAAGCGTTTAAGTATCTTAAACTTTTAGATAGTGGTAAATACACAGCTGAACAAATTAGAGAAATAATACAGTTTGTACAGAAAAAATTGTTCTGCAAAAATCCGGAGACAAAAGTTTTGGAAGATGCGGATCTAGTTCTTTATCTTAAAAATAAGCTAAACCGTCCGATGAGAGTTTGTGGTATGGTTAAAAACGTGGGAGAACCAGGAGGCGGTCCTTTCCTTGCATATAACTCTGATGGAACTGTTTCTTTGCAAATACTGGAAAGTTCTCAGATTGATATGAGTGATTCTAAATCAAAAGATATGTTTGAGAAAGGTACTCATTTCAATCCTGTAGATTTAGTTTGTTCAGTTCGTGATTATAAAGGACATAAATTCGATCTTACAAAATTTGTAGATCCTGCTACAGGATTTATTTCAAACAAATCTAAAAATGGAAAAGATCTGAAAGCTTTAGAATTACCAGGACTATGGAATGGGGCAATGAGCGATTGGAGTACTGTTTTTGTAGAAGTGCCTCTTTCTACTTTTAACCCAGTGAAAACTGTGAATGATTTACTTCGTCCTCAACATCAAAATGATTAGTTGA
Organism: Bacteroides luti; assembly: GCF_900128905.1. Lineage (GTDB taxonomy): Bacteria > Bacteroidota > Bacteroidia > Bacteroidales > Bacteroidaceae > Bacteroides > Bacteroides luti. The sequence continues at coordinate 135,204 of NZ_FQTV01000013.1, forward strand.
AATCGATAAGAAATAAAAGGCTGTTCAGAAAAATATTCATATTATAAAGTATTAGTATTTTTTGGAACAGCCTTAATTGTTTGTAATATTATATCTTAATATTTTTTTATTTTTAATTGTTGTGATGCTGCAGTTTCTTTAAGATTGTGCCTTCTCGTAAATGTTTGAAACTTAGAAGCTAATAAGAAAACAATTTACTGGAACTGTTTTTTGTATAATAAATATCTTTATTTCTGTTGTAAAATTTAGACAAACCAAATAATTCCGATGAAGATATGGTTACTGTAGAATTATAATATCTAGTAGATTCGATCATAGCTTCTGCAACTCTTCTGGCATGAATAGGCCGATGTTCATGGAATAACCCTATTTTGCATAATGCTTTGCTTATTGCAAGTCCCATTATTTCACCCACACGTTTTTCATGCCTGTTTCCATAAAGTTGAGCTGGCCTTACAATGATGATTTTCTTGAAAGAAAGTTTTTTTATGGCATCTTCCAATTCACCTTTCATTCTTAGATAGAAAAAGATAGATTTACTATTGGCTCCGATAGATGAAATAAGAACATATTCGCTAACTCTGTTCATTGAAGCGATCTCTGCGAAATTATATTGATACGTAAAATCTACCTCAAATTGTTTTTCTTTGCTTTCTGCTTTTGAGACTGTAGTTCCAATGCATGAAAACAGCACATCCCCTTTAACCAGATCACTCCAGTCTTCCGGTTTCGAGAAGTTTATTAAATGCTCTTCGAGTTTTGAATTAGAGATGTTTAAAGATCTACGTCCAAACACCTTGATCTTTTCAAAATCCTGGTCGTTTAATAGTAAATCAACCAGTTGAGCTCCCACCAGTCCAGTTCCACCAATAACGATCGCTGTTTTCATAGTGTGTCTCATTTAGCTGCAAAAAATAAAGTTAATAAAAATAGTTGATTCTAATAGATTAACGTTCATTTATTTTTTCCGGTTTCTTAAAAATGTTTCATTAGGAACTAGTTGTTAACTGACAGAGGTATTTTAACTTATAATATTTGTAAAAATCCCATTAATATTGCAGATACAACTGTTGTCTTTTTAAATATCTAATATTTTTATATTTTGCTTATAATATAAGCTTTACTGACTACTTCAACAGTCCTTTAAATGTAAATTAAGTGAGTTTACTTGAGTATACAGCATCATTAATTTGGGGAAATTAAAAACTGGAGTATTCAAAAAAGGATTTAGTAAAGTGACTTTCGTAAAGTTCTGATATAGTAAAAGGTTCTCCTGTTATATCAGCACATAAATTTTGCAGTTGATGTATATAATGAATTTGCTTTTTTTTATACCAGATAGTATCATCTGATTTATGTATTTTGAGCTCTAAACTACCTTTAGAGTAATGATATATATCTTCTATGTAATCCACTTTAACAATATTACCTAAGTTGTCCTTTTGGTAATCACTATTTATATAGAATTTTAAATCAACTAATGAATCAATAAATAATTGAACAGGTTTTATTTCCTTTCTGGAAATCCAATTGCAGTTGTTAATTTGCAAAGAATAAATTGTATTATTAACATATTCAATTTGTGTTACTCTTACAATTTTTGCTTTTGTAGATTCATTTTCAAATATAACAAGGTTTCCAAGTCTGTATTCATCTATATCTTTCATGTTGTTTTGTTTTTTAGTTAATAAGAAATTAACTTTATTTAAGGCAAATATATTTATATATTTCGTGAATAAAAAAACTATATCATGTAAAATCCGTATATTTAACAAATTGGATGCTTATGCGGACTAAAAAAATGTTTATCGTGGTGTTATTTCTTTATTGAATAGCCACACAAAACTCTAGATTATTCATTTTTTTGCGTAAATTAAATAATCGTCTTTGTTACTACTCAATTACTAAATCGTCTTTTGTTATTTCAAGAGTTATTTCTTATGAACTATATTAGCTTATTTATTGTTATAAACAATGGATAAGAAGCATTTGTTTAAAAAATAAATAGCTGATTATACTAGCATTAAATAAGAAAATCTAAAAGATAGAATTAGTTTGTTTTTAAATGTAATTCTACGATCGTTCTTATGTATAATAATCTATTAACCTACAAAATATTAAATTATGAAAGCAATAAAAGTTATTTTTTATTTAATGATTTTATTGATGATAGGTAGTTGTAAACCATTTAAAAGAAATTTGCCTATAGGAGCCTGGCAATTGGTTTATGCTAAACATATGGCAGCCGATTCTGTTATAACAGAATTCCCAGGCAACATTCAGGGTGCCCAGATTAAAATTTGGTCAGAAAAGAACTTCTTTTTTGCAGGTAGTAGAAAAGTTATCCCTGATACGGTCACTGAAGATACTTATGGAGGAGGTACTTATAAATTAGTAGATAATAAATATCAGGAAACTGTATTATATCATTTTAATAAACTAGCTGAACATCAAATCTTTAATATGATATTAGAAATCAAACATGATACTCTTACCCAAACATGGCCCGTTGATCAAAATGGCAAAATTATCAGAGCTAATTATTATATTGAAAAATATGTAAGGATAAAATAATGAATTGTTATCTATTTACTTCTTAAACATATAGCTATGAAAATAAATCATATTTTTTACTTAATGATTTTATTAATCATTAGTAGTTGTGGCAGTAAAGAAGTTAAGCATCCTGAAGTAGGAGCATGGCAACTGCAATATTTTAAAAGAATTGCTTCAGATACAGTAGCATTTGAAATTGTAGGTTATGTTACAGGAACTGATGTGAAAGTTTGGTCAGGTAAAAACTTTATTTCTGTAGGCAGATTCAAGGAAGATAGTGTTTACAAAGATAACTATGCGGCTGGCACTTATAAATTGAATGGCGATCAATATGAGGAAACTATTCTATATCATGTCAATAAACAATATGTAGGTAAAACTATAAAAATGTTATTAGGTATAAGAGGGGATACTCTTATTCAAACTTGGCCTGTTGATAAAAACGGTCAAATAGATAAAAGTAATTATACCATTGAAAAGTATACAAGGATAAAGTAGTTTATATATTTTATACTCTTTCCCCTTACTATCTCTATAGGCATAAATCGGCTTATACCAGTTAAAGTTTACTTTTCTCATGAAAAATAATAAAAAAGTGCAGCATCATCTGCTACTTGCTACAAAAATGTATTCATTGTCTTGATTATTAATAGTTTATTTTAGTGGGAGATAAAAATGTGATACATTTTATCTCCCACTAAAAGCGTTTATCTGCTACTGCCGGTTTAACTTCATTATATATTATGTACGATAGAATTGCTGAATTGATATATTTTTCATATTATAGCTTTGATTTAATTTCTTTATATGTATACAATTGTGTGGTTTTAGAAGCATACCCTTCATAATTTTTAGTTTATTCTCTTCTAAATGTAGACTCTTATTCTTTTTGATAGGTTAATCTTTCATTGCCGGTTTTGTTTCTTTCCAACCTGTCCGGTCTTTTTGCAAACACTCACCGTCTTTTTTTTAATCCTCCTAGACATCTTTGTGCATTCTTGTACAAAAGAATGTAATCTTTTGTACAGAACAAATTATTCTTTTGTACAGAAGAAAACAATGTTTTGTACAATAATAAATAATTTCTATTTGGAAGAAATAAAATCTCCCGTGGGATTCGGAGAAATACCCGGCCTGCTTTTTCAAACAAATGGAGTAACTACCCTGGTAGCAGATACAACCATTTGGTAGCAGATAATTTGTAGATAGTTTTTATCTACCACCAATCTAAATAGCTGATATATAATGAATAATACCTACTTGGTAGCAGATGGGGCAGATCAAAGCATGCATTTTCTTTTTTTTCGTGAGAATCTAACTAAAAGTAACTTTAAAGCTTTTCCAGCGTAATGTAAATCATAAAATTATTCGGCTGCTCTTTACGCGCGCACGTAAATATATAATGTGTTAAGTAGGGATAAGCTTTTCCATGGCCCTTTGCAAAATTCAAAAAATATGTTCTACAACACAGTTGTAGTTCAGAGACTTAAGTCTTATCTGCAAAAAAAGTGAGAAAAAAGAGTTAGATATATTTGGATTGTTAGGAGTAATAGTCTACTTTTGCACCCGCTTTGCAAGAGAGACAGAGCTTACGCAGTTGACATAATGTAAGATAACCGGTGCATTCATCGAGGTTTTAGAGAAAAAG
>NZ_FQTV01000004.1 GCF_900128905.1 Bacteroides luti
AGGCGGAAGATAAACATCTTCCCCTTCTCTGAAAAAATATTCAATCTAAAATTCCATCAGTTGCATTTAACACTTGAATTTAGGATAACAAAAAACAGGGGGTATTTTTCCGCAGATTTTATAGAAGCATTTTACCGGTTTGGATAATTGTATTCCGGCAAGGTAAGTCTGCACCATATAACTCTTGGTTTATATTTATCTCTATTTTCAGTAATTTGGCTTCAAACAATTCAGTAATTTGGCTGTATTTTATTCAGTAATTTGGCCATATTATATTCCGTTATCATTTCCTTGCATTTGGATATATAAAAAAAAGTCCAGGTCTAATCCACAAGACCCGGACTTTTTCAATTTAATTCTCAGATAATCCTAATAACCAGGATTCTGATATTCAGCGCCATTCTTTATCACATCAGTAAATGATTGTGGAATTGGACGAACTTTATAGTAATCGTCGTTGAAATATGCTCCAACATCTGGATTTGTTTCAGTAAGATAAGCTTTACTCAACTTACCTGTACGTTTCAAATCATAGAAACGAGTATACTCTCCGGCCAACTCTCTTGCACGTTCGTCAAGGATTGTCTGAATAGTAACACTACCTTGAATATCGGCAGCACCAGCTCTTTTACGTACTTTATTGATATATGCTGCAGATCCCGAACCTCCATTGAGATACAAATCAGCTTCGGCTGCTATCAGGTATATTTCGGCCATACGCATTGTTATTGCAGAAGCATCACATGCGAAACGGTTCTTTGACGCACTGATTACAGTAAAGTTGCTTGAGTTGAATTTGTTGAGTGATGGATAGAAGAAGTAGAACGGATTCTCAACTGTTGATCCATCGTTCAGACGAGTATACGTCATCTTCACTGTCATATCATCGTTATACAAATCTTTGTAATCAATAACCAGGTAAGGAACATTCAGTTTATTTGATACAAGATCACTGTATGCAGCTTCCTGAGGACGAACAATTTTAATAGCCACGTCGCCTACGTTCACTTTTGATGAAGAAGTAACACTTGATGTGCGGTCGTACATCTTCAGGTTATCTGCTGTCCACTGATATGCATTGTTTGCAGTCCACTCTGTCTGGAAGAATGCAGCATAACGAGGATCTAGAGTATTATCTTTATTAACAAATACATCCAGCAAATATTTAGAAGGCATAAACAAACCATCAGAATAACGTCCTATTTCTGTTTCATGTCCCTTGTAAAGAATAGCTGGGAATTTGGCTACATTTCCATAGAATAACTGGTAATCCTGATTGTGTTGCCACAAGTTTGTACTACCTCCGGCCTGTGAGAAAGCTACAGAATATAAAGATTCCTTATTCTCCAGGTTGTTTGCATTGGCAAATACCTGATTAATGGTAGGATACATATAAGTAGCATACTTTGCGCCACCTGATTCACAGTCGGCTATCAAAGCCTTACTTGTTTCAATTGCCTCCTGAAGATATTCTGTAGTACCATATTCTTTTGTCTGCAAGCAAGCTTTTGCTAAAAGTCCCATTGCAGATTTACGCAATGCTCTACCTTCTTCGCCCGGACGAGATATTGGAAGCCACTTAGCAGCAAACTCAAGATCAGGGATAATGGTTGTTTTATATATTTCAAGCGGCTCTGTTTTTGTTGGAGATAAATCTACCCCTGAAGGTAAAGTTGTGTTTAAAGTTACAGCACCAAACTGTTCTACAAGGAAATAGTAGTAAAGCGCTCTCATATAATGAGCTTCTGCTACTAAAGCATTCTTTTCATCGGTACTTGCAAAGTCTGTTACATTGTCTACACTTTCAATACACAGATTACATGCTCCGATACCATCATAAGCACCATTCCACTGATCTTTTGCATTATTTAATGAGATCTGCGCTCCCTGACCATATTTGAAATAACCTTCGTAGGTTTTTGCATTCTGACGGGAAGTCCAAAGGTCGGTTCCTGCTTCAGTAAGGAACATCATTCCGTTTTTACCGTAAAAATAACGTTGAAGACTGAAATAACAGTTATTGATAGCTTTTTGGTAACCATCTTTCTGAGATATCAGAATATTCATGGTAGAACCAGAAGGGTTTACTTCATCTAAAGAACAAGATGAGACCCCAACACTTGCCGCAAGGATAGTTGACAGCAAGATTTTATTATATTTATTAAGTTTATTGAATTTCATGTTTTACTTAATTTTAGAATGTTACATTTACACCAAATACAAATTCTTTTGTCAAAGGGAAGTTGTCAGATCCTTCACGTTCAGGATCCTGTCCTTTCATTTGCTTGTCGAATGCAAAAATGAATGGGTTATATGCTGTTGCATATACGCGAAGTTTCTCCATGTGTGCACTCTTCAATAAAGATTTTGGTAAAGTATAACCTAATGTAATATTCTTAATCTTGATAAAAGAACCATCTCTGAGAGCTAATGAACTCCAGCCATAATACTGTGATGTTGAACTGTGAATTCCCGGACGAGGCAGATATGCACCCTGGTTCTCAGGAGTCCAGTAACTAATGCCTGAAGGAGAATTATCAAGACTGGTAGTTGGATTGTATCTTGTTATCAAATCGCTCTGTAACATCTGTCCGCAACGAGCCATCATAAAAATGCTAGCATCGAAATTACGGTATGTAAAGTTATTCTGGAAACCTAAGTACCAGTCAGGATTCTTTGAACCTAAATACATCTTGTCTTTTTCGCTGTATTTATGAACGCCATTATCACTAACATCGTTTCCGTCAACATCTTTAGTTATGATTGGGTTGGTAGCCAATTTTATATCTCCAGGAACACAACCATACAATTTAGCCTCATCGGTTTCTGCTTCAGACCATATTCCTAAGTATTTATAATTATAGAATGCTCTGATTGGTTTTCCTTTGAATAATGATTCTGCAATAATATCTCCGTCAGGTAACTTCACAATCTTTTCTTTGTTTACTGTCAAAGTAGTAACAGTAGACCATGTGAAGTCCTTTGTAACAATATTCTGTGTATTAAGCATCACTTCAAGGTTCTTGTTATTGGTTTCACCAATATTCTGCCATGTATTGATTGGAGAGCCCCACATTGTTACACCGGCAGTAATAGGCAAAGTACGTTTAAACAACAAACCTTTTGTATTTGTGTTAGACAAGTCAACAGCAAGATTTACACGTCCATTCAGGAAGCTAGCATCAACACCAATGTTTGTATTATATGATTTTTCCCAACCAATTGATGGATTACCGTAAGGTGCACTAAACTGTACAACAGGGTATGCCTTAGATCCAAATACTACCGGATTAAGGAATGTATATACTGCTGTGTTGGAAGAATAAGCTCCCATACCACCAGAGTTACCGGTAATACCGTAACCTATTCTTAATTTCAGGTTAGACAACCAGTCCTGGCTTTTTTCCATGAAAGACTCGTCGCTGATGCGCCATGCAAAAGCTGCTGCAGGGAATGAGTCCCACTTACTACCAACTGCTAAATGAGATACTCCATCCCAACGATTAGACAAAGTAACGATATAACGTCCTTTGAAGTTATAGTTCAAACGAGCAGCATAAGACATGGACTGTGTTTGTTTGAAATCGGAATCCAGACTTTGTTTCTGTGTTCCTGCTGACAGTTTCCAGAAAGACTGACTGGTTAATTGTTGTCCCTGAGCTGCAGCATAAGTATATTCTGTTTGGTTTTTAGACCAGGAAGTAACACCTGTCAGCCCAAATTCATGATCTTTTGCTATTTTAAAGTTATAGTTTAAGATGTTCTCCCATTTATAACCGTAAGTAGCATTGTTGGCAATAGAAGCCAAAGGTTTGTTATATCCGGCTGTAATATTAGCTATAGACAGCGGACCAAAGAACATCCCTGTACGTGAATTATTAATGGTTGTTCCCAATACTGATTTGAAAGAAACTCCTTTTACCGGAGTAAGCTCCAAAGTTCCGTTTGCAGTAATGTTTGTGCCTCTGGTATTATTTACATATTGGCCATCAATTTCATCCGACATAGGATTTTGCTGACCTGTAAGATATTCCGGATTGATTGAGCCATCCTCATTATATGCCTCTCCAAGTGGCACAAAAGTCAAAGCATTGACAAACACACTCTGGTTGCGTTTATTCTGATCTGTATAGGTGATATTTGTGTTGAATCCTGCCTTTGCCCAGCTAGAAAGCTTCTGATCCAGGTTAAGTCTCAAACCATAACGTAAACGATCATCACCTTTAAGCAAGCCTTGCTCATCATTATAGTTTATAGATGCAAATACCTGAGTCTTATCGGTACCTCCGGTTATTGATAAATTATAATTCTGATTAACTGATGCTTTACCTATCACTTCGTCTACGAAATCAATCCATTGGCCATTATCATAAGCACTTTGCACTTTAGGATCTGTAAAAATGGATGAGGTAAATTCAGGATAAGAGCCATGCGCTCCTCTATATGCTTCTCTTTTAAGATTCATATACTCATCACCAGTCATTCCCGATGGATATTTTGCAAAACCGGATACTCCGACATAAGCATCAAGATTTACTGTAGTTTTGCCCTGAACACCTTTCTTTGTAGTGATTATAACAACACCATTGGCACCTGCAGAACCATAAATTGCTGTTGATGATGCATCTTTTAGCACCTCAATAGATTCAATATCTGATGGATTTATCTGATTGTAACTTCCTGCAATACCGTCGATAATAAATAACGGAGAGTTATCTCCATAAATTGAACGGGTACCACGCAACTGGATATTAACATCGGCACCTGCCTGACCGGATGATTTAACAATATCCAAACCTGCAACTTTACCTTGTAATGCTTCCATAGCGTTACTTGTTGGAGCAGCTGTTATATCAGCCGACTTTATAGAAGTAATAGCTCCGGTTAAATCACGCTTTTTCATTGTTCCATAACCAATTACAACAACCTCATCAAGATTTTGTGTAGTCGATTCCATCTTAATCTCCAAATCCTTACCGTTACCAACAGTAACAGTCTGAGCTTTATAACCAATGTAAGTAAGAGTTATAAGATTTTTCCCGGAAGGTAAGTTCAAGGTAAAGTTTCCATCGATATCAGTAATAGCACCTACGGTAGTACCTTTTACCAGCACAGAAACTCCTGTAAGTGTTTCCCCGGTTTTCTCATCAACTACTTTTCCTTTGATTGTTTTAGCTTGTGTAATAGTCTGAATCGAGCTCACACTATTTTGTGAATTTCCTGCATAAGTTGAAGGCAATGCAGACATACATAGAACTGCCGATAGTCCAAAAACCAAATGGCTACGTCTAAATCGATAACCCAAGACGTCCATTGGTAGACACACTTTTTCTTTCTTGTTTTTCATTCTTTTGTTAGTTAATAACTACTATAAAAATATTTATGCTTTATTTTGAGCATTTTTAGAATTACGCTTCTCAAACACCTGTTATTTAATAAAATGACGGTTCTTTTAACTAATTGTACTCAGCCTTCAGATTTATAAAATAAGATGGTATCCATAAAAAAACATTAAGACATCGGTCAAAGAATATTTGAGCGATACCTTAATGTTTATATTATTCCTTTTACGTGAAAAGGATTTAGCAAACAGAACTACTTCTTAAGTACAGGCCATTGTCCGTTGACAATAGGCACCTCTTTTAACTGTTTAGGATCAATCTTCATGTATTTAATGCGCTCGCGTCTCCAGGTATAAATAGCATGAATATAACCGTCGTTACCTTGTATAATTGAAGGATAAGAATATTGACCAATAGGTGAATCTTCAAGAATAAGTGAAGCAAACCACTTCTTTCCGTCTTTTGATACGGCAATGTTAAGCGGCGTACGTGCACCTTTCTTAGCTCCCTGGGGTGTTTTAACGTGATTATAGATCAATGCCTGGCGACCATCTTTCAATGTTACCGCATCTGTTCCCGAGTTATTGTTCGGCAGATCAATCAGCTTCATTTCACTCCAGGTCTCTCCTCCATCTTTCGACCACGCTTCGGCTATTGCACTGTTGCGGGTACGGCAAAGAATCTGTAAAGATCCATCTTTATGAAATAAGATACTTGGCTGAATGGCATTGATTGTTTTTCCATCATTGATGGGTTGTGTTTCACTCCATGTTTTACCTTTATCTTCTGTAGATTCAAAATGAACTTTCCATCCGTCTCCTTCAGTACTTGTAGGACAAACTAACTTATTACCTATCATTACAGGTTTGTTTTTAATCGGCCCCAGAATGTTCTTTGGTAACTCTTCACGCTGAGTCCATGTTTTTCCTCCGTCGAAAGAGCGAATGAGGTAACCGGTCCAGTCGCCCACATTCTTTCCAATCTTAAAGAATAACAAGAGTTCGCCACCGGGTACCTGAAAAAGTACCGGGTTATAGCATGCTTTACGCAAAGTATCGCTCATTATACCATCTGCCACCTTTTGAGGAGCAGTCCATCCTTCAGCTGTTTTTCTGCATACCCAGATGCAAACATCAGGATTTCCTTCCTTTGTTCCTCCAAAGAATGAAGCAACAAGTCCGGTTGGAGTGTCGACAATTGTAGCAGCATGTGCTGATGGGAAAGAAGCTTTTTCGTAAAGGAACTCATCTTCTACAATTCCTTTTCTCCATGCGCCTAGACCTACATTCATATCAACACTGAATGAATAATCGCCCGATCCAACTTCCCAGCGGGTAAGATTACCTTCTTTACCGATATATTTAACGCCTTTGGCTTTTGCTGCAGGAATACCACCCTCTTTTATCATTGCTTTATCCGAAGGTAAGTAAACAATGGCAGTTGTATTGGCAGGAATAGTGAAATTCCAATCCAGATGTTTCAGATTCTTTTTCCATTTGCTCACCACTTTTCCGTAAGGAGTCATATAAGAAGCATCGACATCACTCAAATCCTGAATCTCGAAATTAGGCTTCATGATAATTTTCTTAAAGCCTGCTTCCTTTTCATCGGTTTTAATTCCGGCCATATTCTCGTAGAAGAATGGAATTAAATCGCCAAGCAGCATTACGTGATTCTTTGAGTTCATCTTTGGTCCGGCAGTATCACCGTTCCATAACTCCCAGATTGTAGTCGCTCCCTTTTTAACCATATATCCCCAGCTTGGGTATGTATCGTTAGAAGCCAGCAGATATGCCACATCGGCACGTCCCATCTTGCACAATTCGCGCATAATCCATTGCGAACCTACAAGACCTGTACAGATATGTCCATTGCTTCCAACCATAACTTTATCAACAATCTGCTTGCTTACTTTGGCTACCATATTATCAGGAACCATACCAAATGCTAATGGAAGCAAGTTGGATGTTGCCGAGTTATTTCCGTAGAACAAGCTATCTGTATTGAAATATTTCTTATTGAAGGCGTCTTTTACATTAGCTGCTATTGCATCAAACTCTTTTGCATCTTGTGTTTTATTTTGCAATGTTGCAAATTTGCTCATCAAAGCAAGCATCTTATAATAATAAGCTGTAGAAACCAACAGGCCGTCTGTCTGACGCTTTGGGTCTTTTGAGTGAATCAGTTCAGGAGATTCAGGTGGAACACACCAGTCGCCATATTCATCACGAGTCATAATACCCTCTCTCAGGTATTCTTTCTTCATGTGATCCATCCATTTCTTCATAGCATCATAGTTCTTCACGATAGGTTGTATATTTCCAAACTGTGAATAAACCATATCTGATGATAAAAGGAATACGGAAGGCCATGTTATATTATCTGTGTAATAATTCAGATAAGAAGGTGCCACATCTGGAATGCAACCATCTTCACGTTGCGCATCGCGGATATCGTCCATCCACTTACTGTAAAGCTGTCCGTTTTCCATTACAAAGCTTTCGCCAAGAGAGCCTACAGCACGGTCGCCCAACCAAGGCTGACGTTCGTTTCTCTGCGGACAGTCAACAGGCATTCCTTTGTAATTACTACGGATTCCCCAGAAAGCATTTTTGTATATCTGATTAATGATAGGATCAGTGCAGCTGAATGAACCGAGTGTTTCCATTTCATCATTAACAACTTCACCAACAAACTGATCTAATGAAGGCTTGTATTTGTATCCGGTTATCTCTACATATTGGAAACCATTATATACAAATTTAGGTGCCCACTCTTCTGTTCCTTGTCCTTTCAGGATATAAAGATTAGTAACCTTTGCATCTCTGAGAGGCTCCATATAAAGCTCACCGTTGTTCTGAAGAACTTCAGCAAAACGCAGGCGGATAGTATCACCGGCATTACCTTTCACTTTTATTCTTAACCATCCGGCCATGTTCTGTCCCATGTCGAGAATGTATCTCTTGCCGGGAAGTTCTGAGATAGAAACCGGGTGGATTTTATCTACAACTTTCATTCCTGCAGTCATTTCAGCACGAAGTGTTCCCGAAGGAAGGGTTACACGCTGTGCCGATTCCCATGAAGAATCATTGAATCCCGGTTCTGTCCAGTTCCCAAACTCTTTGCGGGCATCATACACCTCGCCGTCATATTCGTTATTGCTACGAATTGGACCATCGGCATTAATTTTCCATGAAGTATCACTTCCAACTACATCTTTTGATCCGTCGGTATATTCCATTATAAGTACCAAACGTACTTTTGGAAAGCCAAATGTAGGGATTTTATAGTTCTTGAAATTCTGACGCATGGTATAGAAACGTCCGTTACCAAGAGTAACACCCATTGCGTTTGCTTTATCTTTCAACAAAGCTGTAACGTCGTAACTATTGTAAAGAGTAGTTTTTCTGTAATCAGTTGGTGCCGGTGCAAGAACACGATCACCCACTTTCTGACCATTGATATACAATTCATATAAACCTAACCCGGAAATATGAACAGTGGCACGTGCTACTTTCTTCTTTGGAGTAAACTCCTTACGAAGATAACGTGCAGACATACGTGAAAACTGAGTATCAGAATCCCATGGCATCAGTTTATCCAAACCAATCCACTGAGCTTTCCAGTCATTCTGTGAAAGTAATCCCATGCTCCATTGAGCAGGTTCACTCCAGGAAGATTCTCCGGCATTAGTAGTAACCTTTACTTTCCAGAAATATCGACCATTACTTTTTAACGGCTGTCCGGCATAGCTCACCCATTGAGACTGGGAAGACTTAACAATGCCGGAGTTCCATACATCTCCTTCACCGGCATTTAGTTTTTGCATGGAAGAAGCTACTAATATCTGGTAAGAAAGCTGAGTCACTCCTCTATCTGAAGAAGAAATGCGCCAACTAACACGAGGAGATTCTGTATCAATCCCTACTGGATTGTTCAACATTTCACAACGCAGATTGCTAATGCTAACTCCTGCAAAAGCCGCTACTTTCAAAGAAAGCAGACAAACAAGCAATAATAATATTTTTTTCTTCGGCATTGTTATCTGGTTATTTATTTTTTATTCCATTTTTGTTGTGCATCTGGAAGAGATGTCCAATCTTGCTTAATATAATCCTTAGAAGAATCGACAGCAATAAGCACGCGATCGTTTCCGGCACGATAACCGCTATCTTCAATAAATTCGGTTACTTTATTATCAAACTCACCTGCATATTGCAATTCTCCGTTTGAAGGATTGAACCACCATACTTTCTTCTTCGCACCCGAAATCTTTGTAAGATCTATCTGTACAGGACGATTCGTATAGTTGTAAGCCAAAAGGTAATCATTTCCACGAGTTGCGATTACTCTTTCGTAACGTTCGCCATTTGTTCCGGCTACAATAGTCTGGTCTGGCACTCTATCAAAGTATGGGAAAGTAAGCATCAGGTTTTTCAGATATTTCATCTGGTTCATTCCCGGATCTTTCAATGCATCATACCATGGTTTAGTAGCACCGTAAGCTCCCCCTACTCCATTCTTCAACATCTGCATAATTGAATTATGTCCGTAAGTATGTCCGAATGAACCGGCAAAAACTGACCAGTATGCATAACGACGAATATCATTAGCATTCCATAAAGGTTGTGTGGTATCATGCAATCCCTGAGGAATTTCTTCGTAAACAGGTTCACCATCAATAGTTGGTTTCAAAGGCTTCATAGCAAAGCTCTTTTCTACATATCTCCAGTTATCTTCTTCTGTATTTTCCTGAATGGTATAATCTCCATCACCAAGACGTTGTCCGTAACGGCGGTGACCAGACTGGAACATATTAAAATCTAACCATTTAGCATCGTTAAACCAAATAGCAGAAGTAGTTCTTCCTCTTGGGTGAAAAGTCATCAAGTGATTTTCATCATTTGCCTTTATTGTATTGGCAAGTGCATTCCATACAGTTGGCTTCACATCTCCACGAATATCTCCTCCGATAAACCAAACAATATTAGGATTATTCTTATAGCGATCTGCAAGGAATTTACCATAAACCTGAGCATCTTTTTCTGTTACCAGTCCTTTCTGAACAGGAGTTCCCCAAAGACACACCATACCAATATAAATACCTTTCTTCTCAGCAGTACGTACAATATAATCTATATGGTCCCAATATCCGTAAACACCTTTTTTATCAATGTTCTTAAAATTAAATCCATCAGGTAAAGCCCATTGACCATAAGTATTGATCTCCGGAATAGTATGCATTAACATAATCTGAACCATATTAAAGCCTTTCTTGCTGCATTGTTCAAGATAATATTCCACTTCATCACGATCAAGACGTGCAGGCATAAGCCAGCCTGTATCACCTAACCAGAAGAACGGAGCACCATTAGCCTGTTTCAGATAACGTCCGCTTTCATCAACAACCAATTTTCCATTAGCCCATGGGATGTAAGTTTTAGGTTCGTTTTTCTGTGCTTTCATTGTGCCAGAAACTCCTAAAAGGAACAAACATGCCAATGCAATGATCTTGTTTCTTTTCATCATTATTCTTTATTTTTTATAGATTATGTATTCTTTTCCTGCTTTTGTTTTCAAATCATACAAATAAGTATTCTTTATGCTTATTCCTGCCAGTTTTGAAGGATCGTGAACCAATGGTTTTGATACAGCAGGTACTGCATAAAGTGCATTCGGGTTTTCACCTTTGGCTTTCGACAGACCGCTACCTTTAAGCGGAGTGAGTGAGCGCAAGCGGCAATTACCTCCAAGACGAGACTTTATTACAACACGATCAATCTCTCCGTTTTTCCAACTGATATTCAATTCAAATCCACCGCGGGCAATCAGTCCGTTAATGTGCCCTTCTTTCCATAATGAAGGTAACGCCGGGAGTAGATAAATGAAACCGTCGTAACTCTGCATCAACATCTCTGCAATTCCGGCTGCACAACCAAAGTTTCCATCAATCTGGAAAGGTGGATGAGCATCGAACAAGTTCGGATAAGTACCTCCCTTTTTCTTTTCATTGCGTACCAATGAAAGTTGATTTGTTATAAGCTTATATGCATGATCTCCATCCAGTAAACGTGCCCATAAGCAAACTTTCCATCCCATTGACCAACCTGTAGAAGGATCGCCACGATGAATCAACGATGTGCGGGCAGCCTCAAATAATTCAGGAGTACGGTAAGGAGATATCTGATTACTTGGGAATAATCCGTAAAGATGCGACACATGGCGATGAATATCCTGTGGGTCATCCCAATCGTTCATCCATTCCTGTAATTGTCCCCAACGGCCAACTTGCATTGGTGCCATTTCATTCAGTCTTTGTTTCAGATGAGATGCGAAATCAGCATCAACACCCAGTAAGCGCGAAGCTGAAATAATTTCATTCCAAAGATCGAATATTAACTGATTATCCATTGTGCAACCTGCAGCAGTAGTTGCTTCTCCGTTACTTCCGGCATGAACATTCTCAGGAGAGTTTGAAGGACAAACAACCAACCAGTTATGTGATGGTTCCTTAACCATAGTCTGGTCAAAAAATACAGCTGCACCTTTCATTATTGGGTATATCTCTTTTAGGAACTTTATATCCCCGGTATACAAATAGTGTTCCCAAAGATGGCGGCATAACCATGCACCACCAGAAGGCCACATTCCAGAAGGAGCTTTATCCAAAGCACCGGTTACTCTCCAGATATCTGTATTATGATGCAAAACCCATCCATCGGCACCATACATTACTTTAGCTGTTTCCTTACCACTTTCCGAAACTTCCTTTACCATGTTAAACAATGGTTCATTCAGTTCTGTGAGATTGGCCACTTCAGATGGCCAGTAGTTCATTTCAACATTGATATTGCAAGTATACTTGCTATCCCATGAAGGCAATAGTTTATCGTTCCAGATTCCCTGAAGATTAGCCGGTTGTCCGCCTGGTTGAGAAGAAGAAATCAGCAGGTAACGTCCGAACTGAAAATAAGTTGCCACCAAATGAGCATCGTTTGTCTGTACAAAGTTTTCTATTCTCTTATCGGTAGTTATTCCATCTTGTTTGTTTTCTCCAAGATAAAGAGAAACCCTGTCCATGTATTTTTTAAAGATAGAAACATGTTCTTTGAACGATGTAGCATAATCTCTGTTCAGCGCCTTCTCAAGAAAACTCTTTGCACGCTCTGCAGAGTTACCTGATATATCTTTGTAATTTACAAAATTAGTTCCAATTGAAACATACAAAGTAGCTTCATCTGCACCTTCTACAGTTACGGTTCCGTCTTTATACTGTACTTTTCCATTAACAGCCTTAACTGTCAGTCTCCCCTGAAACTCTACTTTTCCTTTTAATCCTTCATGCCATGAAGATACACCCGAAAGGGTTACACTGTTTCCTTCTGTATCTACTACAACATCCTGATGAGGAGAAGTAAAGAATGCATTAAAAGTTATTTTCTTTGCAGCATCAGCTGATAAGCGAATCATTACAACCTGATCAGGAAATGAAGTTATCATCTCCCTTTTATAGCGAACGCCATCCACTTTATAGGAAACCAGTGCACGGGCAGAATCGAGACTTAGTTCTCTGTAATAATCAGTATAACGAGTGTGTCCAGGGAAAGCAATGCGCAAATCTCCAAATGTCTGATATGGCATACCGGAGTTTGTATTTGCCATTACTTTTTCAGTAGCCAATGTCTGAGCTTCCAGATATTTACCTGCAAAGACCAGTTCTCTGACCTTTGGTATATATTGCAAAGCTTCCGGATTTGCATTGTTATTAGGACGACCGGCCCATATAGTTTCTTCGTTTAGCTGAATCTGCTCTACAGAAGGAGTTCCGTAAACCATTGCACCTAAACGACCATTTCCTAAAGGCAAAGCTTCAGTCCATACAGAAGCCGGTTTATCATACCACAATTTATATCCTGCCGCTTCTGCATAAAGAGACAGAAACAGAGATGAAATCAGGATAAGAAATCGATAACGACTGAAATATGTATTTTTACGATTCATTTGTTGTTGGTTATTTAATGAAGAAAAAGAGATTACTTCAGTGTATTCAGAAGCTTTTCCAATTCTTCAAAAGAGCGCATAGCATTCTTTGGAAGCTTTTCTCCTTTGTCTCCAAAGCTATACATGTTCTCTTTCGGTTCTATTGTTACTTTGCTTTCATCAAGCATTTGTTTCTTCAGATTGAATGCATCGGCAAAGAAATTATAAACAGCATTTCTTTTATTTGGACCAAAATCGTGTCCTTCGGCAGGCAGATGAACGTTTGTTACTTTATCTGCTGCGCCGTAAAAGTCATAAATGCGTTTGATATACGGAAATTCAAGAGTTGGAACAGTACTGGTCCAATCTTGTCCGTCGGATACAATCAACATTGGCTTCGGAGCATTTGTAGCAGCTAGTTCAGCAGCAACAGTTCCTCCGCAAGAATAGAAAACTGGTAGTCCACTTTCACATGGGCATCCACCATCAAAGTGAGACGACAGACTTACAACCGGACAAAGAGCAGTGTATCTCTGATCGAGAACAGAAAGAAGTACTGTTTGAGAGCCGCCGCCGGAACCACCATTTACTCCAATTCTTTTCTTATCAACATCTTTACGATTATACATAAAATCGAGAATACTAATTCCATTCAAAGCCTGAATAACCTGAGCTGCACTTTTGCGATGTGCTTCTCCGGGGAATTGCAACATAGACTCGCCCCATGCAAACAGATCATAATCCACACAAATGGCTCCCATTCTAGCCAAAGTAGCCATGCGTTGTTGTTGGTCCTTTCGATATCGCCCATCAAGGAAATGTCCATTCGGACAAATTATTAATGGGAACTTACCCTTTATTAAAGGTTTATAGATTGATCCGCAAACATACAAGCCAGGCAAAGTTTCCAATGAGAAGTTCTGTACAGTATATCCGCTATAGATTCTTTCCTTTGAGATTACCGGCTTAGCATTAACTCTTGCCTTAAGTAGAGGATCAATGCCCAAACGTTCTCTTACCTCTTTACGCAAACATTCTTTTCTTTTGTTCCATTGCACCGAATCAGCGTAAAGAGAATTAAGATAATTAATCATTTTCACTCCGTCTTCATCCGTAATGCGGGCATACTCGTAATTCTTTATTTTATAAAGATTATCCCCCTGTTTCACAAACTTGTAGTCGAAAGGAGCAAGCACATTGTTCAGACTTTCTTCAACTGAATAAGGGCGAATACGGGAATCTGCATAATCAAGCATCTTACCGTCAACAATTACATCAGTCCATTTCAGGCGTACATTAAAGTGCTTTGAAATTTCCATTAAAACATCTTTCAATGGTCGCTGATATTTATGGTCTGAATCCTGCTGAGCAAAAAGAGTACTTCCTGAAAGTACCAATGCTGTTGATAATATAATGGCTTTTATATTCATGTAATTATATCGTTTAATTAAAAGAATGGTTTATTCTTTAATTGTAAGATCTTCTTTGGTAAATTTACTCTCTTTATCCATAATCAAAGGCAATCTGTTAAAACAATTATTCATAAGTACAGTACCTTTGCAATTACCACCTAAAAGAAGAAATGAGCGACTTCCTGATATAGGGAAACATCCCTGAATAAGTGATTCTTTTGAATCTGTAAGTTTAATAACAGGCGAATCTGCATTTGGAGTCATACTCTTTACACTATTTATTTCCAGATTTTCTGAATTTGAGATTTTGAACGGTGCTCCCATCTTTGAATCGATACGAACATTATTCAATACCAGATTCTTAACCATATCAGCTTCAAGTCCGGTGTTGGACTGGATATTGATATTGTTAAGCGTAACATCTGTTATAGGCATTTCTTCGATACCAAGTATTTTCACAGCACTATTAACCTGTGTTCCGGTAAGATTCGATATATGAATATTACGGAAAATCGGAGTACGATCTGATACAGGTTCTTTAGGCATATTACTGTAAAACAGGTTAAGCACAATGGCTTCTGTTTTTATGTTCTTCATTACAATGTTATCAACACGTATCTCTTCTACAATACCTCCACGTCCACGAGAAGATTTGATGCGAATACCTCTGTCGGTTCCATCAAAAACGCAATTGGAGATAGTAACTTTACGAACATCACCACTCATCTCACTGCCAATAACTACACCTCCGTGTCCGGCAAGCATTGTACAGTTGGTTATTGTTATATTCTCGCAAGGAACTCCTAATTGGCGTGCCTGCAAATCACGACCAGATTTCAAGGTAATACAATCATCGCCAACAGATATATGACAGTCGGAGATATGTACGTTTTTACAGGATGAAGGATTTATTCCATCAGTATTTGGAGAAGGAGGATTATCAATGGTAATTCCTTTTACAATAACGTTATCACAAAACTCAGGATTTACTGTCCAGAAGGGTGAGTTTATAATTTTAATCCCCTCAATTCTCACATTCTTGCATCTGATTGGCTGAATAAATGCCGGACGGAAAAAGCGACGATCGAGAACTTCTTTATAATCTTCGTTAGTAACTTTAGATAGATTCAGATCCTTATTGGCGTTATCCCACATTGTCTGATATTTATTCAAATCACGAACACCGTTTTTTTGAAGATCTACCAGAACACGGTAGAACTCTGTCCACCATTTCTTACCTTGTCCGTTGATTGTTCCTTCTCCTTTTATGGTTATGTCATGCTGATCGACAGCATAAAATAATGGAGAAAAACTCTTCATCATTACGCCTTCATACCTCATATCTACAAAAGGCAGATAATCATCAAAGTTATCCGAGAATAATAACGTGGCACCGGTCTCAAGTTCAATAGTGATATTGCTCTTTAACTTTATAGCTCCGGTAAGGTAAGTACCCGAAGGAAAATAAAGAGTACCTCCACCATTCGAAGAAAGTCTCTCTATTGTTTTATTTATTAATAGAGTATTTAATTTTTTGCCGTCGGCTTTTGCACCGGCTTTCAGCATATCAACTCTCTCTGCAAAAACAACATTTGTGCAAAGAAATACCATCACAAAAAGCAAAAAACAATGCTTTATCTTCATGTTTTCAAAGTATAAAGTTACTAAATATTCACAGTAAAGGTCTGTTTACCGCTTTCCATAACTCGTTTTTCCTTATTAGGAAGAATGATTGTAGCAGAGCAGTTTACAGGAATCTCAACATTCATGGTAAAGACTCCATTTTCAACTTTCCAATTCACAGCTACTTTACCATAAAGTGTATTGTAGGAAGCAGAAACATGCTTAAGATCGCCCACAACCTGAGGAGCAATTACCAGCTTTTGGAATCCGGGTTCACTTGGAACAGGCTGAATGCCTGCCAACCATGCATAGAACCATTCATCAATTTGTCCCATCATAAAATGGTTCCACGAAGTTCCTTCTCTCGGATCCCATTGTTCGGTCAGTGTTGTAGCACCAAACTTAACCTGGAAACCGTATCCCGGTGCATCTTCATGATTGTTCATCTGGTACATTACATCATTCAAACAGTTTCTTGCAAGTGTCTGGAAAAGGTAACGGTTACCTACATCACCAGTAGTTAGTCGGTTACCATGAGCTTTTATATCTTTAACCAAATTAGCCAACACATCAGCTTTATATTGCGGTTCTACAATATCCAAAAACAGAGGCAGAGCATTGGAGCACTGACTGCCATTACCATATTGGCGGGTTGCCGTATTAAAGAACTTATCATTATATGCCTTCTTAACTTCCTTAGCCAACTCCGCATAATGTACTTCGTCTTCTTTATTCCCAACCATGGCTGCTGCTTTGCTTAAAAGTTGGATGTCCCATAAATAATGAGCTGTTCCAACTAAAGGTATTGGAGTATTACGGGAAAATCCGGCTTTCTTGCCATCGTAATCATACCAGTCGCCCAGTCCGTGAGAAACAATATGATTATCAGCACGTGAAGTCAGATAATCTACATAACGTTTCATGGTTGGATAATATTTTATGATAAGTGAATTATCACCATAATAGTCGTAATACATCCATGGAAGAATTACGGATGCACTACCCCACTCGGGAGAATCCTGAAAATCGCCTTCAAACTCAACATACTCTGGCGCAACGCTAGGTACTAATCCGTTTGAGTGCTGAGCATCACACATATCCTGCATAACTTTAGGAATAAATTTAGTCAGGTTATAGTTGAAGAACAACCCGGGACCATTAAGATGTGTCTCTTCCAGCCAACCAAGTTTTTCTCTGTGTGGGCAATCAGTAAACACTCCTTGCATATTGCTTCTCATCGCCATACAAATAATGCGGTGAGCATCATTGAATATTTTGTTTGAGCAATTAAATTCACCAACCTCTTGGGCTGAGTTATATACAAAACAAGATTGTATTTTCTTTAAGAGTGGCAAATTACTGTTTACTTTATCTTCTTTGAGACGTGCACCTTCCACCTGAATATATCTGAAACCATAGTAAGAGAAACGAGGATGCCAGTATTCATCACCTTCTCCTTTAAGAGTATATTCATAATAATGCTTGCTACCTGTATTCTTTTGGCTGACAGTGCCATCGGGATTCAATGATTCACCAACAGTAAGGCGGATAGTTGTTCCTCTTTTACCATTTACTGTAATCTCCGGAAAACCAGACAAGTTTTGCCCCATGTCCAGCACATATTTATCAGAAAGCTTATTGACACTCTTCACACCATAGTGCTCCATGATCTTTACCGAAGGAGCCTGCTGCGGACGAAGTTTTCCTTTTGGAGCACCTTGAACAACTACCGGAAGCCAGCGGCTATCATTAAATTCTGGTTTATTCCAGCCTTTTTGTTCCAGACAAGCATTGTAATCTTCTCCGCCATAAATACTATTGAATATAATGGGGCTGAAAGAATATTTCCAGTCGGCACCGGAAAGAATCTCTTTTGTTGTGCCATCTGCATAACTGACAACCAGTTTAAAAAACAAAGTAGGAGGTCCGAAACTAATCTGCAACTTACGGTAACGACCACCGCCTTGCACATTATAGAAACCATTTCCTAATAATATTCCAATAGCATTGCGACCTTTTCTTAAGTTGGCTGTAACATCGTAAACATTATAATAAACAGTCTTATCATAATCACTAATAAGAGGAGTAAACTCACCATCCCCTACTTTCTTTCCATTTAAAGAAAACTCATAATGCCCCAGTCCGCAAACATAAGCAGTAGCCTGAGTTATCTTTTTATCTGCAGTAAACGAGCGACGCAGATAAACACTTTTGCTGGAAGCAGAATCGATAGCTGCCCATAAAGCTTTATTCTCCGGTTTCTTTAATACAGTAGAATGGAAATGTCTTCCCGAAGGTAAATTCGCCTTTTCACGTGAAATAAATCCAATCCACTTTGCATTAAGGAAAGCGGCTGAAGGAGCAAGACGAAATTCTGCTTTCCTGCTCCATGATGATGGTTTGTTATTCTCATCCCAAACCATCACACGCCATACATATTTTGTTGTACGTTCTAGTTTTTTAGAACCTGAATAAGGAACCAGCTGACTTTTATTGGAAACAATTTTTCCAGAAGTCCATACCAGTTCATTTTTTCCATTATCAACATTATAAAGTTCTATTGCATAAGCCGACTGACGCGTTCCATTTACTTTGGATTGCAGTTGCCATCCAAAGCGAGGATGCTCAGTATCAATTGTCAAAGGAGCTTCAGACAATTCACAAGTCATCTTTGTAACCTCAATCCCTCTTGCAAAAGAAGGACATAAAGCTATTATCAGACTAAATAATATGATAATCCGGTACTTCATTGATATGCTTTTGCTATTGTTATAATACATTTTCACAAACAATCTTCTTCAAACGATCTGATTTTGCGACTTCTTTTCCATTGACAAATATACGTAATCCTTTTCCAAGATGATATTTACTACCGTCTTTATCCCACATTATAGTAATGTTCTTACCATGATACAACACATTGTCAAGACAGAACCAGTTCCATTTTCCTTCAGGAATCAATGGATTGACTTCTATTGTGTTATCCGTGCGAGGGCGAAGACCAACAAGTCCGGTAATAATCAGATCATTAAAGGTTGAGTGGTTATAGTAACGGCTTCTTTCCTGATCTCCTTTTAACCATGCTCCTGTTACT
Source organism: Bacteroides luti (assembly GCF_900128905.1). Lineage (GTDB taxonomy): Bacteria > Bacteroidota > Bacteroidia > Bacteroidales > Bacteroidaceae > Bacteroides > Bacteroides luti. The sequence continues at coordinate 19,452 of NZ_FQTV01000004.1, forward strand.
TCGTCAAGGTATTCGCCTACATAAGGACGACCACGGTGATATTGAGATTCAACGTAAAGTTCCATCAAATGGAAATATGTACTGTCATTCAAGACTGTCTGCTTGTAGTTATTCATAAAGTTAGCCATAGCAGTCATAGTCTGAGATGTAGCGAAAGGCCAGATTGCTCCATCCCATTCACATTTGCAGCAACCTGCCATACGGAATAACGGGTGACGACGTTCTGCTGTAGTAAGTCCGTAAGGTGCAAGGAATCCACCCTCTTCGGTTACTTGCTTCCATGCCAAATCGTATTTATTAGCATCCGGAAGATTAAAGTACCAAGGAATATAACCAATTGCTTCACGTACATTTGCTAATGAATCGGTACGATAAGTTTCGAAGAATCCGTGTTTCACGCTCCATAATTTATTCTCAACCAAATTCTTTATAGTATCTGCTTTATGTTCGTAAAGTGCTGCTTCATCTTTCTTTCCGGCAAGCAAAGCCATTTGTGACAAAGCCTTTGCATTACCAAACATATAACTATTAATAGTTGGACGAGCATATTTTTTCTTTCTACCACCACTGATAGATTCTTCCATACCATCCTGAACATCTCCCTGCCAGAATAATCCTGAAGATAAACGATGAGTACTTTCCCAACGTTTGTATTCGCTTTCCAGATCAGGAAGCATATCGAGCATATATTCCTTATTACCATTTACTTTGTAACGGTTAAGAATTGCATCGGCAGCCCATGAGCTGAAAGTTGCAAGTTTCTTCATTGGCTGACCACCGTTTCCACGGAACCATACATGAATATATTGATCAAGATACTTCTGGTCGCGCAACCAACGTGATTCATAAATATGATGACCGAAAGCCGAAGCTATAAGATTATACTGATCGGCATAAGTACGCGGAACAAGGAACTCTGTAAATGCATATCCTACAGGAGTTTGTTTCAAGTGTTTGCGCAATGTCCACCAACGGTAATAGTACATCTCTTCAATATTCTTCTGAGGACATTCAAACAATGGAATATTTTCTTTCATCCATTCGCTTGCCTGAGCATTTGGAATAGCCTGAGCAATATTCTCATCTTCCATTCCATTGAAGTAATCAACGTAATGACTGAAATTATCATAACTTAGAATAACAGAAGTTTTAGGATTAACCGCTGTTGTCTTTACATCTTTAATATAATATGCAGCCATTGGATCTTCGGCACCTGCATTTGGTAAATCGTAATCCTGATCGGCCGGAGTTTCCGGAGTAGGGAAATTACGAGGTGCACCTGTGCGGAATACTACTCTTTCTATAGAATGTACCGGAGCAAAGAACATACGTACTCCTACTCTTTTACCATCAACAGTTACAGTAATACTACGGTTGGCTACAGATAGAAGAGCTTTTACGTCATATACTTTGCCGGCCTCGTATTTCATCATGTTCGAGAAACGAGATCCACCTTTTGCACGGAAGAAACTGTCAGGAGTAAGATCCAGACGAGAGCATGCAATGCCGTTTTCATCAAGGAATTCAATTTGAAGTGTACCTTTGTCAGCCTGATCTGCCATCATTTTGAATGAAACTTCCAGTTCTGAAGTTGCAGGAATCTTACGCTCTACTTTAGCAAAATCGAAAGGATCTTTATCTTTTAAAGTAAGCCAGTTGGCTCCGTTCTTATTTTCTATTGAAACAGGTGCCCAGATTGGAGAATAGATGTTCCATTCTGTCAGTTCATTGATTGATTTATATTTATCAAAGTTATCATCGGCCTGAGTCAGGGCATTTTGTCGGATAGGAACCTGAATAGATGAAACCCAGATATCTTCCTTATTCATGCTATATGCAACCCAAAGGTTACCATCGGCGGGAACGCCATTACCTTCCTGAATACCGCGAACATATTGCGGACCGTATGACTTATAATTTCCACCATAACGCATTGGAGTAATTTCACCCTGAATAAGATTCAGTGTTGTATATTCCAAACCATCAATACTAGTAGAAATAGCAAGCGGCCAGCGGAATTCTGAAGGATTATAGATAGTTGCATAAGTACCGTCGGTCAGTCTTTGTCCCCAGATCTTAGCATTACTGTTTACAAATCCTTTTGCACGTTCTACAGGTTCAAGCCAGGTATTACCGCCATCCTTACTGATTGAAGTAAGTGCGTGTTTCCACAAACAAGCAATATTGCCGTCCGGCAAATGATAATAGCAGAATGCTTTATATTCTTTCTTCAACGGAATAATGGGATCGTTACGATCTGACTCCTCTACCCATTGCATACGATAAAGCGGATTATCAAGAATTTCCTGACAAGCTGCTACAAATTTCTTATCCTTACTCTTTATAAAGAATGGATAGTTGGTATTTGATTCGTTGAAGGCATGATTGTAATGAATGAAATAGATTGGCCCGAAAGAACCATCTTTCTTGATTTCTCTAACCACACGACCAATGCCATTTCCATCGTTCGGATCATCTTTCTTATCTAATGCCACGCCATAGAATCCCATAGCTATAAGCTTACCCGACTTTGAGACATAAAAGCCTACCCGCTGGTGCATAATAGCAATCAGATTCTTTGCCACACCTGGATAATCTGGTTTTGTATATCCATCGGGAACATTATATGGAGGGAAAAGAACTACCGGATTTGTCCAGTTGTATCCATCCTTAGAAGTCATTAAAAGAGTACGTGAAGATGGTACATGCTCATCTTTCGGGTCCGAAAGATAATGCATATAGAACTTTCCTTGCCAGTAAGCCATCATCGGTTGATGATTATATGTCCAGCCATCACCATTGGAAACATTTGGATGCTCGCGGTTAGCCCGCATTACCTGAATGTTATGTACTCCTACTACCGGAGAAAGCTGACCATCATGATATGCAGGATTAGAAAGTTCTGTACCTGTATAATGAATCTTATTCTGTGCCGCGCCAACTGTTGTCAGAAGAAAAGCTGATGCAAGCGAACATATTGATTGAGTAAATCTATTCATTTTAATTTAGCTATGTTTTTACTTTTCTGCGTATTTATATCGAAAGTCATTATGTGACTTTGAAGCTCATTAAAGAGAGTATGTTTATTTACGTGCCTTTAATAGATTAGTAACTTCAGAACGTGGAACTTTAATAATTGTTCCATGTTTATGCCCTTCCGGAACACTTACTTCATTCGTTTTATCCTGAAAATGAATAAAATCTTTTGTTTTCATTGCTCCGTAAATATGTTTTCTGTATACATCAAAATAAATCATATAGTCGTTAGCAACTTTAGTAACAGAAGGACCTTCAACGAAACTTTCAGTAAAAGGAACAGATGCCGGTGAATAAGGACCTGTTGGAGATTTAGCAAACGCAATCTTCAGGTTTCTCATAGCACGGGTATTGTCTTTAAGCACCAAAACATAGTCGTTCTTTGCACGTTTTACAATGGTAGCATCGATTACACTAAATCCCGGATCATAAAACAATTTTGTTTCAGATATTGTTTTAAAGTCTTTTGTTGTAATATAATACAGACGATGATTGTTGTCTTCATCTTCAATTCCTCTTTCAAAACGATTTGGAACACAAGAAGCCCACACTACTACAAATTCTTTCTTTTCATCATCATAAAAAATTTCCGGAGCCCATACATTTACAGTAGTAGGTTCTTTAGCCATAACGGGAATCATTTTCTCGTCCGACCAATGAATCAAGTCTTTTGATTCTGCATAACCAAATCCCAGATCGCCTTTCCAGCTGGTAGTCCACACTAAATGGTAAATGCCATCGGGAGTACGGGCTATAGATGGGTCGCGTAACAGTTTATGCACTCCTAATTCCGGCTTAAACCATGCTCCTGCAATACTATCCCAATGAATGCCATCTTCACTCCAAAGATAGCGCAAACCTTCGTTTGCTGGTTCGTGGAAAGATGTAAAGAGATAGACATCTGAACGAGATGTTTTGCATGAAGCCAAAAATATGAGAAGCAACAGAAATCCTGATTTAATTATATTTGCCATTATAGAATTAACTTTTTAATAAATTACACACAACAATACGATAAAAGGACGCTTTAAAAGAAAGTTTGTACTCAATTAGCAGTGATAAATGGAATGGTTGAAATTCATTGGTGAATGAATTTTATTTATTGGGCAATAAACAAGTAACCATTGGTGAATAAATTACCGTTCATTAGGCAATAAATCCAGAAACAAAAAATCCCCGGCTTATCTGTTGGTACAGATAAACCAGGGATTATTAATATACATAATTAACCAACTATAATTTTATACCTTTTGCTTTACAACGTTTTTCCCACTCAGCTCTTTCTTTAGTAAGATCATATCCTCTTTTAGAAAGATAGTTGTTAATACGTCCTTTGTATTTACCAAATGCTTCATGCTTCTTATTAGAATTTTCAGCATCCATAGCAAATTCACGAGCTTCTTTTAACCAAGCTAATATTTGCTTTTTCTCATCGGCTTTTAAAGAAGGAATCATATCGAGAGTTGCAGTATAAGTTACATTTACAACTCCAAAAGTCATACCATCTTTTACTTCTTCAATCTGCTTTTCGTTGAGCAACAAAGAAAGATCCGAAGCAAAAGCGAAATGAGAGCGGTATAAAGCTGCATCCTTTTCGTGATCAATAGCAGCAAGAGCCTCGTTCTTTTGTGAACCTGTCACACCAGAATCTTTGACTTTCTTAACTGCGGCATCTCTTTTTTCATAAATATCATTCAATAAGAAATACTTATTGGCAATAATATTACGAACATCAAGAGCCACATTTGCTTTTTTCAGTTTCAGTTTATCGACAATTTTCTGTGAACGACCTTTGATAGTCTCTACATATTTTGGATCACGGTTAAGTGAATCCAGTTCTGTAGCAAAAGTTGTACCAGCAAAAAGGACGAATAATGCAACTAAGTACAAAAATTTCATTTTATTATTTTTCATACCAGCCATTTATTACATCAATGAACCTTTTTTTGCCAATGTATCGAAGTTATTAGCAGGGTTTGTCCAGTCAACCTTAGTTTTGGTATCAATACCATTGATGTATTTTTCAATGTTTGTATAGCCGTCACCGGTGCAATCTTTGTTTGCATCAGATGGATCGTTAGGATTCAAACCGTTTGCTTTTTCCCATGCATCTGGCATACCATCGTTATCACTGTCTTTGTATGCTTTACCTTTGTATTCAGGATATCCGCCAACTTGCTTGATATCTGTAATGATACCTTTCTTATAAGAATCTTTTGGTAAACGACGATATTTGAATTGATAGAAAGATTCAGGATCCAAACCTTCTTTGTAATAAGCCTTACCAGTTTTTACTTCTTCAATAATACGTTGGTCTACAATATCTCTCTTAGGAATATTAGCACCTACATTATCCATTACAAAATTGTAAGCTTCTTTAGCAGACATAATTGGGAATGAAGGCATTGGGAATGGTTCGTTCCATTTCATATCAGCAGTATAACCATCTGTATTAGGTTGTTCTTCAACCTGAACACCACCTGCCCAGTTGTCTTTAGTAACAGTTTCATTACCTTCCATTACATTACCGTTACAGTATACACGGCCAAATACATAATAACCTAGTTTACTACGTCCAGCTTCTGGTTTCACGAAACGGTGACCTACCGGAGTATCTTTTGGAGTTAATGGACCTGGTTTGTAATAGTTGTTAATGATGTTATACAATGCTGTATAATCACCACCATCAACAGAACGGTGTACCCAGTTGTAAATTACATTATTTGCAAAGTTGAAAATACCATTCCAACCAATAGATGGGTTACGTCCTGCATTGCTAGCCCAAAGGTTACGCATGAAAGAACAGTTTTCACCACCAAGAGTACTACCAAATGCATGGTTGTAAGTATCAAGAGCCTTAGCAGAGATTGTATTCTGAATAGTTACATTTACAGTAGGCAACTTAAGATCATTATATCCTTTTCCTGGGTTGAACATATGACGATAGAAAGAAATATTTTCATCCAGACCAAAAGTACAAGAACAGTGGTCAATCATAATGTTACCTACAGGGTTACCACCGAATGAGTCATCACGACGGCCTACCCATGTTTCACCACGACGGAAACGCATGTGGCGTACAATCACATCGTGAGTATTTACCCAGAAAGATTCACCAGCTAAACATACACCATCACCCGGAGCTGTTTGTCCTGCAATAGTAATATAAGGAGCACGAACAATAATAGGAGTTTTAATGCGGATAATACCAGAAACATTAAATACTACAATACGAGCACCACCTTGTTCACAAGCATCACGCAAAGAACCTGGTCCGCGATCGTTAAGGTTTGTTACAGTAATAACTCTACCACCACGGCCACCAAAAGTATATGCACCGCCACCCATTGCACCTGGGAAAGATGGAATTTTAGCTTGTGGAAGATCAGTTGGACGAGCTGCCCATGGAATATATGGACGTCCGTGTTGAGCCTCTTCTTTAATAATAGGATAAGCTTTTTCCCATGCAGCATCAGAAGACGCCTGTTCTTCTGCCATCATTTTATCAGCTGCTTCCTTAACGTCTTTAGGGACATCAGGATACTGAGCCTTAACTTGTGAAAATGGTGTCATAAGTGCCACCATAAACATTACCAATAATAATTTCTTTTTCATTTTTCGTTATTTAAGAACTTACTTATACCTATAAGACAAATTTAGGAGCTTTTTGTAATCACCAACAAACAAAATTGAATAAAAAAAAAACAAAAAAGAGGATGCTTCTCTCGAAACATCCTCTTTTCCTATTTATTCTTTATTCGATTATTCAGCAAATGGGTCAAAGGTACCTGCGGAACCACCATTGTTTGAATCTTCCCAACCGATAGTCTGTTGTATCTTAAGGTTGTTATTCAATGCACCTTGAGAAAGACCAAGGAAGTAATAACGTGGCAAGAACGAAATGTACTCATCATTATGATTAGAATCACGACCATCGCCCTTCTTCAAGTTACGAACCAAATGAGTTTCATACCATGATTTCAGTGTTTCCAATTGAGACTTTAAGTCGGCTTTGCGATAATCAACAGGAGTACAACGAGTAACGCCAGCTTTTACTAATGGATCAGAATCGAATGTTGTTCCACCAATACCATAAGAATCAGCCACACGGAATTCAAAATTCTCACGACGTTGTCCATTCAATGCTTTAAAGCCAAGCCATGTACAAGTATTGCCACCCCATCCGGTCAATGTCCATGAAGAAGGAGCACCAGTTACTGCTGTTGCACCACCATCAAATAACATCCAACGACGAAGATCATCGAAACGTTTGCCTTCATAAGCAAATTCAATTTGGCGTTCATAAAGAACTGCAGACATACATGTAGCTTGATCTGATGTCAAATCCTGTTGCAATCCGTAATTGTTATCAGAAGTATAACCTGCACGAGCACGAACTTTCTTTATTTGTTCTACAGCTTCATCCATATGACCGGCACCACAAGCTACCTCTGCAAAGTTCAATAATACCTCTGCATAACGAAGTTCAATATAAGGAGCTGCAGAATAAGCAAAACCTCCATTAGAATTGGTTGCATCGAAACCTCCGTAAAGAGGTGAATTATTCACATCTAAATCATCAGAACGTTTACGTACATAAACACCACTCTTGTTTGCTAACAAATTGTCTGCACCATAAGAGTTTCCACTTTCAGGATTACCTTGGTCATTTTTGTCAGTATACCATACATAGTTCCAAAGCACATAATTAATACCACCATCATAAGATGGGTTATTAACACTTGCTGGAGTAGGATCACCTTTATAAGCCCAACGCACACCAGGGAAAGCAAAAGTACGATAGAAACGAGGGTCACGTGACATAAATGGATAACCAGCATTATAGGTAGAATCGGAAGCCTGAAGCTTAGTATAAGTATCGCAAGAAGCAGGACGCTTACCATCTGCCATTGGGAACATATCAATCAACATTGCTGATGCATTTTTTCCACTTCCAGTTGTATTCTTTGGACGAATATTACGTTCCCATGAATTATTCTTCTGTCCGTTACCTGCAGAAACAGTATTATATTGACTCACAAACACAGCTTCTGGATTTTGGCTATATTTAGTAAACATACCAGCAAAGTCAGATCCATTTACATTACTACTAGTGCTGTAAAGATTATATCCACAAGCGTTGATTGTAGTAAGATCTTTCTTCATCTCAGTATAAGCATTCTGCCAGCGTGTTTCATCATTAGCACGGTTGAATAATGGACTTGCCCACATTAATAGTACACGCCCTTTCAAAGCCAATGCTGTACCTGAAGTAACCCGTCCCCAATCGTCACCTGATTTCCAACCGCCATTAGTTGTTTCTGCAGAAAGCATATCAGCCGCCTTAGTCAAATCACTTATCATGAAATCAACACAAGCCTTAGCTGATGAACGAGGTACGTAAGATGATTCAGTAGGATCCTGAACTTCTGTAATGATAGGCACACCACCATACCATTTTACAAGATTGTAATAGCACCAAGCACGGAAGAAGTAAACCTGACCCAGAAGTTTATTTTTATTTTCCTGAGAAAGACTTCCGCCTTCGATACCACGAATTACGTCATTGATATTACGAATACGTCCCCAAGCTGAAGCTTGAATATTGTTAGCTGTTCCCTGAAAATAATCAGGAACAGATGTTCCACTCAATACAGCCAAAGGTGATTCAGGATTAACAAATGCACCAAAACCACTATATTCTTCAGTAGATTTTGCCTGGTCATCATTATTACCTGTGCTGTTGTATTTCCAGCTAGGAGCACCGTTAACATCCGGCAAACACCAGCTGTAAATATCATTCACACGAGCATTACATCCAGTATAATAGTTGTAGATATCTTCGCTCACGTTATCGGAATTCTTCTTTTCTTCAAGGAAGTCATCACTACAAGCAGAAAGCGTGAAAATAATAGTCAAGCTTAAGCTGAACAGATTTATTATATTTTTTTTCATCGTTATTTTCTTTTAGAATTTTATAATACCCTGCTTAGAATGTCAAATTAACACCGACTGTAAACTGACGCAATGTAGGATAAGCATTATAACTGTTCATAGGATCGATAAAATGATCTGGGTATGGATTATACAAGCTCAAAAGATTCTGTCCTGTTACATTTAAACGAGCACTCTGAATTCCAACTTTCTTAATCAAGGAAGAAGGAACTGAATAAGCTAAAGTCAAACGATTCAAGCGAACTCTAGTTCCACTCACTCTCCAGTATGAAGAAGACATTGAGTTAACACTTGAGTAAGCCATATTTGGGTATTTAGCATTACGGTTTTGAGCCAATACAACATTACCTGATCCATCTACTACATCTTGATAAACATACATATTATCAGGATTCCAGAACGAAGGAACATTTGTAAATTCCAAGCCATCGCCTGGCTTCAATGCTGAAGAAGGAATTAAGCTATAGCCACCCCAACTAGCATTAATCTGAGCCGAGATAGAGAAATTTTTCCATTCTGCTCCAAGGTTTGTAGTAAATCCATAAGGATTGCTACGACTTGATAAAGCAACCTGGTCGTTATCTTTATCAACAATACCATCTGGTGCAGCATAAGTACCATCAGCTTGTTGAGCACCTCTTACATCTTTATAGATAAGCATACCCGGACGAACCTTATCTTTTGCCATTCCTAAATAAGAAGTAATATTATATTTAGTAAAGTACTCTTCGATATCCTGGAAGCTACGGAACATACCTAAACATTGCATACCCCAGGTTCCAATATCAGAACGGTGTCCTTTTTGTATCTGACGATAAAGATATTCAGTCTCAAAGTCCATATTAAGAACTTTATTATCACCATAACCAGTATTGATTCCTACATGATATTTGAAATCTTTACCGATTTTATCACGCCATGTTAAACCTACTTCATAACCCCAGCTATCCATTTCGCCCAAGTTAAGAGCAGCTGATTGAGTACCAACAGTACCTGGAACAGTTTGAGCAATATTCATCAACATATCACGATTCCATTCACGATAAGCATCAAAAGTCATTTGCAAACGACTATCCAAAACATTCATATCAACACCAACGTTTGCCTTATAAGACTTATCCCAATGAACATCACGATTAAGTGCTGAATTAAGCTTATTTATAGTAATACGGTTGCTAGCATCGGCATTTGTACTTGAGCCAAAAACCACACCCTTATCTGCGTCTTGTGCATAAACCTGCATCCACTGCCATGGAGCTGTATTGTCACGACCTGTAAGTCCTAAAGAAGCACGCACCTTCAAGAATTCAATCCATGGAGCAGCTTTCTTGAACCATTCTTCTTCTGAAACAATCCAACCTGCACTTGCAGAAGGGAATAAACCCCAATAATTATTAGGAGCAAACTTAGTAGAAGCATCAGAACGAAGTAAGACTTCGAACAAATACTTGCCAGAATAAGCATAATTTAAACGACCGATATAAGACATTGTACCAGACTCACTACGAGTAAAGGTTACCACTTTTGTATCTCCAGTAGCTGAGTTTGACTGGCCTGTTGTAAATTCATAAGGGTTAGAAACCATACCATAAAGGTATTCACTCTCTGCTTCTGATTTTTCTATAGAGAAAAGTCCACCTACATGATGTTTACCAAAATCACGACTATAAGATGCAGTAAAGTTTAACTGATAGTTATCAGTTCTTGTCATACTACGGTTTAACTGGCTTGGATCACCATTAGCAATAGTTTGCTTAAGCAAATTACTTTCTGCTATGAATGAATTATAATCGGCATCGCCAACTGGAGTATATAAATGACTACCACTACCTGTACGGTTTACCATATGATAAATATCATAGGTTGAACCAAATTGATTAGTTTTGTCAGAGTTGATACTCTTTGCATAAGACAAACGGATTTTCAAACCATTTAAGATCTTATTCCAGCCGAAATCATATTCTACATTAGCATTTACAGTAAGATTAGAGTTCATTGTACGACTATAATCTCCATTATTTTGCATCAAAGAATAAGAATATTCCTGATCATCATCTTTGTTAGTATTGCTTATACCATAAGCTGAAATAGCATAGCCGCCAACAGTTTCAGGGATATAGCGAGGACGAGTAAGCAACAACGTATAGTCTTTTTCACTGCTTGAACCACCTACTTTAATATAAGGAGTATTTTTCTTTCCATAGTCTCCCGAAACAGACATACCAGCCTTTAACCATTTACTAACACTAACATCTACACCAGCACGGTAATTCCAACGATTATAATCCAGATTACCTAAATTGGCATTTTGATCAAAATAAGAGATTCCTGCAAAATAGTTAGCCTTATCCGTAGCACCACTTAAATTAACGTTATGTTTTGCAGTTGTTGCTACCTTCCAATATTTATCAAGCAAATCATAATTCAGACTCTTCATCGCTTCTAATTCGTCAGCTTGATAAAGATCTGTTTTACGGTTCAAAGATGTATTAGTAGGGTCAGCATCAGCTACAGCATTATAAAGACGACCGTAATTGTAAGAACTCAACATTTTAGGACGAGCAACTTCATCGGCAAAACCAAATGTTCCTGAATAAGAAATGTTTGGTGCACCCATTTTTCCTTTTTTAGTTGTAACCAGGATTACACCATTTGCAGCACGAGCTCCATAAACAGCAGCCGATGCATCTTTCAATACAGAAATACTTTCTACTTCTGAAGGATCCAGGTTGTTGAAAGCTTCAGCTCCAAGATTTTGTGTAGCATTACCTACCTTCACATCGTTTGGATAAATATAGCCATCGATAACAAACAATGGTTGTTGAGCTGCACTACCAACTTCTGATAAAGAATTGGTATCACGAATATAGATTGTAGCATTCTGTCCCGGACGAGACATACCGCCGCTAACACTAACACCATTGATTAATCCGCTCAATGTGCTAGCCAAACCACCTGCAGACAAATCTTTAATTTCATCCATAGGTACCGTTGCAACAGATCCTGTAAGGTGGGCTTTCTTTTGAGCGCCATAACCAACAACTACAACCTCATTCAAAGTTGTTTCATCTTGCTTCATAATGACGTCACCACCAGTTACAACCTGGCTTTTGTAACCAATAAAAGAAACTGTTAACTTAGCATCTTTAGGTACAGACAAGGTATAATGTCCATTAAGGTCTGTAACTGTTCCTTTTGAAGGTACACCTTTTACGGTAACAGAAGCACCAATAATAGGCTCTCCGTTTTCATCAACGACAGTTCCCTTTATTGTTTTGTCTTGAGCTAGAGCCGGCATAGCAAAAAATGCCATCACTAAACTCAGACATAAACTGATTATATATTTTCTTTTCATATTTATTCTTCTTAGTTTGCTTATTAAAGATTATTCAGTAGGCAACCAACGTGGATCACCACATCTTGCAGTTTGATGATCGGCACTTGTTACAGTAAAGTCACCTGTTGCTGCACTATTGAAAGTAGGCTCTGATTGAATTGCAGTATTGCTCTTGTCATAAGTAAGTTCTGCAGTAGAGAAAGCTCCATTATACCAATATGAGTTTTTACTGAAAGATGTAATCATACCTGTACCACCTCCCATAAAACGACGGCAAACTTCACCAGAACCGCAGTTATAGAAAATATTTTGTGCCAGATTAAAATAAACTTTATTACTTCTCATGCTATTGTAGTTACCCATTTGTCCCTTATTAGCAATATTGTAGAAAGTATTATTATAGAAATTCAGACTTCCAGAAATAAAGCCAGGTCTATCAGGACGCGCAGAGCTACCATATTGAATGAAATATTTATTTCCTGTAGCACTTAGATCATAAAAAGTTGAATTTTGAGCTGTGAAATCATTAATAGCTCCATCTCCTTTATTAAAGTAGATATATGCAGTCGATGTTTGAGCCGAATTACATTGGAATACATCATTCTTCATAAGGAATGTCTTCACACAATATTTCTTCTGATTATTGTAGAAAATATAGCCTTTAACACCTGTTACCTTACAAGATTGAACAACAATAGGATCTGTTATAATATAATAACTACCAGTGCCTAAAGGTATAGCAGGAGTTGCACTTAAAGATAAGAACGAAGCATCTGCTGCAAGGCCATCTTGAGCACTACAGTCAAAGTCGATAAACTTAATCTTCAAACCTGCAGAAGTACAAAGTCTTGCTGCCGCACCATAAGTTACCTTAGGATGATTGATTTTATCTCCACGGAATGTAACCTTATGATTTCCGAAATCAACAACCCCAGACATGGTATAAGTACCTCCAACTTCTAAATTATAAGCCAGTTCATCAGCACTATCCGGAATAGGATTGTTTGCAAAATATGCTGTTATATCAGAACCGTTAGGAATTGTTGCATAAGTTGGTAACAATGTAGAATAAGAAACTTCAGTTGAAGCCTGAGCATCACTATTATTATATTTAGTATTGCCCATTGTCTTAATAACAACCTTATACTTCGTATCTTCCTCTAATGCACGTGTTGCAGAACAACCATCTACAATCTCATTTTCTTTACCAACAGCAACCGGATTATTAGGATCATCAACAATATACAAAGAGAACTGATATCCACCCGCACCATAAACCACCGGCCATTTAACAGCGACTTTAGCGCCATCTGCACTCGGTGTAATCACAATATCTTCTGCCTTAGGAGATTCTAGAGTAGTGTTCACTACATCGGATGAAAATTTTTCATCGCTGTCGAATCCATCATTGGCACAAGATACAAAAAGAAAAATACCAAGGCCCAATGTAACCAAGGCATACATTTTTCTTCGAAAGAATAGCATAGTATCCTTTACAGAATAAACTTTTCTTTTTCTCATTGACAAAATTTTAAATTTAACATTAACAAATTATATTTCTTTTCTATTTTCAGTAATTTGTTCCACTTTTCTTTTTTGATTCATAGAACTTAGATTTATATTAAAAGGTTTCATTTTGAAATATCTGTTTCAGATAATTAATATTCATCCCAAAATTCATTTTCACATTACGTGGATCATTCTTATCCCGGGATCTCTCAACAACAAGCCATCCGCCCCACCCCATCTTATCAAGGGTTTCTTTCACTTTATTCATATTCAATCGTTTATTGTATTGTAGTAAAACATCATCTGTGTCGGTGCAATGTATTTGGCAAATACGGTTCTTGCCGAGTTTCTTAAGCTCTTTATACAAATTGCGTCCAGCTACAAGCGGATTCTGAAAATTATAATAGATTTTTATAGCTGGTGAATTTATTTCCTTCAGAAGTTTAATATCTCCTTTGGCATCGAGAGATGTTTCAATACCAATTACGACTCCTGCTTCCTGAGCCATATTTCCTACTACCTTTAAGCGATTTACTAATTCTGAACGGATTTCAGGATTCTTTGTTAAGTCACACTCAACTCCTAGTGGAAGAAAAGCTATTTTTGCTCCCATAGCAATCATAGTTTGAATGCAATCTTGAGTGAGTTCTTTATAATTAGCTCTTTTCACAAAAGACTGTGAATAAAAGCCTGACATTGCAATTGAAGGGATTTCCAAGTTATATTTGGCTGCTTCTTCTTTAAACAGTTTCTGAAAATGAACCTGTCTCAGTTTGTTATCGAATGAGTCACGATTTCCCAAACCGCCCATATCAACTTCAACGCCATCTCCATTTAGTTCTCTAACTAACTGGAATGAACCAATTTTTTGTCTTTTTAAGATCATCCAGTCACAAGCTGCAATTTTATACCTGGATTTTTTATTTTCAGCAGATGACATATTTCCCCCTGTCCGACTATAGAGACTGAGAGATAATGACAGGACAAAGCAAAACAAGGCTATACGTCTGAAAATAAGCCCATTTATTAATTTCATATTTCTATTTATAGAGTTGGATTCAAAAAGATATATTTTTCACATCACTATATAGGACGTACTAAAACAGTATCTGTAATCACTAAGATTAAAAAAAAACAAAAAAATATATCACCTGCTACTATTAGTCTAATTAGTTGCTTATAAATAAAATAACAAGTAGCAGATAAATTTGTTTTACGCTTTATCTGCCACTAATTTATTAGATCTGCCACCAATGATGTAGTTGACATGAAATTTGGTTTCGTGTTTTTTTAATTACTATTAAAACGTTTAATTTAGCTTAATCAACTTTTATTTTTGATATACATCTAAGCACCACTTTGATATACATCTAAACATAGCTTTGATATACATCAAATACTAGTTATGATGTACATCAAATTAAAAATAACTGGCGAAAAGTTTATAAATTATAAAGCAGAGCCATTAAAAAAATATATGCAGGTGCAAAAATACATAGAAACAATTGAATTTATATAAAAACAAAAAGTGGAAGTACCCACCTAAGGCACTTCCACTTAATTTCTCTCAAAAAATAAATCTATTCTCTTCTGGTTAAGGTTTACGACCAAAATCTTTAATTAACTCCCTATGGAAACGCATTTCAGCTCCCTGAACTTTAAAAATCTTTTCGCAGGAAAGAATTCCTTTAAATCTATAAAAATATGCTTTTTCCAATTTATCGGAAGCAATACGAGCATTTAAAACATTGGTTATAATGGCTTCATACTCTGCTTCAGTCATTTTTTCCTTTTTTCCTTTTCTTATCTGAGACCACGCTCTATCATTCAATGCTCTTTTCTTATCCTGCAACTCAAAATAAATTGGGAAGAATTTTACTGCCTCATCTTGAGTCAACTCAGCTTTATCCGTTATAAAAGCCTCCTGTTTCTGACGAAACTCTTCCGGAGACATCTTTGACCTATGGCCATCTTGTGCAAAGGCTCCTATTATTCCAATAAAAGAAACCATTAACACTAAAAATAATCTTTTCATATCCTTTCTCTATTTATAGCAGCCTCTATTCAGCTTCCGTTAAACATTCATATAAGGAATAATCATCCATCATTGAATGATCAATCATTGTTTCCACATATCGATCTGTTACTATTTCAGTTTCAGCATGTTTAGACATCTCTGAAGAATCACTTCCTGATGTTAAATTCAACATTATACGAACGCCCAATAGCATTCCTGCAAAAACGGCCGTCATATAGAACCATGGCTTTACTCTGCTCCACCTTGTGATGTGATGTTTTACAATAGGCTGACCTACCTTCTCAGGCAGTTGTTCCATAATGTTCTCTTTGAAGTGATCAAAGTAGCCATCGGGGACGGTAAACGGGTTACCGGTGCCGCACTTTCTCAATATTTCATCTTCTTCTTTCATATCTTATCTCTCCTTCTCTATATTTCTTAGACTCTACGTAACACAAAAGGTTTAAAAAGAATCTTTTAAAAAACTTTCTATTTTCTTCACCGCATGATGATATGATGCTTTTAATGCCCCAACAGAGGTACCAAACACATCGGACATATCTTCATATTTCATTTCCTGAAAATATTTCAGGTTAAATACCATTCGCTGTTTCTCGGGCAAAGTGAGCAATGCCTTCTGCAACAACACTTGCGCATCATCTCCCGAAAAGTAAGGATCTCCTTCCAGCTTGCTTACGGCCTCGGCCTCCGGCTCGTCAATAGACATCATGGATGTTGCCCTCTGCTTATTCAGAAAAGTAAGGCATTCATTTAGTGCTATGCGATACAGCCAGGTCGAGAGTTTTGATTCGGCCCGAAAATAATCTATGTTAGTCCAGGCTTTAATAAAAGTATTCTGCAACAAGTCATTCGCATCTTCGTGAGAGAGCACCATTCGCCGGATTTGCCAGTAAAGCTGCTCACTGTATTGTGCTACAATTCTGGAGAACGCCTCTTTTTGGGTATCCTCATGCTGCAGCAGTAACAATACTTCTTTCTCATTATAAGATGGAGTCATATTCTTTTTCTGTTATATTTTTCTTAGTTCCTTCAATAAAGGCCTGTCAAATTTATAAATATCATCGCAATAATTCAGTTTGCCATCTTTGGACATAACTATGGTATAATAATCTAAAAAAAGCGGAACTGCTTCCGGAAAGCTAAACGCTTTCATTGGTTTATATTCTGGCAATTCCAACAATTCCTTCCCTTGCTTTGTTTTAGGAGGAACATCAATCGCAATTCTTATTTTATCCATCACCTTTTCATCCTTTTTCTTTAAAAGGAAAAAAGCAAAATCGAGCGGCTTCTCAAGTCGCACGCAACCATGACTCAACGCTCTGTTTTCTTTCATAAAGGCCCAGCGCGAAGGTGTATCGTGCAGATAAACAGCAAAAGCATTTGGAAAACGAAATATAAGTCTTCCTAATGAGTTTCCCTCTCCTTTTTCCTGCTTAACACTAAATGGTATTACTTCGTTTTCGTAACTTGTCCATTTTACAGAAAGCGGATTAACTTCATTTCCTTCCGTATCGTAAACCTTCATCTGATGCTTTTCAAAATAAGCAGGATCTGCAAGAAATGATGGTATAATTTCTTTGCGGATAATTGATTGAGGTACATTCCAATAAGGATTCATCTGCATATAGACAATTTTACTTGCCAGAAGAGGAGTCTTATTTTCATAAGTTCCGCAACATACCTTCATTTCCAACAAAGAGTCAACTCGTTCATCCACAGCCTTCAGAGTAAAATTCGCAATATTCACTTCAACGTATTTAGACCCTTTACTCATTCTTTTCTGCCATCTTACCCGTTCCATATTCACTGCCAATATGTTTTTATAATAGCTTAATGGCCGGTTTAGCATTCCAATGGTATAACTACCAATAGTATTATTCACTGGCATATTATTACTTCTTCGGAATTCATTGACTGCATTCAACAAATCGGATGATAACGAAGAATAAATACTCTCTGCATGCTCAATCCGTGTCAGATATCCTAAATTCATAAGCCGCTCTGCAATCAAAGGCAGCACTTCATTAACATCTCCTTCTTTTAGTACCAACTTTCCAATATCCGGTATCTCTTTGAAAGAATTGCTTTTCTGAGCAGCCAACCTAACGTATTCCTTCTGTAAACGCAAATAAAAAGGATCTTTTGGCTGAACCGTCATCATAAAAGTATTCAAATCTCCTTTTACTGCATCTAAAGCATTATTCACAAATTTCCTGTTATATCTCTTCAAAGGAATAGAATAGTAAATCTTCATCTTTGGCGGAGCCAGCGAATCTCTTACTTCTCCCGGTTTAAGTTCTGCCTCATCAATATTATTTAGTACCCTGCCCGGACTAACAAAGCCATAACTCATTCCACATACATAACGAAGATATGCTGCAGATAAATCATACTCCAGTTCAGCAAGCAGCTTATTAATATTATCTGTTTTCTTAATTTCCAAAGAACGCAATTTCCTGAAATTTGCTTTAATTTTAGACACAGAAAACTTTTCAGGGTTTAATCCATGTACCCTGGAATTTTCAAGCCAATAGAGTAATTGTTCTATCCGTGTCCAATCTCCGTACGAAGTAAGCCATAAAGAAGAGCCCTCTTTTGCATAATAATGATATAATGCCGAATCTTTTGCAGAATGAACACTTCTCTCTACACAAAGTTTCAATAGTCTTTTATGCACTTTTTCTCCATCTATCACAAAACGTGGATCACTCATCTTTTGAAAATACGATAAGTTTAAGTAATCCAAAGAATCGGATTTATCAAGATTACAACCGCACATAATCAGCATAAAGAAAGATATAGCAAGAAACAGGCGTTTTGTCATACTTATTATTCGTTCATCTTTTTTAATTCATTACTTCAGACAAAGATATAGTTTTTGCGGAAATAAAAACGAAAAATAATGCATCTGTTAAAAAGATCACCCACAAAAGCAAAGCTGATGTGGGTGAATATAAGAAGATATAAAATTCTATTTTATGGCTACCTTTCGGGCTATATTCTCTATTTTGAGAATATACCAACCTTTAGGTAGATTTAGAGTAATTACCTTATCTACTGAATCTATTTTTATGGAAGCTACTTTCATTCCTAAAACATTATAAACTTCAAGAACAGATCCAGGCGTAGCATTTAGTACACGGACAGTATTGCCGATAACAGTTAAAGTAACAGAAGTCTGCTCATTATCAATGGGTAGAGATTTTCGTCCTTCCTGAGCATAAACAACAGGATAAGACAGAAAAGAGAAGATTATTAAAAAACACAGAATTATCCTCTTCATCTGTAAGCTTCATTTTACTTTATGAAACAAATGTAAACATTCCGATTTTCTTATACAAATATTATGGTTTAAACCTCTAAATATTTATATACAAACCTTCTTTAGCAAGCTGACATACCGGAAATATCTCTTTTGCTTCCTGCAAAAATATTAAATCATCCTCATATCGGGCAGAAAAATGTCCTAACAATAGTTTTTTAACATTAGCAGTAAGAGCAATCTGTGCAGCCTGTCGAGCAGTAGTGTGATAAGTTTCTTTTGCTCTGGGAAGTTCCGCCTGAGTAAAAGTGGCTTCATGAAACAAAAGATCGACACCTTGAATCTGATCTACTATCTTTTCAGTATAGATAGTATCAGAACAATATGCATATCTACGGGGAGGTGTTGCAGGAATAGTAAGGCGACTATTAGGAACAACTTCTCCTTCGGGAGTTATAAAATCCTCACCATTCTTTATACGATTCATCTGAGAAACTGGGACCTGATAAAAGTCAATCATGTCACGAATAATATGATTTCTTTCCGCTTTCTCCTCAAAAAGAAAGCCACAACAAGGAACACGATGCTTTAGAGGTATAGTAGTTACCGTTAACGAGCGGTCCTCGTAAATCAATTCTGGTTTTTTAGTACCAAAGGGGATTAATGTTACTTTATATGGAAGATGCTGACAAAAGTAATCAAGCACCGGATCGAGATATTTACTCATATCCTTATGCGCATGAATACAAAGCTCTGCTGTACGCCCCAGCATTCCAAATGTAGAGATAAGACCAGGCAATCCAAAACAATGATCACCATGAAGATGAGAGATAAAAATATGATTCAGACGTGAAAACTTTAGTTTAGATCTGCGAAATTGCATTTGCGTTCCTTCGCCGCAGTCTATCATAAAGAGCTTGTCTCTCAGGTTTACAACTTGAGAAGTAGGAAAATGACGCGTGGTAGGCAAAGCAGAGCCACATCCCAGAATATGTACATCAAATTTTTCCATACTACTTGTTTGAAA
Organism: Bacteroides luti; assembly: GCF_900128905.1. Lineage (GTDB taxonomy): Bacteria > Bacteroidota > Bacteroidia > Bacteroidales > Bacteroidaceae > Bacteroides > Bacteroides luti. The sequence continues at coordinate 39,616 of NZ_FQTV01000004.1, forward strand.
CGAAAGGGGCTACCGAAAACGGCAACCCCTTCAGATTTTATTTATAACTAATTAATTAGTCTTTATCAGCTTCCATTTGTTCCTTCAATGCAGCTAATGCATCGATATCACCTAATGTAGTAGAAGCAGCCTGGTTTGTTATTGCAGGAGCAGCTTCTTCTTTCTTGCTAGTAGTTTTCTTTGAAGCAGCTTTCTTTTCTGCTTTCTCTTCTGCCTTAGCAGCATCTTCGAAAATACGGCTGTGAGAAAGAATGATTCTCTTAGCATCTTTATTGAATTCGATTACTTTGAACTCTAGTTTTTCGTCTAACTGAGCTTGTGAACCGTCTTCTTTTACAAGATGTTTTGGAGTAGCGAAACCTTCAACACCATAAGGAAGAGCAACTACAGAACCTTTATCAAGCATTTCGATAATAGTTCCTTCGTGTACTGAACCTACTGTGAATACAGTTTCGAATACATCCCAAGGATTTTCTTCCAATTGTTTGTGGCCTAAGCTCAAACGACGGTTTTCTTTGTCGATTTCAAGAACTTGAACGTCGATATCTGCACCAATTGAAGTGAATTCAGATGGGTGTTTAACTTTCTTAGTCCAAGAAAGATCAGAAATATGGATCAATCCATCAACACCTTCTTCGATTTCTACAAATACACCGAAGTTAGTGAAGTTACGAACTTTAGCAACATGTTTGCTACCTACAGGATATTTATCTGCGATAGTTTCCCATGGATCTTGTTTCAATTGTTTGATACCCAAAGACATCTTACGTTCGTCACGGTCAAGTGTAAGAACAACAGCTTCAACTGTATCACCTACCTTCATAAAGTCTTGAGCGCTACGTAAGTGTTGAGACCAAGACATTTCAGAAACGTGAATCAAACCTTCAACGCCTGGAGCGATTTCGATAAATGCACCGTAATCAGCCATAACAACTACCTTACCTTCTACCTTGTCACCAACTTTCAGTTCAGCTGAAAGAGCATCCCATGGATGAGGAGTAAGTTGTTTCAAACCAAGAGCGATACGTTTCTTTTCGTTATCAAAGTCAAGGATAACAACGTTAAGTTTCTGATCCAATTCAACAACTTCTTTAGGATCGCTAACACGTCCCCAAGAAAGGTCTGTAATGTGGATCAAACCGTCTACGCCACCCAAGTCAATGAATACACCGTAAGATGTGATATTCTTAACAGTTCCTTCCAGAACTTGTCCTTTTTCAAGTTTACCGATAATTTCTTTCTTCTGTTGTTCAAGTTCAGCTTCGATAAGAGCTTTGTGAGAAACAACAACGTTTTTGAATTCCTGGTTGATTTTAACAACTTTGAATTCCATAGTTTTTCCAACGAATACATCGTAGTCGCGGATAGGCTTAACGTCAATCTGAGAACCTGGCAAGAATGCTTCGATTCCAAATACGTCAACAATCATACCACCCTTAGTGCGGCACTTGATAAAGCCCTTAACAATTTCTTCAGACTCAAGAGCTGCATTAACACGATCCCATGAACGAGCAGCACGAGCTTTTTTGTGTGAAAGGATTAACTGACCTTTCTTGTCTTCCTGATTTTCGATGTAAACTTCTACTTTATCACCGATTGTTAATTCAGGATTGTAACGGAATTCATTCAAAGGAATGATACCATCTGATTTGTAACCAATGTTAACAACAACTTCACGTTTGTTCATTGAGATTACAGTTCCGTCAACTACCTCGCGGTCGCTAACTTTGTTAAGCGTACTATCGTAAGCTTTTTCTAGTTCTTCTTGGCTAACACCAACAAAGGTTTCACCGTTTTCATACGCATCCCAGTTGAAATCTTCAACAGGAGCAACGTTCTTTAAATTTTCCATTAATAATTTTGTTTAAATACCTTTAATTAAGTAAGACATTATAATTGACTATATAAATCCGGCGCAAAGATAAATGTTTTCTCGTAAACAAAAAAAGAATTCAGAGATTATTTCTCATATTCCTTATCCATAATTCATTCATTATCATGGATAAATAGAATCTCCATTCAAAAATCAGTTTTCCATTTTCAGAAGAACTTTTTCTATAGCATCTTTAAAAGCTGATTTTGGCATTGCTCCCTGTGCCATCTGAGGAGAACCATACATAGGCACAAATAATAAAGAAGGTATACTACGAATTCCAAATACAGAAGCAAGCTCTTCCTCTTCTTCTGTATTTACTTTATATATATAGATCTTTCCCGCATATTCCACTGCCAGTTCTTCAAGAATTGGAGCTATAACCTTACACGGACCACACCATGAAGCATAAAAGTCAATTATAGCAGGTTTATCACCAAGATATTTCCATTCATCAGGACTTTCATTATAATCAGCCACTCTGGCTAGAAATTCATCTTTTGTTAAAGGTATTGTTTTCATTTGGTTTCATTTTTTGGATATTCAAATTCTTTTCATTTAAATCTTACTCACACACTACTGAAGAAAAACGCAACTAAAGAAACAATAAAGTAAAACAATATTTTCATCGCAAAAACAACTATTCACATTGATTATCAACACTCTACAAACAAAAAAAGAAGCTATTTAATTTAATAACAACTAATATCTAAGTTTAGTTTTCCTTTATAAATTAAAAATTGGAAATAAAATAATTTAATAAAAATTTTAATGTTTAGATTATTCTCCATTCATTTGTAAAATATATATTATATAAATAAGAGTTTATATTGGATAATTTAAAATCTATTAAACAAATGAAAAATCTCACTAAATCACTATTCGTTGCAGCATTTATATGCCTCTTCTCCAGTTGTGCTTCAATCGTAAGTAAAAGTAACTGGCCATTAACAGTAAATACAAATCCTAATGGAGTAAAGGTAGAAGTTACAGACAAAAGAGGAGCAACTGTTTTCGAAGGCCTGTCTCCTACAACAATCTATCTAAAATCAGGAAGTGGCTTCTTCAGCAGTCAGTCTTACTTACTTAAACTAACAATGGAGGGTTACGAAACAAAATCTATTCCTGTTAAATGCAATCTTAACGGATGGTATTTCGGCAACATTATTTTTGGAGGTCTTATCGGCATTCTTATAGTTGACCCTGCAACCGGCGCTATGTACAAATTAGAAAAAGAAATTGTGAACGAAACATTGGAAAAGAAAGATGGTCAGACACAAGCTTCACTGGAAATAAAAGACATCAAAGACATTCCAGCGTCAATGATTCAGCATTTAGTAAAGATTACTCAATAGTCTACAACGAAACAAAGGAGAGGATTCTGTTATTCAGAACAAATCCTCTCCTTCTTTTTTACTATTTATCACTAGTGTAAAACTCTTCATCAACGCCATTAGCGTCCAAAAGCCTGGATAAAAGAATTGAAAACACTTCTTTATCTTAAAAATAAAATCAGAATCTTTTTGTATAAATGTGGCAATACGGCTCAGTACCTCTAAGCTCATAATGATTCTGATGATACTCCTCGGCTCTCCAGAAAGTAGTAGCAGGAGTAACCTTTGTTACAACATGATAACCCTTTTCTGTAAGAACGCCTATTAATTTTTCAGCTATTTCTTTCTGTTCAGGAGTTGTATAAAATATCTCAGAACGATATTGATCGCCAAGATCAGGCCCCTGACCATCTTCTTGTTCAGGGTCATGGATTTCGAAAAACAATTTTGCTAATTCTTCATAAGAAGATTTAGAGGGATCAAATACTATTCGAACAGCTTCAGCATGACCTGTATCATGACGACAAACCTCTTCATATGAAGGATTTTCTTTTTTTCCACCGATATATCCAGATTCAACAATAAGAGTTCCGGGAGCAGTTTTCATTAAATGTTCGACACCCCAAAAACATCCACCAGCAAATATCGCAACTTCAGTTCGTCCATCCAAAGCTGCATTTTTATCATTTATTTCCATATTACTTTTTTTTATTTTTACCGTAGCAAATATACTTCATTATTATTAAAAACATTCAAAAGAAATATTAATAAGCAACCAAACCTTAACCATATTTTATATCTTTGTTTTGCATTTAATTCATCTATATAAACTAAAAGACTCCAAAATGAAGATAACCTATATTTATCATAGCTGTTTTGCATTAGAGTTCAATGAGTTCAACGTTATAATAGATTATTACGAGGATACATCCAAGTCTCAGGAGAATGGCTATATACACTCATATTTACTTCGTCAACCGCAAAAACTCTATGTTCTGTCGTCACATTCTCACGCAGATCATTTCAATCCTGAAGTTCTCAGCTGGAAGTTACAAAAAAGCAATATCCAGTACATCTTTTCGAAGGATATTCTTGATGCCGGATTAGCTAATAAAGAAGACGCGTTATATCTTGACAAGCTAGATAGTTTTAAAGATGACTGTCTTAATATTAAAGCTTATGGCTCCACTGATATTGGCATTTCTTTCCTGATTCAAACTTCAGAAAAGGAAATCTTTCACGCAGGCGATTTAAACAATTGGCATTGGAACGAAGAATGCCCACTTGAAGAATCACAAGAATATGAGAATAATTACCTGAAGGAGCTTGAGTTATTAGCGAAAGACTCAGATCATTTAGATATTGCTTTTTTCCCCATTGATCCTCGCTTAGGAAAGGATTATATGAAAGGAGCTGAACAATTTATCAACCGTATTCCAACTGATATTTTAGCTCCCATGCATTTTGATAATGCCTATCATAAAATTGCAGCATTTGCTCCATACGCAGAAACAAAAAAATGCAAAGTCATGAAATGGACATCAAAAGGTGAAAGTTTTGTATTATAGATTCACAAGAATAGAAACTAATTTAATTAAGGATATGGAAATAAAAAGCAGATTCGATCATTTCAATTTCAATGTACTCAATCTTGAGAAAAGTATTGAGTTTTATGCAAAAGCACTTGGATTAATAGAAGCCAAACGTAAAGTTGCCAGTGATGGTTCGTTTATTTTAGTATATCTAACAGACGAAACAACAAATTTTAGTTTGGAATTAACCTGGTTAAGAGATCGCAAAGAACCTTACAATTTAGGTGACAACGAAATTCATCTCTGCATGCGTGTTCCCGGAGATTACGATAAAGTTAGAGAATTCCACAAAGAAATGGGGTGTGTTTGTTACGAAAATACCGATATGGGATTATATTTTATAAATGATCCTGATGGTTATTGGATTGAAATTCTTCCTTTAAAGTAATACTTACCCACAATATACATCTGTAAGTCTATAATTTATCAAGACTTACAGATGCTATTCTTACATTTTCTAAAAAAAATCCGTCATAGTTTACCCTACACAACACCACTAAGGCACTTATATTATTAATAATAAGCTTATCTATAAATTTAAATAATAACAATTTAATCTACCTTTAGCTAGAATTAGTAAATATTTAAATAAAAAACCATACATATAATAAAAAAATAAGTATCTTTGTTGAATAAGAAATAAAATATAAATAGAAAGATTCACACTTTTATATCCGAAATACATTTAAATATGAACAAGAACTTTTTGGCCGAGTTAGAAAAAGGTAGCAAGAATGCCCTTATCAAAAAGAAAATTATAAATTACTACATATCTCATGGAAATTCTACCATCACAGATCTCTCTAAAGAAGTTGATCTAAGTGTGCCTACTGTTACTAAGTTTATTAGTGAAATGTGCGAAGAAGGATTCATCAATGATTACGGAAAACTAGAAACCAGCGGTGGACGTCATCCGAACTTATATGGATTGAATCCTAAATCAGGATACTTTATCGGGGTTGATATCAATCTATACGATATTAATATTGGCCTGATTAATTTCAAAGGTGATATAGTAGAATTAAAAATGAACATTCCCTATTCTTTTGAAAACACTATAGAATCACTTAACAATCTTTGTCTGTTAGTTCTGAATTTCATTAAAAAACTATCAATTGAAAAAGATAAGATTCTTAATATCAACGTAAATATTTCGGGACGAGTTAATCCTGAGTCCGGATATAGCTATAGCATGTTTTATTTCGAAGAACGCCCCTTGGCTGAAATCCTTTCAGAAAAACTTTCATACAGAGTAACTATTGACAATGATACTCGCGCCATGACTTATGGTGAATATATGGTTGGTGGAGTAACCAATGAAAAAAATATTATTTTCGTAAACATCAGCTGGGGCCTCGGTATTGGAATTATAATTGATGGAAAGGTATACACAGGTAAATCCGGTTTCTCTGGAGAATTTGGACATATCAGCACATACGATAACGAAATTATATGCCATTGTGGTAAAAAAGGTTGCCTGGAAACAGAAGCATCCGGTTCTGCTATGCACAGAATGTTAATAGAGAGAGTAAAAGGAGGTGCCAGTTCTATTTTATCAGAGAAGGTATTAAATAACAAAACCGTAACTCTGGACGACATTCTCGATGCTGTAAGAAAAGAAGATATACTTTGCATCGATATAGTAGAAGAAGTTGGCCAAAAACTAGGAAAACAAATTGCAGGTTTAATTAATATATTTAATCCGGAAATGGTTATTATTGGTGGAACAGTATCTATTACAGGTGATTATATTACACAGCCTATCAAAACTGCGATCCGCAAATATTCTCTTAATCTTGTCAATAAAGATTCTACAATTATCACTTCCAAGCTCAAAGAAAAAGCAGGCATTATTGGAGCGTGTATGATAGCACGTAGCCGAATGTTCGAGAACTAAATATTTTGATTCCAAAAATGTATTATGTATTTTTGCAGCAATTATACATTAATACATTATGGAATTTACAGAAGATATTAAGGAAGCGTGCCGCACAATGAATGAAGGTGGGGTTATTCTTTACCCCACAGATACTATCTGGGGAATTGGATGTGACGCAACCAATCCTGAAGCTGTTCACAAAGTTTACGAAATTAAAAAGCGTATTGACAGTAAGGCACTTATTGTATTGGTAGATTCGTCCGTAAAAGTCGATTTTTACGTAAGTGATGTTCCCCAAGTGGCATGGGATTTAATTGAATTGGCAGACAAGCCTCTAACCATAATTTATGATGGAGCCAGGAACATGGCCACGAATTTATTGGCAGAAGATGGAAGTGTAGGCATTCGTGTAACAAATGAACAATTCTCACGCCAGTTATGTCAACGATTCCGCAAAGCAATTGTTTCTACTTCAGCAAATATCAGCGGACAACCATCTCCCGCAAATTTTAGCGAAATAAGCGAAGAGATAAAATCAGCGGTAGACTATATTGTTAAGTTTAAACAGGATGATCTTTCTCCTGCAAAACCATCCAGTATTATTAAGTTAGGAAAAGGAGGAGTCATAAAGGTGATTCGGGAATAATAAGGGAACATATTAATGAAAGTAAGTCAAAGGAAACAGCTCATTAAATATCTTCTTGGAGATTATATTGCAGCAAATGTGATCTGGTTTCTTGCGAATATTTACCGATATTACAATATAGCCTCTTCACTAGGATTTGATGATTTTGCTTCTTATCAGTTCTCTGGAAAGGTATTAACCGGACAGATTATTATACCTTTCTTTTGGTTATTGCTTTACTATTTATCGGGATATTATAATTCTCCGATAAGAAAGTCCAGATTATTGGAACTCAATAAGACACTTGTATCTGTCGAAATAGGCGTATTAATCGTATTTTTCGTGATATTGGTTGACGACTTGCCTAGGGATTATCACGTCTATTATCAATTACTGGCAATCCTTTTCTTCGGACAATTTATCCTCACTTATAGCATAAGAGCATTAATAACCCAGAAACTAACAACCCAAATACACAACAGAATAATTGGATTCAATACGATTATAATAGGTGCCGGAGAACAAGCTCTTAAATTATTTCAGGAGCTTAATTCTCAACCAAAATCTATTGGTTATAAAATAGTTGGATTTATAAGTCTTAAAGAAGAACCTTGTCTTATCAAAGATCTGCCTGTTGAAAGACTTGAAAATATTGAAGAGTTTATTCAGAGAGAAGATGTAGAAGAGATAATAGTTGCGCCCGACTCCACTGATGAGAAAGCATTCTTTGAATTGCTAAACGGCCTTTATAGATTTAATTTACCAATCAAGGTTATTGCCGGAGAAAAGAATGTACTTTCGCGAAGTGTAAAGATGTCATCCATTTATGCTACTCCGATGGTTGAAATAACCCGGGATAACATGTCTGAAGGGGCAAAAAACATAAAAAACATTTTCGACAAAATAATATCAGTACTTGCCTTATTCTTTTTTTCTCCTTTATTTGCATGGATAGCATGGAAAATAAAAAAGAATTCACCGGGAGATGCTTTTTATAAGCAGGAAAGACTTGGTTACAGAGGCAAACCGTTTACAATGTATAAGTTCAGAACCATGAAGATGGATGCTGAAAAAGAAATTCCGCTATTATCAGATCTAAATGATGATAGAATAACTGAGTTCGGAAAGATATTGCGAAAATATCGTTTAGATGAATTACCGCAGTTTTGGAATGTACTGAAGGGCGAAATGTCATTGGTAGGTCCACGGCCCGAAAGGAAATTTTTCGTAGATCAGATTGTTTGCAAAGCGCCTTATTATTACCAAACATTATCGGTAAAACCAGGCATCACATCCTGGGGGATGGTAAAATATGGATATGCAAATACAGTAAACAAGATGATTGAACGTTTACAATACGATTTAATATATCTGGAGAACAGATCATTAACCATAGACATAAAGATATTAATATATACGATTAGAACAATACTTACCGGAAAAGGTATGTAATATAAAGATATGAAAACCGAAAAAATAAGTTTATTTCAGCAGTTTATATTTTGGCGTGAAAAGAATATAAAGGAAAAACACTTTATACTTATTCTCAGCTTCATAGTAGGAGTTTGTACAGCCAGTGCTGCAATAATTCTAAAAAGTCTGATTCATTTGATTCAAAACTTTCTGACCGACAATTTTAATGCAACAGGAGCTAACTACCTTTACTTAGTTTACCCGGTTGCAGGTATTTTGTTGGCCGGACTATTTGTACGTAATATTGTGAAAGACGATATTAGTCATGGTGTTACAAAGATTCTCTATTCTATTTCGCGCAGACAAGGAAGAATAAGGCGCCACAATATATGGTCTTCCACTATAGCCAGTGCTATCACCATCGGATGTGGTGGATCTGTAGGAGCCGAAGCTCCGATAGTTCTTACCGGCTCAGCCATTGGTTCCAATCTGGGAAGCGTATTCAGAATGGAACACAAAACACTGATGTTACTCATCGGTTGTGGTGCAGCGGGAGCTGTTGCGGGAATCTTCAAAGCCCCAATTGCAGGAGTAGTATTTACACTTGAAGTTTTGATGATCGACCTTACAATGGCTTCGCTTCTTCCCCTACTGATTACTTCCGTTACAGCCGCTACGGTATCATATATTTTTATGGGAACAGAGGCTATGTTTAAATTCAATCTCGATCAGGCTTTTGACATGAAGCGCATTCCTTATGTTATATTTTTGGGAATATTCTGTGGACTGGTATCGCTTTACTTTACGCGAGCTTCAAATTTCATAGAGACTATTTTCGGAAAATTACAAGGACCATACAAAAAACTTGCACTTGGCGGAGTTATGCTGAGTATCCTAATCTTCCTTTTCCCTCCTCTTTACGGTGAAGGATACGATACTATCAACCTGCTGCTTAAGGGAGCAGCCTCTGGAGAATGGCATACAGTAATGAACAATTCTCTTTTTTACGGAAACAATAATCTGCTATTAGTCTATTTATTCCTCATCATTGTATTTAAAGTTTTTGCATCGACAGCAACCAACGGAGGCGGTGGTTGTGGTGGTATCTTTGCTCCAAGTTTATTCCTGGGATGTATTGCCGGATTTGTATTTTCTCATCTATCAAACGAACTGGGATTTTTCATTGATTTACCTGAAAAGAACTTCGCTTTAATGGGAATGGCCGGAGTAATGGCTGGTGTAATGCATGCCCCTTTGCTGGGAATATTCCTTATTGCCGAGCTAACCGGAGGATACGACCTGTTTCTACCTTTAATGATCTGCTCTGTGAGTTCTTATCTTACTATAATTATCTTTGAACCTCACAGTCTTTACTCTATGCGTCTTGCCAAAAAGGGGCAACTCATTACTCACCATAAAGACAAAGCGGTACTAACGTTAATGAAGATGGAGAATGTTATTGAAAACGATTTTCAGCAAGTATCACCGGAAACCGACTTGGGAGAACTGGTTAAAGTAATCTCTCAGGCAAAAAGAAATTTATTCCCGGTTGTGGATAGACACGGGAAACTGCAAGGAGTTGTTTTACTTGATAATATACGTAATATTATGTTCAGACAGGAACTTTATCATCGGTATACTGCAAGTAAACTAATGAGTTCTGTTCCTGCCAAACTGTTTATTGATGATTCCATGGAACGAGTAATGCATACTTTCGATGATACACAAGCCTGGAATCTTCCGGTTGTTGATGAAAAAGGAACATATATCGGCTTTGTCTCTAAATCGAAGATATTAAGTACATACAGACAACTTCTGGTTCACTTCTCCGAAGATTAAACCAGTGATAACTAGTGAGAAGAGACTATAAATCACACAATTAAAATCAAAGATTAATGGAAAAGAAAGACCTGAGAATAGTATATATGGGAACTCCCGACTTTGCTGTGGAGTCTCTTAAATGCCTTGTAGAAGGTGGATATAATGTAGTAGGTGTAATAACAATGCCCGATAAACCTGCAGGAAGAGGACATAAGCTGCAGTTTTCGCCCGTAAAGCAATATGCTTTAGAGCAAAATCTGCCTTTACTTCAACCAGAACGGTTAAAAGATGAAGAATTTGTTGAAGCATTAAGAGCATGGAAAGCAGATCTGCAAATTGTAGTAGCCTTCCGCATGTTACCGGAGGTTGTATGGGCAATGCCGCGCTTCGGTACATTTAATCTGCACGCCTCACTCCTTCCGCAATACCGCGGAGCTGCTCCTATCAATTGGGCTGTGATTAACGGAGATACGGAAACAGGAATTACCACATTCTTCCTTCAGCATGAAATAGATACCGGAAACGTTATTCAGCAAGTGCACATTCCAATAGCTGACACTGATAACGTGGAAGTGGTTCACGATAAACTAATGGTACTCGGCGGAAAACTGGTAATTGAAACAGTTGATGCTATTCTTGAGAATCGGGTAAAACCTATTCCACAGGAAGAAATGGCTCAACCGGAAGAGTTACGCCCGGCACCTAAAATCTTTAAAGAGACTTGCCGTATTAACTGGTCGGGAAATGTAAAGCAGATATATGACTTTATCCGCGGACTGTCTCCTTATCCGGCTGCATGGACAGAACTTCACAACGGACAAGAGTCGCCTATTACACTAAAAGTGTTTGAGACAGAAAAAGTGGAGAAAGCTCACTCGGATGTTCCGGGAACCATTAAAACAGATGGCAAAACTTATCTCCACGTTGCTGCAGGGAATGGATATCTGTCAATAAAATCTCTTCAGCTAGCCGGAAAGAAACGACTTGGCATAGACGAATTTCTTCGCGGATTTAAAGTTCTGGATGGAATGAAGCTTCTTTAAACCCAATTATTACTCCGCATACAGATATACAAAAGTGCGTTAATGGAAAGAACATTAACGCACTTTTGGTTGTTTTTATTTTGTTGTTAGCGAAATAATATGTTTATTTGTATCAATTAACACTCATATCAACTAAAAACCATAGCCTATCGATTAAACATTACTCTAATCCTAAATTAAGACGTAATGAAAAATTTGAAGAAGATGACCGATGAAGAATTGGTAATCTTATATTCAAAAGGAGAAAATCAAGCCTTTGATACACTCCTTAATCGATATCAGAATAGGTTATATTCCTATATTTACTTCATTGTAAAAAGCACAGAACTGGCGGAAGACATCTTTCAGGAGACTTTCGTGAAGGCTATTATGACCATTAAACAAGGACGATACACGGAGAATGGAAAATTCCCCGCATGGCTTACACGTATAGCTCATAACCTGATTATTGACAATTACCGTCAGGAACGGAATGAGAATGTAATTTCGAACGATGACAGCGAAATTGATCTGCTGAATAACATGAAACTCTCTGAAGGAACCATTGAGATGGAAATTATTAATGAACAGATTCATGATGATGTGCGCCACCTCGTAAAGCAACTTCCGGATAATCAGCGGGAAGTGGTTTACATGCGCTTTTATCAAGATTTGAGTTTCAAAGAAATTGCAGATATTACAGGAGTTAGTATAAATACTGCTCTTGGAAGAATGCGTTACGCTATCCTTAACCTTCGCCGTATGGCGGAAGAGAAAGAAATGATTCTCACCCTCGATTAAAATATTTATCTCATAAGCATACTAAAGTTTTGTTTCCTACGTTTTTATAGAAAACAAAACAAAAGTATGCCTATGAAATATAACATTACTCAACCAACCAATCAGCAGAAAAAAGATAAACGGAATAACAAGGTTAAAGGCGAGTTAAAGCCCAGCTTACAGACACTAACATTCTTAAAAATGTTTGCCCGCAATTATCACGTTGAGCCATCAATGCCCGACGGTCTGCAAGGAATCATTCTTGGATGAAACACTAAATCTTTTTTGTATCCTGTACAAAAGGATAGAATCTTTTGTACAGAATCTTATTTTGTTTTATACAGAAGAGTTCATTCTTTTGTACAGGATTTCATTTACCATTCTATAAGTTTCTAAAAGAAGCCGGAATAAGAACCCTTAGTTCAATTATTTTATGTACTTTTGCAAAACCAATTACACAGCTAGATAGTCATGAAACATAAAATATCCCCTTCACTGCTTGCTGCCAATTTTGCTAATCTGGCAGAAGATATTGAGATGATAAACCGAAGCGAAGCCGACTGGCTGCATCTTGATATTATGGACGGTGTATTTGTTCCGAATATTTCTTTTGGATTCCCTGTTATTAAAGCAGTTAGCAAACTCTGCAAGAAACCGCTTGATGTGCATTTAATGATCGTAAATCCCGAGAAGTTTATTCCGGAAGTTAAGGCTACAGGAGCTAAAATTATGAATGTGCACTACGAAGCGTGCCCACACATTCACAGGGTTATTCAACAGATTCGCGAAGCAGGGATGGAACCTGCCGTAACCATTAACCCATCTACTCCGGTCTTTATGCTGAAAGATATCATTAAAGATGTATACATGGTTCTTATTATGAGCGTTAATCCCGGATACGGAGGTCAGAAATTCATTGAACATTCTCTGGATAAAGTAAAAGAACTAAGAATGTTGATTGATAAAACCGGATCTGATGCGTTGATACAAGTGGATGGCGGTGTAAACGAGAAGACAGCTCCCCTATTGCTGGAAGCAGGCGCAGATGTATTGGTAGCAGGAAATGCAGTATTTGCGGCATCTTCACCTGAAGATATGATTCATCAGCTAAAAGCATTGTAATTTCAACGTGCAGATGCCTTTACACCTGCACAAATATCCCTTTGTACGTTTCCTGGTTCCCCTGATACTCGGGATATATTTCAGTCATTCGTTTCTGAACGAAACAGAATGTAGCAGGATTGTTATGGGCATACTCTGCCTAGTGTGTGGGGTTTCTTTTATTCTTTACCACGTTTTCAAAAAATATACGCACCGCTGGCTCACGGGAGTTTGCATATATCTGCTACTCTTTACTCTCGGCGCAGCAATAACCGAACTGCATTTATCGTCCGTACACCATCAATGGTCTGCTGAAAAGTGCGTTTACAAAGCACAGCTCACGGAAGATCCAAAAGAGAAAGAGCACAGCATACTTTGTCCGGTATCGGTAATTGCAAGTCAGGATTCTGCAGGCAGTCATTCAGTAGATAAGAAAGTTCTGCTTTACCTCACGAAAGATTCAGCAAGCCAACAGCTTAAGCGAGGAGACCAGTTACTTTTTTATGGGCAGATAAACGCACCTCGCAACAACGGAAATCCCGAAGAGTTTGATTATGCGTCTTATCTGCTTCATCAAAATATTAGCGGAACAGCCTTTGCTTATACCGGTAACTGGCAACTTAAAGGGCACGATCCACACCGAACGTTGAAACAAACCGCACTTGATTACCGGAAGATGTTGCTAAAAAAAATAAAGCATCTGGGATTTTCGGGAGATGAATACACCGTTCTTTCGGCTTTGGTTTTAGGATATCAGGATGAGCTGAGCGAAGATATACGGGAAAGCTATTCTATTTCCGGGGCCAGTCATGTGCTTTCTCTATCAGGTTTGCATATTGGTTTTCTCTATTTCTTGCTGGAATTTCTGCTGAGCTTTGCCAACAAAAAGAGAGGAACGTTAATCGCAAAACAGCTGATCATTATTATCTTGCTATGGGGATTTGCTTTCCTCACCGGACTCCTTTCCCCCGTTGTACGATCGGTAATTATGTTTTCATTAATTGCTCTATCCAGAATACGGAACAATCATCCAGTTACGCTCAACACTCTGGCAGTTGCAGCATTATTGATGCTGGTTTACAACCCTTTTTATCTGTACGATGTAAGCTTTCAGCTATCATTCACAGCCATAGCCGGAATTGTTATTATCCAGCCATGGCTGGACGGATTGGTTAAAACAGAAAACCGCATTGTGAAATATGTATGGGGATTAATGACTGTTTCTATTGCAGCGCAGATAATAACCACTCCCATTATTCTTTATTATTTCTCCCGTTTCTCAACCCATTTTTTGCTGACCAATATCATTGTCGTGCCGCTGGTATCGGTCATTATGTATCTGGCCGTCTTTACACTCTGCATAGGTTTCATTTCTCCACTGCAAACACTTTTAGCCTTTCTTCTGAAAGAATCTATCAAGTTTCTGAATGGAACAGTGAGTTTTGTTGAACATCTGCCCTACTCTTCCATTGATCATATTTGGCTCACCTCTGCCGATGTTGCTGTGTTTTATCTGATACTTTTTCTCAGTTCGCTCTATTTCATATCCAGAAAAAGATGGGCACTTTTTGGTTTGTTGCCATGCATCGTAATTCTGATTACCTTCCATGCAAAAGAGAGATATCAGCAACAAAATATTCGTTCAATCATTTTTTATAATGCCCGCAACTGTCCCACGGTTCATCTGATAGAATCGCCGGAAACCTCCTATCTCTTTTCAGCCGAAAAAGATAGTGTACACAAGAAGTTACGTTATGCCACACAGCGTTTCTGGAATAAAAATCTGGCAAACACTCCGCAAATACTTCCTTCTAGCTTTCGTGGTAAATCCATCTGGAAGCAAAATGATGTACTTTATTTTGAAGGAAAAACCATCTGCATGATAAAAGATGATAGTTGGCGAAACAAAGTTTCCAACAACCCTTTAAACATTGACTATTTATATCTTTGTAAAGGGTATAAAGGTAAATTAGTGTGGCTCATGCCACTTTTCAATACAAAGAAAGTGGTTATTGATGCCTCTTTGAGCGATTACAAACGAAAAGCTATAGAAAAAGAATGCAAACTTTTAGGCATTGACTATTTCTCAATATCAGAAAAAGGAGCTTACAAAATCACGCTTTAATACAAATTAATTTGTACTTTTGTTGCTCAATATTGAAGATAAACTGTTATGTTGACAAAAATAATAGATCAGGCCAATATCGATCTTTTCGGTGAATGGCTAAAAGAAACTGAGAAAGTAGTTATTGTATCGCATACTTCACCTGACGGAGATGCTATGGGCTCTTCATTAGGACTTTATCATTTTCTTATTTCGCAGAAGAAAACAGTAAACGTTATTGTACCCAATGCCTTTCCCGAATTTCTGAAGTGGATGCCGGGTGCAAAGGATATTACACTTTACAATCACGACAAAGAGAAAGCCGATAAACTGGTAGCCGATGCCGATATGATTTGCTGTCTCGACTTCAACGGACTGAAACGTATTGACGATCTTGGCTTGGTAGTAAAAGAGGCTAAAGCACGTAAAGTAATGGTAGATCATCATCCATTTCCGGATGACTTCTGCTCTATCGTAATGTCTCATCCTGAGATTTCGTCTACATCCGAACTGGTTTTCCGGTTAATCTGTCGCCTTGGTTATTTTGATGAAATGACCAAAGAAGGAGCCGAATGTATATATACCGGCATGATGACCGATACAGGCAGCTTTACATATAACTCAAACAGTCAGGAAATATACTATATTATCAGTCAGTTAATATCTAAAGGTATCGACAAGGACGATATAAACCGTAACGTTTATAATACTTATTCCGAATGCCGTTTGCGCCTGATGGGATATGTCCTTCATTCAAAAATGAAAGTATATCCTGAATCTCATTCGGCTATGATCTGGCTCACTCAGGAAGAACTAAAGAACTTCAACTACGTAAAAGGAGATGCGGAAGGTTTTGTAAACATTCCATTGTCTATTAAAGAAGTAAAGTTCTCAGCCTTTTTCCGCGAAGATACAAACATGATAAAGGTTTCGTTACGTTCTGTGGGAGAATTCCCATGCAACAAATTCGCTTCTGAATACTTCAATGGTGGCGGACACTTGAATGCTTCCGGAGGAGAGTTCTACGGAACAATGCAGGAAGCTATCGATACCTTCGAAAAGGGATTGAAAAAATATGAGCCGTTATTAACTGCAAATAATTAGTTATCCAAGTCTGTTATGGTGAACAGATTATATTAAAAGCTAATTGAAGTAGTTATTGTATAAATAAAAACAACATTATATTCAAATATCTATGACACTTATCAAATCAATTTCCGGTATCCGCGGAACCATTGGCGGACAGGCCGGCGAGGGTTTAAACCCACTCGACATTGTAAAATTCACATCTGCTTATGCAACGTTAATCAGAAAGACATGTAAATCTACAAGCAATAAGATTGTAGTAGGTCGCGACGCTCGTATTTCAGGTAAAATGGTTAATAACGTAGTTGTTGGAACCTTAATGGGAATGGGCTATGACGTAGTAGATATCGGTTTGGCTTCTACTCCAACTACAGAACTTGCCGTTACAATGGAAGGTGCTTGCGGAGGTATTATTCTTACTGCCAGCCACAATCCAAAACAATGGAATGCACTGAAGCTGTTAAATGAGTACGGAGAGTTCCTGAATGCAGCAGAAGGAGAAGAAGTTCTTCGTATAGCAGAAGCAGAAGAGTTTACTTATGCCGAAGTAGACAGTCTGGGATCTTATCGTGAAGATTTAACTTACAACAAAAAGCATATTGAAAGTGTATTAGCACTTAAATTAGTTGACGTGGAAGCTATCCGCAAAGCCGACTTCAAAGTAGCTATTGACTGTGTTAACTCTGTGGGAGGTATCATTCTTCCTGAATTGTTTGAAGCTTTGGGCGTAAAGCATGTTGAAAAGCTATATTGCGAACCTACTGGTAACTTCCAACACAATCCTGAACCGCTTGAAAAGAACTTAGGAGACATCATGAACCTGATGAAGAGCGGCAAAGCTGATGTTGCATTCGTGGTTGACCCTGACGTAGACCGCTTGGCAATGATTTGCGAAGACGGAAAAATGTACGGAGAAGAATATACATTGGTAACAGTTGCCGATTACGTATTGAAGCACACTCCGGGAAATACCGTTTCGAACTTAAGCTCTACTCGTGCTCTTCGCGACGTAACCCGTAAATACGGACAGACTTACAATGCTGCTGCTGTAGGTGAAGTAAACGTGGTAACTAAAATGAAAGATACTAATGCTGTAATCGGTGGTGAAGGCAATGGTGGAGTTATCTATCCTGAAAGCCACTACGGACGCGATGCATTGGTTGGTATCGCTCTTTTCCTTAGCCATCTGGCTCACGAAGGAAAGAAGGTAAGCGAACTGAGAGCTACTTATCCTCCTTACTTTATTGCTAAAAACAAAGTGGAGCTAACTCCTTCAATTGATGTAGATGCTATTCTGGCTAAAGTAAAAGAAATCTATGCAAAAGAAGAAATCAACGATATTGATGGCGTTAAGATTGACTTCCCAGATAAATGGGTTCACTTGAGAAAAAGTAACACAGAACCAATTATCCGTGTATATTCTGAAGCCTCAACAATGGAAGCTGCAGAAGAAATTGGTCAGAAGATTATGGATGTAATTGCTGAACTGGCAAAATAAAATTCATCCTTTACAATATTAAATGAGCGAAGAAGGTAGATCAGTTTTCTTCGCTCTTTTTTATTTTGTATGTTTGCGATAATATTATCATAAATGAAACGGGCCTGAAACTAAAATCCTGATAAAACAAGAATCATTGTCTGTACAATATCTTTAGGATTAATAAAATGGTAAAGGCTTTAAATAATGCAACAATGAAAAAAATAATTTGTTTGAGTCTGTTTTTGCTATTCGCAAACATCATGTTTGCTCAGAATGAACAGGCATTGTATGAATCAATTTTAAGTAAAATTACTCCTCCGTCTATTCCCGAAAAGACAGTAAACATTACCCGTTACGGAGCAAAAGGCGATGGTGTAAAAGATTGCAAGCCAGCGTTCGACAAGGCAATGAAAGCCGCCCTGAAAAGCAAAGGAGGATTTCACATTGTTGTTCCCGCCGGTGTATATTTTATAAAAGGCCCAATTCACTTTGTAAGCAATGTCTGTCTTGATTTGGCCGAAGGAGCCGAACTGAAGTTCAGCGATAATCCTGCTGATTATCTTCCGGTTGTATCAACAAGCTGGGAAGGAACATTCGTTTCTAATTACAGTCCGTTTATTTATGGATACGAAGTAGAAAACGTTTCAATAATCGGTAAAGGAAAAATAGACGGAAATGCACAGAATACTTTTGGTACATGGAGAAGCAATCAGGAAAAAGATGTTGAGCGTACACGTTATGTGAACCATAATAATGTGCCGTTTGCCGAACGTAGCTTTGGTGAAGGACATTACTTACGTCCACAACTGATACAGTTTTACAAATCTAAAAACATATTATTGGAAGGTGTGTTTATAACCAATTCCCCTTTCTGGTGCATTCATTTACTTAAAAGTGAAAACATTACTTGTAGAAAACTGAAATACGATGCCAAACTGGTAAATAACGACGGTATTGATCCTGAGTATTCAAAGAATATCCTTATTGAAGATATTGATTTCAATAACGGAGATGATAATGTTGCCATAAAAGCTGGTAGAGACAACGAAGGACGTGCTACAGCAACACCGTCGGAGAATATTATTATCCGGAATTGTCGCTTTAAGGGACTACACGGCGTGGTATTAGGAAGCGAAATGTCATCCGGCATTCAAAATGTATTCGTGAGAGATTGCTCATTTGCCGGTTATTGCAAACGAGGTATTTATTTTAAAACAAATCCCGATCGTGGTGGCTTTATTCGCCATATCTATATAAATAATGTAGAATTCGATAATGTTGAAGATCTGTTCTTTATAACATCAGCCTATGCCCGTACCGAGACCAACCAATTTAATGTAACTGATATTTGTGATGTATATGTAAATGGGCTGAAATGCAAGAAGGCATCGAATGCCGGATTAGTAATTCAGGGCTATCCAAAGAATATTGTACATGATATTCACTTCAAGAACGTAGAAGTTCAGGAAGCAAAGATAGGTGTTAGCTTCACGAATGCAGAACGTATTGAGATGTCTAATGTCACTATTGGAGGCATTGTAGGTGCTCCATCTACAGTTTCGGACAAAGATAAAATCTTTGAAAAAAAATAATTTTAGCTTTTCAATAAGCATTTCCTATATCCTATTATAAAACAAAACGAGCGAAGAAGGTAAGTCTGCCTTCTTCGCTCGTTTTTATTGGTCATACTTTTTGTTCTACACCCGGGTGTAAATAACCGGTACACCCGGGTGTAACAATCTTCTCCATCCGGGTGTACGGATAACTTCCACCCGGGTGTACCAGGATTTATCACTTTTTAGAAATAAAATCTGATTAATTGAATGCAAAGGAAAGATTATAATAATAAGATTTGTGCCTTATTCAAGTTAGGATTATTAATCGCAGGATTGCTTCTATTCTAACTCATTTAGGCAGAGTCAAACAACTAAAACTCTAATAAAAAACATTTATATATCTTAGAGATTTGCATTATCGACATATAACTTCATCTGAACAAATAAAGAACCACCAGAATCAGGACGAGACTAAGCGCTAGATTGCTAGATCAATTAAATTTGATCTAGCACCTATATAATACTTATATACAACAGTTTAAGCACCTACTGCCAGATTGCTAGATCAATTTCTCATTTTTAATATTTATGAGAGAGATAGCGGATAAACAGAAATAAAAAGAATTAATGCTTTTTTGAGGAGAACAGCGAAGAAACCCAAAGCAGAGCAATGGCACCTACAGTTGCTGTTACTAAGTGTCCGATAGATCCTGTGGTGTAAATGCCGAGTAAACCAAACAGCCAACTGCCCAACACACCACCTATTATTCCGAGAATCAGGTTCACAAAACAACCAAAGCCACCGCCTCTCATTATCTTGCCGGCTACATAACCAGCTATGATGCCAATAACAATACCACCCAACATACCACTATTCTTTTAAGGTTATACTATTTCTTAAGTTATCATTCAATACCGGGAAGCAAATTCACTCGCTTAATCTCGCCTTCGAAATTTGGCGTAAATACCTCTTTCCCGATATTCTCCTTTATTTCCTGAATGCCCCAAAATCGTCCACCAGCTAGCTCCTCTTTACTGGGAGTAATCTCACCATTATAGATGGTTTTATATACAAAGACAAGTTCTTTTTCTACTTTAGATTCGAACACATAACTGGTAACAAACTGAGGTTCGTATTCGGTAATACCAAGTTCCTCGCTTACTTCACGCTTCAAGGCCTGCTCAGCATTCTCGCCTAAATCAATATGTCCGCCTACCGCTGTATCCCATTTATCGGGCTGAATATCTTTCCATGCCGGACGCTTCTGCAGGAACAGCTCACCTTTATCGTTAAATACATGAAGGTGTACCACCGGGTGCAATAGCTTACTACCGTTATGGCACTCCCCTCTCGAAGCAGCTCCGGTTATATTTCCCAATTCATCTACCAACGGGAACATCTCTTCATTATTATCTTTATACATAAGTCTATCTCTTTAAGGAATCAGTAATGAACTATCTCCATAACTCAGGAAACGGAAATCGTGACTCAACGCATAATCGTATATCTTCTTCCAGTCGCCATGAACGAATGCCGAAACCAGCAATAACAATGTACTTTGTGGCTGATGGAAATTGGTTACAATAGCTTTTACAATGTGGTATTCATATCCCGGAGCAATAATAATCTGCGTACTGCTATGCAGCACTTCCAGTCCATTACGATTCATGTAAGCAAGAATATGCTCAAGAGCCTCAACAGCTGTCAGATCCGGAAGAAACTTATACGGTTGCCACTGGTTTACATGAAGTTCCTTTTCAGTAGCATCAGGATGTCGACTTAAAGTTACACCCATGTGGTAAAGGCTTTCGAGTGTGCGAACCGAAGTTGTACCAACAGCTACAGCCCTCCCTTGGTGAGCAATAAGCCTTTCAATGGTTTTTCTTGTTACAGAAATAAACTCCGTATGCATTTCGTGATCTGCAATTTCCTCACTCTTCACAGGACGGAACGTTCCGGCACCTACATGCAAAGTCAATTCTTCCAGTTCCACACCACGCTTTTCCAAATCCTGCATAACTCCTTCAGTAAAATGAAGTCCGGCTGTAGGAGCAGCCACCGACCCATCAATCTTTGAATAAACAGTCTGGTAGGTCTCCTTATCACTTTCCTGAGTTTCCCTGTTGAGATATGGAGGAATAGGCAGTTCGCCAACAACTTCAAGAATCTCGGCAAAAGTAACTTCTTTATTATTCCATGAAAAATAAATCCAGTGACTTGTGCCACGACATTCTCCCCGGGTAGCTTTCAATACCACCGGCATTCCTTTTACCACAATCTCCCGGGTAAGAGATCCCTCTTTCCATTTCTTCAGGTTACCAATCATACAAAGCCAGCTGCATCTCTCGGTCTGCTGAAAAGAAAGCACATAATCATTCGGAGCAATAGGTTCCAGACAGAACACTTCAATCAGAGCGCCAGTCTCTTTACGGAAATGAAGCCGTGCCTGAATTACCTTCGTATTATTAAATATCATCAGACTTCCGGCCGGAATAAGTTCGGGCAGAGAAGTAAATATCGTTTCACTCACGTTTCCATGCTTATAGACAAGCAACTTAGACTGATCTCGCACAGGAAGCGGAAATTTTGCAATTCGCTCATCCGGCAACGGATAATTGAACTCACTAATCTTAATATGTTTTGTTTCTTCCATCTTTTCTTTTCTATCTCGGCAAAATTAGTGATATTTGACGGAAAATAGAGCAGATTGCTCAAAGAACTTTAAACGTAGAAAGAATATGAGTATTAAAATAGGCGATAAAGTGCGTTTCCTCAGCGAAGTGGGAGGCGGAATTGTGACTGGATTTGCAAGGAATGAACAAGTAATAGTAGAGGGTGAAGATGGGTTTGAGGTACCAATGCTTATACGCGAATGTGTAGTTATTGAAACAGATGATTATAACTTAAAAAGAAAGCCGGCTGATACTTCAAAAGCTACATCAAATGAATCGGCAAAAGCAGAAAAGAAAGTCGAAGCACCTCAGATAACTTCTCGTCCTACCGAAACACGTGAGGGAGAAGTACTGAACGTACTTCTGGCATACGTTCCAATTGATGCCAAAGCAATCTCGGGCACTCCATTCGAAGCTTATCTGGTAAACGATAGCAATTATTATATTTATTATAATTACCTAAGTGCAGAAGGGAAAGCATGGAAAAGTCGTTCTCACGGACTGATTGAGCCTAATACTAAACTCTTTTTGGAAGAGTTTAATAAAGATATTCTGAATGAGCTGGAACATGTAGCCGTTCAGCTAATCGCTTTCAAAGATTCTAAGAGTTTCATGTTGAAACCAGCAGTGAGTGTAGAGCTTCGCATAGATACAGTTAAGTTTTATAAGCTGCATACATTCCGTGAATCTGTTTATTTTGAAGATCCTGCTTTGATTTATGATATCGTAAAAAACGATCAACCAGCAAAACAGATGTATGTATCTGCACAAGAAATAGAGGAAGCTTTACTTGGAAAGAAGAATGTAGACAGACCAGCTGCAACTCCAATAGTGAAGAGACCTGTAAAAAATGAAGTTATCGAAGTAGACCTGCACATCAATGAGTTACTTGATAACACTGCCAATATGAGTAACAAAGAAATTCTGGACTACCAGTTAGGAGAATTCCACAAAGTACTCGAAGAAAACAAGAACAAAAAAGGTCAAAAGATTGTCTTTATTCACGGAAAAGGCGACGGAGTGTTGCGCAAAGCAATTCTTGACGAACTGAAGCACAAATATAAGACTTATCAAAGTCAGGATGCTTCCTTTAAAGAGTATGGTTATGGAGCTACTATGGTGACGATAAAATAATCATGAAACTATCCATATTATATTTCAGCAAAAACGGTCATACCAAAGAGATGGCCGAAGTAATAGCAAGTGGAATGAAAAGTGTTCAAGGTATTGAAGTAGGAATCTTCGATCTGGAACATATAGATGATGAATTTCTGGCAGAAAGTAAAGCTGTAGTATTCGGAACACCAACCTATTATGCAAATACTTGTTGGCAGATAAAGAAATGGTTCGATGAGTCGAGAAACTACAAGCTGGAAGGCAAAATTGGTTCTGTATTCGCAACTGCAGATTATGCACAAGGTGGTGCAGATACCGCTATTCTAACTATTATTAATCACCTGATGGTAAAAGGAATGTTGGTATACTCCGGCGGTTCGGCACTGGGACAACCATTTATTCACCTTGGTGCTGTAGCTCTGAAAGAAAACTTCGAGCAAAGCAAACCGATGTTCGAGGTATTTGGACAGCGAATTGCAAGCAAAGCCATAGAACTGTTTGCTTCAAAAGAATTATAACAGCTGAACTTAATCTCCAGATAATCATTCCATTGAAATCTATGAAATGATAGAACGCAAGTTTAAATAAGCTATTTTATCATTTATAAAATAAATCAGGTTATGAAACAGATTAACACTGCCCTACTCTCTTTCGGAATGAGCGGAAGAGTATTCCATGCCCCGTTTATAAATCTGCATAGCGGATTTCATCTTGCCGGTTCGTGGGAAAGAAGTAAGAAACATATTCAGGAGTTTTATCCCGGAGTGCATTCTTATGATTCGCTGGAAGCTGTATTGAATGACGATTCAATTGATTTGGTTGTGGTGAATACTCCTATTTATTCTCACTTTGAATATGCAGCAAAAGCTCTGAAGGCCGGAAAGCATGTGGTAGTTGAGAAGGCTTTCACTTCGACTGTTTCGGAAGCAGAAGAGCTTAAAGCTATCGCTCTGGAACAGAACAAACAGATTGCAGTTTTCCAGAACAGAAGATGGGACAGTGATTTCAGAACAGTGAAGCAGGTAATTGAGAGCGGCGTAATTGGTAATATTAATGAAATGGAAATACATTTCGATCGTTTTAACCTGGAACTGAGTCCGAAAAAGCATAAAGAAGAACCTAATCCAGGAGCCGGAATTGTGAGAGATCTCGGTCCGCATATTATCGATCAGGCTCTATACTTATTTGGTATGCCAGAAGCTGTTTTTGCCGACCTGAGAATTACTCGCCCCAATTCCATCGTTGAAGATAGTCTCGACATTCTTCTTTACTATCCTTCATTCAGAGTAAGAATAAAAGGTGGATATATTGTAAAAGAGGCTTTGCCGGCTTATATCGTTCATGGCACAAAAGGCTCTTTCCTGAAATCTCGTGCCGACGTACAGGAAGCAGATCTGCAAAAAGGGCTCACTCCTGATGCACCCAATTGGGGAACGGAGCCAAAACAGGAAGAAGGACTTATAAACTACGTAGCTGAAGGAGAAACAATCCGTAAAAGGATAGAGACTTTACAGGGCAATTATCTTGAATTCTACAACGGAGTATATAATTCTCTCACGCAAAACGTACCGATGCCGGTTACTGTAGATGATGGTATTCGGGTTATGAAAATCATTGAAGCAGCATTCAAGAGTAGTGAAGAGAAAAGAGTAATTTCTGTAACAGACTAATAGCTAGTCCTAAATAAACATTTGATGTTTATTTAGGACTAATCAAATGTAACATTTAGTTATTTAACCAGAAGTTCAACCTATCAATAATTTCTTTTTGTACATCCGGCTGCATGGTAGATATACGAGTTCGATGACTACCATCAGGCTGAACATACACTTTGATATTTTTCTTATCTTTAATCCATGTGCATCCAGAAGCACTCCACGGATCAATTCCTCCAGATAACATTACTCAACCAGATATTTGTCAGGCTCTTCTCAAAACCTATTCTTATCACTTTTGTCAATCTTTCTTTATCAGCTATCTAGATAAACATAATTTTAAATAGTTCGTCCTTAAAAAGCAATAAATGATTACCCCTTGATTATAGTCCCAGCCTGATGATTTTTATTCTACCAGATGTTCAAACATCATTGTATATTTTTCGCTATAGTGAGAACTCTTAAGAAGCTCAACCTCACTGACTCCAGGCAATGCCTCCAACTTATTTTTCAGAACTTCTTGTGCTGAATTCTAAAATAATGGAAATAGTAGCTAAACCAGGAATATTACTAAACGGAAATTTAGTTTTTTAATTATACTTTATTTTTAAATAATACTCATGCAAAACAACAACACAATGACTAAAATGACAAAATTAAATCCAATTATACTATTTAAAGAAAGATAAAATACAAGCTTAAAATGTTATCATACGTTATAGTTTATTAAATGTATTTCTTTAAAAAACACAAATAAAAAACAACATAAATAAAATCTAAATAGACACAATTTTACGCAATCTGAATAAAATTACTAAATATTAAATAATATTTCATTTTCAGCAGAACAAATAAAATAGATATTGCAAGTTAAAAACCGCTTTAAATATACATTGTGCATTTACTTTTTAATTATAACTAGACAAAAACTAAAGCTATAATCAAAAATTCATAAATAAGATTATTTTCTTTCCAGTATTTAAAGAACAAATCTAGATCTACACTTATAAATCTTAATAAAGCAAATTCTATAGGCATTACAGATCATATAATGTCAAATTAGAAAAATATATAAGAACAAGAAAATCATAAAAAATCCTAGCAGTAATAAGCACTTTTTTATGCAATAATACCAGACATATCCTAACCTGTTAATATTAGTAATATATTAAAACATAATGTAAACTATTACAAGTTTTATACTTCAAAACTTTTTTTTTTTTGAAATGTTAGTTCTGATACATGAGAAAAACATACCTAAATAAATCTAAATCATGAAGAAGGACTTCCTTCTTCTTTATTACGTGACTAAAAAATGAAAAAGAAACTTTTAACCTTATTTTTTGTATTGGGAATTTCCTCAACGGTCAGTCCACAGGAAATAGCATTAAAGAATAACATTATTTACGATGCGACTACTACTCCCAATCTTGCACTGGAAATAGGCCTGAAAAAAAAGACCACCTTGGATCTTTATGGAGGTTTTAATCCTTTCACTTTTGAAAATAATAAAAAATTTAAGCACTGGCTATTCCAGCCTGAACTTCGCTTTTGGACATGTGAAAGGTTTAATGGGACTTTCTTTGGCATCCACGCACATGTTGGGCAATTCAATTTTGGAGGAATTACGCTCCCATTCAACATGTTTCCTGACGTAAAAACTCACCGCTACGAAGGTAATCTATACGGTGGAGGTGTAAGTATTGGACATCAGTGGATTTTCAACAAGCGTTTAGGGCTTGAAGCTAGTATTGGTGGAGGATATGCATATGGTCATTACGATAAATACCTCTGTCCTCAATGTGGAGAAAGAATTGGCACTTACAATAAAAACTACTGGGGTATAACAAGAGTTACTCTTTCTTTGATTTACGTGATACGTTAATATAAAATCAATTAGCTATGAATCTTAAAATCTATATATCTGCATTTGTTCTATTATTGACCCTGCAGAATACAAAAATTAATGCACAGCAAGCTGTATCCAGTGAATCAGTACGTGTACTCTCAACAGATGTACGCAAGTATGAAACTGATTTAATTATTGAGATGATATTGGATATATCCGACCTAAAACTTGCATCAAATCGTACAATGACTATTATTCCTATTCTTGAAACTCAGAACCAGAGTAAAGCGTTACCGGAAGTTCTGATTAACGGAAAAAGAAAACATATTGTATACACTCGCAATTTGTTAAGCAATAATCCTGGTAATAATTTATACACAGAAGTTCGGCGAATCAACAAAACCAAGCAACAGATAAAATACAGAACAAGTGTTCCTATCGAGACATGGATGCGTGAGTCTATTTTGGCTCTCAATATTAATTTATGCGGTTGCGGAGGAAAACAAGAAAAAGATTCCCAGCTAGTTCTTGTTAATATTGCCGATATCAAAGTTAAAGATGTTAAAGGATCTAATGAATTACCGGATGTTGCATATATAACTCCCCAGGCAGAAGAGATCAAGACTAGAAAAGAAGAAGGAAAAGCTTACCTGGATTTCCCGGAAAATAAAACAATCATTAATTTCGATTATAGGCACAATCCTATCGAATTGGAAAAGATTAGACAAACCATTGATAAAATAAAGAATGATAAAAACACTCATATCACTGACATGACAATTCATGGATATGCATCTCCAGAAGGTAATTATACAGAAAACTCTCGACTGGCAAATGAAAGAGCTAAAGCTTTGCAACAGTATATAAACAATTTGTATAATCTCGGCAATATCAAGTTTACGGTAAAGTCAACTCCTGAAGATTGGGATGGATTATCAAGTTATATTAAAAAATCAAATCTGAAAAATAAAAATCAAATTTTAGCAATAATCAACGAAAATATTTCCCCTGATGCTAAAGAGCAAAAACTAAAAAACCTCAATGCTGGAGAATCATATCAGTTTATGCTGCATGAATACTTCCCGGCTCTACGTCATTCAGATTACACGGTGAGTTATATAGTCAAAGGATTTAGTATAGAAGAAACAAAAGAGATTATTAAGAAATATCCTCAACAGCTAAGTTTACAAGAAATGTATCTTCTTGCCCAAACTTATGAAAAAGGAAGTAACGAATTCAATGAGGTATTCGATATAGCAGTGCGTATGTTTCCGGATGATCCTATTGCAAACCTGAATGCATCTTCCATAGCCCTA
This sequence comes from Bacteroides luti, assembly GCF_900128905.1. Classification (GTDB taxonomy): domain Bacteria; phylum Bacteroidota; class Bacteroidia; order Bacteroidales; family Bacteroidaceae; genus Bacteroides; species Bacteroides luti. Next base: position 67,891 of record NZ_FQTV01000004.1, read on the forward strand.
ATTAAACGCGATATAGCAGCAGCTAAAAAATATCTTGCAAAAGCAAATAAACAATCACCCGAGACAATTAATAACCTTGGAGTTTTGGCAGTACTTGAAGAACAAAAGGGAAAAGCCGAAAAATTATTTGAAAAGGCTTCCACAGCAGGAGTTCCTCAGGCATTATCAAACCTCAAAGAGTTAGAAAAAGACAATTAGAGATAACATATTTTTACCATTTTAATTAATTAATTCTTATAAACTATGAAAATTAGAAATTTACTATTCGCAGGATTAGCAACAACAGCCTTGTTTTCCTGTAGTACAGATGAAAATGTAGTCACTAACAGTGCAGCAAAAGAAGAAGCGTACTTGGGTTTGCAAATTTCATTTCCAAAATCCGCTATCACAAAAGCCGATCCCATAGACGGTAGCACAGAGAATGGATTGGCTATTGAACAAGAGTTCACAAAAGTCGTTGTTATTTTGGTTGATTCAGTTACAAATAATATTACGGATTATTTGGAATACGCCAATACCGATTTTGCTCCAGATGGTAATTCTGCTGTTGATGGTGGTACTGCGGAATCTAAAAATTATCTGGCAAAATCAGCAAAGTTAGTAACTAAAGGAAAAGCAAGAGTGTATGTCTTTTTAAATCCAACAGCAGACATAACGGCTCTTAAAAAAGCTAATTATCAAACTAGCCCTGTTAATATTCCTACGCTTCTAACAACAGAAATGACTGCATTAACAAGCTCTACAGGTCCTGACATTACCGGAGAAGGAGAAATTGCCAATTCAAATAATTTCTTAATGGGAAATTACGTAACACCTGCTGTTGCATTTGAAATTAATGGAACTGTTACCGCTCCTACAAATATTAGATTATGTGTAGAACGAGCCGCCGTTAAATTAGTAGAATATACATCAGATGCTACTTTTACTATTTCTAATAAACTTGGAGCTAGTTCTGTAAGTGCTACACTTGTAAATTATAACTATAATAATCTGAATAAGCGTTCTTTTATACTTAGAAACCATGATGCAAATTATGTTAAAGATCCTAACTTTATTCAAGCAAATTATTTATCATCAGTAACTGATGCAGCGCCATGGTATACAAGTGATTTTTTCACAGTAGGTAACAACGATATCAATAAGACATTCACTGCAGGTTCGAAAATTACATATTGCCTTGAAAATACGATGACGAGAACTGAACAATATGATAATAAAACAACTTCAATTGTATATAAAGCTGAAATAAAAATAGGTGGTAGTACAGCAGCAACAACATTTTATACATATAAAAATATAATCTATACTTCTTACGCAGCCCTACAAACTGCTTATAATACAGATTATCCAGATGCTGCTCAACAACTAGATAAAGTTTTCCTAGAGAATGCAGTAGCAACTGCTTACGCAGGAACAAGCACAGACATCAAGACTTTCAATGCAAAACTTTATGCTAAAGGCATAAGATGCTACTATAATGGAACTTGCTTCTACAATTGGATGATTAAACATATTGACCAACCAAGTGAGAACTTAGGAATAATGGAATTTGGTGTAGTTCGTAATAATGTTTATTATCTTGCTGTAAAAGGAATAGCCAATATTGGCGAACCTTGGGTTCCTAATGGTCCTGAAGATCCTGATCCTACTCCTATACCAGATGAAGTAGACCAAGCATCTCTAATTATGTCAATTTATGTATTACCTTGGACAGTTAGAGTCAACAATATCAATTTCTGATAAAAAACGAAGCAACTAATCTAATAAAAAATCCCGGAAGGATGGAAAATTCTTCCTTCCGGGTTTTCTTTCAACTAAATTAAGAAAGCACTTAGCATACCGGTGCAAAGAGAGGTAGGCATTTGGGAAGAGTACAAGAACCACTTCCCCACAAAAAAATGAGAATAATAGTAACCTATAAATGGTGACTTCTATATATAGAAAAAATAACAATAAAATAAAAAAGTAATGAACAAACGGTTGTATAACATTAGAAGCAAAATTAGCAATGCACTGCTACTTTTCATTCTTATCGGTACATTTTCAGCCTGTTCCTTTATGGAAGATGAGAGAACAGATTGTCCGGAAGAGTGTCACATTCGTTTTAAGTATGACTATAACATGAAGTTTGCCGATGCTTTTTCTAATGAAGTAAAGCAGGTAACTGTTTACATTTTCGACGAGAATGATCGCTTCGTAAAGATGCAAACAGACCAAGGAGATGCACTAAAGGAGAATGATTATTTCTTAAAACTTGGAGTTTCTCGGGGAAAATATCATATAGTAGCATGGGCGGGACTAGACGGAGAATCATTTACTGCCAATTCACTTATTACCGGGAAGTCTACTTTATCTGATCTTAGAGTAGCTCTAAAAAAAATCAATAATGAATCAAAAAACGATCTTCATCCGTTATGGCATGGTGAAATAAAAGAAATAACAGTAACCGGAGTATACCAGGAAGAAGTTGTTTCTTTAGTAAAAGACACTCATTATGTGAGCATCGTGTTACAACAAATTAATGGAACAGCTGTAAGTGATACTGCTTTCCATTTCGAAATAACCGATGACAATAGTCTGATAAACTATGATAATAATATAATTCCAAATGGTGATTTAACTTATCGGCCTTATGTAACCAAACAAAACTCTGTGGGTGATGTTCAACCTGTTACCACAGCTTATGCAGGAATACATACATCCCGCTTAATGACTGATAGCAAATCACGTCTGCGTATTACCAAAGTTCAGAATGGTGACGTAGTAGTTGATATCCCATTAACAGCATATCTAATGCTTACTGAAATGGAAGGACACCAAGGAGAAATGACCGCACAGGAATATCTGGATCGTCAAGACGAATATTCTTTAGTTTTCTTCCTTGATGATAATCTATCATGGTTTAAGACACAAATTATAATTAACGGATGGACTGTACGATTCAATAGTTCCGGACTTTGATTTAAATTATGATATATACAAATTTTATAATGAAAACCAAGAAGCTTATATGGATGCCAATATTAGCATTGGCTACAATTGCTTGCCAGGATTGTATTCTGTTCGACAAGGATATATGTCCAGCTGACAAAGCCGGAACTTTCATTTCTGTCACTCTTAATACACCAACCATTACCCGAGCCAACCCTACCGGAGGAGAAACAGGAGACGGAACAGAAATAGGTCAGACTAATGAGAATACAGTCTCAGATATAACCATATTCTTTTACAAGAGCAGTGATATAAATCAGGCTATTACTGATAATGTATTAGTCTCAAAGTCTATATACTTCGGGACTTCAGACATTATTAATAACACTACCAAGACTCGTAGAGTTGAGATTCCTAAAGGTATTTATCACCTAATAATAGTGGCTAATGCAGGCGATTTGACATATGAATTTACTACAGTAAAAAACGTGTGCAATTATTTGCAAAAAACCGCCTGGACTGTTAGTGGCACTGATTATTCTAAATTTGTAATGTCGTCTTCCAATGATTCATCCATTGAACTTACAGGAACATCAACCGAAGCATCTCCTATCGAAATTGATGTAAATGTGGAACGTTTAGCTGCCCGAGTGGACTTTATTCCTTATAATAGTAGCAATGCACCCATAAATACCTACTACGTTAGCAATAGTGGTAATACTACAGGGCAAGTGACTATTAACAAAATAAAGCTCATTAACCGATTAACAGCAGGCTCCTATCTACTTAAGCGAGTTGCTGCAAGCATGTCTGCTACTCCTTCATACTTAGGGAACGAAACATTAGATCAAAACAGCTTTCAAAGTAATTACGTTATTGATCCATGGACTATCATAAAGACTAAGACTAACCTTACAGGTTCACATTTTAATTTATTAAATGGTGGAGCCGGATCTGATCCAGCATCTTCATTATATACCAACTATTTTAATAACAGCTTTACTCTTGGAAGCGAAGATGTAGTAAAAACAGCAAATTTAACAAGTACAAGTAATGGAGAAAAATTTTATATACTAGGTTATACGCTTGAGAATACTACCGACATGAGTTGTCAAATGAACGGTTATTCTACCGGAGTGATGTTTGAAACAACATACATGCCAGCTTCTGTAACTGCTTATAATGCTACAACCAGAATAAATGAAGCGAAAACTCTAACCAATGCAATCACATTTTACACTTATGATAACAATAATGTAGTGTGTAATTCTCTTGAAGCCATTGAGTTTGCTTCACTAAAAAGTTCTCAGCCAGCAAATGATTTCTTTGCTCAGATCTTTACGGCTGCTAATACCTGGCAGGAAGTACAAAACTATGCCAACCGTATAAAAGATTATGACTTATTGGGGTTCAAAGCCTATTTATCAGATAAACTAAATGGTAAAGTGTTAACTGCAAATCTTAATGAGACTATTTCATGGGATAATTTTGTATCAGCAACCTATGGATATTTAGATGGAAGTATCAATCAAAATGGCATAGATACAAGACTGGTGCTATTTGGAAAAAATATTAATTGTTACATTAATGGACTTTGCTACTATCCATACTGGATTCGTCATTCAAATAATGGAACCATAGATGAATCAATCATGGAATTTGGTATTGTCCGCAATAATGTATACAAACTAAAAGTCATTTCTTTTTCAGGACTTGGAAAACCAATGCCTTACAGCCCGACTGATACGCCAGATAACCCTGATGAAGAATCATTTGTAAGCGTATTCATAACCGTATCTCCCTGGAGATTGATAGCACATCCTGATGTAGTACTTTAATAAAAGGCGAAATATGAAAAAACAAAATTACATATCGGTGTTAAGCCTTCTTCTACTTCTTATTCTCTGTAGTTGTACAAAAGACGATAATCTTATAACAACAGTTAAATCGGGAGAAGAAACTTATTCTGTGACTTATCGTATCAGTACGCGAAGCAGTAGTGATGCTAATGCTTCAGATAATGAGATGATGAAATCAATTCTCCTTTTTGTTGTAAATGCTAACAACAAGATTGAAAAGAAGGTAACAGAGACATTTCAGGAAATGAAAAAACTATATGAAATCAAAATTCAGCTGACACCAGGGACAAAAACAGTTTACGGATTTTCAAACTTATCGGCAAGTAATCTAACAGAAGCAGGACTTGCAAATTTAGAAATAGGAAATACAATGCCAGACTTAACGAATTCTGCCTTAACTATAGCAAATGGTTTCACCATAGATGCAATATCTGGTAATTACCTTCCCATGAGTAATAAAACCACGTTTAACGTTACAAACATAGCAAATCAAAGCTTCAACATGGAACTGATCCGCATGCTATGCAAAATGAAGTTGAATTTTAAGAATGAAAGCGGACATTCAATTACATTGAAAGATATAGTACTTAGTCCTGTTACAACATCAGCTATCTATTTACTACCACGTTCCAATGGTTTAACAGCTCCTGCATTACCTGTTACTAAGACGACAGGTAATTATACATATACTTTCAATAGCAGCTCAAGTTTCGCTGATAAAGCTGAATTAAAAGATTACATTTTCTATTTCAATGAATCACAAGTTAACAATAATGGATGGTTTAAACTTACCCTTAATGCCATAAATGGAACTGATAATGAAGTACGCATGTCACTCACCGATCTTACTTTTATTAACCGGAATGACTATCTACCGCTTAATATTATCCTAACGGATTATAAATTGGAGTTAGATCTAAAATCGTATCCTCCTATCGGAGGTTATGCCGCGGCTGTTTCAACAACAACAGACGGATATCGTTGTACATTTCCGGGGGGTGGCCCGTTCGTTATCACACCAAAGCTCATACAACTATCGAGCAATTCTGTTGTAACTAATGCTAACTGGAGTTTTACATACACAGATACATCACCATCAATATTTGATAAAGTTCCAATGCTAAATAATGGCGAGATAAAAGGAACACTAAAATCTTCAGCCACAGGTACAGCACTGTGTACTATTTCAGTAAATGTCTCTACATCGGAAAATATAACCCGCATGCTTTCATATAGAGTATATATAAGTCAGAACTAAAAAAAACTTCATATGAAAAACTATACAAATTATATATCAGGCCTCCTTTTCTTGTTAATATTTGCTTTTGCAGGTAATGTATCAGGACAGACTAAAACTGTAGCCCATAAAATGGGAGGATATTATTCAGGCTATATGGTGAATAATATGCAGAAAACACATGTATATAACACAACTGTTTATGCTAAACCTAATAGCAACATTACATTAAGTTTACCTTCTACAACCACAACTTCTCCACACCACTATTATCGTTGGTATGATTATGACACAGACAGCAAATCTACTCTATTATCAACAACTTTAGGTACCGATTACTCTAATGGTAGAGTTGCATATGGTGGAGGAACACTGATCGAAAATATAACCTATTCGGTACCAAGTAATATTACATCAGATGCTATTGCCTGTGATGTATCAGCAAATACTGACTATAATCTGAGTGGTAGTACTTTGACAGAACCAACCCTTTCTTATCGGTGTATCTACAATATAAGAAGTGCATATGAAATTGCTGATAAACTGAAAATTTATCCTTCATCTGGCACCAGCTATCTAGAAGAATATACTATATATATGCCTTCAGCAAAACTAACCAATGCGAATGATAATCCTAGAGTCTGTTTAAAATACAATGCAGACAACTACTTTGGATATAATCCAAATAACGGTTTAGTACAAGGCGGTTATTCCAACTTTACACTCAATGGTGCATCTGAGGCATTTACTAGTACAAATATGCGTTTTTGTTATGTATCCCCAGGAGCCGCAGGTACTTCTAAGACAATAACAGTTACAATGAAGTGTCAAAACACTTCTAACCCTAATAGAACTAGTTATAACACTTATAATATAGCTAAATTCACTATTTACTTTGTATCTGACCTCCCAATGCCGTATGATAATTTAACCGGTGGAAATGAAAGGCGTTCCATTAGTTATTTAAATAATAACTACTTTTTATTAAGTAAATTAGATTTCGATTATAATACCGTTCCTGCAACTGCAGCTAATAATATGTATGCTAGTCCGCTACCTTGGGATGTTTGTACATACGGTTTTTCAGCAACTACAAATCGTGGTTTTGACAATAAAGTAAGTCAATGGAATGAATATGGTTTTTATAAAACAGCCAATGTTACTAATGTCAGCGATGCTAGTGCCAATTATACCTGGTACAATAATAGCAAGAGCGAAGTTCGAGACCGAAAGTATTATGATAGTAATGGGAATCAGGCTGGCTATTTTCTTTATGTAGATGCAGCCGAGACACCTGGTATTATTGCAAAACTAGATATTGGTGAGCTTTGTTCAGGAACTAAACTTTTCGTTTCAGCAGGAATTTGCAGTTTAACTGAAGATGCTGCCGATTCCGACCCTGATTTGAATTTTGTTTTTATTGGAGTTGATGCAAGTGGTAATGAAACCGAACTTAATCGATATACATCCGGTGATATTCCCAGCAAAACAACAATAGCCCCATGGTATCAGATTTTCTATTCGTTTACTTTTAATTCCAATATTGAATATTCATCTTACAGATTACAGATAGAGAACAACTGTAAAAACACATCCGGTGGAGACTATGCTGTAGATGATATCCGTATATACCGAAGCAAACCATCTGTGCAAGCTAGTCAAATGAAACTTGAGTGCGGAAGTAATAATAATAAAGTAAAGTTCAGAGTAGAGTATGGTAAACTTCTCTCTACTTTAGGTCTAACAGAAGTAACTTCAGGTACCGGAACTATTATAAATGCAAACTATAAGATACTGGATAGCTCTAAGAATACATTAAACTACAACTACAACACAGACACAAATCCAGTTACTAATAATGGCGTAGTTAGATTTAGCACAAAATTTAGTGCAATGACGGCTCTCACAAGTGGAACAGAACCTCCTCTTACATACAGCCAGACACCTGCACTTGCATATACCGAAACAGAAACAATTGATAATGTGACATATCGTTATATCGTATTTCAAGCACCCAGTAATAATATGCTGAAAATAAACAATACTTATTATTTGTCGGTTGCTAACTCACAGGGAGTTTTCTTAACTGGTATTTGTGATATGATCAGCGATCCGTTTGTTGTCGTACGATCTTCTACAGCTACTGTTGACGGAGAAAGCTGGGTAACTGGTAATGGAATATGTTATGGTAATGAGCTTGAATTCGGAGCTAAATTGAGAGACAGAAATACTCTCGAAGAAATAGTTTGCCGCTACGATTGGTATATTGGAACGGAAGATCAATTCACAACAACTCCATCTGGTGGAATGTCTGTAAGCACAGCTTTAGGATTATATCGGCAAGTCTACCCTAATCCATCAAAAACATATACTGGATTATCTCCGGCAAGCGGTAGTTTCACTCAGGCAGCCTACAATTTACTTAATAGTTTAATCACTAATCAAAATCTTCAACTTAACAAAACAAGCATTACCCGTATTTTAAGGGAGGGAGAGACTATTATTGCCGTTCCAATAATAGGAACAGCAGAAACAACATCCACAACCACAACTGTAAATCTGTGTAGTGATTATATTGTTATAGCAGCAGGAGCAAACCACAAAAATCCTTCGATACAATTGAGTGGAGAAGGAGCAAGTAAGACTGCATCTGTTAGAATTGGTTTAAGCCAATTTAATGATTTAAAAAATAATTCTACAAAAATGCTGACAATACCAGTATATAGTTTTAAAAATTCAGACCAAAGCAATACTAAAAATCTTATTAAGGCAAGTGATAGCAATGTATATCTGATAAAAACTGATGATTCATCTATTTCAGGCGTTGATTCTTTAAATCCAAGTAAAATAATAGCAACCTTAGAAACAGTAAATGTTACTCCTGCTACGGGAGATACCGACTACCTTACATTCAAATTTTCTTCAGGAACTATTAGTGTTAAAGAGGGATATACATATAAAATAGAATTTCATTTTAATGAGGCATATTCTTCAAATGGAGAAATACCTTGCGACGGTGTAGCATCCTTTAACCTGAAAATAGTTCCCGAATATCTGACATGGACAGGTGTTAATGGCGATAACTGGAATAACGATGGTAATTGGAGACGTTCCTTGAAAGCAGAGTTGTATAAAGATGCAAATTATACAGACGATACCAATAATAAAGGCTTTGTACCAATGAATTTTTCAAAAGTAACAATCCCCAATAGTACAAAAGCTCCATGGTTGTACAGTTTAACAGGTTCGCCATATTTTAATATGACTAATACGAACTATACAGATGTTACTGACAGAATTGCCAATGCTGCAACAACAAGTATTGAGTATAGTTTGATGGTGCAAGCAAACGGAACAAACTACAATTGTAGTAATTTCTATGGAAATACGTGCAGTCAGGTTTATTTCAAACCTTCTGCCGAAATGAGAAACACCAATTATCTCACCTATAATAAAGCATGGGTAGATTTTGAACTAACTTCCGGTCGTTGGTATATGCTTTCTTCTCCGTTAAAAGGTGTAGTAGCTGGTGATATGTACCTTCCTTCGGCAAATGGGAAACAGAACACAGAAGCATTCCAGTCTATAACATATAGCAGTACAACAAATAACCGTTTCAGTCCGGCTATTTATCAACGAAGTTGGGACCACAGTTCTTCTACAGTATTTAAGACAGACGGAAACACTTATGATTCATTTATATCTGCTAACTGGAGTCAGGTATATAATAAGGTAGATGAAACATATACTTCCGGTAAAGGTTTTTCTATTCGTCCGGTTTATGGTACAGAAGGTACAGATAAAGTGTTGTTCCGTATACCGAAAGATGATGCTAACTATTCCTATTATTCCTATGATGGCAGTATTATTAATAATAATACAACAATAAATCGTGCCAATAATGGAAAACTGGCTTTCGAAAACAATGCATCGGATATATCATTAATACTTTCAAATAATACAGGAACAAATAATATATACCTAATTGGCAATCCATTTATGGCTACACTAGATATGGCAAAGTTCCTGAACGCACATCCGTCTTTTGAAAGAAGATTCTGGATATTAACAGGAACCGGACAAAGTACAGTTGCAATTGATAACAATGGAGCGATAACTACTTCCGGAAGCGAAATATTAACGGGAACAGTAGCCCCAATGCAGTCTTTCTTTGTAGAAAAGAAGTCATCCATATCAGGCGATCCAATCATTACTTTTACACCTGATATGACAATTGCCAAACCATCTTTGGGTACCCCTGTCCGTTCCATTAGTAATGAAGATAATACATCCGATAATTCACATTGCTTGCGTATTATTGCTGAACGGGATGGTTATTCAAGTGCTATTCTTATTAAAGAAGATATTAATGCATCCGACAATTACAATTCAGAGGAAGATGTTCCGGTATTAATGGACTCCAATCTGGCAGATGCCCCTACCCTCTACTCCATGGCAGGAAACCAGGCGGTAAGTATCAATGTGATGTCTTCTCAAAAAACTATACCTTTGGGCATATATAGTGAAAATAATAACAACGTGAATCTGACGTTTAAAGGTCTTGATAACTTTGGCGGATATATGGAACTTTATGACGCATTATTGAATCAAGCTACAGAATTAAACGGAACAAATGCTAGTGTAACAATGCCTGGTAATACTCACGGTCGCTATTATCTGAACTTTACAAGTACAGCTATCGGTCAGCAAGAAAGTAATATAGTAGTCTATTCTCCTGAACGAGAAAGAGTGGTTGTAGCTACTTCTGCATCGGATAAGCTTCAGAATATCAAAATATTTAGTTTAAGTGGCACTATATTAAAAGAGCTGACTGGTTTAGACACTGCAAAGGTGGAAATATTGTTACCAAGTGGAGTGTATATAATTAGAGTGCAAAGTCTGGAGAATATTGAAACTAAAAAAATAGCTTGCAAGCAATAGTTAATACCCTGTTTTTAAAACGGTCTGCTTTTTGAATAAAAAGGCAGACCGTTATTTTATCGTTTTTCAAAATAATTCTCTAGTACTGCAAACGAAGGATTCTTAAGAAGAACCCGTTTTTCACGGTTTAAAAGATATATAGAAGGTATCACTCTCAAATCATATAATTCACTATTACGAATCTTCTGCTTTTTATCATATCCACAGATCCAGTTAGAGGGGTATTTCCACAATTGTTTTCTCCAACTGCCAAATTCATCTTCAGTATAAACAGAAAGAATTATCAGCTTATTATTTTTTTTCTGATTTTGTAACGAACTTAAAACAGGCGAAGCAATAATCTGCTCTCTGATTTCTTCACATAACTCACAATCGGGATTATTAAAAAAAAGAAGAGTATATTCGCTGCTAAGGCCTGCAAGTGTACTACTTTTACCAGAAGCAAGGGTGTATACAAAATTAGTTGCTATACTATCGGGACGATTCTTGCGAACCATGGATAACTGATAGCGATAAGTAAGTTTATATGTATCATCCACTTTCTTTGATGCAACAATAGATTCTAAAAAAGGAAGATATAATTCCTCGTTATATATCGGTGAATGGGATTCATATAGGTATTTTTCAGCCAATTTGCTCAAAAAAGAATAAATAGAGGTATTTGATTCAGCCTTACACATCAGCTTTTTTATACCGGAACATGCTATAGGATAAGAAGTATGAGGAAGCACACCTAAAAAATCGGCAAGGATAGGTTCTATAGAATCCAAACTCTGAATCTGAGATGTATCTGTAAATGCAAAATGATCCCAATAATGTTCAACTAAATATTTTGCACGTCTCTGAGGAGTAGTAAGCGTATTTGGTATTTCGGGCAAACGGAATGTTTGTTTTTCCATTTGAACTCCTTGTGATTCTCTCTTTTTCGTTTCTTTGCATCCTATTGTTAGGACAGAACAAATTATATACAACAATAAAATGTGTGTTTTCATTATTCTTATATTATTTATAATTAACTGGTATATACAAAGTTACTATTTTTTATTTATAATTCATTTTATCGAATTACTATTTTAGTCATCCACCTGTTTATACTTATTCTACAAATGGTATTACGATACATTTTTATCTATTTGCAAGATTACAAAGCCGGTGAAGTGTACAATATATCTTTAAGAGCATTGCATTTCTCAGGAATAAGATTGTTGCATTGTTGTACAAAACAAATATTTGTTCTGTACAAAAGAATTAATTGTTTTGTACAAAAGAATGCATTCTTCTGTACAAGAATACAAAAAGCAGATTAATACTTTTTTCAGAGTAAGCCGGAATGTTTTACAACTCTGACGTGATATTTAAAAAAGTTCTGTGTGAATTGTTAAGTTGGATTCAACTTTTTAGATAACAACAAAGCCTGATCGAAGACTTATAAAAAGAGTTAGTGGCAGATAGAAGAAATTGGTGGTAGATGAAGTGTTTTAATAATTTATCTGCCACCTACTGAAAGGCCCTTAAACAGGGCGATTTACTAAAATTTAGTAGCAGGTGGCAGATAAATTTATTTTTTTTCGTTCTATGATTTATGCATCCAGATGGATTGAACCTTTTTGCGAATGGCTACAATATTCATTGAAGAGACTACAACAAACAGTGTTGTTCCGATAACTACTGCTGGAATAATTGATCCTGCGGCAATCTGAGGGAAGAGCGATGCTACAACTCCCATGTAATAGGAACGCGCCCAACCGACCAATAATAAAGCTAAAATAAGAACGACGAAGTTCAGCCCTAACGTAAGTATCTGGTATGGCAAGGCTACTCGTCCGGGGCTATACCCTATCAGCAAGAGGTTCTCCAGTTTCGTAGTATTTTTCTGCAATAACAAATAAATGCTAAGCATCAAAATGTAGAATGAAAGTACACTGATAAGTAATCCTACTGCCAGCACAATACCGGTAATCAGTTTCAGGAAGTAAGTTGTTTTTCCTGCATCCAGTTTATTATCTTCTGTTTCGTAGCCTCTTTTCTGGAAGAATTGAGCTATTTTTTCATCGGCTGGGTTTTTCACTTCTACAATTAACCGGGATGGCTGTACTTCCTTGCCGGGAGCGAATGTACTGTTTGCCCAGTTCATAAACTCTTCCGGAACAAGAATGGTATTTAAACGATTAGAAAAGCCTACAATTCGTCCTTTATATTTAGCAATCCGTCCATCGTTGGCACGAATTACAAGATCTACCTTAATCATCCCCATCAATCCTTCGGATAATTTAGGAAGACTTCGTGCCTGTGCAAAACCAAAGTTGTAAAGGTTGAGGTAGTTACGAGGGATAATAATTGGGATTGAGTTAGAATTCTTATCGAAATGCCATTTATCAAGACTTACATCAACGTACTCATTGGGCACTGACTCGAAAAACATTTCTGTGGCAAGTTTAAAGTCTGATTCCTGCATACCAAATCCGGCTGTTACCGAAAACTGCGAAGGCATAAATGAACCTACGCTCTTTGCAAAGGACTGAGACTTAATCTCATCAATATCATCCTGCGTAAAAGAGTTGTTTGCACCGGCTATTGAGCCAAGCGTGCTTATCTTTTTAGTTACGGTTATAAAATCTTTTTTAATAAAGCTATCACCTTGAGTAAATACAGGCGCTATGTCTTTATAAAATTGTACGCTCAAGGCTACAATCATCATACCAAAAAGATTGGCAAAGAAAAATCCGCCCAACTGCCCCAAGCTTATATGCTGACGAAGAAGTTTCCAAACAAGTTTCATAACTTAAATATTTTATTGTAGTTCAACTCAATATGTTTACCAATAGACGTTACAATAACGCCTGCTCCCTGCTTTTTCACTTCCTGCATCAAAAGATCACCCATAATCTGACCATTGGTTTCGTCAAGGTGACTGATTGGTTCGTCCAGGAATATAAAATCGAAAGGCTGACAAAGAGATCTGATAAACGCCACGCGCTGTTGTTGTCCGAAAGATAGCTTGCCTACTTTGGAATTATATTTATCATCTATTCCCATAGCTTCAAACAAAGTTTCAATCTCTTTTTTCGATTTATAGCCGGTAAGGCTGTTTTTTAACTGAATATTCTCCAGCGCAGTGAGTTCTGAAAAAAGTCTCAGTTCCTGAAAAAGCATGCTAAGGGAGTGCTTTCTGACATCTACCCATTTAGAAACAGAAAGATTCCGAATGTTCTCTTTATCAAAATTAAAAGTTCCCTGATAATCGTTCCGATAGCCATATATATAACTACAGAGCGAAGACTTACCTGTACCTGAATCCGCTTCTATCAGATAAATTTCTCCTTTGCGGAACTCCAGATTTTTTTTCCAGACTTCCGAAACAATTGATTCGCGTTCGGCAAACACATTAGGTAGAGTCTGCTGTAAGTTAATGTTATTCATTGATGCAATTCAATTTAAAATCAGTTCTAACCAAGCACTTTCTTTAATCCTGTGATAAGTTGCTTCAGAACATTTTCGTTTTTATTCTTAAAATAGATATTAACCACACTCTTTTGATCGTCTTTGTTATATGCTTCAGCATAAGAGAATCCGGCAAGGATAGATTGAACCATATTTCCTTGTGATCCGAAACGTCCAAATGCATTGCTCACCATTGGCAGTTTCATTACATTATCCATATCCAGAACAAAGTAACCCTTTGCATCACTCTTTATATTTTCGTACTTAGCATTTGCAAGCGAATTTGCAACGTCCTTACCTATATTTTTATAGAGATTATCATCGTTGGTGAGATAGAAATAATTACCTCTTACTCCAAAACGGATTGGAGAAGGAAGCATGGCACTCTTTACCACATATTCATTTTTGCCGGAAGTAGCAACAGTTAAGCCAACTTCGTCGAAATCTTTTTTAAATGCGTAAACAATTCCTGCTGCAGAAGGGTCACTAACCTCGGCATAAGCCAGCAAAGAAGGAGTTCCATTTGCACTAACATTTGTTACAGCAATAGCAACATCACCTTTTAATGAGTTTACACTCTTCTTCAAATCGAATCCGGGAGTTAGACGAGAATCTCTTACCATATTCTTAAACTCGGCTCCACTCATTAACATCTCATACAGCTTATCACCTTTCACATTTGTGGAAAGGTATGCAAGAGAGGATGCAGGAATACGTTTAAGGAAAGTATGATTAATCTTTCCACCCATATCGGATTGCTTCTTAATGTATGCTTTTAAAGATTCATTTTCTGTATAATACTCACCTTCCATAGTAACCTTTCCATTCTCGAAATTAATCTGGGCAAGCACCATCATTTGGCGCATGTCAGCATCTTCGGGAAGTCCAAGACTCATGGACATAGATGTAAGCTGAGGCAGTGAAGCAAAAGAGCCATATAATCCGATATCACTTTTCTTTTCAATCATCTTTTGGAAGCCCTTATTCGAAGCAATGCTTACTCCTTCAGTGGTGTGCATCATTTTCTCAACCTGTTCTTTCACCGGCAATGAACGGGCATTGGTAGTCTCTATTACTAGCAAAGTGCTTTCATCGAATGCACAAATACCATATCCGCGAAGTATTACAGTTGAGAAATCACCGTTTCTCTCAATAGCATCACAGATTCCTTCATTCTGCATCAGTCCGAAAGCATCTTCAAGTTTATCTTCATCGGACACTTTAAACAATACAGCAGGTTCTTCTTTCGACGTAACGAAAAAATAGGCTTTATTCTCGAGAGACAAACCCGCATCGGAAGGATTTTGAACCATCTTTGCCAATTTTTCATTATTCAAAGAGGCAGTCAGATTCTTCATTATAGATTCCTTATTATCCATCAAGCCACTTTTCTTAATGATTGACTGAATATCAAACGATATAACCAGTGAGGCATTAGAAGGAATAACTCTTGTATACTCTTTATCTTTAGAACAAGAGCCCAGTACCAGTACTGCAATCAACAGCACAGATAAGCGGAAAAAGAATTTTGTTTTATTCATAGCTAATATATAATTTTATTGATTCATCAGGTTCATAGTATGGCATGCCACCAATGCTGCAGTTTCCGTACGCAACCGGGATTTTCCAAGACTTATTGGTTGAAAACCTTTAGAAAGCGCCTTTTCTACTTCTTCCGGACTAAAGTCTCCTTCGGGACCAATCAGCACTACTGCATCTTCTCCCTTTCGGAGAACATCTTTCAATAAAGGTTTCTCACCCTCGTAACAATGTGCAATAAACTTCTGTCCGGGGAAATCACGGGAAATAAATTTATCGAAATCGGTCATTTCATTTAAAACGGGGAGGTTTGCTTTAAGCGACTGCTTAATAGCAGAAACAAGAATCTTTTCAATCCGTTCCGCCTTTATCACTTTCCTTTCCGAAAAACGGCAGTTAAGGAAAGTCAGTTCATCAAAACCTATCTCGGTAGCTTTCTCTGCAAACCATTCATTACGATCCATGTTTTTAGTGGGAGCCATAGCTATGTGCAAGTGGCACGGCCAGAATTTCTCTTGCGGAATTGTTTCTATGATAGATACAAAACATTTCTTCCCTGTCGCCAAACTAATTTCGGCTTTATAAAATGAGCCTTTTCCATCAGTCAACATAATCTCATCACCTTGAGACAATCGTAATACGCGCAGACAGTGTTGAGCTTCTTCATCAGGTAGCTCGTTTTTGACTAAAATGTCGGGAGTATAAAATACATGCATTATTATAGGGGTATAATCTTTATTGATTTAAACGTTTTTCCTCCTCTTCTATTCGCTTTATTTCATCACGTAGTTCGGAAGCCAGTTCATAATCCTCATCCTTAATAGCCTGTGAAAGAGATTCTTTTAATGATTCAATTGTTTCACAATACATTTCTGATTCATCTTTTTCATCTTCTACTTCTGGAATATATCCTTCGGCGCTAAGAATTTCTTCTGTCGTATAAATAGGACAACCAAAACGTAAAGCCAATGCAACAGCATCAGATGTTCTGGAATCTACCTTAAACGATTCTCCATCTTCTTTCTCAAAATAAAGGTAAGAATAGAATATTCCATCTCTGGCCTTATAGATAAAAACCTGTGTGAGTCTTGTCTGAAGATATTCAGCAAAGGTTACAAATAAATCGTGAGTAAAAGGACGAGGAGTTGTTAGTCCTTTCAATTTAAGAGCAATTGCTTGTGCTTCGATAGAACCAATAATAACAGGCAACTGACGTGGCCCGTTTACTTCTTCCAAAACTAAGGCGAAAGCATTTGCCTGTAACTGACTGTTGGAAATATTTAATACCCGAAGTTCTACTTTATTATCCACTTTGAATCCAATTTTAGACTATGTGGCAAATATAGGGATAATTTTGGGATGATGAGTCTATTAAAAGGTATTTATAAAAAAAAAGGCTGTCATCACGACAACCCAATCTTTATTAACCTTAAATCTAATACCATGAAAAACATGATGCAAATATAGATGAATTATGTTATGTAACATAGCAAATTACATAAAACATTCAATATATTAACATATTTTACACGAAAGTTTCAGATTTTATATTATTAACGCTTATTCTACATATAATACTAACCCTTTAAGGTATTCTCCTTCCGGGTGATAAATATTTACCGGATGATCTGCAGGCTGGGTAAGCTGATGTAAAATCCTCACACTTCTACCCGACATTGCAGCCGCTGTAAATACTGCTGTACGGAAATTGTCTTTTGTTACAACCTGCGAACAAGAGAACGTAAACAATATGCCGCCCGGTTTAATTTTCTCAAAAGCTTTAGCATTTAATTTCTTATATCCTTGCAAAGCATTATGCAGTGCAGCTCTATGCTTAGCAAAAGCCGGTGGATCGAGAATAATCAAATCGTACTGATCTCCCATTCTATCCAGATACTTAAATGCATCTTCAGCATAAGCTGTATGACGGGCATCGCCAGGGAAATTCAATTCTACATTTTTATTAGTCAAGTCAATTGCTTTAGCAGAACTATCTACTGAATGAACCAGATTGGCACCTCCACGCATTGCATAAAAAGAGAAACCACCTGTATAGCAAAACATATTGAGCACCGAACGGTCTTTAGCATATCTTTCCAGCAAAGAACGGTTCTCTCTTTGATCAACAAAGAATCCGGTTTTTTGCCCTTTCAACCAGTCTACATGGAATTTCAATCCATATTCCTGAGCAATATTATCAGAACTACCACCTTTGATAAAGCCATTTTCCTGTCCTAAATCTGCCTTGAAAGGTAATGTTGTTTCAGATTTATAATAGATATTCTCAATGGCATCTCCCATTACTTGAGAAAGAGCACTAGCTACCTCCATTCGGTAAACGTGCATTCCTACTGAATGAGCTTGCATAACAGCTGTTTTGGCATAAACATCAATGATTAAGCCTGGCAGGTTATCACCTTCACCATGAACCAGTCTGTATGTATTATTGGTAGGGTTACCAGCTAGTCCTATCCCTTTTCGTAAGTCGTAAGCAACTTCTAATTTCTTAACCCAGAAATCATGGTTTACTTCTTCTTGTTTAAAAGAAAGGACTCGTACTGCAATACTTCCCACCTGAAAGTGACCTAAAGCAATAAACTCCTTTTTTGAAGTATACACATCTACAATTTCACCCTCTTCTGGTTCTCCCTCGAAGCGACTAATTGCTCCTGAAAAAATCCAGGGATGGAAACGCTTCAGCGATTCTTCTTTCCCCGATTTCAGATAAACTTTTTTGTAAGCCATTTATTTTTCTTTTTCTTCAATTACCGGTTCTACTATTTCCTCTTTTACATAATCACCCGTTTGATGCAACTCTTGCAACAAGGTATAAATCTTGAGACATGTCCATGCGTCTGTAGCAGCATACTGTTGCTGTGACGGACTTAATGTTTCGGCCTCCCAATTAGAAAGGCGTTGCGATTTAGATATTTTCTGACCAAAAAGGATAGCATATATTTTTTGCAGACTTTTATCCTGAATACCGAATGGTTTAACAAATTCCTGCAGCTCGATACAATTTTGCTGTTTAAAAGAGACTCTGCGGTGCAAAGCCAAAAAATCATCCTTCAACGAGAGTCCTACTTTTACAATCGAAGGATTCTCCAGCAAATCAATCAGTACTTTAGGAAATCCTATCAGGTTTAAGCGAAACAGGAAGCAATGAGTATCTGTAGCAACCTGCAGCAAAGAGACTTTATGTGATTTTCCCTTAACAAAAGACGGCTTTGTTTCACTGTCAATTCCCAGTACAGCATACTTGTTCAAAAACTCAATAGCACGTTCAGCATCTTTTTCAGTACAAATCATTATAATTTTGCCATCGAAAGTTACTTTCGGCATTTCTGATATATCGTCTTTTGTTATAGTTCTTTTTACAATCATAATACTTCGTTCAACTTTTCATCATCATCAATTTCGTCTTCATCTTCATCTTTATTATCAGCATTATACTTCACATCGTGCAAGGCTCTCAAAGTATTAACTAATTTTTGTCCCCAATATAAAGCAAAATGTTCCTTGCAAATAGCCAATGAATCATGCATTGTTTCATTATATCCCAATTGAAAAACAAAAATAAAATCCTTCAAGTCCTGATAAATATCAGCTAAATCTTCCGATATGCATTTTTTTATAGGAGTATCGCTATAAGCCATTTCAGGAAGAAAAACTTCAAGATAGTCATCCTTTTCCCTTAATACATAAGCTACATTCATACGCATCAATTCATAAATTTCCTCAGTAACATATGTTTCCGGAGCTTCATCTCCAACCATTTCACATTCGGGCAATAATGATGCTTTAAGATAAAGCAATGGCAATATTTTTAGAGTGGTATCAACAAAAGAACTTCGCTTTGCACTTTCTGCGCGTTCCAGATAAGCACAAAATTCAGCTGCCACTGTTACAAATTCCACAACATCTCTGCTGAATATCACTTGATGATTATTTTCCATACAACTTTTCAATTAAGCCGCAAAGTTAACAAAAAAGGAGTAATCCAACTGCAAATCAATGTATTTTAACGTGAAATGTAAGTACAATGCACCTTTTAGTAATCTGAGAGATAAGAACCTGTAATATGACGATAAACTTTTCTTCTTAGTCCAAAAGCATCATCTTGTACAAGAAAACTATTCGTTTTGTACAAAATCCATTATTTTTCTACAAAATATTCATATTATTTTTTGCTAAATTTTTATTTGATTCTTAATCTCCAACTAATGTTATTTTATTATTTTTGCAGAATCAAACAATAAAAATAAAATTCTTAATGGCAAAGAAAAAAACAGATAAGAGCCCGGCAATGGAGCCTGTTTCCACCAATAATTTAACAAAAACCTTTCATAATGAGACTTTTCATTTTATTATTGGTTTAATGATGGTGATTTTTTCAGTCTATTTACTACTGGCTTTTACTTCCTTCTTTTTTACCGGAGCAGCCGATCAAAGTATTCTGGACAATCCTAATCCAGACCAACTATCATCGATAAATAACCACATAAGAAATTATGCTGGTTCGAGAGGTGCTCAGATGGCAAATTACTTAATTAACGAATGCTTTGGAGTCTCGTCATACTTTATACTGTTATTTCTGAGTATAGTTGGTATGAAATTGATGCGAGTACGTAATTTCCGTATCTGGAAATGGTTTATTGGCTGTTCTTTGCTGCTTATCTGGTTTTCTGTATTTTTTGGATTTGTATTCATGGACAACTATAAAGATAGCTTCATTTACCTTGGAGGATTGCATGGATACAACGTTAGCAATTGGCTGGTTTCGCAAATAGGTGTTCCAGGCATATCTTTGCTTCTTTTAGCTACTGCCCTTTGCTTTCTGATTTATCTAAGCACACAGACTATTATCTATATCCGACGTGCACTACAGCTTAATTTCAGAAAGAAAAAAGAGAAAGAAGAAGCTTTGGTTGCAGAAGACGACACACTAGAATTTACCAATCCTGAGCCTAAGACTGTAAATTTCAAGCTAGACCGTAGTTTTGAACAAAAAGCAGTATCTAAGCCCATGGAAACTATACCCCCTGCACCTATCGAAGAAGCACCTGTTGAAGATTGGGTAAAATCAAACATAGTAAATGAAGAGGAAATAGAATCTCCAGAATTTACTGAAGAAAATGATGAGGAAACTGAAGATAAAGAACCAGAATTCAAAATAGAATCTGCACAATCCAGTGATGATGAAACTTATGATGCCTCTAATTTAGGGAAGTATAATCCTACACTTGATTTGGAGAACTACCGTCATCCAAGTCTGGACTTGATGAAGCGGTACGATAACAATGAGCCTGCCATTAATATGGAAGAACAGACTGCCAACAAAGATAAGATTATCAGTACGCTAAGAAGTTTCGGTATTGAAATAAGTTCAATTAAAGCAACTGTAGGTTCTACAGTTACTTTATACGAAATTACCCCTGAAGCAGGTGTACGTATTTCCAAGATTCGCGGGTTGGAAGATGATATCGCTCTTAGTCTTTCTGCATTAGGTATTCGTATCATTGCACCAATTCCAGGAAAAGGAACCATTGGTATTGAAGTTCCAAACTCCAATCCAAAGATTGTTTCCATGCATTCAATCATTTCATCCCGAAAGTTTCAAGAATCGACATTTGATCTCCCTATTGCATTTGGTAAGACCATTACCAATGAAATTTTCATGGTAGACCTTTGTAAGATGCCTCACGTACTTGTGGCCGGAGCTACCGGACAGGGTAAATCTGTAGGATTAAATGCTATTATTACATCTTTACTTTATAAAAAGCATCCTGCTGAACTGAAATTTGTTTTGATCGACCCAAAGAAGGTAGAATTTAGCATTTACTCAACTGTAGAAAAGCATTTTCTTGCTAAATTACCTGATGGCGAAGAGGCCATTATTACAGACTTTACCAAGGTTGTGCATACACTGAATTCTCTTTGTATTGAGATGGATACCCGCTACGATTTGCTTAAAAAGGCACACACTCGTAATATTAAGGAATATAACGAGAAGTTTATAAATCGTAGACTAAATCCGGAAAAGGGACATAAGTTTATGCCATATATTGTAGTGATTATAGATGAGTTTGGTGACTTGATTATGACTGCCGGAAAAGAAGTTGAACTTCCAATTGCACGTATTGCTCAGTTGGCACGTGCCGTAGGTATTCACATGATTATTGCCACTCAACGTCCTACTACAAATATTATCACCGGTACAATTAAGGCCAACTTCCCGGCTCGTGTTGCATTCCGTGTGTCGTCAATGATGGACTCACGTACAATTCTCGACCGTCCGGGAGCTAATCAGCTTATTGGTCGCGGGGATATGCTTTTCTTACAAGGAAGTGATCCGGTTCGTGTACAATGTGCATTCGTTGATACTCCTGAAGTAGAAAAAATCACCGATTATATTTCTCGTCAACAAGGATATACTACAGCATTCTACTTGCCTGAATATGTAGGAGAAGAGAGTGAAAGTACTGTTGGAGATGTTGACATGAACCGTCTCGATCCAATGTTCGAGGATGCAGCTCGACTGGTTGTAATTCACCAACAAGGTTCTACATCACTCATACAACGAAAATTCTCTATCGGATATAATCGTGCCGGCAGAATTATGGATCAATTGGAGAAAGCTGGAATTGTTGGTCCGTCAGAGGGAAGTAAAGCCCGCCAGGTTATGTGCATTGACGAAACCGACTTGGAAATGCGATTGGGTAATTTGAGACAATAGTCTTTTATTTAGCATAAAAAAAACAAAGAATAAAACAATGAAAAAGTATATCATTACATTGCTTATTAGTGCTTTGATCTTGCCTTGCTTTGCGCAAAAAGATGCACAAGCTAAAAAGATTCTTGACGAAACATCGGCTGCTTTTGCTAAAGCAGGAGGTATAAAAGCTACTTTCAGAATTAAATCGGGAGGTAATCAGATAAA
This sequence comes from Bacteroides luti, assembly GCF_900128905.1. Taxonomy (GTDB): domain Bacteria; phylum Bacteroidota; class Bacteroidia; order Bacteroidales; family Bacteroidaceae; genus Bacteroides; species Bacteroides luti. The sequence continues at coordinate 90,779 of NZ_FQTV01000004.1, forward strand.
TGGTGTACTGCAGCTAAAGAATAGAAAGTTCTTTTTAGACACAAATGATGCTACAACTTGGTTTGATGGAAAAACTCAATGGAGCTATCTTAAACATAGTGATGAAGTAAACATCAGCTTACCTACTGAAGACGAACTGCAAAGTATGAATCCTTATGCCTTACTTAATATTTATAAAAATGGATATAATTATAAATTAAACGGCGTAGTAGGTAACAATTATAAAATTACTCTGACTCCGGAAAATAAGAAAAAAGCATTTTCACGTATTGTCCTGCTAATCTCAAAAAGTAATTATCAACCTCAACATATTACTTTAGAGCAGCCTAACAACAATAGTGAAATAACTATTACAAGCTATAAAACGAAACAATCATATTCGGACTCTTTGTTTCAGTTTAATAAAAAGAAATATCCAAATGCAGAAATTATTGACTTAAGATAAAAAACAAAATGGAAAATATAGAAAGAACAAGATGCCTGATTATCGGTTCTGGACCGGCAGGATATACAGCAGCTATTTATGCTGGAAGAGCAAACTTATCTCCTATCCTATATGAAGGATTACAACCTGGAGGACAGCTAACAACTACAACAGAAGTTGAAAACTTTCCTGGTTATCCGGATGGAGTAGATGGTAACCAATTAATGGATGACTTGAAAAGACAAGCAGCTCGTTTCGGTGCCGACATCAGGACCGGACTAGCTACTGCTGCTGACCTTAGTAAAGCTCCTTACAAGATTACGATTGAAGGTGAAAAAGTTATCGAAGCAGATACTATCATTATTGCTACCGGTGCTACTGCTAAATACCTGGGACTGGAAGATGAAAAGAAATATGCCGGAATGGGAGTTAGTGCATGTGCTACATGTGATGGATTCTTTTACCGGAAAAAAGTAGTTGCAGTAGTGGGTGGAGGTGACACAGCTTGCGAAGAAGCCATCTATTTAGCAGGATTGGCTAAGAAAGTATATCTGATTGTTCGTAAGCCATTCCTGAGAGCATCTAAAATTATGCAGGAACGTGTATTAAATCACGAGAAAATAGAAGTTCTGTTCGAGCATAACACTTTAGGTCTCTTCGGAGAAAACGGAGTAGAAGGTGCGCATGTTGTAAAACGCATGGGAGAAGCAGATGAAGAACGTTATGACATAGCCATCGACGGTTTCTTTTTAGCAATTGGTCACAAGCCAAACTCTGAAATATTCGCTCCTTATCTTGATACCGATCCTGTTGGATACATTATTACAGAAGGTGATACCCCGCGTACTAAAGTTCCAGGAGTATTCGCAGCCGGCGATGTAGCAGATCCTGTATACCGACAAGCTACAACAGCTGCCGGAAGCGGATGTAAAGCTGCGATTGAAGCGGAGCGTTATTTAGCTGAGCACAAATTATAATATATCACTATTTGATTAATAATCAATTATTCATTAATAGCTATTAATCAAAATAACTATTATAATGTAATACTTTAAGAGTTCCCTGATAAAGATCTAAAAACTTTATCGGGGAATTTCATTTTTATGACAATAAATTTACTTACTTTGTGATTTTTAATATTTATGAAGCGACTAACTGAATAAAAATATATTTAAACATCCAATTTATATAAATTATGAGATCTCTATTTAAAAATTTATTCACGGCATCACTACTATTTTGTGCTAGTACAACTTTTGCACAACAGCAAATGCCACCAATACCTATTGATAAAGACGTAAGGATAGGTAAGTTAGAAAACGGATTAACTTATTATATCCGTAAAAACACAACCAATGAAAAAAGAGCTGATTTCTACATAGCGCAGAAAGTTGGTTCTATTCTTGAGGAACCACAACAAAGAGGGTTAGCACACTTCCTGGAACACATGGCTTTCAATGGTTCAAAGAATTTTCCGGGAACAGATAAAGGCTTAGGCATTGTTCCATGGTGTGAAAGTGTAGGAATAAAATTCGGAGTAAATCTTAATGCTTATACAAGTATTGATCAAACCGTATATAATATTTCCAACGCTCCTGTTACCCGCGAAGGAATATTGGATTCTTGCTTGCTTATTTTACATGATTGGTCAAATGACTTGTTACTAACAGACAAAGAAATTGATAAAGAACGTGGCGTTATTCATGAAGAATGGCGTTCTCGCATGAGTGCTATGCAACGTCTACGTGAAAAAGCATTGCCTATAATGTATGCAGGAACCAAATATGCAGACTGTATGCCTATTGGAACAATGGACGTAGTTGATAACTTTAAATACAAAACACTTCGTGATTATTATGAAAAATGGTACCGCCCAGATTTGCAAGGTTTGGTTATTGTAGGAGATATTGATGTAGATGCTGTTGAAGCTAAAATCAAGAAAATGTTCAGTGATATTCCAAAACCGGTAAATCCTGCATTACGTACTTACTTCCCTGTTAATGACAATAAAGAACCGATTGTTGTAATTGAGAAAGACAAAGAGCAAACCAATATGCAGATTTTGCTTTTCAATAAACACGATGTATATCCTGATTCTTTAAAGAACAACATGCAATACTTGTTTTTTGATTACGCAAAAAATATGATTGGTAACATGTTGAATGCCCGTTTAAACGAGCTTACTCAATCTGCTAATCCTCCATTTGTCTATGGATACGCATACGATAACAGCTTCTTTGTTTCAAAAACAAAAGATGCTTTTACAGGTGTTGCAGTATGCAAAGAAGATGGAGTTGAAAATGCATTAAGTACTCTTCTTCGCGAAATAGAACGTGCTCATCGCTTTGGCTTCACTGAATCAGAATATGTACGTGCACGTGCTGAATATCTGAGAAATCTTGAATCTGAATACAACGAACGCGGTAAAAAGAAGAACGAAGACTACATAAATAGCTACGTTAACAACTTTACAGATAACGAACCTATCCCAAGCATTGATGACAATTTTGCTATTATGAACAAAATAGCTCCAAATTTGCCAGTAGCCATGATTAATGAGGTTATGAAATCATTCGTTTCTGACACAAACCAGGTTGTAGCAATCTTTGGTCCTGATAAAGAAGGATTAGTATATCCTACTAAAGATAAGATTCTATCTATTCTTAAAAACGTAAAAGCTGAAAACATTACCGCATACGTGGATAAGGTATCTAACGAACCACTTATTCCGGTAGCTCCAAAAGCTGGTAAGATTATTTCTACAAAAGAAAATACGAATTTTGGTACAACTACACTTACATTATCAAATGGTGTGAAGGTTATCGTTAAGAAGACTGATTTCAAAGCTGATGAAATTCAAATGAAAGGTGTTAGTTTAGGTGGTAGTTCACTAATGCCAAACTCTGAAATTATTAATATCAAATCACTTAATGATGTAGTTGAGTTAGGAGGATTAGGAAACTTCAGCGCAGTTAACTTACAGAAAGTTTTAGCAGGTAAAAAAGCATCTGTAAGCTCTTCTGTTGGAACAAATACAGAAGGTGTTAACGGTAGCTGCTCTCCTAAAGATTTGGAAACAATGTTACAGCTCACTTATCTTACATTTACTGCTCCAAGAATGGATGCTGATGCATTCACATCTTACAAAACACGTATGAAAGCCTCTTTGCAGAACAGAGAAGCAAATCCTATGGTAGCTTTCAATGATTCTATTACATTCGGTATGTATGGTAATCACCCAAGAACAATACGTATTAAGGCTGACATGATTGATAAAATTGATTATCAGAAATGTATGGACTTATACAAAGATCGCTTTAAAGATGCAAGTGATTTTACCTTTATTCTGGTTGGTAACGTAGATCTTGAAAAGGCTAAACCGCTAATTGAACAATATCTTGGATCTCTTCCATCAATAAACAGAAAAGAGACATTCAAAGATACAAAGATGTATACGCGTAAAGGTCAATACAAGAATGAATTCAAGAAGAAACAGCAAACTGCTAAAGCTTCTGTATTTACATTCTATAATGGAAGCTGCAAATACACATCTCAGAATGATATCATGATGAGTATGCTTGCTCAGGTTCTTGACATTGTTTATACTGAAAAGATCCGCGAACAAGAAGGTGGTACTTATGGTGTTAGTGTATATGGAAACACTACTAAATACCCTAAAGAAGAAAGTTCTCTTCAAATTGTATTCCAAACAGATCCTGCTAAAAAGGATAAACTGATTAAGATTGTTTTTGATGAAATTGACAACATTTCAAAAGTTGGCCCATCAGAAACCAATCTGGCTAAAGTAAAAGAATATATGTTGAAGAAATACAAAGAGAACATAAAAGAAAATAGCTATTGGGTAGGTTGTATTGATGAATATCTTTACACCGGATTAGACATGGACGCTAATTATGAAGCTATTGTTAACAAAATAACAATAAGTGATCTTCAGAAATTTGCAAAGAGTATGTTCAGCCAAAAGAATCAGGTTGAAGTAACAATGACTTCTCCTGAAGCTAAATAATTAAATAACAGAGATAAGAAAAGACCTTTTGAAAAGGTCTTTTCTTACTTTTATCTTAAGTTCAAATACATATCTGTTTATGCTTTTAAAAGAATTACGAAAACACACCAAATTGGCCGCCAAACGGCATCCCATGTTCGAAAAGAATAAATTCGGGAAGTTTTATATCTACTTTATGATGTTATTTTGGGCCGGATATTTTATTTTCTTTGGTATTATCTTCGGATTTGGTTTTGCAGATATGTTTCCAACCATGGAGCCATATCATATAATGAATAAAGGGTTATTCATTATCCTTGCCATCGACTTTCTTTTCCGCTTCGCCTTTCAAAAAACTCCTACTCAGGAAATAAAACCTTATCTATTATTACCGGTTAAGAAGAACAAGCTACTCAATATTCTTCTTTTAAAATCGGCAACAAACTCATACAATGCCTTTTGGTTATTTATGATTGTTCCTTTTGCATTCATTACTGTTACTAAATATTTTGGAATAACGGGAGTCATCACCTATAGTCTGGGATTTTATTTATTGATGATTCTCAATAATTACTGGTACCAAATGTGCCGCACTTTAATTAATGAAAAAACTTATTTCGTAATTATACCTATCGTATTTTACGGACTTCTATTAACATTGGAACTTACCTTAGGCAATCCGGTGAGCAAATTCACTATGGAGGTAGGCGAATTATTTATCAAAGGAAATCTGCTTAGCTTCCTTGGTGTACTGATTGTTGCAGCTGGTTTGGGTTGGATAAACCGCACTATCATGATCAGAAATCTGTATGCCGAACTAGCCAAAACAAACGACACTAAAATAAAACATGTCTCAGAATATAAATTTCTGGAACAATACGGTGAAGTTGGAGAATACTTCCGTTTAGAGCTGAAGCTATTATTCAGAAACAAAAGAAGCAAATCTATGTTCCGTATGGGATGTTTCCTTATAATCATGCTTACCGGAATGCTATTTACACCTTCTTATGAAGGGCCACTTGGCAAGAGCTTTGTAGGAATCTACAACTTTGCAATTCTTGGAATCCTGATGCTCACACAAATAATGAGTTTCGAAGGGAATTACCTTGATGGGCTAATGAGTCGCAAGGAGTCCATCTATAATCTGCTTAGAGCCAAATACTATTTTTACAGTTTTGCTGTGATAGTTCCCTTTATTTTAATGATTCCAGTGATAATAATGGGGAAAATAACACTATTAATGGCTATATCTTACTGTTTCTTCACTACCGGATTTATCTATTTCATTATCTTTCAATTAGCTGTTTATAATAATAAAACAACACCATTGAACGAAAGTCTGATAGGTCGTCAATCTACCGGAACTGGTTTTCAGAGCCTTATCAGTTTAATGTCCTTTGGTGTTCCTATGCTGGTTATCAATTTGCTCAGAATAGCTTTCGGAGAAATAATAAGTCAGCTAATATTTCTGGCTATTGGTCTTGCTCTGACATTTACTTCAAATTATTGGATCAAGAATATCTATAAACGCTTCATGAAAAGAAGATATAAAAATATGGAAGGATTCAGAGATTCCAAATAAAAGTGTTTCATTTTTTACCTTATCATTTAAATTCAAATAAGCCATGGCAACAATAAAAATCAATAATTTACAAAAAGACTTCGGCGAAAAAAGAGCTGTAGATATAGATAATTACGTAATAAACAACGGAGACATATTGGGTTTGGTAGGAAACAACGGAGCTGGTAAGACCACATTCTTCCGTCTAATCCTGGATTTGTTGCAAGCCAGCAACGGAGCTGCCTTTATCAACGACATCGATTCCAGCAAAAGTGAAGAGTGGAAAAACTTTACCGGTGCATTTATTGACGAAGGTTTCCTCATTGATTACCTCACTCCGGAAGAGTATTTCTACTTTATCGGAAAAATGTATGGACTAAAGAAAGAAGAAGTAGACGAACGTTTAACAACATTCGAACGCTTTATGAACGGAGAAGTTATAGGCCAAAAGAAATTTATCCGCAATTTCTCGGCCGGAAATAAACAGAAGATTGGTATTATCTCGGCCATGATTCACAATCCGGAACTTCTTATACTGGATGAGCCATTTAACTTCCTTGATCCAAGTTCACAGTCAATTATAAAACACATCCTTAAAGATTATAGCCAACAGACTGGTGCTACAATACTGATTTCCAGTCATAACCTGAACCACACTACAGATATCTGTCCACGCATTGCTTTGCTGGAAGATGGAAAGATTATCAGAGACATAGACAACATTAATAATTCCGCTGAAAAAGAGTTGGAAGCTTACTTCAATGTTGAATAGATTTTCAACAAAATATTAATACTATAAAAAATCTTTTATGAAAAAACTATTTATTCTTTCGTGCATCTTGCTATTTTCAATATCTGCAGGCGCACAATCTCTTTTGTGGAAAGTATCGGGCAATGGATTAAAGACTCCATCGTATATATTCGGAACTCACCATCTCGCCCCATTATCTCTCCTTGATAAAGTCAGTGGCTTTAAAGAAGCTTTTGATGCAAGCAAACAAGTGGTAGGTGAACTGAATATGAAAGATGCACAATCTCCTGAAGGAATGAAAAAGATGCAGGATAAAATGTTCATTACCAATGATACTACCGCACAAATTCTTTTCAGTGATACAGAACAGGCGACTATAAATTCGTTCTTAAAAGCAAACATGGGCTTTGATCTTAATCAGGTGCCCAAAATAAGACCTGCATTTATTAGTATGATGGTAGCAATGACTATTGCAGCCAAAGCCCTTTCTTTCAATCCTAAAGAACAGCTCGACGGATATTTTCAAACTAAGGGAGAAGAAAGCGGGAAAAAGATTGCAGCACTCGAAACTTTAGAATTTCAAAGAGACCTTCTGTATGACTCACAATCTCTTCAACGCCAGGCACGTTTACTTGTATGTTCATTAAACGATACGGCCAAAATTGTAAGAGATACCAAAGAACTAACAGAAGCTTATAACAATTTCAATATTGACAAGATGCAAAAGCTGTCTGAGGAAAAACAAGGAAACAGCTGCGACCCTATACCAGGGGAAATGGAATCAATGATAGACAACAGAAATAAAGACTGGGCTGTTAAACTACCTGCTATTATGAAAGAAACTCCTTCTTTTATTGCTGTTGGTGCCTTACATCTTCCCGGAGAAAACGGATTGATTACTTTACTCAGAAAGCAAGGGTTCAAGGTTGAGCCTGTGAAATAACACTCCAAACAAGATAATTAAGCTTGCGGAAAAATGACCTCTATTTTTTGTTATTATAGGGGGTGAAACTAATTTTTCCGCAGCTTATAATCAGTTTGTTAACTCAAAAAGTAAAACGTATTGTCAGAAAACGACCTTATAAGTTGTCTCTCAAAACGAGACAGTCGAGTTAAAAAGTGTTTCATCACTCATTAATAACACTTTATCCAGATACACTAAAAATTAAAAGAAGAGTTGATGGCAATTAAACCCCAATAAATTAAAATCTAACAGGTTATCTTGCCCAGTTTATAAGGTTATATTTTTATTTATTCACCAAAGATTTTCAGAGCAAACGTTCTATTCTATACTTCCGCAGAAATCTCAATATAATTACCTTCAGGATCTAAAACTCCAGCTTCATAATAGCCATCTCCTGTTTTACGAGGTTCGCTGGCTATAATATAACCATCCGTCCGGAGTCGCTCCGTTAAACTATCAACCATTTCCTCATTACCAACTTCAATATCAAAGTGGGCAATACCTTTCATAAATCCACGTTTTGCCGGTTCATTTACAATGTCCGGACGATTCATTAATTCTATTCGGCAATCTCCACCACCAAACGAAAGAAAATACGAAGTGTAGTTCTTTGACGGATTATGATATCGATTGTTACTTACACAATCAAAATAAGTTGTATAAAATGTGCGCATTGCTTCAATATCATCACACCAAATTGCGAAATGGTCTATTCTCATAATACTATTCCACTTTTTTTATACGGTCATTCATTATACCATCCATATTTTCCATCGCCCAGGCTATAAGCATATTAATGTGAGGCAACAGAGACCGCCCCCTATCTGTAAGCGTATACTCAACTTTTGGCGGAACTTCCGCATAAACCTTTCTGCTTATAAAGCCATCCTCTTCCAGTGTGCGAAGCGTAGCAGTCAGCATCTTCTGTGAAATATCAGGGATGCAACGCTGCAATTCTTTAAACCGAGCAACTTCCTTCTCATGCAATATGTATAGCACAAGCATGGACCATTTATCACTAATTCGTGAGAGAATGTTCCTAATAGGGCACATGGGATTAAAACTATCTGAAAGTTTGACTTTACTCATAAGCTATGTATTTTTAGCGCAGCAAAAGTAACTAATAATATTAAATACAACGAATAATGAATCAGTCATTTACCTTCTAAAAATATTTTCAAAAAAAAGTACTCCGTAAGTTACTCGTTATCAACAAAGGTTTCATTGAGGTAACCATCTTACATGCAAGTACCTACTTGACAATCATCTGTTTGATACTTACTTTTGTAACGTAAAAGTTAGTTTAGCTTTTCATAATTAGTATAAGAATCAATCAGTAAGAAAATGAAAAAAGTAGAAAAAATTTCGGCAGCAGAAAATTATGCAGCTGTAACAATCGGCAATTTTGATCAGTTAAGTGAACATCTGTTTGTACTTGCTCCAGGTATAGAGATTCCAGGAAAAGTTTTTGTTGGCGAGTCAGTACAAAGTACTGGTACAGAAGTATCTTTTACAGTAGTTCCTGCGGGAGCAGGTGGTGATTTTCTTCATACTCACAAAACAAACGAAGAACTTTACATTGTATTAAAAGGTAGTGGAGAGTTTCAGGTTGATGGCAATCACTTTCCTATTTCAGAAGGTAGCGTAGTTAGAATATCACCTGATGGCAAACGTGCATGGAAAAATACCGGAAACACTCCGCTAACAATGATTTGTATTCAAAGTAAAAACGGATCGTTGAAAGATTTAGGAGTAACAGATGGGGTTATGCTGAAAGAAAAAATTAATTGGTAACATAAATTTCCGGTAAATCTGATTATTATAATAGCAAATGCCCTCATAATAAAGAGAATAAATTTCTCTAAAATATTTGTCCAATTAAAATAGAATAAGTAATTTTGTGCCCTAATTAGTCCGCGCGGGTAAATAAGAGATGTTAAATGATTAAGATCCACCTTCCGGAGAGAACCTGTATAACAAAATATAACAGATGTACGTAATTGTAGAAATTAACGGCCAGCAATTTAAAGCAGAAGCTGGAAAAAGAATGTATGTTCATCACATACAAGACGCTGAAAACGGAGCGACTGTAGAATTTGACAAAGTATTGTTAGTTGACAAAGATGGCGCAGTGACTGTAGGAGCCCCAACAGTAGAAGGTGCAAAAGTAGTATGCGAAGTAGTTTCTCACCTTGTAAAAGGCGACAAAGTAATCGTATTCCACAAGAAGAGAAGAAAAGGTTACAGAAAACGTAACGGTCACCGTCAACAATTTACAGAGTTAAACATTAAAGAAGTAGTAGCTTAATCAATTAAATTTTTAAGAAGAAATGGCACATAAGAAAGGTGTCGGTAGTTCTAAGAACGGCCGCGAATCACATAGCAAACGATTAGGCGTAAAAGTATATGGTGGACAAACTTGCAAAGCTGGTAATATCATCATTCGCCAAAGAGGTACAGAACATCACCCAGGTTTAAACATGGGTATGGGTAAAGATCACACACTTTACGCATTAGTTGATGGTGTTGTAACATTCAAGAAAGGAAGATTAGATCGTTCATACGTATCTATCATCCCTGCTGAAACAACAGAAGCATAACAACGATTTTTGTTTCAAATAAAAAAAAGTTCCTGTAACATTCGTTGCAGGAACTTTTTTTATTATTTAAAGGATTAAAAAGATTATAATATCATCTTATCTTATTTTTATTTATCTTTGTGGCTCTAAATAAAAAAACTATAAAAACAGTATAAGATATGCTTACACTTAAAGTAATTACAGAAAAGACCGACGAGGTTCTTCGTGGTCTGGAAAAGAAACACTTTAAAGGCGCACAGGAAGCCATAGATAAAGTGCTGGAGTTAGATAAAAAAAGACGTACTGCACAAAATGAGCTGGATAAGAATCTTGCCGAAGTAAATACTCTCTCGAAATCCATTGGTAAACTAATGAAGGAAGGGAATAAAGAAGAAGCAGAATCGGCGCGCACAAAAGTAAGCGAAATCAAAGAGGGAAACAAAGCTTTGGAAACAGCAATGAACGAAGCTGCAGAAGAACTTCAGGTTCTGCTTTGCACAATCCCTAACCTACCCCACTCTTCAGTTCCTGAAGGCTATGGCGCCGACGACAACAAAGTAGAGAAAATGGGTGGTGTTACTCCCGAACTTCCTGCAGATGCAGTTCCACACTGGGATCTTTGCAAGAAATATGATTTGATTGACTTCGAACTTGGAGTTAAAATTGCAGGTGCAGGTTTTCCTGTTTACAAAGGAAAAGGTGCTCGCCTTCAAAGAGCTTTAATTAACTTCTTCCTTGATGAAGCCCGTAACGCAGGTTACCTGGAAATTGAGCCTCCTTATGTAGTAAATGCAGCTTCCGGTTACGGAACAGGACAGTTACCTGACAAAGAAGGCCAGATGTATCATGATAATCAGGATGATTTATACTTAATCCCTACAGCAGAAGTTCCTGTAACAAACATCTACAGAGATGTAATCCTTACAGACAACGAACTACCTGTTAAGAACTGTGCATACTCTGCATGTTTCCGCCGCGAAGCTGGTTCTTATGGAAAAGATGTAAGAGGATTAAACCGTTTGCACCAGTTCAACAAAGTAGAAATTGTTCGCATAGATAAGCCTGAACATTCTTACGATTCACTGAAAGAAATGATTGCTCACGTAGAAAATCTGGTTAACAAACTGGAATTACCTTATCGTATTCTTCGTCTTTGCGGAGGTGATATGAGCTTCACTTCAGCCATTACATTCGACTTTGAAGTATTCTCAGCAGCACAACAACGTTGGTTGGAAGTTAGTTCTGTATCCAACTTTGAATCATACCAGGCTAACCGTCTGAAATGTCGCTACCGTACAGGAGACAAGAAGACAGAACTTTGCCACACACTGAATGGTAGTGCTTTAGCTTTACCACGAATCGTAGCTGCCCTACTTGAAAACAATCAAACTCCGGAAGGCATTCGCATACCAAAAGCATTGGTTCCTTATACCGGATTTGATATCATCGACTAAGTAATCCCCCAAAAGGGAATTAAATAAGCATAAACCAGAGCGTTTCCTATGTTAAGTGTAGTGAAACGCTCTGGTTTTTTTATAGTCATAGTTTTGAAATGAAAAACAATAAGATTACCTTTGCCAATACCGACATACTGAAATTACAAGTCTAATATAAATATCATATTTCTACTTTTATGAATAAAATAATTAATAAAGAACACTTCTCAGAGAAAGTCTTTAAGCTGGAAATTGAAGCACCATTGATTGCTCGCTCCCGCAAAGCAGGACATTTCGTAATTGTCCGCGTTGGAGAAAAAGGCGAACGCATGCCATTAACCATTGCCGGAGCAGACCTAAACAAAGGAACTATCACTCTCGTTGTCCAGGAAGTGGGACTTTCTTCGACAAAACTATGTAATCTTGAAGTTGGAGAATATATTACTGACGTAGTAGGTCCATTAGGACAGGCAACTCACATTGAAAACTTCGGAACTGTGGTTTGTGCTGGTGGTGGTGTAGGTATAGCTCCTCTTCTACCAATTGTTCAGGCATTAAAGGCTGCAGGCAACAAGGTTATAACTGTTCTTGCCGGACGTACAAAAGAACTTATCATTCTTGAAAAAGAGATGCGCGAAAGTTCTGATGAAGTAATCATTATGACCGACGACGGTTCTTACGGTAATAAAGGTGTAGTTACAGTTGGCGTTGAGGAAGTGCTTCTTCGTGAAAAGGTAGATAAATGCTTTACTATCGGACCGGCAGTAATGATGAAGTTCGTTTCTTTATTAACTAAAAAATATGAAGTTCCTACTGAAGCTTCTCTGAATACTATAATGGTAGACGGAACTGGTATGTGTGGAGCATGCCGTGTAACTGTAGGAGGAAAAACTAAGTTTGTTTGCGTAGATGGTCCTGAGTTTGATGCTCATCAGGTAGACTTTGACGGAATGATTAAACGTATGAGTGCCTTCAAGGATGCTGAAAAAGAAGAAATCAAGAAGTTAGGATCACCAAAATGCGAGATTACCAAAAGTCAGCATGCCGAAGACCGCACTGCACCATGGCGTGAAGAATTGCGTAAAAGCATGAAAGCAAAAGAACGTACCGATATTTCACGCGTTCACATGAACGAACTTGATCCTGAATATCGTTCACACAACCGTGAAGAAGTAAACCAGGGCTTAACCATGGAGCAAGCACAACAAGAAGCAAAACGCTGCCTTGACTGTGTTAATCCTGGTTGTATAACTGGCTGTCCGGTTGAAATCAATATACCTAAGTTTATTAAAAACATAGAACGTGGAGAAGTGCTAGAAGCAGCCAGAACTCTTAAAGAAACAAGCGCGCTTCCAGCAGTATGCGGTCGTGTTTGTCCACAGGAGAAACAGTGCGAATCAAAATGTATCTACGTTCAGAAAATGAATAAAGAAGCTGTTGCCATTGGTCACCTAGAACGCTTTGCTGCCGATTTCGAAAGAGAAAGCGGACAAATTTCAGTTCCAGATTTAGATGAAAGCAACGGAATTAAAATAGCAGTTATCGGCTCCGGTCCTTCCGGACTCTCTTTTGCCGGAGATATGGCTAAGCTGGGATATGATGTAACTGTATTCGAAGCATTACACGAAATTGGAGGAGTACTTAAATATGGTATTCCTGAATTCCGTTTACCAAATAATATTGTCGATGTAGAAATCAATAACCTCGAAAAGATGGGAGTTGCTTTCGAGAAAGACTGTATTGTTGGAAAAACTATCACTGTAGAAGAATTAAAGGAAAAAGGATTTAAAGGTTTCTATGTTGCATCAGGTGCCGGACTTCCTAACTTTATGAATATACCAGGCGAAAACTCACTGAACATTCTTTCATCTAACGAGTATCTTACACGCGTTAATCTTATGGATGCTGCAAATCCGGAATCGGATACTCCTGTAGCTTTCGGTAAGAACGTAGCTGTAATTGGCGGAGGTAATACTGCAATGGACTCTGTACGTACTGCAAAACGTTTGGGAGCAGAACGCGCCATGATTATTTACCGTCGTTCGGAAGAAGAAATGCCAGCTCGTCTAGAAGAAGTTAAGCATGCAAAAGAAGAAGGTATTGAATTCCTTACTTTACATAACCCTATTGAATACATTGCCGACGAACGTGGATTTGTTAAGCAGGTAGTTCTTCAGAAAATGGAACTTGGCGAACCAGATGCATCCGGCCGTCGCAGCCCGGTTGCCATACCAGGTGCAACTGAAACAATCGACATCGACCTTGCTATTGTCAGTGTAGGTGTATCTCCTAACCCAATTGTTCCAAGTTCAATTAAAGGACTGGAAACAGGAAGAAAAGGAACAATCAATGTAAACGATGAAATGGAATCATCAATTCCAATGATTTTTGCAGGAGGAGATATTGTACGAGGCGGAGCAACCGTAATTCTTGCTATGGGTGATGGTCGTAAAGCTGCAGCAGCAATGGATCAGAAATTCAAAAACAAATAACTTGCATAAAGCATTTCAACTTATATAACCGAAAGGCCGGATTTGAAAAAGTCTGGCCTTTTTTATTGGATAAACGTTAGGTCTACAAATATTCACGGCCGACTGATAAGTGCTAGTTTAAAGTGCGCGGGCAACCATGCCATTTTTTTGTTTTCTTACGGGGTGAGATAAAAATGCCCGCGCCTAATAATCAGTATATTATCTTTAAAAATAAAATAGTAAGACAGAAAAGCTGGCGAAACATTATCATTCATAGAGTCTTTTTCGAGTTAAAATGTGTTATACAACTGATTATCAATAATATTTTCTTCTCAATTTTATGCCCATTTGAATAAAATACCTCCTAAAATCATCTTATTTAAAACCGATTATAGATTTGTTAACATATTGATATTTTATTATTATACGTTATATACGAGCGAAACGAATATTGGGTTATAATTACTTCATAAAAACAAAATAAACAGCCATTACCAGACAAGCTCCTGCAGCTACATGGTTCCAGTGCAAAGATTCACCTTTAAATAACATGGTAGAAAACACCGTAAAAACAATAAGAGTAATCACCTCCTGCACAACCTTTAATTGCATCAGACTAAAAGGACCACCATTTCCATTAAATCCTAACCGATTGGCTGGAACCTGACACATATATTCGGCCAAAGCAATACTCCACGAAAATATGATAACTCCTATTAAAGGCCAGTTACTAATAACCTTATCTTCCTGCAATTTTAAATGGCCATACCAGGCAAACGTCATAAATATATTCGATATAACCAAAAGTAAAATAGAATAAAAACCTTGCATAATTTTAAATATTAAAATACACTATATTAAATACCCGTTTCAGGCAATAAATCAGTCTGTATATTGTTCATACTTCCCCAAAGACTGTAACGAGCCTCCGGATTCATTTTTTCGAATAAGCGAAGCACTTCTTTCATATCCGAACGGTGAGAATCAACCTCATACGGACAATTCTTTTTCTGCTTCTTAAAGTTCCTCACTCCGGCCAGAGCAATAAGATCCGCTTCAGGAATAAGGCACATTGGGCGGATTATTGTCATATCAAACTTTCTCATCATAAGTTTCGGAGGCATACTACTGAACGCTCCCTGAAAAACCTGATTCATCAGCAGCGTTTCCAGAATATCATCCATATGGTGACCTAATGCAATTTTATTGCAGCCTTGTTCCTTAGCCACTGTAAAAAGAGCTTTCCGTCTGTTCCATGAACAAAGAAAACAAGGAGACTTACGAGTATCAGTCGATGCATCAAAAGAAGTTTCGCTATACACAAAAGGAATACCAAATGATTCGGCATAATTTTTCAGATACTCCACATCCGAGTGATAAGGAATGTTAGTCATGGCAATATATGCTGCCACAACAGAAAAGCGAGGTTTAAATATCTTTGAACGTCGACCAAGAAGTTCCAATAATGCCAGAGAATCTTTCCCTCCGGAAAGTCCTACAAGGATTTTATCACCTTCGTCAATCAAACGATATTTCACAACCCCCTTATTAAACCGTGTTTCTACACGTCTATAAATCTTTTCTTCTTCTGTAAACTGCGCCATATTCTTTAAATTGGGCACAAAATTACATGAAACCAGATGAATAAATACAGCAAAATAATCTTTTAAAGAAGAATTAACATAATAGCATATTTGTAATTCGTATAATAACTAAAAACTTTGTACTTTTGAAGTTCTTAATTTAACGAAACTAGCATGAAAAAGAAACATGTAATATTTATTCTTTTTTGCCTGTCGGCTTTTTCAATATCTGCTCAAACCCTGGAAGAAGCTAAAGAGCTATTTAAGAATGGGCAGTTTGAACAGGCAAAACCTGCATTCTACAAGTTATTAAAAAGTACTCCTAAAAACCCAAACTACAATTTTTGGTATGGTGCATGCTGCTATGAAACCGGAGAAAAAAATAATGCTGAAAAATATTTAGTTGTTGGTGCCAGCAAGAAAATTCAGGAAGCTTTCCGCTACTTAGGTCAACTATACAGCGAGCAGTATCGCTATGAAGAAGCTGAAGAAAATTTTAGCGCCTACGAAGCAATGCTGATAAAAAATAATCAGCCAACTGAAAAATACGAAAATGCCATAAAGCAAGCAACCTTAGGAAATCAGATGATTAAGGGAGTTGAGAAAGTTGCAATTGTAGACAGTATTATTGTTAATAAGAGCAATTTTCTGAATGCTTATAAAATTAGTGAAGAATCCGGATCACTTTCTCCTTTTAATGAGTTCTTTGAAACAGAAGGAAATAATGAAGGTATTGTTTATCAAACAGAATTAGGGAATAAGCTTTACTACGGCGATAAAGGTAAAGGAAATCATCTAAATATTTACACCAAAACCAAGTTACTTGATCAATGGAGTGAACCCGCATTACTTCCTACCTCAATCAATTCAGGCAGCGATGCCAATTATCCGTTTGTTATGTCGGATGGAATCACCATCTACTACGCATCCAAAGGAAAAGGTTCAGTGGGTGGATATGATATTTTCGTTACCCGTTATAATAGCGATACAGATAATTATCTGAATCCTGAAAACGTAGGTATGCCATTTAATTCACCGTTCAATGATTACATGTACGTAATCGACGAATTCAATAACCTGGGCTGGTTTGCATCCGATCGTTACCAACCGGAAGGTAAAGTATGCATCTATATCTTTATTCCAAATGAATCTAAACAGATTTATGATTACGACTCTACTGATAATGGCAAGCTAATTTCACTTGCAAAAATCAGTTCCATAAAAGAGAGCTGGAAAGGAAGAGAAGCGGATGTAAAAGCTGCAAAAGAACGTTTGGCAGAAGTTAGAAACAGTAAACCTCAGGCTAAAGAAAACAATGAATTTGAATTCGTAATTAATGATAATATAACATACACTCGTCAGGCTGATTTTACCTCTCCAAAGGCAATAGAACTAGTCAAGAAATGGCAACAAGCTCTTTCTGATTATAAAGAACAGGCTCAGAAACTGGAGAAACAACGTGATACTTATTACAAATCCACTAAGGATAAGCAAAATTCTCTGGCTCCCGGTATACTAGACTTGGAGAAAAGAGTGGAACAGATGGATAATGAAATAAAATTATTAGAGATCAGTATCCGTAACGAAGAAAATAATTTCCTAAAGAAGTAGACAATTGTAATATTTTTACTTATATTTGGCAAAAAGAAGATTATATGGATATACTTATTATAATAGGACTTATTATAGCCGGAATCATTTTATTTCTTATTGAAATATTTGTCATTCCAGGAATCAGTTTTGCTGGAATAGGTGCATTCTTTTGTCTTATATATGCTAATTATTTTGCTTTCTCTAATTTAGGAAATACAGCCGGATTCATTACTTTGGCTGCTTCAGCCATAGCTTGCGTAGCTTCATTAATTATATTTATGAAGTCAAAAACGCTGGATAAAATGGCTCTTAAAAAAAATATAACCTCAACCGTTGACAATAAAGCCGAACAAAGCGTAAAGGTTGGCGACGAAGGAATAGCATTCACACGTCTGGCGCTGATTGGCATGGCCGATATTAACGGACACCATGTAGAAGTTCGTTCCATTGACGGATATATTGAAGAGAAAACACCTATCGTTGTATCCCGTATAGACAATGGTACCATTCTGGTAGAGAGAATAAAACAAGAAACTACAAACTAATACGATAAAAAAATGATCAGTCCTACTTTTCTGACGATGATTCTTATTGGAGGAGGTATCCTCTTCCTGGTCATCTTCTTTCATTATGTACCGTTTTTCCTTTGGCTTTCAGCTAAAGTATCAGGAGTAAATATATCGTTGGTGCAGCTATTTCTTATGCGCATACGTAATGTTCCGCCATACATCATTGTTCCGGCAATGATTGAAGCCCACAAAGCTGGCCTCAGCACCATTACCCGTGACGAACTGGAAGCCCATTATCTGGCGGGCGGACATGTTGAAAAAGTGGTTCATGCACTAGTCTCCGCTTCAAAAGCCAATATCGAATTATCTTTCCAGATGGCTACAGCTATTGACCTTGCCGGTCGTGATGTATTCCAGGCCGTGCAGATGTCAGTTAATCCTAAAGTTATTGATACACCTCCTGTTTACGCTGTGGCAAAGAATGGTATTCAGTTAGTTACTAAAGCACGTGTAACAGTTCGTGCCAATATTAAAAGACTGGTGGGTGGAGCTGGCGAAGATACAATTCTTGCTCGTGTAGGCGAAGGCATTGTTGCTTCCATTGGTTCTGCAGACAGTCATAAAGATGTACTGGAACATCCGGACAGCATTTCCAAGGTAGTGTTGCATAAAGGACTCGACCAAGGTACTGCTTTCGAAATACTTTCCATTGATATCGCGGATATTGATATTGGTAAGAACATTGGTGCCGAACTTCAGATAGATCAGGCTAACGCTGATAAGAATATTGCTCAGGCTAAAGCAGAAGAGCGTCGTGCCATGGCTGTGGCTTCCGAACAGGAAATGAAAGCCAAAGCACAAGAAGCCCGTGCAAAGGTAATCGAAGCAGAAGCAGAAGTTCCAAAGGCTATGGCTGATGCTTTCAGAAGCGGCAATCTTGGGATCATGGATTATTGCAAAATAAAGAACATAGAAGCAGACACTTCAATGCGCGAAACTATTGCAAAGCCGGTATCTTCATCACCAAAGAAACCTTTGACTGAATAAGAGATCGGTAAACTTAATATATGTTGCCATTGTTGTATTCTCAGCTATGGCAACATTTCTTTTATATATTGACCTAAAACAGAAACAATATGAGATATTTTGCTGAATCAGAATTGATAATAAACCCCGACGGTTCGGTATTTCATCTACACGTAAAACCGGGACAACTGGCAGATAAAGTTATCCTTGTTGGCGATCCGGGCAGAGTAGCTACCGTAGCTGCCCACTTTGACAACAAAGAGTTTGAAGTAGAAAGCAGAGAATTCAGAACCATTACCGGTACCTACAAAGGAAAAAGAATAACAGTTCTCTCCACCGGCATAGGATGTGATAATATAGATATTGTGGTAAATGAGCTTGATGCATTGGCCAACATAGATTTCAACACTCGTGAAGAAAAGAAAGAATTTCGTAGTCTCGAACTTGTTCGCATCGGAACTTGCGGCGGATTACAACCCAATACACCGGTAGGCACGTTTATCTGCTCACAGAAATCAATCGGTTTCGACGGATTACTTAATTTCTATGCCGGAAGAAATGAAGCTTGTGATCTTGCTTTTGAAGAGGCATTCAAGAAACACATGAACTGGTCTCCCCTACTATGCGCACCTTATGTGATTGACGCCAATGCGGAACTCATTGCACGCATAAACCAAGGAGATATGGTAAACGGTGTAACTATTGCTGCCGGAGGGTTCTTCGGACCGCAAGGACGCGAACTTCGTGTGCCGCTTGCCGACCCAAAACAAAACGAAAAGATAGAGTCATTTGAATACAACGGTTATAAAATCACCAACTTCGAAATGGAAAGTTCGGCATTAGCAGGGCTCTCAAAATTGATGGGTCACAAAGCCATGACTGTGTGCATGGTTATTGCCAACCGCCTTATCAAGGAAGCCAACCCTAATTATAAAAACTCTATTGATACATTAATTAAAACCGTACTCGACAGAATTTAACAAGATGATAAACCAGGATACAATCTGCGCCGTAGCCACCGCACAAGGAGGAGCCATCGGCATAATCAGAGTCTCAGGCCCCGAAGCCATAGCTATAACTAGCTCAATATTTATGCCCGTGCAGGAAAAAGTGAAACTGCAAGAAAAAGAAGCATACACCCTTACCTTTGGAAAAATCTGCAAAAGAGAAGAGGTGATAGATGAAGTGCTTGTCAGCCTTTTCCGTGCCCCCCACTCCTATACAGGCGAAGACTCCACAGAGATATCGTGTCATGGTTCATCATATATCTTGCAACAGGTCATGCAGCTTCTTATAGAAAAAGGTTGCCGCTCTGCCCTTCCGGGAGAGTTTACACAACGTGCCTTTCTCAATGGAAAGATGGACCTCAGTCAGGCCGAAGCGGTAGCCGATCTTATCGCTTCCTCATCTGCAGCAACCCATCGCCTTGCCATGAGTCAGATGCGTGGTGGATTCAGTAAAGAGCTAACCGACCTACGTACCCAACTGCTCAACTTTGTTTCCATGGTAGAATTGGAGCTCGACTTCAGTGAAGAAGATGTAGAGTTTGCCAACCGCGACGCACTTCTAAAGCTGACAGAGAACATCGAGCAAGTCATTACTCGCCTGGCAGATTCGTTCAATGTGGGCAACGCCATAAAGAACGGAATTCCCGTAGCCATTATTGGAGAAACAAACGCCGGAAAGTCCACACTGCTCAATGTGTTGCTTAATGAAGAAAAAGCTATTGTCAGCGATATTCACGGTACCACACGCGATGTGATTGAAGATACCATAACCATAAAAGGCACGCTGTTCCGCTTTATCGACACAGCCGGTATCCGCGAAACGCACGATAAGATTGAAAGCATCGGTATTGAGCGCACCTTCCGCAAGCTCGATCAGGCCGAAATCGTACTCTGCATGATTGCTGCTACCGATAGTCACGAGCAAATAGAACAACTGGCTGCCAAAATCAAGCCAAAGTGCAAAGGCAAGCAACTCATTATGGTTTTCAACAAAAGCGACCTCATCACCGAAGAACAGAAAAACGATCTGGAGAAACTGGCTATCAAGCATAAATCGAGCCATATCTTTATCTCGGCAAAGAACCGTGAAAACACCATTGAACTGGAAGACCTGCTAGTAAAAACCGCCAATCTTCCAACCGTTACTCAGAATGATGTGATTGTAACCAACATCCGTCATTACGAAGCACTGGTACATGCCCTCGATTCTATTCATCGAGTAAAAGATGGATTACATAATAACATCTCAGGCGACTTCCTTTCACAGGATATCCGTGAGTGTATGCATTACCTTGGAGAGATTACAGGAACTATATCTAACGATGAAATTTTAGGGAATATCTTTTCACATTTTTGTATTGGAAAGTGATGTCTATTTTTAAGATAAACAAAGATATAAAGAAAGCATAAATAAAACAATAAAAGCCTTATTAAACAAGGCATTAAAGTAAAGCAGATTAAAATTATTTTTTATTTTAGTTTGCTTTTTTTATTGTGTTTTTTGTTGTTACTTTGTTGCTGAAGATAGAGAGCAACAAACCAGCAACAAAAAAATATATGGGAGCAACAAAAGTTAAAGCCTCAACAAAGGCACAAAAAGAGCCTGTAAGACTAAGAGAAAGAGAATTAACCAACGGTAGTAAAAGTCTGTATCTTGATATTTACAGAGATGGTAAACGAGAATATGAGTATTTAAAGCTCTATCTTATCAAAGCTACCACACCAATAGAAAAAGAACAGAATCGCCAAACATTGGGCACTGCTCAAGCTATTAAAGCCAAACGACAAATAGAGATACAAAACGGAGAATACGGATTTGCAAGCTCATTTAAAACAGATACTCCTTTCCTGGCATATTTCAGAAAATTATGTGAAGAAAGAAAAGCGAGCACGGGTAATTATGGAAATTGGCATAGCTGTTTGAAACACCTTGAACATTACGCCAACGAAAAAACAACTTTTAAACAAATAGGTCCTGATTTTATAGACGGATTTAAAGACTATCTGAACAACACGGCTAAGGACCTACACAAATATAGATTAAACAATATATCAGATAATGAGGCTACAAAACCACTTTCTCAGAACTCTAAAGTAAGCTACTTTAATAAACTAAGGGCCTGTATTAACCAAGCGTTTGATGATCGTATACTTCCAATAAATCCATTAAGAGGTATTGATGGGTTTAAACAAGATGAAACAGAAAGAGTGTACCTTACTTTGGATGAGGTGAAAAAATTAGCTAAAACAGACTGCAAATACCCTGTATTAAAACGAGCCTTCCTTTTCAGTTGCTTAACAGGTATCAGAAAAAGCGATATCGAAAAAATGATATGGGGAGAGATTCAAACTTTTGGCGATTTTACAAGAGTCGTATTTAAGCAGAAGAAAACAGGAGGTCAAGAGTATTTGGATATCAATAAACAAGCAGAAGAATATTTGGGTGAAAGAGATATAGACAATTCCCGCGTCTTTTCTGGATTTAGATATAATAGCCAAGTGCTTATTGAGTTGAAACGATGGTGTTTAAAAGCCGGAATAACAAAAGATGTTACTTTCCATAGTGGTAGGCACACATTCGCTGTGATGATGCTTGATTTAGGGGCCGAACTATACACTGTCTCAAAGCTACTAGGGCATAAAGAGATAAAGACTACACAAATCTATGCCAAAGTCTTAGATAAAAAGAAACAAGAAGCTATTTGTCTTATCCCGGACATTACATAGGGTAGATTTGTATCTGGTAGTGACTTTCTTAGTTTTAATTTAAAAAAGCAATTATGAGGCTAAAAAATAATTTTTTAAAAGAGGTGCAAGAAGCCCAAGTAAGAGGCGACACCCAATTACATCGTATAGGAATTCGCATTAACAACCAAGTAAAAGGTGAGTTTAAAGCGGAGAATTTTACCGATAAGCTTATAAAAGACTACGCAAATACAAGACTTCCTATAAGCCTTTACATTGAAGCAGAAACAGATCGTTTAAAGAACATATACAGTGCTTTAAAAGCTTGCTATGGAGCTTTAATTAGTGAATGTGAGGGCGCTGGAATCATAGGTCAATATTTGGATTTTATTTCTAAGGATGGAATCAATATATTATCTCCTAAAGAAAATGAATCGATCTCAAATAGTCGATTTAACAATAATCAATTTAGCCGTTCATTTAAAAATGAAGGACTTGAGTATGTATATAAAATCCTTTTAGATAAAGGATATATTGAGGAAGCCTTACACGATGATTTTTATTATGTATTTGGTAATATAATAGATAAGCCAAAAGAATTTCATAAGATAGTTTGGAAAAAGGAACTAAAAGCACTTGCTACTTTCATAAATGCATTTACTGAAGATTTCAATAGATGGGCAATAGCACAAAATTGCTTTCTAATAAATGGGAAAACAATTAGTGTAGGTTCAATAAAATCATCTGTTAGTGGAAAAAAACTACACAAAGACTATAATTTTTTTAAAGATTTAGTAGCAGACCATTAAAATTGCACCAAATAAGTTAACGGGTGGCTAACGGGTTATTCTGTTAGCCTTTTTTTTGTTTCATTTTCTTTGATATTTGCAATGTAATTACAAGAAATAAGGTGCGCACCTTAATACTAATAATTAATAACTTGTAGATATGAATGAAGAATTAATGGGTAAACTTGATAGGATTGAAAAGCTCACCCTCTTATCAGTTAAGAATGTGCTAAACATTGAAGATGTTTCACTACTTACAGGATTAAGTAAAGGTTTCTTGTATAAAATGACTTGCAGAAATGAAATACCATTTTACAAGCCTAACAATAAGAACATATTCTTTGACCGTGCAGATGTTGAAAGCTGGATGAAACGAAATAAGATTGCATCTACAGAAGAGATTGACCAAAAGGCTAACAACTATGTAGTCAATGGAAAGAAAGGAGGGCTTTAATAATGGATGAAGCAAAGTTAATATTGCTACTGTCTGACGGTGGAAGACATAGCGTTATAGAAATAGTTAAACGGCTGTTCATTGTTGACCCAAGAGCCGTTATTAGAAACATCAGAAACAGGGGTGTAAACGTTTCCGATGAATGGGTAAAAACTCCAAGTGGGAAGAAGTATAAACTTTATTGGATAGATCAAAAAAGGCCTGAATACTATGGGGATGAATTACATAGAACTGATTAACGACTTCTGGCGACTTCATACCGAAGAACAATTTACCCCCGCTGAAGGCCTTATGTATATGCATTTGTTGGATGTTTCCAATCACTTAGGATGGAAAAACCCATTTAAACAAGCAAATGCAAGAATTGCGTCCGTCCTTGGCGTAACTGAAAAAACTATTGTCACAGCAAGGCGGCATTTGGAAGAAGCCGGGTTAATTGAGTATAAACACGGACAAGGCCGAAGATATGTTTCTTCTTATACGCTTTTAAAAGTTGATGAAAATGCACCCGAAAAAGGTACCCAAAAAGTGGAAATAAAAGACCCCTTTTATAACATTCAGAACAATAAAGGTACCCGAAAAAGCACCCAAAAAGTGGAAATAAAAGACCCCTATTCGGGCGGAAACACTACCGTCAACATAAAACATAAACAAAAAGAAACAAAAGAATATAATATATTATCTCCTAAAGAAGATAATATACCTTCCACACCTGAAGGCGTGAAAGCCTCTAATGGCAAAAAAAGTACAATTACGGCACTTCCTTTCAAGAAAATAACTGAGTTATGGAACGAAACGTGTACAAGCTATGCCAAGGTTCTAAATCTAAGCGAAAGCCGTAAAAACAAAATACGCATCCGCGTTGAAGAAATGGGAGGAATTGAAAAAGCTCTTCCTGTTTTGCAGCAAATTTTCACTAACGTTCAAAATAATTTATTTCTAAAAGGTCAGAATCAAAGAGGATGGAAAGCATCCTTTGATTGGATATTTGAAAACGACAAAAATTGGGTTAAAGTATTTGAAGGGAATTACGACAATGACAAAAACTACAAAAACAGTGGGGAACATACTTCCTCAGATGGAGCTAAAGAAAAGCGTGACCGGGAATTTGCAGAGCACATCGCAACCCAAATGGGTTGGGGAAATAAGAATGCCGAAACAGCAGGAATTGAAGAACTCATTAACTCCGTCAGAATTGGTTAATCAATGAGATGGAATCACTAATTTATAAAATTAAGCATTATGAAAAATAAAGAAAGAATTCTTTTAAAAGAAGACGAAATTCTACAAGAAAAAAGAATAGATGAAGCCAAGGAAGTAGCTTTATACATAAATGAGAAAGTAATACCTCAAATACTAGAGTTAGGCATACAGCCCAGTAATGAGGTTATAATTGATGTTTTAAAAGAAGCCCGAATAACAACAGAACTTTATAATGAGATGGTTGAAAAAGATATCTCTAAGTTTGATTCTAGGGCTGTTAAAAGCAATTTGAGAGCAAAGGCTAACAAAGTATTAGAAAATACTAAAGTCTACTTTGAACGGGCAAAATATGATATCAGAGGACAGAACCAATATCTAAGATATTTGGATATTCAAGATGGGGTGTGCATTCTGAGTGAAGAAGGTATAGAATCCATTAAAGAAGGTTGCAGGTATTATTTAGAGTCAGAAGATGAAATCAGGGCTTACAAGGCTCACAAAAAGGTTGTGGAAGCTCTCAATGAGTTCTTTAATGGAAGAATACCAATGCTTTGGCAAACTCTATTTGACGTTAAAAATGGAGAATTTATTATTAACCCGAATGCTAATTATAAATACATCTTAGGAAATGGGAGTAACTAAAGAAGCTTTAGAAAAAGCGCACAAACTTAGAATTGCAAGATTGCAAAAAGAAGCAGAAGAACAAAAAATCTCACATATTGTAAACAAAGGAACTCTTTCTATCGAATACGGAGTTATGGAATCAGCCTTGCAAAAGATGAGGGAAAACACTCCACATAGAGAGTTTTGTTTAGATAGTAGTCGCTCTGAATAGATTTATGAAAGCGTTTACAGTACAAACGCTTATGGTACAAACACTTTTTAATATAAAAATAATTATGGAAAAGAAATTAGAAGCAATAAATCCTAATAAAATAGGGCTATTGATGCAAGATATAGCAGACATCCTTAAAAAAGACACAGACCCCGAAACAGGCAGAATGTCGGTTTATTCTGATGTAGATTTTCAAAAATTAAAAGAAATAAGCCAAAATAGAGGCGTTAATCTTTATGATTTGGCCGATATCACTATTGCAATAGTGAGAAGTATTGTTGTGAACCAAGAAGAGTTAAAAAATAAAGCCTCAACACGTCCAGGTGAATTAATGGTTCAGATAGAGTCTTTAAGATTAGATTTAAACAATAAATAGTAAGCGCTATGAATTACGACGAAGGGAAAGAATATTACGGCATAAGCCTCGATGATTCAGAATTGAGAGCTGCTGCTGCGCGTGTCAAAAACGCATTCAGTCAAATAGGCAATAGTGCAGAATCAGAGGGCTCAAGGATAGACAATGCTTTTAATAAGATCGCTGCTACGGCTGCCGGGATATTCACAATAGAGAAAGCCACTGAATTTGCAAAGTCGATAATTGATGTTAGAGGTGAGGTTGAATCTCTTGAAATCTCATTTGAAACATTAGTTGGGAATAAGAAAGAAGCTCAGGAACTGATGTCGTCCATCCGACAGTACGCCGTTGAAACTCCTATGTTGCTAGGGGACTTAGCCAAAGGCGCACAAACTCTCTTATCATTCAATATAGAGGCCCAGAATATAATGCCAATCTTAAAGCAAATTGGTGATATTTCTATGGGCGATGCGAATAAATTTAATTCGCTAATCCTTGCATTCTCTCAGATGTCATCTACTGGAAAATTGATGGGACAAGACCTATTGCAGATGATTAATGCCGGGTTCAATCCATTAACTGAAATTTCCGCTAAAACAGGCAAATCAATCAGTGATCTTAAGAAAGATATGGAGGCTGGTTCTATTTCTTCCAAAATGGTAGCTGAAGCATTTGCTTCTGCCACAGCTGAAGGAGGGAAATTTAATGGTATGCTTGAAAAGCAAAGTAAAGGAATTAAAGGCAGCATTTCCAATCTTGAAGGAGCAATGGAAGATGCTTTTAATAATATTGGAAGTAATAACCAAGACTTTATTACCGGGGGTATAGCCCTTGCTACTCAACTTGTGCAGAACTATGAGACATTAGGTAAAGTTATCGCTGGCTTGGTCGCTACGTATGGAACCTATAAGGCCGCTGTCTTAGTTGTTAACCTAGTGCTAAAAGAGCAGGCCGCAATAAATGCAATGGTAGCCGCTTCAAATGGTGTGTTTAATTCATCTTTAGCTGCTCAATGGCTATGGACAGAAAGGCTGCAAAAGGCTCAAGCTTTTCTAAATAAAACTATGTTATCAAACCCGTATGTGTTAGCTGCTACATTAGTAGCCGGATTAGCTGTAACTCTATGGGCCTTATCAGATTCAACTTCATCAGCGGAGAAAGCGCAAAAGAACTTTAATGATACGATGAATGGCATTAAAGATAATTGCGACGCGTTAAAGTCTAAAACAGATTCGTTAATCTCAACTATCCGCGATGAATCCTCAACAAGGTATCAAGCAAATAAGGCATATCTTGAATTACAACAGATAATGCCTCAAACCTTTAAGCATCTGGATATTGAAAGAATTAAAACGATGAATCTCGTTGATGTTCAAAAGATGCGTAATGAAGAGCTAGGCCGGACAATGAGAATGGGTATAGCTGTCAAGGCCGTACAAGCAAAACAGGACTACGAAATTGCCAAAAAAGCCTATTTCTATAGTTTAAAAGTGAACGGCGCTCCATCTCCTGTCTTAAGAGATGATATGATTGAGAAACTTGATACCTGGAAATTATTTCAATCATCATCCGATACATCAAATAAAGCATTAAAAGCGGCGGCGACTACTCCTTTATCATCCATTTCTAAGGAAACAACAGAGGCCACAAGCAAAATAAGAACTCTAAAGAAGGAAATTGCAAGCCTAAGAAGTGGGAAAACTAAATCAACTAATTACGCTGAAGAAATTGAGTCTAAAAGTAAAGAGTTAAAAACTTGGGAAACTAGGCTCTCTACTCTTACCGGGGTAACAAAATCAACTGAATCGGCCGCACAGAAAGCAGCTCACACAGCAGAAAACAAAAGAAAGCAAGAAGTTGAATCTGAAAATAAAATATCGGAATTAAAAAGCAAGCAATCTCTTGAAGAACGAAGAGCTGATGAAGACATACAAAATCAGATCGAGCAAGCTCATATTGATATTTTAAAAGACGGCAACGAAAAAACACTTGCTCAAATGCAATTCAACCATAAAAAAGAGTTGCAGCAATTAGACCGTCAAAAAGAAGACTATATCAATAAAATTATAGATTCTGAAAGGGCAAAATTCAACGCTGACCCAAAGAATAAGGGAAAGTTATTTAATATTGATAACGTCCAGATTCCACAAGCGCAGATTGACGAATACGACTCTTTCAGAAAAGCCACTGAAGCCAAGCAGCAAAAAGAATATGATGATTTTTATAAGACGCTGACAGATAAATACAAGAATTATGCAGATCAGCGCCTAGCCATTGAGGAAAAGTTTAATAAGGACATTGAAACGTTGCGTCAACGACGTGCTGAAGCTATTGCAAGCGGTAATAAATCACGCGTTGATGAAATGGATAAGGCTATTGCTCAAGCAACCGTTGACAAGGGTAAAGAGTTAATGACTTTTGATTTTGGAAGGCTCAAAGAATCTCCTGAATATGTCCGGGCTTTTGAGGACTTGAAAAATACTTCATCTGAAACGCTTGATTCCCTGTTGTCTCAGTTGCAAGATGCAAAGCAGACAGCTGCAACGGTCCTTTCTCCCGACCAATTGCGAGAGTACACCACCACTATTCAGTCTATTATTGACGAATTGGCGAATAGAAACCCTTGGCAGACTATTATTGACCGCAAAAAAGAACTTGCTGAAGCTGAACAAGAGCTTAAGAAAGCAACATTGGAGCTTAGATACATTCAGAATGGTGGAAAGATCGGAAATGGTGAAACTACTTATAATAAATCAACTGGTAAGATTGACCAGAAATATATTACTGAGGAACAGGCAATCAAGAAAGTTAATGCGGCTAAGGATAAGTATAATAAAACTGATAACGAAACAAAGAAAGCTGAAAAGCAACTTTCAGACCAAGTTTTAGAACTTACCGACTCCTTTAAAAAGGTTGGTGATGCTATTGGAGGAACAGAAGGCGAAATAATTTCCTTTATAGGCGATATCGGCTCGTTTGTAATGACTTCTATGCAGAGTATTGATAAAGTATCAACTGCAAGCGCAAATTCAATAAAAGCTGTTGAGAAAGCGTCTGTCATCCTTACTATTATTTCTATGGCTATCCAGCTGATGGAAAAGCTTGATTCTCTTTTATCAAATAAAGCATATGAAGATTACCTTAAATATGATGCAAAAATTGAAGAGATAAATAAAATCACTGATGCTGTTAATGAATATCAGCTGGCTGTTTTAAAAGCCAATCAAGCGGAGTTAAATTGGTTCTCAGATGATAAACTTCAAAGCCTTAAGGATTATAAAGATCAGCAGGGAAAAATATTCGAACAATATCAGAAGAAAATAACAGAAGAACAGGCCGTTTATCAAAATAAAAGTGGCGGAGGTTGGTTGACATCTACAGCCCAGCTTCTAACTGGCCAATGGTTTACTGATACCGTTTTTGGAACGAATTTAACCGGGCATAAATATAATAAAGAAACTGCGGCGGCTATTAATAATTTAAAGATTGAAACCAGAAAATCAAGCAAGGGATTCCTTGGCTCGGGAATCGGCGGTAAATCTCAAAAGACAGAGGATTTGCTTGCCTGGATAAAATCAGTCCCTGAATTATCAAATCTTGGAGACCTATTTGATGCCAATAATCAAAATATGATTAACAAAGAGCTTGCCGACACTATTCTTGATAAATACGGTGATAAACTCGTTGGCCAGACAAAGGAGACACTAGAGGCCCTTGTTAAAATGAGGGAACAGTATGACGAATACATCAAGCAGCTCCGGGAGTATGTCAGCTCACTATATGAACCACTCGTTGATGATTTCGTAAGTAGTATGTGGGATTGGTTGGATAATGGGAAAGATGCCTTAGACAGCTTTAAAGATTACGCAAGTAATACTTTCCGTGACATTGTTTCCGATATGCTAAAAACAATGATTCTTGATAAGGTTGTAGACGGGTTCCAGAATGATATTGCCGGATTTTATGAAAAGTGGTCTGCTGGCAACCTTACTTATGAGGACTTAATGGCGCAAGTTACAGCTCGTACGGCTACGTTAATGAATAGTTATCAAGCACAATTGCCAACGTTACAGGATATGCTTAAAAATATATCAGCTGGCCTTAATGGAATTGGAATTGATATTACTAATACTGATTCTTCATCCAGATCGGGAACAACCAAAGGTGTAACAACAGCAAGTCAGGATAGCGTTGATGATCTTACCGGGAGAGCAACGAACATTCAGGGACATACATACACCATATCTGAGTGTAGTAAAACGCTTGTAGAACAAAACAGTAAGATGCTGGAAGCAATGCAAGGAATAAAGACTAACACCGACAGATTGGCCCCTATACAATCAAGTATAGGTTCACTGAAAACAACCTTAGATGATATTTCTTCGAGAGGCGTTAAAATAAGAAATTAAAGTACGTTTATAATATAAACGCTTTGCAAAGTTTAACATTTATGCGTTTACCGTATAAACGTTTACATAATTTACTAAAAACAAATTGATTTTGCAATAGGTTTTTTTTTAAATCTTTCGTAGATATTTGTCCCGGGGTAATAAAGCATTAGCTCCACAACAACAATTTCATTATTTTACAACTAAATTTTTTATTAATATGGAAACAGATATCACTTTTTCAACAAATGAAAAAAACGCTATTATTGCAAAACTCATTGATTACAACAAAACATATACTGGGGGTGCGCTTGTCAGTGAAGATGAAATTCAAAGTAAGATAAACACTTTATCCTCAATAATGGAGAAAATGAACATTGTTAATGCTGGATTTATGGATAATACGCCCAGTATTATTGATGCGATAAACAATAGTTCATATAAACCAGAAGAAAAAAGAAGTATGATTGAATCAGTGTCTATTGAAGTACAATTAAGAAACCTAATAAACCGCAACCTAGATGATATTTCTTTCTTTTCTTGTTTACTAACCGAAATAGCAGACGTATAATAACACAAATACTAATCATTATGAAAAAAACTATTTTTTCCAGCAAAGATAAAGAAGCAATAATAGCAAAAGTAGTCGAGTTTAATAAAAAATATACCAATGGTGGGATTACAAATAGTGATGATGCTTATTGTAGATTATTATCTGCAAGAAGTATAACTGAAGCGATTTGTGATTTTAATGAATATTTTATTGATAGTGTGCCCTTTATTGTTGATGCAATAAATAAAAGTGATTATCCTGATTTTCAGAAGAAAATTATGATATCAGGATTACACACTGAAACAGCAACCAGAACTTTTCTTGACCGACAGAATGAAAACTTAGTCTTTTTAGACTCACTTCTATATGAATTGATAAATAATTAATCCAATCCTTTTTTAAATAGCAGTAAGGCGGCAAACCCGAGAGGGCAAGTCGCCTTTTTTATGTTTTATAAAAAAAATGAGAATCAGCTTTATTATTAGTTTTATTCTTCTAAATTTGGAACTGAAATGACATTAAATCTATTTTTTTGTTGCTGTTTTGTTGCTTATAACAAAATATATAGCACTTAATCAAATGATAAACAACTAATTAACAGCAACACTTCACATTTTGTATTGGCAAGTAATTGGTGATTATCATCGATTAGCATATATTACTATTGATTAAAGCAGGCTGATAATCAGCTTGTTTTAATCTTTTTAATTCAAGATACTTATTCCTATATTCCGATATTATTTCTACTCTTGCATCTTATACTATAGAAAGTTTTTCACGTCAAAATGTGACTTTTAAAAACACGAATCAACACTTTTCCTTGAGAGAATGAGTTAGTAGCTACATTGGAAAAGAGAATTGATCTCGTTGAACTTTAACAAAAAAACTATGAAACACATTCATGCATACCAACATTATGCACTTAACACCAACAATGAGTTAGTACATATTAATAGCACAGTAAACAATGGCACCACAAAATATTACTGCCCCTTCTGCCATCAGGATATGATAACCAAACGTGGAGACATAAGACAATGGCATTTTGCTCACAAATCCGACAAGGAAGAATGCTCCTATGATAAATATTTACACACAATTGCAGAGAAACTAATAATGGATTGGTTCAATAAAACTGATTCTATAAAGCTTGTACTGTCCACAGATAATAAATGTAGTAAATATGAAGACTGCAAATTTTATAATTCTTTCTATTGTAGAAAAGATGACACTGCTGATTTTGAATTAAAAACATTTTATTCTAACTGTTCCTTAGAAAAGCGATATATAGTAAATGACAAGGCGTTTGTTGCAGATATATTATGTAACAACAAAACGAATTCATCTTCTCCTCTTTTTCTTGAGATTTATGTATCTCACAAATGCGAGCAAGCAAAGATAGATTCTGGTATTAGAATAATTGAGTTTCATGTTCAATCAGAAGAAGATATATTGAACATCATAAATTCTTCTGAGATTAGAGAAGGTGACAATATTATGTTGTACAACTTTAAACGAAAAGACAAATATACCGATAAACTAGAAAGACCTTTCGAGAAATACATCTTATTTTCAAACATGAAAAGTTATGTAGACAAGATCAGCTATACATGTAAGAATTTTAATCGGTTACATAAGGGCATTTATGAAATTAGTTTTCCATACAATGACTGTAGATCACTTTTCCTTAATTGTGGTGGCTTTTATGTCGTTGGTAAGGCTAAAGCTTATTATGATAACTTCTTAAAAAAGGATTGCAGTTTATGCAAATATCATTCTAAAGACACAGAGGGTAATGATTTATGCAAGTTGTATAAAAAATGCGGAAATCATAAATATTGTAGAGATAATGATGCAGCAATATGTACTATGTTTAGGATGAACCAAGATATTATAAATCTAGCTATTTCAGAATTTAATAAGTTTACTTCCCAAAACCATGTAGATATTTGGCCTCAAAATATATATAGCATGAAATAATTAACGGATTCATTTTAATACATACAGATTAGAAGCAAGCATTAACAGACAATTGCAACTTGTGTGGAATAAAAAAATTCCTGAATAATAGATAAATCTTTCTGCAGAGAAAAAAGTTGCTATTTGGGAATTAACTTGTCATAAAAGACAAAACAACAATTATCATAAGCCGTTATAATCACCTATATTATAATGGCTTTCTTTATATAACGAGCGAATATATTAAAAAAACCACATTTCCAATACATTAAGTATATTATTTAAATATAAATCTTTATTTTTGCATCACTTATTTATAAATAAGCGCTAATTTAATTATATTTTTAAATAATTAAAATGAAAAACTTAATTAGAAATTGCCAGCAGAGGAAGGCTATTTTGCTTGCGCTCACTCTGCCTCTGATGTTTTCATCTGCACCAATGCAAGCCAGACAAAGGGCCGAAAGTGTCAGAGAAGCAACGCAACAAAGCCTAAAAATTATCAGTGCAAGAAAAATCAATCCAACTACAATTGAAGTATTGCTCTCTGACAATCAGAGAATGACATTTGATTTTTATGGAGAAAACATCTTTAGAGTGTTTCAAGATAATTTTGGCGGAATATTAAGAGATCCCGAAGCAAAGCCGGAAGCACATATCTTAGTTAATAACCCTAGAAAAACTATCGCAGCACTCAATCTGAAAGATGGCAATGATCTTATTTCAATCACGACTGGGAAAATCAATATTCAGCTAAATAAAAAGACTTTGCTGATGAAGGTAATCAATCTTGCCACTAATGCCGTTGTATTGGAAGAGATTGAACCTGTACTTTTTGAAAAAGGAAAAGTAGTTTTGACATTAAAAGAAAACCTGCAGGAATTTTTTTATGGAGGCGGGGTACAGAACGGACGATTCTCGCATAAAGGAAAAGTAATTG
The DNA here is from genome assembly GCF_900128905.1 of Bacteroides luti. Classification (GTDB taxonomy): domain Bacteria; phylum Bacteroidota; class Bacteroidia; order Bacteroidales; family Bacteroidaceae; genus Bacteroides; species Bacteroides luti. Next base: position 124,849 of record NZ_FQTV01000004.1, read on the forward strand.
CTATTGAGAACCAGAATAGCTGGACGGATGGTGGAGTTGCTTCTCCTAATCCTTACTATTGGTCTACCAATGGATATGGGCTGATGTGGCATACTTTTAATAAAGGGAAATACGACTTTGGTGCATCAGAAAGGGGGAAAGTGAAGTTATCTCACGAATCAAACTATCTAGACGTGTTTTATATGATAAACGACGGAGCGGTGGCTCTGCTGAATGATTTTTATCAGCTAACAGGAAATCCGGTACTGCTACCTAAATTCGGTTTCTACCAGGGACACTTGAATGCTTATAACCGTGACTTCTGGAAAGAGGACGAAAAAGGAATCCTTTTTGAGGACGGAAAGCGTTACAAAGAAAGTCAAAAAGATAATGGCGGAATCAAAGAATCGCTGAACGGTGAAAAGAATAACTATCAGTTCTCGGCCCGTGCTGTGATTGACCGTTATAAGAATCACGATATGCCGTTGGGTTGGATTTTGCCAAATGACGGATATGGAGCCGGATACGGACAAACAGAAACTTTGGACGGCAATATTCAAAACCTGAAAAGTCTGGGTGATTATGCACGCAAGAATGGAGTGGAAATTGGTTTGTGGACTCAATCTGATTTGCATCCCAAAGCCGATGTCAGCGCTTTACTGCAAAGAGACATTGTAAAAGAGGTACGCGATGCCGGAGTGCGTGTTTTAAAAACAGACGTAGCTTGGGTTGGTGATGGATATTCTTTCGGATTAAATGGAGTTGCCGATGTTAGTCACATTATGCCTTATTATGGTAGTAATGCCAGACCATTTATTATCTCTTTGGATGGCTGGGCCGGAACACAGCGTTACGCCGGAATATGGTCGGGCGACCAAACCGGTGGTGTGTGGGAATACATTCGTTTCCATATCCCTACTTATATAGGTTCGGGATTGTCGGGTCAACCTAATATTACTTCTGATATGGATGGTATTTTTGGTGGAAAAAATCTGGTTATAAACACAAGAGACTTTCAATGGAAAACATTTACTCCAATGGAATTGAATATGGACGGTTGGGGCTCTAATGAGAAATATCCTCACGCATTGGGAGAACCCGCTACATCTATCAACCGTTGGTATCTGAAGTTGAAATCGGAGCTGATTCCTTATACATATAGCATTGCAAAAGAAGCGGTAGACGGAATGCCGATAATCAGAGCCATGTTCCTCGAATATCCTAATGCTTATACAAAGGGAACAGCTACACAATATCAGTACTTGTACGGGCCTAACTTCCTGGTGGCACCTATCTATCAGGAAACAAAGTCGGATAAAAAAGGTAACGATATCCGCAATGGTATCTATTTGCCAGAAGGTACATGGATTGATTATTTCACAGGAGAAAAGTATACCGGGAATTGCGTTGTGAATAGCTTTGCAGCATCTCTGTGGAAACTGCCTCTCTTCGTGAAGAACGGAGCAATTATCCCGATGGCCAATCCTAACAATAATGTCTCTGAAATTAATAAAGGCATTCGCGCTTACGAAATCTATCCGTATGGAAACAGTTCGTTCACAGAATACGATGACGATGGTATTTCAGAAGAGTACAGACAAGGCAAGGGAGTTACAACAAAGATCGAATCGAGTGTTGATAAGAAGAACAATGTAACCGTTACCATTCATCCTGCAAAAGGAAGTTTCAATGACTTTGTGAAAGAGAAATCAACAGAGTTCAGAATCAATGTAACAGCAAAACCAAAGAAGGTGTCTGCCAAAATCGGGAACAAGAATGTTAAGCTAACTGAGGTGAATTCTATGGAAGAGTTCCTGAAGGGAGAAAATGTTTGTTTCTATGATGCTACTCCTAATCTGAACAAGTTTGCAACGAAAGGAAGTGAATTCGATAAAGTGGTGATTACCAAGAATCCACAGCTCCTTGTAAAGCTTGCAGCTACTGATATTACTGCAACTCAGACTATATTAAATATCGCAGGATTTGTATTTGAGCCTACTGATACATACCGAATCACAACAGGCACACTGACTGCTCCACAAGCGCAGATTACGGCAGAGAATACCGAAGCATATACATTGAAACCAACATGGAGCAAAGTGGCGAATGCCGATTTCTATGAAATTGAGTTCAACAGAATGATTTACACTACTATTAAGGACACAGAACTATTGTTTACTGACTTGACGGCCGAAACAACTTATTCGTTCAAGGTACGTGCAGTAAACAAAGATGGTTATTCCGACTGGACAGAATGCAGCGCTAAAACAAAATCGAATCCGTTGCAGTTTGCAATTCAGGGAATACAGGGCACAACAACAGCTTTGGATCAGGAAGGTTTCGAAGTGAACCGTTTGTTCGACTTTGCCGAATCGGGTGATATCTGGCATACCAAATACAGAGAAAATGCTTTGCCATTCGATATGGTTATTGACCTGAAAACAGTGAACCAGCTCGATAAATTCCAATACTTGCCACGCAATGACGGTGGTAACGGAACTATGTTGAAAGGAACTGTTTATTACAGTACGGACAAGATGAACTGGACAGAAGCCGGTGCATTTAACTGGAAACAGAATGGCGATGTGAAGGTGTTTGATTTTGCCGGTCATCCTACAGCTCGATACATTAAGCTAGCTGTAACCGAAGGCGTTGGCAACTACGGTTCGGGCAGAGAATTATATGTATTTAAAGTGCCTGGAACAGCAAGCTATCTTCAGGGAGACATCAACAACGATGGCAAGATTGATGGTAACGACCTTACTTCTTATACTAATTATAACGGTTTAAGAATAGGTGACTCCGACTTTGGTTATATCAGCAATGGGGATATCAACAAGAATGATCTGATCGATGCTTACGATATTTCTGTTGTAGCAACACAACTTGAAGATGGCGTAAGCAATCAACAAATAGAGAAAGTTGACGGAAGTATTAAGATAGGCACAGCCAAACAGATGTATAACAAGGATGAGATAGTCGAAGTTCTTGTAAAAGGTGAAAACCTAAAATCTGTCAACGCCTTAAGTTTTGCTTTGCCATATAATCAGAGAGATTTTGAATTTATGGGAGTACAGCCATTGAATCTGAAGAACATGGAGAATCTTACTTATGACCGTCTTCATACAAACGGATCGAAAGCTCTCTATCCTACCTTCGTCAACATTGGTAACAAAGAAGCAATTGAAGGTACAGCAGATCTGTTTATCCTTAAATTAAAGGCTAAACACAAAGTGAAGTTCGACCTGAAAGTTGTGGACGGAATATTGGTTGACAAGAGTCTGAACACTCATAAGTTTTAAGAGATAAACATACCTTAATAAAAGCTATCTGGAGCATTGAGTTCCGGGTAGCTTTTTTGTTTGTCATTCTTTACTGTTTACACCGCACAGGTACCTTCACCTCCAAAATCTTTTCCCGTAATGCCGTTATACTCCGGATGCCTTTGAAGCCAAACCACCGCATACGAACAGGTAGCCACAGGTTTATACCCATTTTCCAGAGCATAATCGTAAGCCGCCTTTACTAAAGCAGAAGCTATCCCCCTACCCCCAATTTCATCGGGAACAATTGTATGACGGATATCTAAACCGCCGTCAATCAGTTTGTAAGAAACATGAGCAGTTACTCCATCAACTACCACACTGAAAATCTTTTTTTCCTTATCATGTTCTATATTCATAATCATTCAATAAATATTTCATCTTATCACAAATATAATAATTGAATCTATAATAAAACTAATTATCAATCTATAAAACTCAGATATTTATTGTTTTATCAGTATATATATTATTATGAAGATTATTAATAGACGAAATACAAATTGAAAAATAATATTATCTTTAAGCCCAGAACCATCTAATACAAAACATAATAAGACATGAGACACATTACTAAATCAATTATTATTTTTTCATTTACTGTATTTTCATTATCCACTTATGCCCAGTCGGCTAAACAAGCTAAGGGGTATAAGACCAGTGCGCTCGACAATTCTGCATGGAATTGTTCCGAGTGGATATCTGTTGCCAATGCTCCTGTAGTCACAGAGCGCATTAACGACAATTCACGTTCTGCAGATGGAGCAAACTGGTTTAAAAATACTGTCAAAAACGATAAGAAAGTAAAGACAGCCCTGTGGATGACCACCGGACTGGGAGTCTACGACCTGTATGTCAATGGTACACCTATAGGAAAAGAGATTCTCAAACCAGGTTTCACTCATTATGCCAAAACCAAACGGTCGTTCACCTACGATGTTTCCGATGCCTTCAAGAAGGATGCAGGTGCCGAAAATAGTCTTTCCGTACAGGTAACACCAGGTTGGTGGGCCGACAAGATTATCACTCCGGGCAACAACAATGGTATGATTGGAAAGAAGTGTGCCTTTCGCGGAGTGTTGAAACTCATCTTCACTGATGGTACCACAAAACTATATGGTACAGACACTAACAACTGGAAAGCAGGCATAGCAGGAAAAGTAAAACATGCAGCAATCTTCGATGGAGAAATCTTTGACGATAGAGAAACTGCAGGATACGACACTTCTGTTGCCCTTACCACTCCCGAAGTCAACAAAGAATTCAATGGCGTGATATTACCTTCTCAGGGTGCTGAAGTATATTTCCGAGAAGACCTGGCACTTAAACCAACAAGAGCATACATCTGGGATGGCATAGAAGGGAAAAGCGACAAAGAATATGGTAAAGTGGTAATAACAAAAGAGTATTCCGATGGCGACATTATCACACTCATGCCACATCAGACACTTGTAGTTGACTTTGGGCAAAACTGTGCTGCAGTACCATCGTTTGTATTCCAGGCAGAAAAGGGAGCACAGATTCATTGCGAACCTGCAGAATTATTAAACGATGGTAATGGAGCCTACAGCAGAGGTATGGATGGTCCCGAAGGTAGCGTTCATCGCCTCAACCTTCGTACTCCAAACACAGGTATGATGCTTGATTATATCTTTGGCAATAACAAACCAGTTTGTTTCCAACCGCGCAACACCTTCTATGGATATAGATTTATCTCTATCGTTGCCACCGAGAAGGTCACTTTTAAAAGCATTCGTTCCATACCGATAACGTCTATCACCAAAGACATGGAGATAGGTAATATCACCACCGGAAACGAATCAATAAACCGACTTATATCCAACACTCAGTGGGGACAGCGCTCCAACTATCTGTCTATACCTACCGATTGCCCTCAACGCAACGAACGTTTGGGATGGACTGCTGATACACAAGTGTTTGCCGAGACAGGAACATTCTTTGCCAACACGCAAAACTTCTTCCATAAGTGGATGGGCGATATGCGCGATACCCAAAGTCCACAAGGAGGTTTCCCGGGTGTAGCACCATTTGGTCAATATTGTTCCGATGAGAGTATGCGACTAGGATGGGCCGATGCCGGAGTAATCGTTCCATATACAGTTTGGAAACAGTTTGGAAATGTAGACATCATAAATGAGAACTGGACTTCCATGGAGAAGTTTATCAACCATGCTAACGAAACCCGTTACACTCACAACTTATTATTTGAAGAGAATAAAGGTTCACAGTGGGCCGACTGGTTAAGTTACGAACCATTGGAGACATGCAGTGGAAAGTCGAGAGATAAAAATGGAACACTTCCTGAAGCAGAAGAATACTGGAATTATCTTAGTGCAGCATACTGGTTGATGGATGCCGAGATGATGCGCGACATGGCTAAAGCCACTTCTCGTGACACAAAGAAATACGAGTTGATGATGCAGGAAGCCAGATCATATATCTTAGACAATTTCCTTACCACAGATGGCAAGTTTAAGTTGGACATTCTGAACACCATGCAGACCCCTGCCCTCTTTGCATTAAAAAATAAACTCATCAAAGGAAAGGCACGTGAAGAAATGATTACCCGTCTACGAGAAAATTTCAAAGCCCATGGCGACTGTCTGCAGACAGGATTCCTGGGAACATCAATCCTTATGCCTACGCTCACCGAAAATGGAATGATAGATGTAGCCTACAACCTACTCTTCCAACGTAAGAATCCATCATGGCTCTATTCTATAGATAATGGTGCAACAACCATCTGGGAACGCTGGAACAGTTATATGATAGAAAACGGTATGGGACCAAAGGGAATGAACAGTTTCAATCATTATGCCTACGGTTGCGTATGTGAATGGATATGGGAAACAGCAGCCGGCATCTCTGCCGACCCAGCAAAACCAGGATTCAAACATATCATCATGTCCCCTGTTCCCGACAAACGATTAGGTTATATCAATGCACAGTATAAGTCGGCTGCAGGAACAATAAAAAGCAGTTGGAAATACAAAGGCAACAAATGGATCTGGAAGTTCACCATTCCAAAAGGTGCAACTGCCTCTGTCACCATCCCTGGCAGTAAAGAAACAAAAGAGTACAAGGCAGGAACTTATACAGTTGTTGCAAATATGTAATTCTTTGTTTCAATCGAGTAGGAGGAATTTCACTCAAACATATAAAATGTATCTCGTGTGGAAAAAGGGTTACCAACAGTAGCTATCGGTATCTATCTGCGAATTCTTTATGCTCTGCAGTTAGATGATGATATTCTTCTTTTAGCCAAAGAAGATACTATGGGCAAAGCGCTACAAGACTTGAATCTGAAGCAACGGGAAAGAGCTTCAAAGAAAGGTTAATATTACTCACATATTTTATCGTTTGTGATTTAAGAAATGAGTCTATGACCAAAAAACAAGCAATACAGCTCTTTGAGCAAAAACAAGTACGCACAATTTGGGACGATGAACAGGAGAAATGGTATTTTTCTATTGTTGACGTAGTTAGCATCTTAACAGATAGTGCTGACGGCAGAAAATATTGGAATAAGCTGAAAAAGAGACTCAAAGAAGAAGGAAATGAAACGGTGACAAATTGTCACCAGTTGAAAATGCAAGCAGCAGATGGGAAAATGCGTTTAACTGATGTTGCCGATACCGAACAACTATTCCGTCTTATTCAATCTATACCTTCACCTAAAGCTGAACCTTTCAAACAATGGATGGCAAGCGTTGCAAGTGAGCGGTTAGACCAGATTCAGGATCCGGAACTTTTTATTGAGCAGACAATGATGGACTATAAATGTCTTGGATATTCTGATAATTGGATAAATCAACGGCTAAAGTCTATCGAGATACGTAAGGACTTGACGGATGAATAGAAGAAGCATGGTTTACTGGAAGATATACATTTTGCTACTTTAACTGATATAATCTACCAAACCTGGGCAGACAGAACAGCCAAAGAATACAAACAATTCAAGGGATTGAAAAAAGAAAAAGAAATAGCAAAAAATTAAGCACTTATAAATTCAGCTCTACAAAATTGATTATAAAGTATTTCTTCATATCTTTACAATCATAATTAATTACTGGTAAATAGTATCTTATTATAAACTAAAATGGTGCAACAAATTCAGCATATCGATGTGTTAAATCCATAAAATCCATTAAATCAAAAGGAAATAGTTGTTTTAATAGCTGAGTAAAGGAAGCTCAAAACGGTTTCAATTCGTACAATAATACCGAAGTCAAAAACTTTAGTATAGAATAGCAAAACCACCTAAAGTCGGTAGACGAAATTTATTGAATAAAAGCAAATAAAAAAATATGGCACGTATATATGATAATATCGAGATTTCATTCACAGAAGGTCTAAAAGGTATAATTTCAAACAATGGTGTTAAAAGAGTTGATTTTTGTGTGGGATACTTCAATTTAAGAGGATGGAAAACAATTGTAAATGAAATAGATAAACTTCCGGGTGATTTTGTGTCTGAAAAAGATGAACGTATTTCTAGGACATGCCGTCTTCTTATAGGAATGCACAGACCACCAGATGATTTGATTAAATCATTTTACTCGATAAATAAAAATGATTTGATAGATACTGAATCTGTAAAAAAATGCAAACGACAAATAGCGAATGAGTTCCGCAAACAGTTAACTATGGGAATTCCAACCGCTTCAGACGAATGGACTCTTAGAAGGTTATCAGCTCAGATGAAGGAAGAACGGACTTGTGTAAAATTATACTTAAAAGAGCCACTTCATGCTAAATTATACTTAGCTTATAGACCTGATGACCATTTTAATAAGATTCAAGCTATAATGGGAAGTAGTAATCTAACTTATAGCGGTTTGTCGAAGCAAGGTGAATTAAATGCCGAATTTGGAGATAGTGATAGTGCTAAGAAATTAGCAAAATGGTTTGATGATCGTTGGGAAGATAGGTATTGTGTCGATATTACGAAGGAGTTGATTGAAATTATAGATGAAAGTTGGGCGAGCGACAATATTATTCCTCCATATTACATATACTTAAAAACTGCATATCATTTAAGCCAGGAAGCACGTAATGGTATTAATGAATATGAATTACCTACTGAATTTAAAGAAGATTTATTTGAATTTCAGGAAACTGCCGTGAAGTTAGCAGCACGCCATTTGGATAAAAGAGGGGGGGCTATGATTGGTGATGTTGTAGGGTTGGGTAAAACCATTACAGCTTGTGCTATAGCTAAAGTATATGAGATGAGAAATGCTTGTAGTACACTGATTATTTGTCCTGCTAATCTTCAAGAGATGTGGAAGAAATACATCATTAAATATGACTTAAAAGCAGATGTCGTTTCTATTTCTAAAAAGCTTGATTACAAGCATATGAAATATTACCGTTTAGTAATAGTAGACGAAAGTCATAATCTTAGAAATAACGAAGGGACCAGATACAGAAATATCAAAGAGCTCATAGAATATCAAGGTAGTAAAGTATTGCTTCTTACAGCTACTCCATATAACAAAGATTACAGAGATTTAAGTAACCAATTAAAATTATTCATAGGAGAAGATACTGATCTTGGTATTCAACCAGAAGGTTACATTCGTCAATTAGGCGGAAGTAGAGAATTCTCGATGAAACATAGCGAAGATTTTATTAGAAGCATAAAAGCCTTTGAAAGAAGTACAGATACTGATGATTGGCGGGAATTAATGAGATTATTCTTAGTTCGAAGGACTCGAACATTTATTAAGGATAATTACGCACCAACAGATCCGAATAATAATCGAAAATACCTCGAATTTAAAGACGGTACCAAATCATATTTCCCTGAAAGGCTACCTAAAGCAATAAAATTTCCTATAAAAGAAGGTGACCAATTTAGTCGATTATATTCTCAAGAAATGATGGATTTAATGGGGGCATTAAAATTACCTCGTTATGGATTGAGTCGCTATATATCGGAAAAAAAACAAGCAGAAGCTTCTGAATCTGAAATGCAAGTTTTGGAGAATTTATCTCGCGCAGGAATTCGTATGATGGGATTCTGTCGAACAAATTTTTTCAAAAGATTAGATAGCAGTGGAATATCATTTTTGATATCTTTATATCGCCACATCTTGAGAAATTCTATTTACTTGTATGCTATTGATAAGAAGCTTCCACTCCCTATTGGAGTCGAGAGTAATTTACCAGATGGATACAGAGACGATGAGGATGTTGAAAATTCATTGTTTGATGAGAATATAGACAAAAACAAGAATAACGAAGAATACAATGTGATTAGTTTTTGTGATGAGTATGAAAAATACATTAAACTTGGCGAAAAGCATTATAACATAATTTCAGCAGATAATAGAAGTAATGTATCATGGATTAGTAGTCAATATTTCACACGTACACTTAAACAAACTTTAAAGCAAGACTGTGACGTTTTAATACAAATGTTAAAATTGTGTGGTTTATGGAAGCCAGCCGAGGATCAAAAATTGAAGGCATTGATGGATATAATTGAAAACAGTCATAAAAATGATAAAATAATCGTATTTACTCAATTCTCCGATACTGCAAACTACATCGCAAATCAACTACAGAACATGGGGGTTAATAATGTAGGTTGCGTAACAGGTGAGACTGCCAATCCATCTGATATGGTCGAACGCTTTTCTCCTATTAGCAATAAAGTTGAGTATCCATTAACTTTGGACAAACAATACAGAGTACTAATTGCAACCGACGTATTAAGTGAGGGACAAAACTTGCAAGATTCTCATATCGTAGTAAATTTTGATTTGCCTTGGGCTATCATACGCCTTATTCAAAGAACTGGTCGTGTTGATCGAATAGGACAAACTGCAGAAGAGATTTTTTGTTATTCATTCTTTCCAGCAGATGGGGTTGAGAACATTATTAATCTTAAACGAAGATTAAATGACAGAATCAATGAAAGTGCAGATATTGTTGGAGGTGACGAAATCTTTTTTGAAGGTAATGAGCAAAATCTAACAGATTTATACAATGAAAAAAATGGAGTGCTGGATGAAGAAGATGATGGTGAAGTAGACTTAGCGTCACAAGCATTCCAAATATGGAAAACAGCTACAGAAGCAAATCCTAAATTAAAGAAAATTATTCCGAGCCTTAACAATGTTGTATATTCAACCAAGACTAACACTTATGGAACGTTAAAAGAAGGGGTTATCACTTACGCAAAAACACCTGAAGGTAATGATATGCTAACTTGGATGGATAAGAAAAACAACGTTGTCACTCAGTCTCAACAAACCATACTTAAAACGTTATCTTGTTCCATTGATGAACCAGCACAAACAGCCATAGATTCTCATCACGATATTGTTGCAAAGTCATTAGCCCTAATGCAACAACAAGAAGTGCGCACAAGTGGTATATTGGGTAGCAGATTTAGTACTAAATATAGGCTATATACACTACTTGACGGATATTGCAAACGTGAACAAGGCTCTTTGTTCTTAAGCGATGAAGTTAAATTAGCTACAGACGACATATACAACTACCCACTTCGTGATAACGCAAAATACATTTTGGGCCAACAACTCAAAAGAGGTGCAAAAATTGAGGATATTGTCGATATGGTAACAGAGCTTCGTAAAAACGATGAACTGTGTATCATTAACGAAGAAGATTCACAACATAACGAACCACAGATTATTTGCTCAATGGGATTAAAAAACATAGAATAGTTATGAACAGAACGCTATTTAATAGATATATCACAGATGCTAATTTCAGCACTTTATTTAATGAATTAGGTTGGGACAATATTCCTGCTTACCAATACGATGCGTCAATCTCTATTGATGAGATAAATTATGAGATGAAAGCTATTACTCGTAAAAGTGGATTTATTGTTTATACTTGCGAGGTTGATATAATACCTCAAAATGCTACGTGCCGTAAAATTGATATGCGATTGCGTAAATATTCAAACGACTACATCTTAATCTTTGTACAACGTAACAGCAAACATCATTTATGGATTGCACCTATTAAAACTGTTGAAAAAAGAGATTTAGTAACAATTGAATATGCAACCTCAGCGCAAGCCGATTTCTTATTTAGCAAATTAGACAGTATTAGTTTCGATATAGATGAAAATGTTACAATTGTCGATGTAACAGCTCGTATACATGAGGCTTTTGAAGTAAATTCAAGCAAAATCACTAAAGATTTTTATGCGGGATTCAAGAAGCAACACAATTCTTTTGCTTCATTTATACAAGGCATTGAAGTAGATGGTGATAAACAGTGGTACGCTTCTGTAATGCTCAACCGTCTGATGTTTTCTACTTTATTCAGAAGAAAGGTTTTTTGAATTTCGATGCAGATTACTTGCGTCATAATTTGGAATTGAGCCAGAAGCAACGTGGCGAAGATAAATTTTTCAAAAGTTTCTATAAAGGTTTTTTGCGCGCTTTATTCCATGGAGGTTTGAATAATCCAAAGCACAATTCTGATTTTGAAAAGGTTTACGGACGTATACCATACCTTAATGGAGGTATGTTCGATGAGCATCAATTGGAAAAGCAATATGCCGATATAGATATTGCTGATGACGCTTTTGAAAATCTATTCGCTTTCTTTGATAAATGGTGTTGGCATCTTGACATCCGAATAACCGCTACCGGCAAGGACATAAACCCCGATGTGCTAGGTTATATATTTGAACAGTACATCAACGACCGAGCTAATATGGGAGCATATTACACGAAAGAGGATATTACTGAATATATAGGCAAAAACTGTATTATACCATTCTTGATTGACGAAATTACCAAAACTTCATCAGCTAAAGACTTCAAGTCAGAAGGTTTTGTTTGGAAAATGCTACGCGAAAGCGGAGATAAATACATCTACGATGCTGTTAAAAAAGGTGTAAAATTGTCACTCCCCGATTACATTGAACAAGGTATTAACACCTCAAAACCAAACTTATTAGAACGCCGTGCTCGTTGGAATGAAAAGACTGATGAACAACTGGCACTTCCTACAGAAATATGGCGTGAAACGATTGAAAGACGCTCTCGATATAACGATATAATAAATAAAATCAATGCAGGCGAAATCACACAAATTAATGATTTTATTACGTATAATCTCGATATCCGCTCGTTTGTATATGATTTGTTAGCAAATACTACCGATCACCTTTTCGTTAAACATTTCTATACAGCATTACAGAAAGTCACAATCTTAGACCCTACCTGTGGTTCTGGCGCATTTTTATTTGCAGCACTTAATATATTAGAACCACTTTACGAGATATGTATTTCTCGTATGGAAGAATTTAATACAACTAACGAGAAACTATTCACAAATGAATTAAGCGAAATAGAAAATAAATATCGTAGTAATATACAACACTTTATATACAAAAGCATTATACTTCGCAACCTTTATGGAGTTGATATAATGGTTGAAGCTACTGAGATTGCCAAACTGCGTCTATTCCTAAAGATGGTAGCTGTAGTCGATGTTGATAGACATGCAGACAACCTTGGTTTAGACCCTCTACCAGATATTGATTTTAATATCCGTTGTGGAAATACATTGGTAGGATATGCCACTAAAGAAGAACTAAATAAAGATTTAACCTATGGCGATTTTTTTGCCAATCAAGAGTTCAAAGAAAAAGTAGAGAACGAAATGGAAAAGGTTGCTATGGCTTATGAACGCTTCAAGGAGATTCAACTTAACCAACAAGATGATATAGTTGTATTCAAACAAGCAAAAATAGCTCTTACTGAACGCCTTGCAATCTTGAATGATGTTCTTAATCACAGATTGTATGGTATAAACAACGCGCTCACCTACGAAGATTGGCATTCTTCACACCAACCGTTCCACTGGCTAGCTGAATTCTATCAGATTATACAAGGCAATGGTGGGTTTGATGTTATTATTGGAAATCCACCATATGTGGAATATACCAAGAAAGATAAACAAACTCATAAAGCTATTTGTGATAAATATAAACTTGAAAAATACAAAACAATTAAATGTAACAACTTATACGCTTTTGTCATTGAAAGAAGTTGCACTATAATTAGAAATAATAATATTGGAATTATTGTTCCCTTAACAATAGCATCTAATAATAATATGCAGATATTAAGAAACTATATCTGTAATATTGGAACTGTTTATTTTAGTCACTATGAAATACGTCCAGCAAAATTATTCGAAGGCGTAGAACAGAGGCTGTCTATTTTTATCATCAGGCAAGAGACTTTCAAAAAAATATATAGTACTTCTGTTACAAGATGGCGTTCCGAAGATAGAAATTCGCTTTTTAGACTTACAAAATATGCAAAATCATTTAATAATAATAATATTTGGAGATTATCATCTACAATTGAAAGTCAAATTTATGCTAAATTTATTAAGCATAATCCTGTTTCTTTATACTTATCACAAACATTCAAAACAGAGAACAAAATATGTTATCGTACAGCAGGAGTTAGATATTGGATAATGTTTCTCTTAAATGGGTTTAACTCTGATTCACTAAGCAATAAAGAATCATCATTTATTGAAAGAGATATGGCTCCATTCTATATGAGTGTTTTTAACTCTAACTTGTTTTGGTGGTATTATGCTATCAATTATGATATGTTTAATCTTAAAGATTATATGATTTTCAATTTTAGATTAAATTATATATATGATAAAGCATTGATCGATTTGGCATATAAATTAGAATTAGACTTAGATAATAATAAAAATGAATTAATTACCAATAGTAAGACAAGAGGAACCGTAGCTTCGTTTGTATATAAGAAAAAGAAATCGAAGCTAATTATTGATGAAATTGACAAAGCCTTAACAAAACACTATGGGTTCAACGATGAGGAGCTTGATTTCATCATAAACTACGATATCAAATACCGTATGGGGGACGAATTGGAGGGAGGAGAATGAACAATAAAAGGCCATTAACTAAAGAAGGAAAGCAACGTCTACTATTTTCAACGTAAAAGATGATATTATCAATGTCAAGTAGAGTCGATGTTTGGATACATTATTACATGTTAATTAATAGAATAAAGAAACAATTCAATATTGAAAAAGCAACTGAATTGATAATCGTAGATGATTTACTTAGTCTTGCCATCTATATATCCTTTATATATATTGATTTAGCAAGTGTTATAAGGATATTCCTGTCTTCAACACTAAGTTATGAAAAACGTTATGAATTAAATTATAATGAATACTAATCTTGGAAATAAGGAATTAATAAAATTATCAATAGTAGCATTTCTTGCCTCTCGCACTATATCGTCGGAAACGGTACTAAAATGTTATGATTGGGCAACTGAGCAAAAAAAATTAGGCAATTGCGTAGTTAGCGGGTTTCATTCAAAACTCGAAAAAGATGTTTTGCACTTCCTACTAAAGAGTAAAACTCCAACCATATTAGTTCTAGGACGCGCGCCATACAAGAAACTACCCAAAGAGTTTGAAGTTGCAGTTAGTGAAGAAAGGTTACTAATAATATCAATATCTGACGCAATGAGACAATCAAACGAGACTGCTTTTGCTAGAAATAAATATATAATCTCTATTGCAGACGAGATAGTCTTCGGTTCTCTTAATAAAGAAAGTTCACTATATCCTTTATATGAAAAAGCTAAAGCTAATGGAAAACCGATAAAAGTATTATAGTTATGACAAAGTAAAAAGAATTATACACAGCAATCAATACTTTTAAAAAATGCAGCTTTAAATTCGAGCAATGAGCTACTAAAAAAATCACGAGTTGGAGAAAGAAAATAATCCCTCCTTTTGTTAACAGAAACCATAAAACAGGCACTTAGTCTGGTTCAGCATGAATTGAATTGTGAGAGAAATATTTAATCTGCTTTATTCTAAAGGCCTCGAATTCGAGGCCTTTAGAATAAAGCAGATAATACCTAAATTAGTCTCAAACTAAAAGCTTCAGAATATGGAATCAGTTTATTTTCCTGAGAGTAATTGATCCATGCATCTTCTTTGTGACTTTCGGCTACAATCTCATCTGTTTTCATAGGCTGGATGATACGAACAATCGTTTCCAAAGTCTCTTTTTCTTTTTCATCGAACAACGATAAATCATATTCATCACAAGTTAGGCGTGTGCTTTCCATATCGTGAGCAAGTACTATTTCTTTGTTTATGCCATCAATGTTATCATAAATGGTATTATAATGAACCGGAACCGGACCAAATTGAATAGCCTGATAATTAAGTCCGCTGATTGAAATACCGAAACGCTTGTAATGATAGAAGTCAGCATAAAACATTTCTTTATTCAATTTTGTAGGAAATATGGATTTGGAATTACATACAAAGTATTTTATCATTTCCATAAGTTTTTGAACATTAGGATGCTTAAAACCATTATAAACAGACCGCTTAATATCTTTATAAAAAAGACTCTGTTGAGCTGAACACGTTACTTTATCGGAAGCACAACTTATTGCTTCTGATACTTTTAGATATTCATCTATTTCAAATTCCTCCTTACTGGCTTCCAGAAGTCCTAAAATAACTTGTTTGTTTTGCATAGCCAGAATCATTTTCCCATTTGATTCAGATGGTATTTGTCCATTCTCATATTGGGCATACTGATTAGCTCCAAATCCTAATATTCTTGTTATTTGGGAGTAGTTCAACTTATAGCGTGTTCGGATTTCTTTGATTTCTTCAGGAAAAGGAATACCATGTTTTACTCTATACTGAGAATAGAGATCGTTGAATAAGAGTTCGTCCTGTTCTGTAGTAGTAAACTTTTCTCCAGTGTCTTCGCACATATAATAGCAAACATGTACCGAATATGTTTCTTTTCGGAACTCATGTTCTTCTACAGTACTAAATTCCTTAACCTTTCCACCGGTAAAAGGACTAACCATATCTACATATTTTTCCATATTCATTTGTTTTTAAATACTATTTGAATGCATATTTCATCGGAAATTCTGCTGTATGAAAAGAAATGCAAATGGTTCTGTTATTTGTATTACCCATAGATATCTTAATATACAATTCTGTACCATCATAATCTTTGCCAAACACCCACATATCTCCAAAACCAATAGCATCAATAGTCTCAACATAATCATCAACCTCTATCTCTTTGATAATTTCCTCTCTGGCATGTGGAGTGATGCCTAGTAATTTCAAAGCTTCAATATTCTTATCTCTATTCAAGAAAATAATTCCCCATAGGCTGAATTTAGGTTTGAATTGTCGGAGAAATGCCTCAACTTCTTGCTCTGATTTTACCATCTGTTCTTTTGAAAACAAAAATAAGGATTTCTAATCTATGAAACAAAGATATCCACTTTAAAGTTTAATATAATATTTATATTTAACTATAAAATGAAAATAATTGAAATAAAAGAAGATATTATACCTTACTTATTTAGTATAAAATAATAGTTCCACAATTTATCGCAATTTCTCAAATTCATCTCCCATATCCCCCACTAAAACACCTAAAAAGCCCTAACAAAAGGGCTTTCAACTAGTAGCAGATAAAAAAGTTCAACTTTTCATCTGCTACTAAATCAAAACTATCTCCCACTAAATTGGGCGTTCCGCAACATCATAATAGGTATTCCCGTTAATCCTTCGGCTGGGGATGTTTAGCTTTTTAAGGATACGCCCAAAATGAATGGCTCTTGTGGCGGTTAGCTTAATTCCACTTTTCTTCTGTAACTGGGTGAAAATCTCCACGGCAAGAAGTTCACTGCTCTCCTCGCCTGCTTCTGCGGGGCGATAGTATTGGTGGAAGAGTTGCTCGGCTGCCGGGGTTTGCTCGAACTCGCGGTTCTTGTTCATTAGTATAACCTCATCGTCTGCGTTAAACCAATAGCGTTCTCCGCTTTGCAGCTCACTGATTGCCTGGGCGTAGAGTTGCTCGTGGTTAATGGGTTGTGTGTCGTCTATCTTTCCGGTTAGCAGGATACAGATGAAACGACGGCCACCGGATTCATCGGTCAGCAAGTCGGCATGATTACTCGTGGCTATGAACGATGCATAACGGCGAAGCTCCTGCACAGCGGTTTTGTGCGGCTTGCGGGTGTTCACCACCGGTTTCTGAAGAATATGCTTCAGAAAGGCTTGATTGCCTGCGCTAATTTGGTCGAACTCATCAATGTTAATCAGCGCAAACCGATTAAGGGAGAGCTCGGCATCGCGCTTCTGGCTGAAGTCGACACTGTCCGTGTAGTATGCACGCAACGGTGGCGGAATTATATTGAGGCAGAAGGTGGACTTTTTATATCCTTGCGGACCAACGAGCAATGGTGCTGTGCTGTTGGCGTGCTTTTTATCTGTTCCTCTCCAATGGGCGGTCATGCAAAGGAACCAGCGGTGGAAAAAGTTGGGCCAATGTGGATTGTCGCACGGCACTGTATTGGCTAAAGCACGAATACGATCTTTCCCGTCCCACTTGGGAAGTGCGGAAAGATAGTGTTCAATGGGTGAAAATAGCGGAACTCTGTCTGAGTAAACGTAACGTTTCACATCTCTATCCCACAGTTGCAGCCCT
Organism: Bacteroides luti; assembly: GCF_900128905.1. Taxonomy (GTDB): domain Bacteria; phylum Bacteroidota; class Bacteroidia; order Bacteroidales; family Bacteroidaceae; genus Bacteroides; species Bacteroides luti. The sequence continues at coordinate 142,726 of NZ_FQTV01000004.1, forward strand.
TCAAACTGGGCATTGAGGGCAATGCTGTTCAAGGCTCTGTCACTGATAGGACGAAAATCAAAGATAAATGAATTGCGTTCTCTGTACTCCACCTCGGTGGTCTGTGTGTTATAGCGGAATTCATAACGGCGCTTCATAAACTCATCAGCTTTCATCGCCATACTTTGCTCGGGACGGATGCAAGGCTTACTGCCGAAACTCTTGCCAATGAGATACGCATTATGAATGGTTTGCCTCACTTCTACTTCTTTTTCTTTCATGCCAAAATGAAGTATTGCGCCATTCACCACCTCCTCTTCGGGAATGCCGGACTTGAAGCAGTTATTTGCCAGTGCCACCAGAAGCGGCTTCACTCCTTCTTCTCCCGAACAACCTCCAGTTTCGATCAATGCGGCATTCAAAGAGGTTTCAAACAGGGTGGAAACAACTCTGCTTCGTTCATATCCCGGAACAAGTCGCTGCAGAGGATTGTTCTCTTCCTGCACTGCCTCCTGATAGGTGGTTTCGGCAGGCATTTCTGTGGGCTGTTCCTGACGGATGGCGTGTGCATGGGGCGCAACATATAGTTCGGGATCAAAAGAGAGACGGCAACTATGCTCCAATGATGGCTTGTTTATTGTTATAGGAAATGGTATCTGCGACTGATATAACAGGACTGCACGGCGATAGGCATGTGCATGAAACAGTTCCGCTTTTCTGTACGTTTGCGGCAGAGTGCCGTCAGGGAGGGTGAATGGCACAAGTATCTTCACAGTTTTGCCTGTAGAGCCGATAAACGCTGCTTTTGTCTGTGGAAAACCGGATGCAATGTGGCGAATACTGGCGGCCTCATCCGTACCGGAAAGATTGTTAACTTCCAGCAATACCAGTCCGTTGTACTGCTTCATCACCTGAGTTTCATTTTCTTTTTTAAATCCTGCGGCAAATAGTATCCGAGGGACTTTTTTTGCATAAATATTGCTTTCGGTATCATAATGAATTTGTAAAGAATGTCTCATGGTTGTAACCAAGTGCTCTTTACCCTCATTTTTCATGCTATCTAATAAAGTTTCTAACTTTACCATACGTTGTGTCTTCTTCTCTCCAAGGCTTCTAATCTGCGTTATATTCATATTTATTTTATTGTTTTGTGGTATAAAGATAATATCAAAAACTATTAAAAACCAAATAAAAACACCACTATTATTTAATTATTTTTTACTACATAATAACAAGAGAATTAAGCTATTTACTGGCGTAACATAAGCAAAAACTTAAAGAAATATTAGTAAGCCCGCATTCGAGGGCCCATCGGTCTGCAGCCGTAAACCCATGGGCCCCTGAATGCGGGCTTATCGGTTCACGGCTGCGGGCTTACTTAGCATTAAGGAAAGAATTATATAACAGACTAAATGAAACACGATAGCAGTAACCGACTTTCAGGAAGAGGCTTAAACCCTAAAATGAATGGAGAAAAGCAATCACTACACTCACGCATTATGTCGAAAAAGAACTACTCCATCACGGGTATTTCCGGAAGAAATTTCTCTGCTTTCTTTGAGCATAAAAAATAAAAATTGAGCCATTACAAACTAGTGGCAGATGCAGGATTTAGTAGCAGATAAAAATGTATAGAACATTTATCTGCCACCAGATTAAACATCTGATTATAGGATTATTAGATGCATTTTAGTGGCAGGTAGCAGATGATAATGCTTTTTTCGTTTTTTTCTAATAGAAAAAGCGGATAGATTGTATTTAATCTATCCGCTTAATTCAAAATAATTGCAATTGTAAAGTTTGCCAGTTCTTTACTTATTCAGTGCTACCTCTGTAAATACTGCTTCACCACCTTCGGCAAATATACCCCAGGGGTTCTGATTCATTTGATAAATTCGGTTACTCAATGCAATTACACCATTTACATAAATAACACAAACAGAGTTTTCTATAACAATAGTCACTTTAAATTGTTTATTTTCAGGTATTGTAAGAGGAGTTGAAGTGCGCGTAGCCAATACGTTGCCGTCTTTTATGTAGTCCAGTTTCAACGTTTTACTAGTTAAATCGAATACCAGATCATGTACCTCACTGCGAGCACCTCCGGCACCAAACTCAAAGCCAAAGCGGGTAGCCGTACTTGCTTTTACTGTAGTCGTAATTTTATATGTTCCTTTTTGACGATCAAACAGTGCTATGGCCTTGCCACTTGTACCATTCAATGTATAACTATTGTCTTGCACTTGTGCATTGTTATTTACCAAGGCCTTTAGAGCTACTTCGTTGTTTAGTTTCTGATCAACCGATGCGGGGATAGTTACATTCAGCGTTCCATCACTATTTTGTGTCAACTGGTGAACAACCAATGATCCTGCCCAACCATAATCACTGGTATCATTATTTCCACTACGGGTAGGACACCATCCGAATAAGAAACGATTTGTACCGTCACTTGCAGTCTTTCCGGCATAGTAAGCAATGCCATCCAGAGCTGAATAGGAAGGAACTTTCCAGTCGTTAGTTCCTACAACCCGATAACGATAGTGCACTTTGCGGTCATTATTAGCCCAGTCCCAGTTAGAGTATACCAAATATTGGTAATTTCCCATAGTAAATACATCCGGACATTCCATTACTCGTTCTCCATTAAAGTAGAAGGGGTCTTCCAGTTTCCAGTTCAACAAATCGGTAGAAGAGTATTGTGCAATAACTGCTTGCCAATCATTCACTGCTGCCACATAACCACGGGTAGTAATGAACATCTTATAAACGTTACCTTCTTTCATCACGAATGGATCACGGAATTCATTAGCATCATATCCGTTGGCAGCCTGAAGTGAAAAATTAGTTTGCTTAGTCCAAGTTTTCATATCCTTTGATGTAGCTAAATAAATTTTCTCGGCAGGATTAAGATTTGCATTGTGTGCAGTGTAATAAGCATAATAGGTATCGCCCGCTTTTATTACCGAACCTGTACCCAAAGCATCTTCCTGACTTCCGTCCGCTCCGCAAGGAATTACTTCGCCGTTATCTTCATACGTCATAAAGTCGCTTGTAGTTGTCTTTGCCCAAGGGTGAAAAGTGGCAGCTCCATCACGTGCATCAAACAAGTAGAACACATGAAATTTCCCATTTTCGTAAAAAGGCATTGGGTCCCCCACCCAGCCATTGGATGGCTTCCAGAAGGAAGCATACGTCTGGTGTAAGTCGTTTACATCAAAATAAGAAGGAGCAGAAAGATCTGCATTTGGATCGTTGCACACGTATTCCTGATCACTGCAAGCCGTAAGGCTTGCAAGTGAAAGGAGAGTTGTTACAATATAATTAAGTTTCATAATTCTTCAATTTTATTATTTAGCCAGATAATTCAAAATATTCCCAGTCAGAGTCTCCAAATTGTCAAGATAAGAATTAGCAGGTGATCCATCTTCATTATACCAGTCATAACTTTCTACAGCAATGGTGATAGTAGCTCCATTACCATTTTGACGTTCGTATTCAGTAATAATGGAACGTTGATTCATAGCATCGTCCCAATAGAAACTAGCTAGTTGTTTACCACCATTCTCGTTTTGCCATTTTGCTACATCAAAATTGTAACCTGTCCATGTATCAAAGTTCCAGATGGCATTGTGTCCTTTTACTTTCACTCCCTTGCCCATTATGTAGAAGCGTGATGTTTCTCCAATTTCCATGCGCAAACCTTTAAAGATAGGATGGTTTTCGTGACCGGTGAATCTCATTCCCCAATTTTCGCCTAAGGTTGAAGGACTATTTCCATATCCCCAGTCATTATTCCACATTTTCCCATTTTTGGCAATATCAAGTGATGCTCCCAAAGAAGCACCTGCAGAAGTAAGTAATAAACCTCCTCCTTGTGTATGGAACTTCTTCAACGCATCAATAACTGTTGCATCGGTAGCAATAGACGGAATTTCAAGTTTATCAGGGTCACAATGATACCAAAGCACACCATACTTACTTAAATCGGCCCCTTTCTTGATAGCATCGAAGGATATATATACAGGGTCTACAAAATTCTCAGATAACCAGTTCCATGCAGCTTTTTCATCCAAATTAGTAATTTCACCGGCAGTAGCAGCTTCTCCTAAGAATCCTACCGGAGTAAGATCTGTAGGCACTACTGTTACTTTGTAGGTAAATGTTTCGTCCAGATAGGAGATATTGTAATCCACCGGACTCGTAAAATCAAGAGTCGTTGCAGTTGGTGATACTACTTTTGCCCCATCGGTAATTGTAAATTTGGGAGTTAAAGCTGTAACATCTTCCCCTTTTGGATAAAGTACTGTAATAGTACGGACTGACTGATGAATAACCCCTTTATATTTGCCGATTGAGAACGTTAGGATTTTTGTTTTATCACTTACATGAGAAGCCACAACATTATAATCATGATAAAGATTCCCATTGACAACACGGTAAACTGTCACTTTTGAAAGGTCAATTGGCCCTTCAGGATTTTCAGGGCTTACAATATGTGCACCTTCAGATAGAGTTATAACAGGTGTGATCTTGGTTAAATCGGTTGCAGAAGGGAAAACTAATTCAATAAGACCAGATGTTTCATTCAATGTTTCTAATTTAGCATTCGCAGAAAAGGTCTTGATTTTCACCTCACCCGAATTGCTTATTCCGTTGTAATCTTCGCTACATGATACTAAATTTAGTATCATTATTAAAGATAAGAATATGTATATAGATTTTTTCATTTTAATATATCTTTAAATTGTAATTTGACTACATTATTTCCATCCTGGATTTTGCTTATACACCCCATTTGTGAAATTTATCTGTTGCTGAGGTATTGGAATGTATTCATCCTGATTCTTATCAAACTTACCAGCAGAAAGGAATGAACGTCGGGCAGACTCGCTATTGAAATAATTGTTCATAACCTGACTGGCAATACCCCAACGTACAAGATCAAAGAAACGATTTCCTTCCATTGCTAGTTCCAAACGACGTTCCCAACGAAGTGCCTGACGAGCAAAATCTTTATTCCATACACAATTTACTCCATTTTTATACAAGGAAATATTAAGATTATTTGCATACGGAATAAATGTAGTACTATTCTTGGCACGTTCACGAATCATATTGATAAGTGGAAGTGCTTCTTGTTCACGATTCAGTTCTATAAGAGCCTCAGCACGCATTAATATAACATCTGCATAACGTAGTACAATTCTATTTTTAGAGTTTCCATAAAATGGAGAGACATTTACAAAACAGTCACATGAAGGATCTACATTTTCTTTTAAAGAAGCATACAGACCATAAACAGAAGGATTTCTATTCCATTTCTCTTGATAAATTAACTCTTCATTGTACTTATAGGGTACTCCAGGAAGAGCAACTGTATGATATAAACGTGGGTCTACTTTATCAAGAGTTTTATCGTAATTTTTATTATTAAAGGAGTCAAATTCTGGTAATCCGTTAGCTGTTTTAAAAGAATTCACCAAATTTTGACTTGGTTTATGGAAGTCACAACAACCTAATCCCATTGGCACAGAAAGTACATCTCCCCAATTCAAGCGACCAAACATAGTACCGTCTCCTGTAGAATATTGTACTGCAAACAATGATTCAGGTCCGTTTTGATAGGCTCCCGGTAAAAAGTTACATGCTATATCCGGCTCTAACTTATAAGAAGAATTCATCACTACCTGGGTATAATCTAATACCTGATTTAAATCCTGAGCGTTTATTTCTGTCACACTATTTTTCTCATCCTGACGGTAAGCCTTGAAAATGTACGCTTTTGCAAGATAAGCAGCCGCTGCAATCTTATTGGCTCTTCCAACCTGACTTTGAGCTACCGGTAATAAATCGTATGCTTTTTGAAAGTCATTGCAAATAAATTCCCATTGTTTGTCATTAGGTAATGTATTAGGTACCTTATCATACTCATTCAACGGAGTATCTTCATCAACCAAAGGAATATGTCCAAAAACTTCTTTTAGCATAAAGTAGAAATGTCCTCTCAAGAAATACATTTCTCCCATACGGGCGTCTTTATTAGGAAATTGAGATTTATCCACACTTTTCAAAACACTAAGTGCAGAGTTGGCACGCGAGATTGCTTCATAAATAAAAAACCATAAGCCATCTGCTTCACCAAAATCTGATTTTATATTTTCTGATATTTCATAAAAATGAAAGTTTACAATATCATTTTCATCATTACCACCTTTATATGCATCATCGGAACGTACGTTACCATATGGCCAAAGACTGAAAGGTTTATCATAATGGTCGTTTCCTAAAGAAGAATAAGCTGCAGATACTAGTCCTTCTATCTGCTCAGGACCTTTAACCTGTTCTTCATCAAGGATTCCCTGAGGAGTTTCATCAAGAAAGTTACAACTATTGAGCATTAATGCTGAAACAGAAGCCAAAACTAAATATTTAATTTTTTTCATTGTACGAGGTCTTTTTAAAATGAAACATTAACACCAAAGGTCACTGTCAAAGGAATAGGATAACCCCATCCTGGATTTTCAGGGTCAACGCCTGTAAAATTTTTGCTTTTGATCGTAAATAGATTCTGAGCACTAGCATAGATGCGGAATTTTTCTACTTTTATTTTATGCAATACTTGCTGAGGTATATTGTATCCTAACTGGATATTACGGAGTTTCAGGTATGAACCATTTTCAACAAAATAAGAAGAAAAACGAGATTCATTATTAGTATCGCTATAAGATAATGCCGGAATATTTGAATTAGGATTAGTAACTGGATCCCAAGCTTTAAGAAGGCGAGCGCCTTTATTTGAACGGGTATCTGATACACTCCAGAAATCTGTTGTATATTTTACAGAATTAACTACATCTACATTTTGAATACCTTGAAAATACATTATCAAATCAAAGTTTTTATATGACAAATCTATATTTAAACCGTAAGCAAAATCAGGAAACGGATCACCAATCCATGTACGGTCTTTATCATTTACTACGCCATCATTGTTCAGATCTCTGTATCTAATGCGTCCCAAAGCCTTACCATCTTGTTTAGAGTGTTGATCAAGATCGTCTTGTGTTTTAAAAATACCGTCGGCCACATATCCATAGAATGAACCTAGTGGACGTCCCAGTATGTTATCATAGGTACCGTTACCACCATAAGATTTTTTCACCGATTCAGGCAGGTAAGTCACCTTGTTTGCATTGGTTGATATATTACCAGTTATGTCATACTGCAAACCTGAATTCATTTTTCCGCGATAACCTAATGTTAACTCAAAGCCTTTATTCTCCATAGCAGCACCATTATACCATTTATTTGCTCCTTCTCCCATGATTGCGGCATAGCCCGGTAAATAAAGAATATTTTTTGTTTTCTTAATGTAGTATTCAGCTGAGCCGTAAAGAGCTTGTCCAAAGAATCCATAATCAAGACCAATATTGGTTTGTGTAGTTGTCTCCCATTTTAAATCAGGATTTTGAAGTTGTGTTCTTTTAAAGCCTGAACTTAGCAATCCAGAACCTGTTCCATTCAAGTCATAAGCTGTCCCCCATACTGCATTCCATGTAGGATCTCCTTTTCCGTAATCAGTAACATAAATATCATATATTGCTGTATTTGCCATTTCCTGATTACCTGTTTGTCCCCAACCAAAACGAAGCTTTAAATCAGACAACCAGTCATGCGTTTTTTCCATGAAAGCTTCCTGATTAATTTTCCATCCAAGATTAAAGGCAGGAAACATACCCCAGCGATTATTCTTTCCAAAACGAGATGATCCATCACGACGTAATGTTACAGAAGCAAGATACTTTTCGTTGTATGCATAATTAATTTTACCAAAGTATGATTGCAGTGAATAGGCAGTAGAGCTACCAGTGCCTTCACTGGTTCCTGTTCCAAGATCTGGCCACATATAATCCGGAGTTTCTACAGCAAAGCCTTCACGTGAAGCTGAAAAATTGATATCACTCTGACGAAACATTTCCATACCTAGCATAGTTTCAAAACGATTTTTCCCAATTTCAAAATCGTATGTTGCAGTATTCGACCATGTCCATTTTGTCCAGTGTGCCTGCTCTATCAAGGATTTGGTTTTATCACTTTGGAGATAACCTGTTTGATAACTATATGTGAGCGATCTTTTATAAAAATTGCCATAATCCAAGCCAAAACTAGAACGAATATTCAGTTTTTTAATGGGTTGAATGTTTATATAAGCATTACCAAATGTACGCCAGTAATTATAACGGTTGTCTTTATTATCATTTACTAATCGGGCTGGATTTTGACGATCCGGAAGTCCGGTTATAGGACCTCCCCAGTTTTTCCCATCTTCTGTATGCACTGGTATAAAAGGAACTGCAATCAATGCAGCTTCAATTATCTGATATGGTTGAGTTACTTCGGAAGTTTTGTTTATTGTGAAATTCTCCCCTATTGTAACAATATCGCCCAATAGTTTATAGTCACTATTCATTCGGGCAGAAATACGATTAAAATCAGTGTATTTTACCAGTCCTTCATTATCATAGTAACTCAGTGATAAAAAACTATTTCCTTTTTCTGTACCATTGCTAACAGAAAGATTATACGACTGTGCGATGCCTGTGCGTGTAACTTCATCAAACCAGTTAGTATTTGCCGGTTTCATAGTTTTTGCATCGTCAAGATATTCCGGAAATAAAACGTTGTTTAAAACTTTGTTGCCTGCTGCATCAATACTTTCTTGATAACGGATACCTATATTATTATCATTAGCATCTTTTCCTGAATTTACAGAGGCTTTCCACATAGCTTCAGCATACTCTTTTGAACTAAGAATATCTATTTTATTAGTATAGCTGGACATCGTAACATATGAATCAAAGTTTACCTTGACAAGGCCTTTCTTTCCTTTCTTTGTTGTAACAACAATGACACCGTTTGCCGCACGCGAACCATAAATACTTGAAGACGATGCATCGCGAAGTACCTGGATACTTTCAATATCATTTCCATTTAGTTCGTGCATGCCTGAAGTAGTAGGAACACCATCAATAATATATAGCGGATCATTATTGTTCAGCGTTCCGATACCACGAATACGAATAGTGGCAGCTCCACTTGGTGTTCCGTCAGAAGTGACTGTCATACCGGCAACACGTCCTTGCAGCGCCTTCATCGGATTGTTTTCGGCTGCGGACATCATATCGTTCACTTTCACGACAGAAACAGCTCCGGTGAGGTCAGCTTTACGTTCTGTGCGATAACCTACAGCAACAACTTCATCTAATAATAGGGAAGATTCCTTTAAAGCAACATTAATAATAGTTTGTGCACCTACAATTACTTCCTGTTTATCGTATCCAATGAAAGAAAAGGTGAGTATCTCATTTTTTTGTACTGATAATTGGTAATTACCATCGAGGTCTGTAACTGTCCCTACTGCTTTACCTTTGACACTTACATTTACGCCAATAAGAGGCTCGCCGCCAGCAGCTGATTTTACGTTTCCTTTAATCGTAACATTCTGCGCGTTTAAGATACCACAGAAAGATAGAAGGAAAATCATAATGATAAGATTTCTCATATTTCATTATAGATTAAAAAGATTAACATTTTAAAAATTCAATTCTCAAGAAAAGCTTTCCCGGCTTAAATTTCATGTCGTAAAGGAAATAATTTCTATTTAGGTGAACTATAATTTTTGTTTCAAAGATGATTATTTTTGTTTCATGCATAAAATTTAATAGAACAGTGAATCATATTTAATACATTATGAAACAATTCTTATATCATTCTGTTTTATTATTTTCTTTCTTTGCAATATGCTTTCCCGGGCAACTATTTATTAATTGAATGTAATACCAATAAAAACATGATTTCACTAAGTAAATTATGCCAAACAGTTAAACGATCTTTTAGTTCCTTATTAATGGGACTGTTTACTTTGCTTTTGTCTTGTCAGGCTTCTAATCCACAATTAGTGATTAAACATTTGGGCGATGAACAAAGCATCGTCCAAATTGATGCACACAAAAAATATCTGCTCTTGCCAGTTCAGGAAACCTCAAGAGAAGCTAAGCTATACATGATTGTTGATAATGATGTGGTAAAAACTATCAATGTCCGTCTGGCTATAAATAAAATTGATTATTTTGTTCCGGTTGAAATTTCTGCTTATAAGAACAAGAGCATTACTTTCAACTTCCAATTCATTCCTGATTCTGCTGTATGCTGGAAAGAGATGAAACTAGCTGACTCTTTTGATACCAGGAATATTGAAGCCTTTCGTCCAGTCTACCATTTTACACCAGCTTACGGATGGATGAATGATCCCAATGGAATGGTTTATAAAGATGGAGAATATCATTTATTCTATCAACATAATCCATACGGCTCCATGTGGGGAAATATGAATTGGGGACACGCTGTAAGCAAAGATCTAGTGAATTGGGAGCACCTTCCTGTAGCTATTGCTCCCGATGCATTGGGAAGCATTTTTAGTGGTAGTTGCGTTGTTGATAAAGATAATACAGCAGGATTTGGCGCAGGAGCTCTTGTGGCTTTTTATACTTCGGCCGGTGATCGTCAGGTGCAAAGTATGGCGTATAGTCTTGATAATGGCCGTACATTTATTAAATATGCACGAAACCCGATTCTAACTTCTACTATACGTGATTTTCGTGATCCGAAAGTATTTTGGCATGAGCCTTCAAGAAAGTGGGTTATGATTCTTGCAGCCGGACAAGAGATGAGAATTTATTCTTCTTCCGACCTCAAGGAGTGGGCTATGGAGAGCCGATTTGGTGATGGACAAGGTGCACACGGTGGTGTATGGGAATGTCCTGATCTTATTGAATTACCCATTGAAGGAACCGAACTGAAAAAATGGGTACTTATCTGTAATATAAATCCTGGTGGACCATTTGGTGGTTCGGCAACACAATATTTTGTTGGTAATTTCGATGGAAAGAAATTCATAAACGAATCTCCGAATGTGAATAAGTGGATGGACTGGGGAAAAGATCATTATGCAACCGTAACCTGGAGTAATGCATTAGAAGGACGCCACATAGCGTTGGCATGGATGAGTAATTGGCAATATGCCAATGATGTACCTACGAAACAGTATCGTAGTGCAAACTCTGTTCCACGCGACTTAAGTCTTTATACTTACAAAGGTGGAACTTATTTGAAGAGTACCCCTTCTCCCGAATTACTGAAGTTACGTGGCGAACAGATAAAAAAGCGTTCATTTAAAGTAGATCGGACGTACAATGTGGATAAGTTAATGACAGATAATTCCGGAGCATATGAGATAGAAATGACTATAAAGAATAAGAATGCAGAAATCATAGGCTTTCAACTCTTTAATTCTAAGGGTGAAGAAGTAGATGTAACCTATAATTTGGTGGAAAAGAGTTTTTCTATAGATAGAACAAAAAGTGGGATAACGTCTTTTAGTAAAGAATTCCCAGCAGTAACAACTGCTCCCTTGAGAAATGATAAAGAGATGACACTTCGATTATTTGTTGATAAGTCCAGCATTGAAGCTTTTGGTGATGGAGGACGTTTTGTTATGACAAATCTTATTTTTCCATCTGAGCCTTACAATCGTATTAGTTTTTATGCGAAAGGCGGTTCTTATAATGTTACTTCGTTTACTACATATAAACTCGGTTTAAAATAATCCTAATTCATAAGTTAATTTATGAAAAATACAAAAAAAATATATGCTAAGCTTATCCCAGTGATGTTCTGTTTCTTCGCAATGGGATTTGTAGACCTTGTAGGTATTGCCACTAATTATGTAAAAGCAGATTTAAGTCTCACTGACACGGAGGCAAATATATTTCCTTCAATGGTATTTTTCTGGTTCTTGATATTCTCAGTCCCAACAGGTATGCTGATGAACCGTATAGGAAGAAAAAGGACTGTATTGCTGAGCCTCGTTGTTACAATACTGGCATTAATTGTACCTATTATTAGCCATTCATATGCAGGTATGCTGATTTCGTTTTCATTATTAGGGATCGGCAATACATTGATGCAGGTATCTCTCAATCCGCTTATTTCCAACATTGTAAGTGGAGAAAGATTAGCTAGTTCTTTAACATTAGGGCAGTTTGTAAAAGCCATAGCCTCATTTGTGGCACCAATTCTTGCAGCTTGGGGTGCAATACAATTTTCTTATTGGCAAATTCTGTTCCCCATCTTTACCATTATTGCAATTATTGCTATTGTTGTTCTTAGCTCTACATCTATTGAAGAAAAAAAGATTGAAGGTAAAAGTTCCAGTTTTGGCGAATGCTTCGCTTTATTGGGCGATAAACTTATTCTATTGTCATTCCTTGGTATTATGTGCCATGTGGGTATTGATGTAGGAACAAATGTAACTGCTCCAAAAATTCTGATTGAACGTTTGGGTATGGAATTGGCTGATGCAGGATATGCTACCAGTGTATATTTCCTTTTCCGTACCATAGGATGTCTATCAGGAGCTTTTATTTTGGCTAAAGTTTCCGGAAAGATGTTTTTCGCAATAAGTGTTATCATGTTGGCTCTTGGTATGGGTGGCCTCTATTTTGTAGATACAAAAATAACTATTTACGCCTGCGTAGCATTGATTGGTTTCGGGAATTCCAATGTCTTTTCCATTATCTTCTCCCAGGCATTGCTGCACAAGCCAAGCAAACAGAACGAAGTATCCGGACTGATGATTATGGGATTGTTTGGTGGTACAATATTTCCACTTGTGATGGGGATAGTATCCGATATAATGTTAGCCCAGATTGGTGCAGTTTTAGTTATGACCATTGGAGTTGCTTATCTTTTATTATTAACAAGAAACATAAAATTTTAGTATTATGAATAATATAATTGTTGGATTGGGTGAAGCACTTTGGGATATGCTGCCTGAAGGGAAAAAAATAGGCGGAGCACCTGCTAATTTTGCTTATCACGTATCACAATTTGGTCTTGAGAGCTGTGTAGTAAGTGCTATTGGCAACGATGCATTGGGGAATGAAATACTAGATGTTTTTCATGAAAAGAATCTGAAATATCAATTGGAAAAGGTAAACTTCCCAACAGGTACAGTTCAGGTGGAACTGGATGCTGAGGGTGTACCTTGTTATGAAATAAAAGAAGGAGTAGCATGGGATAACATTCCATTCACCGAAGCGCTGCAAACTCTGGCCCTCTCTACACGTTCCGTTTGTTTTGGCTCACTTGCACAACGTAGCAAAGTATCAAGAGAAACAATAAACCGGTTTCTTGACACGATGCCAGATGGAGAAGGACAATGCAAAATTTTTGATATAAACCTTCGTCAGAACTTTTATGACAAAGAGATTATTGAGAACTCTTTAAATAAATGTAATATACTCAAGATAAACGATGAAGAACTAGTTATCATCTCTCGTATGTTTGGCTATCCCGGCATTGACCTTCAGGACACTTGCTGGAAGTTAATCAACAAATATGAGCTAAAAATGCTGATTCTTACCTGTGGTACGAATGGCAGTTATGTCTTTGCTTCGGGAGAGGTTTCTTTCCTTGAAACACCAAATGTTAACGTAGCCGACACTGTTGGGGCCGGTGACTCATTTACTGCAGCATTCTGTGCTTCAATAATTAAAGGCAAATCCGTCCGGGAAGCCCATAAATTAGCTGTAGATGTTTCTGCTTATATTTGTACACAAAGTGGGGCCATGCCTGTTTTGCCGGAAACTCTTAAAAAGCGATTAAGATAGTCGAATTATTATAATACCTTAGCTTCTAATGGAGCATCTATTGCAGATGCTCCTCCTTTTTTTATCTTTGTACCTTAATTACATTTTGGAGAACACAATGAAATACATAACCTTGATTATTTTGTTTATCCTTACTTTCTTGTCATCTTCATGCAAAAAAGATTCTTCCAGATACATTATTGGAGTGTCACAATGCAGTGATGACGAATGGAGGCACAAGATGAACGACGAAATACTTCGTGAAGCTCAGTTTTACAGTGGAGTTAAGGTTGAGATACGCACAGCCAAGGATAACAATCAAAAGCAGGCTAAAGATATTTATTACTTTATTAATAAAAAAGTAGATCTTCTGATTGTTGCCCCTAATGAAGCAGCTCCTATGACACCTATTGTTGAAGAAGCATATAATAAAGGAATTCCAGTCATTGTAGTTGATCGCAAGATACTTTCAGATAAATACACTGCTTTCGTGGGTGCAGATAATTATGAGATTGGTAAAACCGTAGGTCAATACATCGCAGCACGACTTAAAGGAAAAGGAACAATTGCAGAGCTAACCGGTCTGAGTGGTTCAACACCTGCCATTGATCGCCATCAGGGTTTTATGAGTGCTATCAGTAAATACCCCTCTATAACTTTGTTATGTAAAGAAGATGCCGGGTGGCTTCAATTTCAGGCTAAACAGAAAATGAATTCAATCCTTACTCGTTTTCCAAAAATTGATATAGTTTTTGCTCATAATGATCGTATGGCTGCAGGAGCTTATCTATCTGCAAAGAAGCAGAAAAGAGAAAAAGGTACAGCCTTTATAGGTATTGATGCTCTTCCTGGCAAAAATTTAGGTGTGGACCTTGTGCTTAGAAATGTTTTGGATGCAACTTTCATTTATCCCACAGGAGGCGACCGTGTAATGCAGATAGCTATGAAAATTCTTGAAAAGAAGAGCTATCCGCGGGAAACAATACTCAGCACAGCCGTTGTAGACAGGACCAATGCCCGGGTAATGAAGTTGCAAACTGACCATATTGCCGAAAACGAGAAGAAGATTGGACTTCTAAATACTCGCATAGATAATTATCTGACTAGTTATGCTACTCAAAAGATTATTTTATACGGAAGTTTCATAGTTCTGTTGCTTTTTGCAGGAATGTTTCTGATTTTATGGAAATCTCTGCATACTAAAAACAGATTAAACAAAGAACTATCAAAAAGGAATGATGAAATTACTAACCAAAAAGAACAGCTGGAATTGCAGCGAGATCAATTAATAGAGCTTTCTAAGCAGCTGGAAGAAGCCACAAATGCCAAACTGGTATTCTTTACTAACATATCACATGATTTCCGTACACCTCTTACCTTAGTAGCCGATCCTATTGATCAACTTCTTGGTGATAAAAGCCTCACTAATAACCAACAACAATCATTGCAACTGGTGAAAAAGAATGTAAATATTCTGCTCCGTCTAGTGAACCAAATATTGGATTTCCGCAAATTTGAGAACGGGAAGCTGGAGTTAGTATTAAATAAGATCAATCTCGCAGTTTCATTTGAAGAATGGAATTCGGCATTCCGCGCAGTTGTTAGAAAGAAACATATAAAATTTATCTATGATGTTCTTCCAAATACGGATTTTCATGCTGTTGTTGACGTAGAGAAGCTGGAACGGATTTACTTTAATCTGCTATCCAATGCATTCAAATTCACTCCGGAAAATGGAGTGATACATGTGAATCTCCTTACGATAGAGCTAGAAGAGAAAAAATATATACGTTTCACTATTGCCAACAGCGGCACTGCTATTTCTCCTGAACATATTCGGAACATCTTTGAACGATTCTACAAAACAGATTTGCACCACGAAGGTTCCGGCATCGGACTAGCACTTGTTAAAGCCTTTGTAGATATGCACAAGGGTAATATTCAGGTGGAAAGTGATAAACAAAGAGGCACTATCTTTACCGTAGACTTACCTTTTGAACAGGCATTGTTTTGTGAAGCAACTTCGGTTACAACTATTTCTTCCGAAACTCAACAAGAATTATTTGAATTACCGGACGAATTCTCTATTGATGAAATTCATTCTGAAAATTGTGAGACAGTACTTGTTATTGATGATAATCCTGATATCCGTTCTTATATACGCCAACTACTTCAGCAAGAATATGAAGTGATAGAAGCTAAAGACGGAACTGAAGGTATCCGTAAGGCTATGAAATATATACCAGACGTAATTATAAGCGATATAATGATGCCTGGCATGGATGGTATAGAATGCTGCCGACGTCTGAAAGGTGAATTACAAACCTGCCACATTCCTATAATTCTTCTTACAGCCTGCTCTCTTGATGAACAGCGTATCGAAGGATTTGAGAATGGAGCAGATTCATATATTTCCAAGCCTTTCAATTCATTGGTACTTACAACACGCGTCCGAAATCTTATTGACGGACACAAACGAATGAAAAAATTCTTTGGTGATAATAATATACTCGAAAAAGAACCTATCTGCGACATTGATAAAGTTTTTATCGAAAAGTTCAAAAAACTTATAGAAGAAGGGATTAGCAACTCTGAACTCAATGTAGAAGATCTGGGCAAAGACATGGGACTCAGTAGAGTGCAACTTTATCGAAAAATAAAAGCTCTGACAAATTATGCTCCCAATGAGCTACTTCGTATAACTCGCTTAAAGAAAGCATCTGCGCTGATGTCCTCTTCAGATATGACTATAGCAGAGATATGTTACGAAGTAGGATTTACTTCTCCATCGTACTTTAGCAAATGCTATAAAGAATATTTTGGTGAAAGTCCTACTGAGTATTTAAAAAAAATTGGAATTTCTCAGCCAAACTGAAATCCCGTCCGGTAATAGAGAAAGATGAGATTCGTGCAGTTTCTGTTGAGTTTGAAAATGTGAACTTTCGCGCCTCAGCATAGTTCAAGAAAAGCAGGATTTAGTAGCAGATAAAAATGTATAAAACATTTATCTCCCACCAGAATAACAATCTGATTATATGAATATTAGACCTATTTTAGTAGCAGGTGGGAGATGATTATGCATTTTTTTGTTTTTTCTGTTGAGAAGCAGTTGCATTTTCGTTACCCCGTATCAATCTGCTGATATTGGGAATGTGCATAATTACAATAAGCAGGGCAACTGTAAGTAAATAGTAAAAACAATAGGATATGGGAAAGAATAGTCCGGTAAGGGGTAATGATATGCCCAAACAGATTGAACCAACAGATACGTATTTAGTGAACTTCTTTACAACGAAAAAAATGATTACCGAAGCCAGTACCTGTATAGGTGCAAGCAATATTGAAGCCCCCAAAGTGGTATTCACACCTTTTCCTCCTTTCAGCTTCAGAAAAATTGAGAAATCATGCCCCAATATTGCTGCCAGTGCTATAAGACAGATAAAATAATCTTCAAGAAATATTATATTATTTTTTTGAAGCACAATTGCAATACCTACAGGCAAAAGACCTTTCAACATATCACAAACCTGTGTTAATACAGAGATCTTTTTACCTGCCACACGCTCCACATTGGTGGACCCAATACTCATACTTCCCAATTCGAGCACATTCTTACCGGTTGCATATTTTGTAAACAGATAACCAAATGGCACCGAGCCCAGCAAATAAGCCGCTAATATAAATAAGGCACTGATCAGCATATCATTATTTAATCTTATTTTTTAGGAAACCAGGGTATAAAAGCGCTTGTTTTACGAATGTATTCTGCATACTCGGGTTTTCTGTCTTTAATTGTTTTTTCAAGCAATGCCACACCCGACACTTTAATAATAAGTAAGGTCATAAGAAGCGACCCGATCACCGGTAGATAACTGCCAGCCGACAAGCAGAGCAATCCATATCCCCACCATACGGCGGAATCTCCAAAATAATTGGGATGACGGGTATATCGCCATAAACCGGTATTAAGAACTTTACCCTTATTATTAATATTACTTCTAAACTTTGCCAGCTGGTAGTCACCTCCCGCCTCGAAAAACAATCCCGTAAGCCATACAAATATGCCGACATAATCAAGGAATGTAAGTCCATGTGGACTGGCATACATGTTTACTCCCAGCAATGTAACAGAAATAATCCACATAAGTACTCCCTGAAGCAAAAAAGTCTGGAAGAAACTAATCCAGCGATAATTCTTATCGCCATACTTTCTCCTGAACTCCTGATAACGAAAATCTTCTCCCCTACCAATATTCCTCCAGGCAAGATATCCTGAAAGTCTCACTCCCCAGATAAGAACCATAACAAAAAGAACTGTCTGAACAGGATAAAAGGTTTTAGTAGCAAAATAATAATATGTATTTGTCATCACAAACCCCAGCCCCCAGAATAGATCTACAATGCTTACATTGTTAATCAATATGCTGACTATCCACAAAACTGACATCAGACTGATGATTAAAATCAGAGCGTTTAAATAGATTTGAATCATAATATTACAGATTAAAGTTTAAATAAACTATTCCAGTAATAAAGACACAGCTATAGACCCAATACCGGCATTCATGCCTATAACCGGTGATATATCTACTACAGAAACCGGCTGTTTACCTGTGAGAGCATACATTTTGTTTATGTAAATATCGGCACCTTTTCTATTATGGGCATGCAAAACAATATAATTCCATACTTGTTGTCGCTCAGTAAGTGTGCGGATATGGTTTATCACTTTATTGATATTTGCTTTCTGCCCAAAGCTTTTCCCAAACAACATTGCTTTACCTTCACTATCCATGGAAACAACCGGATTTATACCTAGCAAAGTGGCTAGGAAACCTTTATTCTTTGACACTCTTCCCCCCTTAATCATATACTTAAGATCCTTAACACTGACAAATATTTTTAGATTCTTAATCCACTCCTCTGCAGATTTAACTATATCTTGTATTGGCATCTCTTCTTCTATGGCTTTTGCTATTTTGAGTACCAGCAATCCCAGAGCGCCCGAGAGGTTTTTCGAATCGATAACATACACTGGTTTATTAAACTCGCTCTTTATTCGCTCTGCGGCTTTCAGGCTATTAAGATAAGTTCCGCTAAACTGTTGCGTAAGATGCAAGGCAATAATGGCATCGTAGTGTGAGGCTAGTTGAGAGTATAGATTAGTGAATGTACGTTCGTTTATTTGCGAAGTTTTGGGAAGTTCATCACTACTGTCAAGTAAATCATAGAGCTGATCGGGCTGCATAGTCACCTTATCAAGATAATAATTACCATCCAAATTAATATTAAGCGGAAGCATATTTATCTGGTAATAATCAATAAGTTCCTGCGACAAATCACATGCAGAATCGGTAACCAGTGCAATATTCCACTTTCTATGCTTTACATATTCATTTTGGCGAACCATATCATCTACTTTTTGATAGGATATTGTTCCATAATTTTTAAGGGTGTTAAATAGCGCAGCCGGATGATTGGTATGAACATGTATTCGGCAAAGAGAATCGGATCCGGCTACAACAACAGAATCACCATTTTCAATAAGCAGCTTCTGTATATCGGATTTATTTAAAGATAAATCTCTTAAAAGGGCTTCTGTGCAATAACGAAAATTAATATCTTCATTAGATGTATCATCGGAATGTATAAGAGATATATTTTCATTTGATAGTGATACAATTTTACGGATATTATTACTTTTGATGAAATCAATAATACCCTCCATAAAAAAAACAAAACCTTTTGCTCCGGCATCAACCAATTTGCTCTTTTCTAAAACCTTGAGTTTAGATGTTGTATCGACAAGCGATTGATGAAGGACCTCTAACGAACTTACTAGAATTCTCTTAAAATCTTTAATGACAGACTGTTTACTAAATATATAGTCGGACCACTCTTTGATTACTGTAAGCATGGTTCCTTCCACCGGATTTGAAATGGCTTCGTACATATAGGGAATAGATTTCTTAACACTTGCCGCAAATTCAGAAACAGTGACACAGTGTTTAGACTCGGTTTCCTTGCTTATTCCAAACAAAAACTGAGCAAATATTACCCCAGAGTTACCACGTGCGCCAACTAATGCGGCTTCAGCAATATTATCTATCGTATTTTTATAAGATTTTTCGGGATTAATACTATCCATAACAGAACGAATGGTGGATGCCAGATTTGTTCCAGTATCATTATCTTTAACCGGAAATACATTTATCTTGTTTATTTCAGCCTGATTTTGCAGAATTTTATTACCTCCGGCAATAAAGGCATAATATAAAGACCGTCCATCTATTTCAAGAATATTAGAGTTTTTCATTTTTCAATTATAAAATATAGGTTACTCAATGACTGTTGCTTCTTTATATATTATCCTCAATTTTTTGTGGTATTATAAACATAACAAATATAATATAGAATATTTACATACAGCAATATTTAAGAAGAAAATAAAATTAAATAATTATTTAATATACAGTATTAAATAATGCAATTGGAAAGAAGGAAAACTATTAAAATAAAAGCTAAAGATTTAGGCAATATATAAACAAGAATCAATTAAAATCCTATTTTTGCAGAAAATTTCCAAAAGATGAAAAAACTATTATCATACCCGCTATCATTACTTGCGTATTTTTACTTTTTGTTAGTAATCTGTGTATTTCACCCTATTCAATGGGTTTGTCTGAACTGGTTTGGATATAATGCACATAAGAAAAGTGTGGATTATTTAGGCTTTTTTCTACTAAAAACAATGGTTTTTACATTTTCATCCTCAAAAGTTGAAAACTTAGATCTCATTCCCGAAGGTAAACCTTTGATTTTTGTGTCAAATCACCAGAGTCTTTTTGATATTATGGGCTTTGTATGGTTTTTCAGAAAGTTTCACCCTAAATTTGTTAGTAAAATTGAGCTTGGAAAACATATTCCAAGTATTTCCTACAATTTAAATCACGGTGGTTCGGTACTGATAGACAGGAAGAACCCGAAACAAGCATTGCCTGCAATAAAGAAACTGGGCGAATATATTGAAACCAACTCTCGTTCGGCAGTAATCTTCCCCGAAGGTACTCGTTCTAAAACAGGAAAGCCAAAAAGATTTTCTCCTAATGGCTTAAAGATTTTATGTAAATATGCACCAAGTGCCTATGTGGTACCTGTAACAATTAACGACTCCTGGAAAATGTTCCAATATGGTTCCTTCCCACTGGGATTAGGCAACCGCTTAACGTTCACAGTTCATCCTCCTATTAAAGTCAGCGAATGCGATTTCGATTCTTTACTTGAGAAAAGTGAACAAGCTGTTGTTTCCGGAATCAGACTATAATACCCGAATATCTTTTTAATGCAAATAAAAACATCTATTCGTACTTTATAACTTCTGTAGGACAGCCATCCACAGCATCAAGTATTTCGGCTTCATATTGATTGAAGTCAACACCTGCTTTAATTACCATTTTATCGGGCACCTCAAACACTTGCGGGCATGCAGTTTCGCATGCGCCGCATGAAATACATTCGTTTTCACTCTCATCGAGCCATACTCTTTTTATTGCCATATTATTTAAGTATTTAGGTTTATCAAACATCAACTTTACTCTCTTCAGCATATAAAAAAACAATTAAAAACAGAAGATGTTCATGCTAAACAAAGCACCCATTTCAGGTGTTTTATTTATAGAGAGTTCACTAATTTACTAACTGTTAAAAACTTAAATTATGAAAGGAGTTATTTGGGGTTTAGCTGTTGGTTGTGCAATAGGCTATATTGTCAGGAAACTGCAGGAAGAGGGCAAGTTTGAGTGCGTTGGCGAATATGCCGACAAGTACTATACTATGTCAAAGAATGAACTAAAGAATGTAGTAGATGCTGCTAAAGGCAAAGCAGAAGAGTTGAAAGAACGGATTGGAAAGAGTGTTAAAGGAGAATAAAAACAGATCTTTCATTAAGCCACCTTCAAATAACAAGGCAGTCTGAAATCTCAGATTGCCTTTTTTGTTAGTTCAAATAAAAATACCAGATAAATATATGTGTTATGGAAAACAAAAACATTACTTTAGCAATCTCAAAATAAACTTTGTTTAGGAATAAGGTAAACAATATCAATAATATTTTATGAAAAACAAAAAAACAGATATTACATTTCTGCTGAAAGTTCTTAAAACCTCTATATTTCTTATCGCATTCTTTTTTATTAATAATATATTATCAGCCCAAGTTTCCTCTCCAGAACTTTTTGGAAAAAAGCCTATAATCATTCCCCGGGCACGAGTTATTATAGACAATGACTTCGGAGGAGACCCTGACGGATTATTCCAGCTAGCTCACCAGTTATTAAGTCCTTCAATAGAAGTTAGAGCTATTATTGGTTCACACCTAACCCCAAATACAGATTTTGGCGGTTACTTTCCTTTTAGTGCGGATTCAGCAGTTGCCAGAGCTAAAGAGGTGGTAAAGATACTTGGATTAGAAAACAAAGTTCCCGTTATAGCCGGTGCCGATTATGCTTTAACTGAATCATTTCAGCCTCAACAAAGCAAAGGAGCAGAGTTTATTATTAAAGAAGCAATGCGTAAAGATACTAAACTTCCACTCTATATAGTTTGTGGCGCTGGATTAACCAATATAGCAAGTGCCTATTTGATGGAACCCAAAATTGCGGATAAAATTACTCTTGTATGGATTGGAGGGAAAGAATATGATTCTTCTTTCCACTCACAACTATCACCAATCCTAACTAAACGAGGTGGTGCCGTTGAATATAATATTTCAATCTCTGTTCCGGCCGCCCAGGTAATTTTTAACAACTCATCAATGCCTGTATGGCAAGTTCCAAGAGATACTTATCGACAGTGCCTGTATAGCTTTGCTGAGATAAAGGCAGATATAGAGCCACAAGGCAAAATAGGATGTTATCTGGCTGATAAATTATTTAATTTTTTAAACGACCTCGTTGCAAAGAACTGGAAAATGGGAGAAACATACATTTTAGGGGATAGCCCTCTTGTACTTCTCACAGCCCTACAGTCTGGTTTTGAAGCTGACGCGTGTTCCTCACACTACGTAAACATTTCAAGGCCTGAAATAAAAAAGAACGGAGATTACGAAAATAAATCAGGAAAGTCTTTTATCAGAGTATATGATCGCATTGACAGCAGATTAATATATGCTGATATGATTGCCAAATTGAAATTATTCAATCAACAATAAAAAGAGGACAAAGAGAAAAAATAATGCACATTAATCATATTTTATACCTCCTGAAGGACAGTCTTGAGCTGCTTCCTTTATTTTATCCTCATATAAATCATAGTTAACACATTTTTTTACCAACATTTTTTCAGGTGCCTCAAAGACCTCAGGGCATATAGCTTCACATCCCCCGCAACAGAGACATTCGTCCTCACTCTCGTCAAGCCATACACTCTTAATTGCCATATTTTCAACTTTTTAGGTTATTATTAATTTATAAGATTATCACAAAGGGTATAACAAATACTAATAGAAAGAAGTTTAATAAAATCTGTTAGTTATTTGTTAATAACCCTTCTCATTTTTAAAATAAAATTATCTATAACATCATAAAGCTTTTAACAAAGGATAAAATGGATTATATTTGCATGCAATAATCATTTATAACCATTTTCTATGCCAAGTTCTATAGAATCTCTCAAAAAGCGTCATAAAGATCTTTTCGAAAATCATCGTTGCAATGTATCAGACAATGCTTACGAAGATGCCGAAAAAATAAAAAAAGCAATAGATCAGCTATCTAAGATAGAAAATAGGAAAATGTCTATTTTTGATTTGAACAAAATGCAGTTCATATTCAGGGATAATCAGAAGTCTGATAAATTTGATCATCCGGTTTTTGTAGGGATAGATGAAGATAGTTTTGAGGCTTTCTATGATAATATTCATCCGGATGATTTGTATTTTGCACTAGAAACTGGCCTTATGAGTTATGATTATGCATATAGCGTACCTCCTTCGGAACGTACCGGTTGTATTATGAAGTACGAATTCAGAGTAAAAAGCAAAACCGGAAAATACGTATGGGTTAATTTTAGAATTGTAATTTACGAACTCGACAGCAATGGTGATCTTTGGCTTCTACTATTTTTATCAGATATTATTCCAAATCAGGATCAAAACAGAAAGCCAAAAAGGATTCTGATAAATGTAAACACAGGAAAAACTTTCAACTATTTTGATGACACTGATATAGTTGAAAAACCTGTTCTATCGAAACGTGAAATAGATGTTATAAAACTTCTTTCGGAAGGTTATTGCAGTAAAGAAATAGCAGATCGCCTTTTTATAAGTATAAACACTGTAAACAAACATCGACATAGCATTTTGGAAAAAACAAATTCAGAAAATACTGCACAGGCTGTGCTTTATGCTACAAGACTAGGATTAATTTAATACAAAACCAATTTTTGTACCGTCACTCAACCTTAAGATTGACTAACAATACAAAAATTGTTTGTTTTGCACATAACCAGTTAAATTTAAGAGATTTAAAAATCTTCTGCAATCCTTTTTATTATTATTCACTAACATTATATAGGATTTTGTGCAAAAGTAGTATGTTATATTGTTATCGGCAATAACCATTTATAACCATTTTCACACAATATCCTATAATTCGGGTGAAAAAATAATATTAATTACTTGTAATAACCTGTCCTGCTTCACGATAAAGATCAATCTTACCTTCAAGCAGAAGTGCAACTACTGTTATTTGAGAATCCTGAACACTTTCAGGAACATCGAAATATAAAATACCTGGAACGCTGCTCCAATAAGCTTTGCCTACTACCTTTGTTTCCAAAAGTGCCCCGTTACCTACTACCCAGGCACGATTTACTTTATTCTTTAATCCTTTTACAGAAATAGGTCCATTGGGTTTATATGGAAGAAAGACGTAAAGAATATCCTGGTTTTTATTCAATGTGGTATATCCCATAACATGACCTTCGGGAATTCCTGCCCGTGTTCCATAAATGGCGTCGGCATGTTTCTTTGTCCATCGGCCAAATTCCTTTAAAATATCCACTTGTTCTTGTGGAATGGTTCCATCCTCTTTGGGACCAATGTCAAGAAGCAGGTTTCCTCCATTGGAAATGCAATCTACAAATGTACGAAGCAACATATTAGCTGTTTTATAGTTCGTATCTGTTGGTGCATATCCCCAACTGTCATTCATCGTCATACATAACTCCCACCATTGAGAATCGGGACGACGGATGGGCACTCCCTGCTCGGGTGTGGCATAGTCACCATAACCTTGAATACGTGAATTTAGGATAACTTTAGGGTTAAAGGTTCGAAGCATGGTTGATAATTCCTTGGCCTTCCAGGTTTCCGGGCTGAAATCCCAATCACCGTCAAACCAATATAAATCGGGTTTGAATTGCTTGTTCAATTCAGCTAGTTGTCTATTATCAAAATCTAGAAAACGTTGCCAGCGAGCTGAATCTTCTTTTATCTGATAACGCGTAGAATTACGTGTTGCATAGGGATAATCAGTATTCGACCAGTCAAGCAATGAATAATATATTCCCAGTTTCAGGCCTTCTTTTCGAACAGCCTTTGTAAAGGGTGTCAACAAATCTCGTGATGCGGGAGTTTTCTTTATTGTATTCAGATCACTGGCCTGAGTATCCCATAAAGCTACTCCATCATGATGTTTGGAGGTAATTACAGTATATTTTGCTCCTGACTCCTTAATCAGTTTAGCCCATTCTGCCGGATTATAGCTTTTAGCAGTAAATCCATCCAACTGAGACATATACTCATCGTAAGAAAGATAGTTATTATAAAAGGACCAGCTCTCTGTAACTCCCCTTACCGAATAGATTCCCCAATGAATGAAGATACCTAATTTGGCATCCTGAAACCATTGCATTCTCTTTTCTTTTTCTTCCTTCGACTCCTTGAAGGGCTGAGCTTTGGTTGTGCCTAAAGTTAAAAAGGCCAACAATGTTAATGTGATTGATTTTAAGTTCATCGTTATATTTGTTAGTGTGGAACAAAGATACAAAAAAACGGATAGTATAAAGATAGTAATAACAGGTAACGGATGTTTTTGAATAAAGAATGAAAAATGTCAAAAATATTATTTATATTTGAGGTGTTCATATTTTAATTATTGCAATTAAAAAGTAGTTAATATGCTTGATTTAACACCTGAACAACAAGTTTTGCGGGAACAATTCTGTTCGTTACGGAAAGAGTTTACTGAACTCTTTGCCAGAAAGAATGAAATGCAGACTTACGAAGAAAGCAGTCTTACCTCACTATACCTGAGTACTGTGGGAGAAAAACAGCACGAGGTTTTCTGTTTGCGTACTAAAATTGCAGCAATAAAACTACGCATAGAGCTGATTCAGGCCTACATAAACCGAAACGAGATACCGGAACTGAAAACTGTTGATGAGGAAATTCATATACGTTTTGCCGATCACAAGAAAAAGATTGAAGAGAATGTACGGCAACTGGCAGCAGCAAAAGAGTATCTGAAAAACTCTTTAATCTCGGCGGATGAAATGAAGGAAATGAAAGAGACTTATCGTATTATAATAAAGAAACTACATCCGGACATTAATCTCGGTCTTTCAGAATATGAAACCGAACTTTTTATCAAAGCTCAGGCTGCTTATCATCTTGGAAGTTTCATGGCTTTAAGGGAAATACTCCTATCACTGGATTTAGCCAAAGATTCTGCAGATTCTATTTCTCAATCCGAGGAATTTACAGGGATTGTTTTGCAATTAGAAAAGAAGGTTAAGAATTTACGCAAGCAAATTGAGGAACTGGAACGCAGTTTTCCATTCATTTACAGAAAAGAATTAAATGATGAGGAATGGCTAACTTCCATACAGAAAAAACTAGATGAAGATATTGCGAATCTTACAAAAGAGAAGGAAAAACAGGTATTGTACCTTAAGGTCATAGAAGAATGGAAACCAGGATTAACAAATTAGAATTTTAACAACAGAATATTATGAAAACAAAACAATTTTATTGCATGCTGCTTTGCCTGGCAGGTAGTTTGCTTTTTTCACAACATGTAAATGCGCAAGTGGGTTCTGTTCATCTTAATGTTGAATTGCCGGGTAACGGCATTCAAAAAGACTCCGCCGTGTTTATTGCCGGAAGCTTTAACGGATGGAATCCTTCTGATAGCAGTTATTGCATGAAGCGAATAGACAGTAAACACTACACTCTGGAAATTCCTTGTTTCATGAATAAAAAGTACTCTTACAAGTATACGCTAGGCAGCTGGAAGGGTGTTGAAAAAGCTATAGATAATAAAGAAATAGATAACCGGACATTCGTTTCAAAAAAGAAACTTAAAATTAAAGATGTTGTTGCTTTGTGGAATCAACCTGCTCCTGCTGCGCCAATGGATACAACTCTTTTACTGAACAAGAAACAAATGGCAATCATTAAATCATTAAATGACTCAGTTGGTAAAACTTTACCAGCTATTTTACCTCGTCTTTTGGAAATTATGCAAAAAGGAAATCTCAATATGCTATCCGATCAGCCGGATGATGCTCTAAACAAACAGTGCAACAAAGAACTTGGGGAAATGGTGACACAAATCCTTGATTCATTAGGCGGTATCATGAAACAAATGACGGACGCTCTTACTCCTGAACAAAAACAAAAAATAAGAGAAATGATGAAAAATCAGGATTCTCCTACACTTATCATGAATCTTATTGAAAAACTAAAGCCGAATTCTAAATAAAACTTACAACCTGGATTATCGAATACTCACTTGAGGTTACCTATAGGATTATAATTGCAGAATGTTTGAATATACGAAAGAACAAACAAACTAAATAAGTTATATTTGCGGGATTTAAAGCGAAAAAATAGATGAAACGAATCATAATTATAGGAGCAACTTCCGGAATTGGATATGAGGTAGCAAAAGGATATCTCAAACAGGGTTGGAAAGTAGGTGTTGCAGGCAGGCGAGAAAGCGCGCTGGAAAAATTCAAGGCTACCAACCCCGAAAATATTGAAACTCAGGTACTGGATGTTACAAAAGAGGATGCTCCTGAGAAGTTATTGTTACTGATAAATAAATTGGGCGGAATGGATCTGTTTCTGCTTAGTTCGGGAATTGGATTTCAAAACAAAACATTAAAAGCTGATATTGAAATAAATACGGCCCGAACTAATGTAGGAGGTTTTATTCGTCTGGTAACAACTGCTTTTCACTATTTCAAGGAAAAAGGAGGCGGACATCTGGCAGTAATCAGTTCTATTGCAGGGACAAAAGGACTGGGCGTTGCTCCAGCTTATTCGGCTACAAAGCGTTTTCAGAATACATATATCGATTCATTGGCGCAGCTATCTCGCATGGAGAAGTTAAAAATTCACTTTACTGATATCCGACCGGGATTTGTGCAGACGGATTTATTGAAAGATGGGAATTATCCGTTGCTAATGAAGCCGGAAAGGGTAGCAGAACAGATTATCAATGCTCTAAGCCGTAAAAAACGCGTTATTATTATTGATAAGAGATATGCATTTATAGTATTTTTCTGGAAACTAATTCCTGATTGGCTTTGGGAACGACTTCCAGTACGAAGCAAATAGTAGTATTCATTTTACTTTGGGATTCATTTGTATCCTTAAGAATCCCAAAGTAAAAACAGGTCTATAAAATCAGTGCAGATATTTCTGTGAGAGTCTTTCTATTAATGCATAAAATTCTTCATGCTTCTCTTTATCTATTACTTTTTCCTCATGTTCTTTAAACCTGATTAGTAAATCATTTTGCACGCTTTCCGGCATCACACGATCACCCATCATAAATAAAATATTATTTTCTTTTTCAATATGATTTCTCATTAAAGCAACATAAGCAAAAGCCGCATCTGCAAAAACCTGTAGATCAGAGTTCTGTCCGGAAATATTTTCTTTCATCTCACGGATATATTTTCTTCCTTGATCATGTTCTGAAAGCATTACACCGATAGGTCCGCCATGATTAGGGATTCCAGCTTCTTCCAGAGAAGGGAAATACAAATCTTCCTCTTTTCCATGATGACATTTATCAGCGAATACAATTACAAAATTGATTAATTCCGTTAAGTCACTTACATCTGGATTTACTTTTTGTACAATTCCAGATGCTATCTTTTCGAGCAAATTCAGAGCTGTTTTAATTAACTCATGTTCACGTCTTAATTCTTCACTAGCATTTATCATAATTGTAAATTTACTCAGAATATTTAATTACTTCAACAGGACAACTTGCTGCTGCTTCTTCAATCTCCTCAGAATATTCAGAATAGTCAACCCCTTCGTTTACATAGGCAATGTCTTCTACTCTAAACACTTTGGAGCAAATTCCTTCGCATGCTCCACAGGCAATACAGCCCTCTTCCATCCATACTTTTTTAACATCCATAATATCTAAATTTAAATTGTTTGATTTCGTTTTAAGATTTAGTCAGATTCAAAGCTTTTGGGTATAAAATATTATTCTCAAGATGCACATGTACGTGTAAGTCTTCCTCAAATTCTTCTAATAACTTATAAGTAACATGATAAGTATTACAGCCATCATCGGGTACTGAGTAGTGATTGCTTAACAAACTTATCTTATCTACCGTACCACCTATCAGTTCATGTTCTTCCATCATCAGGGCAATTTGCGAATTTACTATCTCTTTTGCTTTTGCTGAATTTGAACTCAAAGCTTCTTTGATAGCCGGGAAAAACACATTTTCTTCCTGTTGCTGGTGTATTGGTAATTCTGTATTTACCAATGAAAACAAATCAGCAATTTCCTTTAGCTCCGGGTGACCGGCTCCATGAACCTGAACTATCTTATTCAAGTAATCCATTATTTGAGGTAAAACTCTATAAACCTTACTATGATACTCATTTACAATGTAATCGCATAAAAAGTCCAGATTCCAGTCTTTATAATTGGGCTGACTGCCCTGAACAACAGTCTCCAGGTTATTCAGTTTATTTTCAAGTTCAGCTATATTCAGATCCTTTTCTTTGGCCACTTCTTCCAAACTTTGATTTCCACCACAGCAAAAATCAATACCCGCTTTCTTAAAGACTTCCGCTGCTCTGAAATCATCAGCTACAATCTCACCAATTCTCAATTTCTTAAACTCTTTCATATTCTGTGGTTTTAATGGTTAGTTTTAATCACTATCTTTTTTGTTCGACAAAGATACAGGCACAACACCTCCTAAACTGTAACCTGGATTACACTACCAGACGTTTAACAATCTTTAATCCATTTATTTATTCTAAGCAAATAAAGTTTACTTATTTAGCAAAAATGAATATTACAAATCACAGTAATCATGAACTATAATAACTTAACCATCTGTCCGCTATTCAAAGACATGAATAAGGAAGAACATGATCAATTCTTACAAAGAAATGTAAAGGCGGTAATTAATTATAAAAAAGGAGAAACTGTTGTGAGACAGGGAGAAGTTATCAATTACATGTATTTACTGGTTAAAGGCATTGTACGTACCCAAATGATTACACAAGAAGGTAATGCCGTTGAAATAGAAATGCTGGAAGCTGTAATGCCACTGGCTCCAGCTTTCATTTTTGCAAATAACAATAAATATCCTGTTGATGTTATAACAATGGAACCTTGTACGTTTCTGAAAATACCAAAATCAGATTGGTTGAATGAGATGATTCACAATGAAAAACTCATGATTAACTTCCTGACTCTGAATTCAAATCTGGCTGTTTTTCTCTCAATGAAACTACAAATGATATCACTTAAAAGCCTAAAATATAAACTTGCTATATTCTTACTGGAAAAGACTACTCCTGAAAAAAACTATTTCATACTAAAACGCACAAGAACCCAGTTAGCCGAATACTTTGGAGTACAGCGCCCTTCATTAGCTCGCACAATCAAAGAATTCGAAAATGAAGGAATTATCAAGACTGATGGGCGTATTATTACAATCCTTGACAGAAATAAACTGACAAGAATTTAATTAATTATAAGCAACATTCTGATATAGACATTCCCTCTATGTTGATCATAGCAGATTATGGTTTATTTCTTAATTGAAAGAAAGATTCATTGCGTAGCTTCAAATCTCCCGGCTTCATATCATGCAGACGAATGGTTTTTCCTAAAACATTTCCTTCAGCTCGGTTTCCTGAAATAATAACCTTACGACAGGCATCCAGCGTAATTCCGTCTTTACGATAGTGAAACGGCTGATAAGTTGTGTCTCTTATCAACGTATTATTAACAAAGCTCAGCCCATCTACCGATTTTGCATATAGAATAGGATAATCGAATAAGTAGAATTTGTTATTCTCAATACGGATATTACTATGAAAAGGATAACGTATATCCGGCTTTGGAATTTCAGGAAATATACTGATCACAGCCTCACAAAACTGATAAACTGATGACATGCAAGGATAGCGAAATGTATTATTACGAATAAGAACATCCTTCACTGCACCTGATTCATACCATTGATTAGCATCACCAGCTATTAAGATTGCCGACCCACTTGATTCAAATATATTATTTTCTATAATTACTTTGCCGGGAGTTGATACTAACAAGCCTCGGGCACGGCAACTACCAAAGAACGAGTTTCTGATTTCTACATCGGCGGTACATGACAAATTTTCTAAGGCAGCACCAACTTTTAAGCTGTTAGGAACTGGTGCCTGAAATTCTACAATAAATTCAGATTTATTAAGGGGTTCAAATGAAGTCATAGTACCGGTTCCTAAAGTTCGCATGCTTTGATTCTCTATAAATCCTACCTTTTCATTTTTTCTTCCCCACTCCATACCTTGACTTTGCTCGTGCATAAATTTACACTTTATGCGGGTAGGAGAAAGAATTTCGACAATACGTACGCAGGTTCCGTGTATATTAACAGGGTCATCCATCAACCCGGCCCATTCACATTCTTCAATACGAATAAAGCCACCACATCCCATAAAGTGAAATCCATCATCATGCCCACTCAGAATACGATTTTTTGAAGCGTTTGGAACTACCCGGACCTTATTGAATGAAAGATCCTGGCTATATTGTGACAGTATTCCTAATCCACAAGAATGGTATACATCAATTTGTTCCAGGTTTATCCGCTGACTGTGATAAAGAAATATTCCGGCATGATCCCGTTCATTATGACGAAGTACCAGCCAATTTCCTTCTTTAGGATAAAATGCTGCAACACTGGGATCACTAAGACGAACAATACCCGGAGATACTTCTTCAGCATGATAGTTCCGCCACCCTATCCTATCGCCTGTATTCGGAGCTACCAGATGTGTATCTGAAGTAAATTCCATAATAGACCACAACTTACTTTTCCAGCCTTCTCCTACAAACACAAGGTTATTATTCTCGATAATATATGGAGATTCGTGAGTATTGATTTCAATTTCAAAATAATCGGGGGTAACCTTCAGCACTTTAGCTTGCGATGTAAGAGGTATATCCCAATCAATTGTAAATCCTTTCAAATTAATATCCGAGCAGTGATCCAGAGTTATAGGTTGCATCCGTCCATGCATCACAAATGATGAACCATTACCGTCTAACGTAAAGTTATGGAGACTATCTAGTAATACAGCCAGAGTTTTGGGATTATTATCAGTTGTATTTGATTCGAAATATTCTCTTTCAACTGTATATTGAGGCCAGAAATCATATCTCCCTTTTGGAAAAAACAAAGTACTTCCAGGTTGTTTACGGCAAGCTTCTAAAGCTTTTCGAACATAAGGTACTGAGTTTACACGACTATCAGGTTTTAATCCAAAATCTGCAACTGATATAATTTGGTTAGCAAATAATACCGGATAATTAAGTAAAAGAAGGATAGAAATAATCCATAATTTAGAGTTAGTCATATATTCAATTTAATAAATAACCATAATACATAATAATTATTAGTTTTTTTAAAAGGTAATTATAAGCGTTAACAAAAAAAATAAGTACATTTAAAAACAATAAATATTACAAAGCGCAAAATTAATAAATATTTTAATATTTAAAAAACAATTATAGTGTACATTTAAGAAAAACATCTATATATACTCACATTCATTATTATTCTCTTTCAATAAAACAATCGTGCCCTTTATCTTTTTCGACAAAGGGCACGATAATTAAAAGCCAACTATAAAAATATGCTACTATTTGTTGTGAGAACCATCACAATATGGTGGAGTTTTTGTTTGTTTACATCCGCATAAATAAGCTTTGCCTGTTTTTTTAGCTTCAAATTTATGTGATTTAAATTTAGTTCCATGATGTGAGCCATCACAAAACGGTTGCTTTTTACTTGCATCACAAGTACACCATTTATAAGTTTTTCCAGCCTCTAATTCAACTTCGTAAGGTCCGTTTTTGAGCATTTTTGGTTCCATATAAAATATTATTTATCACAGAGTTATTACGTATATAACCACGATTAATTATTTAAGTTTCTTTGAAATAAGATTGTCAACAGCATAACGTCCGGCTCCGCCAATGAGAATGGCAATAGCCAAACCTACAACAAGGATAAAGTATTCAAGCCCTTCGCCTTTCTGCTGACCAAACCAGTTCATGAAAAAGCCATTGTTTATATGACCACCAAGAACTGCGGCTCCAGCCATTGTTAAACCAACTGAGAAAGCCATAAAACGTGTTCCGGCACCTACAAGAATACCTAAGCTTCCAACAAATTCAGCCAGAATAACTAAAACTCCGATAATTAAAGGCATACCCATTGATTGAAAAGCACCAAGTGTTCCCTCAAAACCATATCCACCGAAAAGTCCGAGAGCTTTTTGCGCTCCGTGAGGTAATACTACAAGACCTAAGGCCAAACGTGCTACTAACAAAGACCATGATTGTTGGTCGGTTGCTAAAAATTTCTTAATTGCATTCATACTATCTATTATTTATTTATATTTTTATTAATTATCTAAAGGGAACTTCCATCACCAATAATCTTGTTTATTAATCATTTATTGCATTGGTATTTCCATTACCAGCAATGTTGTTTTTGAATCAGTCTTTATTTCTATCATTTCCGTTTCACTAACGCCAAACCCATATCTTCTGCTAAGCTTTTGTCCGGCAATAGTAACAGTTCCTTCAATGACAAAGAAATAAACACCGTTCTTCTTATCTTTCAGTTTGTATTCGCCCTTCCATCCTTCTGATAAATCACCAAGATGAAACCATGCATTCTGATAAATCCATACTCCCTGATCATGAGGGTCAGGTGAAAGAATCTGATATAATTCATCAGTTTTCTTAATATCCGCCAAGGTTATCTGATCGTAACGTGGTGTTACATTCTTTTTATTCGGGAACACCCATATTTGAAGCAATCCCAATTCCTTATCTTTATTCTTATTGAATTCACTATGAAAAAGACCAGTTCCGGCACTCATTACCTGAATCTCTCCCGCGCTGATTACTCCATGGTTACCCATACTATCCTTATGTTCCAGATCACCATAAAGCGGAATAGTAATAATTTCCATATTATCGTGAGGATGTTTTCCGAAACCTTCGCCTGGAGCGATTATATCGTCATTAAGTACCCTCAGCATGCCAAAGTGTACTCGTTGTGGATTATAATAATTTGCAAAACTAAAAGTATGGTGTGTATTCAGCCAACCATGATTGGCATGTCCACGTGTTTCTGATTTATGCAATATTGTTTTCATACTTATATTCTTTATTATTTCAAATCTTCTTTTAATTTGATATGACAAAGATACGGCAGGAATATGCCGTAGGAAGTAATGAAATCAGGTGAATGATTGCAAAAATCAGGACTGGCGTGCTAAAGCACGAAATTCTGAAGGAGTTTGAGCAGTAATCTTCTTAAAAAAGTTATTAAAATGAGCTGATTCTTCGAAGCCAAGTTCGTAAGCAAGCTCTTTACTGCTTATCTCACTAAACAGCAATGAACGCTTTGCCTCAATAATTATCTTGCTCTGAATATGGTCTTTTGCAGATTTACCGGTAATGCTTTTCACTGTTTTATTCAGATAATCGGCTGTTACATTCAACTTACTGGCATAATCCGAAACCATGTGCATAGAGGTATAATGCTTATTCAGCAGCTGTTTAAATAAGTGCAGCAACTGATTGGTAGTTTCCATCAATTGAGGATTATTGCTTTTTTGCAGCGAACAATGATTATTACTCTGTATAAAAAAGATTTTCATCAGTGCGCCAATAGCTTCCTGAGTGTAGCTTTCAAGAGATTCAGAGAAATAATCTATCTGAGAAATGATATTAAGATATACCGACTTTTGTATTTCATTAATTGACAACGGAGGCGACTGCCCGAATTCGTTAAACAAATAAATACCATTAATCAGCTTATCGGAAATGGAGTTAGAAATCAAGAACTCATCGGTAAATTTCATGGTCCAGCCTTTTGGCTCCGAAGTTGGTATTACCTGATGCATTTGTCCGGGAAAAATAAAATAAATGGTATTATTTTCAATCTGATACTCTGTAAAGTCAACAATATGAGTACCCTCTCCCTTCTCAAAAAAAATAATCGTATAATAATCATGACGATGTGGAATATCCGATTCACCATGCTTCATACGATATAAATCTTCGAGTTTCTTTATCGAAAAAGAAGAATTGCTTTCTTCAAATTCAGATAAAGTATATGTTCTTATATCTTTAGGAAGTGGATTCATATATGCAAATATAATCAAATATTTGAATATCAGTCCTGCATTAACATTCGGATAAACTCACGGGTAGCATTTTTCTGATAACCATCTTTTAACCATAACAAAGCTGCATGCATCTCTGTGCCCTTTTCTTGTATAGGAATAGCTTTCATTTCGTTATCACCATGTATAGTAGCTTTAGAAAGAACAGTTACCCAATGCTTTGTTCTAACCATTTGTAAAAGTATGTTCACTTCATTGAGTTCTACTTGCGGATTCAGAGTTATATGGCTGGCCTGCAAAACACTGTCGAGAATAATGCGGGCATTCATTCCAACTGACGGAAGTACTAACGGATAATTATTTATGTATGACAGCGGGATACGTTTAAGCGCTGCAAGCGGATGATGCTGATGAACAATTACAGAAAGAGCTGAATCGAACAAGCGCATACTCTCTATCTGATCATCATCATGAAGCAACTCATAAGAAAGAACAAAATCGACCTGATGAGTTTTCAGAAGTCCTGTTAATTCTGTCGCTGTACGGTATATAATGTTCAGTTTTATATCGGGATAAGTTTGGGAAAACTTTTCCAGGGAATTTGTAAGTACCGATCCCAAACTGAAAGTCACCCCTATTTTGAGGGTTCCAGTATGGAGATTACGCAAATCACGCAACCGTTGTACAGCATGTTCCGAATCGGCCACTGTTTTACGTGCATAAGGCAGAAACATTTCACCAGCCTCAGTAAGAGAAACCCTTCTTCTTACACGTTCAAAAAGCAGTGTATCCAGTTCTATTTCAAGTTGCTTGATTTGCTGTGATAGAGTACTTTCTGAAATAAACAAAGTTCTCGCAGCCTCAGTAAAATTAGAAAGTTCAGCAGACTTAATAAAGTATCTTAGTTGTCTTAGTTCCATATCGGGCGTAAAGATACGTATTAATACAATGCTAAAATAATTATTATAATAGATAATTTCGAGATAGTTAATCGAAAAAACCAATCAACTAAAGCAAATACTTGATAGGTAAAAACTATCGTTTCAATAGAAAAAACCCATAAAAGTTATTATTTAGCTTTACAACAGATGGTCTACCTTTGCGGCCATTTAAAAATAAGAAAATGATGATGAACTTACTAAACGTAGTATTGACAGCTCCCGCTCAAACATCTGCAGTTACACTAACACCCTATTCCAGTTTAATAATTGGTGCAATTCTTGGACTTGCTTTAGCCTGCTCTATTTTTATATGGGTATTCAATCGTAGAGCACAAGAATGGGCTCATTATTACAGAACTCAAAAGAATCCCGAACATGACAGAACTAAATAATCAGACGGTTTGTACCGTTGTACAGCCAGAGGGGCAGTGGAAGGCTATCAGAATAAACTTCTGTTTAGGAGCCTTTTTCAGCTTTACTTTCTTCTTTTTGCTGTTTATGGTGATTTTTGCTAAAACAATACGTAGTTACCCAGGTAAATTATAGTATGGAGAATCATAAGGAACTGAAATCTGTAGCTAAATTTATCTCCGACTTCTCAACCTGTATGATGGCTGTTGGAGCTCAAACTTCACGTATTGAGCGAAATGCTTTGCGCATAGCAAAGGCATATCACCTAAAAGCTGAGATGCTCTTTTTCCAGAAAACGATGGTAATGACTCTTTGGGATTCACGAAACGAGCATTCTTACTCCATGGTAAGTCGCATAAAGCCGATGCCTCTCAATTTCGAAATTAATGCCCGGCTTAGTCACCTGAGCTGGAGAATTCATGATGAGCATATTCCGTTGAATCGTGCATCGAAGCTTTGCCAGCGCATATTGGATCGTCCGCGAGTTAATCCTTGGATAGTATTATGGTTGGTATCCTTTGCAAACGCTTCTTTCTGCCGACTTTTTCATGGTGATTTTATTTCGATGGCTATTGTATTTGTTGCTACCTTCATCGGATTCTTTTTCAAACAGCAAATGCAAAAATGGCATTGGAACGAATTCGCCGTTTTTATACTTTCTGCAATGTTTGCATCAGCATTTGGCAGTCTGGGATATTTATGCAATTGGGGTACCACCCCCGACATGGCACTAGGCACCAGTGTTCTTTATCTTATTCCCGGCGTGCCGCTTATAAACGGAGTAATGGACATTATTGACGGACATATAGTAACAGGGTGTTGCAGACTATTTAATGCTGCATTACTTGTGAGCTGCATCGCTATAGGGTTATCTGCTATTTTATTTATAACAGGATTAGTTACAATATGATGATACTAGAACTTTTGGAAGACGGATTTTTTGCAGCTATAGCTGCTGTAGGATTTGCTATTATCAGTAATCCGCCACGGCGCTCACTTTTTGTGTCGGCGCTACTAGCAGCCATAGGCCACAGTATCCGTTATTTTTTAATGCACTTTGATAGTTTCTCCCTGAGTATCAGTCAGGCCTCTTTCTTCGCTTCATTATCTATTGGTTGTCTTTCTGTCTTTTTTGCGAAACGGCTGGCTGTACCAGCGGAGGTCTTTGCATTTCCGTCGCTTCTGCCTATGATTCCGGGAATGTTTGCATATCACACCCTGCAGGCTATTGCTATTTATATGGTGTGCAAAACAGAGGCTGATCAGCTACATTACATTAACCTGTTTTATAGCAACGGAACAACTACCATTTTTATACTTGCTGCTCTTGTTGTTGGAGTAGCTATTCCAACATTTCTTTTCAGGAGGTTTGCCTTCAGCGTTACTAGAGGAAATAACGGAAAAGACTAGATATACGAATAGTTTCAATAGTGTTTATATAGTTAAAACTCCCCCCAGATTGTAGACTTCAATTTGGGGGGAGTTCATTCAAAAGAAGACTAAAACATTTTAGTCAGGAAATTCTGTTATATTAGAAAGTCATATTAATTCCTCCCATTACTGTAGCCTTTGGCATGGGATATCCGGCATTTATTTCGTAGTGTTGAGCTAGCAAATTCTCTCCACGAACAAAAAGAGTGGCAAAGCGACTCAGATGGTAACTACCGTTCAGATTCCACAATACAAAATTCTCTTTGGTTTCAGGATTTACAGAAGTATAAAGTCCATTGATATATTGCACACCTGTAGAAACACTCCATTTTTTGTGTGAATAATAAACACCGGCGTATAATTTATGTTCGGGAGCTGCCACTACCGGATATTTCATATTCAACCAACTGTAATTAGCTGAGAACATAAGTGAAGAATTAATTTTGTAATTCACATTCGCTTCCAAACCCCAGTTTTCAATTTTACCGGTATTGATATTCAAAGGTCTGCCATTAACTGGAACAGTCTGAATCATGTTATCGCCATTTATATAATAAAGGTTGATGCCATACGAAAGCGTATTATCTTTCAGATGCCGGGAAAAAGATATTTCATAATTCATAATCTTTTCGGGCAATAAATCAGGATTTTGCGGACCAAACATATATAGTTCCCTGATAGTAGGATTACGAAATCCTTTACTTACCATTGCCTTCAACTCTGCAGCCTGAGGCAGATGCATAGACAATCCTACCTGAGGCACCCACTCTGTTCCGGTTTGTGAATGATGATCTACACGTTGCCCAATATCTAAAGTAAAAAGAGAACCGAGTGCCTGACGGAAATCTACATAACCGGCTATCTCGTTTTCTGTTTTATCAGCAATACCAACACGTTTGTCTGTAAACTGATTCCATGCATCTCCACCAAAATGCTGGAAGTCTAGCCCAACTGTAATCCGATTGCCGGTAAAGAAAGTGACACTTTGATACCATGTAACCCCCAACATCTGATCTTTAGACTTAAACCGATAATCTGACGGCGTTTTACCTAAAGAATAACCATTATTTATGTTATGCCTTCCCCAATTATAGAAAAACTTCAAAGCACCCGAAGTCAGGTTGTAATTGTTTTCAACAGAAAATGACGCCACTCCCCGGGTTATTCGTGAATCATTATCTAAAATCGGAGCATTCACAGTTCCCGGATTAGATGCATTGAAATGTGTCAGGTTCAGATCTGTAAAGACGTTCCAGGCACTACTGATTTCATATCCTAACTTCGCATAACCGCCATATTGATCGAAATCCATATTCTCACGATGTCCGTCTGTTCTATTGTAAGAAGCAGATACAATGCTACTAAAACGACCTTTACGAACCCGGTTGGAAGCCTCAGCCGAAAGTGTATTATACGATCCATAATTCAATCTTACATCATTTTTCACACCTTCTTCTTTTGACTTACGGGTTACTATATTAATAACCCCACCCATGGCGTTTGATCCATACAAAACAGAAGCCGGACCACGCACCACTTCAACCCTTTCGGCTAACATAGACTGATAAGTATCAGCCAAAGGATGCCCCATCAAACCCATGTATTGAGGATGTCCGTCAATAAGCACCAGGAGTCCGGTTGTGGGACTGCCACCTATACCTCTCAAACTCATGCCACCCGCCGCACCAGTTGAAACGCCGTATCCCATGATGCTACGCCCCGTTGTAAAAAAGCCCGGAACCTGTTCAGTAAGTAATGGAAGTAAAGACTGCTCATTACGTTGCTCTATCTGCTCACGGTTAACCACAGATATGCTCATTGGTAAATGACGTGTATCAGTCTCGTTCCGGGTACCGGTTACAACGACTTCGTCAATAACATAGCTTTTTTTTATATAAACACTATCTTTTTTAGATTGTGCTTGTGCTTTAACAGATATAAAAAGACAGATTAACAGTAAACAAGTTATTATTCGATTCATCATTACACAGCAATATCCGCCTTTATGCAATAGCTTTACAGCGTTTTCAATTAATTATTAATATAGAATAAGTTCAGAGATACTTAACAGGAAACTAAATAGTTCCCTGTTTCAATTGTTCTACAAATTGATCTATTCGCTCCATTTCCTTAGGAATTTTAATGCTTTGCGGACAATGTTCTACACATTTACTGCAACCAACACAATGGTTAGCCTGTCTCAGTCTTGGCACACTCCGGTCATATCCAACAAGAAATATATTACGAGCCTTACTATAATTCTCATCCTGCGAGCTTTTCGGAACATTGCCTTCGTTCAGGCATCGGTTATAGTGTGCAAAAATACCCGGAATATCAAGACCATAAGGGCAAGGCATACAATAATTACACCCGGTACAAGGAACAGTCGGGTATTTCAGTATCATCTCGGCAGTTTCTTCAAGCATAGCCTTATCATCATCTGTCAGTGGTTTAAAAGAGGAATAAGTAATTATATTATCCTGCAAATGTTCCATATAAGTCATACCGCTTAAAACAGTCAGCACTTCCGGAAATGAACCTGCAAAACGGAATGCCCACGATGCCACACTGACCTCCGGCTGTCTCTGTTTAAGCTGAGCTACCAAATGATCGTTCAGTTTAGACAGGCGTCCACCCAGCAACGGTTCCATAACCACTACCGGAATATTACGTTTCACCAATTCCCCGTACAGGTATTCTGCACTCACTCCCATTCCCTGAGGATGTTTCCAGTCTACATAATTAAGCTGAATTTGTACAAAATCCCATTTTATATCCAGTGAAAGCATATAATCGAAAAAACTTTGATCGCCGTGAAACGACCACCCCAGATTGCGTATACGCCCAGCCTCTCTTTCTTTCAATAGAAAGTCGAGCATACCATTATTTATGTAGCGCTCTTTATAATCATCATCAGCCCCCAAAGCATGAAGCAGATAATAATCCACATAATCTACATGCAATTCCTTAAAGGAGTTATGATACATTTCAATAGATGCCTCTTTGCTCTTTGTCTTTGGATCAAAGTTCGACATTTTAGTAGCTACAAAATATTTATTCCGGGGATGGCGGCTCAGTGCAATACCGATAGCATGTTCCGACATACCCTGTACATACATAGGAGACGTATCATAATAATTCACCCCATGAGCAAGAGCATAATCAACAGACTTATTTACCTCTTCCTGATCTATCAATTCCTTTTGGCCATCAGCGCTTGGCTTTGTTGGCAACCTCATGCAGCCATATCCAAGCAGCGAAACCTTTTCACCGGTTTTAGGATTCAAACGATAGGTCATTTTATCGGTAGGTACATGCAATACACTTGCTACTCCTGTTGGTGTTTTATTGCCAGGTTTACATCCGTAAAATGCCGCTGTAGAAACTGCGGCTCCACCACCAAGCAGCTTCAGAAAATTTCTACGGTCTATGTTTTTCTTGTCTATCTTCCCCATAGTAATTTCTTTATATTTTCATTTTTACTAATCATTTTTACGAAATAGTTTATACAGTCCGGTGAATTTCGTGCCCTTCTACATATATTGCACTAAACGGACGAGCCGGACAAAGATTCTCGCATGCACCACAGCCAATACAACGCTCTGTATTAACAGCAGGTATTTTAAGTGAATCCTTATTCTTTGCATCAATCGGAATCATTTGTATAGCACCAACAGGACAGTGACGGGCACAATTTCCACATTCAACGCCGTCTCTGTTAACTACACAATTTTTCTTTATCCATACCGCATGACCTATCTGAATAGCAGATTTCTCAGCTTTAGTAACAGAACGGATAGCACCTGTTGGACAAATGTCTGAACACCAGGTACATTCCGGACGACAATAGCCACGTTCGTATGACATTTCGGGTTGCATTAATTTCTCCAGATTATCCGAAGGACGTAAAACCTGATTAGGACATACAGATACACAGAGCTGACACGCCGTACAGTGTTGCGCAAGATTACGCGCGCTTTGAGATCCGGCCGGTGTTATTGGTGTTGTGCGATCAGGTATTTTTTTATCTTCTATTACAGCTAATCCACCATCAACCTTTATCTTTTGAGCTTTCAGTGCAGTTGCTGAAGTGAGCAATGCCGTTACCGACAGAAAATTACGACGTGAAACACCCGACTTATCCATATTTTCTCTTGTTTGCTTATCTGTCAGAGATTCTTCCTTTTGCCGAGGTACATACCTGATGGCTCCTTGTCTGCATTTATCAATACAATCCATACATGTAACGCAGCGACTGTAATCAATCTTGTGTTCTTTGGAGTTTATGCAGGAAGCCTTGCAATTACGGGCACACACTCCGCATCCATTACATTTTGCGGTATCAATTACCGGTTTGAAGAATGAATACTTTGACAGAAAACCCAATACCGTTCCTACCGGACAAATGGTATTGCAATAAGTCCTGCCGCTACGCCATGACAAAATTGCAAGTATTACAAACGTAACAACAGCAATACCTAAGGTTAGTGTACCTTTGATCCACACGTCTACCGAATAAAATGCATAACTATCCATCCGTTCTGCCCAATAAGCCAACAGGTTATTACCCCATTGATATAAAGGAGCAAACAAATTTGAAGCTATACGTCCGTAAGAACTATAAGGTGCAAGTAACTGAACAAAAGAACCTATTCCTGCAATTAAAGCAATAATGAACAATACCAGAACTCCATATCGCAACCAGGAAATAGCCGGTGAATAGACAAAACGGTTCTTTTTCCGTTTTCCGGCTATCCATGAAATAGCATCCTGAAATACGCCAAGCGGACAGATCACTGAGCAATATATCCTCCCCAAAGCAAATGTGAGCACAATTAGTGCCAGTACTATGCCGATATTTAATGCCAATAAAGCAGGTAGAAACTGAATTTTGGCCAGCCAGCCAAACCAATGATGCAACGTTCCTGTGAAATCAAGGAATAACAAAGTTATTAGAGTAAAGCAAATAATAGCGACCGCTATTCTAATTTTTCGTAACATAATTCATTCTCCTTTTAGCATTAGCATTTAATCGTTTTTTCGTGTTTATCTGTATTCAAGACCAAACTTAATTTAAAATCCTGATATATTGAGGATAATCTTTTAATTTTTCACAAAAATATTGAGAAATCCATTACCACTTTGTATACAAATCACTGATATATGTACCAAAATCACGGTTTTAGGTTTTCAACCTAACAATTAGTAAATAAGCAATCAGCTAACAAAACAGCCTAATGGTTTGTTTTTATATAGAGTAACATGTATAAATATGATAATAACAATTTTCGGAGCAAGCGGAAAAATAGGCCGTCTGCTTACAGAACAAGCACTTGGTAAAGGATATATCATGAAAGCCTATGTGCATAATCTACAGGAAATAGGTTTATCCCACCCTAATCTGGAAATCGTTGAAGGGACTATTCATGATTATTACAAGATAAAGCAAGCCATAGCAGGCAGCAATGCGGTAATAAGTACAATGGAGCCCTCAAAGAGTTTCAAAAAAAAGGGATATCCGGTTTTTGAA
Organism: Bacteroides luti; assembly: GCF_900128905.1. Classification (GTDB taxonomy): domain Bacteria; phylum Bacteroidota; class Bacteroidia; order Bacteroidales; family Bacteroidaceae; genus Bacteroides; species Bacteroides luti. The sequence goes on from NZ_FQTV01000004.1 coordinate 186,439, forward strand.
GCACACCGACATATTATTATGGCAATGGAACGTCTTAATATAAAACGATTTATAACAATAGCCTCTCCGGTTATTCAGTCGGGAAAAGATGCAAAGTCGGCTGTAACTATTGTACCCAAACTTTTTATTAGCCTATTCAGACATAGAACATATCTTGAATTTGTAGCCATAGGCCACATGATTAAGAAATCTACACTTGACTGGACAATTGTGCGATATCTTTATCCCACCAACAAACCTCATAAAGGGAAAATAAAAGTCACTTCCGGCAAGCAGAAAATAAATTTTGCAGTTTCGCGCGCAGATATTGCTAAATTTATTCTCGACCAGGTAGAAAGCAGAGAATATATTCACTGCATGCCAATAATTGGAAATTAATTCTAAACCTGTCAGAAATTCCATATAGATTGTCGCAAAAATATCGATAAAAAATGCAATAAAACATACCCTTTTCCGACATATAAATACAAACAAAATAATATTGTATGAAAAAGGGAATATTTAAAGCCTTTATTTGCCTGACAGTAGTTACAGCAGCTACTTCGTGTAAACAAGGTAAGCTTTCATCCGAAAAGGGTGACGCGCTGATTGCGCATATTGATTCAACAGCAAAAGCCGGAGACGATTTCTTTCAGTTTGCCAATGGCAAATGGTTCAAGCAGAATCCTATACCTGCCAGTAAACAGGGTAACGGTATATTTCAGCTTATCCAGGATACCATAAATGCTCAGGTACGTAATATATGCGAATCATCAGCTACTATAAAAGATGCACCGAAAGGAAGCAATAAACAAAAGATTGGCGATTTCTTTTTCACAGGAATGGACAGCGTCTCTTTAAATAAAAAAGGCATCAGCGAGCTTAAAGGTGATTTTGCAAAAATAGACAATATTAAGGATCTGAACGGTATCATCAAAGAAGCTGCTTATCTTCATAGTGTGGCAGCATCGCCGTTGTTTAGCATGTACGTTACTCAGGATGACAAGAATAGCAGCAAGTATCAGGTATACATTGCTCAGGGTGGATTAAGTATGCCCGAACGAAGCTATTACCTCGATACAGATGCCGGTTCAAAAAATATTCGCGAAAAGTTTGTAACCTTCGCCGACAACATGTTTGGAATTATGGGGTACGACAAATCCAAAGCCAAACAAGCCGCTGCCAGGTTACTGGAAATGGAAACAGCCATAGCAAAGACTTCCCGCAAAATGGAAGACACCCGCGATCCTTTGGCCAACTATAATAAAATAACATCCGCTAAACTTGCTGCGTTAACTCCAAACATCGACTGGAAGATTTTCCTTACCAACATTGGACTAACCAAAGTTGATTCGGTTGTTGTGGGGCAGCCTGAATTCCTTACCGCACTGAATGGCTACATGAAAAAATATTCGATAGACGACTGGAAAAACTATCTCAAATTTCACTTATTGAATGGCTTGTCGGACTATCTGGATGATAAGACCTATATGGAAAGCTTCAACTTCTATTCAACAACCCTTGAGGGAGTAAAAGAGCCGAAACCAAGATGGGAACGTGTAGTAAGACAAACCAACGGAGCGCTTGGAGAACTTATCGGACAAGTGTACGTAAACGAGTATCTGCCCAAAGGAACCAAAGAGAAGCTGGAAGAAATAGGAAATTCCATTAAATCGGTTTTCGCACAACGCATCAAAGCCCTCGACTGGATGAGTGCACCAACTAAAGAAAAAGCATTAAAAAAGCTCAATGGAGTAATAATGAAGGTTGGTTATCCTGATAAATGGAAAGACCTGAGTGCTATGCAGATTGACCGTTCATCTTACGTAAAAAATGTAATGAGTGCCAACAAATGGGGATTCAACTATATGATAAGCAAATACGGCAAACCGGTTGATCGTAAGGAATGGGGCATGTATCCACAAACATACAATGCATACTACAACCCATCGAACAACGAAATAGTTATTCCCGGTTGCAACATCATTGTTCCGGGATATGAAAGTAAAATGGCCGACGATGCCATACTTTACTCCATCATCGGATGCACCTTTGGCCACGAAATTACACATGGTTTCGACGATCAGGGATGTAAATACAACGAGCAAGGTAACTTGAGCAACTGGTGGACCAATGAAGACAAAGCAAAGTTTGTTCAGAAAACCAAAATGATTGTAAAACAATTCAATGACTACACAGCTATAGACAATATGCACCTCAATGGTGAACTTACCCAGGGTGAGAATATTGCCGACCTTGGTGGAGTAGTTATGGGATTCGAAGCATTTAAAAACACCGACCAGTATAAGAACAACGAAATTATTGCCGGACTGAACCCTAATCAGCGTTTTTTCCTTGGATATGCACTTGGATGGATGTTAAATATACGCCCGGAAGCATTGAAAAACCAAATTAAAACTGACGTACATTCTCCGGCAAAGTGGAGAATCCTGGGTCCGCTATCCAACATGCCTGAGTTCTATTCAGCATTTGGAGTGAAAAAAGGAGATAAAATGTGGCGCGCCGAAGATCAGATTGTAAAAATCTGGTAGTTTCCCCCATTCAATAAAACAATCGTGTTCTTTGCTTTTTTAGCAAAGGGCACAATTGTTAAAGTATTCACTTATAGTACTATTATTATGCAGTAATTTGACTATACTAGCATTTATAAAGAACAAACTAATTTACAACAATAGTATGAATACAAAGAATTTGTTTGGAATAATTTTGTTTTTCTTATGTACTATCAACTTAGTAAGTTGTGAAAAAGAAGAAGATGATTTTTTATCGAAAGACACAGAAAATAGTACTGTAATAAGTGGTACTGTTCACACGAAAGATGGGCTACCGCTTTCTGGCGTTAACATTAAAATAGATTATTACGAGGGTGCATGGCTGCAATACTCCTTACTCCGTCACAAAGCCATAACAAAAACAGACAAAAACGGAAATTATAAATTGGAATTCTACGTGAGAGATGACGAATTGCAAAGAGATGAGAATTTATATAAATACTTTAATATAGTTGTTAATATGAATAATTTAGATCCAAAGCAATATATTCTTCCTAACGATATGACTTCTATCATGATATCCCCCGACCCTCCTATTGCTAAACCAGCCACTAATGAAGCACCTATAATATCATATCATTTTTCTGTTGAACGTAATAAAACCTACACGCAAGATTTCTATATACCTCAAAAAAGATATGTTCAAATAACTCTGAAAGGTTTTACTCCCAAGCAAAATAATGCTTATTTCGAGGTTCACAGTTTTTTCCCATGGGGAGAAGAAAGTGACGAAAAACAAATGATTGATTCAAAATATAGAACCAGGCAAAGTGGATTCGACTTGAATGTAGCTTATTCTGAGGAACAAACGTTTGAAGTGCCTTTTGCGCTGAACGAAAACAATATTGTAAGATTAACCAAAAGAAAAAATGGTATTCTTGACTCTGAAGACCATAAAATATTTGTAACTAAAGATAGTCCAAAGAGCCTAACATACGAATATTAACAACAAATAATTAGCTATCTGCACCTACATTTCGCTTCAGCAGACTTCCTGTCATTTTTTATGTTTATAAACTGATTTCTAAAAAGTTAATCTTACTCAATGATACATCTTTCGGATAATTTATTATTTTTGTGAAAAGTCCAATAGTTATAAACAAATGTCTTTCCTGATTGTTTATTGAATGCTGATTATTTAAACCGATATATTTTGTATACTAACTTTTAAAAATGAAGTACTATGGGTATGTTTTGTAATCAATGTCAGGAGACAGCCAAAAACACAGGCTGCACCATTAACGGAGTTTGCGGTAAAAAAGAAGATACCGCCAATTTTCAGGATTTGCTAATATTTGCGTGTCAGGGACTTGCATTCGCAACTATCGAAGCCCGAAAAAAAGGGATAGATACTAACGTAGAGAGTAAGTTCATTACTAATGGCTTGTTTATCACAATTACAAATGCCAATTTTGATAACGCCGCAATAATGAAGGCTATCAATGATTGCATCGCTCTTAGGGATAACCTGAAAACAAAAGCAAATATTAATGAAAAGAATGATGCACTTGACTGGAAAGGAACCAGCGAAGCGGACTTTAATGAAAAAGCAAAGCAGGTAAGCACTTTGTTCTTTGACAAAGACGAAGATATCCGTGCCTTGAAACAGTATACATTGTTTGGCGTTAAAGGTATTGCAGCCTATGCAGAACATGCCTTTAATCTGGGATTCGAAGAGCAGGATATCTACAACTTCATGGAAGAAACACTTGTTATGATTGCCAGACCTATGAGCCTGAAAGATATGTTGGACTGGCTTGTAAAAACCGGTGAACATGGAGTAAAGGTTATGGCATTGCTCGACAAGGCCAACACTTCCACTTTTGGTAATCCGGAAATCTCGAAAGTAAACATCGGAGTTGGCAAGAATCCGGGAATTCTTATCAGCGGACACGATCTGAATGATTTGGAGCAACTTCTTATTCAAACAGAAGGGACAGGCGTAGATGTTTATACTCATTCCGAGATGCTACCGGCCAATGCTTATCCTCATTTCAAGAAGTACAAACATCTGGTAGGAAACTACGGAAATGCATGGCACCGTCAGCTCGATGAGTTCGAAACATTTAATGGTCCGGTTCTTTTCACTACCAATTGCCTTGTACCTCCACGTAAAACAACAACCTATAACGACAGGATATTTACAACAGGTGCAGCAGGAATGCCCGATTGGAAAGTGATTGATAAGAAACTGGCTAATGGTCATAAAGACTTTTCTGAAATTATAGAACTGGCAAAGAAGTGCCAACCTCCTACAGCAATTGAGAATGGCGAAATAACCATTGGCTTTGCACACAACCAGGTATTGGCTTTGGCCGATAAAGTTCTGGAAGCTGTAAATTCCGGAGCAATAAAAAAACTAGTTGTTATGTCGGGCTGCGATGCACGCCAGAAAACTCGTGAATATTATACTGAATTTGCAAAACAATTACCTAAAGATACTGTTATCCTTACTTCCGGATGCGCCAAGTATCGTTATAACAAGCTACAATTAGGCGATATCAACGGAATACCAAGAGTACTCGATGCCGGCCAGTGCAATGATTCATACTCATGGGCAGTAGTTGCGCTTAAATTAAAAGAAGTGTTGAAGCTGGATGATATCAACAAATTACCAATCATCTTTAATATTGCCTGGTACGAACAAAAAGCAATCATCGTTCACCTTGCCTTGCTGTATCTTGGAATAAAGAATACACATATTGGTCCTACTTTGCCAGGTTTCTTAACTCCTAATCTGCTAAAGATTGTTCAGGATAATTTTGGTGTTCAAACAATAACAACCGTGGAAGAAGATATGAAATCCTTTGGACTTTGTTAAGTATCGCAGGAACTATAAAAACAGAAAAGAGCAGCAAATAAAATTGCTGCTCTTTTTGTTTTCTATATATCTATATTATGACTATTTCTAATCACATACATTAATGAGCATGATGTTGCTAACCATTTACTTCTTTCAAAATCTCTTCAATATCAGGAACGCAACTTCCACAAACAGTTCCGGCAGTAGTTTCTTCACCCACTTCATCTACTGTTGTTAGCCCCTTTTCTTTGATAGCTTTCACTATCTCACTTTTCATAATGCCATTGCAATGACAAATTTCAATATCTTCATCCATAACTGTATTTTTTATTGGTTTATATTAGAAAATTCTTCAGATGATCTACTCATCTTTAGTGTATAGCAAAAGTAAGAATCTTATTGGATTAAAGTTGTTACTTAGGTTACACTATCTTTTATTTAATATTTTTTAAACAAAAAGCTTTTTATCTCATTTGAATTTCTACCCTAACTCCATCACTTTTCAGATAAACAACACTGAATATAAACAAATTACGGAGTGAGGGATGGTTTTTCATCCCTCACCCTACCCTCACTTTCCGGGGCTACCCTCACCTTTTCAGCACTCCACCACGTTATATAGCCTACCTTTTTTTGAATTAGTCAACGGAACACTTAGCTTGGTAAGAATACGTCCGAAGGTAGTAATCTTTGTGGTGGATAGCTTGAAGCCACTCTTTTTCTGCAATCTGGTGAGAATTTCGGAAGCCAGCAGTTTTTCACAAGGCTCATTCATTCCGGCCGAACGGAAGTACTGCAGAAACAGTTGCTCGGCAGGAGGCTGCACTTCGAATTTCTCATTGCCGGCCATTAAAACAGCTTCATCCTCACTGTCGAACCAATAACGCTCGCCACTCTGAATCTCGCTCAACGCCTGCGCATAAAGCTGATCATAGTTTATATTGTGCGGAACATTTACAATGCCCGTAACCTCAATACAAATAAAACGACGGCTACCCGAAGTGTCGGTCAGCAAATCGTAATGATTACTAGTAGCAATAAACGAAGCATAGCGACGCAACTCCTGCACAACACTCTGATTGGGCTTGCGCGTATTAACCACCGGTTTCTGAAGTATATGTTTCAGAAACGCCTGCTGACTGTTAGTAATCTGGTCGAACTCATCAATGTTTATCAGAGCAAACCTATTGAGATAAAGCTCCGCATCACGCTTGTGTCCGAAGTCGATGCTATCCGTGTAATACGCACGCAACTCCGGCGGAAGTATGCTCAGGCAAAATGTAGATTTCTTATATCCCTGCTTTCCAACCAGCAAAGGCGAAGTACTGTTGGCATACTGCTTGCTCATTCCACGCCAGTGCGCCACCATGCAGAGAAACCAGCGGTGGAAAAAGTTACGCCAATATTTATTCTCACACGGCACCGCATCAGCAAATGGGCGAATACGATCTACCCCATCCCAGGAAGGGAGCCTAGACAGATAATCCTCAATAGGAGCAAACAGCGGAGTGCGGTCGGAATAAACATAGCGATTCACATCTCTGTCCCATAGCTGAATACCCTCTTTCTGAGCATTGAGCGCAATACTATTAAGCACCTTCTGCGATACAGGACGGAAATCGAAAACAAACGAATTACGTTCCTTATACTCCATTTCGGTAGTCTGCGTATTGTGCCGGAACTCATAACGGCGGTTCATAAACTCCTCCGTCTTCACAGCCAGCAACTGTTCCGCACTCATACACGGCTTTCCGCCAAAATTCTTTCCACCCAGATACACATTGTGCACCGTAAGCCTCAACTCCACTTCCCTTTTTGCCAGATTAAAATGTAGCATCGCCCCTTTCACCACATCTTCTTCCGGTACACCCCCCTTAAAACAATTCCCCGCCAAAGCCACCAAAAATGGCTTTATATCCTCTTCCTGCGGAAACCTTCCTATTTCTTCGTACACCGATTGCAAGGACGATTCGAACAAGGTAGAAACCACACTTCTATATTGATATCCCGGCATAAGCCTCAGCAACGAAGCATTTTCATCTGGTATTGCGCATTCCCTATCAGGCTCTGTGCTCACTTCATAAGGCTGCTTCATTAGAATAGGATGCACTTCGGGGTTAAAAAACAGACCCGGATCATACGAAAAGCGGCAGTAATGATTCAATGACGTACGTTTCAGCGTAACCTTGTATGATATCAGCTCTTCGTAAAACCGCACCGCCTTACGGTAAGCCTGTGCATGAAACAACTCCGCTTCCGCTTTTGTCTGTGGTAAAGAGCCATCGGGACGGATAAATGAGACAAGCAACTTCACACTTTTCGCACTAGAACCAACAAATGCAGCAAGCGTATGCGGCAAACGTGCCACCTCATCCCTCACCGCTTCTGCTTCCTCTATTCCCGCAAGGCCGTCAATCTCCAGTAACACCACACCATTATAGCGAATCATTTCCTGTTGTGCATCCACCTTTTTAAATTCAGCAGCAAAACTTAGTTTTGGCAGTTTATCAACAGCCATGCAATGCGTAGAACGGCTTACATATTGTAAAGAATGTCGCAAATTAGAAACCGGTTGTTCCTCCGATTCAATTTTCATCTTCTCCATCAATACAGATAGTTTTACATTTTGTTGTGATTCTCTTTTCTGTCGGCCTTTTAATTGTGTTATTTTCATTCGTTTTAATTATTAATTATACCTTGAAGATATGTCATAAACATCAATAAAACAAATTTTTATTGCAATTGTATATAAATTATTTTTATCATAAAAACCAGGCAGACATAAGCTATTTAGCCACCAAATCTAACGAATTTAATAAGGAAAGTTAAGTAAGCCCGCAGCCGAGGGCTTATGGGACTGCATTCGAGGGCTTATCGGTTTACGGCCACGGGCCCATGGGTTCACGGCCGCGGGCTTACTTACTATTAACCGCAAAAATCATTAAGTCTGGTTATGTATGGAGATAACACAGGCCACAAATTTGCTTAGCGATTTTGCAGGTAAAACGAGAGTTGAAGTTGTGAGAATGGGTCAGCGGATTATAACCAAAAGAAAGTAGTAACAGAAGAGAAAAAACGACCCGTTATTCAGAAGTAAAAATAGTTGAAAGAATGAGGTTTTTAACTATATCAGATTATACATTTTGGGCTCAGTAAATTGCTTACTGAGCCCAAAATAGAGAAATTACATTTCAGCAGCTACAGCTTCTTCAGCTTCTTGACTACCTTTTATATCATCGTAGAATTTTGCAAAAGAAATTTCCATGTAAGGAATAAGCCATAGGAAACCGATACCAAGTGTAAAAAGACAAAGTATCGCCCATCCTAAGAACCGTAGATTCAGGCAGAAGAATTTCCATTTATAGCCATACATCATCTTTTTACTCTTATCAATTGCATCCATTATAGAAATAGAAGGCTCATCGGCAATTATATAAAAAGTCATTGCATAAGATATAGCGGCAATAATTCCAGGTATTATTAACAAGAGCATCCACAATATAACAAAAATAGCCATTAGAAGATAGGCTCCCAATGCAGTACCAAAATTATTAAATCCCTTAAACAGCTGTTCAAACCTAGCTTCCTCATTTCTTGATATAGCTAATGCAAAATAAGATATCCCAAGAGTCATAGGACCACCAAGAATCAAACTTAGAAGTCCCCCCGTAGAGGCAAGCATGTTTGTTCCAAACATATTAGAGTAAAACGAGTAATTAAACTGCAATCCATTAATGATCAATGTATACACCAAAAAAGTCCCGATAGCCAATCCCCATTTATCTCTCAGAGATTCTTTAGCCATCCTCATTAAAGCAACGTTTTCCATATCAATTTATTATTAAGTTATTTGCAACGCAAGTCACAATTGTATTTACTATCAAAAGTATAATTTGAAATGTATATATACAAATTTTACTGCATTTATATATAATTATTTTTTGGTATATCAGGAAACTGATAGCCGAATTATGAATTCTGTGCCGAAAATGGTGAGGGATGGCGGGGTTAGTGAGGGATTGGTGAGAGATGATTTTGTATCCCTCACCTAGGGGTTGTTGTTGGTTTTCAATGGGTTATTGGTTGATTGGTGAGGGAGTGAGGGATGAGAATTATTATATCAAACAATTGGTGCTAAAAAGTTGCAATTTATTATAAAGAAACAGACTCATATTTAATAAAAAGCTTACCTATATACCAATATTACAAACAATTTTGCCTTAATGATGCTATAAAACAAGAAGATAATAATTATGAGTCTAGGCATTCAAGTAAAGTAATATAAAGATAAAATAGAAATAGCCTACAATTATTGTTATTATGCAGGATATAAGCAGAAAGACTTTGTTCATCATGCACAATAGCCAAACATCTAAATTTTATTTTTATTTATTAGGGCTGATAAATTCTTGCTCTAAAAAACTCCCGAGCATAAATTAGTATACATATTTACTTTTAAAACTATTTTCATTCTCAAATCTTTAATTTAAAGGTATATAATTAACTGCAAAAATCTCAAATTCGTAATCAAAAATACTAATATTTACAAGGATATATTATTAATAATCTTTTTATAAAATATAACGTTTTTATAAAATAAACCATCTCAATTATTATCATATATCCAATTAAAAAAACTAATATATTACATTTTTTAAAGATATAATATATTGTACAACAATGCTTTAAGTCAAAAAAAACATTTATCTAATAGATTTCTTTGCTAGAATAAATATTTTTTCATTATATTTGCATATTATATTTCAATTTTTAACCATAAAATTACAAACATAAAAAAATTATTTATTTTACTAACTTTAGTTAGTTATTTTTTCCTATCTTCATGTTCTTCTAATGAAGACTTAAATCAAATGTCAGAAGATAGTCAAGTCGTTAAAGAATTTCTAGGAATGAATCAATTCAAGAAAGATGTTACTCCTATTTTAAAAGATTTATCAGAGAAAGCTAGTAATTCAATGGTTCGTTATAAAATCATATAGTTTTTACGATATTCATGCTGCCCTATAGGTGGCTATATCAATTAGTTCTTTGACAAGCTTAGCATTTATCTTTCTGTTCGGCTTAAACCCAGACAGCTCAAAAAATCTTTTGAGTATATATGTGTTGTACATCAGGTTCTTAAGTGTATCCATAGAAAATGGTATTCCATTCTCCTTCATCATTACTTTTGCCGCATTCACGGCGGTCATTGATGCGTTGAATGCAAAATCCAACCGGTTGATATCCCTTGCCTGGGAGTGACACAGGCCAGTGAACTGCTTGCTATCCCTAAAGCAAAATTCGACCTGAAACCTTGTTCGGTAAAATTGGATGACATCTTTTCCACTCATTTCTGTGTCAGTAGAGAAATAGAGTTTATGTGCTCCTTTAGGTGTGATCCATATCACCAACCGTATATTTCGCTTCAATGCTTTTGAATGAGCAATCAAGGTATAGAGTTCTCCCTCTTCTTCGTAAATATCCAGTTTCTCCATCCGGCTGTGATCCGGATTGCTCACATCAATCTTGCCATCGAATGTTTTGGGGCGTCCTTTCTTTCCGGTCTTCTCTCCCTGATAAAGATAGAGTAGGTTGGAATCATCCCGCAGACGACTTACCAGATGGAAGCCCAAATCGTGGAGCCCTTGAGTGAAAGAGAATTTGGAAAAATAGGCATCGGCTACTATATACTTGGAAACAGGTAATAGTTGCTCTTTGTATTGCTCAATCACTTTCAGGTACCAATCATTCAAGGTTGCGCCCCGGTTGGCTAAGGTTACCGTATCGGCAGATTGCACAGCCCTAAGCATCATGCAGTCATGTTTATCAATATCGATCAACCCGATGCCCATAATTTCAAGTCCTCTTTTAACCTGTCCGGCACAGCCCGACCAGAAATAACCAATCCAGGGAGTGCGTTTGCCTGATTTGGAGATATAGCTCGGATCAATGGCAATAGCCTTACGATCAAGCTTGTCAAATATCCTATCAGCCATAAGCAGGTTGTATGAAAGCCAATCAAACTTCTTTGTGAAGTTCTGCCGGAAACATTGTTCACAATGCGTCCCGTAGCGGCCCAACCGGGTGAAATTGATCTTTCTTGGTATTACCATGTATAAAAGTAATGTCTCGATAAAGACGGTTTTAAAACTTTTGTTTAACTTCGCAGTATATCTTTTTAAGACATCACCGCAGATATCCCTATATTGGTCAAGTGCATCTGATATATTCATCGTAACTAAGCTTTGAATACTTAAAGTTACTGATAATCAGCTACTTGACCAATTCTTTTATGCTAACCCTTGTTAATATAACTCATTGTTTTTGAGATAGTTAATTAATTATTTACCGAAGTATTGGATTAAAAGAGAGCAGTATAAATCTTCGCTCCCTTTAGCGCCTTTGAATATACTCGATTACTGGCAACTTCTCTCATCGGGAAATATCGACAACACAGCGGGAAGTACAGATACCGCTAACGGCTCTCTCCAAATCTAAATTTGCAAAACAATTTTAAAAAAGATTTCATTATGAGACGTAAACATTCAATTTGGTTAGCTATGGCAGCAATGCCCTTACTAATCACCGCTTGCAGAAAGGATGATGATATGCCATCAACATCCCCGGCAACCATTACTGTAGAAAATGTATTAGATTCCAAACCGCTTGTAGAATCCGGAACTTTTAAAAAAGATGGTACATCCCCACTTGTAATGCCGGGAGAATCTACCACCATTAAATTTTCAGCAGCCAAAGGACAGGCTGTCAGCTTCGCAACAATGTACGGTTGGTCAAACGATTTGTTTTTTGCCCCTGCAAATCCGGGCATAAAATTATATCAGGATAATGGTACACCAATTGAGGGCGATGTATCATCACAGATTAAACTATGGGATAATGGTACACGTATTAATCAAGTACCCGGTTCTACTGTCATGCACCCGGGAACGGCAGAAACAGCTCCTAAAGCTATTGCTGAAGTAAATGGAACTGATGCCCAAGGCAATACTTATGCACCGGCTTCTACCTTAATGAAAGCATCGCTTCATTATGATGGTAATTCCAATTTTACCCTTACAATTACTAACACTTCAGGGGGTACTACTAATCCAACTCCTTTCAGCCCCGGCGTTTGGGCTATTTCATATATAGCAGGAGGTAATTTGCTAAGTCCTAATCCATTGTATGAAGCAGGAAAGCCAAGTGCAAACGGTCTGACAAATATTGCAGAAATGGGTGACAATAGCGTATTAGGAAATTATATAGGTACGCAAACAGGAATTTTCACTCCGCTATCACCAGTATTAGTGGTTGTGTACAATGGAATAGATAATCCAATCTATAAAGTTGGTGAAAATGATCGTGGAAAAGGGCTTAAAGATTTAGCACAAAAGGGCGATGCAACAGGCTTGGCTGCATACCTTAAAACAGTATCGGGGGTAAAAGCAGTTTACGTTCTCCCTGCCGCCAGCACAACAATTTTGCTTCCTAAAATTGGTGGGCAATCAGGAAGCAGCGTTTCCCAACAGTTAAACGTAGCAAAAGGCGACCGATTGGCTATCGCTACCATGTATGGACTTTCCAATGATTGGTTTTTTGCGTCAAAAGATAATGGAATAGACGCTACCGCAAAAGGAGATGTTTCAGCATCAATAGGATTGTTTGACAATGGAACCGCTGTCAATCAATTTCCGGGAGCGGGTAACTCACAGGCGGGATTGGGTGGAACGCCTATGGCAGAAAACAACCCGATTGGGGAAGTGCCTAACCCTAATGCCTTTACTACACTTCCTGTGATATCCAATATTGTTAAAGTTACCATCAACTAATATTTAAACAAAAAATAGTATCAAAATGAAAAATGAATTTAAAATTCTAAAAAGAGAAGAGGTATCTGAAAAAAATCAGCAGGTATTTGATAAAATCAAGGGGGTATTTGGTGCCGTTCCCAACCTGTATTCTACACTGGCTTATTCTGAAAATGCGTTGGAAGCCTATTTCAATCTTGAAACAAGCAAGACTTCACTAACTACAAAAGATGCCGAAGCGGTAAATCTGGTTGTAAGCGAAGTGAACCATTGTATGTATTGCCTAAGTGCTCATACCATGATAGCAAAGCAATCCGGTTTTACAGAAGAACAAACTATTGAGGTCAGACGTGGTAGTGCAACGTTTGACCCAAGACTTGACACGTTAGTGAAACTCACAAAACAGCTTTCAGAGACGAGACACGTAGAGAATGAAACATTACTTGATGCCTTTTTTGATGCAGGTTACACAAAGGAAAATTTGATGGATGTAATTGTCCTCATTGGAGACAGGACTATCAGCAACATATTACATGCTGTAACTAAGGTGTCAATTGAATTTCCTTTAGCAAAAAGCATTGGTTAAGCGGTGTGTACTAAATAATAAAACAAAAAGTGTTGTAAAATGAAAAATCTAATAAAAAGAAAGTCTTCTGCGCTCGTTGCTCTCACACTGTTTACAGTTTGTTTAGCGGGAGTAGCCAATGCACAAGAAAAGACCGGAACCATGAAATCTTCCGGTATGATGGATAAAATGGAAATGAAACAGATGATGCCTTATGTTATTCCGCAAAAGCCCGAAGACGTCAGTCCTCTGCTGTATGGAGAAAAAATACCGATGGCGGTATTACCTGATGCTTCAGGCAAAAGTTTTGATCTCAATAAAGCTATTGCCGAAAAGCCAACCATTTTGGTGTTTTACCGTGGCGGCTGGTGTCCCTATTGCTCCAAACAACTTTCGGGGTTGCAACAAGCCTTACCGGGGTTGGAAAAAATGGGGTATCAGTTGATCGCAGTAAGTACAGACGTATCGGACGGATTAATGCAATCGGCAACAAAAGAAAAATTGAGCTATACGCTGTTATCGGATGCAAATCTTGAATTGTCGAAACAAATCGGGATTGCATACAAAGCCCCAAAAGGTTATTGGGAAATGCTTCCGAAAACAACTGGCGGTAAGGATGTCGATTTATTGCTTCCTGTTCCTTCTGTATTTATACTTGACAAAACGGGAGTAATACATTTTGAGTACATCAATCCCGATTTTAAGCAGAGATTATCCGCCGATCTGTTGATGGCAGCAGCAACCAGCATTAAAAAAGACCTTTAAATTTTTGAGCCATGATTAAAATAAATAAAGGCAAGAATGTTGCTATAACCATTTGTTTAATTGTGTTGACCATAGGATTAAACAAGGCTTTTGCACAAAGCAAAGGAATGGGCATGACCGAAAAGGATGGAAAAGGAATCGTATTTGTGAACGGAAAATGGAAGGACATAGCGGCAAAAGCTAAAAAAAGCGGTAAATACATATTTGTAGATGCCTATACGAGTTGGTGTGCGCCCTGCCGTCAACTAAAAAATGTCACTTTTAAAGACGAGAAAGCGGCTGCATATTATAACAAATCCTTTATTAATTATACGGTCGATATGGAGAAAGGAGAAGGTGTAGCACTTGCAGACAAATGGAATGTAACGGCTTATCCGGCATTACTATTTTTTACACCTGAAGGAAAAATGATAATGAAGCAGGTAGGCTATGTGGATGGAGAACACTTAGTTGATTTTGGGAAACAGGCTCTTGCCCGAAAGTAATATTTGTTAAATTTATAGTATAGAAATGTGGGATTTAAAAGATAAGAAAGCACTCGTTACCGGAGGTTCAAAAGGCATCGGAAAAGCAGTAGTATCCGAGCTTTTGGAACTCGGGGCAGAAGTAATCTTCACCGCACGGGATGGCAAAGTCGTTTCACAGGTAGTTGAAGAATTTAAACAGCAAGGACATTTCGTTCATGGCTTGATGGCAGACGTTGCAAGTGTTGACCATAGGTTCCGGGTAGCAAAATGGATTGAGGAGCATTGGGGAAAGTTGGACATACTTGTTAACAATGCAGGAATTAATATACGAAAGCCCAGCAGTGATTATCTCGTGGAGGAGTATCGCAATGTTTTGGAAATTGACCTGATTGCCCCATTTGAGTTTTGTAGAGAACTTCGGGAGCTATTAGAAAAGAGCGGCAGGGCTTCCATAGTAAACGTAGCGTCAGTTGCCGGATTAACGGATGTACAAACTGGTGCGCCGTATGGGATGGCTAAGGCTGGGCTTATTCAACTAACACGAAACCTTGCCTGTGAGTGGGCAGCTTTGAATATCAGGGTCAATTCGGTATCTCCTTGGTTTACACAGACGCCAGCCACGAGTGCAGTATTATCTAATCCCGAAAGGCTGAATAAAATAGTATCAAGGACACCTGTTGGAAGAATTGCGAGGGACGAAGAGATTGCGGCAGCAATTACATTTTTATCTATGGACAAGGCATCGTTTATTACAGGTCATAATCTTGTAGTAGATGGAGGGGCAACCGTAAAGGGACTGTAACTTTTAATAGAGCGTAATATAATTATAGTTAGGAAATGATTAGAGAATATAACGAAAATGCAACAGCAGCACGGTTTGTTATGCACAGTGACAACAAACTGTTTTCGGGCAAGGGACTTAGCAGTCCAACTCCCCATCCTATCAATACGTTTATCTATAATAAAGGGGAAGCCCAGGAAGTAGTCATAGATGAAATTGCATATACTATGCCCGCACGATGCATTCTTCCACTGGTGTCTAATCAGCACTTTGTCTTTAAGCGTCCTGAAACTTTAACCGCTTGGCAATTTAACAGAGAGTTTTATTGTATTGTCGATCATGATGCAGAAGTAGGTTGTGTAGGTTTTCTTTTTTATGGCATTAGGCATCCGATGTTTATAACATTAAACGAAGAGGAATCCGAAGAGATGAACCACCTTGAAAAAGTATTTTCTAATGAGCTGTTGTTGAAAGATAATTTTCAGGGGGAAATGTTACGTACACTCTTGAAAAGGGTTATAATAAAAACGACCCGAATAGCGAAACTTCAGTGTGAGAGTTATCAGCAATTCCCTGATGAAAAAATGGATGTTGTAAGAAAATTTGCACTGTTGTTGGAGGGGAATTTCAGACAAGAACACGAGGTTAAATTTTATGCTGCTGCACTTAATAAATCACCTAAAACATTGAGTAATGTCTTTGCTTTGTTAAAGCAGCCCGCACCATCCGTTTTAATCCGTAACAGAATTATACTTGAAGCTAAGCGGTATCTCCATTATACCGAGAAATCAGCCAAAGAAATATCGTATGAACTCGGGTTTGAAAGCCCTGCACATTTTAGCAGGTTTTTCAAAATATACTCCGGAACAAATATTTCGGCTTTTAAGAGCCGCTGATAGAATAAGCGTTTAAATACAATCAAGATGTTGACCATTAATAAAATGTCCTCTCCTGTAAAAACAAGTGAGGGGAATAGAAGCTATTTGGAATATTTTAATGAAAGGCTCGGGCATGTGCCGAATTTGTTCATTGCGATGATGTACTCTGATAATGCGTTGTTAGCGTACTATCCGTTTCATAGTAGAAAGACTTCCTTGTCAAAAAGAGAATCAGAGGCAATAACGCTGGTTGTGTCACAACAAAACAACGCAATGTATTGTCTTAGCGTGCATACGATGATCGCAAAATTGAATGGTTTTAGTGATGATGAAATCCTTAAACTACGAAAAGGAGTTGCACCGTTCAACAGTAAGCTGGATGCTTTGGTCAAATTAACAGGAGCCATCGCAAAGACCCCGGATCATGTTGATGATAAACTATTGAACACCTTCTTCGCAGAGGGTTATACTAAGGAGCAACTCATAGACGCAATTCAGGTAGTCGGAGACAGCTTTATTACCAATTTAACGGGGAAAACATTTGATGTCCCAATTGATTTGCCTCTTGTAAAAGAACTTTAAATAACAAATTATGAATTTTCAGAATATTTCACGGCACATCGGGGGATGGATTTTCCTGATAATGCTACTACCGTCATTGTCCTTTGCTCAAGCCCAATCAAAAAAAGGTTCAAACATGAAGAAAGCAAGCAATGAAATGAACAAGAAAACAGAAACAGCAACGTTTGCCGCCGGATGCTTCTGGTGTGTAGAAGAACAGTTTAAACAACTGGATGGAGTAATTTCGGTAACGTCAGGATATACAGGAGGCACGGTTGCAAATCCCACCTATAAACAAGTATGTACCGGAACAACAGGACACGCCGAGGCTTGCAACATTGTTTATGACCCGTCAAAAATTTCTTATGACCAGTTGCTTGCAGCTTTTTTCGTTGCCCATGACCCTACACAGCTAAATCGACAGGGAGATGACATTGGAACGCAATACCGTTCAGCTATCTTTTATCATAATGAAGAGCAGAAGAAACTGGCAGATTATTATATCAGGAAATTGAACGAGGAGAAGGCTTACAATAAAAAGATTGTTACAGAAGTAACTCCTTATGGAATGTTTTATAAGGCAGAAGATTATCATCAGAATTATTATGACAATAATATGTCGGCTCCTTATTGCCAGCGAGTGATTAAGCCCAAATTGGACAAATTCAGGAAGGTATTCAAAGGCAAACTGAAACAGGAATAATAGACATCTAAAAATAAGACAATGAAATACTTAATAGTTACAATGGTGGCATTTGTACTGTCGTTTACCAGTTGCCACAGCAATGCCCAGCAAAAGGGTTCTATGAAAGATCAAGCGAAGATGAACAATCCTTATTACTCGCGAACAGATACCACACACCTCAATGTGAGCAATGCAGAATGGAAGAAAATATTGCCCCACAACCTTTATGCAGTGGCAAGGGAACAAGCTACGGAGCAGGCATTCACAGGTAAATATTGGGATAGCGAAACAAAAGGCACCTACTACTGTGCGGTATGTGGAAATAAGCTGTTTCGTTCTGACGCCAAGTTTGCAAGCAGTTGTGGGTGGCCAAGTTTCTTCGAGCCGGTACGAAAAGAGAGCGTAGTATATAAAAATGACAACTCCTATGGAATGCACCGAATTGAGGTAGAATGTGGTCGCTGCAATTCTCATCTCGGACATATTTTCGATGATGGGCCTGCACCTACACATAAGCGTTATTGTATGAACTCTGTTTCATTGGATTTCGAGCCGGACGGACGATAACAAAATACACTTTGCCTGAATAGTTTGTCTTCAATGAATTTCAGGCGTTTAAAACGAACAATATCATGAAAAAATGGTTTTGGGTGCTTTTGTTGCTCCCAGTTATGAATATTCATGCCCAAATCAAACAGGCGGTAAACTGGCAATATCACGTTAACAAGGTTGCTAACGATGAATACGAGGCAGTTCTTTCAGCCAAAATTGAAAAGGCTGGCATTTATATTCCAAAGATCTTCCAAAGGATAGCGGTATTCCAACATCAATGAAAATTACTTCCGAAAATGCGGAGGTTACCGGGAACGTGATGGAAGTTGGAAAAAAAGTAGAGACGTTCAGTGAAGCCTTTGGAGTTCAAATTGTATATTATTCCGATTCAGTCAGATTCGTCCAGAAATTTGGCTTAAAAGACCCAAATGGAAACAAGAAAATATCTTCTGAAATTACTTTTCAGGTATGTAATGACAGGATTTGTTTGGCTCCGAACACATTAGAGTTTGAACAAGAGATTGGCAGTACTACTTTGCCGGAGAAGCAGTTAATAGAGAATAAAGCAGCTTCAAATAGTTCTGGAAATAGCCTTAAAGTAGCTTCGCTGGATTTTAAAAAACCACTGGTAAACTGTGGCACTGAACAGGTAAAAGAAGATTCCGGTAACGGATTGGTATTTATTTTAGGTTTCTTGGGTGGATTGATTGCTCTTTTAACACCCTGTGTTTTCCCAATGATTCCGCTTACCGTTTCTTTCTTTATTAAAGGTGCTGCGAACAGGGCTAAAGGCAAAAGAAATGCCATTTTGTATGGGGTGTTTATTCTGCTCATTTTTGTTGCACTAAGCATTCCATTTTACATCCTTGATGGTATCAGTGGAAATGTTTTCAACAACATCTCTACCAACATTTGGCTAAACCTGTTTTTCTTTGCAATTTTCTTGTTCTTTGCACTTAGCTTTTTCGGATATTATGAAATAACCCTCCCAAACTGGATTGCTAATAAGTCTGTAAAAGCCGAAGAAGCTGGCGGCTTAGTCGGGATTTTCTTCATGGCTCTTACCTTGGTGATTGTTTCGTTCTCCTGCACTGGCCCCATTTTGGGCAGTTTGTTAGGAGGGGTCGCCTCCAGTGCCAAAAATGTTCCGGTATTACTAACTTTTGCCTTAGCAGGTTTTGGGCTGGCATGGGCGATTGTTTTCGGGTTGTTGGCATTGTTTCCACAGGCACTTCAGTCATTGCCAAAATCCGGCGGTTGGATGAATACAGTAAAAGTAGTATTAGGTTTTATCGAAGTTGCTTTAGCGTTAAAATTTCTTTCAAAAGCGGACTTGGTTTCCAAAACATTCTTATTAAAAAGAGAAATTTTTATAGGGTTGTGGATTTTGGTGACGGTTGGTTTGGTATTGTATTTATTCGGGAGAATAAGATTTCCACACGATGACAAAAAACCTAAGATTTCCATTTCCCGGAAAATATTAGGTGTCGTAGGAATTGGATTTGTCATGTATTTAATTCCCGGATTATTGCCCTCTGAAAAACCAAGACTGACAACGCTAAGCGGCATTTTGCCCCCCATGAATGTAAGCCTTTACAAAAATGAGAAAGACGGCATTTTAGGGTTGAAGCCAGCACACGATTATTTCAAAGCAATTGAACTGGCTAAAAAAGAAGGTAAGCCTGTATTGATAGATTTTACCGGGTATGGTTGTGAGAATTGCCGAAAAATGGAAGAATTTGTGTGGAGCCAGTCTGATGTATTGCCAATTCTTCAAAATGATGTAGTGCTTGCTTCACTATACGTTGACGACAGGGAAGAATTACCTCAAAAGGAGCAAGCCTCCATTGACTTAGGCTATGGGCAGAAAAAAAAGATAAAAACAATAGGTGATAAATGGTCTCTATTCCAGCAAATCAATTTCAACAATAATTCGCAACCTCATTATGTGTTGGTAACTCCTGATGAAAAAGTGATAAATACACCAGTTTCAGGATATATGTCAAAAGATGAGTTCAAAAAGTTTTTGGAGTGTGGTATTCGTTATTGGAAAAACGAAGATAGAAAACAGCCGTAAATATGTGGTGGTAGTTCTGACTTCCGATGGCTCTGCAAAGCCATCGGAAGTCTTATATATAACTAAACCGAGACTTTATGTGTCATCAAAAAGAATTTAGTGATGTAGTCAGGTATAATAAGTGGACGTACTGTGTCAAATTCTAATATTGAAAGCAAATAAATCAATGACAGAAAATTTTAAAAAAATAATAGGTGATTTAGAAGAAGAAATAAAGGAGTTGAAAGACGAGCATGGCAATGTTTTAGTTTTCTATGAAAAAGCAATTGAACTTATCTTAAGCAAGATAGCTCAACTAAAAGAGTACGTATTAAAAACAGGGTTTAAAAATGAGCAGGAAGAAATACACTTTTTCAAATATCAATGGTTCGTTATAAAATCATATAGTTTTTACGATATTCATGCTGCCCTATAGGTGGCTATATCAATTAGTTCTTTGACAAGCTTAGCATTTATCTTTCTGTTCGGCTTAAACCCAGACAGCTCAAAAAATCTTTTGAGTATATATGTGTTGTACATCAGGTTCTTAAGTGTATCCATAGAAAATGGTATTCCATTCTCCTTCATCATTACTTTTGCCGCATTCACGGCGGTCATTGATGCGTTGAATGCAAAATCCAACCGGTTGATATCCCTTGCCTGGGAGTGACACAGGCCAGTGAACTGCTTGCTATCCCTAAAGCAAAATTCGACCTGAAACCTTGTTCGGTAAAATTGGATGACATCTTTTCCACTCATTTCTGTGTCAGTAGAGAAATAGAGTTTATGTGCTCCTTTAGGTGTGATCCATATCACCAACCGTATATTTCGCTTCAATGCTTTTGAATGAGCAATCAAGGTATAGAGTTCTCCCTCTTCTTCGTAAATATCCAGTTTCTCCATCCGGCTGTGATCCGGATTGCTCACATCAATCTTGCCATCGAATGTTTTGGGGCGTCCTTTCTTTCCGGTCTTCTCTCCCTGATAAAGATAGAGTAGGTTGGAATCATCCCGCAGACGACTTACCAGATGGAAGCCCAAATCGTGGAGCCCTTGAGTGAAAGAGAATTTGGAAAAATAGGCATCGGCTACTATATACTTGGAAACAGGTAATAGTTGCTCTTTGTATTGCTCAATCACTTTCAGGTACCAATCATTCAAGGTTGCGCCCCGGTTGGCTAAGGTTACCGTATCGGCAGATTGCACAGCCCTAAGCATCATGCAGTCATGTTTATCAATATCGATCAACCCGATGCCCATAATTTCAAGTCCTCTTTTAACCTGTCCGGCACAGCCCGACCAGAAATAACCAATCCAGGGAGTGCGTTTGCCTGATTTGGAGATATAGCTCGGATCAATGGCAATAGCCTTACGATCAAGCTTGTCAAATATCCTATCAGCCATAAGCAGGTTGTATGAAAGCCAATCAAACTTCTTTGTGAAGTTCTGCCGGAAACATTGTTCACAATGCGTCCCGTAGCGGCCCAACCGGGTGAAATTGATCTTTCTTGGTATTACCATGTATAAAAGTAATGTCTCGATAAAGACGGTTTTAAAACTTTTGTTTAACTTCGCAGTATATCTTTTTAAGACATCACCGCAGATATCCCTATATTGGTCAAGTGCATCTGATATATTCATCGTAACTAAGCTTTGAATACTTAAAGTTACTGATAATCAGCTACTTGACCAATTCTTTTATGCTAACCCTTGTTAATATAACTCATTGTTTTTGAGATAGTTAATTAATTATTTACCGAAGTATTGAGTAATTATAATACAGTAAATACAAAAGCACTTAGAATCTGATAATAAAACTATTGATAGGTCTGTTCAAGAACTTATTGTCTATTCAAGAAACATGCTTCAAGAAAATGGAGTAGATGTTGATTCAATGTTTATTGATAAAAATGATCCTAGAATAGCCATGGCTGGTTTGGCAATGATGGACTATCAGAAAACAGCAAATCAAATCTCTACAAGAAGTACTATCGGAGGATGCGTTCTAGAAGCTATAGGAGTAAGAAATCTATTTAAGAGTGGAGTTAAGAGAGCTGCAAAACAAATTGCTAAATTAGCTTTAGAAAAAGCAGTTCCTTATGTAGGATGGGGGTTAACTATTGCTGATTTTGCGATGTGTATGACTGACTAAAAAAATTATATTATGATAAAAAATTGGATTTTTCTTATATTATTCTTTGTTGGAATTATTTGGACTGTTTTAGACTTATTTAAGGTGAAGAATTTTACAGGTGACAGCAAACAGATAAAATCTCTATATAAAGAATATAAGATTTTAGTCTTGGCTATATTTATTTATTTAGTTTTCACTTATATAGATAAGATCTTCTTTTAGATAGCCAGTATTTGAAAATCATTAATAGCGGTGTTCTTATAGAGTGCCGCTATTAATGGTTATTTTATTAAAACCTACTCCATTTTAATTTCGTATCCATTGATTAAAACAGAACATTCTACAATCTCATTCTTGAAAATTACTTTTTAAGAACGATACTAACTTCAAGCAAATACTTTCAATTATCCAACAGCTAATTTCCCTGCAAAATCCCAAAGTAAAGCAGGCATAGTCGTTTTGAACTTCCAACGTATATTCATCGGACGATTTCCATAATGCAAAACATAGGTAGCTTCACCCAAGAGGGATTGGTGAGGGATAATTTTGTGTCTTTCACCTAGGGGGAATTGTTGATTTTCAAGGGGTTATTGGTTGATTGGCGAGGGAGTGAGAGATAGGAAAACTATTTCAAAACAAAAGGATTTATAAATTACAATTTATAATAAAGAAACTGAGCCTGTATTAATAAAATGTTTATCTTTGCATAGAAATATAAACAACCTGAACCTTAGCCTTGTTATAAGGCTATGGAGCAAAAGCTAAGATTATGTGTTTAGGCATTCAAGTAAATAAGGATAAAATAGGAAATCTGATAGTATTATTAGCTGGCAGATTAAAACCTTTATACCATACAAAGCTTATAAAGCTCCTTTATTTAATAGATGAAGAAGCTGTAAAAGATGGAGGTATTCCTATTACCTGGCTTGATTATAAAGCCTGGCAATACGGGCCTGTTGCACCAGAAACATACTTTATTCAGGAAGAACCAAATATTTTTGATAGCTATATAGAAAAAAGTAAAAAGGCTGATGGCACAATTATTAAGCCCAAAGTAAGCTTTGACGACAGCGAATTCAGTGATTATGACCTTGAAATTATTGAGCGTGTAATTACTAAATTCGGGCACATGACTTCTAAGGACTTAGTCAAACTGACTCATAAAGAAGGTACTTTATGGGATATTGCAAAAAAAGAGAACCACATAAACTTTGATGCTTCAAATACTACATCCGATTACTCTCTTGATTTTACCCGGATTATATCCTACGATAAACTAAAGCTTTCAAATTACAAAGGCGCCAAAGAGACTATGATGTTCAGAGCACAAATAGAAAAGTGCTAAGATGTTTACTCCCGGCAACATTCTTCACGGTGAATTTGACCTTGGAATTGTGAAAAAAGAGAAGTTTGCTATTGTTTTATACAATGATGGTGTAGATTGTATACTTACAACCTTTACCACCTCACAGGAACGTTCTACAGAATTAAATCCCTGCCACGGAAAAAATCCGGCAGAGGGTGAAGCTAAATCCTATGTTTTTAAGTCTAAAATAGAAATAGGATTTACCCCCGATGGCAAGACGCCCTTCTTCTTCCATAAAGATACAACTGTTGTTCCCGACTATGGCTATACAAGCTCAACTATAGAATGCTTCACAAAAAAAGTTGATAATCTGAAGGTTGTGTGTAAATTATACCAAAAAGAATATTCTGATCTAATTTACACTTTATATAAATGTAAGTATACTCCCAGAAAATACAAGGCGTTGTTTGAGGGGATATTGCATAAAGTGATTGAGTAGAACACCAATTCTTATGTAATACATCAAACACTTAAACCATATTTTCTAACCTTGTCTAAAGCAGCATTTACTATAGTCAATCTACTTAAATCTATAGTTTCCTGCTTCTTTAGTCTCTCAACAGCTACTTTTATTACACTAATCTCATTATCATTCAATTTGCCCGTTTGCTCACCTATTGCAATTACCCTTTTCCATGTATCATTATCGATAAGCTTAATTCTATTATAAATAATTGAAGGATCAGATAACTCATCATTCAATTTACTCAACTTCCTGATATCATCAAAATCAACGCCTTTACTAGATAATAATTCTACAATCTGTTTCCCTTTTTCAATTTCATTAGGTGTTAATTCACCATCCCATTTTAATTTCTTTCTGATAGTATAAACATAATTTTGTTGTACAGATGAGAGACACTCTTGTTTAAGCATATACAAACATAAACCATCCCAGAAACGAAGTCCTTGCTCTGCAATTATCTGAAGAGAATTATATTGTGCAGCTTCTTTTATTTCGTCAATATTTGATTCATATCTTGATTTGTATCTATCTTCTGAAATAAAGTATTTTTCTACAATCTTCATATTCATCGGATTCCGGATCTCCTCTTTCAATTTATTCCATGTTTTCTCACTTTTAGCAGCTTCACTTATTAATGCAACATCAAGATCTGTAAAAAAATTATAGACAGAAACAATCAGCTTTTTCAGTTCAAAAAGCAAATCATCTTCTATCATTTGATTTTTCCAGATTTCTCCAAGATCAAGCTTGTTTTCTGTAACATAATGAAAATAAGATAATGCATAACCAACAGTATGAGACTTTATATTTGTATCACCAATTGCATCTTTATTTTTTCTCCCAAACAATTTATCTGTTCCCTGAAATAAAATTGCATTTGCTACTACATCTTCCCAATAAACCCTGTTGACTTTTTTATTCTTATACTCTTTGTCAATCTCGCGCAAAAAGTTAATATAGTTTTTCTGAGAACCTTTTGATACATGGTATGGTTGCTGCTTCCAGATATTTACATACTTTGCAACATCTGATTTAATTAATACCTGATTCTTAGGAAATTTAAATTTAAAAGCCTCTTGTTTACTTTTTGTCGGTTCTTTATTTAATGCTTCCTTATATTGCCCTGAAACTCTTTCGAAAAACCAGATTGTTTGCTTGCTGTGATCTTCTGTATTTATTGCATAAGTGGTCCTTGATAATTCTTCCAGCCTCTGCAAAAAAAGATTATTTGAAGACAAGTCGAGTTCTGTAACCTTATTCTGGCTATTTGCATATCTGGAAATTAAAGGAACAGTCTCGTTTTTCTTCTCTTCATCTTTAATCACAGTAAGCTTCATCTGAACAAACACATTTGAGATATCAGCTTCTTTATATTTTCTTGACGTATGAAATAAAGATGCTGTAGTCTGCCCACCATTTACAATCTGAAAATCTTTAATAGAAGTAATAACCAGATGACCATTATCGGACATTTTTGTTTTAACCTCCTGTGCAGTAGTTGCAAGTCCATTATTGTAAGTAAGAAACATCTGAGGTTCTCTTCTTATCGTATCCCTAATTCCTTGGTTTACTTTTCCTGTTTGCTGTAAGAAAGCCCTAACATTGCTCTCTAAAAGCCGGGTGCCATAATTTTGATAGAGGGTTGAAAGAATTAAACCAGGAACTATAGCTAAATAACATTCATACAACTCATTTTTAACAGGCATTTCAAGACAAGGAATAGAAGTATTCATCATCTCTTCAAAATCTATTTCAATAGGTTCTCTGTTCCCTTTCGATTGTGCCAAGCGGTGTAAACGTTCAATATCCCAGACTTCAAACCGAACCAGTATTTCTTCAAGACTTTTCAATCTAAAATCTTTAGGCGTATCATGAGGTATTTCGCCATTAGACAAAAGGTATATCCTGACTCTGATTATTTCCTTTCTTTGCTGACTAAGAATTTTAGCAAGACCATAAGCTTCTGAAGATGGTTCAATTTCATCTAAATATCCTTTCAGGCCAGCATTAACGAAGCCAGTTGACCATTTTATCAGCTTATCAAAATCTACTTTTGAAACTCTGTATAATTCATTTGTATCAATATAATGTGATATAAATATGTCAATATTTTCATATCCTTCTTCTAATGCATATCCATTAATTTTAAATTGTATATTTTCATATTTATTTTCTTTTATATATGGGCATAATCGTACACCTTCAGTTTCACCTGCATCAGCAAGAATATCCATCACATATTCTGTAAACTTATTCTCTTTTGAGTCTCCTTCATCATCAGAATATGTAAGAGACTGTACTTCATGGTACAGATTCTGAATAAATAAGTTCAATTCAAAATCCGTATTACTTTTAGAATCAGATATTGCCATTCTTAATTTCGCTTATTATTGAATTAATATTATACTCATAATCAAAACATCCAATAGGATTTATTTCATAGGACACATTGAATATTGAGTTATCAATAGTAGCCTTAGTTATTTGTGGAAATCCTGAAACCACCTTATAATACTTTTCATCTCTAATACTATAAGAAATGTTGCTGTATTCTGCTTCTGTTTCTGAATCAATTCCAAGACTTTCTAGTTTATCATTAAATTCTGACAACAATTCATAATCTTTGCTTAACAGATTTCTTATAATAGTTATTAATCCAGAAAGTGAATTCTGATTTCCGGGATATTCATTTAATTTATAAAATGCCAGGTACAAATTGATTAGTCCAGTAGTATCCAGCTGTAACTCATTAGATATTTTTATTGATGGATTATTAGATTTAGACGTTTTCACTTCAATAGCTATTCCATTGTAATAAAAGTCCTGATTAGAACCAGTAGGGGCTTGCCAACCTTTAACAATTTTTTCTTTGTTATTAAGATTTTCAAGTAATAATCTTAGAAAATACAATTCACCAAATAACCCACGTTGTTGTTGTGGGGTCAATAATCCTCCAGTAAATTTACTAAATAGTTTCTTCCAATAACCAATCTTTTTTGATATTACAAGAATAGCATCTTCTTCATTTTTCACAGATGTCAATGAGTTTATTATATCTTCTATAAAGAGAATAAAAATATCAGAAAGCTCATTTTCAAGCAGAATGATAGCTAATTCTTTTTTAGCCTTGTTCACTGGTAAGATTTGAATCTCCACGCCAACAAAACGCATCAAATAATTAGCATGAACAGAAAGAGATGCATCTAATTCCAGTAAAAAAATCTTTGCTTTAGAAAAAGATATAGTCCCTATATAACAATTTACTCCAGAAACGCTCTCAACTTTCTCTCTTACAACTTCATTCTTTATTGAAGAAGCTTGTTTTTCATATATTTCTTTTAATCTACTCATCATCTGGATCTGTGTCATCATCTACCTGAGAATCTTCATCATCAAATGCTATCTGACGGGCAACATATTCCACTTTAACTTCATTTTGAAAAGTTGGAAACAAAACACCATAACCCACCAAAGGACATTCGCTATCCAGCTGGTCAGAGATACGTGGATCAAATGGATATAAAACTAATAATGGAGTTTCTAATTCATTTCTTCTCGATTTAATAATATCCTCAGTCGGATTTAAAACCTGAAGATTTAAATCAACCATTCTCGCCCTTTTATCCAGAATTGAATTCTTACCACCCGCAACTATTAATGTATTTATATTATCTTGAAAATTACGAGCAGGAAGTCCACCGTCTGCTTTACCATTAGCCCAAATAAAAGTATGCATTTTGACAGGTAAACCATTCAATATTCCGCCCGCTGATACATTGCTCTGAGAATTCAAGATGACTGCTACTGACCATTTCAATAGTTTACCATCTTTCCTTTGCTTCTCAATATAGCTACACAAAACACTATCATTGAAATAGTTTTGCTTGTAAGATGCTATGAAATCAACTACTAAATCTGAGTTTATATTCCTCCACAAAAGTGTATTGGGTTCTTCTCGGTCCGGAGTCATAAACTTCGTTAATAAAGAATTAAAACTCTTGTAATTATTCAGAACTACAGATTTATTTTTTTCAAAAATATAAGTTTGAATTGTTTTACCGGAATAGCTTACAGCTATTTTTTCCGTATCACGCATTTTATAGGCACTGGTAATGCTTAACCTATTTATAGCTACCATTTCCGGATGAGTTCTGACCTTCAACTGATAATCTACAGGTCGTTTATTCTGAGCTGACATTTCATCGAAATCAGCACGCATTTCTTCTGTTGCCAGAGTTACATGTCTGTACCAGTTTATAAGTTGTTCAGTTGTATAAAGTCTGCACAAATCTACATATCCAGGCCGAAAGCCAAACCATCTGCCCATTTGCATCAGAGAGTCATAAAGCCTTGTAGTTCTGAGATAATAACTTACTGATAAGCCTTCAAGTGTAATTCCACGGGCTAATCTATTACCACCTACAGCAATTACCGACATTCCATTATCATAATCATTATAATTAATGTCTTCTATATTGTGAAATTCGAGATTCCGCGTATTCTTCGTTCCATGAACTGCACGAACTTCTATTTTCATAACCGCATCGATCAAAACATCTTTAACTTCATCCCATTCGTGTTTTTTTATTTTATAATCTTTGTAAGAAAGGTTCTCAATAATATTATCTGTAGTAGGTACAAAATCTTCAATAAAGAGTGATTTAAGTTCTTCAATCAATGGTCCCTGACCAGAACGGATTTGCAATTTATAATCTCTGACTATTTCATTTACTAACCAGGCAACTCTGTCAATCCATGTCACATACAAAGCAACGTGAACTAACATCGAATTATGCTTATTTTCCTGTCCTCTAAGTCTACGGATAGCACAAGTAAGTATAAATGATTTAATAGCTCTTTTTAAACTTGAAGGAACCGCATCTGGCAATTCATTCTTATTTATACTATTTAATCTAAGTGGGAAATAAGGTTCCTGATCATTTGCTAAACGGATAATATCTAACCCCTTGAAATCTTCACCTGTTTCATTATTTTCATAACCAAAAACCTTTACAGCTCCAATATAATTGGAAGGCGGTGGAATGTTCACAATAAAATCTCGAGGAAATAGATCTTCTCCCACTTTTAGTCTTACATCCTTAACCATAGTCTCCAATTCTTCACTCCATTCTGTAGGAATAAATATATTAGCATAAGGTGTTGCAGTATAGCCAATAAATGTATTCTGATTAAACAGATTAAGTAAAGTTCGGATTAATCTGTTTATTGTTTTGATATCTATTTCTGTCCCGGAATTAACAGAAGCATTATCAGCTTCATCATCAATCACAAGTAATGGTACATCGAAAATCTTTTTATCTCCATTTAAATCTTCGTTAGCAAAATTATAAAGCCATAAAATAAGATTCTCCAGGATACTTTTATTCTTCTTGATTACTAAAACAGTCGGACTTTTACCACCTATTGGCACATTTAATCTTGTAGCAGTTGCCCGATTAAAATCACCTTTATTATCTGTAGAAGTATATGAATAGATTTCAGTGTCTGCCTTTATTAGGCCAACACCTATTTTGTTATTTCTCTTTTTCAATATAAAATCAGAACTGTCTCTTCCAATAAATCCCTCATCAATTCTATATTGTGTTTGTGCTCTCAAACTATTGTGAATCCCAGCAATCACAATAATCAATTTGTAGCCGGCATCTGTAGCTTTATTTATTAGTCCGGTATAATTTGCGGTTTTTCCTGATTGAACATTACCAACGACCATTCCACGCCTGTCCCAACGTCCCTTAGTTTTTGGATTTACGCATTTATCCAAGATCTTATCCGTAATATCATCCAGATTACCAAGTGGAAAAGATGAATCTTTTTGATTCATATAGATCCTGTACCGATTCCACAATTCAGGCTTAATTTTTGATTTTTCTTCGTACAACCAAGGCTTAATATCTTCTGCTACAAGAAGAGTCGCTTCCTTAGCATGAATCTCAAAATCTCCGACAAGTAAAGATATAAGTTCTTCTTTATTAATATCTTTAAATGCCGGCATTAAGTAGATATTATCAACTTCTTCAACTATTGTTTCAATTGTAATATCTTTCCGATTATACTTGGCAAGCAAAATGTGAGCAATGTTTCTGGCATTTTCAATCATAAAATTCTATTTAAGGTATTCTATTAACTGGGGATATTCATTAAAAGGCTGAATATGAAAAATCTGCTTAAGAGCAAAATCATGACTAAGACCAGTTTGAAGCAATGAGTCAAACATAAGTCTGGCAAGTGAAATAGTTCCTTCTTCGAGTTCTGAGTTTTCTGATCTCAATTCAAAACTTTCAGGATTTTCGCTATAATTTTGAATAATAGATTCAATAGGAGTTGAGTTCCCAATAAGATTCAGAAGCATTTTCAAATCACTTTTATCTATATTATCAGAATTAAATAAACGTGCTATAATAGGATGATCCTGATTAATATAATACTTAACTGAACCGTCTCTCAACTTCGACGCTTTCCAAACAGACTGAAAATCAAAACTGGTAATTGAATCATCTAACATAATCTGGTTTCCTCTGAACCGATAAACATTTGCAGCTGCAAGTCGTGTCATTTTGCCTAAACGAACTAAGTCTTTCCGTATAGAAACTGAAGGTGTAGCAGTAGCTTTCTTAATATCTATCTTCCAAAGATGGTCAAGTTTGTTTGGAATATCAATTAAAATCCTGGCATTCTTATAATGTTCATTTTTAGGGAACAGACCTAACCAATCACCATAAAGCAGAAGTCTCTCATTTCTATAGATGTAAAACCCCTGCAACTTATACCAGTCATCAGTTTTGGCTTTTTTTCTGGCTTCAACATCTATATTTGAAATATGAGGCAAAACGTAACATTTAATAGTTACATTATTTGCATCCAGCACTTCTGTACAAATAAGCTGTCCACCATATTCTTCTTTCATAAATGGGTCCCATGGTTGTATCTGAATTCCATTTATAAATATTTTCAGCTTATTTTTCTGGAGATATCTATGAAACACTAATCCCAAGTGCTCCTCAACAAGTGCAAACTCTTCAAGAAACACATTACGGGCTGCATCATTATCTTTGTGAGAGTTGCCTACAAGCCTATCAAGGTTTTGCCATAAGACTAATGTTCCTGATTTCATTTCAGAAAGTTTATCCAGAAAACTTTCATCAGATATATAATCAAGTAATGACCATTTTCCAGTCTGATTTACAAAATCTAAGTCCCAGCATCTTTTTAATATGACATGATCCTCTGCTTTTGAGGCAACAGTCAAAATCTTGCACTGAGAGAATGAAGAAGTTTTAAGGCCAAGCCCAAATCTTCCTAAATCATTTTCATCTCTTTCGTCGTTCGGATCTTTACTGCCAGGAGTCATAGCGTTTACAAGAGAACAGCGACTCATTCCTTCCCCATCATCAAGTATAGTTACCCAAGAATTTGTCCCATCCCAAACATAATCAATCCAAACATTGCCGGCTTTAGCCGAAATGCTATTATCAATAATGTCAGCAATGGCTGTTTGCAAGTTGTAGCCAAACGCTCTGAACGTATTGATCATAGCATTAGCTTTCGGCGGGGTTTCTTCGGAAATATAATATGTGAGATTAGCTATCATATTATTTGAGTAATCCCTAATCTACTTGAATAACTACTATACTCAACCTGTATCTCTGACAACAATTCTTTATTAAATATTTTCACATTATCAAATTTAGAAATAAACTGTTCTTTAGGTAATGAAAAGGAATATCTATAATCAAAAATTAATGTGCAATCAGTTTCATCTTTAGAGAAATATAAATGATCATAGATTTTGATAGAATCAAGTTTTGATGAGCCTCCTTTAAATTCCTTACTTACATTGTTTTTTCGATTTGGGTTAACTATTCTAACTCCACTTAACAATTTGATATTCTTTCCAAATTTATCTTGCGCTATGTCGCAAGGTCGTGTTAAAACCATTACACATGGTTTTAACTTTATACGACTATCTGTTTGTTTTGATAAATACTCTTTTATATGTTTATCATCCAATATTGAATATGTATCAATTAAACCTTTATCCTTAAAATCACTTATAAGTCCTGACAATATTAAATCGTTAGAAATAGAACTAATTAACTTGAAATGGAACCAGCTATTAAGTTTTTTATCAGGTTCTAATGTTGCAATATTTTCAAGTTTATATATAGTGTCTGCATTAATATCACTAATAGCCCCCGAAATATTCTTTCTGGTATTTGAAGTTAACACAATATCTAAAGCATCAAACAAAACAATTCTTTTTTGGATATCAGAAAATGCTTTTGTTGAATTACCACCATGAGAAATAATTATTTTTTTTATTATTTCTGCATCTTCATCATTATTAATCAAATGACCGATAACTTCATTAGCTGTAAGTTTAAGAGCTTTTTTCCAGATAATAATTTCTTCTAGTGCAGGAGAATTATCACACGCATCATTTATTTTTTTTAATAAAGATTTAAAATTATACGCTCCTCCAACAATATATTCTGATTTAGATTCAACAAAATATTTAAAAGGAGGTATATCCCTTTCTTTAAGTAAAATAAGAACTTCACTTGCTCTACTTATATCTTTTGTCCAGAAAACAATTATATAAAATGAGTTTTTAGGTATTATTGATCTCACCCAATTACAAGATTGTTCAGCATCAAAATTACCTGAATAAAAAAGATCTAAAAAAAGAATATTTACATCTGAGTATGTCTTAGTTGGCATATCATCACCTTCAGAGTAATCGGGATTAAAAAATTTACAGCCTACGCCTTTTTCAGACAAATCATCAATGATGCCTTGGATTTCTTCTTTTACATCATCTATTATTACAACAGTTGGTTCAAGCTTATTAATCATAAGTTATTTATTAAAAGTAAGTTTAACAATAGCGCCATCATATTCTGCTGGAATTCCAAGCTGACTTTTTTCATTAATATCCTGTACTATTTCAAACTTACCATATTTCAACATTATCGTATCAATCAAATATAGCCCAATTCCAATACCATCTACTTTTCTAGTAAAAAAAGGTCTAATTAAGTCTGAAATATCATCTTTAAATCCAGGGCCATTATCTGCGATAACTAGTGTCGTTTTACCATCAATTAGCAGGCCTTTTAACAGTATTAATTTATTGTCTTTATATGAAGTGTCTAACCAATAAATACTATTATCAATAATATTCATTAACACCGTAATTAATAGTCTCCTTTCACAAGAAAGATTGTTTATTAAAGTATCAATATTTATTAAATAGTTAATTTTTCTATCGGCTAATTTCATTCTATAATTGCTAAATGCTTTTTCTACAACATCTTTTACATTAATAGGTGTTTCACCCCCTTTTCTTAAAACAGATATTATACCATCAACATATTGTTTTAACTCTTCTACTTGGTCAATAATAATATCCTTTGAAAATGGAGTTTGCTTTACAGAGTTTTGCATTCGTGGTACTAATTTTTCAATTTCATGAAGTGCAAATGATGCAGTCATACCTACACCAGCAGGTATTAATAGTACTTTTTTATCGTCTTCATATTTTTGTTCAAGTCTCTCAACCTCTTCAAGTAAGAATTTTCTTTTATCAGCATCATTCAAATCTATATTATTGATTATACTTTTAAAATTATTAACTTTTTCGTCAAATAAGTTGTTTGAAGATTTTTTATTAAACTGTATCCATTTACTTCTATCTACTAATCTCGTTGTTTTGATCTCAGATAATATCCATTTGACAACTGTATAGAAAATATCATATGAATTGTTTCTAATAAAGCCTTCCCTATTAGTTTTTTCAATTAAACAATTAGAATTATTTGAATCTAAATATACATATCCAATATTCTGATTATTAGAAAACCATTCAGTATTTTGAACACGCTCTAAATCAATACCAAGCCAATCATTTCCTTTTTCTCCATAATCATAAACTCTAAGATCACCTTTATAGACTTTTATACCAGCATGTTCTTTCAATATTCTTTTCGTAGCGGCAATATCACTCGAATAATCTCGCATTGATAAAGTATCTAAATCAAATGAATAAAATTCAATAAACAAATCACCAAAAGGCAACAATGTATTAATCGAATCAAATTCTTCAAGTTTTTTTTCAATAGAATTCTTGTCATAACCTTCTGTTTCTAGGTTTTTTCTTATTATTGGTCTAATAAAACCTTTTATATTTCTATTATAAGATTTATCTTCCTTAATAGTTCTCTTCCCGATTTTTGTGTTATTTTTTAAAGAAAAAACATACTCAAATGTCAAATTATATTCCGAGTCAACAAAAGCCGTTACTTTATAAGGTGCTTCATTTATTATAGTTTGATTATCAGGGAAGTTCTCAATCCAATTATTATCAAAATTCAGATTTATTTTAAAATTATTATCACCCATTCTCGGTGATAGCATGGAAAGTGTTTGCCCTTTTATTTCCCTTGCCATTCCCCTTGTCCAAGCCTCTTTTAGGTTACTTAAACGGATATATGTCCCACTACTATTTTTAAATCTAAATGTATCACTGTCTTTTTTAATTTTCCATTTTATAGGAACATCCGAAAGATGTATAGATTGGTTAAAGTCTAGCCAATCTATAAAGAGTTGAATTTCATAATCTGCTAAATAAGTATTTTCAATTTCTCTTGAATTTTCTTTAAAAACAATAATTGTTGGGCGTGTTATCAATAAAATCTGACTACTTAATTTATGTACAGCAAATCGTCCAACTCCCTTTTCACCCATCGGTACTCTCTTATATATAGGAGATTTTATTATTTCTCTTTTACCTGTTTCCTTATTGTAGGGTTTTTTAAAATCTGTACCAGGTTCTAGCCAAACATTCTCAATGACTTCAGAAGTCATTCCAATGCCATCATCTTCAATAATAATTACTGCTTTATCAGTATCTTCAATATCTCTGAATCTAACATCTACCTTTGTTGCATCAGCATCATAGCTATTCTTCACTAGTTCATAAATTGCCATAACAGGATTCTTTATCAACTCATCACCAAGCAACGTAAGAATATGAGCTTTGGGATTAAAATGCTTTTCTTTTAGAATTTCTGACATAATAATTCTTTAATTTTGATTGCTATTTCTTCTGCCAATAATACTGGAACTGCGTTCCCTATTTGTTTAAATGCTGATGTTCTGCTTGGCTTTTCGGTCTGACCTTCAAAATAAAAATCATCAGGAAAAGACTGCAGACGAGCTGCTTCACGAGGTGTTAAAGAACGATTCTGCTTAATATCGGGATGAATATAATAGTGTCCATCCTTGGCAATATGGGCTACAACAGTATGGTTTGCAGGTAAGTCTGATGCTACGACTTTAAACCTATCAAAAAATGAATGTCTGTTTTTATGAGTTTTTAATCTGTCAGGCAAATCATTGTAATCTAGTCTTTCTTTTTTAGAATTCCACTTATTTACTGCAATTCTATAAATTTCTTTATCCTGTTCATTGTTTGGACGCGCAATATGCAATGTTGTAAAATCAAGCTCATTTCTTATTTTCTTATCAAAGAGATATCCCGATTTTTCATGGGTAATGTAATCTGTTGATAGAAGATTTCCTTCTCCTGCTTTCAGAGATGGTAATCCTTTGAATATCTCTTCAACAAGTACATCTGATTTATGAGGTACAAATTCTGGATAAAAACCTGTTTCCATTCCTTTCTTCCCTATAAGAATTACTCTTTTCCTTTTTTGCAAAACGCCAAAATCACTAGCATGAAGTATTTTAAATTCCGTTTCGTAACCAATTTCTCTATATAATTCTATAAGCCTATCCAGATATCTTTCACCTTCATCTGCTTTCGCAGATAAAAGACCAATTACATTTTCAAAAACAAAGTACTTGGGTTGATATTTCCTTAAAAACTCACCATACTGAACATATAAGAAATTGCGTTCATCCTCTTTCATCTTATTTTTGTCTGCTGCTCTACCTATTAATGAATATGCCTGACATGGTGGTCCGCCAACAATCAGATCAATTGGTTCATTTCCTTTCAACTTATCTATTCGAGAAAATATCTGTTCATTATTCTCTTTTCCTATAGCTAAATTAATAACGGATTCTTTAAGTTCTTCTGGTAAATAAGAATATAATTTTGTTCTGGTAATACGACTTTTCAAATAATCTATATAGACATTAAACTGCTCTGTTTGCTTGAGATAATGATATGCTGTTCTGGTAAGTAAAGTATTACATGCTGCATTATCCATTTCTACGTGTGCAACAGGTTCAAACCCTTGCCTGATAAAACCTTCGGATAATCCCCCTGCTCCAGCAAATAAATCTATAAAACGAATTTTTCTAATTTCTGATTTCATTAATTATTATTGAATAAAATAATTTATTCCTTTATTTCAAATCAACAGATTACTATAACGAATCTATTAATTATACTTCTAAATCCTCCGGCTTAGCTTCTCCATGCCACTAGGTTCCAAACTGTTTAAGCCATTATATGATATACGATTCTCTTTAGTTAAAATAAAAAAAACACGAATCAACATTACATGAATACTGAAATATTAGTTCGCTAAAAATGATTACTTATTTTCAAATCATTTACAAATATATAAAAAGCTTTTTGATAAATATATAAAAAATAAATCTTTTAAATAAACCGAGTAACATATAAAAAAGACTCATTAAATGGATTTACTTTTTGTAAAGTTCAAGCAATGTCTTTTCTAACAATAAAACAACCTCGCTCAAAGTACCTTCGCGCTTCTTTGGTTTTAGCTGACATTCCCAAAGAACCATTACATGCCAGCCATTCTTACGGAGCAGAATCTTTTCAATATTGTCACGGGCAATATTCTTATCAATCTTAGCACTCCACCACTCTGTTCGTGTTTTAGGCATAACAAAGTATTTGCAACCTTCGTGTCCATGCCAAAAGCATCCATTTATAAAAATCACTGTCCTGTATTTACGCAAAACGATATCCGGCTTTCCAGGCAGTTCTTTCACATTCACACGATAGCGGAATCCTTTGCTAAAAAGATACTTGCGTACTATCATCTCGGGCTTAGTGTTCTTGCCTTTAATCATAGACATATTGTAACTTCGTGTTTCTTTGGAATGAACGTCTGGCATGATTCAAGACTTATAGGTCATGCTTATATAACAAAAAATACAGCCTTTTTATCTAACAAAGAAATATTCGGAAGCAATATCAAAGGTCGCATCAATATCAACTTCTTTCGCTGTCTTATCTTCATTTTAACGGAGTAGCTCTTCAATAGGATACATTTTCCAATTGGCATCAAATTCCTGTAATGCACCAATTTCTATTTCTTTTAAAGCGGTATTTATTGCAAGGTATGCATTATCAGGATAGAAAGAAGAGTCTTGCAAATATTCGTTTACTAGATCGTAGATTGTCTGATCAAAAGCATCTCTTTCCTTGCAGGTGCTGTAGTCTGTCATAGTATTATTATTTTTTAATTAATGTATTACTGATAAATGGTCTCAAATGTATTACTCCATACCAATTCTTCGAGTTCATCCTCCAGAAAGTCCTTAACTTCTTCAGACTCTTCAAAGCATATCGCATCATCTTCACTTTCAAATACAAGTGCAAGGTGAGGATTATCTGTCCAGCCAAGCACTGGCATATTAGTTAACCACTTAGTCCTATTCTGATTAGAAATTGAGATTGTTCGTATAGAAGAATTCTCAGATTGTAATTTGCCATCTATTGTGTATACCATAACTATTTTTATTAATTCAACAATACAAATATAGTATTTTTTATATCATATAATAATATTTTATGGATAAAATATCAATAAAAAAGTATTATTTTTTATCTATAAAAATACTTCTGCTATATTTGCATCATGGAAGGAAAAAGGGTTATTCATTTAGAATTAAAAGAGACTGGAGAGCATCGCTATTTTAGTTCCCCGAGTGCTTTATATAATGCTTACAGCAAAGAAGAATTAAAAATAGCCAGACAATCTCTTTTAAATTACTGGCAGAAAACAAGTGCACCTTATGAAAATGCTGTCTGCATTATAAGAAAGGGAGCATTGGAACAAAACAAACTATCAGATAAATAGTGGTCAAACAGTATTCTATCAGTATTTAAAAACCTTATTTTATACCCAATCAGGTACAAACAACCCATAAAATCATAAAATTATACCCAAAAGGGTACAATCTATCTTTTTATTTCTATATTTGTACCCAAACGGGTATAATATGGAATATCTATCTCTTTCTGAATATGTAAAACAGATGCGTAAACAGTATAATCTTACGCAAGTTGATTTATCGGAGAAATCGGGTGTAGGACTTCGTTTTGTACGTGAATTGGAACGAGGAAAGCAGTCTTTACGCCTTGATAAAGTAAATCAGATTCTGAATCTTTTTGGTTCCGAAGTGGGTGTTGTGCCTATGAATAAAGATAACTTTGGTGTATGAAGCAGGCAAAAATACAAATACATAGTCAGCTGGCTGGTATACTAACCGAGGACGAGAATGGATTTACGTTCTGTTATGACGACAGTTATCTGAAACAGGAAGACGCTGAAGCTATAAGTCTTACTTTACCTCTGACGAATAAGCCTTATCATAATAGTGTGCTCTTTCCATTTTTTGACGGACTGATTCCTGAAGGTTGGTTGCTTGGTATAGCCGAACGTAGCTGGAAAATAAGTCAGCGCGACCGGATGTCTTTATTAATGGCCTGCTGTAAAGATTGCATTGGTGCTGTTAGCGTTATACCAATTGAGGAGGAGGAATAATTTATGGGAAAGTGCTTGTATTGTTATAAAGAAACTGAAGAAGGTAACGACTTCCATCCGGCCTGCTCGAAAAAGATATTCGGAACAGCTACGGCGCCAGTTCTTCCTTATGATCGCAAAGATCTTGTAACATTGGGAGAACAGGTAGTAAGGAGTAAAACAATATTGACCGGAGTGCAGGCTAAATTATCTGTAGACATAGACAACACCCGGAAAGGTGAATCTGAACGACTTACTATTGTAGGATTATGGGGACGGTTTATACTTAAACCTCAAACGGAACAATACAGAAATCTTCCTGAAGTGGAGGATTTAACAATGCATCTGGCCGAAATAGCAAAAATAAAAGTGGTGCCTCATTCACTTATACGATTTAAGGATGGTGAGCTGTGCTATATAACCAAAAGGATTGACAGAGATAAGAATGGAGGAAAATTTCCCATGGAGGATATGTGTCAGTTATCTGAACGGTTGACTGAGTACAAATACAAGGGATCTTATGAACAGATAGCAAAGGTTATATTCAAATATTCAAATATTGCCAAACTTGATGTTATTAATTTCTGGGAGCAGGTTCTGTTTTCATGGATCACAGGAAATGCTGACATGCATCTAAAAAATTTCTCCTTGTATAGCACCTCTAAAGGGGTTTATTCATTAACTCCCGGATACGATATGCTTTCAACCGCTTTGGTTATGCCCGAAGATACAGAAGAACTGGCCTTAAATCTGAATGGGAAGAAAAAGAAGTTAAAGAAAGAGGATTTTATAAAGGCTTTCAAGGCTTCGGAGCTTGAAGATAAAATTATTGAAAACATCTTCGGCAAGTTTGAGAAAGCTTTACCTAAATGGTTGGTTTTTATAGATAATTCATTTTTGCCGAATGATATGAAAGAGGTTTATAAGAATATTATCACTGAAAAGTTGAACAGGCTAAAATAAATCAATAAAACATATAAGCCTTAAATATAAAAGAAGAAATAACTATCTGCATTCTTTTACAGCATCTGAACAAAAAGAGGGTGCAATAAATTAGACTCATACTTTCCTTAATTTAGAATAATAAGCTCTCCAGGCTTGCCTTATGGCAGCATACCTGGAGGGCTTATCTTATTTTCAGAAAAAGCAAACCGCACTATATCTTTCGCAATACATAAAACAGGAATAGAGACGGCATACCAATACAAATCTTATAAACTCCAAAGTGGGCATCATGTCCATGTATAAAGATCAAATTGTGTATAAAATGAGCAAACATGCAAACACACAATCAACTATCTAAAATACAGGCTAAATGTGGAAATATTGATTTTTTATAGCCATACCAATTTTTGCACGAATTAGACCATTTATTGTACCCTGTAATTGTCAATAGATACTAATTTTGTTAAATATATCTTTTTAAAAATCTAATGAAATCAAAAAAACGCAAATGTACTTCACAACTGCAGCGAAAGCTAGAAACCGTTAATGAATCATTAACTGGTTTAATCACGAAACTAAAATCTTTTTCAATTGTATTCAATGACTATAATAGGGACTTATCATTGAATGCAAGTAAACAGAATTCTAAGTCCCTAAAAAACCTCTTTATCTATGATTAAAAAAACACATTTTCGGTGGGTACTAATCCTACTGATATTTATGTTATCAGTACCGCCAAAACTTTTTGCTCAAGGCATTGTAATAAAAGGTAAGGTTCTGGATAATAATGGAGAAGCAATCATTGGAGCCACTGTCTTTGAAAAAAATAATAAAGCCAAAGCAACAGTGACTGACCTGAATGGTGACTTTTCATTAAAAATTTCAGCCTCCGGTAAACGACTGGTGATTACATACATAGGTATGAAACCTCAGGAAGTTGTTGCTGTAGCAGGAAAAACTCTGACGATAAACATGGAAGAAGACCAAACTGCTTTGAGCGAGGTCGTTGTAATTGGTTATGGTAGCAAGGTAAGAGCTGACTTAACCGGTTCGGTAGGTTCCATTTCAGGAGCTTCATTGGCTCGCGTTCCGGTAGCTTCAGCAGCTGAAGCTCTTCAGGGTAAAATTGCCGGTGTGCAGGTTACTACCCTGGATGGTGAACCGGGAGCCGAGATTAACATCAGAGTTCGTGGGGGTACGTCTGTAACACAAAGTAATCAACCTCTTTATATTGTAGACGGCTTCCAGGCTAGTAATATAAATGACATTCCTCCAACAGATATTCAATCTATCGATGTATTGAAAGATGCATCTTTGACTGCTGTTTATGGTGCAAGGGGTGGTAATGGTGTAGTAATTGTTACTACAAAATCGGCTCAGGAAGGTAAATTATCTGTTAGTTTCAATACTTATGCTCAGGTAAGATCTCTTGCCCGCAAAATGAAATTACTTGATCCATACGATTATGTAAAAATTCAATATGAAAATGTTGTAGGAGATAATACCAAAAATTACAAATTCCGTGATAACTTTGGTAACCCTCAGGATTTTGATCTTTATAAAAGCGTAGAAGGCGTTGACTGGCAAGACGAGATTTTGGGTGGCCATCCTATGAGTTATATGTATAATGTTACTGTAGGTGGTGGTACCGAAAAATTAAAATTCAACACCTCTCTTACTCACAATGACGAGAATGGTGTGTTGATTGGCTCAGGCGTTCGTCGTACCAACCTGAATATGAAATTTAACGCTCAACTTTCTTCGAAAGTGCAATTATTGGTCAATTCACGTATAAGTTATCGCCGTACTGCCGGTGCCGGTGCTGATAATGTTGGTAATGGCGGTATCATTGATATTCTTCGTTATCGTCCAACAAATGGTTTGCGCGACTTTGCTGTTCGTGCTCCGGAAACAATTGACCCGGAAGAAGAAAAGTATTTCCAGTTAACAAACCCAAAAGGACAGATTGATCAGAACTATAATCTGCAACATTCATATACATTCACTAATCAGGTATC
The DNA here is from genome assembly GCF_900128905.1 of Bacteroides luti. Classification (GTDB taxonomy): domain Bacteria; phylum Bacteroidota; class Bacteroidia; order Bacteroidales; family Bacteroidaceae; genus Bacteroides; species Bacteroides luti. The sequence goes on from NZ_FQTV01000004.1 coordinate 228,612, forward strand.
TTTAGAATGGGCCATTATGAAAGGACTTCAATTCCGTACAGAAGGTATGTTGAATATGGGCTTTTCTAACCAGGACCGTTTCTGGGGTTATCTAACTTCAGGGGCTTATGAAAAACAGCCTGTTGCTGATAAGAACAGTAGTAGATCTGATAGCTATGTATGGACCAACACTTTGAGCTATGGTGTAACATTGAATAATAAACACAATCTTTCATTCTTGTTAGGCCAGGAAGTACAGCACTCATTGAGCCGTGGTAATGATTTCAATGTTCGCTATTTACCAAAAGAAATCTCGCCTACAAAAGCTTTAAATAATATGGGACTAGGTACTCCTTATAGTTCTACTTCTTATATTTCATCTCCTGACAGAACTGCGTCTTTCTTTGGTCAGGCTAACTACAACTTTGATCGCAAATACCTTGTATCTGCTACATTCCGTGCCGATGGTTCTACAAAATTCGCACCAGGCAATCAATGGGGATACTTCCCTGCTATCTCAGGTGCATGGGTAATGAAAAAAGAGAGTTTTATGGAGGATATAAAATCTATCTCTAATTTGAAGATTCGTGCAGCTGTTGGTATGGCTGGTAACAACCGCATTACCGACGACATGTGGAGATATCAGTATGTAATCAACTCATCTGGTGGACCAGGTTGGGGTGAAAGAAATGAAAAAGGTTATGATTACTATGTTAATGCAGGAGGTAGCACTTTCCCGAATACAAAAATTAAATGGGAAACAACTATGACACGTAACCTTGCTATCGATTTAGGTTTATTTGGCGAACGCTTGACTATTACTCCGGAAGTATACTGGAATACTACTCGCGACTTGCTTTATGAAAGTGAAATTCCTTTAACAACAGGTTACACAAGACAGATGCAGAACATAGGTCAGGTTACTAACCGCGGTTTTGAACTTACTATCAACGGAAACATTATCGATAATCGCGATTTCAAATTGAACGGAAATTTCACTTTCGGATCTAACAAAACTCGTATTGACAAATTAAATGGTGTTGATGATGTGATTTGGGCAACTTCGTCTCGTTGGAAATCATCTAACTATGACTACTGCCTTAAAGTAGGAGATCAGTTAGGACTTATCTATGGTTTCGTTTCTGATGGCATTTACGGATTCGATGAATTCAATCCAACTAACAATTACAATTATGAAGCCAAAGAAGGAACTGTAAACTGTGATGCATTATTTGGCACAGCACCAGGTAAACTAAAGTTCAAGAACTTTGTAGATGGTGTTGATGGTGAAAAAGACGTGAATATAGTTAATGACAATGATAAAGTGGTTATTGGTAATACGAATCCTAAGTTTAGCGGAGGTTTCGGCTTAAATGGTTCTTACAAAGGTTTCGACTTTTCATGTAACTTTACTTACATGTATGGCTTTGATGTAAATAACGCTACTCGTTATACTCTATCTTCTTTTGAAGGAAACACTAATAATTACTATAATGTATTGGCCGAATTTGCAGAACCTAACCGTTGGCGTTATGCTAATGATCAAGGTGACCGTATGCTTAATACTTACTGGTGTGCAGACGAGTATGTTGACATCAACTCTAAGGCTAAAACCTTTAATCCTGTTGATATTGGTAAGAAAGTGGCTATCGATAAATTTATTGAAGATGGTTCTTTCCTTCGCTTGCAGGATGTAACAATTGGTTATACTCTACCTAAGAAAATGACCAAGCGTATGGGTATTGAACGTCTTCGTTTTTACACTAGTGGTTATAACTTATTCGTTTGGACCAAATATTCAGGATATGATCCTGAAGTGGACGTGCAGACTGGCTTGACTCCGGGTGTGGATTACAACCGTTATCCAAGAAGCCGTAACTTCTTATTAGGTTTAAATATTACATTCTAACCCCGCTAAAAATAAGATTACAACATGAAAAAAAATAAATTAATACTTATTGCACTGTTAATATTGGCAGGTTTATCCTCATGCACTGATTACCTCGAGGTTAGTTCTGAGTCAAAATACGGTGAAGATTACGTCTTTGGAAGCAAGGATGAAATCAATCGAAGTTTGAACTCTGTCTATGCTTCACTAATGTCTAGTGATACTTATGGGGATGCTTACATGAATGCGTTTGCGCTTAATAGTGATGTGGAATTTACTCCTTTCAGCTCGGAAATCAGAAATGTGGGTGGTGCTGACTTTAAATGTTTTGATGGAACTCAAAATGGTTCTGCCATTTCAAAGGCGTGGACTGCTGCCTACACTGGGATAGAACGGGCAAACATCTTTATTAAGGGTGTGGAAAAAAGTAATTTGTATTTGCAAGGTGATACTATAATTCGTGCTCAATTGGCAGAAGCCAAAGTATTGAGAGCTATGTTTTATCACGATTTAGTTGTTCTTTGCGGTGATATTCCTTTTAGTTTTACTCCTTCTTATGACTTGGGAGATAAACTGGTTATTCCAATAACTGACAGAAATGAGATACTTACCACACTTATTAATGATTTGAAAAGTGCAGCTCCTCTATTGAATTATGCAAGAGAGAATACTGATGGTATTGAACGTGTTTCTCGCGAGTTTTGTTATGCAATGATTTCCCGCATGGCTTTGACCAGAGGTGGTTACTCACTTTATCCTGATGACACCAATCCGCTAAGCCAGGGTACTATGAAGAGACCAGATGATTATAAAGACTATTACGAAATTGCAAAAGTCTATGCCGATTCTGTAATCAGTTCTTCTACGCATCACTTAAATAAATCATTCAGAGATGTATTTGTTGATGAATGTAACTATATTGTTGATAATGATGATGATCCTATATTTGAAATTCCTTTCTTAAAGAATGGAAGTGGTTCTGTAGGATATCAACATGGTCCTAGCGGAAGCACTTTGGATGGTATTAGTACTGATATAAATGTATGGGGAGGAAGTGCCGGTGGTATCCGCCTGAACGCTTTTTACCGATATGACTTCGATCGTAGTGATCTTCGCTTGAACCAAACGGTAGGTATGTGGTATTATAACTATGACGGAACACCTGTTGTGCGTAATGATTATAGCGTTCATGCCAACAAATGGTCTAAGTTCTGGACATCACCGGGTAATTCACTTGGAGCTTCCAGTAATGGAAATACTGGGATAAACTATCCTTATATGCGTTATGCCGATGTGTTGCTGATGTATGCTGAAGCTGTTAACGAACTTGAAGATGGTGTGTCGGGTGCCAATGGTACTAAAGCTATAGCTGCTTTAAAAGAGGTACGAAACCGTGCATTTAAGGCTGAAGATCGTGCAGCAAAAGTAGATAACTATATTGCAACTGCATCTGCTTCGAAAGAGAGCTTCTTTAAAGCTATTTGTGATGAGCGTAAGTTTGAATTTGGTGGTGAAAATATGCGCTGGAAAGATCTTGTACGCTGGAATCTTTACTCGGAAGTTGTTTACAAATGCTTCATGAGATACTATGCTATGGGATGTGCATCTGGTGGTGACAACAGTGTTGAGGGTACAGAAGAATTTGATAATTTCCCTTTCCAGATGTTCTATAAGATTGTAGCTAACCCTAATAATCCGGATATCTATCCTAATACAACTCTAAAAATTATTGATTTCTACAATCCGTATGCGTTTTCTTATTCGCCAGGATCAGATTATTCTGTTGCCGATTTCTACAAATGGTATAACGAAGGCCTGTCATGTCCGAACAACCAATGTAGATTCTCATTCCGTGGTTTTATTCAAGCAGACGAATATGGCGTATTTACTCCACAGATGGATCGGAATAACTTACCTCCCGTACGTTATATTCTTCCTATACCTAATAGTGCTATTCAGAAAAGTAATGGTGTTTACAAGAATTACTACGGATATAACTAATAAAATAAAGACGTTATGAAACATAAATTATTATATTTTTTTACTGCCATTCTAATGGCAATATCCATTTATTCCTGTAAGGATGAAGATTTGGTAGGCCCAAAGGAATCTGAAAGAGAATTCATGACGATGTTCAGAGACTATAAGACTACCGGGATTAGCAACGATATTTATTCAAGCGGTATAAAACAGGGTACAAAAAATGATATATACTTGAATTGGTTTGGTATTGACGGAGCAGCCGGATATCGTATTAAAATGGTCATTCAGGGAACCTCGTTTGACACAGACTGTCTTATCGATACAATTGTTGGCCCAGATGTTCTCAGTATGACTATTCCGGATCTGCAATATGAAGTAGCATTTAGATTTGCTATCCAGACTTTGTCAAAAAGAGGTGAAGCATACAATTCTAAATGGTTTGGATATGGAGATGGAGCACACCCTGCCGACTATATAGGTTATACAACGTTGACACGTGGTAGCAATATTCCTAAAGTAATAACTGTAAGTAATGTTACAGAAACTACTATGCGTGTAAATTTTGATTTGACAGCGAAGACTAACGATGTAAACCTGGAAGTGGTAGACGGAAAATTCCCGTTGGACCAGATTACCATTGCACCTTCTTATGATAATAAAGATCTACCATCACAAAGCATAAAGCTAACTCAAGAAGATATTCAGAGGGGTTATATTGATGTGCAAAATTTGTCATCGAATGCTGTTTATGTTGTAAATGGTTTGAATAACAGAGTGAAACGTTACTGGGACAGACTGTATAACACTGTTATGGTGCGTATGAAAGGTAAAATAGGAGCTCCTATTACCATAAAATACAACTATGATCCGAATGATACTATTCAAGGTGCACATACTTATAAGGCATGTAGAATAGATACAGTATTACAGAAATACATGTCGGACAATTCGTTGGCTGAAGGTACCGTGTTCTTACTAGAAAGTGGAAAGACTTATTATATGCAGAATACAATTACCATGTCAAAAGGATTCACGCTGAAAACTACCGGTACAGAAAAAGCAACCGTGCTGATGGGTGTTGGTAAAGATGCAAATGGAAACCCTTATAGCTGCAATTTCTCATTTGGACGTAATGCAATGAATGGTGAAATGGGTGGTATTAATGTAGAATCTATTGTATTTGACAACATCAAATTTGATTGTCCCGAGGCCTACAACTATCTAAATAAACCAGCTACTACCACCATAGGACTTGGTAATTACTTTATCAATCAGTATTCACAGGCTATGCCTTTTATACTTGAATCGTTTGAAGTTCGTAATTGTGAGTTCCAGCACATGGTTCGTGGATGGGTTCGATTCCAGGGAAATTCATACCGAATTGTCCGTCACTGGATAACAGATAATTGCTTGTTCTACAACTGTGGTGTATATGATAGCAATGGACGTGGATATGCCTGGGTTCAGGAAGATGCTGCTAATGATAACACAACGATTTACAATGACATGAATATTACTAACTGTTCATTCATTGACAGTCCGCGTGATAACTTCTTGTCTGAAGCAAAGAACAGGGCTTGGGGAACGGATGTAAAATGGAATATTAATGTATCAAACAATACATTCTTCAATTTCAGTACTCGTTCTAATGGTCGTTTATTGTTCAGTATGCGTTACAATCCTTCGAACAGTTCATTTACTGTAGAGAAGAATCTGTTCATTCAGCATAAGGCTGATGGAGACACCAGATCTATGTATCTACAAGGTATGGATATCCGTAACTTCAACGGGGTTAACTTCTACGTTAGGAATAACTACTCTACAAATACAAACTTGAACAAGGGTAGTATATTCTCTTCCAATGGATTTAGCTCTACGAGTCAAGGTGCCGGTAAATCAAATGTTTACGGTAAAGATGAAACGGAAGTTAAATTGGGTGTGGTAGGTATCTCTCCTACTGATCTGATGGTAAGTCCAAACGCACTTGGCAAAAACGGCGATATTAATATGCACGAGTACGACCTCAACGGTCTTTATTACAAAAATACTGATGCTGTAAGAAATCATGAGATTTATAAACTGGGTATCGGTGACCCTAGATGGAGAAAATTTGTAACTCCAAACTAGATTTGAGGAAATAAAAGTTATAGGCCGCGCCAAAAGTTATATCTTTTGGCGCGGCTTTTTTTATATAGATTATCAGAAAAAGAAAATGAGAATGCATTATTTCAAATAGCAAAAAATAGAAAGAGCCAAACACTGAGGTTTAGCTCTTTCTATTTATACTATTGACTTTTTAAGGATTGACTATTTATTCAAAAACGTTTTTATTTATTTTCCAAATCAGATTATTGCTTTATCAATTCTATTTTCTGAAAGCGAAGTTTCCAGTCACAGAAATCGTCTCGTTTGAAATGATTTACACTCAAATAAAGACCATCCTTACTAATAAAGAATATATGAGGCAAATAGGTGAATGGAGGAAATTTTGTTTCACCTAAAATCTTAAGGTTTTTATCCAAAATAATAATTGAAAACTCTTTCTTGCCTGAGTTTAAAATTCTTAAGAAGTCTTCATTGTCATCCAATTCAGATTCCGGATAGGCAAAGCGATAATATACCTGACGATATTTATCATAGATAATGTTTCCGTAAGTAGCCGCTTCGCAAGTTGTTTTCAATGTTTTAGAAAAATCGGATGGAATCTTTCTGAATTTTAATTCTGGTATATATTTACTTTTGGCTTTTATCTTTTGTATATTATGGTGATCGGGAGAAACCACATACAAATTTTCGTCCATACTGAATGAGTAAACAAATCGTTTACCATCGAATACTTCACTATAAGGCAGACTTCCTTCTATACTGTTCTTTAGTTCTTTCGAAGGAATGAGAGGCGGAAAATTCATGGGCAGTTTACGAACATTTCCACTCACTGTATCTACAGTTATACCTATCGGGCTCTTTTCTACCCATGAGCTACCGAGACTGGCATTTAATTGTTGAGGTATATAAAGCTTATTGCCTATAAAGGTTAGCTGAACATTATGCAGATTATTATAATATGCAGGCATCGGTATCAGTCCGTCATCAGTAACATTGAAATTAATTGTTTTTTTGAAAACACCGGTTGTGTCTGTTTCATAAATTGCCTTTTCATTAAAATCGGGAACATAAATATGTCCCATATCTTTTGCATAATAACCATAAAGCTCCGTCCCTATTCCCCGAGGTTTTTCAACATTGAAAAAGAAATTTTGAACTAATTTATCAGATAACAAATCGTAAATAAGTATAGCTCTTTTTTTGTGAACAGGAAAGGTAAGATACTCGTGTCCATGATCTTCGAAAGTGTAGAGATTTAAAGTTGAAAGTTCAGATTCGGCATCTATCACATATTCTTTATATTCATTGGCGGGCTGCAGAACACATTTACCATGTTCCGACTGGCATCCCAAGCTAAAAAACACCCCAATTAAGGATGCCCAGGTAGAAATTCTAATCATTTTTTGAATTATATATTATAAATTTGTTTTGACGTGATAAATGATGGCAAGTTATAGAAAAAATAATAGAGCAACAAATCCGTAAACGAATATTATTAGCTTTCTGATTGGAGAAAGTATTATTAATGCTGAAAGTCATGCTATTTAACTACCCGGCATAAATAAGCTGGCAAAAATAGATGGAAATATATTACATTTGCACAGAAAACAGACCTGAGCATATATTATTAAATAATAAAATAGAACAAATATGAGCCTGAAACATAAAGATTATAAAGAAGCAAATATCCGCTTCCTGGAAGAGAACCTGAACGAAGAGGGAGTAATGGAATTGCCTTGCGGTGTGCAGTACAAAGTGATATTACAAGGTAAAGGACCTGTGCCTACAGCTAAAAGTATGGTGAAAGTTCACTATAAAGGTACGCTGATTGACGGAACGGTATTTGATGATTCTTTCAGCAGAAAAAGACCGGAATCTTTCAGAGTGAATGAGGTTATTGACGGTTGGCAGGAGGCTCTGAAGGTGATGCCTCTGGGTTCCCGCTGGATGATTTACATCCCTTACGAACTGGGATACGGAACCAGGGCGGCAGGGAAAATTAAACCCTACTCTACCCTGATTTTTGAAGTGGAACTGCTAGGGGTTAAATAACCCCTGGCGTTTATTAGAACATAGCGTTCATTCGTCTTTGCATTTCTTCTGTTGAAACGTCTTCAATATGTGTCATAATAGACCATTTATGACCAAAAGGATCGGTAAGACTTCCGGCGCGTTCACCGTAAAACTGATCCTTGACTTCCATTCCGTCTGTTACTGTTGCTCCTTCTTTAAGGGCTTTTGCAAAAACAGTATCAACATCTTCTACATACAAGCAGAGCGTTACAGGTGAACCTCCTAACGACAGGGGACTTAAATTGCCCCAATGTGGGTTTTCTTCTGCCAGCATAAATTTTGAATCTCCAATTTCTATTTCGGCATGTGCAACAGTTCCATCGGGCATGGAAAGCCTCCTGATTTCTTTTGCACCAAATGCTTTCTCATAAAATTCAATGGCTTTATCTGCGCCTTTTATATTCAGATATGGCGTTAATGTATTATATCCCTGAGGAGTTATTTTTTTCTTTGTTTCCATACTTCATTGTTTTTTTGATATAAAAAAAGTGTTCATAAAAAGAATTCTTTCCTGAGTTGATCTACCCAGTCGTGAATTCGTTTTTCGATTTGTTCGGGCTGATTTTCAACATCTAGCGCCAAACCAAGAAATTTGTCTTCTTTTAGTGCCTGAGAGTGATTAAATGAATATCCCTCGGCAGAAGTGAATCCCACGAGTTGAGCTCCTGCAGTTTCAAAAGCCTCAGCCAGGAGCCCTATTCCATCAACAAAATTATCGGGATAGTTTACCTGATCCCCAAGTCCGAATATGGCTACTTTCTTATCTTGAAGTTCAAGAGATGTAAGCTCGGGTATTATCTCGTCCCAATAGGTGGGTAATTCACCATCGAACCAGGTTGATGTACCTACTATCAGATAATTATAAGTGAGAAACTCTTCTTTCCATGCGCTCTCAATAGGAACAATCTCCAGATTGGCTTCACCAAATGCGGCTTGTATCTGCTGCGCTATAGCGGCTGTTTTCTTAGTGCTTGTTCCATAAAATAATCCAATCTTTTTCATTGCAAATATCTTTAATTGTTAGTATTCCAGTAAACTTTTGGCTGCCTTGTAAATGCGTTCCTCACCGGGAAGAATCGCTTTTTCAAAATTAGGATGAAAACCTACAGGGGTGAAAATTGAACCAACCCGCTGAACAGGGGCATCGAGATAACGGAACATCTCCTCGCCTATCATTGCTGCAATCTCGGCACCAAATCCTGAAAAGACTTTGTCTTCATGCACTATCAGTGCTTTACTGGTTTTCTTCACTGATTCAAAAATGGCTTCTTTATCGAGCGGAATAAGTGAACGAAGATCAATCACTTCAACATTCCAACCGGATTCTTTTGCCAGGCGATCGGCCACGGTAAGGCAGAAATGGGTAGTGTTACCATAGGTGATAATACTGAGATCGGTTCCTTCTCGACGAATACGCGCCTTTCCGAACGGTACTTCAAAGTCATCGGGCACCACAGTTGCTGCCTCAACAGCATTATATTGAGCCTTGGGTTCCAGATAGAGGGTGAATCCTTTTGAACGCATGCTGGTACGTAACAATCCCGCGGCATCATCGGCGAAAGAAGGATAGACAATGCGTGCACCAGGCAAGGTACTTAGTGCTCCTTCAATGGTTTGTGAATGGTAAAGTCCTCCGCCAATATATCCTCCGGAAGCAAGACGCACTGTTACGTTTGGCACAAACTTTCCGTTGTTTCGCCAGTATTCATGTGTACACTCTACATATTGCTCTACCGCCGGCCAGAAATAGTCGGCAAACTCGGCTCCCTCAATTACAATTCGTATTTTAGGATCGAAGCGGCTCATGCCATTGGCAGTACCCACGATATAATCTTCTGCTATGGGTGCATTGAATACTCTTTTAACACCAAACTCCTGCTGCATACCTTTGGTTACATTAAACACACCGCCCTTATCTTTATTAGCCACATCCTGTCCCCAAAGGAAGGTATCGGGATTGTGTCTGAACTCAGCCTTCAATGTTTCATTGATAGCTGTAACCATAGTCTTCTTCTCTCCATCCAGGTTATGAGTTCCGTCGACATAAACCTGTGGTTTATAAGGTTCAGGAAGAACATAATCGAGTACCGTAGAAGCGTCAGGATCGGGTGCTGCAATGGCTTTCTTATTGGCAGTACTCAGTTCTTTCTTTGCTTCTTCTTCAATTTTCTTTAGTTCGTCTTCAGTAAATCGTTCGTATCGCAACAGCATTCTCCTGAATTTCTGTAGTGGATCGGCAGCCTTAACGTATGCAAGTTCATCTTCATCACGATAAAGGGTGTGCTTATCTGAATTAGAGTGCGAACCAATACGCACACAGTTGGCATGAACAATAACCGGATTATGCTTTGTAATTGCATGTTCGCGGGCTTCGGCCATAGCATTCATGGAATCGAACACATCTTTGCCATTGCAGTAGATTATCTTAAGGTTCTTGAATCCTGAAAAATTAGCGGCAACCTTTGGATTGGATGTCTGGTCTTTTTTAGGAACGGAAATCCCAAATCCGTTGTCTTCAATGACAAAGATAACAGGCAGTTGTTCTGTGCTTGCTCCATTGATTGCTTCGTAAACAAATCCTTCGGATACAGAAGATTCACCGTGAGAGGCTATAACTACTCCTTTATGTCCATAGTAGGCCATGGCGCGAGCTACTCCTACTGCATGAAGATCCTGAGTTGCAGTTGCCGATGATATATTCTGAATATTCCATTCCATCTTGGCAAAATGATTGGACATGTGACGTCCGCCACTTGTTAAATCGGTTGCTTTGGATAACCCGTTAAGGATAATTTCCTCGGCAGTCATTCCGGCAGAAAGGGCGGCAAGCAAGTCACGGTAATAGGGGAAGAAAAAATCTTCTCCTCTGGTAAAGACTTGTCCCATTGCAAGTTGTATACCATCATGCCCCGCATAAGGGGCATGAAACGACCAGCCTAATGATTGAAGTAAATAAGCTGGTGCTTTCTCGTCAATCATGCGACCAAGTGTCATAAGGTAATACCACTTTCTCAGTGTCTCTTTATCTGTTGATTTTATATCGTACTTTTTCATACTTCGTCTTTTTAAGTGTTTTGAACTATCCGTTCCAGTTCTCCAGGTAATCGGCTATACGTCTGAGGAAAGCACCTCCCATTGCACCGTTTACTATACGATGGTCATAAGAAAGAGAGAGATACATTTTATGACGGATGGCAATGGTATCGCCTTCGGGAGTTTCGACTACCGCCGGCTTTTTCTCTATGTATCCAACACCCAGAATAGCAACCTGCGGCTGGTTGATAATTGGTGTGCCTATAATGTTCTTGAAAGTACCAAAGTTTGTGATGGTAAAGGTTCCACCCTGAATATCATCCGGTGATAATTTATTGGCACGTGCTTTTGCCGCCAATGTATCGATACTTCCAGCCAGTCCGCTAAGACTAAGTTTATCGGCATTGTGTATTACCGGAACAATCAGGTTGCCATCATTAAGTGACACCGCCACACCTACATTTATTTTCTTTTTCAGTATCATACGGTAGCCATCAACTGATGCATTGACGTATGGATATTCTGCAAGGGCTTTTGTAACAGCCTCAACAATAGCAGGCATGTATGTGAGAGAGATACCTTCACGCCGTTGGAATGATTCTTTGTTGCGCTCACGCCAGCGTACCAGTTTAGTAACATCAACCTCGACCACCGTTGTGACATGTGGCGATACTTGTTTTGACATAACCATGTGATCGGCAATGATACGGCGGACAAAGTCCATTTCAACCACTTCGTCACCATCAGAAACAGGTATAACAGGTGTTGTTGGTGCCGGTTTGGATTCTGCAGCAACTGGCTGAGAAACGGTTACAGGCTTAGATGGTGCAACAAATGCCGGTTCTGCGGAAGCAACTTTCTGCGGAAAAACAAGAGCTGGTTCTGCTGAAACAGTTTTCTGCGGGGCAGCAAGAGCAGCCGGTTGAGCACCCTTCTTTCTCTGCTCTACATAAGTCTTTATATCTTTTTTACTTAAACGTCCTTCGTAGCCGGTTCCGGGAATACTGTCAAGTTCTTCTTTAGAAAGTTGAGCTTCCTGGGCTATCTGAAGTACAATGGGAGAATACCACCTGGCTTCCTCACTTTTTACGTTCTTAACCGGTTCAGCGGAAGATGCCGGAGCTTCTTCTTTTGCGGTTGTACTTTCACCAACTTCAGGTGTTTCTTCTTCCGAATCTCCTTCGAGTTGCACGATTGCCACCACCGTACCTACAGAAACAGTATCGCCTTCTTTGAAAAGTATCTGAAGTATTTTCCCTGCCACAGGAGAAGGTATTTCTGCGCTAACTTTGGCAGTACTTACTTCAAACAATATATCGTCTTCATTAATAACATCGCCTGCTTTAACCGACCATGTCATTATGGTTCCTTCTGTTATGCTTTCACCCAATTTGGGCATTTTTATTTCAAATGTAGCCATAGTTAATGTATTTGGTTATTTTAAATATGATGCATTAAAATTCCAGTCGGATGTGGAATATTTATTCCTACTTAATTGTTTGATAGCCGACAGGTCTTTTTCACTGAATATATATATTTTATTATTGGTTTCATTCTTTAGAAAGTAATTCATAATCAGTTCTTTCAGATTACTGATTTGCATATTATCTGGTACGTATTCCTTAATATTGGTAACCGGACTTCTCACCGACTTTACATAAAGCAAACGTGGCGATGTAACATCATTCTGTTGAGTTGGTAAAGAAGTTAATGCTGCATTGAGACTCAATAAATCCGTTGAATAGAGTAGCGTAGCATGATACATCACTCTTTTTTTATGGATGCACTGTGCACTTCCCGATATTTTCAGCCCATCAATATTTAGTCCCCGCCGTTCGTCAGCCTCAGCATTTATTCCTATTTCCCTAAGAAATTTCTGAATCTGAATAAGGTATTTATTAAAATCAGCATTATCACTATTTTCAATAAAGGTAAAATTCAGATTGCCGGCATCATGATACACAGCACCGCCACCGGAATATCTTCTTACTACTTTAATGCGGTGATCTCTCACAAAATCCATATTAACTTCTGCCCATACATTCTGATGTTTGCCAATAATGACTGATGGTTCATTCTGCCACAGCATGAATACATTCTCCTGAAAAGAATGCAGGAAATATTCTTCTGCCGCCAGATTGAACCAGGCATCTGTATATGGATTGTTTATGCAAAGCATCTCGAGAATGTTTTGATTGTTTATTGATCAGACAAAAAAACTTTCACGAATTATCTCGCTCACTGTAGGGTGCGGGAATATCTGTTTTTTCAGTTCTTCTACCGTCAGTTTCCTGTCGATAGCCATGCTCATGCTTAAAATCAACTCGGATGCAGGATTGCCATACAAGTGGCAACCAATAATATGCTCCTCGTTGTCTGTGATCAGTTTGCAGAGGCCGTTTCCTAATTCATTTTCGGCAACAAACCGTCCGGAATAAGCCATCGGTAATTTCAGAACATGATAATCTGTACCGCTTGCTTTGAGTTCTTCCTCTGTTTTTCCGGCTCCGGCAAGTTCTGGATTGGTATACACCACTCCCGGAACGGAATCATAATTCATCTTATCCTCGATTCCCAGAATGTGATTAACTGCAACCTCTCCTTCACGAATAGCTGTATGTGCCAGTAGTGAGAATCCTGTTATATCTCCACAAGCATAGACTCCGGGGTGACTGGTCTGCATATATTCGTTGACCTTCACTCCACCTTTCTGTAATTCAACATGCAGATTTTCAAGACCAAGATTAGTAGTTACTGCTCTGCGCCCTACACTAACCAGAATCTTTTCAGTTTCAACGGTCTCCTGTTTACCATCCTTTTCAATAAAAACTTTTCCTGTTGCTACTTCTGATACTTTGGTTCCCAGCAGAAATCGTATTCCCTTCTTAGTATAATCCGCTCTGAGCATTGCAGAGGTTTCCTTATCCATAGCTCCCAATATCTCCGGTAGCATTTCGATAACAGTAACTTTAACACCCATGCTATTGAAGAAAGAAGCAAACTCCATCCCGATAACCCCGCCACCAATGATAGCAAGAGATTTAGGAAGCTCTTTTAGTTCAAGCGCTTCTTTGGAAGTCCAGTATTCAGTATCAGCCAGTCCCTTGATAGGAGGAATTACCGTTTCGGAGCCTGTGCAGAGTAACAGGAACTTAACAGAATATAGTTCGTCATTACAGGAGATATTGATCATTCCATCTTTATCGCCCTGAACAGTTGCCACACCTTCAACAAAATGAACACCATAAGCTTTTAATTTCATAGCAACACCGGAAGTGAGTTTCTTAACCACCTTATCCTTACGGCTCATTATCTTTTGAAAATCGAATCCGGGATTAGTATCGGTAAGTATACCGTATTTAGAAGCACTTTTAATATTATCCAATATTTTTGCAGAATAGAGTAGAGTTTTGGTTGGAATACAACCTTCATTGAGACAAACTCCCCCTATTGCATTCTTTTCAAAAAGAACTGTTTTAAGTCCTCCTGAAGCGGCTCTTTCAGCAGCATTATATCCTGCCGGTCCGCCACCTATAATTGCTAAATCATATGCCATAATATATTCCTTATTTATATCAAGTATAAACAAAAAAAACATCAATTAGTTCTAAAACAATGATTTATGATATAAAAGATTTTAAAAGTAATTTAAATGAGGCAAAATTGCAAGTATAATGATATATTAAAACTTATAACAACCAAAAAGTTTCATTTTTGCTTTTCTGTGAGATACTTCCAAAAACGGACAGGCAAGTGTTGGCGATGAAGCCGTGGGTTAATACGCTCTTTAATAGCTATTGACTTAAAGTACTCTTTCCACATCTGCTGAAAGAGCTTTTCATCATGCATCATAAGATCTTCGCTCAGCATACCGGTCAACAAATGGGATTCTTTTTCTTCAAAACGAACTTCGGTAACAGTGGAAAGATCGTAATAGTAGCCATATTCCCGCTTCAGATCATAGATCAACCATTTCTGGTCGGCAAAACGATCCTGAAAATGGCTCACTACAAGAGAAAGGACATTGTACATTGGTTCTATAGCGGCAAAGTAAGTACCATCAATCGTTTTCTGGAAGAAAAACAGAACGAGGAGGAATGATGGATGTACCATGCAGAGTGCAATATAAAGTGATACTACCGGGTAAAAGGCCTGTACCTACGACAAAAAGCATGGTAAAAGTTAACTATAAATGAACACTGATTGACTGAACTGTGTTTGACTATTTTTTCAGTAGAGAAAGACCGGAATCTTTCAAAGTAAATGAAGTGATTGATGGCTGTCAGGAGGCTCTGAAGATGATGCCTCTGGGTTCTCGCTGGATGATTTACACCCCTTACGAACTGGGATACGAAACCAGGACGGTAGGAAAAATAAAGCCCTACTCTACCCTGATTTTGTAGGAGATTGAGGGAACAAGATAATTATTTTACCCCATCAGAGAAAGGTGGAAGATAAACATCTTCCCCTTCTCTGAAAAAATATTCAATCTAAAATTCCATCAGTTGCATTTAACACTTGAATTTAGGGTTTTAATAAGCCTACTTATCATCATCTCCTGTTGTAAATGACCAGGTAGGACTGAATGCTACAACTTTTCCATTAAGTTTGGCTAAAACATACCAATAATAGGTTGTTTTAGGTTTTAATATGCCTGTTATTACTTGTTTCAATACAACATCTTCTCCTAACAGATTCTGAACTGTTGAATTGGACTCGAAAAAGTAAATATTATAAGTTAATTCTAAATTTGACTTTAAACCGTTTACTTTCCAAGAAAAAGTAGCACTCGAATCTGCCACTTGTACTGCCCCGTTTGCAGGAACAGGATCGGAGAAGGTAATGGTTCCAATATTAGCAGTATCTCTATACATTAAAAGATCCATCTGAGTAGTCTCCTCACCATAAGTTTCAACGATCAAAGAATTACTCAGGTAGTTTTTCTTTGTCAGATTCACGGCAATATCTCCTTCTTTGATTTTCGGAATTGTAAATTTACCTTCTGCATCTGATAGTAAGACCAAGCTTGCAGGTGTAGTGCTGATCATAACTCCGGAAACTGGAAGATAAGTATCTCCGTCCATCACTTTTCCGGAAATCATACCAAAATTAGTGACATTCAGTTTATCTGATTCACAGGAAGTGAATACTATGAGAAATATCAGGCCGATGATATATAAATATTTTTTCATAATATAAGGTTTTATTTTTATTTCATTTTAAAAAGATACCATTTCAATCCCAAAGAAACTCCCCAGCTAAAATCGTTATGCTTTCCAGCGTTGGCTCCGTCAAAACTGTCATATAAGTAATAATTTACTCCAGATGAAACAGTAAATCCCAAGCTTCTACCGACCAAATATTCCAGTCCGAATGTTCCGTTTACTTTGGGTAGATATTTCTCACGGGATAAACCTACTCCTTTATTCTTATAATCATATCCTGCACCAACACTACAATACGGCGTTAATTTTTCGTATGGCAAAAACATATAGCGTAAAGAAAGGTCACCATATAATGAAGTGTCATCAACCTTATCCTGAACCATCAAGCCACGGCATCCAATTTCTGCATCAATATAAAAATGATGACTAATGGCTGCACCCATAAGAAATGAAGATTTGAATCTCAGATCACTTTTTGAATAGTCTCCCGAATAGGAATTAGAACCAACCTGAACTCCGATAGAAAGACGGCCACGATTTTTTTTATCCAATTTTCTCCCCATTGGGTCTAATTCGTAATTTAACTGTTTTTCATCCCAATAATTTTTAAATGCAACAGATGCCGTATCCTTTGGATTCTGAAGTCCCCACAGTTTATCATTAACACCTTCAATAATAAGACTTTCAACAGCTTTTTCAATTGCTTCTGTAACACAAATTTCTGTAGGCTCATTGTAGGTATAACCTGCTTCTGCTTCGAGTATGCGTTTGGGTGTAATATACTTAAACACTCCGGTCGAAACTTCCTGAGAGAGAATTGATTTTGTGGTGTATACAGTCTTTAAGACCTTGCCATTGGCAGTTGACACAGCACGAATATAGATGCTTATGCGGTCTTCGCGATATTGTCCTGATATATCAATTCCGGCATAACGTATACCGGGCCCTCCGGTCAGAACATTTGTTTCATAGGAGATAATTCCTCCTTCAAGGATAACGCCTGCAAACAGAAGTGGCGGTAAAAGTGATTCGCTGTTCTGATCTGTTTTTTCGTACTGAGCGCGACTGGATCTGATAATTTTTCTTTCATTCAGTAAATTGGCCATATTTTCACGCTCAATTGGGATAAACCAACCGGATTCCTCCAATGCACGAATTAAAATTGTTGTTGCACCTTGAGTTACTGCGGTAGACCAGTTGTTACCAGTATCCGATGGCTTGTATTGCCCTGTTTGATCCCGGAATTTATAGACGGCTGTAACTATTTTCTCCTGAGGTTTGGGAAGACTCAAGAGCATCTTTTTGGCAGGTGACTCAGGACCAAGAACAGCTCTTCGAGGTTGTAAGGGTTGACGCATAAATGTACCACAGGCCGACACCAGAACCATCACAATCAACACGGAAAGGGGACTTAGTAGTATTTTTCTTTTTAACATAATATTAGATTTTGGTTAGCAAGAACTAAAAATAAGGAACCACTACCGAGGTCTGACTACCGGTTTTATTATCAATTATGGTAATATTTAACCCATTAGTTTGGTCAGCAATCTGAATTTGATAATCGCCCAATACATAAGTTCCAGCTGTCAATCCACCTTCGCCAAACTGTTTGGAAACAATTTGGCGGGAAAGTTGACTTAATATTTGTTGGTTCAAACTTTGCGTAAAATTCTTTAGCGGATCGGTGCTGTAACTGCTGGTAGAACTGGTAGTAGTGGCTTCTTTAGTGTTGTTCTGAGCTTGCGCAGAACTAAGCAACCAACTGTAATTGTATGGACTTCCTCCAAATGCGGGATTCTTGGGAGTATAAACAAAATCCTGCGCGTAAGTTTTTCCTGTTACGAAAAACAAAACCAGAAATAGTGTTTTATAAATTAGTTTCATTGCGATTTTCTTAAGGGTTAATATGTAGTAATTTATATTAATCAATGACTAATAGATTCCTGATCCTGACATGTCATCTCCATTAATTTGTCTCATTATTTCTTGATAATTTACCAGATACTCTTGTGTTGTTGATATCGCTTGACTTGTCATGGCTTCAAGAATATCTTGCCTTGGCTGAAGAATAGCCTGATATACAAGGTTTTCGTTAATTGAAACAGCAATAATAGTATTGCTTAGACGAAATGGTTTTTCAGAAACAGTAATGGTATAGTTCTTTGCTTCAGGAGGAGCTTCCCAACTACTATAAAATAAATCGTAAAAATCCTTTCCTGCTTTCGTTTTCGTATCATCAACCAGTAATCCGTCAATTTCAAGTTCAATTTCATTACCATTTGACTTGAATGGCTGTTGAGTAACCTGCTCAACAATTTTCATTAACGCTGCCGGTGCCGGCTTCTTTTTTAAAGAATCACCCGGTACGTTTGAAGGATTAATTAAAAATGCTGATAAAATAACACTCGCAAATAGTACCATCTTTTAAATGATTTATATATTGATATAGAGGATTTATTGTTTTCTTAATGGGAATGAGAAATAAGATTGATCAACAAAAACTTTCATATCATGACCTGTCTGATTTATCTCTACTCCTGCTCCGGTGTTTAATAAACTAGTGCTAAGTTGAAGAGACAAATTTGTTCCTGTTTGTGTAAACTTGTTTACAGCAGGGGTAGAGTTGGCAACTCCATCAGTTGTCAGACTTAAATTATCGCCAATTTGAATGATCGTATCAAACAAAATTTGTTCAGATTCATTTCCCTGTTTATAGTCGGTCACTGAATTTTTCGTTCCGTTTTGCAAAGCCGATAAATAATTATTTTTCCCTTTTTGTTCGGCGGTTATGGTATTGTAGAAACCCTGTTGAACAACCTTAGCGTTGTTGTTATTACCCTCCTGCGAGATACTTAGCTTATTGCCCTTTCCTTCAATCTGACTCCCGTTCTCTGCATTTTGAAGCAGAGCAGAAATATTACTGTAATCAACTCCAATTTGGTTTTCCTGCTGACTTTCTGCCAGTGAAGCAAGATAACCTAACTGAAAACTGAGTAGTAAATTACCGGTTCCCACCTGTCCAACGGTTAATTCGTTTGATGTGCCCGTTTGTACAGCATACGACTGATTGTTCATCGCTGAAGCCACATCGTTTTGCTGACTGATACTAGACTTGTTCTCGTTGCCTGTTTGCTGGATTAATGCATAATTACTGTATCCCTGGTTCAAAGCCTGGAAGTTCATAATATTATCTATACCTGATGTTTGAATCTGCCGGATCACTTCATTCGGGTCTAATCCAGAATTATTAATTATCTCCTGTGAATTACAAGGAAAGTAATTAATCAAAAGTAAGATTAAATAGAAAGTAGCCTTTTTCATATTCTTATTAATTAATTACCAAACAATTAAAACTACCGATTTGTTCAATTTAATTAATTATATTCCCAATTTTTATCAAATGGGAATTATTCTTTACAAATTCGTAAATTACCCCGGCTTGCAAAAGCCGGGGATTTAGCCATCACATTAAAAATCACGGGATGAACCTATAACTTCTATTCACATGGTGGAAAGAGTTTTTAGTGTTGAATTACACTTGCTCTATTAGTACCAACTTGACTAACATTTACAATTGCACCTGCAGATGTAGAATCTAAATTCAAGAGGTTAGCATCGCCTGTTTGTGTAACAGTCAAAGAAGAACCGTTGAATAATGCAGCAGAGTTCACGACTGGAGTAGCTCCAAAAACATCGTCAAACATAGCAACTTTGTTTACATTACCTTCTTGATCAAGATAAGCAGTGCCACCACCAGTTTTAGTTAATTTAATCAGATTCTCATCACCAACCTGTGTCAGAGTAGAAGTACCACCACCAGCTTGAGAAAATTCAATAGTGTTGCCAACTTTGCTGATTAATGCCGAATTATCTTGCGTAACTGTTACAATACCATCAGCCTCTAAAGCCAAACTATTTTTGTCACCATTTTGATTAACACTAAGCCAAGAACCTGTAAACTTTGCCCAAGTGGCATCAAATCCATATGCATTAGTCGATAGCCCTTTAACAACATTTTGCATTCCTTTCTGAGTGATATAAGCTGTACCACCACCTGTTTGGAAAAGTTTTTGATTATTATTGTCACCATCAATAGTTTGATATGCAATATTATTGATACCATATTGATATATTTCTGCATTATTTGACGAACCAGTCAAGCTTTGATTAGAATAATTCGAGTAACCATCTTGTGTAATAGTACTATGATTATTCTGAAGCCCAGTCTGAGATTGTATTGCAGTATTATCATTCCCATTAAATTGCTTAATAATTGCAGAATGACCACCTAAAGATGCAGGAGGACTATTCCAGTTTCCCCCATTTTGGCTTTGTGATGCTTGATTGCGATCACCTGTTGAAGTAATTTCTGCATAATGATTTAGACCATTTTGGTTCTGGTTCCCAATATTTGAATATCCCACTTGTGTTAAAACTGCATATTGGTGACTACCTTGTTGAACTTGACTTCCTTGATTTGCATTATTCCCACTTTGATTAATTTTTGCACTTAAATTATAACCATCTTGGTACTGGTAACCCGTATTATTGCTAGTATATTGACCTATAGAAGCATAATTATAGCCTGTATATCCAATTCCTTGTATTTGAGTAGCAGCATTCCCATTCCCAATTTGGGTTACAAAGACATCTTGTGCAGCAGTAATTCCAGCTTGTTGATGTTGTTTTGAATATGAAGTATTACCAAATCCATTCTGGAGTATTGTTGCATCATTATTTTTAGCATTGAGAAGTGTCTCTTGTAATACTGTTGCAGTATTTGAACCAGTTTGTGATACTGAAGCATCATTTGCCAATCCGGTTTGAGTAAGATATACTATATTCTGACCCATAGCAAAACCTGCTGTAAACAATGCTGCAAATAAAAAAATTAACTTTTTCATAATTCAATTTATTAAATTAACAATAATTTAAGAAAATTTAAAAATATATAGAAAACGCGTTTTTCTTATATCTTATTTGTCTCTTTGTGAGATTTTAATTTGATTATTCCTCCCTTTCTGCAAAACAGTCACTTTAGATTTCTTGTCAGTCCGATTAATCAAAACTGTGTTCCCTTCTCCACTGACACGAATGCTGATTTTATTTTTCGTGTATGTTGAATCCAAAGTTGTTTTCATTACCTTCCCGTTAACCTTAACGAGATTTGACCGACCTTTAATCTGAATTGAATATTGAATAGAATCGGATTGAATAGAATCATCGGGCGATCTGTTCAATGGATCATTCTCAGTTAAAGAATTTACAACTTTCTGTTGAGGCTGACTTTTACATGCCTCGCAAACAGTTATTGTATATAAACTGAGAACAATTAACGGTAAACTAACATATCGATTTTTCATAATCAGTATTAAGAATTAGAATAAAACAAGTTTGCACATATTTAATTTTTAACAATCACAACAACATCGAGAATTATACTATAATTAAATAAAACATTTTAAATTAAATAAATTGGAATTAACATATTTAACATCAATGTAAATACATTTTATTTCATAATTTTCACATCTCGGATATTATTTATTAAATTTTCGACAATGCATTTGAACAACAAATCAATTTCAGTTTTAGATGTGCAAAAAAAGATAAAATTGATTAATATAATGAAATTTTAAAAATACAACATCATACTTCTTTCGACAGCGCAGTATAATACAAACACAAAATGCCCCAATATGAGATATAAGGCTGAGAATATAAAAAACAGAGAATTTAGAAGTACCTTAAAAAACAAGCACCGATAGCACTAAAAGAAAAAGTTATCAATACACGCCTTAACTAAACCAGACATTCTCCTATTTTATTATCATTACATATTCAAACACACGAAAACTTAATATTTCACATTACAAACCCAATATTAACTTAATTAACTATGTATAAAAGAATAGGTACAATATTCATATTTATAAACATAAAAATCTCTTTTCCTCATTAATAGTATTCTAAGCACAAGAACAAATATGTTATTCAAATAAATAACAGTACAATATTCATGATTAAGCACAAATACAGTTACAATTCGATTTAAGGAAAGAAGTTAAACCAATACATAAAATCCCCAATTTTATACAAGTATTTTTTAGCAACACAAATATTAAACTTTGTAATATTTCATAAAACAGCAAAACATTCTAAAAATTTTAAAGTAATAATAAATTGAAAAATATTTTTTCTATAATAGTCTTTAAAATTTTAATTTTTGTAATATAATTTATCCATTCATATATCATATTTCTGAATAAATACAGAAAACACTTATTTTAAATATTTTAATTAATTAATAATAAAAGAATAGTTTGATTAAATTCTAATATAATTACAAAAAGAATTGCAGTAAAAACAAGGGATAAGTACAAAATATAAGTAAGTAACATATAAAGGAATCAAGATGAAATCTGAATGAACATTTATTTTTGCTTTTCTGTGAGATACTTCCAAAAACGGACAGGCAAGTGTTGGCGATGAAGCCGTGGGTTAATACGCTCTTTAATAGCTATTGACTTAAAGTACTCTTTCCACATCTGCTGAAAGAGCTTTTCATCATGCATCATAAGATCTTCGCTCAGCACACCGGTCAACAAATGGGATTCTTTTTCTTCAAAACGGACTTCGGTAACAGTGGAAAGATCGTAATAGTAGCCGTATTCACGTTTTAAATCATAGATCAACCATTTCTGGTCGGCAAAACGATCCTGAAAATGGCTCACTACCAATGACAGGACATTGTACATTGGTTCTATAGCGGCAAAGTAAGTTCCATCAACCGCTTTCTGGAAACGGAGAAACTGAAGAACCCGCTCTCTCTCACAACCTACTTTTTTATAGATCTTTGCTATTTCGAGCACATCCGGATCTCCAAAATTCATTTCTACCGACTTGGGAGAATCTATATTTTTACGCATATAACGAAAAAGAAGCATATCAATTTCCGGAAGTTCTGATAGCCAGCAAGCTGTAAGGGCTGACAAGGCAGTACGGGAAAGTTTTTTTTGCAACCCTTTCCAAACACGCTCTGACTTTTCGCTATCTGAGATAACTGTATATGTTTCATCACAAAAAAGCGGCAACGGTTCTCCTTCTGTCACCAATGCCTCTGGAAATGTTTTTCGGAAATAAGCATCGAAAACAGCAGTCAGCAATCCTTCAAAGGTTTTATCATAGATGAAAGTTATCATTCTATTCTTCTTTAAAAGGTAAAATCAACTGTCTGTCGTCTACTTTTTTACCAGGTTTAACCGTGAGCAGACGTCGAACTGCATCCGGATGCAGTTCATTTACAGAGCGCATGGATAGTTCATTGCAGGTAATAAAGTACTGCGCTTTCTTCATCACAACTCCTATTTTCTTGAGTTGATAAGCACCCAAACGGGAAAAGCGGCGGGAAGCCACAATCAATTTTGCGGATTTTACGCCAATGCCGGGTACCCGGAGGATCATTTCATAATCGGCCCGATTGATATCAACAGGAAATGATTCGGGATGACGCAATGCCCATGATAACTTGGGATCTATCTCAAGATCAAGATCGGGATATGCATCGTTCACAATCTCGTCTACCTTAAACTGATAAAACCGAAGCAGCCAATCGGCCTGATACAAACGATTCTCGCGCACCAATGGAGGTTGTTTTAAGGCGGGCAAGCGTTTGTCGTATTCATTCACCGAAATATAGCCTGAATAATAGACTCGCTTCATACTAGGACGATCATAAAGAGAAGAGGATAGATTAAGAATATCTTTATCAGTATCGGCAGTAGCACCCACAATCATCTGTGTGCTTTGTCCGGCTGGAGCAAACCGGGGGGCGTAACGATATTTTTTCCGTTCTTCAATGTTTTCCAGGACTCCCTGCTGAATGTATTGCATTGGTTTAAATACACTCTGAAAATCCTTTTCAGGAGCTAGTCGCTGCAAGCTCTGTTCATTAGGGATTTCAATATTTACGCTTAAACGATCTGCATATAATCCTGCTTCATTTACAAGGTCCTGACTTGCACCCGGAATACTTTTAAGGTGTATATATCCATTAAATTTGTGTACTAGTCGCAAGTCTTTTGCCACCCGCACCAGTCGTTCCATGGTATAATCAGGATTACGGACAACCCCCGAACTAAGAAACAGCCCTTCTATATAATTTCTACGATAAAACTCAATGGTAAGATCAACTAACTCGGATACAGAAAAGGTTGCTCGTCTGATATCATTACTCCGGCGATTGATGCAATAAGCACAATCGTAAATGCAATAATTGGTAAGCATTATCTTTAAGAGAGAAATGCATCGTCCGTCTTCAGCAAAGCTGTGGCAAATCCCCCACCCTGCAGCACTTCCTATCCCGCCACTCTTGTTGGTACGGGTAGTTCCGCTGGACGAGCAGGAAACATCATACTTGGCCGATTCTGCCAGTACTTTTAGCTTTTCGAGAACATTCTCATTCATACAATTAAGTCGGAGTTTGTTTCACAAAGATAAGAATATTCTGCATAAGAATTGCAAAAACGAGTTTACTGAATAAAAATGGAAATACAACATTAAGAATCCCAGCTTCGCTGAATATATTTTTTTGTAATCATGATATAAATTACTTTTGTTTCGTAAGAATATGGAGAATATTAAATCTGTATAACCATTATACTTTTAAATTATGCAAATGCATACAAACGATAAAACTGCTTATTCATTTCTGGAAAGAAACATAATACAAAAAACAAGCATTCTTCTTGCTGTTTTCTGCATCTTGCTTTCATTTCAGGCTTGCTCCTCGGGTGATGAATTAACAGAGGAAGAAGAGAGTTCCAGCAACGAAACTCCAAGTACTCCGGATGACTCTGACGACTTGGTTGAAAACTCTGAATTCACCAATACTATTGCCATAACTTTAGGCAGCACTTTATCAGTAACCAATCCATTAGCCGGAAGCGGAGTTACGGTGACTCAGGATAACGGAGACGTTATAATAAAATCAACAGCTGAAAACGTAGCTTATACGTTATCCGGAACTTTAACCGGTGGAGTAAAAATCTATAGTGATTATAAACTTAAATTAACGCTGAACGGAGTTACCATTACCAACTCTGACGGACCGGCTATCAATATTCAATCCAAGAAACGCATTTTTGTAGTTCTGGCAGATAATACAACTAATACACTGACCGATGGCAGTTCGTATGCAACAAGCAGCGAAGACCAGAAAGGGGCTTTCTTTAGTGAAGGACAGCTTATATTCAGTGGTAATGGAACACTAACTGTTGCCGGAAAATACAAACACGCACTCAGTTGTGACGATTATATTCGCATTCGAAGCGGCGTAATTAATGTTACTTCTGCGGTAACAGACGGTATCCATACAAATGATGCAATTATTATCGATGGCGGAACAATAAACATTAACGCATCCGGCGATGGTATTCAATGTGATGAAGGATTTATTATAATCAACGATGGAACTATAACAGTTAGTACAGTGGATGATGGAATCATAACGTCATACGAAGGCACTGATACATCAATAACTCCTTATACAATAATTAATGGCGGAACGATTACTATTACTACTTCCGGTGCAAGTGGCAAAGCAATCAAAAGCATGGGTGATCTCACTATTAATAAGGGAAAAATAACTATAACTACTAGTAAAAGTGAAGCTGAAGGTATTGAAAGCAAAACGAATCTGATTATCAACGATGGAACAATTGAAGTCAATGCTTACGATGATTGTATCAACGCTAAAAAAACGTTGGTTATTAATGGCGGAACAATCTACTGCTATAGCACTACCAATGACGGAATAGACTCAAACGGAACAATGACTATTACAGGCGGAACCATTATATCAGCCGGAGCAGCCGCTCCTGAAGAAGGTCTGGATTGCGATAATAATACGTTTAAAATAACAGGCGGAACCATTATAGGCATGGGTGGCGCAACAAGCACTCCAACATCGAGTGTGTGTACTCAATATTCTGCCATCATTGGAAATGTTGGTACCCTGAATCAACTGGTACGTATTCAATCGTCAACAGGTGATGAAGTAGTTACCTTCAAGAATCCAAGAGCTTATACTACTTTACTATTCAGTAGTCCTAACCTGAAAGCTAATACAAGCTACGTAATTTATACCGGCGGCAGCGTATCAGGAGGAACCGACTTCCATGGATTATACACAAACACAACATATAATGCCGGCACACAATCTGCCACTTTCACCACTAGCTCCATTGTGACAACAATAGGCAGCATATCCAGTGGAACACCCGGTGGAGGTGGCGGCTGGCACTAACTTATACCTATCCATCTCTTCATGAATCCCCCTCGTCACAGTACGTGTTGCTGTGTTGGGGGATCTCTCTTTTTATCTATTTCGAAGATTCAAAATCAAGCGAAACAGAGTTTACACAATGTCGCACATTTTTAGGAGTAAAACCTTCACCCTTAAACACATGTCCCAGATGACCTCCACATTTGGCACAGACTATTTCAGTACGTTTTCCATCGGCATCGGGAATTCTTTTTATGGCACCAGGAATCTCATCATCAAAACTAGGCCATCCACATCCTGAATCAAATTTATCTTCTGAACGGTAAAGCGGAGCACCACATTGCTTACATCTGTAGATTCCTTTCTCGTGGTGATTATAATAGATACCGGTAAACGGTCTTTCTGTTGCTTTATTAAGAATAACAGCTTTCTCTTCGGGAGTTAATGTTTTCATAACTGTTGATTTTTGATTTATTGCATCTTTTTGTTTAACCCAGATTAACTTTGAGGTATCATATCCTCGCTGCTTTGCCTTTTCAAGAAGCAGATTCAGTGTTTGCTCTGGAAGTTGCGGGGTACGGCTAAGAATCCACAGATATTTATCCGAGCTACTACCAATTAACACATAATTGTAATCTTTATCAAGTTCCATCACAAAATAATCTCCGTAAAACCACAGAAAGAAAGAGACTTTCAGCTTACCGGGTTCGGCAGGATTGGGAAGTTTAGCCTTTCCTTTGGCTATTTTATATTCTCCGGAGAAATCATTCTTATATCCACTATTCAGCACTTGAATCTTTCCATCGGGCAATAAAGTATATTCTGCCGTACAACCTACCAAGCCTCTTTCAAAACGATGGTCGAACCGGGCAATTTCATACCATTTACCCATATATCGCTGAAGATCCAATGATTTAACTGTTTCTGTATTTATTTGTTTATCAGAACTCTGTGCACAAGCTGCAAAGAGTGGCACACTCATAGATAAAATTAGTGATAATATAGCTTTCATATCTTTTCCTTTTTTTGTTTATATAAACAGAATATCAGCATTTAATGTTTTAAGAAGAGAAAGATAGAATTAAATTTCCAATTTAACAAAACTAAAAATATTAATTACCAGATTAATTTCAACTTTATATTTTAAAAAATATTATTTTTGTAGCTGCTAAAAATTAATATATAATCTTTATTAATTAAATAATCTAATAAGTTATGTTTTACCAATAACCTCTTATCCATTCCATATTATCTATTGAAATTACTTTAATGACTTTATAATGAAAAGACTAAATTTTACTATTGTAGGTGCATTGCTCACTCTGTTTACCGCACAGGCGCAAACAGAAAAGTACTATACAAAACACCTTGATTTCCCAGAAAATGCATCATTGCAACAAAAAGTAGAGATGGCTGCAAGGCTTGTTCCGTCGAAAGAGCAACTTGCATGGCAAAAGACTGAATTAACAGCTTTTCTCCATTTTGGTGTGAATACTTTTACCGGACGAGAATGGGGTGACGGAACTGAAAAAGAAACGGTATTTAATCCTACAGAACTGGATGCCGAACAATGGGTGCGCAACTTGAAAGAATGCGGATTTAAAATGGTAATTCTTACCGCCAAGCATCACGATGGTTTCTGCTTGTGGCCAACTAAAACGACCAAACATTCCGTAGCTTCTTCTAACTGGAAGAATGGCAAAGGTGATGTGGTTGGCGATTTAAAAAAGGCATGCGACAAATATGGAATGAAAATAGGACTTTATCTTTCTCCATGGGATAGGAATGCATCTTGCTATGGCGATTCTCCCGCATACAATAAATTCTTTATTGCACAACTTACCGAATTGCTTACTAATTACGGCGAAGTGAATGAAGTATGGTTTGACGGAGCATGCGGCGAAGGCCCTAACGGGAAGAAACAGGTATATGACTGGGATGCATTTTACAAAACAATCAAACGTCTGCAACCAAATGCTGTTATGGCAATCATGGGTGATGATGTGCGATGGGTTGGCAATGAGAGCGGTATGGGCCGAGCTGCGGAATGGAGTTCAACAGTACTTGTACCCGGCATTTACGAACGTTCTACCGAAGTTAACAAAGCATTAGGTATTGATGCTCAATCAAAAGATCTGGGCAGTTGTGAGATTTTAGCCAAAGCAAAAGAGCTTTTCTGGTATCCTTCCGAAGTGGATGTTTCAATCCGTCCGGGATGGTTCTATCATTCTGAAGAGGATAATCAGGTAAAATCACTGGAGAAACTGACAAATATTTATTTCCAGTCGGTTGGTTACAACTCTGTTTTATTGCTTAATATTCCACCCGACAGAAGAGGCTTGATTCACGAAAACGATGTAAAGCGTCTGAAAGAATTTGCTGCATATATTAAAGAAACATTCTCTGATAATAGAGTGAACAATGGAAATAAACTATGGAAAGCTGCTGAAGGAACATCTAAAGTGTATACGCTAAAACCCGGGTCGAAAATAAACACTGTATTGTTGCAGGAAGATATAACCAAAGGTCAGCGAATAGAGTCGTTTGTTGTTGAAGTGTTTAACAATAATAAATGGAGAGAAGTTGCCAGCGGAAAAACGGTAGGCTACAAACAACTGGCTCGCTTTCCGGCTTGCACAACCAGTAAGATTAGAGTTACTGTCAAAGAAAGTCGTCTCACAGCCAACGTGAGTAATGTTGGCGCCTATTATGCTAAACCTCTTTCAAAAGAAACTGAGAATATGAGGCTAAGCGATGTTTCACAAAAGAACTGGAAAGCATTAACAGAAGGTGCTTCTGCAGCTATTGACAACAATCAGAAAACTTTCTGGAAAAGCAAATCCCTTTCTCCTCTTGTAATTGATATGGGAGAAACAATCAAGATCAAGGGATTTAGCTATGCACCTGTTAGTAGTGAAGATAAATCGGGGACGATCTACACTTATAGATTCTTTGTTAGTACTGACGGAGAGAATTGGACCAGATGTGAATGCAGCGGAGAATTCAGTAACATTATGCACAACCCGATACCTCAATTTGTACATTTCGGAAAAGAGTATGATGCCCGTTACCTGAAACTTGTTCCTGTAAGCGAAATAGGAAACAAGCAATTTATTACTGTTTCAGAACTGGGAATATTGACAAAATAGAAAATTCTTATTCTTAATAAGTAAGAGGGTATCTCAAAAGGGTGCCCTCTTTTATATGCGCGGAATTTTTCTTCTTTTTTCTGTATATATACGGGGTGAAATAAAAAAGCCCGCGGCTTATAATCAACCAATTAGCTTAAAAAGTAAAACAGATTGTCAGAAAACTTCCTTTATAGTTTCTCTGAAAAATAGAAAGAGCGAGTTAAAAAGTGTTTCATGATTGATTTTAAGCACTATATATGGGGATAAAAAAGAACTAAATTTCGAGCATTTTTCAATAATATTACAAATAATACCAATAAAGCGCTCTCACAAAGTGGAAAAAGCTATTTACACAGTTGATCCATTAAAAGTATACACTTCATATACAACTATTTAGGGCAATAAATCAATTATGTAAAACATTTAAACTCAAATCAAGAATAGATTACACATAAAAGGCCTGACAATACTATAATAAATCGCTATATTTTAGTAGCTTTTCATACTTATAAAAAAGGCTATCTTACTTTTTGAACAGCCTCTATTTTATAATGAATTTGCAGAAAGAATAAGCAGAGTAACACTTTATTTATATCCCCATAATTATTCACCAATAATTAAAATCCATTCGCCAATGCATAAAATTTATTGGTGAATAATTTTCAGCATTAAAACTATTCTATTTGATTTTTAATACCCATTCTTCCTGTAATTTTCGACCAACTATCTGTAATTAGGAAGCTTTCTTCCATTTCATCAATCATCTCTGCAAACTTTGAAAAAGGAATAGAGAAGGTCAGTATATCACCTTTTACAAATTTACGGGCCGAAGGATCAAAAAGCCCAAGTACAGATCGCTTTGTTCCGTTCAATTCTTCTCTGTAAGGATAGTAAACAATTGAAGCACAACCTGCACCAAAAGGAGCTATTACAGCATCGGGAGCAGCGCTGTTAAAATTGGCCAGCGTAAACAGGCCGGAGATCACATCGGGAGTAGCAAAGAATATAACTCCCTGGGGAGTATCCTCCTCCGATATCCTATCCCAGCGCTTGAAAATAATATTCTTTTTAACCGGAATAAAGGGAAGCTGTTTCATACATTCGGTTACAAGTTCCGGTGTACGTTTATATCGCTCGCCTTCACCTTTTTCATCATGAGAAAGAAAACATTCAAAACCTGGAAACATTGACTGAGAAAATCCCAGATAACGCTTACCACCACGGCAATTTACACATTCTTCCTGCATATAAACAGACTCTCCTCTTCTTACCTTTAGCAATTGAGCAATAACACACCGATGTCCTTCAACGGTTTTTTCTTTCTCAACTCCCATTGTACCATCCGAATATTGGAATGTTATAGGTAATTCAGCATTCGGGAAATATTTCTTCCACAACAACACAAATTTATCCTTCAGTTCTTTATTCATAATACTTTTAAGGCTAATGATTAAAAAAACACCTACACTTATTTTAAACTACTCAATTAATATTTTATGATCTAAAAATAACTCTTATTTTTAGATTATCAATCAACTATATGTTAAAACAGCAATCCCATTAATATAAATATACGCAAAAAGGACACCTCTTCACAGAGGCATCCCTTTACAACAAACAACAACTTTTTCTTAAGAAAAACTATTACCTATTTGTGTTATTCATTTTCACTATAAGCAATTTCACCATGTTGTGAAATATCAAGACCATCTGATTCGGCTTGTTTACTTACTCTCAGTCCTATTGTCTTATTTACAATATAAAACAAGATTATTGTAAGCACCGCACTATATATAATTGCAGCCAGTGTTGCTACAATCTGTACCCATAGTTGGTGCCAGTCGCCATACAAAGCACCTTGTGCACCGCTTTCACCAGTAATTACGCGAGTTGCGAATACACCGGTAAGTATAGATCCTATTATACCACCAATACCATGTACACCAAAGGCATCTAGTGTATCGTCATATTTCAATTTAGGCTTAGCATATGCAACCATGCAAAAGCAAATAACTGCTGTTGCCAAACCAATAAAAATAGATCCTGCAACATCAACAGTTCCGGCAGCAGGAGTTATTGCTACTAAACCGGCAACTGCACCTGTACAAAATCCTATTGTTGTAGGTTTCTTATACAAGAACCATTCTAAAGCCATCCATGTTACTGCCGAAACACATGCAGCCATATGAGTAACTAAGAAAGCATTGGCTGCTAAACCATCGGCAGCCAATCCGCTTCCGGCGTTGAAGCCCATCCAACCTAACCATAAAAGAGCAGTTCCAATGAAAACGAAAGGAGTACTATTTGGAGTAAGAGTATGCTCGTTAGCTTTATACCCTTTTCTGCAACCAAGCATAACAGCCATTACAAGAGCAGAAATACCAGCATTGATATGAACTACAGTTCCACCGGCAAAGTCGAGTGCTCCCATCTGTTGAAGCCATCCGCCTCCCCAAACCCAGTGAGCCATTGGGTTATAAACGATGATAGACCAAAGAATTGAAAATACTAAGAAACCCGAGAATTTAATTCTTTCGGCAAATGCACCAATAATAAGCGCAGGAGTAATTACTGCAAACATACATTGATACAATGCAAATATCAATTCGGGAATATTACCTGCAGTTAATGCTTTGGTAGAAATTCCATGCAGAAAGATTTTATCAAATCCTCCAATAATAAAACTCAAAGGATTGCCCGATGCCTTAAAACTGGTATCGAACACCCAGCTATATCCAAAAGCAATCCAGATTATGCTTATTACGCCAGTAAGAATAAGGCACTGCATCAGAATACTGAGAATATTCTTTTTACGGACCAAACCACCGTAAAATAGTGCCAATCCGGGAATTGTCATCATTAAGACCAAAATAGTTGCAACTATAATCCACGCAGTATTTCCTGAATCTAAAGTTGCCACCTCCTGAGCAGCTACCGCCGGCGTAGTGGCGGCAGCTGCCTGTACCGCAATTGTTGTATCAGCCACTGCTGTACTTACTGAATCCTGAGCTATAATATCAGAATGAACACCTAAAAACAGCAAAAGAAAAAACGCTATATATTTTATATATTTTCGACTCATAATCTTTTCAATATTTATTAATACCTACCTAATTATATCTTATTTCTTATCTTTATCATACAAAGATTCGTCACCTCTATCTCCGGTTCGTATGCGTATTGACTCTTCAATGCTGGAAACAAAAATTCTTCCATCGCCACTTTCTCCTGTGTATGCAGCTTTTAATATCGCATCGATTGATTTGTCCATATTCACGTTTCTAACTACAAACGAGATGTAAATGCGCTCTATCGCATTAATATCATACGCTATTCCTCTAAAAATCAAACCCTGTCGGGCTGTACCCTGACCTTTTACATCCCACCATGATAAGAATTCGATATCAGCTTCATGCAATGCTTTACGCACGTCGTTGAACTTTGACTTCCGAATAATTGCTTCAATCTTTTTCATACTTGTAAATTTGTTATATATGTTAGAATTTTACACCAAAAACAAAATAAGCTCCTTCAGTTTCAGGATTTACTGCTACTTTGGCAAAGGCCGGAATAGAGAAGGAATCAGTAACCTTTATTTCTTTAGAAGCAGAAACAGCTATGTTATTTACTGCAAACTTATCTGTTCGGGTTGTATAAGCTCCATCCCAGGGAGTACAACCTACTTCTGCTTTCAAATCAGTACTACCCAGTTTAAAAGGAACACTAGCCTCAACATAGGTAGAATATGCTCTCTCACCATCTTTCTTATAATAATCATTTCCTGCAAAGTTGGTATTCCAGCTTAATGCAAAAGGACCAAAATTATACCCAACAGTAGCTTCATACACATGTGAAGTTGAATGAGAAGCATAATTGAAATATTTTATCGGTGAAAAATAATAATCAGTAACTGCGAAATTTAAATTACCGGTTGTATATCCCACTGTAAAATCCAGTTCCCGGGTATCTTCTTTATCAAATCCAACTGAACCCCAAGCAGTTAAAGAAAGTCCGGATTTTACGACTGATATTGTGGGCTGAATACTTACACCGCCTAAATTCTGTCCACGCCAATAATAACCACTCACCAAATCAGCTCCTGTTGAAACGACGACTTTATCCTGAGCTTTTACATTTGCAGATAAAAGCAAAGCTGTTGCAACAGCAAGCAAGCATAAACGTTTTTTTTCTGTTCTTCTCATGTTCTTTTCGATTTTAGTTTGAATAATTGTGGAAGTCTAATTGCGCACTTAAACTATTCCGTCTTTTTCACCATTCTTTTCAATCACTGATACTTTATGATGATTTCTTTTCCGCCAAATTAAAATAATGGCTTATTACTTATTACATTACTTTACAACTCTCTATTTATCACTTTGATATATATATTTATATTTAGATTTCTTTTTGATTTTATTTTCTGCAAATATATGATATTATGAAATCAGAATAAACAAATCAGCTTACATTTAATAATAAAATATTAGGCTTGTGATAAATTGAAATATCACAAGCTATAATTACATGCAATTTGTTACTTTAAATACCTTTATTAAAACAATATGAAAGCATAATCAAAATATCACTAGACAAACAACATATTAATCAAACTAATTATTTAAAAAATGATATTGATTTGCAAGCTCATACAGAGAAGATGAGGATAGTAGATAATATCAAAAAGAAAGCAGAAAAACAGATTTACTTACTAAACGGAGTATTGTTATTAAATTCATGAAAAGACTAATGCACCAGTATATTTTTAAAAATCGAGTTATTACACTCAGAAAAACTATTTAGAAAAAGACAAAAACTTGATTCCTATTTTGTAGTATGAAAATAAAAAACGACCTTTGGCCGATTTTAATATAAACCCTCATTTTTACTTATGGACAATAACAAACAACTGGGCGCATTTCAAAAAACAATAGTTGGCGTTCAATTTCTTTTTGTGGCATTCGGGGCAACCGTTTTAGTTCCACTGTTAGTAGGGCTCGATCCTTCAACAGCTCTTTGTACAGCAGGAATAGGTACTTTAATCTTTCATTTAGTTACGAAAGGTAAAGTACCTATTTTTTTGGGCAGTAGTTTCGCATTTATAGCACCAATAATTAAAGCAACTGAGCTGTATGGTTTGGCCGGAACACTTTCCGGGCTTGTTGCCGTAGGTTTAGTATATGGATTAATGAGTGCAATTATTGCCTGGAGAGGTACAAGTTTTATCCGCACCCTCTTTCCTCCTGTGGTTATAGGGCCGGTTATTATCCTGATTGGTATATCATTATGCAGTTCCGGAGTAAACATGGCAAAAGAAAACTGGATACTGGCAATTGCTTCTTTAGCTACAGCTGTTCTGGTTACATTACTAGGTAAAGGATTACTAAAATTAATTCCTATTTTCTGTGGAATAGTAGTAGGATTTGTATTAGCATTTATCTTAGGTGCGATAGATTTTACTCAGGTTGTCAATGCTCCATGGTTTGAACTTCCTAAATTTATAACACCCGAATTTTCCTGGGGAGCGATATTCTTTATGGCACCTGTAGCTATTGCACCTATCATTGAACATGTTGGCAATGTCTATGCTGTAAATGATGTAGCCGGAAAAGATTTTGTTAAAGATCCGGGATTACACAGAACAATGCTTGGAGACGGACTTGCTTGTATGGTTGCAGGCACATTAGGCGGACCTCCCGTAACAACTTACTCAGAAGTAATTGGTGCAATGTCTCTTACTAAAATCACAAGCCCTTCAGTTATACGAATTGCAGCAGTTACTGGTATTGTTTTCTCCATGGTTGGAAAGATCAGCGCTTTATTGAAAACAATTCCGAATGCTGTATTAGGTGGAATAATGATGCTTTTGTTTGGTATGATTGCTTCTGTAGGTATTAACAACCTCATTCAATCCAGAACAAACTTAAGCGATCCACGTAACATTATTATAGTATCTTTGATATTAACCTTTGGCATAGGTGGAGCCGTATTCCAATTTGGAGATTTTTCAATGACAGGCATTGGATTGGCAGCCGTACTAGGAGTAATACTAAACCTTATACTTCCTAAAGAAAGAAAACAAGCATCAGCAGAATAACCTTTCCTAAGGAAATAATCGTATCTTTGTAGCCCGCAATTATGTGGGCTACATTTTTTTAATATAAAACTTAACTATCTGAAAATGAACGAAGAGATACAGAAAGCAATAACCGAAGGCATCGCTTTTAAAAAAGGCAAAGATTCTTCATCAGGAAAAAAAGAGGAACCAAGAGTCAAAACTAAAGCCAAAAAAACAACCTATATTAAAGGGACTCATGGCTCTGGTTCAGCAAAGATGAAAGCTGAGTACAGAAGGAAAAGAGCTACAAGACACAAGAATTAATCGAGGCAAGTGTTGCATATCTAAAATATTACATTACCTTTGCACCCGCAAACACGGAAGTAGCTCAGTTGGTAGAGCACCGGTCTCCAAAACCGGGTGTCGGGAGTTCGAGCCTCTCCTTCCGTGCTTTTAAGCACAAAGAGTTATTTCAATATAACCATTAATCCTTTAGGGCCATGCGCCCCAATCACCAAAGCTTGTTCTATATCTGCCGTTTTTGAAGGACCGGAAATAAATACACCGAAGCCATATTGTCCTATTTCCATTTGCCGGTAAGCTTCATGCATGTTATTCACTAGTTTATTTTTATCTAGCACAATAATCAGCTTCTCGGAAATAAAGTAAAGTGCTTTATGCTTCACATTCTGATCCATCCATACCGCTCCGTTTTCAGCCACACCAAACAAACCTTCCACAATGGCAAGATCTGTTCCGTTCAGCTCCGTGGAATTCTCCAGTTCATCGGGATTAAACGTGTTGCAGGTAATATATGAAAGAGTAGAACCAATCCTCTTCGCTTCAGGATTAAGTCTCATAATCATTTCATTTAGATTTTCGCCTTCTTTTAAAATCAGAAACTCTCCCCCTACAAACTGCAACATTTCACAGAATTTAGCCTGCTTGTCGGGATAAGTAATCGCATCAACAGACAATTCCGGTTTTTCATATTTTGTTTGAGTATGTTTACGAATACTTTCCAATATCAACTCTTTACTATTCATAATTATCTTTTTCTTTGCGTTATTTTACTTTATTCTTTTTCCACATCTCATTGAAAGACTCTTTTGCAAACTCAGGAAGCTCACGTCCTTTTCCCCATTCGTTCAAAAAGTTATATTTAATGAAACGAGGCAATACATTCACTACAGGAGACATCCAAAGTGCTGAATTAAATAGTATGGGGCGTTCCATTAGAAACTTCATGCCAGCAGACATTACCTTTTTCTCTTTGCTGGCTTTCCCTATCTTATCCATTTCTTGCCTCCAACGATAGATTTGTTCTCCCAAATCTACCTTAACCGGACAGACGTGTGAACAGGAAAGACAAAGAGAGCAGGCGGACAGATTATCAAAATATTCTGTAGCCGAATAAAGCATTCCCAGATTTATACCGATAGGACCGGGAATAAAGTAAGTATATGAGTAACCGCCACTACGACGATAAACAGGGCAAGTATTCATACAAGCACCACAACGGATGCAGTTCAGGGTTTTGATATGATCCGGTTGACCAAGAATCTTACTTCTTCCGTTATCTACTATAATGATATGGAATTCACCTCCTTCACGAGGTTTGCGGTAATGTGAAGTATAGGAAGTTACGGGTTGGCCGGTAGCCGAACGAGCCAGTAGACGGGTAAACACACCCAACGATTCCTGATCCGGTACAATCTTCTCCATTCCCATGATTGCAATATGAATTTTAGGACAGGAAGTACCCATATCCGCATTCCCTTCATTTGTACAAACCACAATATCTCCCGTGGATGCCACAGCAAAATTGGCCCCGGTCATTGAAGCCTCAGCATTCAGGAACTTATCACGCAGATGTTTACGTGCGGCACGAGTTAGATAAGTGGGATCAGAATTTCCTTTCTCGGTTCCTAATTTCTCTTCAAAAAGCTCACCTACCTGCTCACGCTTGATATGAATAGCCGGAAGAACGATGTGACTAGGAGGAACATCCAT
Organism: Bacteroides luti; assembly: GCF_900128905.1. GTDB lineage: Bacteria > Bacteroidota > Bacteroidia > Bacteroidales > Bacteroidaceae > Bacteroides > Bacteroides luti. Next base: position 266,323 of record NZ_FQTV01000004.1, read on the forward strand.
CAATTGAAGAATGCGTTCACCTAAATCTGTTTCCACAACTTCAATGCCTTTTTCTATCAGGAAAGGATTTAATTCGCACTCTTCTGCCAGCATTGATTTACTTTTCACAAAATGCTTCACATCATGATCACGAAGAATACCGAGAACTATTTCGTTATGCTCTTTCGCATCTTTTGCCCAGTGAACAATTGCACCATTGGCCGTTGCATTTTTCTCGAACTCCTGCAACAATTCTTCCAGATGACTGTTTGAGTATAGCTTTATGTTACAAGCCAAATCTCTGAGTTGTTCCCATTCCGGAATATCCTTACTCATTTTATCGCGCTTGGCTCGCACCATCCAAAGGGTTTCATTGTGCCAGGCTGCCTGTTTCTTGTTTGCGACAAACTTAGCTGCCGCTATGGAATGTTTGGTACTCATAATTGTGAAGCTAAAATTTCTACAATGTGAATTGTTTTAATAGGGAGTTTCTCTCGTTTTATGACTCCTTCCATATGCATCAAACAAGAGCTGTCTGCTCCTGTAATGTATTCCGCTCCAGTTTCAATATGGTCTTTTACTTTATCCTGCCCCATGCAAACGGAGATTTCGGGTTCTTCAATGGCAAACATTCCCCCAAAACCGCAGCACTCATCCACATGACTTGGTTCAAATATCTCCACACCTTCCACCAATGAAAGTAAATCACGCAGTTTAGAATAATAAGGAACATTCATCTCACTTGATGAAGAGAGGTAAAGTTCGCGCACCCCGTGGCAACTATTATGAATGCTGACTTTGTGAGGAAACTTAGCATTTAGCTTCGTAGGTTTCACCACATCGTGAATAAACTCACAGATATCGTATATTTTGCCTGAACTGGTACATTCATGATGTTCTTTTGCCAGTATACCCGCGTGATTCTCCTTCACAAAGGCCACACAACTGGCAGATGGTCCTACAATATAGTCGTAATCTTTAAACAAATTATCAAAGCGCTTTGCCAATTGAAGCGCCTCTCCCTCAAATCCTCCATTCGCCATTGGCTGTCCGCAACAGGTCTGGTCCAGCGGATAGTCTACTTCAAGGCCCAAACTCTTCAGCAATCTGTAAGATGCCACACCCACCTGAGGATAGATTGCATTAATGTAGCAAGGGATAAACAAACCAATTTTCATCATTCGTTTAAATTCTTTTTATGTTTATACTTTATCACGTATTAGATTCTAACTAAAAATATACACAAGCAGCCCGGTAATAACCACGTACATCAGAGCATAAGGAATAGCTGCTTTCAGAATTTCGCCTTCTTTTCCTTGTTGCCCGCAAGCGGAAGTGGCAATTGCAATACTTTGTGGAGAAATAATTTTACCTCCTGTTGCCCCCACTGTATTAGCTGCAGCAAGCCATTCCGGATCCACAGAAATATGTCCGGCCACTGTGGATTGAAGCTTACCGAAAAGGATATTGGAAGAGGTATCACTACCCGTTATAAAGGTTCCAAGACATCCAATGAACGGTGCAAAGAGCGGATAAAGAGCTCCGGTAGCTGTAGCCAAAGCTATTGCAATAACGCCAATCATCCCCGCTTTGTCCATTATAGTGGATAAAGCAACCAGACAAATGACCGTCACGAAGGTTTTTCTCAGTAAAGTAAAGGTGCGCCATAACACAGCAAATATATTCTTTACTTTTGCTCCTTGAATAAGTCCACCCACAAATGTACCGATAAATAATAAAACTCCGGCATGTGTAAGCCAGAAAATAGAATAAGCAGTATCATGACCATTAATAGGTAACACTATATTTGTAACCAGATGAGTACTTAATACATGGCGGAGCGAAGGAAACAGCGGACTGCTCAGAATAATGAGGAACAGAATGAGTAGATAAATACTCCACGCATTAACCACATCCTTTAGCTTTGGGCTCTTTGTAACCTCCTGATCTTTCTTTGCAGTCAGTTTACCATAAGTCACAATCACAATAATAGAAAGTATGCTTCCAATAATAGCCGGTGATTCAGCTCCCATGTAACGGGCAGCGACAAACTGTCCCACAAAAGAAACTCCTCCTACCAGTAAAGCCAGGAAAAGATTCCGTGGCAAGGATTTAATTTTCGGATCGGTAAGAAACAGCAAGACAAGGGGAATCAGAAACATCAGTACGGAGAGTTGCAGCACCACATTGGCACTTAAATGCAAAACATTAAGATTGGTTTCTTTGGCAAGTACCAACACCGGAGTACCAATAGCACCAAAAGCGGTAGCCACACTGTTTGCAATCAGACTGACCACGGCAGAAAATATAGGTTTAAATCCCAGGCTTATAAGGATTGCAGCAGGAATGGCCACAGCTGTGCCAAATCCGGCCATTGCTTCCAACAATCCTCCAAATCCCCAGGTGAGCAATAATACCTGAACGCTTTTATCTGATGAGATAGAAGTAAACTGTTGTTTGATAATCTCCATCTTTTGAGTATGCAACAATATATTGTAACTGAATATTGCCATCAATATAATAATCAAAATAGGAGAAATTGCTTTTAATGCTCCGTACAGAAATGAAAAGAAAATTGTATCTGCCTTAGCATGAAATGCCAGAAATGCAATCAGAATAGTCACAACAAGTGAGATTACACTACTTTTATCTCCCGGCATTTTTAAGAATGCCATTAAAACGATGAGGAGTAAAACGGGAATAACAGCCCAAAATAGTTCCATATAATATTGATTAAAAGATAAAACAATCAATGTTACTAACTACGGAATAGAATTGCCGGATTTTTATCAGAGAATAATCTCCTCCGTATCTTATAAAAAACAATACGAAAGAAAGAATGTTCAGCTAAAAAAGACTTCTCATTATTGCCAAAGGCAAGAGCATATATTCTTCATTTAGATTATTAAAAAACAAAATCAGACCAAAGAAAGGTTATTCAGAAAACTACTCAATCCTTCACGAGCATCAGCCAGTTTGTCTTCCCAGTGTTTAATGGAGTTTTCACCAATCTTATCAGTTACATATTTTACGGAAATAAAAGGAATGTTCTTCATTTGGCACACTTGTGCCTGAGCAAAAGCTTCCATATCGAAAACATCTCCATGCGAATCGGCTGTCTCGGTCAGGAAACTATCTCCTGTATTACATACACCTTCTGGTTTCCAGTCGCAGCAATAGCCTTTATCAGTAAGCAAGGCTGAAGAATCTATTTCATGCTCCAGACCCAGACATTCCACCTTCTGAAGATCGCGGTCAATAAAGTGTCGACATACAAATACATCTCCCACGCTGTGATCCAACGTACCTGCGGTTCCAATATTTATCACAATATCAGGATTATCCTGTACCAAAGCATCCATTAATCGAATGGTAGCTTTTACTTTACCAATACCGGTACGGACATATTTTATATCGCAATCAGGAAAGTTCACTGCAATCATCTCATCAGTTACAGCATGAGTTATCAAAACTTTAAGCATATTTCATTTGTTTATAGTACAACAAAGATAAATAAAACAATCAGGAATAATTCTTTTGAAGTCCCAAAAGAATTTAACCGATTATCATAAACAGATATTTTATTGAAAAACATTATATGCAATATTTATTTTTTTTTTCACTTAAGTATAAAACAGTCCTCAGATATGCAGGAGAATTAAGCTAATTGAAACTATTTTTAGCAATTATATGCATTTTTCGTAGAAAAATTTTTGTAATTTCAGACTTAATTGTATTTTTGTGTACAATTTGGGCATAGAAATGACAGAGGAAGATAAAAAGTTATTAAGTACTTTTGAGGCAAGGCTTAGGCATTTAATGTATTTACATGACGAATTAAAGCGTGAAAATACAGAAATCAAGCAACTTCTGGAAGCAAAACAAGAAGAGGTCGCAAAATTGCGAAGTGACTATAATGAGCTGGAAGTCGTATATGCCAATTTGAAAATAGCAAAGACAATTAGCTTAACAAGCAATGAGGTAAAAGATACCAAACAAAGATTGTCTAAATTAGTGCGGGAAGTCGACAAATGCATCGCTTTATTAAATGAGTAATTAACATGAAATAAGAAGATGTATGAACGATAAGATAAAAATAAACCTGCAGATAGCAGATGAGTCCTTTACAATGACCATTAATCGTGATGAGGAAGAGTTGTTCAGGAAAGCTGCCAAGCAGGTAAACGATAGAATGAACGTGTATCGTTCGATGTATAAACCATCCGGAATTCCGGGAGCCAAAGTGTATGGTCCAAAAGACTTTCTGGCAATGGTTGCTTTTGATTTTGCTTGCAACAATTTAAAGTTGGAAGAAAAGAATGATACATCACCTTTTACTAATAAAATTGAAGAACTGACGCAAGAATTGGAAGAACACTTCAGAAACGAGTAAAAGCCAAGAAACACTCTATCTGTTTTTTGAGAATATTAACCCCGCACTACTGATACCCGGAATTTAAAGTTTTTCCGTGTGTAAGTAGTGCGTTTTTATTTATAAATAAATTAATTGTAATGAACGTAATAATAGCATCGATTTTATGCTTTATTTTGGGAGGCTCTCTTTCTTACGTTTTGTTTAGATATGTTCTGAAAACAAAATACGAAAGCACCATTAAGGAAGCACAGGTAGAAGCAGAAGTTATTAAAAAGAACAAGCTTCTCGAGGTTAAGGAAAAGTTCCTGAATAAAAAGGCCGATCTTGAAAAAGAAGTTGCTTTGCGCAATCAAAAGATTCAACAGTCAGAAAACAAGTTAAAACAACGCGAACTTGTTTTAAATCAAAAACAAGAAGAGATTCAGAGGAAGAAAGCGGAAGCAGAAGCTGTAAAGGAGAATCTTGAAGTGCAACTTGGCATTATCGATAAGAAAAAAGAGGAACTGGATAAGTTGCAACACCAGGAAAGAGAAAAACTGGAAACTCTTTCAGGTCTTTCTGCTGAAGATGCAAAAAACCGTTTAATTGAGTCTTTGAAGGAAGAAGCAAAAACTGAAGCTTCTTCTTATATCAATGATATCATGGATGATGCGAAACTTACAGCAAACAAAGAGGCTAAGAGAATCGTTATCCAGTCTATTCAAAGAGTAGCTACTGAAACTGCTATAGAAAACTCTGTAACTGTATTCCATATTGAAAGTGATGAAATAAAAGGCCGCATCATTGGACGTGAAGGTAGAAACATCCGTGCTCTTGAAGCAGCAACTGGTGTAGAAATTGTAGTAGACGATACCCCTGAAGCTATTGTACTGTCTGCGTTTGACCCGGTTCGTCGTGAAATTGCCCGCCTAGCTCTTCACCAATTGGTTACTGATGGCCGTATTCACCCTGCCCGTATCGAGGAAGTGGTTGCTAAAGTTAAAAAGCAAGTGGAAGAAGAAATTATTGAAACAGGTAAACGAACAACTATCGACTTGGGTATCCATGGATTGCATCCTGAACTTATTCGTATTATCGGTAAAATGAAATACCGTTCTTCTTATGGCCAGAACTTACTGCAGCACGCTCGCGAAACAGCTAATCTTTGTGCTGTAATGGCTTCTGAACTAGGATTGAATCCAAAGAAAGCAAAACGTGCCGGATTATTGCACGATATTGGTAAGGTGCCTGATGAAGAACCAGAATTACCACACGCATTATTAGGTATGAAACTAGCAGAGAAGTTCAAAGAAAAACCAGATATCTGTAATGCTATTGGTGCTCACCATGACGAAACAGAGATGACTAGTTTGTTTGCTCCTATTGTTCAGGTTTGTGATGCTATTTCTGGTGCACGTCCAGGAGCTCGCCGTGAAATTGTTGAAGCTTACATCAAACGTCTGAATGACTTGGAACAATTGGCTATGTCTTACCCGGGAGTAACTAAAACTTATGCAATTCAAGCAGGTCGTGAGCTTCGAGTTATTGTTGGTGCCGATAAGATTGACGATAAAGCAACTGAAAACTTATCATCAGAAATTGCTAAGAAGATTCAGGATGAAATGACTTATCCAGGTCAGGTTAAGATTACAGTTATCCGTGAAACTCGCGCAATCAGTTTTGCAAAATAGAGTATAAAACACATTTATATTGAGAGACCGTTTACGTAATTGTAAACGGTCTTTTTTTGTAGATCCTTTTATGCTTTGATACATTAGTCTGGTTTATATGTCGGACACAATAGATCTCAATATATTAAAAAAGTATTTTGATCCCTCACTCCATCACCAACAGCATCTAACGCGCTCAATATTAATCATATAAAAAGGTGATGGTTGTATTTTATCCATCACCAAACCATCACCAAAAGTCGCATCCCTCACTTTTTCGATGCAATAAATAGTACTTTTATTCTTATTGTATCTGCATACATTTATAGATTTCGCTCTTTTTAGTTTGAAATAGTGAGGGATGGAGTGAAAAGTGAGGGTAGCTTTTCATAAAGATCCAGCGAGATGTTATCTCATCTCCGGTTTGCTTTTTTATTTTTCATTCCGTAGTTTTATGTAATCTTGTACAAAACAATTCATTCTTTTGTACAGAAGATATAATTGTTTTGTACAGAAGAATGCATTCTTTTGTACAAGGAAAAATAAATATCCCGAATAATTTTAAAAAAAGTAAACCGGAGTTTTGTTATACTCCGGCGTGATAATTATCAAAAGCCCTCCTTGCGCATAGTATAAAAAAGATCGCGATTTTCCAGAATTCATCAAATCCTTATCAACATATATTATTTTTAAATAATCAAATACCACACTTATGGTATATTTCTAAACTGCTAAAAAACAATATACTATTAGATCTATAGAAAAAGCTTCTTTTATTTTTTTGCTAAACAAATCTAATTTACTTTTGTAATCTATAAGACGATATTTGAAACAATAGGTAAAATGAAAGAAATTAGTTTTGAGTCTCAAGTGCTTCACACACCATTTGAGAAAGAAGATGCTTACCATTCTCTGTCTATGCCGGTTTATAACACTGCTGCTTATGAATTTGATTCTGCGGAAGCAATGGAAGCAGCTTTTTGCGGACGAACATCCGACCATGCATATTCACGTATTACAAATCCAACAGTACAGTATTTTGAAAAAAAGGTATGCAATGTAACAGGTGCTTTAAGTGTTACAGCTCTTAATTCTGGTATGGCTGCAATCAGCAATACGTTAATAACTGTGGCCCATGCAGGTGCTAATATAATCACCTCATCTCATCTTTTTGGAAACACTTATTCTTTCATTAAGAACACCCTCGGTGCTTTTGGAGTAGAAGCACGGTTCTGTGATCTTACAAATCCGGAAGAAGTTCGTTCACAAGTTGATGAAAACACCTGCGCTATCTTTCTGGAAGTAATAACCAACCCACAACTGGAAGTTGCCGATCTGAAAAAACTTTCTGTAATAGGCAAAGAAATGGGTGTTCCTTTAATTGCTGATACCACTGTTGTACCTTTTAATATATTCAAAGCCAAAGATTTCGGAGTGGATATTGAAATTGTGTCCAGTACTAAATATATTTCAGGTGGAGCCACCGGTATTGGTGGACTTATACTTGACTATGGAACATTCGACTGGAATAATTCTTCAAAACTATCCGAAATGGTTGATCAATTTGGTAATGGAACATTCACTGCTAAATTAAGAAAAGAGATTCATCGTAACCTGGGTGCCTACATGACTCCGCAAGTAGCTTATATGCAAACACTTGGATTGGACACAATGAAAGTTAGATACGAACGTCAGGCACAAACATGTCTCGAACTGTCAAAGCAATTGCAGTCTCTAAAGGGAATTGAATCCGTAAACTACACCGGGTTAAAAGAGAATAAGTTCAACGAACTTAGTAATGCCCAGTTCGGACCTTATCCGGGAGCTATGTTTACTTTTAATCTATCATCAAAAGAAGTCTGTTTTAATTTTATGAACAAATTAAAGCTGATTCGTCGCGCAACCAACCTGTTTGATAATAAAACATTGGCTATTCATCCGGCAAGCACCATATACGGCACTTTTACTGAAGAGCAGCGCCAAAGTATGGATGTAGATTCGAAAACAATTCGTTTATCAGTAGGTCTGGAAAGTGTTGATGATTTATACAATGATATTAAACAAGCTTTAGAAAAATAATATTTGCTACTTAAACACAGTAAAAGTTCAATAAGCTTAATATATAAAAAAGAGCCTCTAAAATAACTTCAAATCGAAAAGATTGAGAAGATTATTTTAGAGGCTCTCTTTTACGCACAATCTGATTACCGAGTGAACTCGACCCCAATAGGCCGACTATTTCAGACTTTTATACTTTAATTCTCTTTAACTGACTTTCTACAATAATTTTAGGAATTAAAGAAGGTTCTCTTGCAACCAACACTCCTGCAGCTTCGAAAGCTGCTATTTTTTCTTCAGCAGTACCCGCTCCACTTGAAATAATAGCTCCGGCATGTCCCATCTGTTTATCTGGAGGAGCAAATTGACCTGCAATGAAAGCAACAACCGGTTTAGTAATTTCCCAACGAATAAATTCGGCGGCACGTTCCTCTGCATTACCACCTATTTCTCCAATAATTACAATAGACTGTGTTTCTTTATCTTTTTCGAAGAGTTCAAGCAATTCACGATAATAAAGTCCGGCAATCTTATCACCTCCAATCCCTATAGCGGTTGATTGTCCCATGCCTTTTGCCGTAAGATGAGATACCACTTCATAAGTTAATGTACCGCTTCTGCTAATAATCCCCACTCCTCCTTTCGTGAAAACATGCGAAGGCATAATACCAACCATACTTTTACCGGGAGATATAACTCCGGGACAATTGGGCCCAACTAATATAGATCCTTTTTGTTGTGCAAATTGATATGCTTCAATAACATCAAGTGTAGGTATACCTTCTGTTATACAAATTATTAATCCAATACCTGCATCTGCAGCCTCCATTATTGCATCAGCAGCAAATGCTGCAGGCACAAATATAGCAGAAGTATTTGCTCCGGTTTGGTCTACAGCTTCATACATTGTATTGAACACCGGTATGTTATCAACATTTGTTCCCCCTTTACCCGGAGATGTTCCGGCTACAACATTTGTTCCATAGGCTTTCATCTTCATTGCATGAAAGTATCCATCTCTACCAGTAATACCTTGCACAACCAAACGGGTTGATTCATTTATAAGAATACTCATATTGAATGATTTTTTGAATGTTAATACTTCTCTAACCAGCCTTTATTGATTGGTTTACAGCCATACGAACAGCCTCACTCATCGTTTCTGCTACAAGAAAGTCTGAAGAGCTTAGTAATGCTCTACCCTTTTCCTCGTTAGTACCAGTAAGACGCACCACTACGGGAATCTCAGCATGTAAGTCCTCATAAGCTTTTAACAATCCATTTGCTACATCATCACAACGGGTAATGCCTCCAAATATATTAACCAGAATAACTTTTAACCTACTGTCTTGCAACAAGATCTTCATTGCTTCGGTTATTTTTGCAGGATTTGAGCTGCCTCCTATATCCAGGAAATTAGCGGGATGACCTTCATAGAGTCTTATCATATCCATTGTGGTCATAGCAAGCCCTGCCCCATTGACCATACATCCAATATCTCCTGTAAGATGAACATAACTGAATCCTTTAGCCTTTGCATGTAACTCTAGCGCTTCTTCTTCTGTTGGTTCTGAGAAGAAACAAATATCTTCCTGCCGATATAATGCATTATCATCAAAAGTCATTTTTGCATCAAGCGCTAGCAGATTGCCCTCTTCGGTTAAAACCAACGGATTAATCTCAATAAGTGAAGCATCGGTATCAATAAACAACTGGTACATATTTTGCAGGATTTGCACTATTTGGCCTACCAGTTCCATATCCTCAAACAAAAAGAAAGAAATTCTTCGAGCCAGATAGTCTGGCATTCCAACGAAAGGATCAATGTTTATCCGATAAATATTTTCAGGAGTATATTTAGCCACCTCTTCTATATCTACACCACCTTCAGAGCTAAGCATCATAATAACAGATCTGTTCTTTCTGTCAATACTATAACTCAAATAAAATTCCGATTCAATATTTATAGCTTCGCAAACCAACAATTTATTAACCGGCAAACCATTGATCTTCATCTGAAACATTGAAGCTGCATAGTTTATTACATCATTTGTATTATTTACCAGTTTAACTCCGCCAGCCTTTCCTCTACCACCGGTAAGTACTTGTGCTTTAAGCATAGCTTTCTCTCTATTGAGATTCTCATAAGCAACCAATGCTTCATCTGCATTACAACAAAGAACATGCTGCTCTACTGGTATACCGTATGATGAGAACAGTTTTTTTGCCTGATATTCGTGTATTTTCATCTCTTAGAAATATTAAAGTAACAGATACTATTGATGGTTATATTAAAACAATTATTTTGTTCGTATTGTTTAAATTCTATCCTTGCATTTTTTATATAAAACAAAGGAGTTATCTTTGTGGTGAATTAAGAAATAAACTTTCCATGTTTAAATTGATAGTAGGCATTACCCGCCATCTGAATTTAGGTACACTTTTGATTCCTTATATTGTTAAAGCAGAATCAGAAGAGATTATCCAGGTGGAGGAACAAGCAACATCTTCCTCTCTGCATGATAAATCTCTTACCAAGGCTGAAAAAGAAATAATCGCACTCTCTTTATGCTATTCAGAGAAAAACTTAATGGAAGTTTATTCAAAAGAAAAAACGGTTTCAGCATTTCTACGTAAACTAACAGACGAGAGACTCAGAGATAATATACGGCCTTATATTGATAAAAAACAGATGGAAATTATTCAGTTAATCAGGCTGAATAAAATTCCATTGTATTACAAAGAGTTGGGCAAAAAGGTTCTATACAACCACAGTAAAATTAAACTGATAGATAAAGATGCTGAAGTCTTTTTTAATTTCAGATCAACAGATCAGCTCTTTAGTTATTCAATTACCTGCAAAACAGATGGGAATCCTTTAATCTTAACAGATAAGAAACCTGTTATTATTGTTACATATCAGCCTGCATGTATTTTAGCTAAGGATGAGTTGCTTACATTCAGAGATATTGAAGCTTCACGCCTACTGCCTTTCTTTAATAAGAATTCGGTAGATGTGCCGGCTTTAATGACTGGTAAGTACATGGAACAAATAGTTATTCCAGCAGTAGAGCGCTTTCAGGTTGAAGCTTCCGGATTTGATATTATTAAAGATATAACCAGTCAAAAAGCAGTTCTATCAATTGAAAAGTCAGTAGTACAACAGCCATTATTAAAACTCCGTTTTGAATATGATGATCACTTATTCACTCCAGAGGATTCAATACTAAAGAAGTATGCAAGAATAGATGAATGTAACGGAAAGTACACCATCCGCTACTATACACGTGATAGTAAATGGGAGAAAAAATGCGTTGAGGAACTTAAAAAACTGGGACTAAAACAATTTAGTAATTCCCAATTTCAATTATCAGAGGAAGCGTCACAAAGAAATCTTATCAGTTGGATTGGCGCGCATAAGGAGTCACTTCAGAAGATGTTTGAACTTAGCCAGTCGGAAACAGGTTCAAACTATTATCTGGGAGAGATTTCTCTCAAACAAGAAATAAGTGCTCAGCCCGACTGGTTCGATATACAGATAAAAGTTCAGATCGGGAATTATCAGTTTTCTTTCATTCATTTTAAAAAACATATCATCAAAGGAATTCGTGAATTCATTCTTCCAGATGGTAATATAGCCTTACTTCCTGAAGAGTGGTTTGAAAAATACAGCGAACTTCTTACCTTGGGAACTAAGCAAGATGAAGGAATCAGGCTACAAAAAGCTAATTTCAAGCTTCTGGATAGCATAGAAGGAGGAGAAATATGTAAAGAACTGAATAAGTTACAGTTAGAATATATAGACAAAAAAGAATACCCTATACCTACAAGAATTAAAGCTACTCTTCGCGCATATCAGAAAGAAGGATTCTGGTGGATGTTACATTTATGGGAAAATAACTTCGGAGGTTGCCTTGCCGACGACATGGGATTAGGTAAAACTTTACAAACAATTACAATGTTACAGTATCTGTATAACCCCACAGAAACTGAAACGAAAGAAGAAGTTTCTCCATCAGCCAATATTTATAGTGCCGATAAGTCGGGACAACTTTCATTATTTGGAGATGATCAGACCGAGGATTTTATTTGTGAAAACAGCTTGGCCAATATTTCAAATGCAGAATCACCCGAAGCTAAAGAATCCATTTCAGACATAAAATCTGCGCCTGAAACAGAATCTGAAGTTGCAAGCGAAACAGTTCTTGTTACCGAACAACGTCCTGCTTCACTGGTAGTTGTGCCAACATCTCTGCTCCATAATTGGTTAAGAGAAATAAAGAAATTCAGTTCTTTAAGCACCTACGAATATTCTGGTACTGGCAGATTAAGAAGCAAAAGCATTAAACGCATATTCAATCACTATAATATTATTCTCACCACATACGGAGTACTCAGAAATGACATTGAACTATTCGAGGACTATCCGTTTGAATGTGTTATACTCGATGAAAGTCAGGCAATCAAAAATCCGGATTCTGTAACCTATCACTCGGTAGTCCGACTAAAGGCAAAGCATCGTTTGGTACTGACAGGTACTCCTATTGAGAACTCACTGAAAGATCTTTGGGCGCAATTTAACTTCATAAATCCAGGAATGCTAGGTAGTTCTGAGAGTTTCAGGAATTATTTCATCACGCCTATCACAAAAGAAGGTAATACAAGGAAAGAAGCTAATCTTCAACAACTTATAAAACCATTTTTCCTGCGAAGGACAAAGAATCAGGTTGCACCAGAACTTCCTTCGCTTACAGAAGAGGTACTTTATTGTGAAATGTCTCCTGAACAAGAAGAAAATTATAAGAAGGAGAAGAACATATTACGAAATGCTCTGCTGGAGATCGGCAACAAGGAAAATCTGCAGAAGAACAGTTTCATTGCTCTGCAAGGAATGACCCGTCTGCGTTTAATGGCCAACCACCCACGTATGCTAATGCCCGAATATTCATTTACCTCAGGGAAGATGGAACTGATTCTTGAAGCCTATGAAATGCTAATGAGTGAAGGACACAAAGTTCTTATCTTTTCATCGTTCGTAAAATACCTCCATTTGCTAGGCGAAGCTTTCAATAGAAAAGGCTGGCGTTATGCACTGCTCACCGGACAAACAACTGACAGGGAAAAAGAGATTAACCGTTTTAATAACGAAAAAGAGATATTTGCCTTCTTTATATCTCTTAAAGCTGGTGGTGTAGGTCTTAACCTAACCGAAGCTGATTATGTATTTATTATAGATCCTTGGTGGAATCCGGCTGCAGAGATGCAGGCAGTGAGTCGCGCACATCGTATCGGACAAACCAAACAAGTTATCGTTTACCGGTTTATAACCAGCAACACGATAGAAGAAAAGATTCTCAGACTTCAGGAAAAGAAAAGCAAGCTGGCAAAAAGCTTCATTACAACTAACAATCCATTAAAATCGTTCAACGACAAAGAGTGGAAAGAACTATTAAATATCTTGTAAAGAAACAATTGCTAAACTATACTTAATAAGTTGAAAATATATAAAAGCCTCAAAATTAAATACATAATAAACATATTTAATATATAGATTTGCCGTCAACCTAACTTTAAATTTTCAATACGGCCAGGCATGAATAAAATAAAAAAATGGCTTTACAAGCGCAATGAAGACGGTTTTATTAACAAAGAACATGAGATATTAGAAAGAATTCTAATGATATCATTTGGCATTTTTATTATTTTATGTTTAATAATTCTACTTATTTGGGTTATAAAGGACTCAGGTTCACAGCACATTTAATAATGATATTTTTTGAAACAAACCATATTATGCATAAAATATAATCTATTTTATTAATCCTCGAGAAGGATTTATAATAAGGAATTTACATATAACAGTTTCATTATTTCTTGTACATTCTTTTTGTATAGAGATTGTTATTTCTATATAAAAAACAATTGAATAAAATGATAATGCGGACAAGGTGAATCGCTTCAACACCCGTCCGCATTATTCATTCTAATAAATTATTCGATAATTTTTCTAAATCATTATAGAATTATTTCTTTTCATTGACAGAAAACGAATAAGGAAAATCTTCCTTCTGAGTACCGCGTTGCTTATTTGGTGTTTCACTCATACGGATATTGATCTCTCCACCGTTTTGTAAATCGGCATGCTTGAGGTAATTCTTTGTATAGGTTTTACCGTTGAGTGTCATTGCTTCTATATAACGGTTCTTATCACTATTCTCGGGAGCATTGATAATAAGCTTATTTCCGTTTTCGAAATGAACGGTTGCTTTCTTGAATAACGGAGCACCTAACACGTATTCGTCTGTTCCCGGACATACAGGATAGAATCCCAAAGAAGAGAAGACATACCAGGCAGAGGTTTGTCCGTTATCCTCGTCACCGCAATAACCATCGGGATTGCAGGTGTACATGCGGTTCATAACTTCGCGCAACCAGTACTGTGCTTTCCATGGCTGACCGGCATAGTTGTACATGTAGATCATGTGCTGAATGGGTTGATTGCCGTGTGCGTAATTACCCATATTCATAATCTGCATTTCACGGATTTCATGGATAACACCTCCGTAGTAGCTTGCATCGAACACTGGTGGTACGGCAAACACAGAATCGAGCATATTCACAAATACATCCTTACCACCCATCAGGTCTATCAGGCCTTGTGGATCATGGAATACCGACCAGGTGTAATGCCAGCTGTTTCCTTCGGTGAAAGCATCTCCCCATTTCAGCGGAGAGAAAGGAGCCATAAACTTACCATCGGCATTCTTTCCACGCATCAGTTTACTCTCTTTGTCGAACAGATTTTTATAATTCATAGCACGTTTGGCAAATAAGTCTATCTCCTTCTTTGGGCGTTTCAACTCTTTGGCCAGTTTATAGATGCACCAGTCGTCATAAGCATATTCAAGCGTACGTGCTGCATTCTCTTTGATCTTTACATCGTAAGGTACATAGCCCAGTTTATTGTAATACTCATATCCCAAACGACCGGTTGAAGATACTGTTGGATGAACATTTTCTGTTCCATGAATAAGTCCTTTGTACAGGGTTTCGAGGTCGGCTACCTTAACGCCTTTCATATAAGCGTCTACCAATATGGAAGCGGAGTTGTTTCCTACCATGCATCCGCGATGTCCGGGACTAGCCCATTCGGGGAAGAATCCGCTTTCTTTGTATACATTGATAAGTCCTTCCTGAATTTCCTTATTTGTTGATGGATACATTAAATTAAGGAATGGGAACAGGCAACGGAAAGTATCCCAGAAACCGGAGTCGGTATACAGATATCCGGGAAGCACCTGACCATTAAACGGACTGTAATGGACTATTTTTCCGGTTGCATCAAGTTCATAAAACTTACGAGGGAAAAGCAGAGAGCGGTACATGCAGGAATAGAACGTGCGGTACTGATCGAGTGAACCGCCTTCTACTTCTATTTTGTTCAGCACTTTATTCCATGCAGCTTTGCCTTTGGCAGTAACCTGATCAAAGCTGTCATTGCCCAGTTCCTTTAAATTAAGAGAAGCTTGCTCGAAGCTGATAAAGGAAGAGGCTACTTTGGCGTGAACAATCTCGCCTTTGGTTGTTTTAAATCCGATAACAGCTCCTACATGGTCGGCTGTTTGCTCCTGGGCTGTTTTTAAAGCACCATCGGCAAAAGTGTATTTGTAAGTAAACGGTTTATCGAATGTAATAACAAAGTAGTTCTTAAAGTTATCGGGCACTCCCCCACTGTTCTTGGTGGTATAACCGATAACCTTATTCTCTCCTGGGATAATCCGGATGTACGAGCCTTTATCGAAAGCATCGATCACCACAAAAGAACTGTCGTTCTGAGGAAAGGTGAAACGGAACATTGCTGCACG
>NZ_FQTV01000014.1 GCF_900128905.1 Bacteroides luti
CCGGGCGATGGTAAGGAAGAGACCTATAAAGAAGATATTTTTGTGGGATACCGTTGGGCTGATAAGCAGAAAGCCAAACCATTGTTCAGCTTTGGCCATGGACTGAGTTATACAACCTTTGCTTATGGAAAAGCAGAAATAGACAAATCAAAAATATCTGCAGATGAGCAGCTTACCGTTAGTATAAAAGTTAAAAACACAGGTAAACGTTCCGGTTCGGAAGTTGTTCAACTATACATTAGTGATTTAAAATCCTCTCTTCCTCGTCCGGTAAAAGAGTTGAAAGGCTTTAAGAAGATTCAGCTAAATGCAGGCGAAGAGCAAAAGGTTTCATTTACTATCTCTAAAGAAGAGCTAAGCTTCTTTGATGATGCTAAGCATTCATGGATAGCCGAACCAGGAGTGTTTGAAGCCCTTGTAGGAGCTTCTTATACAGATATCCGATCAAAAGTTTCTTTTGAATTGAAGTAATGATTATTAATGAAAGCAAGCTATAAAGCTGCTTAGAATTGCAGAGAAAAGTAAAATAGCAATAAACTAGTGGTACAAGTTTATATAATAAAAGAATCAAGGGTTATTAGATGTTTTTTCAAGGGTACTAAGATTTTTATTCAGGTTAATTTATTTATTTTACGTACAGCTAAATTATAAAAGGTGTACAGCTTATATAATTAAACTGTACTACTTATTATATTTAGCTGTACTCTATTTAAATATTGTAATCTGAGCCGCTTGTTTAAATTAAGCCATATATTACTTAAACCTTTTTGTAGCATATACTACTTCCATAAATGGAATAAAAAATAGGAGACTGTTTTCGCAGTCTCCTATTTCTATTTAATATTGCAATAATTATTCTAAATAAAATCTATTTATGGAATATCAATGCCGAAAGACCGGGAACATACACTTCTCCGCCATACATTGTTCCTAAGCCATATTGATTAATTATTCCATTCTTGCATACAACGGTGTATTTACCTGGGTCAACTGCAAACTTACGGGGAGCTCTGTCTCCATTCAATGCCACATAAATATCATCCCAGCTATCACCGTTACTATATCCCTTTAAGCGGAAAACAATAAGATTGCTTCCGGCAACCGGAAGGAACTCCATGTTTTTACGGACTAAGTCAGCATTTCCCATGTGGAAGGCTGGATGTGCTTTGCGCATGGCAATAAGTCCTTTATAATAATCAAAAACATCCTTATAAAGCGTCTTATTATTCCAGTTTATTGCATTTACAGCATCGGGGCTTTCAAAGCTGTTATGTACCATTTTCTTATCCCTCATAATTTCTTCACCGGCATATATAAACGGTACACCTTGGGAAGTAAAGACAGCCGTAACAGCTAATTTATCAATTGCGGCAATAACTGCAGGCGAAGCATCTGGCATAGACGATTTTATACGGTCTACCAAACACATATCGTCGTGACAGCTTACATAGCTAATCATCTGAGTGGGTTGCAAAGCCCATGGAGCTTTACTGTAATTAACAGAATCGTTCAGTATCTGCGGATGCTTGATGGCTCCTACCAAACCGAACTTCACACTCATTTCTTTGCGAGAAATACCTGTCATAAAACCACCTTTCTTGTCATCATTGAAAGGTCCGCGAAGACCGTCACGAAGTTCATCACTAAAGGCTGCAATACGCGGCATCTTAGTAATGTTTTCCTTCATTGCCAGTTTTTCTTTTGGTAACTGAGGTTGTTCGGCAGCCCATCCTTCACCATAAATATAGATGCTAGGGTCGACTTTATCCAGAGCTGCACGTATCTGATTCATGGTTTCAATATCGTGAATTCCCATCAAATCGAACCGGAAACCGTCAACATGGTATTCCGTTGCCCAATAAACAACCGATTCAATCATGAACTTACGCATCATTCCTCTTTCGGAAGCCGTTTCATTACCACATCCTGAACCGTTTGCCCACTTACCATTCTTCTTCATGCGATAGAAATAGCCGGGAGCAGTCAGTTCGAAATTGCTGCCTTGAATACTGGAAGTGTGATTATAAACCACGTCCATCACCACACGAATGCCGGCTTTGTGCAGACTTTGTACCATTTTTTTAAATTCAACAATACGTACTGCAGGTTCTTTGGGGTTTGTTGAATAAGAACCCTCGGGTACATTATAGTTTAACGGATCGTATCCCCAATTATATTTATTAGCTTTCAAATTTGATTCATCGATTGATGCAAAATCAAACGATGGCATAAGGTGCACATGGGTAACACCAAGCTCTTTTAAATGATCTATTCCGGTTGCATCACCAGCAGTATTCTTTGTACCTTTCTCAGTCAATGCCAGGAATTTCCCCCGATTCTTTATGCCCGAAGTAGTATCCACCGAAAAATCACGATGATGCATCTCGTACAGAATAATATCGGCGTCACTCTTTAAAGGCGGACGTTGATCGGACGACCATCCTTGTGGATTGGTATCCGCCAAATCTATAACAGCTGCTCGTTTACCGTTCAGTCCCACAGCTTTTGCCATAATACCTGGAGTTTCTCCCAGCCATTTTTCTTTGATCTTCACATTAAATGCATAGAACTTACCTTTAAGGTTCTGGTTTACAGAAGCACTCCAAAGACCATCTTCCTTAGGTTCGAGCGTAACCGACTGATAAGCCGAGCCCTCGTCGCCCGAATCAAATAACATTAATTCCACCTGCTCGGCCGTTGGTGACCAAAGCGTAAAGGTTGTCTGAGAAGGCGTGTAAACCATCTCATTAATAGGTGCCGAAGGAACCGGATATTCATCAAACGATTTATAGGCTCTCTTCTCCGGTGTACAACTCATTGCAAAAATAGCTAATCCCATCAGGACAATTGATTTTAACTTCATAATGGTTGTTTTTTATAAATATCTCACTCTTTATTTTACTCTGTCGGGATTCTTACTAATAAAATCCTTCCAGCCATGATAAGCATTATCCAGCTGAGGACGGCCGGATTGTAGAAAATGACAATAAGCTGCAGCCAGTCCATCCGTAGCATCCATGTAAGGAAGCATATTATCATTGGAAATTCTGAGCATTCTTTGCAGCATATCAGCTACCTGCTCTTTGCTTGCCTTACCGTTACCGGTTATTGCCATCTTAATTTTAAGCGGAGCATATTCGGTTATCGGGATATCCCTTCCAAGAGCAGCTGCCATAGCAACACCTTGTGCACGCCCAAGTTTAAGCATAGACTGCACGTTTTTTCCAAAGAAAGGTGCTTCGATAGCCAACTCATCGGGCAGATAAGCATCAATAATTCCAATTACACGTTCATAGATATGACCCAGTTTAAGATAATGATTTTTATATTTCCGCAAATCGACTATTCCCATGGCAATCATCTCCGGTTTTGTGCCAACAATTTTCAGCACGCCATATCCCATCAGATTGGTACCTGGGTCGATTCCCAGAATAATCTTTTCCTTTACCGGTTTAATCATTCCATTACCTCCAGTAATGTAGGGAATCCAACGACTTTATTTCCGAACATTTTTGTTAGTTCTCCATTCAGCCTGATTCCTATTTCCGTATGCCAACGGTGCAGCAGAGCACTACTTTCCACTTCCCATTGAATAGAAAAGCATTCAGTTGTCTCGTCTCTATGACTCAGCACTCGCAGTAACCTATGATTCTTTAAAATTCCATTATTTTCGGTTTCAGGAACATAAACCTCGTTTATCCAGATAAGAAAGTTACTTAAAACTTCTTCGTCAATATTGTAAGTTGTATTATAAACCAGCATATTCTAATATTCTTTTTGGCAAAGATAGTTTATAATTCGAAATAAATATCTATATTCACACCGTAATTATTGGGGTATTAGCTCATCTGGCTAGAGTGCGACACTGGCAGTGTCGAGGTGATCGGTTCGAGTCCGATATGCTCCACAAGAAAAGGATGTTACAACAACTGTAAATCCAGATCCTTCACAAAGAGAACAGATAAAGTGGCTGAGCTATTAACTGAAGTTGTTTTAAAGTTGCCATTTTGCAACAATCCGGTAACATCTTTCTCATTAAAAATAACTTTTCCAATATGATAACCTTTTTTGGGAGAGATATTAAAAGTAAGCTCTTCACCGGCAGGCACTGTTATTGCTTGTCCACTCAACAGAGTATTGTTTTCACAGAGTACAACTCCCCCTGGATTCTTCTTGATTGTTAAAACATACTCGCTCTCAATTCTTTGTTCTATTACATCCGAAAATTTGCCCCACACTTTATTTGTCATATAAACTGTAGATGAATTCTCGGGCACAATTAGTCTGCAACTTTTTCTATCTACACCTTCCCAAACATCATCCAAAATCATCTGAGGAACTGAGTTGAAATTTTTAATTTCGGATATGCTGCTGCAATTTTTAAAAGCAGAAGGGTTTATTTTTGCAACTTTAGCCGGAAGAGTAATCCTGGTAAGACATGTACAATCGGCAAATGCTTCTTTACCGATGGTAGTTAGCGTAGATGGGAAATTAAGTTGTTTCAAACCTCTGCAATTTTTAAAGGCACAATTTCCTATTGAAACCAATGACAATGGAAGATCAATATTCAACAACTTTTTATTAATAAAAAGAGAATCTGGTATAGTCAGCATCTTAGCCGCACTTAAATTAATAGAAATCAAATTGGGCATATGAGATTTTATCACATGAAAATCATTCTTATCCAGCTTTCCTTCCAGAATAAGGGAATTCACCTTATTAAGAACAACGCCAGCAGCAAATATTTCTGAAGCCAGTGTTCCGGCTTTATCAATATTTAAACGAAGCGCATTCCCATCACCTTCAACAATGGCTTTTCTATTCCAGTAAAAAGCCGACTGATAAAGGTCTCCCGCTCCATCCGGAACATATATTGCAACCACTCTTTTATCCAAAGAACCAGAATGCATAATCGGAGGAGTAGTAGCCTTTATTTTACAGGTTGAAGCACTACAGCCATAAAACGTATCATCACCTAACATAGACAGAGATTTAGGAAGAGTTATACTAGTCAGACTAGAGCAACCATAAAAAGCACAATCACCTATGCTTGTAAGCGCATCAGGAAAAGCCACATCAGTTAAATTAACGCAACCATCAAAAGCATAATTACCAATATTCTTTAGAGTAAAAGGGAACGTTACTTTGGTTAATGACGTACATCCTGAAAAAGCACTAAATTCAATTGAAGTTATTGTGAATGGTAATTTTATTGATTTAAGGGAAGTTTTCCCTCTAAAGTTTCCATCATTACTACTAAAAGCATATCCAGGAATAACATTTGCATTATAATCTAGACTATTAGAAATAACAGTGGTAGCCTCAAGATCAATGTTTGCAAGCGCAGGCATGCTATCTCTCATTGTTTCAAAGTCTCTTTGGTCTATTTTACCAACCAAAGTTAAATTAGTTATAGTTTTTAATTCTTGAGGAGTAAGTAGACTACTCAATTTCCCCGAAGTAGCTATATAAACTGTTTTATTTACTTGTGCACCAAGTGGTAACACAAAAGTTATTTGTACTAAAACAGCAAATAAGTATTTAAAATTAATCATCTTATTATATTCAATATTTCCTTTCTGAAATCAAATAATTTGCAAAACTAATTTATTTAATTGGATAAAAGAAATATTCTTAATCCTTTAACTTAAAAAAGATAGACAAATTTACCAATATAACTAGAGTGAAATTTTAAATACAACCTATTTTCAGGAATAATCCACTATAAAACCCGAATATATACAATTGATATACTGAATATTAAAAGCAAACATATATAAAGTAGAGAACAAACAGCTTAATAGATAAAAGTAGTCTATAAATAATTATATCAATTTCTATTTATACAATAATCCAATAAAAAATATGATTAATCAACATTAAACTTAATAATATGTAATTTATAAATCAATATAACAATCTTTCAAATACACACATTTAAACTCAAATAAAATAAGTTACAAAAATTAATTATTTTATTTACTAAATTATAAATCAAGCTATTAGAGCATTTTTTATTGAATTTCAACAATCGATTTAAGACGTATATCAACTGAAGAGGCACCAACCTCCAATACAACTTTTCCTTTCGTAAGAACAAAAGAATGGTTCTCCTCACTCCAATGCATCAATTCCGTTGCAGCAACCAACAAAGTAACTTCTTTCCGATCTCCTTTTTGGGTTAGTTTTTTTATCGACAATTCATAAAACTATTCATTAAAGTAGATTGTTACATATAAAAATAGTATAAGTAACAGAATCATTTAAATAAAGGAAGAATATAAAATGATATCAGTGATGAGAAAGTTATTACTTCTTGTATTATTCTTGCCGGTTATGGTTTTTGCACAAACAAAACAAGACCTATTCTACCTGATTGATAAATTTCCGGTTAATAAATCAGGAGATGTAAATTTCTGTATAATCGATTCAATTAAAAACTCAAGTAAAGGAGTTATTTATATAAAAGCTATTCAGGCTACTGATTATAGCTTTAAAAATGCGCCATCAACAACTATACCTCTTTATGATGACGTAAATAATATAATAATATATAAAGGAAAGTTTATTCGCATTGACAGAATACAAAAAACATTTTCAACAGTGCTGAATACATACATATATCGTTTTACAATAAAAATTGAATGTATGGATAATGCTTACAAATTAAGTATTTACGATATTTCTGAAAGTGAAGGAGACTTCACAATTATGCTGTCCGACTTGCTTAAAAAAGAATATTACGAGAAGATGAAATTATCTGCCGGTTCATTAAAAGCAAAATACAATTCTATTTTATTCATTTATAACTATCTGACGAGCAAAATTAAATCTGTGCGCGAATATATGCTAAAAGAAAATGTGCAAATAAAAAGCAAACAGCCGGAATAAGATTTTCATTCCGGCTGTCTCTTTTTAATTCGTATATTAAATCTGCTTATTTACTATTCAGAATTACTTTTCCATTCTTTAAATCTTTTGATGTTGCTTCAAGAATAATCTCACCAGCTTTATCTGTTGTTTGAACAATTGCAGTAAGCATTCCATTAAACAAAGTCATCTGAGGTAAATGGAACAAATCCATAGATATAGGATCGCCATTCGCACCGGCACGATAAGTTCCGGCACCTTTCACCTTAATTTTTACCAATTGATTGACATTCGGACAAAGATTTCCATCTTTATCAACCACTTTAACTGTAACATAAGCCAAGTCTTTTCCATTAGCTATTAATGAAGTTCTATCGGCTACCAACTCAATATGATGAGGTTTACCTGCTGTATGAATTTCTTTTTCAGCTACAGCTTTACCATCTTTATCATAAGCTACAACCTTTACAGTTCCCGATTCATATTTAGTATCCATCCACATCAGACGATAACGTTTCTGACGTTTCAGTTCCTTCATAGAAGCATCATCACCACTGTTATCAACAGTAACCGACATATCTTTTGTTCGTTTACCCTGACTTTTACCGTTAATAAATAACTCTGCAGAAGGATAATTGGTATATACAAATATTGGAGTAACCTCTCCTTCACGACCTGCCCAATTCCAGTGAGGAAGAATATGCAAAGTCTCCTTAGTAGGATTCCAATGACTACGATACAGATAATATCTGTCTTTTGGAAGACTGGCAAGATCTACAATTCCAAACAATGAACTATGACTTGGCCAGTTTGTATAATACGGAGTCGGCTCCCCTAGATAATCAAAACCGGTCCATACAAATTCACCCATGCAGTAAGGTAAATCATCATGCTGAATAAAATCATCTTCCGGAAGATTTGACCAGCTACAATATTCCACATCGTATGAAGAAGACTGATGATCATCATATACTGCCATAGCTTTACGCTCAACCGGGAATTTATAAGTACCACGAGAACTTACTGTTGAAGCAGTTTCACTACCTAAAATAAGCTCCTGCGGAAGCTTATCGTAGCTTTCTTTGTATTTAAACGGGCGATAATTAAATCCGGCAACATCCATAATTGCCGCAAAGTTATTATTAACAACAGCTCCCGGATTATCCATTCCTTGAGTAACAGGACGGGTAGGATCTTCGCGATGACAAATATCCTGCAAGAAACGAGCCACCTTAACTCCACCCTTAGAACCTTGTTCAGGAACCTCATTACCAATACTCCACATTACTATACTAGGATTGTTACGGAAATTATGTATCAGATTGACCAAATCCTTTTCAGCCCACTCATCAAACAGATGATTATAGCCATTCTGACATTTAGCAATCTTCCATTCATCGAAAGATTCGGCCATAACCATCATACCCATCTCGTCACAAACCTTAATCTGCTCAGGAGAAGGCATGTTATGGGAAGTACGAATTGCATTACAACCCATATCTTTTAATATTGTAATCTGGCGACGAAGTGCAGCTTCATTTATTGCTGCGCCCAAAGGACCTAAATCATGGTGCAAACAAACACCTTTGAATTTAGTAAGCTTCCCATTCAGAAAGAAACCTTTACCTGGAATAATTTCAATAGAACGAATACCAAATGTTGTAGTATATTCGT
Source organism: Bacteroides luti (assembly GCF_900128905.1). GTDB lineage: Bacteria > Bacteroidota > Bacteroidia > Bacteroidales > Bacteroidaceae > Bacteroides > Bacteroides luti. The sequence goes on from NZ_FQTV01000014.1 coordinate 8,545, forward strand.
CTTTCAAAGAAGATCCATCATAGAGTTTAGAGACAGCCTTGTAAAGATATGGATTTTCAGTATCCCATAACTTTGGTTGATTTACAATTAAGTTCTGTTCAAAAACGTCACCATCATATTTTGAGAGCTTTTCTTCACCTGTTGCTACAACTCTATTATTAGCATCCTTTATTTCAGTAACCAGACGAAAGTTATCAACTTTAGAATCAACGGGACGCACTACCTTAGTCTTTAAATTCACTTTTGCAAATTCAGAAGTAATCTTAGGAGTAGTCAATTGAGTTCCCCAAACAGGAATATGTGCATCTTCTGTAACAATGACATGAACGTTTCTATATAACCCAGCTCCGGGATACCAGCGTGAAGACTCTGTGAGGTTTTCCAAACGAACAGCCAGCAGATTTTCTCCACCTTCAATTAAATAAGGAGTAATATCAAATTTAAAAGAATTATATCCGTATGGCCAATATCCAACTTCCTTTCCATTCAAATAAACACGAGCATGACTCATTGCTCCATCAAAAAGGATTGCAGCCTTTTTACCATTGTTGAATTCGGGCACTTTAAAGTTTATTCTGTACCAACCAACACCAACAAAAGGAAGTCCACCGGTACGTCCCGCATGTTCCATTGCTGCTTTCTGGCCATCTTGTGTAATAGCAACTTTTTGCATATCGTTCTTAGAACTAAACGGACCGTAAATTGCCCAGTCATGTGGTACAACTACAGATTGCCATTTGCTATCATTAAAACCGGTGAGATACGATTCGGGATTGTCTGTTCTTGCAAACTTCCAACCTTTCTCCAATAAGAATTCGGTTCGGGTTTGCGCTGAAATTAAACAAAGAGAACAACACCATACCGACAATAGAAACAAGAGTTTTTTCATAAGTCTTCGTTTTAATTTTATAATTTGAAGCAAAAATAAGAAATAAAAAGGAATACTAAAAGTTAAGATTACCCAATACCAGAATAAACATATAAAATACAAAATAAGACTATATTAAAAAATATATTTCCTTTATTTAATTAAAGTATAATATATTTTTAAAAAGACATCCACACAAATATAAAATTTCACTTTTCATCCGACCAATTTAGATATAAAAACAAGTGATAAAAACGTTCAATTCAGAGATGTCTTTTTTAATAATTTAATAAGGTTAATTCTATTTCAAGACATATATCAACAAAAAAGGCTCCTTGTTCAGAAAAACAAAGAGCCTTCAAATTATAAATAATGTTTTATGGTTTTACTTCCTCTCTACATGGAGCCACAACTACAGAATCGTCAGCTATAGCCTCATCAACAGAAGATTCATCTGTAACACTATCATCAGCAGTATCAACACTTTCCACAGGGATTCTCATTCCGTAGAATGAACGCCATACAAAAACAAGACTTAAAATCAGGAACGGAACAGCTATATACATAGAGTAGTCCATAGCAGGATTCATTTTCATCTCAATACAAATTTCTGTAGCCAGAAGTCCAAATAAAGTAGAGAACTTAATAATTGGATTTAACGAAACAGATGATGTGTCCTTAAACGGATCGCCTACAGTATCGCCAACAACAGCAGCTTCATGAAGCGGAGTATTCTTTGCTTTTAAATCAACCTCAACTACCTTCTTAGCATTATCCCAGCTACCTCCGGCATTTGCCATAAAGATTGCCTGGAACAAACCAAATACAGCAATAGATACCAGATAAGCTACAAAGAAATTAGGATCCATAAATGCAAAAGATAATGTGAGAGAAATCAGTGCAATGAATATGTTCCACATACCTTTCTGGGCATATTGAGTACAAATCTTCACAACCGATTTAGAATCTTCAATATCCGCCTCCTTCTTGCTCATATCAAAATTCTTCTTGATAAACTCAACCGCACGATATGCACCAGTTGTTACAGCTTGCATAGAAGCTCCACTGAACCAGAAAACAACTGCACCACCACAAATAAATCCTAGAATAACAGGTGCATCAGTAAGAGAAAGCTTTAACATTCCCACCTTTTCCAATAACAAAATAATGGAGAAAATCATTGTTGTAGCCCCTACTACAGCTGTACCGATCAGTACTGGTTTAGCAGTAGCCTTAAATGTATTACCAGCCGAATCATTTGCTTCAAGGAAATGCTTTCCTACTTCAAAATCTGGTTTAAAATTAAATTCTTTCTCAATTGATTCACTAATTCCTGGAATTTGTTCTATTTGTGAAAGTTCAAATACAGATTGTGCATTATCAGTTACCGGACCATAACTATCAACCGCAATAGTAACAGGACCCATACATAAGAAACCAAAAGCAACCAATCCAAATGCAAAGATAGAAGCATGAGGACCTAGAATTTCAACCAATCCTTGCTCTGAAGTAAAATATGCAATTGTCATTAAACCAACAATTAGCAAACCTGTCCAGAAAGCACTCAAATAACCAGTAACAATACCTTCAAGTATATTTAAGGATGAGCCACCTTCGCGTGAAGCTGTTACTATTTCCTGCACATGGTTTGATTTTGAACTGGTAAATAACTTAGTAAATTCAGGAATCAACACAGCAGCCAATGTTCCACAACTGATTATGATAGCCAATTTCCACCAAAGAGTTGTATTAGGCAGATCACCTAGCAGCAAATGACTCATAAAGAAACTAACCGAAATACAAAGAATTGCAGCGATCCAAATTAATCGCATAAGCGGGTTCTCAAAGTTGAAATCCTTTTTATTTGCATATAGTTTTTTAGAAATAGCCTGGTTGATAAAAAAAGAACATCCGGAAAGGAAGTCCATCAAAAAACGCATACCAAAAATCCATACTATCAACTTAGCTTGTATTGTAGGATCATTTATAGCCAATGTTATAAATGTGATTAAAGCTACACCAGTTACACCATAAGTTTCAAAGCCATCGGCAGTAGGACCTACACTATCACCTGCATTATCACCAGTACAATCGGCAATAACACCTGGATTACGAGGATCATCTTCTTTAACTTTAAATATAACTTTCATCAAATCCGAACCAATATCTGCAATCTTGGTAAAAATACCACCGGCAATACGCAAAGCACTTGCACCTAAAGATTCACCAATGGCAAATCCAAGGAAACAAATACCGACTCTGTCTCGTGGTACAAACAACAAGATAATCACCATCATCACTAATTCCAGAGAAATAAGGAATAAACCCACACTCATACCGGCTTTCAAAGGAATATTCACCACATCCAGTGGTTTTCCACGTAAAGAAGCGAAAGCAGTACGCGCGTTTGCAAAGGTATTTACACGTATACCATACCATGCCACACAGTAAGATCCGCCCATACCAACAATAGAGAATAGCAGAACCTCCAGAACCACTTCAAGTGGTTTCCCCAATAATCCAAAGAAATATATACATAGAATAGCAGCAACAATAGCAAAAAGCATCAAAAGAAATCTACCTTGCTGCAACAAATAAGTTCGGCATGTTGCATAAATTGTAGCAGCTACTTTTAGCATAGAATCATGAGCCTTTAACTTTTTAATCTGATGGAACAAGATCAAGCTGAATCCCAACGTTCCGACAATAATTAAAGCTCCATAGAAAAGAAAATCCCAAGAGGAGACAGTTCCACCAAAAATGTGGTAAGTACCTTGATGCAGATCAGGTATAGCTAAATCAGCTTCACTCGCCTGCATATTCAAACAAAGTCCAAATAACGAAAACGTTAAAAAGAAAAATTTCATGAGTTTATTCATGGCATTCATTGTTTAAGATTTAAGATTCGTGTTTCAAAAAAACAGCCTAATATACATATTTTTTAATTTAAAGATAACATTTTAATTAAATTTAATTTTTGCCTACATTAGTAAATATTTGTTTATATATCGAATCTATGTTTAACGACATAAAAGCATAAATAAAAAACCGGTCAGGAATTAAAATCCAAACCGGTTACAGTTTTATATATCAGGAAAACTAACTATCATAAAAAGCCTTTCTATAAATAGAAATATTACAGTTACAAATCTGATAGTCTGTAAGTAACAAGAATATTATCAAAAGAAATAAGTATACTACATACTAATCCTGCAAATAATAATCCACAGTTGTTACTACACGAACACTTTTAATATAAGGAGTGTTTGCATCACGATCTACAATAGAGAATTGTCCTTGATTAGCAGTCTTGATTTTTCCCAGTTTACTATCAGAATCCTTGGCAAATTTTTCAGCTGCTATTCGTGCATTTTTAGTTGCGTTCTCTATCATCTGAGGTTTAATTTCATTCAGTTTAGTAAAATCATAAGTCACATTATACCGATAGTCTCCTCCTGTAAGAGCGATACCTTGTTTCAGTAATTCGCTCTGCTCAGCCATCAAGCTTCTTACTTTATCCACTTTTTCAGAAGTGACAGTAATAACGGATGTTATATTGTAACGATATGGAGAAGTGTTATTACCAGTATATCGTTCTGCTTGCATATCTATGATTTCAGGAGCTGAAATGCTAATTTCCTTTTCTGTAATACCTTTTAATTTAAGAAAGTTCACAATAGTATTATTCTTAGCTTTAATATTATTGTAAAGGGTAGGAAGATCATCCCCCAAATCTTTAAACATCAATGGCCATGTAACTTTATTAGCCGGAGCTTCCATTTCAGCTAAACCTTTAACCGAAACGACCCGATCCTTATCTTTAAAATCATTTATACCAGCTCTAATACAAATGCCCAATAAAAATAGTCCAAGTGCCACAATAGCAGCTTCTTTCATCCAATTTTTCATAATTTACATCTTTTTAGTTAGATCTAATATTTTGTCAAACGTAATGAATTGAAATGATATTTCCAAATAAAGAAACATTAAGATTAAGATACATGAATAATTTATTTAATTATATTTGCATATAACTAAACATACTAATTATGAATACAGAATATAATGAACACAACGAAAAAGAGAATTCTGAAATTCAGGTTATGATTGACGAAAATTCTTCAGCCACTAAAAAGTGGAAAAATATAGTGATTGGAGTATTATGTATACTTACTCTATTCTCTGTATGGGCCGGATACCTTATTATAAATGGTTCTCTCACTTATATTACAAATCCACTGAGCATAAATATACTCGATGATGTGGCAATTCTTTGCATCCTGTGGTTTGTTGGTGTATTCATAGCATTGGCTCACAGACTGGGCATACTTGGATTTGGCAAAAAAGAGGTAAAAGAAGATATTTTGCCAGTTACAGACGACGAAACAGAACCGGAAGAAGAAAATAAAAGCAAACTTAAAAAATATCTTTTTCCCGGATTGACTATTTTAGTAATAATACCTGTTATATCGGCAGTAGCATTATACTACATAATATATTTCATCGTATTCCTGTTCCTGGGGATTCTTCCTTATCTGGTAGGGGTAGGTATGATTACAGGATTGATAATCTCCATAATTCGTTTGTCGAGAATGGTATATAAGCCTAAAAGAGCTAAGAAAATAATGACATACTCAACACTGATGATTCTTGCTTACGCATTTGTTATCTTTATGATGTACGAGTTCGATTCAAAGACAAAAGGAAATCAGCCCGGTCCTGCAATTGATCAACAGGAGGTGAGAGATAGTACGCTTGTTAATCAGTAATAAATAACCTCACCACCATCGGATTCAGTAAATTCCCTGAGCAGAGATTGCATGTAATCCACAGCTTCGGCCAATCCTTCACTTCCGCTGTAAGCATTGATTATAGCTAATAACTGAGTTGTTTCAACTGAAAGCTTTGTACGCTCATTATCACTGGTTGGTGTGCCAATTCCGCCAATTGCGTCACGGTAAACAGGTAACCCCTCAATATTAAGCATACCTCTGCCAATGCCTTCGAAAGGTTCATCAGCTTTACCAACACCTAGTTCCACGGTATCTCCTACTATCTTCGAAGCGTCAAAGCCACCTATTGAATATCCGGTGCGGATAGAAACCAGATTTATGAGATCCACCAAGGTATCTATTCTGTAAAGAGGTAAGTCCCTGACAATTCTTCTGCAAAGAGCTTCAGCCGACGGACGATAACGATTTGGGTCCTTACCAAATTTCTTATATGCATTACGCGTTGCAAGAATATGAGGATTATTCTTCACCTCGTCTATCTTGTGAGAAGTCTTGTACTCTGCAGCTACGGCATCTATCTGTTTCCACAAATCCTCGTTGAAAGATGAATTCTTTACCGTTGCAAGTATAGCCGCACCGTTATAATCAGGACAAGCCTTACGGACTTCTTCAGATACTTTGAGAATAAACATCAGATCTTGTTATTTTTTCAACATTATACCAGACAAAACACGTCCGGACTTAGTACCCAGACGTCGGGCTGAGAAAAAGCGTTCATGTTGTTCGTAGGTACAAACACCCGATACCTCAATATTATCCGGTAACACTCCGGCTTCAGTCAATTGAATTCGATTAGCTTCCCATAAATCAATATGATGCTTCTGAGTATCTTCGTTCCAGGAAGAAATCTTCGTCATATCATATCCAATCTTAAGAAAAGCACTATAAACTTCTTCACCAACTTCAAAGGCATCAAAAGAAATACTTGGGCCAATTGCAGCTAAAACATCCTTCGCATCAGTATTATATGTATTATCCATAAAGTCGAGAGTCTGTTTAACAATTTTAGCAACAGTACCTCTCCATCCTGCATGAATTACAGCTATCGCCTTATTAACCGTATCATATAAAAGAACCGGAACACAGTCGGCTGTAGAAACACAAAGACAATAACCCGGTATGTTGGTAATTAAAGCATCCACACCATGAAGTCTGCGCTGTTGTTCTTCCAAAGATAAGCTCACATAGAAAGGATCAATTGCCCTGATTGTATTTCCATGAGTCTGAAATGGAATTACCAACTGCTGTGGTTGGATACCCACTTTAGAACATAACACTTCCTGATTACGTTTTACCTTCTCTGGATCATCACCCGAAAAAGGCGCACAATTAAATGACGCGAAAGTATCTTCGCTATAACCACCTTTACGTGTGGTTACAAAATGAGAAATATTGGGAATTGAACATAGTTGTTCAAAACCCAATATTACTTTATCTTCTGTTAATTCTGTCATGATTATTCCCAGTCTTCTTCTTCATAATCATCGAAGATTTCCTCTTCTTCATCCTCATCTTCATAAGAATACTCGAAGTCTTCGTCTTCACCCATTTCCTTTAATTCAGCCTGAAGTTTATTCACATCTTTAGGACGGTGAACAATACTTTCAATCTTGTTTCCCTCTTTGTTCAGTTCTTCCCAAAGAATATCCTTCAAGGCTGCTACACCAAGGCCAGTGATTGACGAGATAAACACATGCGGAATAGATTCCGGAAGCGTTTTTTCTATTTCATCCATCAGTTCCTGATCCAGCATATCACATTTAGTTATGGCAAGAACACGTTGTTTATCGAGCATCTCCGGATTAAAGGTAGAAAGCTCGTTGAGCAGAATTTCATATTCCTTCTTAATATCATCTGCATCAGCAGGAACCATAAAAAGCAAAAGAGAATTTCGCTCAATATGTCGAAGGAAGCGGAGTCCCAGTCCCTTACCTTCACTTGCACCTTCTATAATACCTGGAATGTCAGCCATCACAAAAGATTTCCCATCGCGATAAGAAACAATCCCCAGATTAGGTTCAAGTGTAGTAAACGGATAATTGGCAATTTTTGGCTTAGCCGCCGACACAACAGATAGTAGAGTAGATTTACCCGCGTTAGGGAAACCAACAAGACCAACATCCGCCAGCAACTTCAGCTCCATAATAATTGTAAGTTCCTGCATCGGTTCACCAGGCTGAGCAAAACGAGGAGCCTGACGAGTAGCTGTTTTAAAATGCCAGTTACCCTGACCGCCTCTACCACCTTTCAGTAACATAACCTCTTGTCCGTGTTCCGTTACATCACAGATATATTCGCCGGTTTCTGCATTATAAACTACAGTACCGCAAGGAACTTCAATATATTTATCCTCACCGTCTTTACCGAAACTACGTTGCTTACCACCCGATTCACCATGTCCGGCCATAATATGACGGTCATATCTCAGGTGAAGCAATGTCCAGTAATTACGATTACCACGCAATATAATATGACCTCCTCTTCCGCCGTCGCCTCCATCGGGTCCGCCGTTAGGGATATATTTTTCTCTACGCATGTGCGTAGAGCCCCTGCCTCCCTTACCGGAGCGGCAATAGATCTTAACGTAGTCAACAAAATTCGATTCAGCCATAATAATATATTCTTCTTAAATTATAATTTTTCAACAGCAGTAACAATATCACCAAAGATGCTTTCTAATGTGCCAAGACCTTTGATGTACTGATATTTACCTTCTTTTTTATAGTAATCTTTCAATGGAGAAGTCTGAGTATTGTAAACAACCAAACGTTTTTTGATAGTTTCCATGTTGTCATCCGCACGACCACATTCTTGTCCACGTTTAATCAGACGAGTAATTAATTCTTCTTCTGGTACGTCAAGATCAAGCATGATAGAAACATCTTGTCCTCTTTCATTAAGCATAACTTTCAAAGCTTCAGCCTGAGGAATAGTTCTTGGGAAACCATCAAAGATAACTCCTTTGCTTTCTTTCAAATTATCAAGTACACTAGCAAGGATATCAATAATCAAAGAATCCGGAACCAATTGTCCCTGATCGATATACCCTTTAGCAGTTTTACCAAGTTCTGTATTGTTTTTGATTTCTGCACGAAGTACATCTCCAGTAGAGATATGATTAACACCAAATTTCTTAATAATAAATTCACTTTGTGTTCCCTTACCAGAACCGGGAGCACCAAAAATAACAATGTTCAACATTTCTTTTACCTTATTTTATTTATAATTATTCTGCTAAAGTGTAGATATCAGGATAATTTCTGCCATATCCATCATAATCCAGACCGTATCCTACAATAAAATCATTAGGAATTCTCATTGCGCAATATTTAATATCCAGTTCCACCTGTAGTTTGTCAGGCTTCACAAGTAAAGTTGCAATATGAATAGCTTTAGGATTTCTTGTTCCAAGTGTTTCAAGTAAACGTTGCATGGTTAGACCAGTATCAACAATATCTTCCACAATAACCACAGTTTTACCCTGGATATCTTCTGATAAGCCAACGACTTCCTTGATAACTCCGGTAGAAGCAACACCTTCATAAGAAGCAAGCTTCACAAAAGTTACCTTGCTAGGGATATTGATTTGTTTCATTAAATCAGCAGTAAACATAAAAGATCCGTTAAGAACGCTAATAAAAATAGGGTTCTCGTCTTTCAGGTCACGACAAATTTCGTCAGCAACACGAGTAACTTCTTTTTGAATGCTCTCTTCGTTAATAGAAAGAGCAAATGTTTTATCTTTTATCTGAATTGTTTTCATAACAATTGTTTTATTATATAATTGAAAGCGCAAAAGTACTACTTTTTATGGAAAGGGATGCAAGAATATACCCTCTTTTTCCATAAGAGATTCCTGTGAAATCTAAAAGTAACTATTTTACTCCATGCATTAACTTCTGCAGCCATTTACACAACAAGAATAATATTACAGCGGAAATTCCCGACATTACAACAAATACCATAAAGAAATCGTATAAAGAAACCACCTCGAAGCCTAAGATAACTTTAGATTTGCCTGCCTCCGGATATAAGCCGCTAAGTATACCTGCAAGCTTATTTGCCGCTGCATTCGAAAGATACCAAACACCCATCATTAAAGAGGCAAAACGAACCGGAGTTAATCTGTTAACCATGGATAAGCCGATAGGAGACAATGCCATTTCACCCATTGTATGAATAAAATATAAACCTGTAAGCCAAAGCATACTTACTTTAACACCTGGTTGAAGGTCTTTTACGCCAATGGCTATAAATAAATATCCTAAAGAGAGGAGGAACAAACCTATTGCTTGCTTCGCAGGAGAAGATGGTTCCATTTTTCTCTTGCTCAGGAAACCCCAGATAAACGGCATCACAAAAGCCAAAGCTACAACAAAAAGAGGATTAAATGCCTGAAAATAAGAAGCGGGCATTTCCCATCCAAAAATAGAACGGTTTGTTTGTTCATCAGCAAAGAGAGTAAGCGAAGCACCAGCCTGTTCATAAGCAGCCCAGAAGAAGATTACAAAAAAGGCGATGATATAAATAACAATGATTCGTTCTCTTTCTATTCTTGTAAGTGAACTGTCGAAAAGGATGTATGCCGGGATCCCAATACATGCAGCAAAGATACCTGCACTAATATATTCAGCATCAAAAACCCATTTAAATATAGCAAACAGAATCACTGTAACTCCGGCAAAGAAAAGAGCTTTCTTTATTGCATCTTCCTTAGAGATAGTTAACTGTTCTTGTTTATCTTCATCCTTCTTATGGTTTTGCGCATCAGGTATAATACCAATTTGCTCTCCTGAAGGTGAGACAAGATATTTATTTTTCTGAGTTTCAAATACTATAATGGTAAACAACACACCGATGGCTGCTGCCAGGAATCCCCATTTAAAATCTTCCGGAGTACCAGTATCGCCAAAATATCCACAAACAAGCGGAGCAATAAACGCACCCACATTTATCCCCATATAGAAAATTGTATATGCTGCATCCAAACGACTGTCGTTAGGCTCATATAATTGTCCTACCAAAGTAGTAATAGTGGGTTTAAAGAAACCATTTCCAAAAATAAGAAATCCCAAGCCACCATACATCAGCCAGTGAGACATCTCAACCGAATTTAAGAACGAGGCACTCAGGAATAAAAGGAACTGACCAAGCCCCATCATCACAGCTCCCCAGAATACAGAACGTCTGATTCCCCAATATTTATCGGCAACATAACCACCAATCAGGGGAGTCAGGTAAACCAGACCTGTATAACTACCATAGATAGACGAAGCAAGAACTTTATCCATCAACAAGGCTTTAGTTAAAAACAAAATGAAAATTGCACGCATACCGTAGTAGCTGAAACGTTCAGCGGTACCTGTTGCAAAGATGAGGTAAAGACCTTTGGGATGCCCTTTAGATTGACTCATAAATATTATATTATTCTTTATTTTTATTAATTGGATGCAAAAGTAGTGATTTTACATTTAGTTTAAGGTGAAAGAGTTGAGTTTTTTGAGAGCTTTTAGTACTTTTGCGCGACTAATAAAAAATAAGCAATGAAAATATTTCCAAGCATACAGATTAAACAGTTAGATGCTTACACTATACAGAATGAGCCAATCTTGTCCATAGACCTTATGGAACGTGCTGCCGTAGCATTAACAGGTGCAATTATAAAATATTACAGTAAGGAAACTCCGGTTATTGTATTTGCTGGTCCGGGCAATAATGGTGGTGACGCACTTGCTGTTTCTCGTCTTTTGGCAGAACAGGGCTACAAAGTGAAAGCATACTTGTTTAATACCGGCGACCATATATCGGAAGATTGCGAGATAAATAAAGAACGTCTGTTGCAAAACTCAGATGTAGAATTCACAGAAATCACCAGTGCATTTGAGCCTCCTGTGTTGAGTGAAGATTGCCTGGTTATTGACGGACTTTTTGGTTCCGGACTCAAAAAAGCATTATCCGGAGGTTTTGCCGCAGTAGTAAAATACATTAACTCATCACCATCAAAGGTGGTTTCTATTGATCTACCATCCGGATTAATGTGCGAAGACAATACTTATAATATCAAGAATCATATAATTCGCGCCGAAAGAACGCTATCTTTACAATTACCTAAACTTTCTTTCTTTTTCGCTGAAAATGAAGATTATTTGGGTGAATGGGAACTTTTAGACATAAATTTAAGTCAGGAAGGAATTGAAAACAATTTTACATCATGGCATCTTACAGAAGAGAGTGATATTAAGAAACTGATTAAGCCACGCAAGCGTTTCGCTCACAAAGGAAACTACGGACATGCACTGCTAATTGCAGGATCGTATGGTATGGCTGGTGCTTCTGTACTAGCTGCTAAGGCTTGCCTGAAAACCGGTGTTGGTTTATTAACCGTTCATACACCTTTAAAGAACAACGACATACTTCAGACTGCAGTTCCCGAAGCAATGGCTCAGCATGATATGCACGAAAACTACTTCACCACGCCCGTATATCCAGATAGTTATACTTCAATAGCCATCGGTCCGGGATTAGGACAATCGGAAGAGACTGCTGCAGCCTTAATGGAACAAATAAAACTTTGTCAGGAGCCAATAGTGCTCGACGCCGATGCCCTGAATATTATTGCAGAACACCGTCAGATTCTGCCTTCTATTCCAAAAGGTTCCATACTCACTCCTCACCCTAAAGAGCTGGATCGCTTGGTGGGTAAATGCGAAAGCAGTTTTGCAAGGATGATTAAGGCACGTGATTTGGCAACAAATTGTAAAATCTACATCGTACTAAAAGGAGCATACACCATTGTTGTTACTCCCGAAGGTAACTGCTTCTTTAACCCAACCGGAAATCCGGGAATGGCAACAGCCGGCAGTGGTGATGTGCTGACAGGAGTTCTGCTCTCTTTATTATCGCAAGGCTACACATCCGAAGAAGCATGCAAACTGGGAGTTTATTTACACGGACTCGCAGGAGATATTGCTAAGGAAAAGCTGGGAGAAAGAGGATTAACATCGGGCGATATAGCCGATAATATTCCATTCGCATGGCTTAAATTAACCCAAAACACAGATAAGTAACGCAAATAAATATGTTCTTAGAGAATTTTTCTCTACATTTGTGGTTTAATATATAGGTAAAGTTAAAACAGAGATTTATATGAAAAAATCAATAGCATTATTGAGCCTTCTTCTTCTTTCTGCAAATACATTCGCGCAGACAGAAGTTACTAAATATGGAGGAAAGGATCAGGAGTATGGAGTTACATACACACTCCCTAAAAGTGTAATTGAAATAGAAGTCGAAACTGTAAAATCCACTTATATACCAGGCGAATTCTGCAAATATGCCGACCGCTATCTCAGATTATCAAACATTTCCGACACAAAAGAAGAGCATTGGGAAATAACTGACGTAAAAGCTAAAAGCATTGGCATTCCGGATGCCGAAAAGACTTACTTCATAAAGCTGAAAGATAAAACTCTGGCTCCTTTAATGGAATTGACAGAAAATGGTATTATTAAAACTATCAATCTTCCGTTGAGCCCAAAGGTTGCTCCGGTAAAAGAGGTACCTGTTGAAAAGAAGGCAAAACCAAATGCACGCGACTTTATGACGGAAGAAATCCTGATGGCTGGTTCCAGCGCAAAAGTTGCCGAACTTGTAGCTAAAGAAATCTATAAAGTTCGTGATAGTAAAAGTTCACTTCTTAGAGGTGAAGTAGAAAGTATGCCAAAGGACGGTGCTTCACTGAAACTAGTACTTGAGAAACTGGACGAACAAGAAAAGGCACTAACAGAACTCTTCTCGGGAACAGTAGAAAAAGAGACCAAGAGCTATAAGTTCACCATCGCTCCTACTCAAGACGTAAACAAAGCAATTGCATTCCGTTTCTCAAAGAAACTAGGAGTTCTTGGAGTAAACGACTTAGCAGGATCTCCTGTTTACTATACACTGACTAATTTAAAAACAGTTCCAGAAAAAACACCTGAAACAGGTAAGCCTAAAAAGATTGAAGGAGTTGTTTATAATGTGCCAGGCAAGGCTCATTTCTCAGTATTTACTTCACAAACTAATTTGTTCGACAGTGATTTCATGATTACTCAATTCGGCAGTACCGATACATTAATGAAGGAATTATTCGAGAAGAAATCTGTAGTGAAGGTTACATTCGATCCTTCTACCGGAGGTTTGATTAAAATAGATAGGGAGACTCTTAGCAAATAGAATATTAAATAGGATATTTATTTTGTGCCGGCATTCAAGTATATTTGGTTATACCTTAATGCCGGTTTTTGTTTAAAAAACAATCATAAAAAACACTGAAAAGAATAACATTGTAGAAAAGCACAATCAGCAACGTAGACATAGAATTATTATATGATTACTACCGTAAACCGGAAGCTGATGAAGAAGGAATTTATCTTTCTGCAGCAAAACTGCGGAATCTATTTAAAGCAAGACGGGGATTGCAATTAGTAAGAAGATGATCGTCAAGCTTGGAAGGAACTTAAAATCAGTTAATTACAAGTTTAGAACAGATAAAGAAACCACTCAATACAAGGTTATTTTAAAAGACTGGGGTGGAGAGGGTGGAGAGAAATAGTCCTTTTTTCGTTTCCAGAAATTATTTTTTGAAAATTCCGCAATTTGCAGAATTTTCAAAATTTAATTTTCAGAAAGCAAAAACACTCTTTTTTACCCCACCCTCTCCACCCCAGAAATTACTTTTGAGAAGAAAGAGGCTATAAATCAGCCTTTAATAAAGAGAGTTAAAGACATTAGCAATCAAACATAGTCTATTTAATAAATGTGACTAAACAAATTAGTAAAAACAAAACGAGACATCAGCCCAAACATGTACAAGATTGCTCCAAAACATGTACATGATTGGATTCAAACATGTACATGTTTACCAAAACCATTAACCAATAAAACATTAATAATCTGAAGCATACCATATAAATCCAAGGGGATTAACGATAACTTGAGTAGAGACACAAACGAAAAAGGCGGTGTTCATCCCATAGTGAAAAGTCGCGAACAGTTAGACACAATGTCACTTGCCGAATACATTGCCGGAAGCAATACATAGCAAAGATATGAAGTAGGACAAGCAAAAGCCAAAACCTTCAATGCAATAGAAAGAGCTTTAAGTAATGGTTATACTGTTTCCATTACCAATTATGGTTCTTTTCCACTTTCTACTCAATCCGTGAAGATTTTGATCCCGAAAAATCTCATCGTGCCGAGAGTCTTGAGGTTAAGAGTGTGAATTTTCAGGCTTCTACCAAGATGAAGAAGTGGATTGAGGTGGCTGGGTTTGAGAAGAGTGAGAGGTGAAACGCATAATCTTTAGCACCCAACAAAAACTGTTACAATAAAAAACATTAACTTGATAAAATAGCAGTAGTTGTCTTTGTTATTAATCAGCCAATAGATAAAATTTAGCTATAAAAGTCTAAATTTTATTGACGGAAATTATCTTCTAACAATATAAAATTTGATCTTTATAAGAAATAAATTCTGTTAAGATGAAATTTATCAATTATTCTGTATATAATTTATCTGCATATTTATTGAATGTATTATTACCAGAGGAGCTGAAGGAGCAGATATCCTTGTGGCTGAATTTGCAAAAAGACATCTACTGCAAATAATTAAGTATATGCCCGAATAGGAAAAATATAAACCATTGATTATTACACCACAAGAACAATAAATAAAAAAATATGATAAATATACTTTATATTCATGGCTATAATAGCAATAGTGAATCCGAAACGGCAAGGGTGCTTGCATCAGAATTAGGTTCGTACGCTACAGTGTATCATCCAACATTTGAGGGTGATCCCTATAATATAGAGAAACAGATTAATGAGTATATAAAGGCTCATCACATCAATCTGATTGTAGCTTCATCACTAGGCGGATTCTTTGCATTGCGTATGAATAGTTATTTCAAAATTGTGATTAACCCCTGTATGGAGCCACATAAATGTTTGAATCAATCCCCTTTTGTGGATAAATACAAAGAAATGGAAAAGATGTTATTCACACTCGTTGATTGTGAAGAACGAGCATCAACTTATGGTATTTTCTCCAGAGCCGATGAGCTATTCTCATACTACGATGTATTCTGTAAGCATTATATGAAACAACATACAATACAAATCAATGATCGACATCAAATTTCAGCTCGTAGTATTAAGAATGTATTGTTACCATTAATTCATCAGATATTCGAAGTGAATTTCCCTATTCTAAAGAAACAGTTGGAATGTACTCCATTTCCAGCAAATCTATATGGCGAAGAAGACCTAGAACAAGGTGTATGACTTTCAAAAGGCGATAATTTTATTGAATTGATTTGATATTTATATAACAGTAGTCCGTTCAGTCGTTTTTTACTGCTATTAATTAGTTTATCTTATCAATTATATTTTACTTTATGGAAAAGTTTCAAAACTATGTGAGTTAATTAAATATATACCTTTTTAAAACCTCTAAACTAATTATTATGAGTAACTTTTTTAACCGAATAGGTTTAGCTGATATGGAGAAAATGCATTCAGCTATAATTGGATGGATTTTTTCAGATGAAAATAAAGCTTTTACTAAAAAAGAAAAATCTTCAATACTTAATTCTCTTTTTTATCAAAAGAGTTCAGAAGAATCTTTAGTAGAATATAATGAAATAAATGTTCTTGTTGAAACTGATAATATTGATATCCTTTTTCTTCTGGAGGATGTTTCTGGAAACAAGAAGGTCATAATCGTAGAAAATAAGATAAAATCTTCTCAACACAGCGATCAACTTAAGAAATACCAAAGTATAGTGAAAAAAAAATATCCGGAGCATAATCAGAAGAGATATATATTTCTAACTTATTCAAACGAAGAGGCAAAATGTGATAATAAAGAAATAGATTCTGAGTCATGGACGGAAGTAACATACGATAAAATTCATGATAAATTAAGATCTGTTTTACAGCCAAAATTATATGCTGATGCAATTATCTTAGATGAATATCTAAAATCAATAGAATCTTTCATTACAATAAAAAATAAGTTTTTAAAAGATCACACATCGTTTACTTCTGTTTTTACAGATGCTTCAAAAAAGAAATCAGTTAAACAAAATGAAGAAAAAGATAGTGATGATGCAAAATTTATTTCAGAAAATCAGTTGGAAACAATACTCCAAAAAATGCTAATCCAAGATATTGCTAAAAATGTAAGTTTTGGGACGCATAAATTTAATATAAGTGAAACACATGGAAAAGCACAAATCTCTATATTCTTAGGTTCCAATTTGGATAGCACTGACTCTGAAAATGAAAAAATCTATTTTGATTTTTCATTTCAAGATGGATCATTTAAAATAGCTATTTCAAAGAATTACTCTGGTAGTGAAGAAGAACAAAGACAAGGATTTAAAATTATTGAAAATAACTGGAAGCCTATAATGGAAAAATATTATAAAGAATTTAATTATAAACGATTTAACAACTCTAAAGGAAAGAAGCCTCGAATCTCCATATCACAAAAGATTGAGAGTGAATGGTATAAACTTAAAAAGGAAAAACTAATTGACCTATTCCAAGAAAAATTTGATGAAGCAATTGAGATTAAAAAGGAATTAGAAAATAGATACAATAAAGAACGTATACAAAAACAAATTATGCCAGATTCTGGGTTAGCCATAAGTATTGCATGTAATAACCTTCAAGAGAATTAAGGTCTTTAACTATGTATTTATCGCACTAAATATAAACTTACAATTCCGTCTGAGCCACATTTAAAATTGAGGAGGGCAATAAGTTTCATGATGAATGAAAAGATAGTACATGCTATAAACTAGCATAAACGCGAAAAAGAGGAAATGAAACAACTTCATTTCCTCTTTTTACATTTCAAAGCTCTTATATTTTATTTAAAGAGCCGTTTTATATTTTATAAACCCATTGGTATACAACTGAGATATATACGTGGTAATGCGATACTCATAATTTTCTTCATAATTAAAATGTTCCGCTAGTTGCTCCGTAATCTCTCTTACTGTACGATTTCCATCTATCAAACTCCATACCGCCGTACCATGCTCTTCGAGCTTTACATGAAGATTGGCCGACTTTCCGCATGGAGCAAAAACTTTCTGCATAAACTTATTACGAAAGCGAGGAAATACAATCACAAACAAATCGTCTTCCTTTTCCGTCGTAACATGTTCGCTGATATACGGAATTACATCAAATAGGTTTACTTGTTCTTTTTTCTTCATAAATTATTCTTTGATAGAATCGGCTTTCTTAAGTGGTACACGAACAAAGAAGTAACCGATTACCAACATAATAACCAAACCAACTACGTAGTTAGGACTAGCAAATGGAAGCATATCAGCGAAGAAGATGTTGAACATTGCAAAAATGGCAACTACCAACCCCATCAATGCTTCGCCGGCAATCAATCCGGAAGCAAGAAGCACCCCGGTATTTTCCACGGTAGCCAGCTGACCAACACTGTATTTGCGACGTGCTACATATAGATCGAGAACTCCTTTAATCAAGCCACCCACAAAAATAGCAAATACTGTGTTAAATGGAAGATACATTCCCACAAAAATTAGCATCGGACTTGTAATTCCCATTAAAATAAATGCTACTGCCATAACCATTCCGGCAATAATAAGTACCCAAGCCATTTGTCCGCCAATAATTCCTTGTGAAAGAGCTGCCATTAAACCAGCCTGTGGAGCAGAAAGGTTCTTGCTTCCGAAACCACCTTCGTAACCTTGCTGAAGTCCCATATTGATATCTCCCTGATTAAGGATAATCAAAACGCCGAACATTACAAAACCGGCAATAACAACACCAATCAAGTCGCCTACCTGCATTTTCCATGGTGTACCGCCAAGGATGTGTCCTGCCTTTAAGTCCTGGAACATTTCACCACCTACGGCCGCTGCCACACAAACAATGGCTGCAATTCCCAATACTGCTGCAACACCACCATTGTGAGAATCTACACCACAAGCTACAAGAATCAATGCTGTAACAACTAAAGCAGTAAGAGTCAATCCACTGATAGGGTTATTACTTGAACCGATGATACCAACCAAGTAACCAGAAACTGCTGCAAAGAAGAATGCAAGCACTATCATTATGGTTGAAGCAACAATGGCTACAAGGATACTTGTGTTGAAGATGAAATATGTAATTACGAATGTAGCGATGGCAGCAAAACAAATACCTAAAAGAATCCATGATGATTTAAGGTCTTTTTCAGTACGTTCTACATCAGATGCACTTCCCTGAGTTGCACGTTTCAAATCCTTTACAGAACGTTTCAATCCTGTTCCAAGACTTCCACGCATTCTGTACAAAGTAAAACATGCTGCAACCAACATACCACCGATAGCAATAATACGAACTACTTCTTTCCAAACTACATTTGCCGCATTCATCCATGCATCAGGAGAATCAACCGGCAAAGCTGCATTTTGAGGAAGAGATCCTACAAAAGAAGAGCCTAGTACGGTAAGCAACATAGGAACCATTAATCCCCATGCCATTACTGAACCACTAAAGTTGAGCGCTGAAAGGCGTGGACCGATAATGTAACCTACACCTAAATATGCAGGGCTGATAGATGGTCCGCCAGCAAGGAAACCTCCATCGAGTGTTTTGCCACCGGCAAACTTAGCGATAGATGATTTAAAGAAGGTAGTCCATTCTGTTGCAAAAAGGCGAAGATCACCGGCTATTTTAACAACAGCACCAACAATCATTGCAGAGAATAAATATTTTGAACCACCGGAACCGCTACGGCCACTTTTGTGAATTTCGGCTGCTGCCACACTTTCTGGGAAAGGAAGTTCTTTATCTTCCACCATTACCCTGCGAAGTAAAGCTACGAAGAGCACACCAAGAATACCACCGGTGATAAGAATCAATGAAGCAATAAAGTAACTGCCTATTGAACTGAATTGTTCGCCACTCCACACACCGGAAATATAAAATGCCGGTAAAGTAAAGATTGCACCTGCTGCAACCGACTCGCCAATGGAACCTACGGTACGGGTTATGTTTTCTTCCAGGATTGTTCCTTTAAAGAAACGCAAAATTGCCATACCAATTACTGCTGCCGGGTAAGTAGCAGCAATTGTCATACCGGCTTTAAGGCCAAGATAAGCATTCGCTGCTCCCAAAATAACGGCCAGTACCAAACCGATGAGCACTGCTCTACCGGTAAATTCTCTCATGCTTGCATTCGCCGAAACGAAAGGCACGAACTTTTTTTCATCCGCCATATTCTGCTTTTGTGATTAAATTGTATAATAAATTAAACTTATTTTTCTGTCCATAATTCACAAAGATACAACTTATACCTTTTTTAGCAATTAATACTTTCGTTTTTTATTTAATTAATATACAGGAGTAATCAACAAAAAAAAATCCTGCCCGAATAGTTTCGGACAGGATTCTGTCAATGCTATAATCTGTTAATTGATTACTTAGCTAATTTACCAGCTGAACCAAGAACATTTTCTAGTTTCAGTTTATAAAGAGCTTTCAAAGTATCACGAGCAGGACCAAGATATTTACGTGGGTCGAATTCTCCTGGTTGTTCTACGAATACTTTACGTACTGCAGCTGTCATTGCCAAACGACCATCAGAGTCGATGTTGATCTTACATACAGCAGAAGAAGCAGCTTTACGAAGTTGTTCTTCTGGAATACCGATAGAGTCAACTAACTTACCTCCGTATTGGTTGATTTGAGCAACCAAATCCTGAGGAACTGAAGAAGAACCGTGAAGAACGATTGGGAATCCAGGGATTTCTTTTTCAATTTCTTCAAGGATATCGAAACGCAATGGAGGTGGGATCAAGATACCATTAGCATCACGAGTACATTGAGCTGGAGTAAACTTGTTTGCTCCGTGAGAAGTACCGATTGAAATAGCTAATGAATCAACACCTGTGCGAGATACGAAATCTACAACTTCAGATGGTTGAGTATATGTATGGTGTTCTGCAACAACATCATCTTCAACACCTGCCAATACACCAAGTTCACCTTCAACTGTTACATCAAATTGGTGAGCGTATTCAACAACTTTCTTAGTTAATGCAATATTTTCTTCGTATGGGAAATGAGATCCGTCAATCATTACTGAAGAGAATCCCATATCGATACAAGACTTACAAAGTTCAAAAGAATCTCCATGGTCTAAGTGAAGAACGATTTCAGGATTTTCACAACCTAATTCCTTTGCATATTCCACAGCTCCCTGAGCCATGTAACGAAGTAAAGTCTGATTTGCATATTTACGAGCGCCACTTGAAACCTGAAGGATAACAGGAGATTTTGTTTCTACTGCAGCCTGAATAATAGCTTGCATTTGCTCCATGTTATTGAAGTTAAACGCTGCAATGGCATACTTTCCAGCGATAGCTCTCTTAAACATATCTTTTGTGTTTACGAGGCCTAAATCTTTGTAATTAACCATGTTTTTTTAATATTTATTGTTAGTGAATTAAAATTCTTCGCAAAATTAAAAAGAATAGTTTGAATAAAAATGTTCTGCGAAAGATTTTATCTTATAAAACGTTATATTTCATTACTAATGACACTTTTTCCCTATGAATAAATATCATATTGTAATCTCTATATGGCAATAAAAACAAAAAGGGCAAATTTTAGTTCAACTGAATCTGTTCCTTTAATATTTATTGAGCAATCAAAATTCTTTTTTTATTTAACCTCTTTAAGAAAGTAAATAATAGTTGGCAAGTGATCGCTATAACCATTTAGCCATACACTACCTCCAAAGGTTCTTTTGGGCGAGCCTTTATAATTACCTTCTTGCTGAATCATGAAATCACGATAGAATATCTCATTTTTACAGAATTTCAATGTGCTTCTGTCATCACCTAGCAAGTTGGATGATACTACAATCTGATCGAAAAGATTCCACTTTCCCCTGTAGGTTAGTGTTCCCATTCCTTTTACCTGCAAAGTATTCCACCATGGATTATACAATCCACCTACTTCTACGTCTGCAATTTCTCTGTGTGCACCTAAGGCTTTGCTCATACTTTGATCCATTGGGTCGTCATTCATATCTCCCATAATAACAATCTTTAAAGCTGGATTTTCTCGAAGCAAAGAGTCTTTAATGGCACGAACTTGCTTGCCAGCCAATATGCGGGCTGGAGAATCGGCTCCACGTGATGGCCAGTGATTAACAATCACAGTAACATTTTCGTCGGCCATTACTCCGTTTACAACCAAGAACCCACGTGTTTTATGAACTGTATCATCAGGATTTACATAAGGGAGAAGCTTGCTTGTTTTAACGTTAAACAAAGCAGGATTGTACAAAAGCGCACAATCAATGCCACGTTGATCTGGCCCTTCATAATGAATAAACTGATAACCAGTAGAAGCAAGTGCCGGTTGTTTAATCAAATCTTCGAGCACATGTCTATTTTCTACCTCGGCCAATCCGATAAAAGCCGGACCTTCGGGTTGTTTATCACGTGCCAGCATGCCAAGCACTTCTGACATATTCTTTAGCTTGGATACATATTTGGTTGAATCCCAATTGTTTTTGCCTTCGGGTAGATATTCATAATCATCTTTACCCTGATCATGGGTGTAATCAAATAAGTTTTCCATGTTATAAAAAGCTACGCTATAAAGCGCATACTTCTTTTTCTCCTGTGCATTAACTGATAAGGAAATAAGAAGAATTAAATTCAATGCTATCAGCAGTTTCTTCATATTAAATCTATTTTTATTATATTTATATATCACTAAATTTATAAAAGAAGGGCAATATGCCATTCACAGACAAAAGTCTTAAAAAAAAACGAAACAAGGACATATTCATAGAACTTTTATACCTAAAAAACCATAAAGCATTTAACATAAACAATATTTTATATTAGCGTCAAAAAAGAAATGCTTAAAAACAAAATAAGGCTAGAGAGGACAAATAAGTACTCTCTAACCTTATACAGTTATTTATATATTCCCCCTATTGTTCTAGAAACTAAAAGGAAATAAATCAGTTCTCTTATTACTTAATAATAATTTTCTTCACTACCCCATCTCCATTAAGTATATATATACCTTGAGGAAGTGCGACAGAAGTTACTCCGGGATTCAGTTTATGCTTATATACAATTTGCCCGGAAATATTATAGATACTAATATTCTGAACCTTATCATTCTGAATAACAAGCTGGTTACTTTCTACATAGAAACGGAATGAGTCGCTTTCATTCTTGGAAATAGCAGTTGAAGTATAATCTGTCATAGAGATATTATCAACATTTACACGAGGCTTTGTTCCAGAAGTTGTTAAATTTGCAACTTTGATTCGTATCGGACCAGATATATTTATTGAATACTTATACTCCTTTAATGAGTTAGATACAGCTACATTTTCAGCTACTGTATTCCATGTAGTTCCCGCATCAGAAGAGTAGTAAATTCCTATTGTAGTAGCTACATCTGTACCATAAGTTCCTGCATATAATGATAATGTACCTACACCATTCGCTTTATCTGATTTCATAGAAATTGCCCCAGCAGGTTTTATACGGGTAGACTTACTACCAATCTTCAAATCGCCTAAATCATTAATCATGATCAATGTATTAACAAAAGCCCAACTTCCTGTTGTACATATAGCATCACCTGTTGTATAACCATTTGTTACTTCCTTCTCAAAATCCTCTAAAAATGTTTTAGCCAACTCAGCAGCCCCAGTTACCGGTATTTCCTGATCGTCTGAAATTTCAGTGCACGAAAGAGAAAGTGTTGACTGATAACTACCTGCAGCAGAAGAGGCCATACGAACGTAGAACGTTCCTCCGGCAGAAGCAAGAGTGATAGCATTTGACCACGTCTGTTGATCTGATGACAATTCAAAAGGTGTACCAACCTTAACGGCAATATTACTATTGATATATTCTGTTGAAACTGTTACGCTTTTTACTGATGATGCAGCATTTGGTAATGTTACAAAATCAAGGTTTCCACCCTGCAAAGTTGCTGTTACAGCAGGTACAGCAACTAATGTTTTTGCACCAATAAGATTTGAAGAGAGTCCACCACCGGTAAGCTTATAATAATATTGTGTATCCGGTGTAAGATTTGTAACAGTTTGAGTCTCTGAAGAAGCATCAACGCTTACCGGATAACCTGTAACCAATGTTGTTTTATCCGATTGATAAAGACTAAAGTCGTATTTAGTAGACGCGTCGCTCACATTTTTCCATGAAGCAACGAACGATTTTGAAGTTACATTTGAAGCCGCGAGTACAGGTATGCCATCAACAGCTTCAGCCTTAAGATTTACAGAAACAGTTACTCCGCCTCCTGACAAGGTAAGTGTACCTGTTGCAGTTGCAGCTGAAGCAGAATTATACTGAACAGTAACTTTTGCACCGGCAGCCACCTGATCTTTCGTTAAAGAAGATGCATTAACAGTAAATCCGGTTCCGGAAATACTTATAGACAAATCGCCAGTCAGATTTTTTCCGCTTACAGAGACTTCTTTCTCTAGTGTTTTACTGATCGAAGTAACCCCCAAATCCAAAGTAGAATTATTTGTTGGTGAATACAAAGCAGGATCAGTGCTCTCACTCCATGGGGTTTCCGTCTTAGCTCCCCAAATATATTCGGCCAATTCCGGATAATCAATAAACGGATTACGGTTTCCCTGTATTTTATAAACAGCATTGTTTCTGTTTACTTCCTTATCACTTACCGGATCTTCCTGACTCCATTTCAGAAGAAGCTGGTAAGCCCATTGCTGAAAGGTAGGATAGGTATTTTTTTCGAGTTCGTTAAGAGCTGATGTAGTAGTCCAGTCACTTGAATAGTCTTCATAGCATGTTACCATATACATATATGCACGTGCAAAATCGCCTTTGTATTCATCGTAAGGTTCCCAGGCATCAATTAAACCTCCGGGGCGGCTATTTGATTTTCCAACTTTTATCACTCCATTTGAATATGTAACAGTACCGTCAACAACAGCCATTGGATAATTACTCTTTGCAGAATTAGCTGCAATGTCCGACGGATTCAGATTATAAAGATCTTTATAAGCCTGACGTTCATCACCTCCCCACCAGCTTTTGGGAAATGAATGTTCAATATTCATTCCTGATGCTGCATAATTGCCGTTTACTGGAACCCTATTATTTGAGTACATATCCCAAACGGTTCCATCGGTACGAACATCTGTCTTTGCAAATCCCGACCATGTTTTACCATCTCCACTACCATAATTAAGCACCGTTGCATTCATAATAATGGTATGCAAAGCCGTTTTCAATTCTGCTTTTTTCTTCCCTACTGCGGGTGTGTAATAGCCACTCGGGATCTGTGCCATTAATTGTCCACCTATACAGACAATTAATAATTGCATTAACAAATGCAGGAAAAATTTTCTCATTCTATCGTTTTTTATTGACCAATTTAAATACACTTCAATATTATCCTTTCATAGTATATAAAAAAGTAGTTCATAGACATTTAGCCCATCAAGGAGTACAAAGTTAATAATTATACAATAAATAATCTGCCATAAGGGTTAATTTTATTTGTCAGTTATATTACAATCTGATTATCGGTCCGTTTTTTCATTTAAAAAATTAACAATTAACACAAAACAAACATTATTTTATTATCATACGAAAAAGTTCCTCAAATAATTTTCCAATTTAAAGAAAAGCATTATCTTTGCGCTCTGAAATAGACCATTACACTATTCTTACCAAATAGTACAAAGTAATAATAATTAAAAAACAAATACTGAAATGAAAAAAGGTATTCATCCAGAATCATATCGTCCAGTCGTATTTAAGGATATGTCTAATGGCGATGTATTTTTATCTCAATCTACTTGCAACACTAAAGAAACTATCGAATTCGAAGGTGAAACTTATCCATTGGTTAAGCTTGAAATTTCTAACACTTCTCACCCTTTCTACACTGGTAAATCTACAATGATTGATACTGCCGGTCGTATTGATAAGTTTAAAAGCCGTTACGGAGATCGTAGCAAGAAATAAGATATTTCAGATTATATCTGATAAAAAAGCTCTGATACAATTTTGTATTGGAGCTTTTTTTATTGCTTGTACACCCGGGTGTACAATGCCCATCCATCCGGATGTAGAGAACCTCTACACCCGGGTGGACCAATATCCTACACCCGGATGGAATAAGAATTTATTGGTTTACTTTTAATAATCTGATAAGGGTTTGATTTAAAAGACAAAAACATAGTCTGTCAAAATCAGACGAGACAAGTGCTAGACTACTAGATTACCGCTAGACTTTCTTGAAGAAGTCTAGCGCCTCCATTACATTCATTCACAACACATTAAATGGTTACTGCTAGACTGCAAGACTTTTTTTGCAAAAATATTATTTTTAGAGAGAGAAATCTAAGATTTTACTTTAAGTTACATTTTCAAAGTAAATCGACCTTCTTTCCAAACATAGACAAGTGCCTTTTTTACGAAAGATGCTAAATCCTTTGCTGCTGTTTCATCCAGATATTCGGAAGAAGCAAAAGTAAAAGTAATATCACTGCTATCCTTTGAAAGATCTGATTTCAACAAATAAAAATCCAATGCAGCCCGTGCGTTATTAAACGCTTCGAGTTGAGTAGAATCGGGAGTAATAAAGAATTGCTCCATCTTAGGCAATTCTATATAATCTTTCACTGGTAGTTCTTTCCATGCTGTAGTATAAAAAAGGATGCGACTATCGCAAGCCGGACCACAGACGGTATTAACTACACAAATAATTTTTGTTGTATCGTTCAACTGAAGTAATTTCATCTGAAAACTACTCTGAGGGGTAGTCTGCAAATAAACATAATCTTTAGTCAGAGTTTTCATTTCCGACATTTTATCCATCTTATTCTTGACTTGCGCTTTCATATTACTTTCGAGAAAATCCGCAAAATCTTCCCGGTTTACTTTTGTGAGCAAAGGCGACAAGGAATCAGGCATATTAATAAATACCGATTTGGCATCCTGTGCATGCAAGGAGATGACAGAAGCCATCAAAAAACAAAGAAGGATTATCTTTTTCATCTTATTAATTTATTTTGAGCCCAAATATAAGAATATCATTCCAATTAGCACCAGAATAAGATCGATTGCTTTGCTTTTTAAATTCTTTTCACGGAAAAACATTGCACCAAAGATGAACGAAACAATTACACTGCTTCGGCGAACCATAGATACAATAGAAATCATGGAATCGTCATAACTAAGTGCATAGAAATAAACAAAATCGGCTGCACCTAGAAAGATTGAAATAAGTATAATACTCCAGTGCCAGCGAAAAGGAGTAGTTTCTTTTCGCTTTGGCCACCATAAAAGCATCAGTACTCCGCCCATAATAAAGAGCTGATAAACATTATACCATGATTGGATAAGCATGGGATTAAATTGCTTCATCAGGTATTTATCATAAAGTCCGCTGATAGCTCCTGTTAAGGCTGCCATCACAATAAAGAATATCCATTTGTTGCTTTTAAAGTCTATCCCTTCTTTTTTACCAGAGCGACTAAGCATAAAGAATGAAGCTACAGCAAGCAGCACCCCAATCCATTGATAAAGATTTAGTCGTTCGCCAAATACAAGCATTGCTCCGACCAATACCATAACCGGGCGGGTTGCATTGATTGGTCCTACAATGGTAAGCGGCAAGTGCTTCATTCCAAAATAGCCAAAAATCCAGGAAGAAAGTACTATTACCGATTTAAGCAACACATATTTATGAACTTCCCATCCTTCGACAGGAACATAAAAAATGGTATTGCTAATCCACTCCTGCCCCATGGCGGAACAAATAATAAACGGCAAAAATATCAGACTGGAAAACAGTGTATTAAGAAACAACACCGGCAATACAGCATTATCTTTTAAAGATCTCTTTTTGAAAACATCATAAAAGCCTAGTAAAAAGGCTGAAGTAAAAGCTAATAATAACCACATATTATATAAAAGTTTCAGCAGGATATTCAATATCTACTAAAAACAATGCATGCCCCGGAACAGAAGCACCTGCTTTGCATCTGTCTTTTAGTTCTATCACTTTACGGAATTCTTCGATACTCATTTTACCTCGCCCCACTTCTACCAGCGTTCCCACAACGGCACGTACCATATTGCGAAGAAAACGGTCGGCTTTCACAGTAAACACCCACGTGGTTTCATCTTCCTGAATCCACTCCGCCTGCATAATTTTGCAATTATTGGTTTTTACATCGGTATGGAGTTTACTAAAACTGGTAAAGTCGGTATATTCAAACAGTATCTTTGCAGCCTCGTTCATCAATTCATAGTTGAGCGATCCATGCATCCGCCATTTCAAGTGACGGTTGAACGGTGATTTCACAGAGGTGATGTAATATTTATAGGTACGAGACAATGCATCGAAGCGGGCATGCGCTTCGGGATGTACTTTACAAACGCGATATACGGAAATATCAGGTGGAAGTAATCTGTTCAACTTATCGGTAAGCAATGCAAGATTAAGATCTTCTTTCTCTGAATCAAAGTGTGCCACCATCAGTTTGGCATGAACTCCGGCATCCGTCCTGCCAGCACCTACTACTTCTGTTTCAACGCGAAGTAGAGTAGAAAGTGCTTTTTGCAAGCATTCCTGTACACTCACACCGTTGGGCTGAACCTGCCAACCGTGATAATTTGTCCCCTCGTAGGCTAAATAAATAAAGTATCGTTGCACGCGTTTTTATTATTTTGGCGCAAAGGTACGTTTTTTTTCTTTTATGTAAGTTGCTATCTGGCAGTAATATGAAAACAACCTTGCTTCAATTCGTACTTTACGTAGCAGGTTTCTGCTTTTCTAAGATCGCGAAGCACTTCGGAAAGAACCAGCTTTAAGGTATCGCGGTTAACATCCTGCATAGGGCGATCATCTTCTACTTTCTTAAAACGCTTCCAACTTACATCGAAAGTTGTTCCATAAAAATGGGCCGATTTTTCGGATGCATTTCCATTACGTTTGCGCAATTTCTTAACATCATCCTGAGTTCTAAGTACTGATGTTACAACAACCTGATTAGGATTTAATCCTTTAGATTCTAAAGAATCAAGGAAATTAGAACCTATACTGGACAATAAATCACCGGCTTTTGGAACAAGGTAAGGAAGCGAATGAGTAAGGGAATCAACTATATAATATTCATTACTTTCAATAAGCACCAAATCGCCTTTCAGCTTTTCGGCATCTTCGCGCGAAGATATAGGACGAATACCGATTGCCTGTGCTGCCGACAAATGCAAATCATTTAAATCACCAAATGAACGTTTAAAGCTTATCACTCCCCGTATGTTTTTAGGATGATTTAGCTTTAAGGTTTTATCCTTACAGGCAGACAAACAGCAAATTAAAAAAAACAAGCCTACAATTGGTATAAGTTTGCGCATCAGAAAGTAAATTATCAGATTTTATATTATGTACTTTGTTTTGCAAATATATATTAAAATGCCTTCCTATAAAAACAATTCCTGAATAAACTCTATTATAAAAGTAAATGATTTCAAGACTGCTGATAAAGTTTCTGCATAATGTAAGAGTACACAGTTTATTTTCATTATACAAGTATATAATTCGAAGTTTTTTATGTAAATTTGCAAGCAATTTAGAAATAAACATTTGATCCTTTAAATTGATTCAATGATAGAAAAACTGATTGTTCTCGAAGACATCGATCCGGTTATCTTCTATGGTGTGAATAACACCAACATTCAACTAATAAAAGCCTTATTCCCAAAATTAAGGATAGTAGCCCGTGGAAATGTGATTAAGGTGATGGGTGATGAAGAGGAGATGTGCGCGTTTGAAGAGAATATATTAGCTTTAGAAAAACATTGCGTTCAATACAATTCGCTAAAGGAAGAGGTCATTATTGATATTATAAAAGGTAACGCTCCCCAGACTGAAAAAAACGGGAACGTAATTGTATTCAGTGTTACCGGAAAGCCTATCATTCCACGTAGTGACAACCAACTTAAATTAGTGGAAGGATTTGAAAAGAATGATATGCTCTTTGCTATCGGCCCGGCTGGTTCGGGAAAGACTTACACCTCTATTGCCCTGGCAGTAAGAGCATTGAAACAAAAAGAAATTAAAAAGATCATTTTAAGTCGCCCCGCTGTCGAAGCCGGCGAAAAACTAGGTTTCCTTCCGGGGGATATAAAAGAAAAGATTGATCCATATCTGCAACCTCTATACGATGCACTTCAGGATATGATTCCCGCTGCCAAGTTAAAGGAATATATGGAACTAAATATTATTCAGATTGCGCCGCTGGCTTTTATGCGCGGCCGTACTCTAAACGACGCTGTCGTTATTCTTGATGAAGCCCAGAACACTACCACTCAGCAAATAAAGATGTTTCTTACCCGCATGGGGATGAATACAAAAATGATTATTACTGGTGACCTTACTCAGATCGACCTTCCGGCTGCCCAAACGTCCGGACTTGTTCAGGCAATGCGTATTCTGAAAGGAGTAAGAGGTATCAGCTTTGTGGAGCTTGGAAAGAAAGATATTGTTCGTCACAAGTTGGTGGAACGAATCGTTGAAGCTTATGAAAAATTCGACGATAAAAAGAAAAAAGAAAAACAATTAGAAGAATCCCAAAAACAAATACAATAATGAGCAAAGCATTAGTAAAAACAGATTTTAATTTTCCGGGACAAAAGAGTGTTTACCACGGAAAAGTACGTGATGTGTATAATATCAACGACGAATTATTGGTGATGGTTGTAAGTGACCGTATCTCAGCATTCGATGTTATTCTGCCTGAAGGTATTCCTTATAAAGGACAAGTGCTGAATCAGATTGCTGCCAAATTCCTGGATGCAACTGCTGATATTGTACCTAACTGGAAGGTTGCTACTCCAGACCCAATGGTTACTGTAGGTATTAAATGTGTTCCTTTTGAAGTGGAAATGGTGGTTCGTGGTTACCTTACCGGACACGCATGGAGAGAATATAAAGAAGGAAAACGTACTCTTTGCGGTGTACCAATGCCTGAAGGAATGAAAGAAAATCAACCATTCCCTACTCCTATCATTACTCCTACAACCAAGGCTTACGAAGGTCATGATGAAGATATCTCTAAAGAAGAGATTATTGCACAGGGTATTGTAAGTAAAGAGGATTATGAACAATTGGAAAAATACACATTGGCTGTTTATGCACGCGGATGTGAAATTGCAAAAAAAATGGGTCTTATCCTTGTTGATACTAAATATGAATTTGGTAAGAAGGATGACAAGATCATTCTGATGGATGAAATTCATACTCCGGATTCTTCTCGTTATTTCTATGCTGAAGGTTTTGAAGAACGTTTGGCTAAGAATGAACCACAAAAGCAGTTATCTAAGGAGTTTGTTCGTCAATGGTTAATTGAAAACGGCTTCCAGGGAAAAGAAGGACAAAAGGTTCCTGCTATGACCGAAGAATACGTAAACAGTGTAAGCGACCGCTACATTGAATTATACGAAAACATTGTTGGAGAAAAGTTTGTAAAAGCTGATCTTGATGATGTAGCTGCAAGAATTGAAAAGAATGTTACTGCATTCCTTTCTAAATAAATAGCATTCAATGAATAACAAGAAGGCTTCTCTTCTTGTTATTCATTACTTTTTTACTGCAACACATAGTTTTTGACTTTTTTATTTATCTATTTTCATTCATGAAATACCCTCAAGAAGAAATAAAGCCTTATAGCTCCGAAGGAAAAAAAACCGAACAGGTGGAGACTATGTTTGATAATATAGCTCATCATTACGATCTGTTAAACCATACCATGTCTTTTGGTATTGACAAGGGTTGGAGACTCAAGGCAATTGCCTGGTTAAAACCTTTTCGTCCTCAGAAAATGATGGATGTAGCTACCGGAACAGGCGATTTTGCTATTCAGGCTTATCGTGATTTATTACCTGAAGAACTGATTGGTACGGACATTTCGGAAGGGATGATGAAAATTGGTAAAGAGAAGGTGCTAAAGTTAGGGCTTGACCAGAGTATATCTTTCGCCAAGGAAGATTGTATGAACCTAACTTTCACTGACAACACTTTTGATGCAATCACTGTTGCTTTTGGTATCCGTAACTTTGAAAACCTGGACAAAGGTTTATCGGAAATGTACAGGGTACTGAACAAAGGCGGGCATTTGGTTATTCTGGAACTGACCACTCCGGATTCTTTCCCGATGAAACAGCTATTTGCCATCTATTCTAAGATTGTGATTCCTACAATGGGTAAGCTTCTTTCAAAAGACGATAATGCTTACACCTATCTACCTGAAACCATCAAAGCCTTCCCACAAGGAGAAGTAATGAAGGGAGTTATTGAAAATGCGGGATTCAAAGATGTTTCTTTCAAACGACTAACATTCGGAGTCTGCACACTTTATACTGCTGCAAAATAATAAAACAAAAAACACAGACTATGCAAAAGTACGGTTTAATAGGCTATCCGCTTAAACATTCTTTCTCGATTGGATTTTTCAACGAGAAATTCAAATCGGAAAACATCGATGCGGAATATGTAAATTTTGAGATTCCTGATATCAATCTTTTTATGAATGTTATCAGTGAGAACTCTGATCTTTGTGGTTTAAATGTCACTATTCCGTATAAAGAACTAATAATACCTTTCCTTGACGAATTAGATAAAGATACCGCTAAAATTGGCGCGGTAAATGTAATTAAAATTATTCGCCAAAAAGGAAAAATAAAACTGGTTGGATATAATTCTGATATTATTGGTTTTACACAATCTATAGAACCTTTACTAAAAGAGCATCACAAAAAAGCACTTATTCTGGGAGCAGGAGGTGCAGCTAAAGCGGTATTTCACGGATTAAAAAATCTGGGTATTACAAGTACGTATGTATCACGCACTAAACAGGCAGACATGCTTACTTATGAGGAACTTACTCCTGAAATTATAGCCGAAAATACTATAATTGTAAATGCGACTCCTGTAGGTATGTTTCCTAATGTAGATGCCTGTCCGGACATTCCTTATGAGTGTCTAACCAAAAATCACTTATTATACGATTTATTGTATAACCCGGACACAACACTATTCATGAAAAAAGGAGCAGAACGGGGAGCTAAAACCAAAAATGGTTTGGAGATGCTTTTGCTTCAGGCTTTTGCTGCCTGGGAAATATGGAATAAATAATTCATTTTATGGTAGCAAAAAAGGTAATCAAAATTATAAAATATTTGCTTCTCTCACTATTACTTCTTTTCGTAGCAAGTACAGTGGGGGGAAGCTTTTATATGCTTGATTACTCGCTTTCATCAAAACATAACAATAATGACGAAGCTGAGTCGTATAAGTATATGTACGACAATTATCCTTATCTGCACCAATGGGTGGATAGCTTGAATAAGGCTTCGGCATTAAAAGATACTTTCATTATTGGCAACGAAAACAATAAACTGCACGCCTATTTCATTGCAGCCAACAAGCCAACAAAAAAGACAGCTATACTGGTTCATGGTTATACAGACAATGCAATCCGAATGATGATGATTGGTTATTTGTACAATCATGATTTGAATTATAACGTTGTTCTTCCTGATTTGCGGGCACATGGAAAAAGTGAAGGTAATACGATTCAGATGGGATGGAAAGATCGTATTGATGTGATTCACTGGATTGATGTAGCAAAAGGTATATACGGAGATAGTATAAATATTGTGGTTCATGGCATCTCAATGGGAGCTGCAACAACAATGATGGTAAGCGGAGAAAACCTTCCTACAAATGTAAAATGCTTTGTGGAAGATTGCGGATACACCAGTGTGTGGGATGAATTTTCTAAAGAACTGGAAGAACGTTTCAACTTACCCGAATTTCCGTTAATGTATGCTACCAGCATGCTATGCGACATAAAATATAACTGGAATTTCAAAGAAGCGTCTCCACTGAATCAAGTGAAGAAATGTCGTTTACCAATGTTCTTTATTCATGGTGATGCAGACACTTATGTTCCTACCTGGATGGTTTATCCGCTTTATGAAGCAAAACCAGCACCAAAAGAATTATGGATTGTTCGGGGAGCTGAACATGCAAAATCATACAAACAAAATCCTCAGCTTTATCTTGCAAAAGTTAAAGCGTTTACTGATAAGTATATTAAATAAGTTATTTTCCAAAATTCTTTTTATATCTTTGTCAATAATAGCCTGTTTAAAGACTAACTATCTGAAAACTCTTTGAATCAGGACTTAAAGACGATATTATTTTCAGAAAAAGAAACAAAACAATGCATCATACGAATATCTTAGATATGTTTTGATGCAAAATAAAATGAATAAATACGATAATATACGATCATGAATTTATTAAAAAAGACAATGCTGTTCTTGCTGTTATGCCTTAGCTTTCAAGCAAAAGCTCAGAATAATGCATATACAGTGGAAAGTGTTCCGAATGTGCATTTAGAAAATAAAATGCGCTACGTGAGCAATCCCGGTGGGCTTATATCTCAGGAAGCTTGTGCAGCTATAGACAGTATGCTTTGGAAACTGGAACAAAAAACGTCTATTGAAGTTGCAGTTATTGCTCTTCCATCTATTGGGAATGAGAATAGCTTTGATTTTGCTCTTGGAATATTTAATGCATGGAAAGTAGGGAAAAAAAGCAAAGATAACGGACTGGTAATTTTGCTTGTAGAAGACCAACGTACAATACGTTTCATAACCGGTTATGGACTTGAAGGAGATTTACCGGATGCCATTTGCAAAAGAATTCAAGTCAAAAAAATGAATCCTTTCTTCCGCAACAACAACTGGGACGGGGGAATGGTTAGTGGTATTCAGGCTGTTTGTGCCCGTCTGGATGGTTCCATGACTAACGATGAATTGAATAATGAGGAAGGCGGAAATATTATGTTTTTGTTCTTTGCTGCAGGCGGATTTATTATATTGTTAGCTTTTATAGGTGGAATTGCTTCCTGGAGAGCGACACGCTGCCCAAAATGCAAACAGCATAAACTGATGCGAACGGATTCCAAACTTCTTTCGTACCGCCATGGAGTAAAAAGAGAAGAAGTGGTGTATACTTGCCAGAATTGTGGTCACAAAATAATTCGTGAAACAGAATCATCAGACGATAATTACCGCGGCGGAAGAGGTGGCCTTGGCGGAGGAATATTCCTGGGCGGCCTAGGCGGAGGCTTAGGTTCCGGAGGCGGAGGATTCAGCGGAGGTAGCTTTGGCGGCGGCATGTCTGGTGGCGGAGGAGCAGGTTCAGATTTTTAACATAACAACAAAAATGAATATAAACATGAAAAAGTCAGTAATTATTGCCATTGCGGTAATTGTTCTTATTGCATTACTTGGTTCAAGTGCTTATAACTCAATGGTAGATAAACAAGAAGGTGTAACAAAAGCTTGGTCGAACGTAGAAAATCAATATCAGCGTCGTTCTGATCTTATCCCAAATCTTGTTAATACAGTAAAAGGATATGCTAAACACGAAAAAACAACTTTGGAAGGAGTTATTGCTGCTCGTTCTAAAGCTACCCAGATAACCATTGATCCTGATAAGTTGACTCCAGAAAAATTGCAGGCTTACCAAAAAGCACAAGGTGATGTTACAACTGCTCTAGGTAAACTGTTAGCTATCACTGAAAACTATCCTGATTTAAAAGCTAACCAGAATTTTCTTGAGTTACAAGCGCAGTTGGAGGGTACAGAAAATCGTATAGCAGTAGAACGCGGACGTTTCAACGAATTAGCAAAAGAGTATAACGCTTATATCCGCAAATTCCCAAGAAATATGTTTGCAGGAATGTTTGGCTTTGAAAAAAGACCGTATTTTGAAGCAGAAGCTGGCTCTGAAAAAGCTCCGGCAGTAGAGTTCTGATACAAAGATTTGTCTACAAGAAAAAAATACAGTACTTTTGCACGCTGTATACAAAATCCTTTTATATAACTAAAAATGAGTAATCAACGATACATGCAGCGTGGCGTTTCTGCATCAAAAGAAGATGTGCATAACGCTATAAAGAACATCGACAAGGGAGTATTCCCTAAAGCTTTCTGTAAAATTATTCCTGATATTTTGGGAGGTGATCCTGAATATTGTAACATTATGCATGCCGACGGAGCTGGAACTAAATCAAGTCTGGCATATCTTTACTGGAAAGAAACTGGCGATATTTCTGTGTGGAAAGGCATTGCACAGGATGCGTTGATTATGAATATTGACGATTTGCTTTGCGTTGGTGCAGTAGACAATATTCTGGTATCTTCTACTATCGGCCGTAACAAGTTATTAATTCCAGGAGAAGTTATCTCAGCTATCATCAATGGAACAGATGAATTACTTGCCGAACTTCGTGAAATGGGTGTGGGTGTTTATGCTACCGGCGGTGAAACTGCAGATGTTGGTGATTTGGTTCGTACTATCATCGTGGATAGTACTGTAACTTGCCGCATGAAGCGCAGTGATGTAATCGACAATGCCAATATCCGTCCAGGAGACGTTATTGTAGGGCTTGCTTCTTATGGACAAGCTACATACGAAAAAGAATACAACGGAGGTATGGGTAGTAACGGACTTACTTCTGCCCGCCATGATGTATTTGCCAAATATCTTGCAGAAAAATATCCTGAAAGCTATGATGCTGGCGTTCCTGAAGATCTAGTTTATTCCGGGAATTTAAAGCTGACCGATCCGATCGAAGGTATCAGCCTTGATGCAGGAAAAATGGTTCTCTCTCCTACCCGTACTTATGCTCCGGTTGTTAAGAAATTGCTTGATGCTCTTCGTCCTGAAATTCATGGTATGGTTCATTGCTCTGGTGGTGCTCAGACAAAAGTGCTTCACTTTGTGGATAATGTAAGAATTATAAAAGACAATCTCTTCCCTGTACCTCCATTGTTTAAGACTATTAAAGAACAATCTGGCACAGATTGGAGTGAAATGTACAAGGTGTTTAATATGGGCCATCGTCTGGAAGTATATCTTTCACCAG
This sequence comes from Bacteroides luti, assembly GCF_900128905.1. GTDB lineage: Bacteria > Bacteroidota > Bacteroidia > Bacteroidales > Bacteroidaceae > Bacteroides > Bacteroides luti. The sequence goes on from NZ_FQTV01000014.1 coordinate 45,283, forward strand.
AACATGCAGAAGAAGTTATTGCTATTTCCAAGTCATTCGGAATTGACGCGCAAATCGTTGGACGCATTGAAGAATCTGGTAAAAAAGAGCTGATTATTAAAAGTGAATTCGGAGAGTTCATATATTAAATTATGGCAGAATATAACAATACAATATTAGATAAACTTGAAGGTTTGGTGAGCCGCTTCGAAGAAATATCGACTCTTATTACCGACCCTGATGTAATTTCAGATATGAAGCGTTACGTGAAACTAACCAAGGAATACAAAGAATTGGAAAATATCATGAACGCCCGCAAAGAGTATATACAAATGCTCGATGGAGTTGAGGAAGCCAAAGTAATTCTGGATACTGAACAAGATCAGGAAATGCGTGAAATGGCAAGAGAAGAATTAAATGCCTGCCAATCCCGCATTCCGGAACTGGAAGAGGAAATAAAACTCCTCCTTGTTCCTGCCGATCCTCAGGATGGAAAGAATGCAATTGTTGAAATCCGTGGTGGAACAGGTGGCGATGAAGCTGCCATTTTTGCCGGAGATTTATTCCGCATGTATGTAAAATACTGTGAAGCTAAAGGATGGAAAGTTGAGGTAACAAGTACAAGTGAAGGAACATCCGGAGGATTCAAGGAAGTTGTCTTTACCGTAAGCGGTGAAAACGTATACGGAACTTTGAAATATGAATCGGGCGTACACCGTGTGCAGAGAGTTCCTGCCACTGAAACTCAAGGGCGTGTTCATACATCAGCTTCTTCCGTAGCTGTACTTCCAGAAGCTGAAGAATTTGATGTAGAAATCAATGAAGGCGAAATTAAATGGGATACATTCCGTTCGGGTGGTGCTGGTGGTCAGAACGTAAACAAAGTAGAATCAGGTGTTCGTTTGCGTTATATCTGGAAGAATCCGAACACGGGTATTGCAGAAGAAATTCGAATAGAATGTACTGAAACCCGTGACCAACCAAAGAATAAAGAAAGAGCACTTACACGACTTCGTTCTTTCATTTACGACAAAGAACATCAGAAATATCTGGATGATATTGCTTCCAAGCGTAAAACAATGGTTTCTACAGGTGACCGTTCGGCTAAAATTCGTACCTACAACTATCCGCAGGGGCGTATCACCGATCACCGCATAAACTATACTATCTATAACCTTTCTGCCTTTATGGACGGAGACATTCAAGATTGCATTGACCGTCTGATTGTAGCGGAAAATGCTGAACGAATGAAAGAAAGTGAATTATAAAATTGATTTTCCAATGAATAAACAACAATTATTTGAAAATATAAAACGCAAAAAATCGTTCCTTTGCGTTGGTCTTGATACTGATATCAAGAAAATTCCGGCACATTTGCTGAAAGAAGAAGATCCGATCTTTGCATTCAATAAAGCAATCATTGACGCTACTGCCGATTTATGTATCGCCTATAAACCAAACCTTGCCTTTTATGAAAGTATGGGTGTAAAAGGTTGGATAGCTTTTGAAAAGACAGTTAATTACATCAAAGAAAATTATCCTGATCAGTTTATTATTGCCGATGCTAAACGTGGCGATATTGGTAACACCAGTGAAATGTATGCTCGTTCTTTCTTTGATGAACTAAATATTGATTCAGTAACTGTTGCTCCTTATATGGGCGAAGACAGTGTAAAACCATTCCTTATTTATCCTGAGAAATGGGTTATTCTACTTGCATTAACTTCTAATAAAGGATCACATGATTTTCAGCTTACAGAAGATGTCAACGGAGAACGTTTGTTCGAAAAAGTTTTAAAGACTTCTCAACAATGGGCTTCTGACGAACAAATGATGTATGTAGTTGGAGCTACTCAAGGAAAGATGTTCCTGGACATTCGTAAACATGTACCAAATCACTTCCTTCTTGTTCCGGGAGTAGGTGCTCAAGGAGGTTCACTTGAAGAAGTGTGCAAATATGGTATGAATAAAATGTGTGGACTAATTGTAAATTCTTCACGTGGTATTATTTATGCTGATAAAACTGAAAAATTTGCAGAAGAAGCAAGAAAGTCTGCTAAAGCTGTTCAGACTGAAATGGAAGAGCAATTAAAAGCTATTCTATAAAAATACACATGACAAACGAACGAAAGATAGTCAACGACCCGGTTTTCGGATTTATCAATATTCCGGGGGGATTATTATATAATATAATCAGCCATCCATTATTGTACAGGTTAACCCGTATAAAACAGATGGGGCTATCTTCGGTTGTTTATCCTGGTGCACAACACACTCGTTTTCAACATTCACTGGGAGCTTTTCATCTAATGAGTGAAGCTATCGCTCAACTTCGGAGCAAAGGAAACGAAATTACTCAGGAAGAATCAGATGGAGTACTGGCTGCCATTTTACTGCACGACATTGGTCACGGTCCGTTTTCGCATGTATTGGAAGATACAATTGTAAAAGGAATCTCACATGAAGAAATATCTCTTCTTTTTATGGAGAAGATGAATAAAGAGATGAATGGGCAACTCGATCTGGCAATCAGCATCTTCAAAGACGAGTATCATAAAAAATTTCTTCATCAACTGGTAAGCGGTCAGTTAGACATGGACCGACTCGACTACTTACGACGAGACAGCTTTTATACCGGAGTTATTGAAGGAAACATAGGTTCTGCGCGAATTATAAAAATGCTCGATATAAAAGATGATCACCTGGTTGTAGAATCAAAAGGCATTTACTCAATTGAAAACTTTCTTACCGCCAGAAGGCTAATGTACTGGCAGGTATACCTGCACAAAACATCTGTAGCCTATGAACAAATGCTGATAAATTCTCTTTTACGTGCAAAAGAATTAGCAAGTAAAGGAATAGAATTATTTGCATCTCCTGCCCTTCGTTTTTTTCTTTATAACAACATAGATTCAAAAGAATTTTATAGAAATTCAACTTGCCTTGAAAACTTCGGGCAACTTGATGATAATGATATATGGACTGCACTAAAAGTATGGAGTAATCATTCCGACAAAGTACTTTCTACATTAAGCCACGGCTTAATTAACAGGAACATCTTTAAAGTTGAGATTTCTTCAGATCCGGTTAGTGAAGAAAGAATGGAAAGTTTAGTCGATAAAATTAGCCAGTCAGTCCAAATTAACAAAGAAGAAGCTGTTTATTTAATTTCCACTTCAAGCATAGAAAAAAACATGTACGATCCTGCCGATGATAGCATTGATATTATCTATAAGGACGGTACAATAAAGAATATAGCTGAAGCATCAGATATGCTAAACATTTCGCTGCTTTCAAAGAAAGTAAAGAAATACTACCTTTGTTATCAGCGTTTAGCTTAAAAAAGAACTAAATATTTAGCCAACTGTACGGAAATCTAAAAAAAAAACACGAACTTTGCGCCCCAATGGTCATATACATAGGAATGTAATCTCCATTTTACAATATTGAAAAATACTAGAATCAATCAACAATAAAAACATGGAATTTTCGGCTAAGCAAATTGCAGAATTTATTCAGGGAGAAATAATCGGAGATGAGAACGCTAGTGTTCATACCTTTGCTAAAATAGAAGAAGGTGTGCCAGGAGCTATTTCATTCCTTTCTAATCCAAAATATACTCATTACATATATAGCACACAATCAAGTATTGTATTAGTTAATAAGGACTTCACTGCCGAACATGAAATCAAGACAACTCTTATAAAAGTAGAGAATGCCTATGAAAGTTTGGCAAAACTGCTTAACTTATATGAAATGAGCAAACCTAAAAAAGTGGGTATTGATCCACTAGCTTTCATTTCACCTACCGCTAAAATAGGTAAAGACGTATATATTGCTCCTTTTGCATGCGTAGAAGACAATGCCGAAGTAGGCGATAATACAATACTTCATCCTCACGTAACAATTGGAAGCGATGCTAAAGTGGGAAACAACTGTATCTTATATCCACATGCAACTATCTATCATGACTGCCGTGTAGGCAATAATTGCATTTTGCATGCAGGAAGTGTAATTGGAGCTGACGGATTTGGATTCGCTCCTACTCCAGAAGGATATTCAAAAATACCTCAGATTGGTATTGTTGTTCTGGAAGATGATGTAGAAATTGGTGCTAATACCTGTGTAGACAGAGCAACTATGGGAGCTACAATTATACATAAAGGAGTAAAACTGGACAATTTGGTTCAGATTGCTCATAATGACAAAATTGGTTCTCACACAGTAATGGCTGCTCAAGCTGGTGTTGCTGGTTCAACTCAAGTGGGAGAATGGTGTATGATTGGTGGTCAGGTTGGTCTAGCCGGACATATAAAAATTGGAGACAAGGTAGGTATGGCAGCACAATCTGGCATTGCTGGCAATATTCCATCAAACACAAACGTAATGGGAGCTCCAGCATTTGATGCAAAGAAATATTTCAAATCATCTGTTGTATTCAAGAAATTACCAGAAATGTATACTACTCTCAATAATTTAGAGAGAGAATTTAATGAACTTAAGAAACAATTAAATAAGTAACCAATGTTGAAACAAAAAACTCTAAAAGATAGCTTTTCACTAAGAGGAAAAGGTCTTCACACTGGACTAGATCTTACTGTAACCTTCAATCCTGCTCCGGATAATCACGGATACAAGATTCAAAGAATTGATCTGGAAGAACAACCTATTATCGATGCAGTAGCTGATAATGTTATAGAAACTACTCGTGGCACTGTTCTTGCAAAAAACGGAGTTAAAGTTAGTACAGTAGAACATGGAATGGCTGCTCTTTATGCTGCAGGGATAGACAACTGCCTGATACAGGTTAACGGACCGGAGTTTCCAATCCTTGACGGTAGCGCAGTATCCTATGTAGAAGGAATTGAGAAAGTTGGTATTGTTGAACAAACAGCTGTTAAAGATTTCTATATTATCAAGCATAAGATTGAGTTTAAAGATGAAGAAACTGGTTCTTCTATAATGGTTCTTCCTGATGAAGATTTCAGCTTAAATGTTCTAATATCATATGATTCTAAGATTATACCTAATCAGTATGCTACATTAGATAGTATGAACGATTTCTCAAAAGAAATTGCTGCAAGCAGAACTTTTGTTTTTGTCCGCGAAATTGAACCTTTACTTTCTGCAGGTCTTATTAAAGGAGGTGATTTAGATAACGCAATTGTAATTTACGAACGTCAGGTTTCACAAGAAAAGCTTGATGCACTGGCTGATGTTATGAAAGTGCCTCACAAAGATGCAAATCAATTAGGATACATCAATCATAAGCCACTAGTATGGGACAATGAACCAGCTCGTCACAAATTACTCGACATCATTGGTGACTTGGCTTTAATTGGAAAACCAATCAAAGGCCGTATCATTGCAACTCGTCCAGGACATACAATTAATAATAAGTTTGCCCGTCAGATGAGAAAAGAAATCAGAAAGCACGAAATTCAGGCTCCTGGTTACAATTGTAATGAAGCTCCAATCATGGATGTAAACCGCATCCGCGAACTGTTGCCTCACCGTTATCCTTTCCTTTTGGTTGATAAGATTATTGAAGTAGGTCCAAACCACATTGTAGGAGTAAAGAATGTTACAGTAAACGAGCCATTCTTCCAGGGACATTTCCCACAAGAGCCTGTTATGCCGGGAGTATTGCTGGTAGAAGCTATGGCACAAACCGGAGGATTACTTGTACTGAACTCTGTAGATGAACCAGAAAGATATTCTACTTACTTTATGAAGATTGATGGAGTTAAATTCCGTCAGAAAGTAGTACCAGGAGATACACTTATCTTCAAACTGGAACTATTAGCACCAATCCGCCGTGGCATATCAACAATGAAAGGATATGTATTTGTTGGTGAAACAGTGGCTTGTGAAGCAGAATTTATGGCTCAAATAGTTAAGAACAAATAAAATTACAAATGATTAGTCCATTAGCATATATACATCCCGAAGCAATAATTGGAGAAAATGTAGAAATTGCACCTTTTGTTTATATTGATAAAAATGTTGTTATTGGTGATAACAACAAAATCATGTCCAATGTAAGCATATTATACGGAGCACGCATTGGAAACGGAAATACTATTTTTCCTGGAGCAGTAATTGGTGCTGTGCCACAAGATTTAAAATTTCAGGGAGAAGAAACTACTGCAGAAATAGGCGATAACAATACTATTCGTGAGAATGTAACTGTTAACCGTGGAACTGCAGCCAAAGGAAAAACTGTTGTTGGAAGCAATAACCTTTTAATGGAAGGAGTACACGTAGCACATGATGCTATTGTTGGCAATAGATGTATTATTGGTAATTCCACAAAAATGGCCGGCGAAATTATCATAGACGATAATGCGATAGTCAGTGCCGCAGTATTGATGCATCAATTCTGCCGTGTAGGTAGTTATGTAATGCTTCAAGGTGGTTCACGTTTCAGCAAAGACATACCTCCATACATTATTGCAGGAAGAGATCCTATTGCTTATTGTGGGATTAATATTGTTGGTTTGCGTAGACATGGTTTCTCAAATGAATTAATTGAGAATATCCACAATGTATACCGTATTATCTACCAAAGCGGGTTGAATGTAAGTGAAGCTTTGGAGAAAGTTAAAAATGAAATTCCGTCAAGCCCGGAAATTGAATATATTATTGAGTTTGTTCAAAACTCAAAACGAGGAATAATAAGATAAACATTGCTATAGTAAGGTTTATATTCAGCAGAAAAGGGAAGATCATCGAATTGATGGTTCTTCCCTTTTACTTTTTTTATAAACGAATAGAACTTAATTATTGTACATTTTGAGATTTTTACTACTTTTACGCCATCAATAAATTAAAAAAGAATATGGTATACAGATTCACAATCATATCTGATGAAGTTGATGATTTTGTCAGAGAAATACAAATTGATTCAGAAGCAACCTTCCAGGATTTACACGAGGCTATTCTAAAATCAGTTGACTATTCAAATGATCAAATGACCTCTTTCTTTATTTGTGATGAAGATTGGGAAAAAGAAAAAGAAATCACCCTCGAAGATATGGACAACAATTCAGAGGAAGATAGCTGGGTTATGAAAGACACACTATTAAGTGATTTAATTGAAGATGAAAAACAAAAGCTGATTTATGTTTTTGATTACATGACAGAACGTTCATTCTTCATTGAATTATCGGAAATCATCACAGGTAAAGACTTGGACAAAGCTATTTGTTCCAAGAAATCGGGTATTGCGCCTAAACAAGTCATTGATTTTGAAGATATGACAGCAACTAATACTACCATTGATTTAGACGAGAACTTCTATGGCGATGAAACTTTTGATACTGAAGACTTTGACACAGAAGGTTTCGACATAGACATTAATAGTATTGCTGATGATTCTTTTGACAAAGGGAGCTTTTAATGGCTAAAACCTTACTAGTTCTCATAGGGCCTACAGGTGTCGGAAAGACGGAGCTGAGTTTACGCTTGGCCGAAAAATTTGGTTCACCAATTATTTCTTCCGATTCCCGACAGCTGTATGCCGATCTTAAAATAGGAACTGCTGCTCCTACTCCCGAGCAACTAAATAAAGTTCCACACCATTTCGTTGGCACACTTAAACTCACTGATTACTACAGTGCCGCACAATACGAAGCAGAAGTATTAAAGCTTCTGGAAAAGCTTTTCCAATCCAAAGATGTTATTGTTATGACCGGCGGATCAATGATGTATGTTGATGCCGTTTGCAAGGGTATTGATGATATACCGACCGTAGACAAGGAAACACGCGAACTGTTGATTCACAGATATGAAACAGAAGGATTGGAACGTCTGTGCAGTGAATTAAAGCTTCTCGACCCAGAATATTACAAGATTGTTGATCTGAAAAACCCCAAACGGGTTATTCATGCGCTGGAGATTTGCTACATGACAGGAAAGACTTATACTTCTTTCCGTACTCGCTCTACTAGAGAAAGACCATTCCACATCATTAAAATAGGACTAACACGCGATCGGGAAGAACTTTACGAACGAATTAACCGTCGTGTAGATATTATGATGGAAGATGGCTTGTTGGAAGAAGTAATGGCAGTTTACCCATACAAGCATCTTAACTCCCTGAATACGGTTGGCTACAAGGAGTTATTTAACTATCTCGATGGTGTTTGGGATTTACCTTTCGCTATAGAAAAAATCAAGCAAAACTCACGTATCTATTCTCGCAAACAGATGACCTGGTTCAAAAGAGATAATGATATTACCTGGTTTCACCCTGATCAGGAAGAGGAGATAATGGATTATATTAATAAGAAGCTTAATTCTTAGCTGATAACATTATCTATATCTCCTGGCCAGAATATTATAAATAACCGCAGAAAGTAATAGTAGTGCCACGATAATTACCATCAGAATTTCAAATCCTCCATTTCCAATTGAAAGAAAGAAATCGGAAAGACTGAATAACATATTAACAAGCAACATGCCAACCAAAACATTCACAACCCGAAGGTAACGGGCTATCAAGGCATATTGAATAAGCATATTTTGCTCAGTTATCTGCACAGGAAAACGAGACATCCTTGAAGGGAAGAATGATCTGTATCCGGTTAAAGCCATAACAAATGTTGCTATTCCAGCCAGAACAAGCAACGTATCTTTGCTTCCTATCCTGTCAGCTTTTCCATAAATATTAATATGAGTAGGAATTACATCGGGGGCCTTATTATATAAAATAAAAGCAACCACCCATATTCCCAATAAAAGAAGCACGGCCATTGCCTCAAGAATCTTATCACCGAAAGTTCGTGGGACACTAACTTCAGGCAACTTTTGCCTTCTAACTGAAAAGAATTTAATCATAAAACTGCTTTTCTTACTAGAACAATCCAATAAATAAATAATAAGGCAAATGAATAAATGCCTTATTTACCTTATTAACGAGTCAATATAAATATTAAATTGACAACGAATGCTACTATACCGACAACAATAATCATACCTTTAGTCTTTATTTAAATTTAAAATTAGTTAGTTATTTGGAGTTCCGGCATTTACAACCGGCTGAGCAGCCTCATCGGCACAAAGAACAACCAGAAGATTGCTCACCATTGCTGCTTTTTTCTCTTCGTTCAGTTCTACAATCTTTTCATCAGAAAGCTTTGTCAGAGCCATTTTCACCATAGATACAGCACCTTCTACAATCTTTTCTCGAGCAGAAATAATAGCAGAGGCCTGCTGACGGCGAAGCATCACTGCTGCAATCTCAGGCGCATACGCCAGATAATTAAGTCTTGCTTCAACAACCTCAATCCCAGCCATTGCCAGGCGCTCATTCAATTTCTGTTCGAGCTGATTATTAACCTCTTCCCCACCCGAGCGAAGAGTAAGTCCGCTAGTTTCTCCTTCATTATCATCATAAGCATACTGTCCGGCCACCTGGCGCAAAGCAGCATCGCTCTGTATTTTAACAAAATTCTCGAATGCAGTCATACGTCCGGCTACAGAATTTCCTAGACTGACAGCCGCATTAGGAGAAGTTGCCCCAGCCTCTGCCAATGTCTGAGAATCAATCTCGAACATAGCTTTATATGTATCCTTAAGCTTCCATACCAAAACCAATCCAATCATTATCGGATTACCGGTTTTATCATTTACTTTAATAGGCTTCACATCAAGATTCCGGGCACGTAATGAAAGTTTCTTTTTATCAAGAAAAGGATTTACCCAAAAAAAGCCGGTTTCTTTGAACGTTCCTTTGTATTTTCCAAAAAAGACCATGGCCCGTGCCTGATTTGGTTCCAATTGCATGAAACCTGCCAAAATAAAGAAACAGGAAATTATTCCTATCACTCCTAAAATAATTCCTAAAGTTCCTAATACGTCATAATAGATAAACATTGCCACACTTACAAATATCAAACAGATATTAAGAAATAGCATCATAAATCCATTCATTTTAAATCCTTTGAAATCAAATTCAGCAGTTTCCATGATATTTTCTTTTTTTTTAATTTTTCATTTCACAAATATTGTTGATAATTTTTAAGATAAACAAATGTTTTGTGATAATTTATTAAGGTACTTAACATCATTTATCAATTAAGCTTGATAATTTATTCAGTATATATTTTATCTTTATTTTAGAGCTTTTTTAAAATAGGTGTAGACCTTAATAGCACATAGTCTACTCTTTATATTATTATAGTCTACACCTTATTATAAACATATAGTTAATAAATTAATTAGCTTTCGGGAATAAATAATTAAGTTATGCTGAAAGTCTTTTTTAAAAACATCCAATTACAAAAAAAGAGCCTTATTTCTAAAAATGAAATAAGGCTCTTCGCTGAAAAAATAAATTTATTACAGTTTAATAGTAAGACCTATTTTACCTCCGCTAAATTCATTGCCGCCACCAACTTCAAGATTAATACCAACCTTATTGTTGAAGTAATAACGACCGCCGATCTGTGCTCCAAGACCTAATCCCGAGGTGTGATCTCCATGGTAACCATCTGGTGCATTCCAAACGTAAAACCCAACATTTAGTCCTGCATAAAAATCCCAGTTTCTTGGAATATTAAGAATGCTATTAAAGTGATAATTACCATTACCCGAAATACCCCATGAGTCTAGATGGTAATCGTAATAATCATGATCATTATAACCGCGGTAAGATAATTCTCCACCTAGAGTAATATCTGGGTGAACAGCGTGGTCGAAACCTACATATACTGGCAAACCGTAGTCTGACAATCCAAGACCGACATTAAGTTGAGTCTGTCCTACACGAAGAGGACTCTGTGCATACCCCATTGAGACTAAAAACATTAGTCCTAATGATAAAAATAGTTTTCTCATTTTTTTAATCGTTTAGTTTTTAATACAAAAAAATATAAGTGTCTGCGAATTTAGTTTAGCTTTCATTTTAATAATGAAATTTATGCAAATATATTTAATATTTCATTTTACACATCATTCATTAGTATTTAATAAAATCATTTATTGTATTTTCGTAATATATCTTATCTTTGTAATATACTAATAACAGGTAAAAACGTGAAATTTACTATCGATACGGATAACAAAGAGTTTCAGGATGCACTGAACTTAATTCAATATACCCGACAATCCGTCTTTTTAACAGGAAAGGCTGGTACGGGAAAATCTACATTTCTGAAATATATTTGTGAAAATACCCGAAAAAAGCATGTAGTCCTTGCCCCAACAGGCATAGCAGCAATCAATGCCGGTGGTAGTACACTTCACAGCTTTTTTAAACTTCCCTTTTACCCTCTCCTGCCCGATGATCCAAACTTTAGTCTTCAGGGCGGACGAATTCACGAGTTCCTGAAATATCGTTCTGCACACCGCAAATTAATTAAAGAGGTTGAGCTGATTATCATTGATGAGATATCTATGGTAAGGGCAGATATTATCGACTTTGTAGATCGTGTGCTGAGGATTTATTCTCATAACATGAGGGAACCGTTTGGTGGTAAGCAAATACTTCTGGTGGGTGATGTTTACCAGCTGGAACCGGTTATAAAGAATGACGAACGGGAGATTTTGAATCGTTTTTATCCTTCGCCATTTTTCTTTTCGGCAAGGGTCTTTGGTGAAATTGACCTGGTATCAATCGAACTTAAAAAGGTTTATCGACAAACTGATAAGGTTTTTGTAAGCGTACTTGATCATATCCGTAACAACACGGCCGGCGCTGCCGACTTGCAATTGCTCAATACAAGGTACAATACTCGTATAGAGGAATCTGAAGAAGATATGTACATTACTCTGGCCACGAGACGGGATAATGTAGACTTCATCAATGAAAAGAAACTAGCCGAGTTGCCTGGCGATTCTGTGATATTCAGAGGCGAGATAACCGGAGACTTTCCGGAAAGCAGCCTGCCTACCCAGAAAGATCTGGAGCTGAAAGTGGGTGCTCAGATTATATTTATCAAGAACGATTACGAACGCCGCTGGGTAAACGGTACCATTGGAGTAATTTCTGCCATCGACGAAGAGGGCACAATCTATGTACTTACTGATGATGGAAAGGAATGCGACGTAAATAAAGACTGCTGGCGAAACATTCGCTATGTATATAATGAGAAAGAAAAAAAGATAGAAGAAGAAGAACTTGGTGTGTTTACGCAATATCCCATTCGGTTGGCATGGGCTATTACTGTTCACAAAAGTCAGGGCCTGACTTTTAGCAGAGTGGTTGTTGACTTTAGCGGAGGGGTATTTGCTGGCGGACAAGCATATGTAGCACTTAGCCGGTGTACTTCCTTGGAGGGTATTCAGTTAAAGAAGCAAATTTCCCGCGGAGATATATTCGTGAGACAGGAAATAGTAGACTTTGCCACACGTTTCAATAACCAGCTGGCAATTGAAAAAGCGTTAAAGCAGGCTCAGGCTGATATTCAATATGCGGAAGCTGTTAAGCAATTTGACAACGGAAACTTTGAAGAATTCCTGGAGCAGTTCTTTTTAGCCATTCATTCCAGATATGACATAGAAAGACCTGTAGTAAAAAGATTTATACGGAAAAAGCTAGGAATTATAAACAAACTTAAGGAGGAAAACGTTGCTATTAAGAGGAAAATGGAGGAGCAACGGGCAAATCTGAAAAAGTATGCCAAGGAATATTACGTCATGGGTAATCAGTGTATTACTCATGCGCATGATCTTAGGGCAGCATTGGCCAATTACGATAAAGCGCTGGAGTTGGATCCTAAAATGGTTGATGCCTGGGTAAGAAAGGGGTTAACTCTTTTCGAGGATAATAAAATACCCGAAGCGCTGGGATGCCTGAACGAAGCCATTAAGCTAAGTCCAAGAGCATTCAAGCCCCGGTATAACAGAGGAAAAATTCATCTACAGCTTAACCATATAGAAGAAGGTATTGCCGATTTGGAAAAGGCTTGTTCTATAAAACCTGAGCATGATAAATCGCACGAATTACTGGGCGATGCTTATTCCCGGGTGGGAGATGAAGAAAAAGCAGCTATTCATTGGCGTATAGCCGAAGAATTAAGGAAGGAAAAAGATAATTCAAGTAACTAAGACATAGATATTATGAATCAAAGAACAAAGAAAAGTTTAAAAATTACAGGACTTGTAATTGTATGTATTCTGGCACTTATGGCAATATTGCCGTATGCTTTTCGCGGAAAAATTGAGAAGATAGTTATTACAGAAGGTAATAAGATGCTAAATGCCAGATTTGGCTTCGAAGATTTAAACATTAGCTTGTTCAAGAACTTCCCTAAAGCTTCTATTTCTCTGAACAACTTCTACCTGAAAGGGGTCGATGAATTTGCCAAAGATACTTTGGTAAAAGCCGGAGACGCTACAGTAGCAATAGATCTTTTCTCCCTATTCGGAAGCAGTGGCTATGATGTTTCTAAAATTGAGATATCAGATGCTTATATCCATGCCATAGTTCTGAAGAACGGAAAGGTGAACTGGGATATAATGAAAACCGACACCACCAAAGTTACTCCTGCAACAGAAGAAACTACACCATTTAAACTGAAGCTTAAAAAGTTTACTGCAGACAACGTAAACATCATCTATGATGATCGTCAGGCGGATATGTATGCTTCAATCGTGGGACTGAACACGGAATGTTCCGGCGACTTGACAGCCGATCGCTCTACTCTGAAGATTGCTGCTAAAAGTAAAGGATTTACATTCAAGATGGGTGCTATTCCTTATATAAGCAATGCGGTTGTCTCTGCAGATATGGATTTGGATGCCGACCTTGCTCATAGTAAATATACACTGAAAGAAAACAAATTCCAGTTGAATGCTATCAAGGCAGATGTTGACGGATGGGTGGCTATGCTCAATAATGGCGGTACGGATATGGATCTGAAGGTTAACACTAACGAAGTGGGCTTTAAAGATGTGCTTTCTCTGATACCGGCTATCTATGCAAAAGATTTTGAAGATGTAAAAGCTACCGGTAATGTTTCTCTTAAATTCAATGCTAAGGGTATTATGCTGGGCGACACCTTACCTGCTTTCAATGCAAGTATGGTGGTAAAGAATGGAACATTCAAGTATCCGTCGCTTCCTATGGGAGTAGATCAGATAAATATCAATGCTAGTGTGAAGAATCCGGGCGGTAGTGCAGATTTAACCGAGGTAAACATCAATCCGTTCAGCTTCCGCATGGCAGGCAATCAGTTTAGCTTAACATCAATCATCAAGACTCCTGTAAGTGATCCTGATGTAAAAGGTAGCGCAAAAGGTACTCTGAACCTGGGAATGATTAAACAGGTATATCCTCTGGAAGAAGGTATGGCTCTGAATGGTATTATCAGTGCCGATGTAAATATGGCGGGGCGTATGTCATACATTGAAAAAGAACAGTACGACAAGTTCCAGGCTTCCGGTTCTTTGAAGCTTAGCAACATGAAACTAAAGATGAAAGATATGCCTGATGTAGATATTCAAAGATCTACGTTTACTTTCACTCCGAAATACCTGAATCTGAGCGAAACTACCGTAAAGATTGGCAAGAATGACATCACAGCCGATTGTCGATTGGAGAATTACATGGGGTATGTTCTGAAAGACAAAACATTGAAAGGTACAATGAACATAAAGTCTAACTACTTTAACCTGAACGACTTTATGGGAACTACTTCAACAACTGCAGCTGGAACTTCGGGCACAGCTCAGGGCGCAGCCGCTGCTACCACAACAACAAGTGCTGCAACATCGGCTATTGAAATTCCTAAGAATATCGATTTCAATATGACTGCCAACATGAAGCAGGTTCTCTTCGACAAAATGGCTTTCAACGACATGAACGGAAAGTTATTGGTTAAAGATGGCAAGGTTGATATGCAGAATCTGTCAATGAACACCATGGGTGGATCGGTTGTAATGAATGGTTCTTACTCTACTGCACAAAGTGTAAAGAGTCCCGACCTGAATGCCGGATTTAAAATGAACAGCATTTCTTTTGCTCAGGCTTATAAGGAACTGGATATGGTTCAGAAACTGGCACCTATCTTCGAAGGTCTTAAGGGAGACTTCTCTGGTAATATGAATATTTCTACTAAACTAGATAATCAATTGTCTCCGGTATTTAACTCAATGCAAGGAGCCGGTAGTTTATCTACAAAAGATATTAGCCTCAGTGGTATAAATGTTATCGATAAGATTGCCACTGCTGTAAAGAAAGAGAGTCTGAAGAATCTGAAAGTAAAGGATATGAAGATAGATTTCACCATAAAAGACGGACGGGTGTCTACAAAACCATTCGACATCAAGTTTGGCGAAACCTTGCTTAACCTTTCAGGAACTACCGGTCTGGATCAGACTATTGATTATTCAGGAAAGATTAAACTTCCTGCTTCAACCGGTACGCTTGGACAACTCAGTACACTCGATCTTAAGATTGGTGGAACATTCACTTCGCCAAAAGTTTCTATCGACACTAAGAGCATGGCAAAACAAGTGCTTAGCAGTGCAAAAAACAAAGCAATAAGTGAAGTTGGAAAGAAACTGGGTATAGATTTAGGTGATGCTCAGAAACAGAAAGAGGCTTTAGTTACCAATGCACAGAAAGCGGGAGATAAGCTGGTTGCCGAAGCGCAAAAGCAAGCAGACGATTTAGTGGCAAAAGCCGGAGGTAATATATTGAAGAAACTTGCTGCTCAGAAAGCTGGAGAGGTTTTGGTAAAAGAGGCTAAGAAAGAATCGGATAAATTAGTAAAAGAAGCTGAAGCACAAGGTGATAAGCTGATAGAAAAAGCAAAAAGTGAGTAATCTAAACTCTATATACAATGCTATTAAAATTATACGAAAAGAACAATAACCCGAAGGATATAGAACAAATCGTTCAAGTCCTCCGCGACGGAGGAGTGGTTATTTACCCAACGGATACAGTGTATGCCATTGGTTGTCATGCATTACAAGTCCGTGCAGTAGAGAACATCTGCCGTATAAAAGACATTGATCCGAAAAAGAAGAGTCTTTCCATCATTTGTTATGACCTGAGCAATATCAGTGAATATGCAAAAGTGGAAAACTCTACATTCAAACTAATGAAAAAGAATCTGCCGGGAGCGTTTACTTTTATCCTGGCTGCCGGCGGCAAACTTCCTAAGATATTCAAGAACAGGAAAGAAGTTGGTATTCGTGTGCCCGATAATAATATTATCCGCGAGATTTGCAGGCAACTGGATGCACCAATCTTAACCACAACTATTCCCTGGAATGAAAAAGAAGACATTGAATATCTCACCACTCCGGAACTGATTGACGAGAAATTTGGTTATGAAGTAGATTTGGTCGTTGATGGAGGAATTGGAGGCATAGAGCCATCAACCATCGTTGACTGTACTTCTGGTGAAGCCGAAATTGTTCGTCAGGGGAAAGGTATTCTGGAAGAAGTTTAGTTTGTTAGGTAGAGTTCGCTTAAAAAACATTGAAGTCGAAGCGTGCTTTGGAACAGCTAAGAAAAAGTCCAAGCCACACCAATACTATATTGAGTGTGGCTTGGACTTTTCTTTCAGAGTTGCTCAAGACGAATTAAGCCTGAAATCTACCGATTGTGCTTAAAAGAGTGATATCACTCTTTAATTTACCATATAAAAAAAACAGACTTAAGGCTTTGGATGAAGTCTCAAGTCTGTTAGAAATAACCAGACATTTATATGTCCATTTATATCTGATAAATCTTATTTCAGTAACGTTTCAGGATCAATATGATCTGCTTCAATGTCTTTGAAGTAACGGTAAGTTCCTACCTTCAATTCATCGGCTGCTGCATCATCACAAACAACAATTCCTTTTTCGTGAAGTTGAAGAGCACTGATAGTCCACATCTGAGTAATTGAACCTTCAACAGCGTGATACAAAGCACGAGCTTTGTTGTGTCCATTAACAATGATAAGAACTTCTTTAGCAGAAAGAACTGTACCTACACCTACAGTTAAAGCTGTTTTAGGAACCTTATTCACATCATTATCAAAGAAACGAGAGTTTGCAATGATTGTGTCTGTTGTTAAAGTCTTAACTCTAGTGCGAGAAGTTAGAGAAGATCCCGGTTCATTGAAAGCAATGTGTCCATCAGGACCAATACCACCAAGGAAAAGGTCAATACCACCATATTCTTTGATCTTAGCTTCATAACGTTCGCATTCAGCTTCCAGATCAGCAGCATTACCATTCAGGATATTTACGTTTGCCTTAACAATATCAATATGATTAAAGAAATTGTTCCACATGAATGAATAGTAGCTTTCCGGATGTGTTTGTGGAAGACCAACGTATTCGTCCATATTGAATGTTACCACATTCTTAAACGATACAATGCCTTTTTTGTGTAAATCAATTAGTGCTTTGTACATTCCAAGAGGAGAAGATCCTGTTGGCAAACCAAGAACAAAAGGTTTCTCTGCAGTAGGATTAGCCTTATTAATCTTTGCTGCAACATAATTGGCAGCCCACTGAGAAATCTTCTGATAATCAGGTTGGATGATTAGTCTCATAATAAAGTTTGTTTTAAGTTAGATTATTTATAGTGTTTTAGATCTGTCAACTTTTAAACGATCGGCCATAGCTTTTGCCAGGTTTTCACATTGAGTATAAGTTATATCCTTCATACTTTGTTT
Source organism: Bacteroides luti (assembly GCF_900128905.1). Taxonomy (GTDB): domain Bacteria; phylum Bacteroidota; class Bacteroidia; order Bacteroidales; family Bacteroidaceae; genus Bacteroides; species Bacteroides luti. The sequence goes on from NZ_FQTV01000014.1 coordinate 62,886, forward strand.
CATTTCCACAGGATCACCAATTAATTCAAACTTACTCTTTTCTGCAAACTCAGCCATTCTTTTCACAGCAGCGCCAGCCCAGCAAAAAGATCCAAAGTATCCCAAATAGCGTCCTTTCATATCTCTCACAAGTATTTTTGAAAGGATTGCTTCTACTTCAGGGAATATCTGGTTGCTGTAAGTAGGACTTCCGATAATAAGTCCTTTGTATTTAAATATATCCATAAGGATATAAGAAGGATTTGATTTTGAGACATTGTGCATCACAATATTCTTAATGCCACAGGCAGAAAGTTCTGATGCAATGGTTTCGGCCATCTGTTCGGTATTACCATACATGCTTCCGTAAACAATTACCACTCCTTCATCGGCATCGTAGCGACTTAATTTATCGTATATACCAACGACTCTTTCTATATTTTCCATCCATACCGGACCATGTGTAGAACAAATTGCGCTGATATGCAATCCTGCTAGTTTTTCGAGTGCTTTTTGTACCGGAGAACCATACTTTCCTACAATATTGGAATAGTAACGTACCATCTCATCCCAGTATTTATCAATATTCATACGGGAATCGATAAAGCCTCCGTCTAATGTTCCAAAACAACCAAATCCATCACCCGAGAAGAGAACTCCGTCTGTTTCATCGTAAGTCATCATGGTTTCGGGCCAGTGAACCATTGGTGTAAGGTAGAATTTAAGTTTATGATGTCCTAAAGCAAGATAATCTCCATCTTTTACCAGATATTGTTCACCGGTAACTCCATAGAAACCTTCAATCATTCCGAAAGTCTGCTTATTACCTACAATAACAATATCCGGATAGTGCTGTTTTATCAAACGAATAGAACCCGAGTGATCTGGTTCCATGTGATTAATAATCAAATAATTGATAGGACGATCACCTATTATATTTTTAATTTTGCGAAGAAAAATCTCAAAATAGCATACATCAACCGTATCAACAAGTGCCACTAATTCATCGTCAATAAGATAAGAATTATAAGATACACCGTAAGGTAACGGCCACATTCCTTCAAACAACTGTTTGTTTCTGTCATTCACTCCTACATAGTGAACTTTCCCTTTTATTGTAGTCTTCTGTTGCATATTTGTATCCATCTGATAATTTAAAGCAAAAATAATCTTTTTATCTTAAAGTACGTATAATTTTCCTTGATAAGCATCCCTTTCACGCATTCTTTTTTTTACACGTTCGGTAAACTCGTAATTCTTTAGCCCCCAATCGGGTGCAATAAGTAACTCCTTCGGAGACTGAGAAACAAAGCGCTCCAGCACCATATCCGGACGAAGTTGTTCCACATAATCTATAACAAGATCTATATATTCATCCACTTCATACAAATGAAATTCTTCCGGATGTTGTTCAAATTCATGCGCCATCTTTGTTCCGCGAATAAGCTGTAACTGATGAAGCTTTAAAGTTGTAAGTGGCAATTCTGATAATCGGGCAGCCTGACTTACGATATCATCATGCGTTTCTCCTGGTAGTCCAAGTATCACATGTCCACCGGTAAGAATACCTCTGGCAGCAGTTCTTTTCACAGCATCAACTGTGTCTGCATAAGTATGTCCGCGGTTAATTCTTCGCAGCGTATCATCATTAGTACTTTCAATGCCATATTCTACAAGAAGAAAAGTTCGTTTATTCAATTCTTCAAGGTAATCAAGTAAAGCATCCGGCATACAATCAGGACGGGTTCCAATTACCAATCCCACTACCCCATCAACGCTTAACGCATCTTCATATTTCCTTTTCAGTTCTTCGAGCTCTGAGTAAGTATTTGTATATGCCTGAAAATAGGCCAGATATTTCATTTCCGGATATTTTCGAGAAAAAAAGAGGCGTCCTTCTTCCAACTGCTCTTTTACTGATTTTTCTGTTTTGCAATATTCCGGATTAAAAGTCTGATTATTACAATAAGTACAGCCCCCTTTGCCTTTTACTCCGTCTCTGTTTGGACAAGTAAATCCGGCATTAAGCGAAATCTTCTGAACTTTGCAATCAAAATACTTTCTTAGAAAAGTAGAAAAGTCGTTATAAGCAGGCATATAATTCGTTCTGTTTTATATTTAACCGCAAAGTTAAGTATTTTATTTAAATAAGATTCGCTATTTCTTCATTTACAATAATAATTACCCACTAAGGTCTATTTTGTATTTTCTCCTTTCGTCTTAATCTATCTTCGGCACTCTTTTTAAATTATAAACCAGCAATTCATATTCTCTTGTACAAAAGAATGCATTCTTCTGTACAAAACAATTAATTCTTTTGTACAGGACAATTATTTGTTTTGTACAAGAAATATATAATATATCAGGATATTTCTTGTTTCTCATTTAGTAAGATTATAAAAACATAACGAGACATATAATAGCTACAAAACAGCTGTTTTTTAAACGAAAGAGTGAGAGATGGCCCCAAATAGTGAGGGATGAAGGCTTTTTGTCTTGATCCACCACTTTATTAACTATTTAATAACTAATGATTTATATTTCGCCCAGTGAGGGATGAGTGAGGGATGAATCTATCAAATCCATAGCATACAACCTAGCAATCAGCTCTTTAGGATTGCAGGAGTGAGGGATGAGAATATTTTTTTTAGAAACATATATAGAAAGCAAAAAAAATAGTCCTGAAAAAGAAAAGTATGCTTACTATCCGTGGGAAGTTCTTCATCTTGATTATATATAAAATAACTTTTAAGAAATGCTTATGTACAGAATCGATTAAATTGTTTACTTTTGTGGGGTATAACAGATAATCAGATGTATTGCAACATGAAAAAAATTAATTTACTATTGATATTTTGTGCTCTCTCTTTGGCAATCTACGCCCAGGATAGCAAAGTATTAACATTAAAAGATGCTGTAACAGGCAAATACAATGGCGAAAGATTAGGCGAACTTGTGCCAATGGCCGACGGAGAACATTACACAATGATGAGTAATGACAGAAAGCGCATTGTAAAATATTCATTCAAGACAGGCAAAGAAGTAGAAACGCTATTCGATGTTTCAACAGCACGTGAGTGTACATTCAAAACCTTTGATGGTTATCAGCTGTCTCCTGATGAAACTAAAATTCTTATTCAGACAGAAACAAAACCTATCTACCGCCGTTCGTTTACAGCTGTTCACTATGTGTACACTATTAAACGTAATTTGGTAGAGAAGCTTTCGGACGGAGGTCCTCAACAGGTTCCTACTTTTTCTCCTGATGGAAACATGGTGGCTTTCGTAAGAAACAACAATATCTTCCTGGTGAAGTTCCTTTATGGCAACAGCGAATCACAAGTTACCACCGATGGAGCATTTGGAAAAATAATCAATGGTGCTCCCGACTGGGTATATGAAGAGGAGTTTGAGTATAACCGTGCACTGGAATTCTCGCCAGATAACTTAATGATTACTTTTGTTCGCTTTGACGAAACAGCTGTACCTTCTTATTCTTTTCCTTTGTATGCCGGACAATTTCCTACTAAAAAAGAGAATGAATATTATCCCGGAAGTTATTCTTATAAATATCCAAAATCGGGACAAACTAACTCTACTGTAACCGTACACTCTTTTGATATAAAATCAAAGGTGATCAGAAAATTAAATATTCCTATCAAGAAGGATGATTATATTCCACGTATCCGTTTTACTAAAGATGCAAGTAAACTGGCCGTTATGACACTGAACCGTACTCAAAACCAGTTTGACATGTACTTCGTAAATCCTCGTTCAGGAGTTGCCAAGTTAGTTTTAAGAGACGAAAGTAAATACTACATTAATGAAAACAACTTTGATAATATTGTTTTCTATGATAATAACTTCAGTTTTCTGAGTGAGAAAGATGGATATAGTCACCTTTACTGGTATTCTATTGGAGGAAATCTGGTAAAACAAGTAACAAAAGGTAATTTTGAAGTCAGCAAGTACCACGGTTGGGATCCTGCAACCAATACTTTCTATTATGAAAGTAACGAAGGCAATCCTCTACGCAAAGCTGTGTATGCAATAGATGCAAAGGGAAGAAAAGATAAACTAACTGAAAAGGAAGGAACAAATAATGCCATCTTTGGAAGAACAATGAAATACTTTATCAATACTTTCTCAAACCTTACTACTCCACCAACGGTAACTCTGAATGATAATAAAGGAAAAGAACTAGGTGTACTTATCAGCAACAGCAAGCTGAAAGAAGAGATCAGCAAAATGGTTTTACCTAAAAAGGAATTCTTCTCTTTCACAACTTCTGCTGGGGTTCAGTTAAACGGATGGATGATTAAGCCAGCCGACTTCTCTGAGTCTAAAAAATATCCTGTAATTCTTTATCAATACAGTGGACCTGGTACACAAGAAGTGGCTGATCGCTGGAACCTGGGTGGAATAAGAAGCGGATTAGGATGGGAAGCTTACATGGCTACTCAAGGATACATAGTTGCATGTGTTGACGGACGAGGAACCGGAGGACGTGGTGAAGAATTTACTAAATGTACTTATATGAATCTGGGTGTTAAAGAGGCTCAGGATCAGGCTGAAACTGCCAAGTACTTCAATAAACAATCTTATGTTGATAACGGAAGAATTGGAATCTGGGGATGGAGCTTTGGTGGATACATGACTATTATGAGCATGAGCGAAGGCAGCAATGTATTCAAGGCAGGAGTTGCCGTAGCACCGGTAACCGACTGGAAATTCTATGATTCTGTTTACACTGAACGTTTCATGAGAACTCCACAGGAAAATGCAGACGGATATGCAGCTTCTTCAGCATTTACACGTGCTGAAAATCTTAGCGGAAAACTTTTGATTGTACACGGTATGGCTGATGACAATGTTCATTTCCAGAATACTGCCGAATATAGTGAACAGTTAGTACAATCTAACAAACAATTTGATATGCAGGTTTACACGAACCGCAATCATAGCATATACGGAGGAAATACCCGTTATCACTTGTTTACTCGCATTACAGAATTCTTCAAGAATAATCTGTAAGCAATATACCGTAAACAAATACTATTAAGAACACAACACAAATGGAAAGAGTAAGAAAGCCGGATTGGCTTAAGATAAATATTGGGAGCAACGAGCGCTATACAGATACAAAACGTATTGTAGAGTCTCATAAACTACATACTATTTGTAGTAGCGGACGTTGCCCGAATATGGGTGAATGCTGGGGTAAAGGAACTGCAACCTTTATGATTTGCGGAGAAATCTGCACCCGTTCCTGTAAGTTTTGTAATACTCTTACAGGAAAACCTCACCCTTTAAACAGCGATGAGCCGTTACATGTAGCAGAATCTATCAGGTTAATGAAACTCTCTCATGCCGTAATCACTTCAGTAGATAGGGATGACCTTCCCGACTTAGGTGCTTCGCACTGGGCAAATACTCTATACCAGATAAAACTTCTCAATCCAGAAACTACAACAGAAGTTCTGATTCCCGATTTTCAAGGAAGAACTGATCTTATAGAAATGATTATCGCCGCAAAGCCGGATATTATTTCTCACAATATGGAGACTGTTCGACGCATTAGTCCTACCGTTCGCAGTGCAGCCAATTATGAAACTAGTCTGAAAGTTATTAATCAGATATCTAAAAGTGGCCTTGTTGCAAAATCAGGAATTATGGTTGGTTTGGGAGAATCGCCCTCAGAAGTAGAAGAACTTATGGACGATTTATTAGAGAACGGATGCCAGATACTAACCATTGGACAATACCTGCAACCATCACATAAACACTTTCCTGTTGCAGCATATATAACTCCCGAACAATTTGATATTTATAAAGAAACCGGACTAAAAAAAGGATTCAAACAAGTAGAAAGTGCCCCATTGGTTCGCTCTTCTTATCATGCGGAAAAACATTTAATTAACAAACACAAAAAATAAGAACCTATTATACTGAATATTTGTTCTTGTGTATATAATGGAAGAAAACATATGATAAGAAACTATATTAAAAACACGTCCAAATTACTTATAATTAATGGGACTATTGGAGTGTTGCCTATCATATTATGCATGATTCTTAGTGAATTTATTTCAGCTTCAACGGCTATATATATTAGCTCCGCTGTTGGTTTGTTTTTCTCACTACTCATCTACCACTTAATTGGACGTGGAGGTAGTCTGTTACTTCTATTAGCATCTACACTTTTACTTATAATATTAGGTATATCTACTTTAATACCCTCTATCAACATACCTCAGGGAATGTTACCTTTTTATATTGAGATTGGAATAATAATTATTGCTTCTGTTATACTTTACGAAAAAAGAAAAATAAAGAAATTGTTTCTTAAAAGAAACAGTTCACATTATGATAAAGACTTAATGTATAGCATTGATTCAGGGGCAATATATTCAAGACTGATACAAGTTTTGTGTATACCTCATTTCATTATTACATCCTTGATTATAATCTTTACATCTCCGTTAGGAAAGGTTACAGATTTAATTCTGCTCCATATACTACCTCCTGCAATTCTTTTTATTGCAATTATTATTAGTCAAATTGGTCTTACACTCCTTCTTTCTTTATCATCAAAGATTGAAAAGATTCCTATATTAAACGAAAAAGGTGAAGTTGTAGACAAGAAATATAGCTTCGAAAAACATTATTATAAGAATATGTATATCAATCCGGTTATCCGAATTGCAGTTATATCTAACGGACTATTGTTTCTTAGCAGAAGATCTGAAAATGCCAATTTTAATCCTGATAAGATTGATCTTCCCATGGAAAGCTACTTACGATACGAAGAAAACCTGGAAGAAGGGGTGAATCGTACTATGAGAAGATTTTTTCCTAATGAAGATAAACTGGAACCAAGATTCAGTATTAAATATAGGTTTAAAACAGAAGAGACCAATCGCCTTATTTATCTATACATTCTCTACATTGAGGATGATAAATTGCTTTGTACTCCCAAATTCAGAGATGGAAAATTATGGACTTTCCAGCAAATTGAAACAAACCTTGATAAAAACTTCTTCGGAGAATGTTTTGAAAAAGAGTACGACCAGTTAAAAGAAGCCGCACTTATAAGCGAAGAATACAAGAAAATCAATTAATAACCAGACTTCTTTCTTACTTATACAACAAGAATATACAAGGAATCTTTGTCAGATCAGGCAATTTACCCTGCCACTCTTTTACAGTTTTCGTTTTTATGAATTCTCCTTCGCATGTAATGTCTGCAGCAATACATAATTTAGTCTGAGGACGACAATTGTGTAATATATCTTCTGCCATCTTGTTATTTCTATATGGAGTTTCAATAAACAGCTGCGTTTGATTCTCTGAATAGATACGCGACTCCAAATGTTTTATAGTCTTCACTCTTTCAGAAGGATCAATTGGTAAATAGCCATGGAAAGCAAAACTTTGTCCGTTGAAACCAGAAGCCATTACAGAAAGAATAATAGATGATGGACCAACTAATGGAACAACTTTAAGATTCTTTCGCTGAGCCATAGCAACGACATCAGCTCCGGGATCGGCAACAGCAGGACATCCAGCTTCGGATATAACTCCCATTGGGGAACCGGCAATTAATGGTTTCAGATAACCAGAAATTTCTTCTGCAGATGTATGCTTGTTCAAAGGATAGAAAGTTAGAGTATCTATATCAATCTCTTTATCTACTTTCTTGAGAAAACGACGAGCAGAACGTACATCTTCGACAATAAAATGCTTTATCTGAACAATTATCTCTTTATTATAAGGTGGTAATACTGAATCAATAGATGTTTCACCCAAAGTAACGGGCAAAAGATATAATGCAACTTCCATTATTATTTTATATTACGGGTTAAATCTTGCTTCAGCAAGCATTTTGGAATAGTCGGTCATTTCCAATAAATCCTTTATGGTGGTTTCCTTATGATTTTTCATATAAGAATCTACAATCTGCATTCCCATCCAAACACCAACCATCATTGGAGACTGATCACCGAAAAAAGCAGTGTTAGGTGCCGGCTTCAAGTATTTACGCTGAACCATAGGATCTGTACTATAAAGGTGTCCGTTCTGCATCATGTACTCCCATATCTTAAACCGGTTATATTCACACCATTCTTCTTCTTCTTTGGTATAACCTAGCTCTTCTCCAAAAGTTTTATAATTAAGAATTTCAGAAACAATATATTCCAATTTCCCTCTGTGAAGCATTCTGTCAATAAGGCGTCCTCTATCTTCAGGATAAGGATATTCACTTAACAGATAAAAATTGAAACAATCCGGCAAAATTCTCTCCGGCTTCATGCTCTTTCTTTGATAATCGTAAAAGAAACGTTTATATAAAGGATAATCTTCTCCCATATATTTATCAATGCTAAAGCCCAAAATGCTATCTCCCACAACAACCGATTCGTTGAGAGCAGATATCTGAGAATAAATATGGGGAATCTTGAGCGAAGGAACTTCTTTTTTTAATCTTTGGAATCCTTTGGTGAATTTCTTTTCTAAACGACTCATATTGCTATACTTTGCAAGTGCATCGGCCGTTAGTTTGCGTAAAGTTGAATCAGAATAAAAGACCTTTAACTTCTCGTTAATTTTATCATCATTAACTTGTCCAAGCCTCAAAACATCTTCTATAAGATACTTTGTAGCCAGAAGATATTCTGTATTCATTTTCTGAAGAGCAGAAAAACTATTAAATTCTACATACTCATTCAGTAGTTTATCATAACGAGCTATTTCTATTCTTTCATCAACAGCATCGCTATCTTTTTTATCTGCAACAAATTTGCAGGAAAAAAAGACCAGGCAAGTAAGAAAGAAGAATAGAAATTTTCTCATTACTAAGTTATTTAGCAATGAGCAGTGAAAAATTACTTTTCACTGCTCATTTTCATTTATCCGTAGATTATATTTCCGTTTTCATCACAGTACTCCTCGAAACTCTTCTCGTACTGAACCATTGCACGAAGACTCATTCCCATGCTAGAGAATCCTCCATCGTGGAACAAAGTCTGCATTGTAACCTTACGAGTTAAATCAGAGAACATTGTGATACAATAGTTAGCACATTCATCAGCATCTGCATTACCAAGTGGAGACATACGGTTTGAGAAGTCCATTAACTTATCCATACCTTTTACTCCCGAGCCTGCTGTTGTCATAGTTGGAGATTGAGAAATGGTGTTAATACGAACATTATGTTCTCTACCATATATATATCCAAAACTACGGCAAATTGACTCAAGCAATGATTTTGCATCGGCCATGTCATTGTATCCAAAGAATGTACGTTGTGCAGCAATATATGATAATGCAACAACAGAACCATAATCAGCTATAGCATTCATTTTCTTAGCAACCTGTAACATCTTATGAAATGATATCGCTGAAATATCCAATGTTTTACCTAACATATTATAATCCAAATTATCGTATGTATTCTTTTTACGAACATTTGGAGACATTCCTATAGAATGTAGTACAAAGTCGATTTTTCCACCTAAAATTTCCATTGAACGTTGGAAAACCACTTCTAAATCTTCAACGCTGGTTGCATCTGCAGGAATAACTTCACAGTTAAGTTTATCAGATAATGCTGAAATTTCACCCATGCGCACAGCTACCGGTGTGTTTGATAATGTAATGGTTGCACCTTCTTCAACAGCCAATTCTGCTACTTTCCAAGCAATTGATTGTTCGTTAAGCGCACCAAAAATTATACCTCTTTTACCTTTTAATAAGTTGTAACTCATACCTAGTTCTTATTAGTTTAAATATGCCGCAAAGATATAAACATTTATTCGAACTGAACAAAAGAGTTGCCAAGTTTTGCATTTCTATAGTGTAATTCAACAAAAAATACACCTAATCTAACAAAATGTACACATTGAATTTCAGTATCAAAACTATATTTGCAACATAGACAATAAGTTTTTTCAAAATAATTATTTAAGGTTAGATTAGATTATTAGAATTGTTTTTATTATTTCTTTCACAAGCCGTCCGTGAGAATAGTTTGTGGAAGAAATAATATTTAGTGTTTAACAAGTTTTTAAGTAAGATAGATTATAATATTAAAGTAAAATAACAGAATGAACAGTTTTATAAAAAAGTACCTTGTGCTACCTGTAGCATGTGCACTATCTCTATTATACAGTACCAATTCATTAGCAGCTTCAAAAGGAAGTAATATTGATCCTGCTATATATAATGGGGTACCATTTAAAATGCAAAAGGTTGTGCAACCCTCTTTTCCTGTTTACACAGCAAACATTCTTGATTTCGGTGCAAAAGGAGACGGAATATTCCTCAATACAAAAGCAATTAACGATGCCATAAAAAAGGTAAATGCCAAAGGAGGGGGAACAGTTGTTATACCTTCGGGATTGTGGTTGACCGGCCCTATTGAATTATTGAGTAACGTAAACTTGTGCGCAGAACAAAACGCTTTAGTTGTTTTTACTGATGATTATAATGCTTATCCTATAATAAAGACTTCATTCGAAGGACTTGAGACTCGCCGTTGTCAGTCTCCTATTTCAGCCCGCAATGCTACTAATATTGCAATTACCGGAAAGGGAATCTTTGATGGTTCGGGTGATGCATGGCGTCCGGTAAAGAAAGATAAAATGACCGAAGCGCAGTGGAAAAACCTCATCAAATCGGGAGGAGTATTAAGTGCAGATAAGAAAATCTGGTACCCAACCGAGAAATCTTTTAAAGGTGCTTCGTCTACTGAGAACTTTAATAACCCTACAGGTATTAATACTGATGCTGAATGGGAAAGCATCAGAGAATGGCTTCGTCCGGTAATGGTTAGCATTGTTAAATGCAAGAATGTACTTTTGGAAGGTGTTACATTTAAGAATTCTCCAAGCTGGTGTCTTCACCCGCTTTCTTGCGAAAACATCACAATCAATAAGGTTAATGTATCTAACCCATGGTATTCCCAGAATGGAGATGCCCTGGATATGGAATCATGCAAAAACGCTCTTATTATAAACAGTACCTTTGATGCCGGCGATGATGCCATCTGTCTTAAATCGGGTAAAGATGAAGACGGACGCAGAAGAGGCGAACCTTGTCAGAATGTGATAGTAAAAAACAATCTGGTACTTCACGGTCACGGCGGATTTGTTGTGGGTAGTGAAATGTCAGGCGGCGTAAAAAACATATTTGTATCTAATTGTTCTTTCGTTGGAACCGATGTTGGTTTACGTTTTAAGAGTACCCGCGGACGAGGTGGAGTTGTTGAAGGTATCTATATTGACCATATCAACATGATTAACATACCTAACGAACCTCTTTTATTCGATTTATTCTATGGAGGAAAAGCTCCAGATGAAGTAACAGAAGAGGATACCAAAGAAAGTCTTTCAACTACAATTCCTCCTGTAACAGTAGAAACTCCTGTATTTAAAGATATTCATATTTCGAATGTTTTCTGCAAAAAATCCGGAAGAGCAATGTTCTTCAACGGTCTGCCTGAAATGAAGATTCAGAATGTTACGGTTAAAAACGTAATCATATCCGATGCAAAGGAAGGCGCAGTTGTCAGTCAGGCGGAGGGAGTAGTTATGGAAAACATTAAAATTACTTCTCCTACCGGAAACAGCCTGTCAATAAAGAATGCAAATAATATTAAGGTGGACGGTATTCTTTTTAAAGAGGTGGACGAAAAGGGCAAAACAGTAATATTTAAATGATTTCAATCAAAAAAGGTAGGAATAGTCATTGCATTTATTATACATTTGCATTGATATTAACTGAATTTTATTAATCATGAAAAAGAGTATAAAAATTGCTTTGGCAATAGTTTGTTGCCTTCCTTTAAATGCACTTGCACAAAAAGCAGAGAAAAGTATCTCCATCGAAGTAGAAAACGCCTGGAGCAAAGCTAAAGAAAATGAGCCTGTTGTATTAAAAATTAAAGATCTAAATGCCGGATTCACAGTTAAGTCTGCTACTGTTTGGGTTGGAAACAGAGAAATACCTTCTCAGCTGGATGACTTAAACGGAGACCGTAAGGCCGATGAACTTGCTTTTGTAATAGATGTGCCTGCTAAAGGAAAAAGAACTTTTAAAATTACTCTTTCTTCGGAGAAATCTACCAAGACATATCCTTCTAAAGTATATGCCGAAATGTTGGTAAGCGATAAGAAAGGACAGCATGTTCCTATCTCTTCTGTTTCTGTTCCCGGAGGAATACTTTATAATCAGCTACACCACCATGGTCCGGCTTTCGAGTCAGAGTTAGTTGCTTATCGTATTTACTTTGATAAGAAGCAAACTGTGGATTTATACGGAAAGTTCAATAAAGGTTTCGAAATTAAAGAATCTCAGTTCTACCCTACCGATGCTCAGCTGGCTAAAGGTTTTGGTGATGATGTTCTTCGCGTGAACGCAAGCTGCGGACTAGGAACTTTTAAAGGATGGGATGGCAAAAAGGCTACTCATATTGATCCGGTAAGTAACCGTACAGAGAGTATTCTGGCTTACGGACCAGTAAGAACCGTTGTTGATGTTATTGCAAACGACTGGCAATACCAGGGTTCTGAATTGAATATGACTACTCGTTATATTCTCTACGCCGGACACCGTGATGCCGAAGTGAAGATTCTGTTCGATGAACCTCTTAAAAAAGAAATATTCTGTACCGGAGTTCAGAATATTAAAGGATCGGAATCTTTCTCAGATCATAAAGGACTGGTTGCATGCTGGGGAACAGACTGGCCTGTAAACGATACAATTAAATATGCAAAGGAGACTGTAGGACTTGCAACTTGTATTCCTCAGAAATATGTAAAGGCTGAAGTGAAGGATAACGATAATTATCTTTATACCGTAGGAGCCGATGGCAAGAAGTCTATAGATTACAACATTGTATTTACATCCATGAAAGAAACTTTTGGTTATAAAACAAAAGAGGCATGGTTTGCCTATATTCAGGAATGGAAAAAGGAACTTGAGCATCCTTGTACTATAAGGATTAAATAAGTATCAATTATTATACTAAAAATCCGAGAGATTGCACAATTAATACACTTGCTTTCTCTCGGATTTTTTTATTTTTGCCAGCAAAGAAAATAATTTAAATTAATACTAAATGAAAAAGCTTACAACGATTTTAGGCTTATGCCTGATGACGGCTTTACCTGCCATAGCGCAGAACTATGTTTCAAAAGTGTGGGTAGCAGACAAAGGAGATGGAACTTATCGCAACCCTATTATTCATGCAGACTATTCGGATCCCGACGCTTGCCGTGTAGGAGATGATTATTACATGACGGCTTCCAGTTTTAACTGCATTCCGGCTTTGCAGATTCTTCATTCAAAGGATTTGGTGAACTGGACAATTGTAAATGCTGCCGTTCCTTATGCTCTTGAACCTATTGAAGCTGTTGAAAAACCAGAGCACGGAAACCGTGTTTGGGCACCAAGTATCCGTTTTCATAACAATGAATTTTATATTTTCTGGGGAGACCCTGATCAGGGAGTATTTATGACCAAGACCAAAGATCCGAGAGGAACCTGGAGTAAACCTGTTTTGGTAAAAGCTGCGAAAGGTATTATTGATACAACTCCTTTGTGGGACGAAGATGGCAGGGTTTATCTTGTTCATGCATTTGCCGGAAGCCGCGCCGGATTAAAGAGTGTGCTGGCTGTATGCGAACTAAATGCTGAAGCAAATCAGGCTATTACTGAATCAAGAATTGTATTCGACGGACACGAACATCACGAAACATGCGAAGGTCCTAAGTTCTATAAAAGAAACGGTTATTACTATATCTTTACTCCCGCCGGCGGTGTAGTTGCCGGATGGCAGTTGGTGCTTCGTTCAAAGAATCCTTATGGTCCTTACGAAGAAAAGGTAGTAATGGCGCAAGGGAAGAGTACAATTAATGGTCCTCACCAAGGAGCCTGGGTAGATACAACCACAGGCGAAGACTGGTTCCTTAATTTTCAGGATGTGGGCGCTTATGGCCGACTTACTCACCTGCAACCAATGAAATGGGTAAAAGACTGGCCGGTTATCGGTGTTGATAAAGATGGTGACGGATGCGGTGAACCTGTTCTTACTTACAAGAAACCTAATGTAGGTAAAACTTATCCTATCTGCACTCCTCAGGAAAGCGATGAATTTAATACCCTTACACTGTCTCCACAATGGCAATGGCATGCAAATTACAACCCAAAATGGATATTCCTTGCTGCCGACAAAGGGTATGCTCGTCTATACTCCTACCCTGTTGTGAAAGATTACAAGAATCTGTGGAACGTTGCTAATCTGCTTTTACAGAAAACGCCTTCTAATGAATTCAGTGCTGTGATGAAACTTCGCTTCGCTCCAAGTCCAAAATATTTCGGAGAACGTACCGGATTACTGGTTATGGGACTTGATTATGCACTTCTTTCACTCGAGAATACAAAAGAGGGATTGATTCTTTCACAGAATGAGTGCAAAAAAGCTGATAAAGGAACTCCGGAAACAGTTAATGAATCGGTTACTTTAAAAGATAATACTGTTTACCTTAAAGTAACATTCAATAAAGAAGCTAAGTGTGATTTCAGTTATAGCCTTGATGGAAAGAAATTCCAGAAATTGGGTAAACAATTCCAGGCGCGTGAAGGTCAATGGATCGGCGCTAAAGTTGGAACATTCTGCACTCGTCCGGCTATTGTAATCAACGATGGCGGATGGGCTGAAGTAGACTGGTTCCGTATTGAGAAGTAATATTCATTCTTATATGCTTAAAGGCTGCCTAGTCTTACTAAAGAAGTAGACAAGGCAGCCTTTACTATTAAGATAAACTCCGGTGGGACATTCGTTTTTAAACGTAGACTTTATTTACAGAAGGTGTACACCTTAATTATTTAAAGTGTAGTCTTTTTAATAATAAGGTGTAGCTCTTTATAAAAACATCCGGTTAATAAATTGCTTAGGTGTGGCAAGACATCGTATTAACTTCCTAAGAATAAGAAACAATATCCGGATTATTTAGTCTGAACAACAATCATTACCGGAAAGTGATCTGACGGACATCTGGCTGAATTCTCCTGCAGTTTTATTTCTTTTGGAGCAGCATTAGAATTAAACTCACCTTTATTTTCTGATCTATAAGTATCTGTCAGGATTCCGTATTTCAACACCTTAAAATTATTAGTAAGGAAGATGTGATCTATACGGCTATCCGTTTTGCTATTCGGATTAAAATCATTGAATGTTCCGTTAGGCGCATATACTAATTTAGACATTCCATAAGAATCCTGAAGGATGCCGGAAGTATTCAACAGTTTATAAGAAGGAGAATCCTGGTCTACATTGAAATCGCCCGACAAGATAACCGGCACACCTTTAGGCATTGCCTGAATCTTCTTTAAGATCAGTTTGGCACTTTCCGAACGGGCAACCGTACCAATATGGTCCATGTGTAAATTGAAATAAACAAAAACAAAACCACTTTTAATCTCTTTGAATTTTCCCCATGTGCAAATCCTCACACAAACAGCGTCCCATCCCATATTAGGTTTAGATTCATCTTTTGATAACCAGAAGTCGCCCTGATCAAGTAATTGGAATTTATCGGTTCGATAAAAGATGGCAGAATGTTCGCCCTTGGTTTTTCCATCGTCACGCCCTTTACCTATATAATTATAGTCAGGCAACAACTGTTTCATCTCCTGAAGCTGATTATACAATCCTTCCTGAGTTCCGAAGATATCAAAACCATGAAAGCGAATTAATTGAGCAATATAAGGAGAACGCTGGCCCCATCCGTTGCCATTTATAGAATCGCCGTGATTGGCATTACGCACATTGTAGGTTGCCACAGTAAATGTAGTTGGAGTTAAAGCGCATATCATTCCTACGAATAGGAATGAAAATAAAATAAGACAGAAAATTTTCTTCATAATCAAATATTAATTAAACAAAGTGTTTGCAAATAAACAAAGATGTTATTAAAAATAACTGATCCAAAATTAAATAATCATCTTGTATTATTAACAGGTTTATTTTAAAATTTAATATTTAATTGCATTGGTAAAGTACAATAACCAAATATCTTTAAATTATGTGCAAACTACTAGGGACTTCAGCTTTTATTTTCTGTAATTTTGCACTGCAAATATATTAAGGTATGAAAAGATTAGTAATATTCGATTTAGACGGAACTCTGCTTAACACAATTGCCGACTTGGCACAAAGTACAAATTATGCGCTAAGGAAAACAGGATTTCCCGAGCACGAAGTAGATGAATACAGGTTTTTTGTAGGTAACGGAATAAATAAGCTTTTTGAGCGTGCACTGCCGGAAGGTGAAAAGAGTGAAGAAAACATTTCAAAGGTTCGCAAGCATTTCCTTGTTCATTATAGTGAGCATAAAATGGATAAAAGCTCTCCTTATCCGGGCATTCCCGAGCTACTGTCTGCCCTTCACGAAAAAGGGGTGATAATGGCTGTAGCATCCAATAAATATCAGTCGGCTACGGAACTGCTTGTTGAGCATTACTTCAGCGGCGTGCCTTTTGCTGCTGTTTTCGGACAACGGGAAGGTATCAAAACAAAGCCCGATCCGCAGATTGTAGAAGATATTCTTACTGTAACAAAGGTGGATAAAGAAGATGTTCTTTATGTGGGAGACTCGGGCATTGATATGCTGACTGCTAAAAATGCAGGGATAACTGCTGCAGGAGTAACCTGGGGATTTCGTCCATTGGAGGAACTTAAGCAATTTGAGCCGGCAAATATTGTAAATGAGGCACATGAAATTCTTTCTCTGATTTAAATATCAAAAAGAATTCTATTTCAAATAAAAGAAATAACACTCTGGAAACAGAGATAATCTGGTCTGCAAAATCTCTTTGCAGTTTATGCAGACCGGAATAACCTTATTTTTAAAAGATAATATTACAATGAAAACAAAAGTTTTATTCTTACTCGTCTAGGGAATTGCTTCCTCAGTATTTGCACAAGAGTTTATGCCTATCTGGAAAGGCGTTAAAATGCCAAACAGCAAAGGTATAGAAGTAAAAGACAGCTATAATTACACATAAGCCCACAATAACAATCCTTCTATTTCAATATCTTAAAACTTTGGTTATTTCCTTTTTTATCTAAGACCATTAATACATATACACCTTTGTTTAAAGACGACAAATCTAAATTTTCATGTATTCCTTGCAAAGAAAAAATCTTAATAACACTACCGGTCATAGAAAGAAGCTCTGCTTTATTCAGCTCTGAATTACTCGAAATAGTAAGTTGATCTTGCACCGGATTTGGATAAGCTGAAATCCGGAAGCCATTACCTTGAATGGTTTCGGATTGAATGGAAGAGATCAACGTTCCCCCGTTATTCTGATTATTAGTTATATTCTCAACCAGACTATTTATGTATACTTCCAAATTTGTATACTCGCCTTTAGGATCTACATTTTTATCATTCCTATCTGCAGCAAGTGCCGGATTAAGGCCGTGAGCCGTTTCCCATGCATCCGGCATTCCGTCGCCATCGGTATCTGTCGGAACAGTTTTCTGAATAAGATTTGGCCAGGGCGACCAGTCGGCAGCAGCTCCAACAGGTTTAGTATCGTCCTGCGTATCAATAATTCCCGGGTATAAAGCTCCAGATTTTGATCCTGTAAAGGTGAATGTCTGATTCTGAGTCTCAGAAATAATTCGTTTATCAATATCGTCGCGGAAAAGCGAGCATCCGGCATAAAGAAGAACCTGATCATAAGCTTTCTGTGCAGTATGAGTAGTCACAACTCCGGTAGGAAGTGGATCTGATAATCTAATAGTATCTTTAGTCGTCTGACTAATGCCATAGCTGCTTGATATTTGAGCATATACACCATCTGTCCAGTTATCATTGGTAACATTCGCATTTCCTTCCATAACATTACCATCAATGAAGAACTTTCCCCAAACGTTTAACATTGGCGCAAACGCTGGATATTTAGCAACATACTCTTCTGTACGGATATCTATCGCCAGAATTCTTTGTTTTACCAGCGAACTTGCATTAGCTGTGGCCGGTCCTGGCTTATAATAGTTATTCACAATGTTAGCTTTCATGCCTTCGGCACCATAGCATCCGTTTCCTTTCCAGTTATAATATACATTATTTCGTATATCCATAAGTTCTTTAGTCTGAGTACTTTCTGCTGGCCCAAGACGAGGAACTCTGCTATCGTGGTGCGCCATCAGGTTATGATGAAAAGATGCATGGTTTCCTCCCCAGATTCCTCCATATCCATGCGCACCCTTTGTATGCCCGGAAAGTCTCATACTCTCAGAAATTATAGACCATTGCAGAGTGAGATTCTCAGTTCCGTAAAGGGAACAGCATTCATCGGACGACCAACACATGGAACAATGGTCAACAATTATATTTTTATAATCGCGTGTTCCTAATGCATCGGCACCATCCGCATTAATATTATCCCTATCTCCCATTCTGAAACGAACAAAACGGAGAATTACATTATTACAGTTAATGGTAACCGGCCAACCAGCCAGACAAATTCCGTCGCCCGGTGCAGTTTGTCCGGCAATGGTAATATTGTCATTCTTAATCTTCAACTGTTGCTTTAACTGAATGGTTCCCGAGACATCAAATACAATAGTCCGTGCCGAAGTCATCTTTTCAATTCCGTATCGAAGAGTTCCGGAAACCGGAGTAGTACCATACGCATTATCTTCGAGTGAGGTGACATGATAAACAGCTCCTCTCCGACCACCAGTTACATATCTGCCATGTCCTTCGGCACCGGGAAAGGCAGGTATACTTTGTCCGTGCAAATACATTCCTCCAAAAACGAAAGAGAACAATGCAATATAAAAAGATTTAGATACAAGATTCATTTTAGTATTAACTAGGTTCAACAATTTTTACGATGCAAGATTACGGATTCTATAATAAACAGTTGTATAATAATTGATTTAAAATTTAGACTTTTTAGCTTCTATAAATGTTAATAGCATGAATAACAAGAACTTTACCGGTAAATCTATAATACAAGATCCCATATAAAACGGAATTACTTACTAACTCATAAAAATTTATTCATCAAGCAATAAATAAAAAGGCTATATTTTTGCTGATGTTTCATCTTTCTTTAATCTGAGACATCAGCAAAAATATAGCCTTTCGTTTTGTATAAACTGAATCTATATTATATTCATAGAAAAGCTCCAAGAAGAAGGACAAAAAGCAAAGTTGCCAACCCTGCCAAAAGAAGGACAACTACAATCCAGAATATTAGATTATGCTTTTCCATACATCAAATAAATTATTTATAATTCTTACCTAAACTATCCTTATATTCGGTTGGAGTCATTCCAAACTTCTGCTTAAAGCACTTGCTGAAATAGCGTGGATCATTGATTCCAACCTGATAAGAAATTTGAGTCATGTTATATTCTCCGGTTTCAATAAGCTTTGCGGCTCTTTTTACCCGCATCTCTTTAATGAATTCAATTGGAGCAAGTCCTGTAAGCATCTTTAGTTTCTTAAAGAACACAGAGCGGCTTACAGCCATTTCCTGTACAAAATCGTCGACAACTAAATTGCCATTATCCATGTTTCTTTCCATCAGCTCCATAAGCTTATCCATAAACCTGCGATCGTGCGGAGACAGCTCAGGCTGAGTTGCGCTCTCTTCCTGAGGTTTTTCCATTAGATTGGCACGATAAAGCTCCTGCAATTTATTTCGCTGAACCAACAGATTATCCACTCTAGCTTTGAGATAAGTAGCACTAAAAGGTTTAGTAATATAATCATCAGCACCATATTCAAGCCCTTGCAATTTGCTTTCTATTGCAGATTTAGCAGAAAGCAGAACAACAGGAATATGGCTGGTAGTCATTTCCTCTTTCAGTTCCTTAGTTAGTTCTATGCCATCCATCTCGGGCATCATTACATCACTGATAATCATATCAGGTACATATTTCTGTGCCTTTTCCAGTCCTTCCTTACCATTAGCAGCTTCAATTATCTGGAATGTAGAGCCAAAAATACTGCGAAGGAAGAAACGCAATTCCGCATTATCTTCTACCAACAACATTGTTTCTTTTGAAGGATCTATCTCTTCAGAAGTATCAACAGTCTCGCTAGAGAGAACTTCATTCTGAATATCGGCGGTATACTGAACTGATTCTTTCAATTCCGGATTCTTTGAATCAGAAAGAATAAACTCTACTCCTTCATCGTAATGTTCCTTGCCTTTAAGGAAATGTGTAGTAAAGCAGCTTCCTTCGCCCAATTTACTATCTACTAGAATTGTAGCTTTGTGCATTTCTACCAATTCTCTCACTAAAGATAGACCAATACCTGTACTTGGCTGATTAAAAAGATTCTTATCGACCAGGTTTTCAAAGCGTGTAAAAAGAGAATTCTTCTTATTATCAGCAATTCCAATACCCTGATCTCTTACTCCAATAGCCAAAGATGCGCCTTCGTCTTTAATAAAGACCTTGATCATTTTACCTTGAGGAGTATATTTAAAAGCATTGGATAGTAGATTAAATATAATTTTCTCCAGTTTGTCTACATCTGCCCAAAGATTCATCTGTGGTTTATCATGCTCGAATACAAAATCTATATGATGTTCTTCTGCCATGGATTCAAAATTATCCATAATACGACGAACAAAAGAGACCAGTTCAATCTCTTCAACCTGCATTTTCATCTTCTTATTCTGAATCTTCCTGAAGTCGAGAATCTGATTTACCAGCCTCAACATTCTATCTGTATTGCGCTTCACTAAGTTTAGTTGTTCGCGCGTTTCATCGGGTAACTCAGAGTTTTTAAGAACATGTTCTACCGGACCGGCAATCAACGTTAACGGTGTACGCAACTCATGCGAGATGTTTGTAAAGAAGCGAAGTTTAACATCCGAAACTTGCTGCTCAACAGATACCTCATTCTTTAATCTGTAAATAGTAAACAGAATAAATACCGCAATGAGAATAATAGCCAGAATTAAAATAAAATAAATAATGTAAGCCCACGGCGTTTCCCAGAAAGATGGAAGAATAGTTATTTTCAGGCTTCGCTCATTATTTACCCACACTCCGTCACTATTGGTAGATTTCACCCGGAATACATATTCGCCTTTGGGTAAATTGGTATATGTTGCAGTTCTTTGTTTATCAACATAAGTCCATTCCTTATCGAATCCTTCGAGAATATACGCATACTGAATGTTTTCAGAGTTTCTCATATCGAGAGCTGCATACTGAATAGTAACTATATTTTCTTTATGCGAAAGTTCAAGTTCCTTAGTATCATCTAATGAGACTTTCAAAACAGATTTTTCTCCCGGAGCAACTTCCTTATTGGCTACCATCAACTGCGACAAATAAATATAAGGCACATAGGTACTTTTACGAATAGCCGCCGGATTGAAATACAGGAATCCGCTAGTAGTACCAAAGTATATGTGATTATTAGCAGTTATTTCCGATGTAGCCTCGCTAAACTTCACTTTGGTTGCAAAACTTCTGTCGTCATAATTTTCGAATCTTTGCTGAGAAGGAATAAATTTACTTAATCCATTTTCAGTGCTAATCCACAAATTACCTTTTGTATCTTCCTGAATAGAGAGCAATACATCGGATGGTGCACCATCTTTTACTGTATAACATTTAAAAACGGCTTTATCTTTTCCGGAAACAGAGATTAGCTTATTTAGTCCTCCGCCAAAAGTTGCCAGATATAGTTCACCTTTCTTAGTTGGATGAATCCAGTGCACATCGTTATTACTTAAACTTGTTAAGTCGCCCGGCACACGCGAATAACGATTAAACTGAATTTCCTCCGGATTCGCAAAATTATCTTTGAAAGAAATCACTCCGGATGTTGTACCTGCCCAGATATTGCCTTTAGCATCTTCGGTGATATAACGAACCCGATAGCAACGATCGATAGGATATCCTTTCAAGTTATTGCGATGATTGATAAAGATGGTCTTTCCACTCTTATCGTGATCAATATAATTGATTCCACCTCCATAAGTTGCTACCCAAATTCTGCCTTTATGATCCTCAAAAATACAATAAATATTATCGTCGCTCAGACTGTATATATCATCCTCGCTATAATTAAAACGAGACAAAACAAACCGGTTACCTACTTTCTCGGCACGCACCAGCCCGCCTCCTTTCATTCCAATCCAGATAATTCCTTTTTTATCCTGAGTCATAAAGTAAGTTACACCTTTTACCTTAGGTCCGCTTTGAGATATTGTTCCGGCCTCAGTAAGATATCCTATATATTTACGAAGCGGATCATATATACGCAATGTACCATCTTTAAAAGCTACCCAAAGGTTTCGGTTATTGTCTTCGAATATGGCACGAGTTTCATTGCTCAGAGATTCGTAATCGTGAGGATACGGAATACTTAAATGAAACTGATTATCGAGGAAAGTAATTTTTTCGAGTCCTTTTGAATGGGTGCACATCCACAAATTACCTTGTCTGTCGGACATGGCAGAATGGAGTTTATTCGAAAAACGCCAGTTTGGAGAACCAGGTTCGTCATAAAAAGGAATAATCTTATTCAGTTTTCTGTCGAAATAAGACAAGCCTCCACCATAAGGATGCACCCAAAGATATCCATTCACATCTTCATGAATATGGAAAGGCGGTTGTGAACGCGCAGCACTTCCAGGCTCAGTAGTTACAATTTCTTGTTTTACTTTATTGGTATGCGGATTAAAATGGGTAACTCCCTCAGCACCGGTAAGTTCAAACCACACCTCTTTGAAACGGTCTACATAAACAGATGCTATTACATTTGAAGGAAAATCTGCACAAGTAATTGTTGAGTAATGCATGACTTCCTTATTACTCAACTGATAAGTGAAGAATCCATCATCGGCTGTGGAAAATATCATTTCATCCGGCGAGACAGCGTTCACCGAGATTACGTTCGATTTTGTAGGAAGCTGAAGTAATTGAAAACGTCCTCCCCTCTTCTGACTTCTCCATACCCTACCTTTATCCGAGCCAAAGAATATCTCGGTTGAGGTTTCCTGTAAGGAATAAAAAGATTGATTAAGACGATGACGACCATCTTTGGTTTCTACAAAATAAGATGTCGGTGTTGTTTGTCCCGGACGAATCATGGCCAACCCATTATCTGTAAGCATCCACTCATTATGGGCAGCATCTTCGTAAACCCTATTGACCTTTTGAGCAGGAAATTGCCCTGTCTTCAGTGAATATATGTAAGTTGTGAGTTTGTGAGTCTTTTTATCGGTCAATACACGGATAGCCCCATCGTTTTCTGTGAGCAGCCATACTGTACCATTCTTCATAACTTCAATGGAAGTAATATTGGTAGTACTGGCCTCACCCGAAGAAGGGACCTGAATAAATGTTTCTGTATCGGGATCAAACCTATGCGCACGGTTATCATACGTAAGTACCCAAATATAACCGTTGGTATCTTCAACCATCCTATCCACACGGTTATTTGTTAAACTGATCAAGTCTCCCTGCCGTGCCTTATAAGTTTTAAAGGTATATCCATTGAATTTATTAATTCCATCCCAAGTGGCAAACCACATAATTCCTTTATGGTCCTGAAGCATACTCATCACTGTATTTTGCGACAAACCATCTTCAGAAGAATAATGTGTAAAAGAGCATCTTAATTGTGCATAACCACACAATCCAGCTACCCAGAACAGAAATATAAAAAGAAAATTTTTCATAGTTGTGTATCTATTAGCTTATAAAAACATGATTCAAAAATACACAAATAAAGAGTGTGATTTTCATCTAACAGTAATATAATAACAAAAGAACCTCAATGCTTTTTATTTCCCTGTACAAAAGATTGAATTCTTCTGTACAAAACATTACATTCTTTTGTACAGAAGAATTAATTGTTTTGTACAAGGATTAAAAAATATATAACGACAGGTTTAGAATCAGCGTACAACAGTTACAATTTTGTCCGCTCCGTTTTTCACAGGATTCCAGTTATCTTGCCCTTCCAGTACTTTTTCAATATCATAGTCTTTCAGACTAGTGAGCTGATGAGAATAAGAAACCCTTGTCTCATTACTAGCACCCTCGCCTTTGCTTTGGTATTCGGCAAAGAAACTATTTCTCTCAGCTTCTTTCTTGTCCCAATTGTTCCATCCCTCGGGCGAAATATGTTTTCCCATTTCACAGCGAATATAAACAGCCTGTGCATAAGGTCTCCAAGGACGAGCCAGATACACTTTATTCACTCCCTTATCGGCAGTAAGTTTGCAATCATAAAAAAGATATCCATAAGGTTTGCCCATATCAGTAGAAGGAGCAGCTATATAACCATCGCCTTTGCTATTAATGGTGCAACGATTAAAGACAGCGGTTGACCACCCGAAAATAAAATCGACTGTTCCTTCAATATAGCAATCTTCATAATACTGACGGCTATCTTTTCCATAGGTATAAAGTGTATCCTGAAAGCCCAGGAATCTGCAATTGCGAAACATAACTCTGTCACCATCAACAAAAGCAGCAACGGCCTGTCCTACCGGACCGGAAGTATTCTCGAACGTAATGTTTTCGGCATAGAAATCGGAAGCATAGATATAACAACTTGCAGAACCAGAGGTCGATTTTTCTTCTCCAAACACATTTTTCTTCGAAGCATAATCGTCATAAGATATCACAGCACCTTCTTGACCAATTAACGAAACATTTATTTTTGAGGCAGGAATAACCAATTTTTCCTTATACACACCTTTGCGTACCAAAATAGTGGTACGAGCAGCTTTACGGAAATCCGGAACAGCATTAATAACCTCTTGAATAGTGAAAAAGTCTCCACTTCCGTCTTTAGCAACCACATAGTCGTAATGACGCACATATTTAGCTAATCCGGGAACCTCTTTAGCAATAGCATCAACAGTAAGTCCGGCAATTTTACGGGCACCGTATATATTCAAGTGAGTATTATCTTCACGACCTTTTGGTGCAATAGGACAAGTGTTAGGCGCTACCCACATATATAGTTTTTTAGACTCCACAGGTCCCATGCTTTCAACTAAATCATGTGTAATCTTATTCATATCCACAAACGCTACACCAAGTTCTTTTGCTACTCTACGAGGAGAATCAAGATAAGCTCCGTGAGTGTCGAAAAGTGTATTTCCTTCTACTGCAGCAGGTTCTTTACCCGGTTCTTTACGAGCATCGTTATTCATATCCTTATCTTGCGGACGAATAAAGTTTCTACGAACAATTGAATTGAAAAGAACAGGTATTCCTCCTTTAGCACGTGTTTCGTTTACAAATCTGCGTAGGTTTGCATCGAAAGTTGTACCTGGATCGGTATGACGTGCAGAATCGGGTTTTTCGTCATTATGGCCAAACTGTATAAAAACATAATCTCCTTTTTTCACCTGACTAATAACCTTTTCCCAACGGCCTTCGTCAATAAAGCTTTTTGAGCTGCGTCCGTTTTGTGCATGATTATCCACCCGGATATCTTCGCTGAAGAATCCAGCAAGCACATGCCCCCAACCTCTCTCAAGATTACCACCTTCAATCGTTTTATTAGCCATCGTTGAGTCACCAATCATAAAAACAGTTATCACACGATCTGTCTTAAAGGCAGAAAGAGAAAAGAAAGCAAGCAATAAAAGAACGAGTTTATTTTTCATGATATCGATACAATTTTAAATTCAGACTGCAAGTTTACAAAAAAAGAAGAGACAAATAGTCTACTTTTTATTGTATTATGTGGAAATATTAACCAATAGAAAAAAGAAAGCTGCGAATATCACATCCACAGCTTTCTCAATTTTCAAAAGAAATTTAGATTTATATACTTTATTAATAACCTGCGTTCTGCCAGAATCCCTGACCGGATGTTGAAGAGAAATTAGTAACAGCATCAATCTGAGACTGAGGAATTGGACGTAAATAATGATTCTCTTTAATCTGTCCGGCTCCCTGTGCATTATATTTCTTCACATGATCTACCAATGTATGGGTACGTTTTAAATCGAACCAGCGTTGTTGCTCACCGCAAAGTTCAATAGCACGTTCCTGAAGTACAGTTTCAAGAGTAGCAGTGCCACTCAATGAATTATTTTTTCCACTAATTGCACGAACCTGGCGAAGTGCATTGATAGTTTCCATTGCAGCAGTTCCATTAGCAGTATATAGCTGACATTCGGCCTTTATTAAATACATTTCGGCCAAACGAAGAACAACTGCATCACGACTGGAGATATCCCATGTTGGATAATTAGGATCATATACATTATCCAGGAATTTCTTGATTCCAGGGTATGAGCACCATCCGGCAATCTTATATGAATTGTATCTGCCGTCACCGTATACATCAGAAGTTACCTTTGCTGCTTCTGTTGGCTTCGCTGTAGCAGGATCTGAAGATGTATAGACCGGAATATCACCACCGTTCATAAACTGGATACGGTAACGATTCTTTGCCCATGCTTGTTTAGCTTTTCCTTCTGCAGAGTTTCCATCCAGATGGCAATAATAAATTGCAGTATCTTTCATTGATTTATATTTTGTAGAACTTCCTTCCAGTCCCGGAGCAATTGTATAGGCATCAAGCAATGTTGCAGCAGTACGCTGATCGGTTGCGCGATGTTCTTCCAGAAGGTTCCACAAATAAAGTGATGGCAAATAACGTGTAAATCCACGTCCGTAAGGAGAATAAGTAGAAGAAACATCAACAGAAGTACCGGTAACTGTATTCTTTACGAAATGTGATGTAGTTGTAGTTCCTACACGAACAAATACTTCTTTTCCATCACCACCCAAATCTGTTGCACCATTATTCCACATTGAAACAAACATTAATAACATGGCACTACCACCACGAGTATATCCGGTACGGGTAATCAATGAGTTATATGACAATTTATTGCCGCTTGTATCTTTTTTGTATCTGTAAGGAATACAGTTTACTGTAGTAGCAATATCAGAAGAATAAGAAACTCCCCAAATTGACTCTTTATTCTTTGTAATATCTTCGTTAGTCATAGACCAGGTATCAGCATAGTTTGTATAGAAAGAAGCTACACCGCTACCAATAACAGCCTCTGACTCTGCCTGAGCTAACGCATAAAGGTCTTTTCCTGAATAATTCTTATTAGTTGTTATACTATTCTTACCTAGCCATGATGCAGCATAAAGTAATGTACGTGCTTTCAAAGCTCTTGCAGCCCAATAATTAGCACGACCATCTGTTTTAACTTTATAGTTTGCAGCTTCGAACGCAGCAATTGAATTATCCAAATCTGAAAGTATATTACTGTAAATAACTTCTTCGGAAACACGGGTTGGATCAGTTACTATAGCAGTGATAGGTTCGCTGTTATAAGGTATCGGTCCCCAGATACTAACCATGTGCAGATAGTAAAATGCACGCAGGAAATAAGCTTCACCCATATACTGACTATGCAAAGTTTCTGAAATTACCGTATTTTTAGGTATATAATAGAGAGCATTATTACATACATCGACTGCACTATAGAAAAGTTCCCAATAATGATCGAGACAAGCATTATCACTTGAGTTATCATCCAGACTCTGAGCTGCAATGTTATATGAGTTCAATGATTTTTGCTTGTTATCATAGCCATAATAGAACAAGTCGGTACCCATTTCAGAAAGTCCTAATCCAGCCTCTTTTCCATACCAGCCACGGGCAAAACTGTAGCATGAAGATACCAGTCCCTGTATACCAGAAGAAGTAGCATAGGAAAGATCGGCAGTTTGACCTACCTTATTGTCTTCTTCCAGAAAATCAGCACAAGAGGTTGTGCTCAACATTAAAGACGAAGCTGCTAAAAGAATATATACTATTTTTTTCATAATCATTTTTATTTAGAATTGAACATTAACACCAAGAACAACCTGTTTTGCTAATGGGAAAGAAATTGATCCGCCACGTTCTGGGTCATAATTATCTATACCACTAAAAGTAAAGAAGTTCTTTAATGAACCGAATACTTTAAATCTTTGAATACCCACTTTATTAACAACCTTAGCAGGTATGTTATAAGTTAAAGTAACATCTTTAATCTTAAGATAATCGGCCTTTTCATATTTCAAAGAAGTACCATAAGTAGAGTATATAGTACTAGCAGCACCCGGACTTGGGAATTTTGCATCGGTATTATTCAAAGTCCAATAGTCCAAATTACCCCAGTTTGCAGTCTCATAATTTAACTGAGAGTTCATATCATAAGAGATATAACCACCTAAGCGAGCATAAAGCAACACTGATAAAGAGAAATCTTTATAAGTAAAGGTGTTATTCATTCCAAACAAATGTTTAGGAGAGCGTTGGTATATACGTTTGTCGCTATCATCTAACTTGCCATCATCGTTTCTATCAATGAGCTTTATAGTTCCGGGAACGCCATAAGCTGATAAATAACCAATTGTTTCACTTGGATGACGTTGAGCCCATGCAGTCTTATACGCATCATATTCACCAACATTCCAGCAACCATTTGCTTCATAATCATAATAAATAAGAACCGGTTCTCCAACAATTTGTCCTGTCACGCCATTGATATTTCTTTCAATGCCTTCAGCAAGCTTAGTTACTTCGTCTTTTGATGTTGAATAAGACCAACTTACATCCCATGAAAAATCTTTAGATTTAACAATTAATGTATTCAAAGCCACTTCAAGTCCTTGCCCTTTTGTTTCTCCAATATTAGCCAAAACACTTGGATATACGGAAGATGCCGGAACACTCTTGTAATAAAGCAAGTCTTTAGTGTGACTAATATAATAGTCTACAGTTCCTGAAATTCGGTTATTGAAAAAGCCAAAATCAAGACCGATATCATATGATGAAGTTTTTTCCCATGTTAAATCTTTATTGCCCATTGTACTAGGAACTTTACCAGCAACATTTGATGCTCCTAAGTAATAATAAACATCATAATCACTTAATGAAGTAAGCGTACTATAAGGATCAACTGCAGCATTACCAGAAAGTCCCCATGAAGCACGTAACTTCAGGTTAGATAACCAATTCTTTGTACTTTCCATGAATGATTCGTCATAAACTCTCCATCCTGCAGCAACTGAAGGGAAGTATCCCCATTTATGTCCATCTGCCAGACAAGAAGAACCATCAGCACGAACAGAAGCTGTTAACAGATACTTTTCATCAAACTTATAATTAAATCTACCAAAGAATGACAACATAGCCTGTTTGGTATAAGTACTAGTAGTTTTTGAAGTCGTGATCTTTGATAAATCATAGAATGCACTTTTGTAATAATGCTCTTTGCCACAGTCACCATAAGTTGAGTTTACTTCATATACGCTTTGATTCATACTATGCCCTAACAGAGTTGTAAGATCATGTTTTGAACCTCCAAAGTTAGTATTATAGTTCAATGTATTTTCCCATGTAAAACCTGTCTTATTAGAAAAATCAGAAGATATATATCCTGTTCCCGGAGATTGATAACGAGCAACACTTTGATAATCCTGATATTGACCATCGCGAGTATTAGTACGATCTACTGCAAACATAGACTTCAATAACAAGCCTTTCATTGGAGTTGCCTCAATATATGCATTTCCAAAGAATCGGGAAGTTTCAATATCATGTTGATATACTCCTTCTGTCTCATCAAGTAAAGGATTGCAATGAGCCGAATAACGAGGGTTTGGCTGAGGAATAATTACTCCTTCCTTTGTATAAGCATGAGTTATAGTAGTCATTTTTAATGCTTGTGAGAATACACTTGACTGACGGGCATTGTGATCCTTATATGTATAAAGTAAACTAGTTCCTACTTTAAACAAGTTGCTAAGTCTATGATCAATATTTACCTTTACATTGTAACGATCAAGGTTATCTCTTTTCATCAATCCTTCTTCGTACATAGCTCCTAAAGACATATTGAAATTGGTTTTTTCATTACCCCCTGATACTGATGTTTCGTAGTTCTGAGTCAAGCCATTCTGAAGAATCAAATCTCCCCAATCAGTATAGGAACCATTCTGATAGATTTCATATTCTGTAAAATCTGCCAGACTTTCAGTCAAAACATCTTTTGCTGTCAGATTGCTTCCTCCCCAAGTACCGCCAACAGCCGAATCTTTCTGATAATTAGCTTTATCAATAAGGCGTTGTACTTCCTTTGTTCCATACATAACTTGCGGAACATTTGTTGGACTGTTGGAAGATACATAAGCATTGAAGTTTATCTGGGTTTTACCAGCCTTACCACGTTTAGTTGTTATAATTACAACACCATTAGCACCTTTTGTTCCATAAATAGCAGTAGAAGATGCATCTTTCAAGATCTCCATAGATTCAATATCCGACTGACTAATATCAAGTGTAGAACCATATTCTACTCCATCTACCAAGATTAGAGGACTATTTGTAGCTGAAATAGAACGGTTGCCACGAAGAGTCATTTTTACTCCGGAACCAGACTGTCCATCTGATTGTTGAATATCCAAACCTGGAACTTTTGCCTGCATAGCTTGAATAGCATTACTTGTAGACACCTTTGCTATTTCATCGGCCTTTACAGAAGAAACAGATCCGGTTAAGTCGCGTTTCTTTACTGTACCATAACCAATAACCACAACTTCATCAAGACTCTTGGCCTCATCAACCATTTGAACGTTTATTTTGGTCTGATTACCTACTACAATTGTTTGCGTTACAAGACCAATAAAAGAGAACTTCAGTTTTCCGTTTGCTGGAACAGAAAGTGAATATTTTCCGTCAATATCTGTAATTGTACCAGTTGACGTACCAACGATAGAAACATTTACTCCAATTAAGGGACTGTTACTTGAATCCGTAACAACACCTGAGACCAAATGGTTCTGTGCAAAAGAAGATAGGCAAAAGATACTCAATAAAAGAGATACAATTGCCATTCTGGCTAACGTTTTTCGACTCATAAGATTGTGCATTTTTATAGTTTTAAATTAAGGATAATATAAAGGTATTCAAAACACTTATTTTAAACAAAAATTTAAAACAGTTATTTTGAACAAATGTATCTTTTTACAAAGTAATATTATGTCGATATTTTGATATATTATGTAGATTTTTTGATATAAAAAAATCGGAGTAGACGCTATTTCGCATCCACTCCGATTTTCTAAATATTTAATTTTGCTATTTACTTACTGTAACTAGCCAATCATCATTTCTTTTAAATATATTTTCTGTAGTATATTCTGCAGCTTCTTTTTTCTTTAACTGTTTACTCCATGTTGCCCGACTTTGAGTAGAAGCACCTTCACCAGTATTCATATATTCAGCATAACGCACTGTTTTTTCATTTTCAGTATTGTTCCAGTTATGCCATCCTACAGAAAGAATATGTTTTCCTAATTCGCAATTCATAAAAATAGTAGCAGCATATGGTCTCCACGGACGACCCAAATACACTTTTGTAACTTCGGGAGCAGCGGTAAGTTTGCATTCTTTAAATACATAACCAAACTTTATATCTTTAGGTGTAGATGCAGCAGTAACATATGAGTTTCGTTTACTGTAAATAGTACATCGTTCAAATAATGCAGTCGATGGACCAAATATAAAATCGGTAGTTCCTTCTATATAACAATCGGCAAACAAAAGACGAGTTCCTTCTGCCCCGGTATATATAGTATCTTGATTTCCAAGGAATCGGCAATTAATAAACGCAAGTTTATCTCCTTCGGTATGAAGAGCAACAGCTTGTCCTAATTGTTCTGCATTATTTTCAATGGTCAGATTCTTGAAAGTAATATTATTACCTTCCACCTTTACTGTATAGGTACGAAATGTTCCCATCTTATTAATATTCGCATGATCGTCATAAGTAATAATTGTATTATTGGCATCTTCGCCGACAAAAACTACATTTTTAACCCAGGATGGAATAACTACTTTTTCTTTGTATACTCCTTTTTTTATATAAATTGTAACCGTATAATCCATAAAAGCGCGTACGCTTTCTATTGCTTCTTGAATATTCCTGTATTTACCACTCCCATCACGGGCTACAACTATTGTATCCTGCACCTGAGCGTGTGCTGCGGTACAAAAAACAGTCATTAAAATAAAAGTCTTAATTAGTTTCACAAACATGATTTTTCTTGTATTTTATTAAATTACTTATGAAGTCTTTCCCATTCAAGACTAGCCAGAATAAACGGACCTACAGCTTTAGGATCGTTAGAACGGATTTTTTCATTGATATAATATTCATAGTCTCCCGCACGATAAGGATTACCTCCCAATCCAGCAACAGCACAAGCTTTTGTTATTGAAATAACACCTTGCTTATCAACTTCAATAAAATCGCGGAGAATTCCTTTATATCCTTTTTCGGCAACTTGCAGATAAGATTTATCAATATATCCCATTCTTATAGCTTTGAACAATGTATATACAAACATAGTAGAACAAGAAGATTCCAGATAGTTTCCTTTATCTCCACTTCTATCTATTACCTGATACCAAAGTCCGGTTTTCTTATCCTGATATTTTTTTATCTGAGCTGCAACATTATTAAGTATGTTTAGCATTGAATCTCGACCAGCTTCGTGCTTTGGAATATAATCAAGAGCATCGACAAGAGCCATAGCATACCATCCCATAGCTCGTCCCCAACAATGAGCACTTTGACCGGTTTTCTTGTCTGCCCATTTCTGTTCACGGCTTTCATCCCATGCATGACGATAAAGACCTGTTGCAGGATCGTAAGTATGACGGGCAATTACAACAAACTGATTAATTATGTCAGCATAATCTTGTGGACGGTTATTGCGGAAAGCATATTCTGCATAAAAAGGAGATCCCATATAAATACCATCCAACCACATCTGATGAGGATAAACCTTCTTGTGCCAAAAACCACCTTCCGATGTACGAGGCTGGCTATCGAACTGTTTTCTTAAAAGATCAAGTGCTTTCTTGTACTTTTCATTTTTCGTTTGTTCATAGATACGAAAATAGAATTTACCGGTATTTATACGATCCAAACTAAGTTCATTTGGATTATATGTTTCAATGCTACCATCTTCATAAGTCATTGTATCAGCATAAGACAATGCATAGTTAAATAGTTTTTTATCACCATACATATCATACACATCTAGTATTGCTCCAAGTTCTAATCCATGACAATAGTCCCATTTTAGTTTTGGCTGAAAATCTAATTGCCAGGATTTCGGACAACGAATCATTTCAGATTCTGTCATACGTACAGACCAAGGTAATGTATTAGATACCTTTTCTTGAGCAAATAACTGTGAAGCACATAATAAAGCGCCTAAGAAAGCAGTCTTCAAATTTGTTTTAATCATCATTATAGATTTCTATAGTATTACATTGATAACAGACACAAAAATAGAAACTATGTACTATATATCTGTGTACTTTTTGGGTTAAATAGTGTATTTTTTAATTGCCCAATTATTAAAACGAGAACTTTTAAGCTATTCTGCGTGTTTTATATTTGAAAGTTAGTCATAGTCCTATTCTTTCTGCAGCTTAAACAAAATATTTTTTTTATTAAAAAGCTTTACTAACAACCATATAAATAAGATTATGGAAGAGTATAAAGTTCGTATCGTATTTATAGCTATGGGATTCATCCTATCGCTAATAATTGAAAGTATAATTCTACCAAAGATCATACTAATTTCAAGAAAAAAAAGCTTGTTCGACATTCCGGACGAAAGAAAACTACATGAAAATCCTGTTCCACGTTTAGGAGGTGTTTCTTTTTTACCCGTTCTTCTTCTAGTCATATTAATCGTACTTTATATTAAAGTAAATGTCTGGAACTTTCAATTAGAAACATTGGGCATTATTATGATGTTAGTTTGTGGCATGTTGATTTTATATATAACAGGTATAAAAGACGATTTATCAGGAGTTAGTTACCAAAAGAAATTCATCATGCAATTTATTGCTTCTGTCTTTTTGGTATCCAGTGGCACATATATAAATAATTTCTATGGCTTATTTGGAATATATGAGATTCCAATAGCTATTGGGATTCCTTTTACCATGCTATTATGTGTTTTTATAACTAATTCCATAAACCTGATTGATGGGATAGATGGCTTAGCTAGCGGAATAAGCGCATTAGCCTTAATTATTTATGGATATATGTTTTATATTAGCAAACAATGGAGTTTTTCTATTATCTGTTTTTCAATGCTTGGTATCTTGGTTGCATTCTTCTATTATAATGTATTTAGTAAGAACAAAATATTTATGGGAGATACAGGATCACTTTTACTTGGTTATTTATTATCTTTTCTTGGAATCAGATTAGCAATGAATATTCCTGAATTGTCTGACAGTTATCCTTCAAATTCAATTCTTGCAGCAGGTTCAGTTCTTTTTATTCCAATGTTTGATGCTATAAAAGTAATGTATACCAGACTATGCATTCATCGAAGTATGTTTTGTCCGGATAGAAGACATATACATCATAGATTAGTTGATATAGGTATTTCTCAACGAAGCGCAATGCTTATACTGGTTTCTGCAGCTATAATTATAGCTCTAACTAACTACTGGGGAGCAAAATATATAGACATAAATATTATATTTATGACAGATGTGATCACTATATATATTTGCAATAAAGCTATTTCTTATCAAAGATACAAAAAGAAATTACTAATAACTTCTCTTGTAAAATTCCCAAAAGAAGAATTTCAGGATCGTAAAAATGAAATCGAGTAAACACCTTTTTAAAGATTGTTTACTCGATAACAAATTTACTAATTATAAAAAATAATAACTTAATATTTAGGAAAGTAAATACAATTTATTTTCTTTATCCAATTTCATAATCAATTCACCAAAGGTTGAATTTAACCATGCGAACCAGCTTCTAGTATAGTTCTTAGGATCATTCTTATCGAAAGATTCATGCATAAAGCCAGTGTCAGCATCTGTATCACGCAACATTTTTATGCATGCTTTAATCTCATTATCATCCGAAGTAGTCATTGCTTTTATGATTATGCTTAATGGCCAAATCATGCTAAGACCTACATGTGAAACATGAGGGCCACCAATGCCTTCTCCTGCAGTACCTTTAAAGAAGTAAGGATTATCTTCACTCCATACAAATTTACGAGTATTCTGATAAATCTCATCATTTACTGATACGCAATCAAGATAGGGCAATGAAAGTAATCCTGGAACATTAGCATCATCCATTAACAAAACGCCACCAAAACCATCTATTTCATAAGCATATATCTTTCCATACTTTGGATGTTCAATTATAGCATATTTATTAATTGCAGCCATTACTTCATCAGCCAAAGCTTCACATTCATTCGCAAAAGCTGTATCATTTTTCACACTGCGCAATATTTCAGCTAATTGTTTTAATGACTTTACAGCAAAAAGATTAGAAGGTATCAGGAAGCCAAAGGTAGAAGCATCATCTGAAGGACGGAAAGTTGAAACTATAAGTCCGACAGGTTTCACCGGTGAACCATATCCATCATTGGATTGTGTATCTAATTGTTTCTCAGTTTTACGCTGAAACTTATATGGACCTAATCCATCTTTACGCTGCTGTTCTTTAAAAGTACGAACTACAGCATGCATTGCTTTTTCCCAAGTAGAATCAAAAACAGATGTATCACCAGTTTTCTTCCAGTAATTATAAGCCAGACGAATAGGGAAGCACAAAGAATCTATTTCCCATTTACGTTCATGAAGTTCTGGTTTCATATTTGTCAGATCGCTATCCCATTCGCTTCCAGTTGGTCCTTCATTGAATGCATTTGCATACGGATCAATCAAAATACATTGGTTTTGACGATTTATAAGTCCTTGAAACATTAGCTTCAATTGTGGATCTTTTTCTACTAACTGCAAATAAGGAAGTGTTTGTCCCACTGAATCACGCAACCACATAGCATGAATGTCGCCCGTATAAACAACTGTATCAGGTCTGTTGCCTATCATTTTAAAATGAACTGTAGTATCTAGTGTATTAGGATAACAATTCTCAAACATCCAGGCAAGTTTTGGATCTTTGATTTTCTTTTTTACCCGAACGATGGCTTCTTCAACAGCCTTAGAAGTAAATTGACGCTTTGCCAGTTCCGGACGTTGAGAAATATAATTCTTTTCAGCAAATATTCCGGATACAGCTTTTCCATAAGAATCAAGCGTTCCTCCAAGAGCCAGAGAAGCTAATCCCAGTCCTCCTTTTTTTAAAAAATCTCTACGTGAAGTCATAATATCTTTCTATTTAATTTTAGGTATAATTATCTCTTGTAATTCGACATTCCACCCAGCGACAGTAATTACCTGACGTGATTTGGAAGAAGTATTACATTCTATTTCAATCTTCTTCTCTCCACCAGGAACAATCGTGCAATAGTTATCGCTGTAAAATACTGGAAGAACTCTTTCACCGGTTTTCTTATCTATAACTGATACACGGTTAAAGAATGCAACCGGATTACTTGCCGGATTAGAAAGGGTTACTTCCACTTTGCCTGCCTTCAATGGTTTTACTGAAACCTTTAGTTTAGCTTTATTCATTCTAGACAGACCGCTGTATTTGCCTGTTCCATCGGCAAGCCAATAGATGTTTTCACTTAAAACCTGTTTACTTTCGTCCATCAATTGAAGACGGAGAAAACCACCTTTCTCCTTTGCAAGAGCATCAAGCTCTTTCTTTATGGAGAACAGTTTCTTGCTGCTGGAAGCATCAATAGAGGTTGATTGCTGAGTTATCTCACTGCTCTTTCCGTCCATATCAAACCACGTTGCTGTCAGCGTCAGGTTATCACATGCCTTGAAGCCGTTATTGACAAGCATCAATGTTCCGTCAACCGGACTGCACATGGCATGAAGCTTTTCACTTCCGTTTCTCAGACCGAACAGGCAGGCATTAGGATCTAGATAGTAATCGTACATCTGACCACGCATGGCTGTCCATGGATTCTGTGTCTTCCAGATTATTACACCGGTGTACCAGTTCCACATGTGTGAACTGAAACCTTCCATCAGGCCGCGGTACTGATCATAGTTTACCAGCTGGGCCTTCATGCAGAAATCTTTGATATCCGATGGGGTTCCGTAAGGTTCCAGGAAGCCTTCATAGCCTACTCCGGTATAGGTATGGTAAGTCCATACGGAATCGGCGGTTTCATTTGGCTTTTCATTCGGGTGATAAACAGGAAGCACCATGTTCTTTTCCGGAATGAAGCGTTTCAGTGATTCATAATCACCTACTCCCACTGAGCCGACTTCCGAGTTGAAAGGCCAGGTCCTGTGATTCCAAAACACACTCAGGGGTTGGATAGAGTATGGACCATCACCGTTTCCTCCAATGGTATTTAATGACATCCTCTCGGTATTGGAGAAATCAAAGAACATACGGGTACCATCAAGTTTGGTAATAATTGAATCGCGCAAAACAGTCAGGATATCATCAGGGGGAGCAATTTCATTTCCGCCACACCAGATTGCAAGTGACGGGTGGTTACGTACCATCTTAACCATATCGGCTGCACATTCCAGGAACAGGCTGTGGTTATCCGGATAGTTTCTGCGTATCCACTGATCTTCCTTTTTTAAAGGGTCAAGCCATCTTCCGTTGCAGTCGCCGGACATCCAGAAATCCTGGAACACAAGCATACCATAGCGGTCGCAGGCTTCATAGAACTCAGGACGTTCTACCAGCGCACCACCCCAGATACGGATCAGATTCAGATTCATATCACGGTGATAGCGGATTTCAGCATCGTAGCGTTCGGGGGTAAAACGAAGCATCGCATCCGAGATAATCCAGTTACCGCCTTTGATAAAGATCTTCTGACCATTGACATGTATTTCACGGCTGCTGGTAATCGGGTTCCACTGAGTCTGGATTTCTCTTACACCAAACTGAACACTTTCACTGTCTGAAATCCCTTTGTTATTTTCTTCAAAAGAGATTTCTGATTTATATAGATTCTGTTCGCCGTAACCGGAAGGCCACCAAAGGCGGGGATTCTGCATCTTGTAAACAGGTAAGGAAACTGTCTGCTTTGAATTAGGATCAAGGGTTACTTCTTTGGAGATTACGTTTCCTTCAACTGAAAACTTAACCACGCCCGACACGACATTATCCGAAGCATTTTCTACTTCCGTCGAAACTTTGATCAGGGCTTCGCTCTGTTTGCCTTCGGGGGTGCGTTTGCCGGGAACCTGAGTAATGATATGCGGATCACTTAAATTTACGCAACCTGTCTTTTCAATATATACTTTATCCCAGATTCCGGTATTACGGTCACGGATGGGGCGGATCCAGTCCCAGCCGGCTACATACTGGTGAGAGACTCCGCGTGCTATTGTTCCGTCGCCTCCCTGGCCTCCGTTGGGATTACCAACAGGATCGGGAGGAAAGACTATCACAGCAAGGCGGTTATCTCCTGTCTTTGATAACAGTTTAGTGATATTGAATGATTTGCGCAGATACATGCCTTCATACGGTTCCTTATTAACAAGTTTACCGTTGAGGTATATCCTGCAGCTATAGTTGATACCCCGGAATTTAAGCCATACCTGGTTTCCGTTTTCAGGTTGTTCTCCTTTAAAGTTCTTCACAAACCAGTAAGTATAGTAATCCCGGCCGGTTTTATAGATATCTGGTATCTGTTCGTTGTTCATACCATAGAAAGGATCCGGTATCTCTTTGTTGGCAAGCATCGTGGTGAGAACAGTGCCGGGAACAACGGCGTTGTTCCATCCCGACAAAGTATAGGATGGGCTTGAGATATCCTCTCCCGAGGCTTTTTCTTCTTTTATTGATCTGCACTTCCAATCGCTATTGAGTTCATAGCGGTTCTGGGCAAAAAGGCCCGTTGCACAGAGAAGAGAGAGAAAAGCGACTATCAGACTGTTTTTTTTCATCATATTTATGGTTCGGTTTTGTTCTGTTGCTGTTTTTTATAGTTGTCCGGCTCTTACATTTCGGAACGTGGACGGGCATCCTGAGATGTACCCCAGGAAGATGGTTTGCTGCCCATCTCAATAACCAAGGTGCCGCCCTTCATTATATCCTTGTACTGGATATAGGATTTCGGATAGTTCTTTCCGTTCAGGGTGATTTTCTGGATGTATTTATTCGCAGCACTGTTATTGAGTACATTCATGGTGAATGTTTTATTATTGCCAACATTGATGGTGGCATTGTTCACTACCGGGCTGCCGAATACAAAGCATCCGTTGGATGGATTTGCAGGATAGAATCCTAAGGCTGAGAAGACATACCAGGCTGACATCTGACCTACGTCTTCATTTCCGCAAAGGCCATCATATTTATCGGTGTAGAGTGTGTTCATTATTTCACGTACCTTATCGGCAGTTTTCCACGGTTGTCCCACATAGGCATACATATAGGTTATGTGGTGGCTGGGTTCGTTTCCATGTGCATATTGTCCAATCAGGCCACTGATATCTGGTGAAGCTTCAGAGCCTAGGTCGCCTTTAGCTACAAACAAAGAGTCCAGTTTCTTTGTAAAGGCTTTTTCGCTGCCATAGAGTTTTATCAGGCCTTCCACATCCTGAGGTACCAGCCAGGTATACTGCCAGGCATTACCTTCGGTATAGTCGTTCTGGCGGTGAATGGAGGTAAATGGATTGAACGGGGTTCTCCAGGTATTATCGTTTACACGACCTCTGGCAAAACCTGTCTGGGCATCGAAATAGTTTTTATAATATTTTCCGCGTTTATCGAAATAGTTATAATCTTCTGTAAAGCCTTCTTTACGGGCTACCTGCCCAAGGCTCCAGTCGGCAATGGCATATTCCATACCCATGGCTACTGATTCAACGGTACTGTCCGCTGGGATATAGCCGTATTTCTTTACGTATTTAAGTCCTCTGCCATCCTGCATCATGGTATTCTTCATGGCTTCATAAGCCAGTTTCTTATCGATGTTCAAGCCTTTGAGGTAAGCGTCTGCTACAACGGTTACTGCCGGACAGCCAACCATACAGTAGGTTTCATTACCCATCAGGTGCCATACGGGAAGTTCACCCTGTTGCTGGTAGATGGCAAGCATGGTATTGACAAAGTCACCGGCTCTCTCGGGTTGAAGGAGGGTGAACAGCGGATGTGCCGCACGGTAGGTATCCCACAATGAGAAAGTGGTATAATTAGTGAAAGAGGCATTGGTATGGATCTTCTTATCTGCACCGCGGTAGTCCTTATTGACATCACAGAAGGTAGAAGGAGCAATCATGGTATGATAAAGGGCGGTGTAGAAAGTACGCATACGGGCTGCATTATCTGCTTTTATCACTACCTTGCTCAGCTCTTTATTCCAGGCGGCATCGGCTTTGGCTACCGTTTGCTTAAAGTTCCAACCGGGTAGCTCGGATTGCATATTTAATTTCGCATTAGCTATACTTACCGGAGAGATGGCAACCTTGACAAGGATTGCTTCGTTAGCTTTGGTGCTGAAATTAGCTCTTGCGAAAATTCTACGACCTTTCAGTGAACGACCAGACTGCACAGCGGTAGTATCGGATACTATAAAACTTTTAAATGGTTTTGAAAAGCGAGCATAAAAATAAATACGCTGATCATTTGCCCATCCTTTAGAGAACCGATATCCGGAAATAGTACTATCATTCTCGGCCGTAATATATGTTTCCATCGGATTATCCCATCCAATACCACTTTCCAGGTTGATGATAATACCAGCTTCTTCAGTTTTTGGATAAACATATTTATGAAAACCTACACGATTTGTAGTAGTTAATTCTACACCAATATTATATCTGTTCAACAAAACAGAATAGTATCCTGGACGAGCGACTTCTTGTTTGTGAGAGAAAAGAGATAAATAACCACTTTCAGGCACTCCCGGTTTTCCTTTTGCCATTTTAACCTTTCCGGTTACAGGCATAAATAATATATCACCGAGATCTCCAATACCAGTTCCACTCAAATGAGTATGGGAGAATCCAATAATAGTTGAATCTGAATAATGATATCCGGAACACCAATCCCATCCTTGAGTCAGATTAGAAGGGCCCAA
This sequence comes from Bacteroides luti, assembly GCF_900128905.1. Classification (GTDB taxonomy): domain Bacteria; phylum Bacteroidota; class Bacteroidia; order Bacteroidales; family Bacteroidaceae; genus Bacteroides; species Bacteroides luti. The sequence goes on from NZ_FQTV01000014.1 coordinate 103,945, forward strand.
CTGTACAGCTCCAAACGGCACATTAGCTCCCATAAACACATGACCATGATATCCTGTTCCAATATAAGGATCGACATACTGTGTAAGATTCTGCAAACGAGTACTTTTTTTCACTTGTTTTCCTATACAAGGCTGTATAAACGATGTAGCGAAAAAACAAACAAGCAGTCCTTTCATTGAACCTCTTAATAAACTTCTATTTCTCATATTATTTATATTTATTCTTTCTTATGTTTCGAAAAATCTTTCAATATATCCAACACATTATCTGATATATTACCAAAGAGTGAGACACCTTCAGCTCCGTTATCCAATGCATGTCTGATACCTTCTTTTAATTCTTCATCACTTTTAAAATCAGGAAGATACAAACCTGCATACAAAGGAAATCTACAGCATAATCCGGTAACTCCTTCTTTAACAGCATCGCCAATCCATGAAACATTTTCTTTATAAAAGGCATGATACACCATAGGGAAAACACCTGTCAGGTTCCAGTTAACCCAATCCTGTCTCACATTTCTTCTCGCTACTTCCGGAGTTGGAAAAACTGCAGCAGTTACTTTTTTACCATGTTTCTTAGCAATTTTAGCAACACTATTAACAATGTTTGTAATTGAATTATATCTGAACTTCCTCCAGGAGAGACTAGCTTCAGGATAATCTATGGAATCAAGTTCCTGGCCAGATTGCTCTTTAAACTTACTTTTACATGTTTCGCAATAACAATAATCATAGTCAGGCAACTCTTTGGTTTGCTCAATTTTATAGTTATTCCATAAGTTTACAGGGAGAATTATATCACAAAACCTGATATAATCCATATGTATTCCATCAACATAGTCTTTTTCAAGAATACTATTTACCTGATCAAGAATATGTTGTTGTACTTCTTCTTTTGAAGGACAAAGCCAACGATAATAACCAACGTACGGAGGTTTATCTGCACACGACTCTCCTTTTCTGTTTATAGCATACCACTCCGGATGCTGTTCAAGAAGAGCCTTATCTCCCTGGTTCATAGTCCACAACCAGCGATGTGTCTCCAGTTTCTGCGATTTAGCAGCACGGAAATGAATTTCGCTATCCTTTTCAAAAAGGATACCTCGGATTCCTGCTTCGTAATATTTTTTATATCTTTTTATAAGCTCTGCCTCATCCTCTCCATCTTTTGGATTTACCCACACCCAGTGTTTCCACTTATGTTTTTTCTTTTTTTCAGTTAGTTCTGCACCTTTCAAAACATCAGGAAATACACACATCGATAATCCGGCGAAGATGCTGGTTTTAATAAAATTTCGTCGACTTGTCATTTTCTGATTTGAATTAATCCTTCATCATTAATACTCCATGTATTGCTACCTGATGAACGGATAGTTGCATTAAACTGGTGAGCTGTTGCTTCCATTTCCAAAGAATTCTCAATATTATCCAGTTTAAAACTAACAGGAGTAATATTTAGTTCATCCAATGTAGATGCATATCTTTTATTTTTTTCCAGATATTCTTTCTGACGATAGTAAACTAACCAAAGATATTGTTTTTGTTTTTCAGCATAAGGCAACATAAAAGCCGGAAATTCATTTTCAGTCTGTTTCTTTGTAAATAACAAGTACCCCCATCGTTCTGGACAGTGCATATTAATCACACCTTGCGGTGACCACACCCAGTTATTTTCAGGCAAAACCTTTCCTTCAGCATTTGTTTTCTTCACATATTTACCTTTCTCAATCATGGTATCCCATTCTACTCTTGAAAAGTTAATGCGCCACAAAGTACCTTCCTTAGGAATATTCTTTCCGGAGCCAAGAGACAATGCACTGAAAGGGATGGCAAATTCAACACTCCACCCTTTATCTTTATCTTTTGAATTGTTTAATGTTCCATGAACTTTCACTGCCGAACGCATACCTGAAGCATCCCAGCCGATGAGTTCACGTGAATCATTGCGGTAAGGTTTTGAAAGGAATAAATCAAAGATTGTATTCAGGGCATTTACTTCAATTTCAAAATATTGGTGTGTATTATTATCTGGATCAATAAAAATCTCGAAATCATGATCATAATAAACAATTTCATCGTGATTGTGAAGATTAGCCCAAACATGTTCATCTTGCAGATATGCTGCAATATATAAATAGTTATCATCCCAAAGCATTTTAACCCTTGTCTGATAATAAGGACTAGACTTTGCATCACCTTCAATATCTCTAAAAAATTTACTCCATGGAACATTTTGCCATGCAGCATCTGTAATATTTCCATCAATTACAGGTTTTACAGGGGTATAGCCTATTACATAACTTTCTGGAGAATTAAACAAATTTTCAAGTCCCTGAAATGATGGTTGTGCTGAACATATTACTGATCCTAAAAACAGAAACAAGCAAAGTAATCCTTTAGCAAAAGAATAAAAAGTTGGTATCTTCATTATATATTATAAAAATTAAGTTTTAACACTCAATCACTAACTAAGTGAGGACAAATATAATAAATCCAGCTAAATTTTCGGTTTAAACAAAAAAACTTTTTTTAAATACAATGGGATTCATTAGTAAATGCTTTTAATTACTAAAAAGTATTTTTTATAGTTATTAGACTTCCTCATATAAAAATAGAGAATTTGCTATATATGCATTCCATTTTATATAATAAAAGAATAGTGAAGCAATTTTATCCAGACCTCAATAAATAAAAATTATAGGCCAGTTATTGTTCAATTATTCACCAATAATTTTCAAAAAGATAATTATATATCAATCACACCTCTAAGTTATGCTCTAAATTGAGCTAAGTCCATAAATCTGTAGGGGAATGTTTCAATAAAGAATGCTGGATTTGAAATAATGGAAGCGCATTAGATAACGGGACATTGATCAATGAATGAAAATTATTCCAGAATGGCTGAAAATCTCACGCCAGAGGTTGGATAAACTCCGACCGGACATTGCACAAACTCCGGTCGGACTTCAACTGAACTCCGACCGGAGTTTACCGATCTTTGATTTTTGCAGTTCTACAGAATAATATAAAGTTGTCGAGTAGGCCTGAGCATTCCAGCTCAAGCCTCTCACAGAACCGTGCGTGACAGTCTCCCGTCACACGGCTCTTCTTATTCAAACTATATGAG
>NZ_FQTV01000016.1 GCF_900128905.1 Bacteroides luti
GTTTGAGGAACCCAAAAGTTCATTCCCCAGGGAAGGGCTATGGCAGGATAGGTATTACCGGTTGATAACTCATAAGTAGACTGGCTGCCAATCAATGGATTGACGTAATCTACCGGAGAAAACGAATCACTGCTGGCTAAAACAGAGAAAGGTTTCCCAATCCAGCACAACATTACAACAATAATAATTGTAGTTCTAATATTATTTCTCATGGCATTTATAAAATCAATTAATATTCAAAGGGCTATATCAACAATATCTTGCAAAATAAATGCTTTTTAATTTCCCCTGCAATTAAAATAATAAAAAGAGAGGGCCATATTATTAAAATACAATAAGAGTTATATAATAAAAGCCAATCCACACAAATCAAAGATATATGCAGATTGGCTTTACGAATGAACTATTTTTAATGATTATATAAGTTCTATGAGAGTTCAATCAGATTTTTACTTTTGCAATCAGTTTTCTGATTTTACCTTCTCCAATAACCGGGGCGTGAGCATCTTCAGGATATACCAATACAAATTCACCTGGATTAATATCAACATAAGTGGTTGGTGTATCTGAATAAAGAGCACAATCACCCTCTTTACTATAAGGTTTAGTTTCTTCTTTCAGATCTTCAGTTGCTTTCCAACCGATAGTTTCTTTTCCTTCGAGCAAGATATGCACATCAATATAGTCGTGATGCAATTCCAAGACCTGCTTATCTCTTGCCACACAAGTTGGATTCACATTGTTGATAAACAAGTTATCACCATCAATTTCAATACGACCTAGCTCTGCATTTAATAAATCGTGCGACTTTACATAATCAAATAGTTTAGGAAAAAGAGGATGAAGCGATTCTATCCTTTTACTGTTCTGCAAATTAGATACTACCATAATTTCTATATTTTATTGGTTACTAATTAATCCACATTATCTGCTTTTGGCCTAAGGAATGACAACTGCAATATTAATGCAACCAGAACAACGCCTCCCAACATAGAGAAGCCTAAACCCAGATTACCACCATCTGTCCATTTTCCAAGTAACTGAGTAACTGAAGCACCGGCAAACACTCCAACCATATTCATTATTCCATAAGCGGTTGCACGTTGTTTTGCAGAAACAAACTGGCAGAGAATTGGCATATTGTTGGCATCGAACATACCGTAACCAACGCCAAATAACATTCCTGCACCAATCACACCAACAAAGCTATGCCCAAATCCAAGTAAAAGCAATGAAGGGATAGTCAGTCCCAAACCAATTGCACCGGTATAGACGCGCCCGCGAATATTCTTCTGAACCCATCTGTCAGAAAGAATACCACCCACAATAACACCTATAAAAGATGAAACAGCAATGGTAAATGTTGATATCGGACCTGCTTGTGACATTGGTAATCCTAAGTTTTCAGAGAAAAGAGTAGGAAGCCAATTCTTAGTAGCCCATCCCGGAAGACTAGGAGCTGCAAAATAGATCAGGATTATCCAGAAAGCAATATTGCTGAACAATAAAGATAATCCTTTGAAAACCGGAGTCTTCTCTCCTGAATCTTTTAAAGATATCTTTTTTACCTTAATGTGATTAGGATTTTCGTGCAAGAAGAAAATCAGAATCAGAGAATATACAATACCAATAATACCAAACCAATGAAAGGCACTTTGCCAGGAGAAAGCAGCAGCAACAGTTGCACCAAATCCTCCAATGGCTTGCCCGGTATAAAGTCCGGTCATATGTATACCAATAGCCAATGAGCGTGTTTTATCCTGATGCCAGTCGGCTATTAATGATAGAGCTGAAGGTATATATAGCGCCTCACTGATACCCATTAAACCACGCAATACATAGAGTTGAGAATAATTTTCTGTAAATCCCATCATAAATGTTACTGCCGACCAAACAAACAAACTTCCTAAAAGAAGCCATTTACGATTTAATCTATCGGCTATCATTCCGGCAACCGGGCTCATGATACCATATATCCACAGGAATACAGCCATCAAAGCGCCAAAAGCTTCCGCTTTATTCAGCTCTATAATATCAACTTTCATTGCTTGTTGCATAGTAGAAAGCATTTGTCGGTCCATATAGTTCAACAAAGCTACAACCCACAACAGACCAACAACTACCCAAGGGTAAATCTTACTGTTTTTCATTACTATTTATTTATTATTTATTTACTTTGAAAAGTGGAAGCAGGCAAACCGTCGCTATTTACTAAATTAGCACGGGTAAAAGGTTGCCAGCCATAGCGGACTGATTCTGGTTTTTCAACCTTATCCGACCATATTTTAACCATATCTCCAACAATTTCGGCCTTAGCAGGATAATAAACTTTATCAGCTCCGGCAATCTCAAAAGTGCGCAACGGTTTCTTATCAGAGGAAGAAAGTCCGTGAGCATAATCAAATGTGATGTAAGCTACACTTTCTTTGAATGACACCGAACGGAATAACGGTCCGGAAGGAGTAACATTCTCTATACTGTAAACACGGTTCAAAGTCCAGCGTCCTGCACGTTCACCTATTTCTTTTTTCATTCTTGGATGAACATCCAAGGAATCTCCCTTATCACTCGAAACTACCATATATGTGTTTGGAATAGCATCCATAAGTCTTCGTTGAGCATCACGGAACCAAGGCCAACTTGGGCGATTCAGACTTGAAAGCTGCACATAGATGAAAGGAAGACTGGAGTTGTTCCAGTTTTTCCGCCAGCTATTCACCATCATTGGGAAAAGCTTTTCATAGAGTTCCATATTATGCGCATTCGATTCCCCCTGATACCAAACCACACCTTTAATTGGATATTGAGCAAGCGGAAGAATACCCGATTCGAACAAGTAGCAAGGTTCGTACGGATGACGTTGCAACTTATTCTTAGCCTGTTTTACATTAAGAGCAGCCCGTCCGCGAACCCAATCCTGTATCATATCGTTATTCGTATAGTCTTCCAGCATATCAGGAAGTTCGTATTGCAATGTGCGACGATCAATCCATGATTCACAAGGTGAACCTCCCACAGCATTGTTTATTAGTCCAACCGGAACGCCCAGACTATCCGCCAGCATTTTCCCGAAATGGTAACCGATAGCAGAAAAAGATGCCGCATTTTCAGGTGTACATTCTTTCCAAACGGTTCCTTTGTAATATTGCAAACGGCTCAAGGAATCAAGTACACTTGCATCCCATTCCACTGCATTAGTTTCCCAACGGGGTTTCATATCGAAAAGGCGGATATTTGAGTTCTTTGCTCCGGCAATATCTTCTTTTGCTGTGACGGCCTGTTTAAGCATAAATGCCATGTTCGACTGTCCGGAACAAATCCATACCTCTCCAACCAGTACATTCTTATATAACAGTGATTTACTCTTGGCACGAATAGCCAATGTATATGGGCCACCAGCCTTAAGTGGATTAAGAGTTGTGTTCCATTTACCATTTTCGGCAGCTTTGGTTGTCTGCTTCTGACCATTTATCTCTATAGTCACCTTTTCTCCAGCGTCAGCAATACCAGAGATATTAAGAGGTATATCCCGCTGCAAAACCATATTATCGGAATAGACCATCGGCATTTGCAAACCTCCATAATTCCCGGTAAGAGTAGAATATACTGCTTTCGCCAATATTCCAGCACCTTCCACATTAGGATGAAGAGCGTCGGGAAGAAGATCGGGACGATTAAAAAGCCCTTCTTCAAAGTCAATCAATCCAACGTTTGCATAAGTTGCAATATTTTCAATTGCCTGCTGAATCTGTCCATACCAATCGCGGGTACCAGAGCGAAAGCGCTTATGAAGATGTGTAATAGGTGACAATCGGCAAATCCATATCTTACATTTTGGATTTACACTGCGGAAAGAATCTATCAAAGCTCGGTAATCAGTTATAAATTCATCACGATAGTTTGGCCAGTCGCGGGGATCAGTATCATTCAATCCCAAGTGAATAATAACTCTGCCGGCTGCAAAATTCATTGCTGCACGAAACTCCTCTTGCTGCATATAAGGACGATGCCCATGATTCAAGAGCGTTGCTCCGCTTTTCCCAAAGTTTCCCACCTCGTAATCGGTACCGAGCATTCTCTGCAACTGAAACGGATAAGCATTAACTTCCCTGTCGGGGAGCAAGTAACCAAAAGTTACGCTATTTCCCACACAAGCTACCCTGATTTTCTCTTTGGCAAAAAGAGAAATTGTACAAGTAAAGAATAAGAATAAGAAAATCTTTTTCATCATCTTGCCATATAATTAATTTACATACTGTTTAATCAAATCGCGCCATAGCAAATAGCCCTTACCAAGCAAGTGAAGCCCATCATTTGATAAGTCCGAACGCATTTTACCAGTTGCCTTGTCTACAAAATGAGAATATAAATCAATATAAAAGACTTTTTTATCTTTAGCCAGTTCTACCAATCTACTATTTAAATCTACCACGACTTTTCCTTTGGAAGTATGTGATTGAAACATGTTATATACATCGCTTACCGGAAGTACGCTCTGCAAATAAATTTTAGTACGGGGCGAATCGGATTGTATCTTTTCAATAATACGTTTGACACCTCCTGCAATACTATCGGCAGAAGTCCCTCTGGATACGTCATTGATTCCGATTAATAGAAACAACTTGGCGGGTTTGCCTTTTACAATAGGGTACAAACGATCGTATACACCGTCGCAAATATCTCCACTGATTCCACGATTCTTTATATGCGGATTATCAAATAATTCAGCCCATTCACAGCCATTTGTAATACTATTGCCTAGAAAGATAATATCTTTGGGCGAAGTGTGCAGTGCTTCAAACAAAGAGGCACGTTGCTCATAGAAGGTAGAATATTTTCTTTTCTGAGCAGATACAGAAGTAAATACAAAAATCAATACTGCAAATAAATATATCTTTTTCATTGCCATTAATTTATAGTTTCGCTTTATCAGGTGAATAGATCAATCCATCTACCGCCTTATCTCCATTGGGAGTAACAAAAACAACAGTAAACTGCCATTTAACCAATCTAACTTCCGGTAAAGAGAATTTCCCTACGGGAAGTTTCAGAAAGACTTTATTCCATCCCTTGTTTAGATGCACCATTAAAGGAGGACGTGCCACGCAGTTCTCATTACCAAGAGGTATTTCATTACTCTTTTCCTTATGGGTAGCCGTCCAAACCGGTGGTTTAATTTCATTGTCATTGAGCCATATACGACTTCCCTTATAATCCCATTTTCCTTGAAGAGGCGATAAATCCATCTCCGACCGACTATAGTTCTGAAACTCCACCCATAGTCCTACATCTTGTTTCTTTGGAGACCATACCCATGTCCAGGCATAAGCCGTAGAGTTTTCTTTGGGATCTTTATAAAACGAAGGAACAAACGTTCCCCATACATGCCGTAAATAAATGCCTGCACCTATTGCCTGGCGAGTTCCGTACTCTTTTCCATTATACAGATAACTTGCTTTCAGCTCATGTTCCGGAGGAAAAACCTTTATCAAATCACCATCATTAGGGAAAGCATCAGTAATATTCCATTTCACATTCGTCTGCTTTACATAAGCAAACGGGTATCCTTTGAAGGAGTGTTCCTTATGCCAGATCATCCTTCGCTCAAAGTCGGCAAATTCTTTAAACTCTTTTGTATCTTCCTTTGGAAGTATCACGCCGTTTCCATCAAAATATTCCGAGCCGCCACCCAGCCAAGAGCGTTCTGCAAAGGCCAGTACATTTGGATAAAAGTTATTTTCGAGTATCATGTTTTGCTCGGGAACTACCAAGCGGTCGTGCCACATTCCCATAATACCTCCCGCAATATCATCACTTCCTTGTGACTGATTGTATATGCGACTGTTATAAAGTGCCACTATATCTCCAAACGTATCAAAGTGGTTCAGGTAATGAAATTTGGAATCAATAGCAGGAATACCTTTCTGAGCTTTTCCACGATAACTCCACAGATGAGTCATGTCTATCTCACCCGGTTTATACTGCCAACCGGGATTCCAGGATATAACTTTCTTTCCTTTTGCGCGAACGTAAGCCACCATCTCAGGGGCAAAAGTCTTATTGGTAAACTGCACTTCGTCCGTACCAATATGCAACCAGGGCACGTCAAACGTTTCACAAACTTCGTCCACCAATCGTTTAAGAATCACCATTCCTTCGGGGCTTTGCATATCACATTTAAAAGTACGAACAAAAGCCGCACTGTGCCCCGGCATATCAATTTCAGGAATCAGCATCACGTTGTACTGTTTACAGAAAGAGACCAGTTCTTTTGCCTCATTCAATGTGTAATATTTCCCTGGCATACGAGTAACATTAACACTATCATTCAGTGCCGGATATATTTTGCTTTCAAGTCTCCACGCCTGGTTCTCGGTAAGATGCCAGTGAAAAACATTAATCTTATAGCGGGAAAGTATTGCTATTTCCTTCTTTAGTTCAGGAAGTGAAATGTAACTCCGTCCTACATCTTGCAGAAATCCACGGATGCGGAACGACGGCCAATCCGTAATCAAACAACCTTCGAAACAGGCTTTTTTCCCATTTCTGTTCTTTAACTGACGAAGAGTCTGAATAGCCCAGTAAACGCCTTTTGAGGAAACAGCCTCAACTGTAATTTTATTATTGGTAACTTCAAGTCGGTAAGCCTCATCAGCGTTGAGTGTTACTCCCTGGAGACTGTTTATAAGCCGGACTTCTATTTTCTGTTTTGCCCGAGGATTCACCTTTCCCCCTACTTCCCGGATAAAATCTTCCCATTCAGCTTGCAGTACTGATGTAGAAATACAAATATTGCCTATGTTAAACTGCTGCCCATTAGCTGTAAGTTGTTGCGGTTTTGGCAAAAGATGAGTAATGCCCGCACGTACCGGAGAGACAAGTGGACAACTAAAAAGAAGAATAAAAAAGAAGAAAAGGATTTTTATGAGAGAAGACAACGGCTGTTTACTCTGCATAAAAGAGACATTAGCCCTTGCCGCTGAATAATTCAGCGGCAGGCACTTCTGTGTGTTATCAGTAAGTGAAATGTAATGGTGTGTTATAGTATCAAATCCCATTTTATCTTATTCCAATTATATGTAATAAAGCAAACTAAATACAGGTAAAATATCCACTTATAACCGATAAATTCAAAAAACTCGCGGGAGTTTATTAATTCATGGCGGATAGAAATTACATCCTTGTACAAAAGAATGCAATCTTCTGTACAAAAGAATTAATTGTTTTGTACAGAACAATTCAATCTTTTGTACAGGGGAATATTATTGCTTAACTATATCTTTTAATTTAATGGCCTGAAATGTCATCTGAGCCACGCTAGCTTCATAAATAATGCCCACAGTTTCTTTATCTATCATTGTGAGACAGGAATAACCCCAGTTCTCATCTTCATCAAGAAGTATCTGATTCTCGGGCAACCACGTAAGACCACCATCCAGACTTGCTTTAATTGTAATGTGATGGCGACCTTTTACCGTATTTGGGTTAGAGAATAACAGAATATCCTTATTCAGTACATTATCTTTTGCTGCGACTTTAATAAGACTTGCCATACAAACAGGTTCAATCAGCGCACTTCTTGAAGAAGGATGATCAATCCATGTTGCTCCCATATCTTTTGTTGTAGCAACGGCACGGCTTCCACCACGATTATCGCGCATATTCAGCATCAGTTCACCCGGTTTAACTTCGGCTACCTGAGCCTCGGTAGTGTTTGTACGGGCCAGCGTGCTTATCTTCCATGTCTTTCCATGGTCCTTGCTATAGATAATTCCGGCATTAGGAACGCGGGTAGAATCAATATATTGAGAAGCAAAAACCAAAGTTCCATCGCTCATGGTGATACCCCTGCCCGGACCTTGCAGCAAGAAATACCAGGAAGGATCTTTTACCTGAGACGTGATATTGATTGGAGCCGACCAGGTTTTACCATCATCGTCACTCTTTGCCAATACAAGCTGAGCGGTGTGATTTAAATCCATACCAGGATAAGAGCTCCACCACGCACGATTATTACCCATTCCATGAGTCCATGCTGCAACAACCCATGCAGTTCCGGTTTTCTCATCAACAAGAATAGCAGGATCTCCTACTCCATTCTGAGATTTTGGTAGTCCACCATATTCACCAAACGAGAGAGGAAATCTCATCTTTTCCCATGTTTTTCCACCATCCGTACTTCTGCTTAACCCTATATTTACATATTCCTGAAGGTCTGCACTATTATTGTGGCGGGCATCGTACACTGCTAAAAGAGTTCCCTTATTAGTAGTAGCAATTCCCGGAATACGGTAAGCATTAACACCGTCATCTCCGGCATGGCGAACACCTACACCCATCAAATGCTGAACTGGTTCTGTTTCAAATACCATTGGTGCAGCTTTTCCATCAAGCGACACTTCTGCAATTTTCCCGCTAATCTTAGTACTTAATGATGCAGTAGGTTTCATTTCCAGACTAATCCAGAAATAGTTTACACCAGGGAAAAGATTCTGATTGGCCGAAAGTTTAATTTTATTGGAAAGTTTATCTGTTTTTGACTTCAATACTGAGTAAGACAGATTTGCTGACAATGTTTTGCCCGGTTCATCACGAGAGATGTATGGCTGAGGGAAAAAAGTATTCTTTTTCTCGTTCTGTCTAGCCTCAGTACCACCATAATAAAGCTTCACCGACTTAATCTCACTAAGCGGCACATTCTTGTTTAATGTAAGCGTTACATAATCAAGCGAACGACTCTCTTTGGCATTAAGACGAATATAATAAAGAGCATTATCTTGTCTTTCTATAAGAACAGGTATTTGAGTTTCCTTTACTTTAACTGTGTCCTGAGCAAAAGAGTTGATTGTTCCGCCAAATAGCAGAAGGGAGAATAACAATTTTATGCAATTCATGTCAGTTTATTGATTTATTAGTTTAATTACAAATATATATAAATATCAATTTAGAGGTAAGTTTTGTTCTACTTTTCCCCTCCATATTTCAGGCGTCCGAATGCCAGGCTTAAGTTCTCCACCAAACAGATAAAAAGCATCTTCCAAATATATGGCAGTTGCTCCTGCACGTGCAGATTGCTCATAACTTCCAAACGCAGTCCATTCATTTTTATCGGGCGAATAAACCAGCAACTCCTTGTTAAATTTATACCACTCGGAGGGCTGATTCATATACGCTTTTACTTTTTCTCGCAGTAGTTTTTCTGTTTTCTGATCATGATCAGCTACCGCCTTCTTCAATGCTTGCTCACGTTTTAAAGCATCGAGAAAAATATCTTTATTTACACCACCCATACAAAGCATCAAACTGTCACCTAATGAAACGGCAACACCTCCCCCAAACGAGATAGGCTGACCATCTGATTTGCAGGGTTCTGCAATCTTTGTCCAACGATTAATATCTGGTTCGTAACAATATGCATCCGTACTAAGAGAAGCATCTCTATTATCAGTAGCAGAAGCAAATCCACCAGCAACAAATAAACACATTCTTCCTGCTTTCTTCACAGCTACGCAAACAGGTTGCGTTCTGGGATTACCAGGAACAGGTGGTAATTCATGCCATTTTGCAAAATTTTCACCTAAATTTAATGCAAACATCCGAGAAGACGGCTTTTTATCGACATTTCCTCCAACTATATATAAAGTATCTTCAATTATTGCACCAGCCATGTTATCTATCTTATAAGGCAAAGATGGCAGCGAATGCAATATAAGTGTATCCTTTTCAGAATTATATTCCAATCGATAAGCAGCAGATGTAGATCCGTTGGGAGTAACACCACCCACGCATATCACACCTTGCGGAACAGAAAACGAAACACCGTAAGCAGTTGGTGAAAGAAGACTTCCTGCCTTCTTCCATTGCTGTACAGTATCTCCAATAATACGTGCTACGTATACATCATCATAAAAAACTTTCTTCCCTCCTTCTACAGCAGGTATATCGGGAAAGTTACAGCCGCCGGCAACAAGCAGACAGCCATTCACTTTTCCCACAAAACATGCAGAAACTCCTTTTGTAAAATTCTCATTCGCAGAAGAGATCTTTGTCAATGAATGCCAGCTAACAGTGCAGACATTCTTTCTATTCTGCGAATGAGAAGAACATGCTCCAAACAAAAAAGAAAGGAATACTGGAAAAAATAATCTGTATAACTTCATCATTGTTTATAGAATATATAATGATCTAATACCTTTATTGACAAATAATCCAATTAACGTTTACTAAGTTTATGCCAATTCAAAATGTTAAGACTTGGCAGAAAGGAAAATTGCAGGTGGAAAAACCACCTGCATTTTTCTTTATAACATAATTACCAGCTTTCTGTTTGCTGATTAAGATCGGTATATCCAGGAGTTTGTTTCAACTTTGGATCAGCATTCAATGTTGCTACATCTACAGGCCACAATAATTTATGCTTTTCTGTAGCGTAATTCAGAATAGGAGTTCCTTTATAAGAAGCTGCAGCATCAAATACAAGAGGTTTACCATCTTTGGCATCCTTCATTCTGCAAACATCAAACCAGCGAGTTCCTTCATTTACGAACTCAAGATCTCTTTCATGAAGAATAGCAAGCTCATTTGTTTTGAAGTCTGAATTTGTATATCCATATAGATTTGCATCCCATTTAGCACCATAAGCACGAGCGCGAACCTGATTAATATATTGAGCAACATCGCCACCCTTCATATTTTCTACTTCAGCCAATAGCAACAATACATCTGCATATCTGTACATTGGTTCATCACCACAGAAAATACGAACATTGCTTGCATTTACAAAACCCAGATTCTTTTTCAACACAGTTCCCATCAAAGATCCGTCTGCTTTATAGAATTCAAGGAACGTAGCATCACGTCTTGAGTCGTTGGCATTAAATGCCTGCCAAAGTGATGGCATGTATTCATTTCTTTGCCAGCCAGAACCTTTCAGGTTAAGAGTATCGGTAGCAATAACCTTATTATTACGTCCGTAAACCGTACCTATAAAACCTCCATTAGGATTAGCGTAAACAAATTCACCTGCTGAATTAGTTGCTTCTCCCTCTGCATATCTGATAGTGAAGATAATTTCCTTATTTCCTTTGTCAGTAGAAACAGCACTGAAAATAGTACTGTAAGAAGGTAATAATCCAAAACGAGAATCGTTCTTAATAGTATTCAAGTATGTTTCAGCTTTTGTTAAATCATCAGCTGCAGGAGTCTGATCTCCAAGAGAAACCTTTGCCGACCACAAATATACTTCAGCAGACAACATGGTAGTTGCAGCCTTAGACCAGAAAGATTTAGTTCCATTGATTGTTTCGTTAGTACCGAAATAATCCAGAGATTTCTGCAAATCTGCTTTGATAAAATCCATCACTTGTTTAGGAGTAGATCTTCCTGTATAAAGATCTTCAGGAGAAACCTTTCCATCCAACACTTTAACGCGATCAATTAATGGCACACCTCCATAGGTTCTGTACAAATAGAAATAGTACATAGCTCTGATACCATAAGCCTGAGCAAGCGCATAGTCAATAGCAGCTTTGTTTTCCTCTTGTAAAGATGTTCCTTCTACTTTCTGAATAACAAGATTACAATCGAAAATATTGCCATATAATCCGGCCCATGAAGAAGTACCGGTATTAGAAGCATCCAGATTATTTTCTTTAATTCTATCGTAGTTAATAGAGGTATTCAAAGAAGAAGTACCCGATTTGTTAGTACCACCACGTGCTTCACCCAGAACAAAATTACGGTTAAAACTTGTAGATCTTAAGTCCATGTGAATACCGTTCATGTATGCTTGTACCTGAGGAACAGTATTCCAGAAATTACCACTTGCATAGTAATCTATAGGCGACAACTCCAGTTCGTTACAAGAAGTATAAAAAGCCGAGGTGACTAAAACCGCACAGCTAAATATAATTGATTTTATTGTTTTCATAATTGATTCTGATATAATTTATTAGAATGTTACATTAACACCAAACAAAAGCGTACGTGGAAGTCCATATCCCGATCCTGCTCCTGTTCCTGCTTCCGGAGTTGTGATAGTCTTACACTGTGTAAGATAACCAAGATTCTGTCCGGTAACAGAAAGATCTACTTTCTCAAGTTTAGCTTTGTTAATGATACTCTTTGGTAAAGAATAAGAAAGAGAAACCTCACGGAAAGCTACATAAGAACCATCGTATGCAAACATAGTAGAGGTTCTGTAGTAATTACTCTTGCCTAACTGGTCAGCCCAGTAATATTTTGGTAATGTTCCGTTTGGATTAGCTTCCGACCATGTTTTCTTTACTTCTGTAGTCATGTTATATGTACCCTGCATATTTCCTAAGAACCAAGGTGTTGTATTATCATATATTGTAAAATCCAAAGCATAGTCTAGAGCAACAAACAGTGAAAGACCTTTCCATGAAAGCGTTGAAGTGAAACCGCCTAACCAGTGAGGAGTAGTATTACCCACTTTCACCAAATCATAGTTATCAATAACACCATCACCATTTACATCTTTCCATTTTACATCACCTGGTTGGATAGGTAATGCTTTTACTTTTGATGCACCTGTTTCACCTGAGCCTTTTTGAGCATCAGTTAAATTCGCCCATGATGTTTTTCCATAAAGGACACATGCGGAGCTACCTCCTCCTCTATCTACCATGATGTCTGGAATTTCGTCGTAGCTTTTATAGATACCTTCGGCTTTATAAGCGTAAAGAACACCCGGTTCATTTCCTTCCTGGTAACCACCTACCCACTTTTTATCATTGCCGTTGCCGGTATATACCTGATATGCATCCTGACGGTTCTTTTCCAATCCGTTATTTGGTAACTTAACGATAACATTCTTGTTATAAGAAATATTAGCGTTCATACTCCAATTCCAATTTTTAGACTGAATAGGTTTTGCAGCAAGTTCTATTTCAACACCACGGTTACGGAATCGACCATTGTTTGTAGTAATACCGCTGATACCTGAAGAGATTGGTAAACTGATTCTTGCATATTTATCATCAGTTAAACGATTATATACCGTAAAGTTTGTAGAATAGCGATTATTCAAGTAACTCAGATCTAAACCAAATTCAAATGTTTTAGATTTTTCCCATCTAAGAGTAGGATTAGGAACTCCACTCATTATAAACGTTGCATTTCCGTTGTAATTTGTAGATGTAGCATAAGCTCCTTGCAAGTCATAGCTTCCAATACCTGAAACGTTACCATTCAAACCATAGCTGGCACGTAATTTACCAAATGATATAACGTCAGACAAAGAATTCATAAAGTTTTCTTTTGAGAATATCCATCCTGCAGAAAGACCTGGGAAAGTACCCCAACGATTGTCAATCAGTTTAGAATATCCATCACGACGAACAACTAATGACAAAAGGTATTTACTTGCATAATCATAGTTAACACGTCCGAAGAAAGAAAGAATACGTTGACGATTATGGTAAGAATCAATAGAACGCATATTTTCTTTTGAAGATGTTAATCCCAGATCCTGAAAATCATCTGTAGCAGCGCCTTGTCCGGCAGCACTAAATCCACGAGAATATGAATTATAATATTCAGAACCAAGCATTGCTGTTACATAATGATCGCCAAACTGGTGTTCATAATTCATAATAGCATTGTATGTCTGGTCGAAAGTACGATCATAAGATGCAGAAGAAGAACGGGTTGATACGATGTTAACAGGATTACTATAATAATCTTTATTGAAAGACTCATACATACCTTCACTATAGTACCAGTTAGCAGATAGCTTCAAGTAAAGTCCTTTTGTAAAATCAAGTTTAAATGCTTGATTCATTGTAAATTTATCCGTTTGATTATCACGAATAAACTTATCAGACTGATATCGTTGATTACCATCTGCAGAGGCATTACCTAACATCATATTTCCCTCTTCATCTTCAAAACGTACTGTTGGAGGCATAGACATTATACGACCAAAGTAGTTATACTCTGATGTATTAGATCCTGGCATTGACTGCCAGTTTGCACGGTTATAGTTCAAACTTGAGTAAGAAGTCAACCAATCTCTGATTTTATAATCGCCATTGAAAATGAAAGAGTAACGATCATAGTAAGAGTCAATAGGAAGACCTTCAGAATGGTTGTAGCCAAAACCTGCATAATAGTGACCTTTATCATTACCACCAGACATATTAATATTATAATCTTGTGTGATTGATGGATTCTTAAGATTATAGGACGCTACATCTGTATCTTTAAAAATCAGCTCTTTTCCTGTAATAGGATCAGTCATTGTTTTCCAACCTTTATCCAAAAGGAATTTATTTGTATCATCCAGGAACATTGTACTCCAAATTGCACTATTACTGTTCTTCAAAGGAGTAACTCCATCTGCTGCAAAATACTTATTACCTGTTCCATAAGGATAATTACCTGTTAAACTACTAGAACTAACATATCCTGCACCCGGAGTTCCATCAGCATTCTGCCACATATTGGAAGAACGAGAATAAGCAGTACGCATCCACCATAAATAATCGGCAGCATTACAGAATTCATAAGGAGTATTCAGATAATTGATACCTACTTTAGCTTTAACGTTAATTTCAGAACTGCCAGCTTTACCTTTCTTTGTGGTAATAAGGATTACACCATTATTAGCACGCGCACCATAAATTGCTGTAGCTCCGGCATCTTTCATAACTTGCATATCTGCAATATCCTCAGGGTTGATGTCGCTCAAGCTGGAACGAATTTGTCCATCAACAATTACAATTGGAGAACCGCTACCATCAAGGTTTGTACCACCACGAAGTACAATTGTTGGAGTTGCACCCGGATTACCAGAAGTCTGTACAACTCTCAAACCAGAAACTGCTCCTGATAAAGCTTGTGCAGGATTGGAATAAACACCAACACTCAATTTTTCATTGCTTACTTTCGCAATTGAGTTAGTTGACTTAGAACGTAACTGTGTTCCGGAATATCCTGTTACCACAATCTCCTCCAACACAGTAGAAGTAGGTTTAAGTTTTATTTCCAGGTTCTTTTGACCTTTAATACTTACTATTAGTTTTTCATAGCCAATATAAGTCACGGAGATTTCCCCTTTCGGGTTTACGACCAGTGAGAATTTTCCATCAAAATCGGTAATAGTACCGTTTGTTGGGTTCCCCACTTCAGATACACTAGCACCAAGTACTGGTTGATTAGTTTCATCAGTAACTTGACCAGTTACAGTCTGCTTTTGAGCCATCACGTTAAGTGACAGCAAAAAGCACATCAATAATAAAAGCTTCCTCATAGTAGGATTGTTGAATAATGAATAGATTAATTTTGTTTATGGTATAGATATAGATTTAACTACGTTAATAGTTAGAAAAGTTAAGTCTGGTTTAATTAAACCATTCCAGTCTTTTAGTTTTCAATTATTTATAGCACAATTAAGGAATATCTTAATAGCTTAGTTTAGTATAGTCTTTTTTGATAGTTATTGTACAGTTTAGTATAGTCTGATGTCGTTTTCTCGTAAATGCTATTTCAGAATTTCATTACACAAATCATAACACTTTACCATCATTCTAGGAATATGGAAAGGTCCTTTAAAAAGATTTCCTTTTGCCGGTTGTGAAACAGAGCCATCCATATGTAAATAGCCATACCACTCTCCATATTCTTTATCAGGAAAATGAGTATATGTCCAATCACTTATTTGTTTGTGCATATCCAAATATTTCTCATCTTTTGTTGCTTCATATGCATAGAGTGTTGCAATAATAGCTTCGCACTGTGGCCACCAAAATTTCATATCGTGAGCATAATCCTGAGGAGAGTAATTCTTACAGTCACGGAAATTAGTTATTCCTCCATAAGTTTTGTCCCATCCCCATTTCCATGACCAATCTAAAATTGTCAAAGCAGTATCCACCAATTCTTTATCCCAGTCACGGAGCTTAGCTTCTTCCAATATGAACCAAGCAGTTTCAATACAGTGCCCCGGATTAATTAAACGTCCATTGATAGTATCAATAAATTCACCGTTTGGCCCAACGGTTTCTAACAATGCATTGAATTCCGGATGCATAAAGTCTTTGCGGAGCTTCGCTACAGATTTGTCAATTTGCTCTGTTAAGTCAGGAGCATCAATTACTTCACGTATACGAGAGGCGGTATTGATTAAAATCATGGTTAAAGAATGTCCCTGCATATGCACATTTTCACAATACTTAGAAGGTAATAACCCCGGAGTTGAAATTAAGCGTTGTATATTATGGTACATCTTTAGCGCTTTTTCTGCATAACTCTTATCGCCTGAGGCTAAAGAATATTCAGACATTGCAATAGCCGCAAAAGTTTCAGAAAAAACGTAACGGCGCTTTCTTATAGGTTCACCCGTAGCCGTTACTTCAAAGAACATATGTCCGTCTGTATCAATACAATGCTGTTCTATAAAGTCAATTGTGCTTTTTGCGGCTGCCAACCATTCCGGATTCTTTTCAACCTTATTATATGCATATGCGCAGACAAAAGCAAAACGCCCTTGAAACCAAACAGATTTAGTAGAGTCAATAAGTGTTCCATCTCTATCTACGCATGTATATACGCCACCGTTCACACGGTCAAGACCGTACTTTAACCAAAAAGGCATAATGTTGGTTGTCAGGTCCTGGCGATAAACATCAGCCCATTGGGATAAGTATTCATTTATATTTTCCATTGCTTATTCTAAATCAAAGTTTGTTGCAACGATTAAAGAAGTTGATAGCTTCGAGTTCAGCCTTCATTGCAACTTCTTCTTCATCAGTCATATTCTGGAATGGAGTGCGATTCTTACCTAAATCTAGTCCAATAAATTTCATTATGCGCTTTCCACCTACGATATTACCACGATAATGGCAAATCACATTAATTACCTCCTGAGAGAAGTTTTGCTTTTCACGAGCAGTTTCAATATCACCGGCTTTCCATGCATCGATAATGCCAACAAGCTCTTTTCCATTGTAATTAGTTGTACCTCCGATACCACCTTGCGCACCTCCCATTGCCAGACATGGCAAAATAGTTTCATCTTGTCCATGAAGCATATCAAATTTACCACCTTTATAAAGACGGCACTGATTGTATTCATAAAGACTCTCGAAAGTATACTTAATCCCGGCAAAATTAGGAATACGCCCATCTACTGCTTCCAGGAATGAAACCATTGGAAGAAAAGCGCCGTTAAATGCAGGAATATGATAAAAATAGAAAGGAAGATCAGGTGCCCCACAAGCTATTTCTTCGCAATACTTTACCAACTCTTCTACCCTACCAACTTTTGGGAAAGGAGGTGCCATAGCACCGATACCCCATGCTCCAATTTTTTGTGCATGCTCTGCCAACAAACAACTAGATTTTACGCAAGTACTTCCAACATGAACTATTATCTTAAAGCCTTTTGGAGCAACAGAAACCCAACGTTCTGCTAGTTTCATTCGTTCTTCATCATTAAGCATATACCCTTCACCTGATGAACCATTTATAAAGACCCCTTGTAGTCCATTCTTTACAAGCATACCGCAATATGCATCAATTGGCTCATAATTTACTTCCCCATTTTCATAAAACGGAGTAAAGGGAGCATCAATTAATCCTTGAATCTTTTCCATAATAAATTGTTTATATTGTTTAGTCTAAATTCTATTTTTAATATATCCGGAGCAAATATATTATTATTTTATTAAGTACGCAAAGTTTTAATGAATATTTAATGTTAAATCAACACTATTTTTCAATTATATTTTTATTAAATGTATTTAATCGCTATTAATTGTTAATAATTAAACCATTAATATTATATATAATTAATAATATTAATTAAGTTGGCCTATATTTATAAAGGCTAAATAATAAGTCGAAAAAGTAAAGCAGAAAGCAGCCTTTAAACTATTTATTCAACAAATATCAGGCTAGACATCTAATACAATCAAAGTTCAAAAATCCAATCGAGCCACTATGAAGAATTTAAAGATTAAAGCATCTTATTTTTCTGCTAGACATTTAATCATAAATTATAAATGAAACAAAAGATAAAAATTTAAAGTTCGTTTTATAAAAAATAAATCGTAGAAGAAGAGAATAAATATGATTGCTAAACTTATTTAGGCACAACTCAAGGCTTTGTTATATCTAGAAGTGAACAATTAAGAATTATAACAATAAAAAAAATTAGAAAAAAAAGAAGCAAGAATAGTCGTAATCAATAAGAAAAAAAAATGAATCTTTGAAGAGAAAAAATGCAAGATTCTCTCAGCACATACATATTAATAGGTAATATATATGTGCTGAGAGAATAAGTTGTTTTATGAATTCATATATCCTTCGAAATTTAGAATTGAACGATATAAAAGAGAGCCTCTATCAACCAATCTATCATTATTCAAATCAGCTACAATTCGGATAGAAGTACTTTTATGTTAATAAAACGAGTATTATTCATCCCAGACTATATATGCTGATACAAGCCAGTGATTCATTTTGTCGCCTTCAGAAGCTTGCGCTTTTGGAATCGCTATATTCAGTGAGTGATCTCCAGGAGATAAATTTTCTAATAAAACAGAATATGGCGCGACTACACTTCCAGGACACCAATTTGAACGAGATAAATCCGAAGAAGCAATTGGTTCTTCAATTTCCTTTTCTGCACGCTTGCCTTCTTCTGATATATAAGAAGCAGTACGCTTTTGCAACCAAACACCTGTTGATGGATTAAAGCGTCTGAAAGATGCACAGTCGTTTCTCCATGGAATAAAGCGAATAACTTCATGTCCATCAATCGATACTATATTTTCTTTCTTTACAAATTCATCTCCACCATCATGCCCCCCGTGTCCGGTAGTAATATAATTCAGCCGAACATTCTTTGCATTCTTTGGCAAAGTAAAAGGCACACTCAAAGATTTACGAGCAAACAAATCGGGTATTGACTGGCCATAATAATACACAGTATTCACCAATGGCACAACTTTTCTTTTAGGCAGTTTATCGCATTTCAAAGCACTTTCTTTAAAATCCAGTTCTAAAGATAATTTATATCCCTCTTTTGTCCAAGTATCAATAAAAGCGCCTACATAAACCTCACCCTCTAAAAGTGGGTAAAGATCGGTAATATTCTGTTCCCATTCAGCATACGGAGCAAATTCATCTATGTATACAGGTTTTCTCCTCTCAGCAGTAACACTATCCATTTTACTAAAATAACCAACCCCAAAAGGAGTCATAAAACGCATAAGCTCTACATTAGGAGAAAAGCTATCACCTGGAACGATACCTTGAAAATGTTCCAATTTAGTTGAATCAACAGCTGGATATTTAGCACGTCCAGCCGCCACTTCAATCATATTAATAACAGATGAAGCCGGAATCACAAAACATGACCCGCTCTTATCCCATCGATCACCATTAGAAGTTAATTTCACCTTTGCAGATACAACAACATTCTGTTTAAACTTAGGCACACGAATTTTCTTAATTACAATTCGTCCATGATCGAGGCGAATCAATCCATCTCCTTCCCAAACTTTATCAGGATAATCATTGGAATTAAAACATACCGAAGTTTCGTTAAATGGTTTGATGACAAATTCTGTATTATGATTTGAAGCAGATAGCTTTTGTCCACAAACAGCCAATACCAAAAACAACATAGCTATAAAAGCATTGCCGCACGATAGAAATGAGTTTTTATTCATATATTCAAATTACATTTTTAGTTATAAAAGCAAAAACCACTATTTTATAATAAACAGCAGCACATATTTTATAAGAATAGCATACAAAAATACACATAATATATTAATACTATCAATTGATAAGTTATTTTTTAAATCAAATTAAAAATAATCCATTTTTTTCTTGCCTATTTAATATATATCCCATAATATTAAAAACAGATTTATTAGACCAATTCATTCTATTTGCTGTTTTTTTTGTAATTTCGCGCCCTTATTTTATGAATATAGAATAAATTATTATAAAGAAAGAGGTCAATGTTCATCTCATTCTGAAACAGCAAGGAAACATTATAAATTATGTAATATATGGATATTCAGACAGAAACAACAAAAGAGAAGAGCATTCCGACTGCATCTTCAGACTTAATTTACGGACTCAATGAGCGCCCACCGTTCAAAGATGCCCTGTTTGCAGCGCTACAGCATTTATTAGCTATCTTTGTTGGTATAATTACCCCTCCTCTAATTATTTGCGGTGCATTAAAAACAGACCTTGCGACTACAGGATTTATGGTTTCAATGGCTCTTTTTGCTTCTGGATTATCTACTATTATACAATGTAGAAAGTTTGGTCCACTCGGATGCGGTTTATTATGTATTCAAGGAACCAGTTTTTCGTTTATTGGCCCTATTATTACTGCAGGAATGCAAGGAGGGCTTCCACTTATATTTGGTTGCTGCATGGCAGCTTCACCGGTTGAAATGATTGTTAGCCGCACCTTTAAATACATGCGACATATCATTACTCCTCTTGTGTCGGGAATTGTAGTATTACTTATCGGACTAAGTCTTGTAAAAGTTGGTATCGTATCGTGTGGTGGAGGTTACGCTGCAATGGATAACGGAACTTTTGGAAGTATTGAAAATATTGGGATTGCCGCTATGGTATTATTAAGCGTTATGTTTTTCAACCGCTGCAAAAATAAATACCTTCGAATGGGATCAATAGTTTTAGGATTAATCCTTGGATACGCTGTTGCTTTTGCCTTGGGTAAAGTAGATCTTTCAAAAGCGATGACAACAGATATATGGGCATTTAATATTCCTATGCCTTTCAAATATGGTTTGAATTTTGACTTTTCAGTATTCATCGCTTTGGCTTTGATATATCTGATTACGGCTATCGAAGCAACCGGAGATGTTACTGCCAATTCAATGATTTCTGGTGAACCAATTGAAGGTGACCTTTACCTTAAACGCGTTTCGGGAGGTGTTTTAGCCGATGGATTCAATTCTTGTCTTGCAGGGATATTTAATTCATTTCCTAATTCTATTTTCGCACAAAACAATGGAATTATTCAATTAACAGGAGTTGCAAGTCGTTATGTGGGTTACTATATAGCAGCTATGCTTATTTTACTGGGGTTGTTCCCTATTGTGGGTATCGCCTTTTCATTAATGCCCGATCCTGTATTAGGAGGAGCGACATTATTAATGTTTGGTACTGTAGCAGCATCTGGAATTCGTATTATTTCATCACAGACAATAGACAGGAAAGCTTCTTTAGTTTTAGCAGTAAGTCTTGCCATAGGTTTGGGTGTAGAACTGATGCCTAATATTCTGGAGCAAGCACCTCAAGCTATTAAATCAATATTCTCATCAGGTATAACAACCGGTGGATTAACTGCAATTCTTGCAAATGCATTGATCCACGTAAAAGAAGGAAATGAAGAAAGAAAAAAAGAAAGAGAAATAGTCGATTAATTATGGATATATTAAAAAAGCGCATTCTGCAAGATGGCAAATGCTATGAAGGCGGAATTTTAAAAGTAGACAGTTTTATCAACCATCAGATGGATCCCATGCTGATGCATAAAATAGCTCAGGAATTTGTTACCCGTTTTAAAAACGAGCGCATAAATAAGATAGTAACAATTGAGGCCAGCGGAATAGCTCCTGCTATTATGGTTGGGTATTTAATGCAGCTTCCTGTTGTTTTTGTAAAGAAGAAACAGCCCAAAACTATGGAGAATATGCTTACCACAACAGTGCATTCTTTCACTAAAGACCGTGATTACACTGTTTGCATAAGCAACAACTTCCTCACTCCTGAAGATCATGTTCTATTTATAGACGATTTCCTTGCATACGGAAATGCAGCCTTAGGAATGATCGACCTGATTAACAAATCTGGAGCAACCCTTAGTGGTATGGGATTTATCATTGAAAAAGCATTCCAGGACGGAGGAAAAATTCTTCGCGAGAAAGATGTTCATGTAGAATCTTTAGCTATTATTGATGATTTATCTAATTGCGAAATAAAAATTAGATAAAATACCTATATAATAATGCAATAAAAAATGCATTGCATTTACGCTACATATAATTCATTTTTCAAAAATGATCTAGCAATCTAGCAGCAGGCATTTAACTCATTGTAAATAAACACAATAAGGGTGCTAGATCAAATAAATTTGATCTAGCAGTAATCTAGCAATCTAGCGCTTTTAAAAAAGCATAGCCAGATATTGATAAATATCTGGCTATGCTCAAAATTATAGAGTCGTTTTTAATCCATTCACCAATAATTCTGAGCCATTGGTGAATGGATTTTATTTATTGATGAATAATTCCAAAAGCATTAATTATCAAATTCCACATTAAGCCCTTGGTATATTTCATCATCTGTCTTAACTTCCTTACTCATAATAAATTCACACTTACCACCTTTTTCATCCAATTCAAAAATGGAGTTTTGTTCTAAATTCCATCCAAGCTTGCTCATATAGTTAATTACATCTATATCTGATTTAAACAATATAACATTTTTGTTCTCATCACATAGTTTTGCTTTATAACCAGAGCCAAAATCAAAATAAGTCTTACTTTTAATAAAAAGCACTCCTCCATAATATTGGAACTTACAAAATGTTTTATAGGCAAAGGCATTCGTTGCAAAAATAGCAAAGACAGCTATTAACAGAATCTTTCTCATAGAATAGTTATTTTAATTAAACATAAATTTTAGCCTTGTAAGTATACAATAAAAAAATCAAAACGTATAAATATGTCAGGAATAAAATCAGTTTTATTAAAATAGCAAAGGCCTGTTTTAACTATATTTTACCTTTTAGATAAGGATTATAATTTATCATTCTTTCTCTTTGGCTGATTCTTACTTCAACTGTTAAAGAAGAGTCTTCATTCTTATTCTTCTTACCATCGCGTTTCTTTATCAGCTTTAAATCTCGTATTTTTAATTTCACATAATCTAATTCTTGCACTGTTAGGTCATTCAGCAAGTTAATTACTTCGTCAACTTTTTCCATAAATTCGGTTTCTTTTTATTGTTTTATTTGTTATGAATCTGTTACTTAAAAACAAATCCGTATAAACATTTAATTTATACGGATCTATATTTTGCATAAAAGTGGAGCTGGAGGGAATCGAACCCTCGTCCAAACGAGGAAATCATAAGCTTTCTACATGCTTATCTTCGCCTAATTTTTCGAGTACGGCAAGACCGAAGCCACCAACCAGTACCTTAGTCTCTAAATTTTCGCAAGAGCCACGAGACGGGACCCAAACTATTTCCGATATAACTGCACCACTAAACCGGAACGCTTCGGAACAACAGCAACCGAGTGATGTCTCGTCTCCGCACCTAGTGCAGAGATAAAGCTAATCTACTATGATTCGATTAAGCAGCAAGAGCGTAATTATTTTCGCCAGATAAAATTTTGATAACTGAGATTTAAGTGCAAATCACCGACGCACTGCATGCTTACATACCATTTCTGCCCGCTGTCAAATCCAGTCAACCCCTTAAGAAGGATTAATGTAACCACTCTATAGCGCTACAAAGATATAAACTTAGTATTGATTTGCCAATTATTTATTGTGTCTTTTGAGAATTATTTATTCTTATTATACTTTACACTGATTTCCTTTCCCCAATCGTTAAGAGTTTCAATAACCGGAATAACGGATTCTCCCATAGAAGTGAGCTTATACTCAACTTTTGGCGGAACTGTTGGATAAATAATACGCTCTACCAAGCCCGTTTGTTCCAACTCCCGAACTGTTTGGGTAAACATTTTATTGGCTATCCCATTCAAACTGCGTTGAAGTTCGCCCGAACGCATCATCCCATCTCTAAGATGATATAATACAATCGGCTTCCACTTACCACCAATCATGTCCATCACTAACTCTAAAGAACAAAAATAGTCCTTTCCCTTAAAAATATATTTGTCTATACACCCTTCATTTCCCATAATTCACTCCTTTTGGTTACTATACTACTTTTTAGTAGGTACTTGCACAATCGATATTAATATCTGAAATTTGCAGCAAAGAAACAAAATTAAAAGGAGAAAAGAAATGAAAGTTGTAGCAATTAACGGAAGCCCTCGTAAAGAGGGTAATACTTATCATGCATTGATGGGTGTTGGAAAGCAATTAATGGAAAACGGTATTGAGTTCGAGATTATCCACATCGGCAATAAAGCAGTGAGAGGATGCATGGCCTGCGGCGGATGTTCAAGAAACAAAGACGAGAAATGCGTTATTACAACAGATCCTTTGAATGAGTGGGTTCAGAAGATGAAAGGTGCTGATGGAATTATTCTTGGTTCGCCTGTTTACTATGCCGGAATACCGGGAACCATGAAATCTTTCCTTGATCGTACTTTTTATGTATCGGGCAGTAATGGCAATTTATTCCGTCAGAAAGTTGGCGCTGCAGTTGTTGCTGTACGCCGCACAGGAGGTTCTTCAACATTCGACAGCCTGAACCATTATCTGAATTATTCGGAGATGATTCTTGCTACGTCAAACTACTGGAACATTACTCATGGACTTTCTAAAGGAGAGGTTTTAAAAGATGATGAGGGCGTACAGATCATGGAAGTTCTGGGAAGAAACATGGCGTGGTTACTTAAAATGCGCGAACAAACAAAAGAATCCGTTCCCGCTCCTGAGAAGATCGATAAGATTTACACCAATTTTATCCGTTAATAAAATAGATTTTATACATCCTCGTTACTGGTTATTAAGTTAAAAAGTAAGCCGGATATATAAAAAAGTTCTCCATTGTAACTATTGTTACAAGTGGAGAACCATGAATTACCATACCTTTGCATCATCATCCAAAATATTGAAAGAATGAAACGAACTGTGATTAAAATAGATGAAGCGTTGTGCAATGGTTGCGGAATGTGCGTAGAAGGTTGCCACGAAGGTGCTTTACAGCTTATAAATGGCAAAGCTGTAATGATCAGCGATTTATATTGTGATGGCTTAGGAGCATGCATTGGTGAATGTCCGGTTGGTGCTATTGAACTGGAGGAACGCGAAGCAGAACCTTACAGCGAAGAAGCTGTTATGGAGCGTATTACTCCTAAAGGCGAAAAAGTAATCCTGGCTCATTTGAAGCACTTAAAAGAGCATGGCGAAAAAGAATTGCTTATGCAAGGCGTTGATTATCTGAGAAGAAACAACATAAAGGTAGATCTTTCACAGGTTCATGGACAGCCTCATGCCGGCGGAATGCACGGAGGATGCCCTGGCTCTATGGCTCGTACACTGAAATCTGCAGGACCATCTGTTGCTAGTTCTGGTTTTGCTACCGGCGACACTGCAATTTCTGCTCCGGCTTTTTCTTCCGCACCTCAAGTTTCGGAACTTCGTCAATGGCCGGTTCAGTTTCATTTACTTAATCCGCAAGCTGGTTATTTTCAGGGAGCAGATGTATTATTGGCTGCAGATTGTACTTCTTTTACAGCCGGTAACTTTCACAGCCGTTTTCTAAAAGGAAAGATTCTGGCTATTGCTTGTCCTAAACTTGATAGCAACACGGAATCTTATATAGAAAAACTTAAAGTTATGATAGATGAATCTATGATTAATACTCTTACAGTGTTGATTATGGAAGTTCCATGCTGCGGAGGATTACTTCAGATGGCAAAAATTGCAAGAGAAGAAGCTACACGCAATATTCCTATCAAAGCAATTGTATTGTCTTTGGAAGGGGAAGTTAAAAGTGAAACATGGATTTAATCACTTAAAAGATTTATTTCTTTGATATATTAAGTAGTTAAGAGTAGTCAACACTAGTTGGCCGATTAGCCTCATGAACTTGATAATCTTGTATTGAACAAGTAATTATTAAGATCTTGAGGCTCTTTTTATAGATATAGCCAGTAAAAGCTGATTTTAACAAAATGCCATAAAAAAACAATTGTCACATAAAGTGATAACTATACACTTAGTCATTGAACTCATCCTCTTATTATTAAAAGGCAGATATAATATTAACAACATATTTATAACGTCAGAAAATGTTCCAGAAAGTGTTACTTTAAATAAAACAAAGCATAAAAACTTCTGATATAATGCATTTCTTTTGTCCTTTTTTTAATTATTTTTGCAGCAAAAAACATGAAACAAAGGAAATTACTCTTAATTATCTTATTGGCAGCATGCCAATTTGTTGCTGCACAAAATCTTCAGTTACATTATGATTTCAGACATGCTCTTCACAGCAAAGTCGCTCCAGAAAATTACATAACTTCAACATTCGAAATGTTTAAGCCTGATAAATGGGGGTCGACTTTTATGTTTGTTGATATGGACTACAACCAAAGTAAAGGAAATATTGGAACTGCTTACTGGGAAATTGCACGTGATTTCAAAATTGGTAAATGTCCTATCATGCCACATATTGAATACAATGGTGGAGTAGGTAATGCAGAAGGTTTCGGTTTTTCAATTGCTAACGCTTACCTAGTAGGAGCTTCTTATCCATTTAGCTGTGGAAATGCTAATTTCAGCACATATATTGCTTACAAATACAATGCATTTGCAAAAGCAAGTAATGATATTCAATGGACAGGTACATGGGGTATTCCTTTACTAGATAACAAACTAACTCTTTCTGGATTTATCGATGTTTGGACAGAAAACAAAGATCGTTCAGGAGTAGAATCAGGGAAGAAGGTTATTTTGCTTACAGAACCCCAGATCTGGTATAACGTAAATTCTAAGTTATCTGTAGGTTCAGAAATTGAAATCAGCAACAATTTCTATACAGGTTACGAAAATAAAGCTTATGTATGCCCTACTATAGCAGCTAAATGGAATTTCTAAACAAGAATAAAGATAAATACCAATGATTGAAAAACTATTTAAACTGACAGAAAATAAAACTAACGTCAGAAAAGAAATCATTGCAGGATTAATCACGTTCCTGACAATGTCTTACATCTTAGCTGTTAATCCTAGTATTCTTAGTGCAACGGGGATGGACAAATCTGCCCTATTTACTACAACAGCCCTAGCCACTATTATAGGTACGCTTTTAATGGCCTTTTTACCAAACCTGCCTATTGCACAGGCACCAGGTATGGGACTAAACAATTTCTTTGCTTTCTCAGTAGTGCTAACTATGGGATACAGCTGGCAAATGGCTCTTACTGCTGTATTTATTGAAGGTTTGATTTTCATTCTTCTTACATTCTTCAATGTACGTGAGTTGATTGTGAAGAGTATTCCTCAAACATTAAAAGAGGCTATCCCCGTTGGTATCGGACTTTTCATTACTTTAATTGGTATGAAAAATGCCGGAATAATTGTTGGGAATCCTAATACTCTTGTCTGTATGGGAGATTTAGCTAACCACAATGTTTGGATTGCAATGATAGGCCTTATTGTTACCGGTGCTTTATTCGCTATGAACGTTCATGGTTCTATCTTAATTGGTATCGTTATAGCAACAGTTTGTGGAATATTCTTCGGAGAAGTTCACACACCAGAAGCAGGTATTTTCTCACTACCTCCTTCTATTGAGCCTATCTTCTTTAAGTTCGATTGGAATCATATATTCACTTTTGATATGCTCGTGGTAGTATTCACGTTCTTATTCGTTAACTTATTCGACACAGTAGGAACTTTGATTGGAGTAGCATCAAAAGCTGGATTTATTGATGAAAAAGGAAACTTTCCACAAGTTAAGAAAGCTCTTTTTGCTGATGCTTTAGCAACAACATTTGGTTCAATCTTAGGAACAAGTACTGTAACTTCTTATGTAGAAAGCTGCGCAGGTGTTGCTTCAGGTGGTAGAACTGGTTTAACAGCAGTAAGTACAGCATTTATGTTCGTTATTGCATTGTTCCTGTCACCACTATTCCTTATGGTACCGGCTTCAGCAACTGCTCCCGCTCTTATCATCGTTGGTTTATTCATGATTTCTTCAATCATCAAAATAAACTTCAAC
Source organism: Bacteroides luti (assembly GCF_900128905.1). Lineage (GTDB taxonomy): Bacteria > Bacteroidota > Bacteroidia > Bacteroidales > Bacteroidaceae > Bacteroides > Bacteroides luti. The sequence goes on from NZ_FQTV01000016.1 coordinate 27,958, forward strand.
GACATGACTGAATCTTTACCTGCATTCCTTACAATTGTAATGATGCCATTCTGCTACAGTATCGCTCAAGGTATTGTATTCGGATTCCTAAGCTATACTTTCTTAAAAGTATGTACAGGACAAGGTAAAAAGGTTTCGGTTGCTGTTTATGTAATCGCTTTACTATTCCTAACAAAGATGGTTATTGATGCTTTGCATTTAGTATAAAGATTTGCATTAAATCAGATAATATAATAAAGGCTGCCGAATAATTATTCGGCAGCCTTTATTATATTATCCTATATTATTCCTCGATTAAAACTCACTAGTGAAATGGAACTTAATACTCTTAAAGTCCATTTGCGCCATCTGAAGTACATAGTTACTATCGGCAAGGAAAACATCTCTACCTTCTCGATCCTTAGCCATGAACTGATATTTACGTTTCTTGAAAGCTTCTAGTTCTTCTTTGTTATCGCTTTCTACCCAGCAAGCTTTATAAAGGCTCAACGGTTCCCAACGGCAAGCTGCATTGTATTCGTTGAGTAAACGGTATTGTATTACTTCGAACTGCAACTGCCCTACCGTACCAATAATTTTACGACCATTGAACTGGTTAACGAACAACTGAGCAACACCTTCATCCATTAACTGATCAACACCCTTATTGAGCTGCTTCGTTTTCATTGGATCAGCATTCTCGATGTATTTAAACATTTCCGGAGAGAAGCTAGGCAAGCCTTTGAAGTGTAGCTCTTCACCCTCTGTTAAAGTATCACCGATTTTAAAGTTACCTGTATCTGGCAAACCGATAATATCGCCAGGATAAGCCTCATCAATTGTACTTTTCTTCTGAGCCATGAATTGTGTTGGCGAAGAGAAGCGCATGGTTTTTCCGTGACGGATATGTTTATAAGGTGCGTTGCGCACAAACTTACCTGAGCATACTTTACAGAAAGCCACACAAGAACGGTGGTTAGGATCAATATTAGCTGTAATCTTAAAGATAAAACCTGTGAACTTTTCTTCTTCGGGTTCTACTGTTCTCTCTTCAGCTTTTACCGGACGAGGGGATGGGGCAATTTCCACAAAGCAATCGAGCAATTCCTGCACCCCGAAATTATTAAGGGCAGAACCAAAAAAGACAGGAGCTATCTCAGCACTCAGATATTCGTTGATATCAAATTCCGGATATACTCCATCAATCAGTTCCAGGTCTGTGCGAAGTTTATCTGCGAGAGGTTTACCAATATTTTTATCCAAATCTTCACTATCAATACTAACCTCTACCTTTTCTGTAACAACCTGCTTACTTGGTTGATAAAGATCAAGCTTTTGTTCGTATATATTATAAACGCCTTTAAAACGAGCACCTTGTTCAATAGGCCAGCTTAATGGGCGAACTCTGATTTGTAATTCAGATTCTATTTCATCCAGCAAATCAAAAGGATCGCGTCCTTCACGGTCCATCTTATTTATAAACACAATTACCGGAGTGTTTCTCATTCGGCAGACTTCCATCAATTTACGAGTCTGCGCCTCAACACCCTTTGCACCGTCAACAACAATAATTACACTATCTACAGCAGTCAGCGTACGGAATGTATCTTCTGCAAAATCCTGGTGACCCGGAGTATCAAGAATATTCACTTTATAGTCGCGGTAATCAAACTCCATCACAGAAGTCGTTACAGAGATACCACGTTGTTTTTCAATCTCCATCCAGTCGGAAGTTGCCGTTTTCTTAATCTTATTAGACTTCACAGCCCCGGCAACCTGAATTTGCCCTCCAAACAGAAGAAGCTTTTCCGTTAATGTAGTTTTACCCGCATCCGGGTGAGAGATAATAGCGAAAGTACGCCTTCTTTTTATTTCGTCAAGCATATATTGGTTTAATTAATATCATTTATGCACTCTTGTAAGCTCACCTCCCAGTGAGGGATTTCAATATCAAAAGTCTTTTTTATTTTTGTTTTATCTAATACAGAATAATGAGGGCGTGCCGCTTTTGCAGGATAATCGGCAGTGTGAAGAGGACTCACTTTGCATGTATTGATTCCGGCTATACGATGAATGGCAAGTGTAAAATCGTACCATGAGCAAACCCCTTCATCGCTAAAGTGGTAAATACCCGGAACAATACCTTTATTAATTGCTGCATAAATTGCTTTGGCAAGATCACGCGCATAAGTTGGCGTTCCTATCTGATCAAAAACAACCCCCAAAGATTCTCTCTCCTTGCCAAGACGGATCATTGTCTTTACAAAGTTGTTTCCAAAGGTAGAGTAAAGCCAGGCAGTTCTTATCACAATTGCTTTTGAGCAATTACTCATAACATTCTGTTCGCCTTCCAGCTTTGTATTTCCATAAACAGAAGCTGGGCAAGTAGGTTCTTCTTCAGTATAAGGTATATGATTGGTTCCGTTAAAAACATAGTCTGTTGAAACCTGAATCATAGCAGCACCTCTGCTTTCTGCAGCCTTAGCAAGATATCCAGGAGCAACAGCATTCAGCTTTCTGCATAAATCAGCATTATCTTCTGCTTTATCCACAGCTGTATATGCTGCACAATTCACAATTACATCGATTTGGTTTTCTGTAACAAACGTCTGTATAGCTTGTTCATCACAAATATCAAGTTCTTGTACGTCTGTAAAAAAATAGTTGTATTGATTGTTTTCCGAAGAAAGCAAACGCATTTCATTGCCTAATTGACCATTGGCACCGGTTATCAATATATTTTTCATGACTAATCGTCTAATTTTAAATCTCCGTTTCTATCCTTTTCATAGTAGTTTGACAATAACGAAAGGAACTTCGATATTGTTTCTATTGCTTTACTTGTTTCAGGAGTTATTTCTTTTTTTTGAAGCTTCAGTAACATAACGCCATATAACGCTTCAAAACAGGTTTCTATTTCAGACTCTTCTGTATTTTTATTCTTATTACGCAATTCCACTATAAAAGGCAAAGCCTTATAATAAGCTGCACCATAAAAAGGTTCTTTTGGAGAACGTAACAACTGTAAATGCAAATCTGTAAGTGAGATAATTACATTCTTATTTATCTGCAGATGCCCCCTTTCTATTACACCTTCAACGCGCATCATGCCTATTAAATCATCATACCATTGAGTCAACTTAGCTTTTTCTACTTCATCTATCTGGTATTGGCTTATAAAGCTTGATTTCAACTTATCAATATCACATCCGGCAGCGCGAATAATATCTTCGATTTGCCACATGTATATAAGGTATTCAGCAATATTGGTTTGCTTAAGTTTTTGTGCAATAAACATATTCTATTTAATTAGTAAAGTGGTTTTCCAAAGAAAGTAAACATCAATCCAAGAACAGATAGCACCATTACCACTACACCTATTGTACGGTTAATAACCCATATACCTCTTACATTGAATCTTGTACGCAATTTACTTACAATAAATGTTATTAAAAACCACCATGTAAACGCACCCAGAGCAATTGACAAATAACCAACTATCTTTTCATATAAATGTATTTGCGGTGCAATAAAGGTAAAGCGTGCAAAAAGACCTATAAACAGGAATATTATAAGTGGATTAGAGAGTGTTACCGCAAAAGCAGTAATAAAATTATGTAAATAAGTTCCCTTGGAAGGAGATGCCGGCCGTAATGAGTTAACCGGATTGCTTCTGAAGGTATATACTCCAAAGACAAAAAGCACTATACTACCCAGCAGTTGCAGATAAAACTGATTTGCTGAGATAAAGTCAAAGATAAAACTCATCCCATAACCAGTTAATAATGCATAAGCAATATCACTTAATGACGCACCCAAACCGGTAACAAATCCATACCATCGCCCTTTATTCAGAGTACGTTGAATACACAGCACTCCAACGGGGCCTAGAGGAGCAGAGACCACTACTCCAATGATAAATCCTTTTATCAACAGATCTAATATCGTTACTTCTATAGCTAACATTTTGCAAAGATGGCACTTTTTTGCGAAATTTGAAGCATTCTATTCACGTTTTTTGCCTTATCTCACTTTGGTTTAGCTTTTTTAGCAATCATTTTGCACAAGCAAAAAACCGGCTAAATAAATTATTTAACCGGTTCTAGAAAAGAGTCTGCAAATTACCTAGTTTCTACAACGCCCGAACGTAATATTAAATCCAAAACAAATGTTTGTATTAAAGTTATTGGTTGGAATGTATTGAGGGGTAACATTTGTTATCATTCGGTCGGACCCAACAAAGAATGTAAATCCTTTGGGATGTATATTCAGCATCCAGCCAAGATTGGGACCAAAAGTTGAATAAGAATAGTTAACCGAAGCATCCAGCCACCTTGCCGGCCTGATATTTAATGACGCCATAGCCTGACTCCAGGTATAAGGTTTATTAATATGAGTTGTTGCTAATGCTCCTAACGACATTTTATCATTAAAGAACAAGTATTCGGCTCCAAAGTTTACAGTAGAAGCAAGAGTTGTTGTGCGGTTTACTTTTCCTTCATCATAAAACTTAGTCATATCTTCCAAATCGTCTTTCATGTTTTCGAATTGTTCATCAACGCTATTAGGATCTCCTTCTTCAGGGTCTACTGCAATGTTATTAAAGCCATCAAAAGTAAAAGGCTCATTATTACGGGTTGCACCCTTAAGACTATTTTTCCAATTGATAAATCCAAGATCGAGTACAGAAGCAGACAATATAAAATTATCGCCAATTCTATAAGTCACTCCTAAATCAATACCAGCTCCATAACCTGCAGGGCCTGCTTTATCAACATCATACCCACTAATTTCGCCGGGATTCTCGACTTTTGTTTTATAATAGCCTCCTCCAACAGCAGTATTTATTGTTCCATTAGCCATTGCCTGCCATTTATCGCCAGTGAGTTCAACATCCATCTGATCTATTTTAGTATCAACATTGGCACCACCAACCAGGAATTTCAATTTAGCACCAATGGTTAACCGGTCATTAATCTCATGTGCATGCCCCAAAGCCAGTTCAACATAATTATTTGAATTAGCAGCAAAGTTTTTAATGTGATAAACCTCCTGATCCATACCTGTCTTCATAAAATTGAATAGTTCGTATGGCAAGTTCACCGAGGTATTAGATTTTACTCCAAGTTCAATGGTATTAAATCCGCCACATCCATAGAATCCGGCAGAAAGGATTGTTAGTCCAAAACTTGTATTTATCTGGTTGTTTGTCTTTAAGTTGCCAAGAAATTCTTCCCGGGAGACAGACGAACTCATAAAAGTAGTCAGATCGTGTTTGCTTTCCGGATCATTGTATTTATAGATAAAATCAGTAAGTCCAACGTTACTACTAGTCCCCACATTTACATTTCCAAGTAATGGTATACTGATGTAGTTTCTCTGCCCCATAAAAGCAGGATTCAACTGATGGCGAAAAGTTGCCCCTTCGAGGAAATAAGAAGAATTCAATGTTTGTGCCAGAATATTTGTTGATGCTCCTCCAGCAAAAAGGAACAATATAATGATTTGTAAACGCAATTTCATATCTTTTTGTTTTATTTCGGTAGCAGGTTAGTTAATCATTTAAATCGTAATCCATTCCACTTGCTGCTTTAGCTTTGATATTCTTCAGGCGGATGTATTGATCTTCTTTCAATGGCATGCCATTTACTGTTTCTGTAGATTTAGCCGTTACTTTCAGCAACAAACCATCCAGATTCTTAATAGCTCCATCCGTTGTTTCCGTCAGTTCAATAGTTATCGGAGACTCCTGAGCCCCACCATTTGCAGCACACGATTTAATATCACCTGTAATCTTTACTGAGACACCTGGCAATGCTCCCGCATTTTTATTAATTCCTACCGTAGTAGCATTTAGTTGCAGAGCCAATGGTATAGTGTTTTCTACTGTAGCTGTTACAGTTAATGACTTTACATTCAAATCTTTGATGTCATCATTAAAGCCGTCAATCGAATCATTATACACGATTGACAACCCAGATCCAAATTTAAACGGAACTTCCACACTATAATTCATGCCTACACTATAGCTTTTGCCTAACTGTATTCTGTGCGATGTACTTTGATCGGCCCGGGCATTCATTACAAACCGGATATGATTAGGAATTGTCTCTATCAAATCGTTTAAATTTGCAATTTTATAGTTTTTGCTGCCAACAGGACCACCCACTCCTGTTCTGGATAAACAAATAACTGTTTTAGCATTGGCATCAATGGTTATAGGATTACTGGTTGTACCCTCAACTGCTACTTCACTTAACTCAGTTCCATCTCTATATCCTTTCAAAAGACCTGAGATAATTACTGGAATATCGGTACTATTTGTTACAGTGAGATTAATCATAGGATTTACAACATCCATTTTCACTTCTTTATCTTCCAGAAATTCCGGAATTTCAAAAGATACCGGATCTGCATTTATACTAATGGAAGGATCTATAATTCCTTCAATTTCGGAGATTGTTGCGGGACTAATCTGAACAGAAGTAGCAAGTGACACATTTCCTTTTAACTGAGAGTAATCAACATTTGAAAGAGCTATACCACCGGAAAGAGTTATATTTTTAACAACATCCAGTATCTTATTATTTATAGTAGATGCTCCACCATTTTCATTTGAGAAATCGAAAGAAGTAATATAAATATCTTTAGAGAATTCTGAAGATGTAGTTTCATTCAAAACTAATTCATGGCTTGAATTTAGCTGTGAAGAAACCAAATAATCTGGAAACTTTAGTTTCAGACTATTGAGATTTACCAATGTCCCGGAAGGAATTCCTGAGAATGCATATTTTATAGTAGCTTTTACCGGTGAAGCAGAAGGAAATATCACTTTCTTTATTGAAGAAACCTCAGAAGGAATGCTACGATGTACAAGTTCGAAAGTAGAAGAAGTAGTAGGTACGGCAAAGTCTACACTACCAATGGTAGATGCTCTTCCTGCTAATCCTGCAGTTCCAAAGTCAATCAAAGGCAAAGTAATTGGACTTATACTAATTGGAGAAACACTGTTTATCTTTATTTCAACCGGATCAACCGTCCCCTCTTTATACAATGAGTACTCACCTCCATTAAGATGTATAACATCAGACTCATCTGCTTTTATTATTTTACTCAGTTTAATATAGTCTGTGCTACCAATAGGCATTGCAAGCGCATTCCCTCCTACATGAATTTTTAAATCAATATCTTTACTTAAGTCATAAGTATTGTCTATGCACGATGTAGATAAAAAAGAAAAAAACAAAGAACTTGCGAAAATAACTTTCAAATAGTTTTTAGTTACAGGCATTATGTGATAATTTAATTCTTAAAAAGACTCTTTAACATTTTCTTGCGCAAACATAATGCTTTTTTTAGAAATATAAATCATTCATTTTTTCATTATTTTATCAGACTAAAAGTTTATTACCGCATTTATCTAAAGAAACAAAGAATAATAGTAATTAAAAACTCCGTCTTAAAAGATATAGAGATTCAAATCATCAAATAAAGTGTAGGTTAAGCAATTTTACTTATTAATAAATCTTATATTTTAAAAGTTTTAGGAATAGCTGCTTTTTAATATAAAAACAATCGGCGGTTTATTCAAAAATTCAAAAAACAAAGCCTGTCTTAGCCAAATTAAAGCTATAAGTATAAAGTAGAATTCATTCACCAAACATTTTATATTTATATTAGAATAAATTTTATTTTGATATACATCTAAGCCATCTTTTGATGTACATCAAACACATATTATGATGTACATCATAATATTACTTTGATATACATCATAATTAAAAAATAACTATATGAATAGTATAACTCGCAAATAATAAACACATTTCTTTCACAGCCCGAGGGTTTTGCGTAACTTTGCATGCAAAATAGAAAATAATTCATCCAGAATTATAATAACCCATATATACTTAAAGTGATATGATTCTTTTTTTCAGAACCCCTTCTCAGAGCGTGGTGGCCGTAGAAGCCGACCATGAATTCTCTTCTGAGGATATCAAAAAACTCAGTTGGCTTTTAGGTGAAGCAAATGTGGAAAGCGAAGACCAGTTACAAGGTTATTTTGTTGGCCCTCGTAAGGAAATGATTACTCCTTGGAGCACAAATGCCGTAGAAATTACTCAGAACATGGGTATTGAAGGTATTCTCCGGATTGAAGAATACTTCCCTGTAGAAGATGAAAACGCAGACCGCGATCCAATGCTGCAACGCATGTACAAAGGTTTGAATCAGAATGTATTTACAACCAATCGTGAGCCTGAAGCTATTATTTACATTGACGACTTAGCTGCTTACAATGAAAAAGAAGGTCTGGCTCTTTCTCAGGAAGAAATGGATTATCTTATCAACATGGAGAAATCCATGGGACGTAAGCTTACGGATTCTGAAGTTTTCGGTTTTGCACAGATTAACTCAGAGCACTGCCGCCACAAAATCTTCGGTGGAACTTTCGTTATCGACGGTAAAGAGATGGAATCTTCACTTTTCCAGATGATTAAAAAGACTACTGCCGAAAATCCAAACAAGATTATTTCTGCATACAAAGATAATGTAGCCTTTGCTGAAGGACCGGTTGTAGAACAATTCGCTCCGGCCGATCATTCAACTTCTGATTATTTCCAGATTAAAGATATTAAAACAGTCATTTCTCTAAAGGCTGAAACTCATAACTTCCCAACAACTGTTGAACCTTTCAACGGTGCTTCTACCGGAACTGGTGGCGAAATCCGTGACCGTATGGGTGGAGGAAAGGGTTCTTTACCTATTGCAGGAACTGCTGTTTACATGACTTCTTACCCTCGTACTGAGGAAGGACGTGAATGGGAAGAGCTTCTTCCGGTTCGCGAATGGTTATACCAAACTCCGGAACAGATTCTTATCAAAGCTTCGAACGGTGCATCCGACTTTGGAAACAAGTTTGGTCAACCACTTATCTGTGGTTCTGTACTTACATTCGAACACGAAGAAAACAATGTTCGTTACGGATATGACAAAGTTATCATGCTTGCCGGTGGTGTAGGCTATGGAACAAAACGCGATTGCCTGAAAGGTAAACCCGAAACTGGTAATAAAGTGGTTGTTCTTGGTGGTGATAATTACCGCATTGGTTTAGGTGGTGGTTCTGTTTCTTCAGTAGATACAGGACGTTACTCAAGCGGTATCGAGCTTAACGCCGTTCAGCGTGCAAATGCTGAAATGCAGAAACGTGCCAACAACGTGGTTCGTGCACTTTGCGAAGAAGATGAAAACCCTATTGTATCAATCCACGACCACGGTTCTGCCGGACACGTAAACTGTCTTTCTGAATTAGTTGAAGAAAACGGTGGATTAATTCACATGGATAAACTTCCTATCGGTGACAAGACTTTATCTGCAAAAGAAATCATTGCAAATGAGTCTCAAGAACGTATGGGATTATTAATAAAGGAAGAAGCTATCGAACATGTTCGCAAGATTGCCGAACGTGAACGTGCCCCAATGTATGTTGTAGGTGAAACCACCGGCGACGGACGCTTCGCATTTGAACAGGCTGACGGAGTTCGTCCATTCGACTTATCAGTTGACCAAATGTTCGGAAGTTCTCCTAAGACTTACATGATAGACAAGACTGTAGAGACTCATTACGAGAATGCTTCTTATAATGTAGACAATCTTGATGAATATCTTACCCGCGTTCTTCAGCTGGAAGCTGTAGCATGTAAGGACTGGTTGACTAACAAGGTTGACCGTTCGGTAACTGGTAAGGTTGCTCGTCAGCAATGTCAGGGAGAAATTCAATTGCCACTGAGCGACTGTGGTGTTGTAGCTCTTGATTATAGAGGAGAAAAAGGTATCACAACTTCAATTGGTCATGCACCTCAGGCTGCTTTAGCCGATCCTGCTGCCGGTTCCGTTCTTGCTGTATCCGAAGCTCTGACCAATCTTGTGTGGGCTCCTCTTGTAGATGGTATGGATAGTATTTCTTTATCTGCCAACTGGATGTGGCCTTGCCGCTCAATGGAGGGGGAAGATGCACGTCTTTACACTGCAGTGAAAGCATTGTCTGATTTCTGCTGCGGTTTGCAAATCAACGTTCCTACTGGTAAAGACTCTTTGTCTATGACTCAGAAATATCCTGACGGAAGCAAAGTTGTTTCTCCTGGAACAGTTATTGTTTCTGCCGGAGCTGAGGTTTCTGACATCAAGAAAGTGGTTTCTCCAGTATTAGTAAACGATCCAAAAAGTTATTTATACCATATAGACTTCAGTTTCGATGCTTTGAAACTTGGAGGTTCTGCATTTGCTCAATCACTTAATAAAGTGGGCGATGACGTGCCATGCGTACAAGATGTAGAATATTTCCGTGATGCATTCCTTGCAGTTCAGGAATTAGTAAACAAAGGATTAATCATGGCCGGACACGATATCTCTGCCGGTGGTTTAATCACTACTTTACTTGAAATGTGCTTCGCAAATGTAGAAGGTGGTCTTGAAGTTAATCTGGATAAAATGAAGGAAACAGACTTGGTTAAGATCTTGTTTGCAGAAAATCCGGGTATCGTTATTCAGGTTAAACACAAAGCTGAAGTTGAAAAGATTCTTGAAGATGCAGGTGTAGGATTTATCCTGATTGCCAAACCAACCGACGAACGTCATATTCTTGTTTCAAAAGATGATGCTACTTACCAGTTTGGCATTGATTATATGCGTGATGTATGGTACTCTTCATCATACTTGCTCGACAGAAAACAATCTATGAACGGTTGTGCTAAAGCTCGCTTCGAGAACTACAAGATGCAGCCAATTGAGTTTGCATTCAACAAAGAGTTCAAAGGCAAACTTTCTCAATATGGTATCTCTCCTGATCGCCGCACTTCTAGTGGCATAAAGGCAGCTATCATTCGTGAAAAAGGAACCAACGGTGAGCGTGAAATGGCTTACTCATTATATCTTGCCGGATTTGACGTGAAGGACGTTACCATGACCGACCTTATCAGTGGCCGCGAAACATTGGAAGATCTCAATTTGATTGTATTCTGCGGAGGTTTCTCAAACTCAGATGTACTTGGTTCAGCCAAAGGATGGGCCGGAGGATTCTTGTTCAACGAAAAAGCAAAAGCTGCTCTCGACAAGTTCTTCGCTCGTAAAGACACATTAAGTCTTGGTATCTGTAACGGTTGCCAGTTAATGATTGAACTTGGCTTAATCAATCCTGAACATGAGAAAAAAGCAAAAATGCTGCATAATAACTCTCATAAGTTCGAGTCATGCTTTGTAGGAGTTACTATCCCAACCAACCGCAGCGTAATGTTTGGTTCATTAAGCGGATCTAAACTAGGTATTTGGGTAGCTCATGGTGAAGGTAAGTTCTCATTACCTTATGAAGAAGATAAGTACAATGTAGTAGCAACATACTCTTATGACGAATATCCAGGTAATCCAAATGGTTCTGATTACAGCGTAGCAGCTCTAGCTTCAGAAGACGGACGTCATCTTGCTATGATGCCTCACTTGGAACGTGCAATCTTCCCTTGGCAGAATGCATATTATCCAGCTGACAGAATAAATAGCGATCAGATCACTCCATGGATGGAAGCATTTGTTAATGCACGTAAATGGGTTGAAGAACATAAATAAAAGCTATATACTTTCAGAGAAGGGCGAAGATTTTAAATCTTCGCCCTTTTTTTACATTCAAACAATACAACTAAAATCAAAGTATACGACAAAAGACAAATATATAACTTATTGATTTTCAAAATAATAACTATTATTTCTCAATTTATAAATCAACAACCTTCTCACTTCTTAAATATTTTTACAAATATTATATATAAGTCTTTGAAATATTAACTATTTTTTCGATTTTTGTATACTACGCAGCAAAAGACTTCCCACTAATGAAAAACACACTATTTATACTATTATTTTACATTAGTACCTTATGTTCTGCTCAGACATATAAATATATCGGTGTGGAAGATGGGCTAAGTAACAGGCGTGTATACAGCATCAATAAAGATAAAAAAGGGTACATGTGGTTTGTAACTCAGGAAGGTATAGATAGATATGACGGTACATTCTTCAAACATTACAATTTAATAGCTGGAAACGAAAGTATTAACTCATTTACTGAAATGAATAATCTTTCTATGGACAGAGAAAGAGTTCTTTGGGAAGTAACAAAAAACGGACTAATCTTTAAATACAATTTTGATAAGGACTATTTTCAGCTAGTTTTACAATTAAAAAAGAAAGACTTAATAAGTTATACATATATTGATGATAACAATAACATCTGGTTATGTACCGACCATAATCAATACTTATTTAATATAGATACTCAAAAATTAATCCCACTTATTAATACCAATAAATACACTATTAATGATTTGGTGCAAATAGACGGGAGCACTTATTATATTGGAACTGATAAGGGGGTATATAAAGTTAAATTAATAAATAAGACTTTATTTAAAGTCCATCAAAAGAAATTAGAAAGCTTACCAGTTCAGGTTAATAAGCTTTATTATCAAAAGAATAAAAAGAAGTTATTCATCGGAAGTTTTAAAAAGGGAATATACGTATTCGACAGCAGCAAGCAAACGTTACAATTAGTTCCAACCGATATTAATGACATCAGTATTAACTGTATAAAGGAACTAAATGAAAACGAGATTCTTATTGCCACAGATGGAGCTGGTGTTTATAAAATGAATACGGATAATTATCTTTCATCTCCTTATATTGTAGCAGATTATAGTAAGCCCAATACTATGAACGGTAACACTATAAATGATATATATGTTGATAATGAACAACGTATCTGGCTGGCAAACTACCCTATTGGAATAACTGTAAGATATAACCGATTTCCCAAATATCAATGGTTTAAACATGCAATTGGAAATAAGAATTCTTTAGCAAACGACCAGGTAAATTCTATCATTGAAGATAAAGACGGTGATTTATGGTTTGCAACCAACAATGGGATTAGTATTTACTATTCCAAAACAAGTAAATGGGCTCATATACTTAACGATTCAGATAATAGATCGATTAAGAAAAATCATGTTTATACTACTCTTTGTGAAGTATCTCCCGGTATTATATGGGCTGGAGGATATACTTCAGATATTTATATTATCAATAAGCGTAGTCTGAAGGTAAGTTTATTTTCTCCTTCAAATTATGGAGAAAACGATTTTCAGCCAGATAAGCACATTAATTCAATTATAAAAGACAGTAATGGATGCATTTGGTTAGGCGGTTATTACAGTCTGAAATGCGTTGACTTAAAGAATAAAAAGATTCGCAAATATCCATCAATAAATTCAGTAAATATAGTTCTAGAAAAAGATACTAATCATATATGGGTAGGTTGTTCTAACTGGTTAATTCTACTAAACAAAAAAAATGGTAAAATTAAACGAATAGAGATACCAAAGAAAGCATATATATATACTCTTCATCAAGAGAAAAACGGCTTGCTATATATTGGTACCTGTGATTCCGGAATGCTAGTATACAACAGTAAGACTAATTCTTTTATCAGTTATAACAGGGAAAACAACACACTTATGTCGGATAATGTTTATACAATATTATCCAACCAAAAAGGCACTCTATTTCTAAGTACCGAAAATAGTTTGGTACGTTTTAATATTTCAAAAAGAAACTTCAAAAACTGGACAAAAGGACAAGGATTGGTTTTAAAGCATTTTAATCCAACATCGGGTACATATAGACAAAACAGAACCTTTGTTTTTGGAAGTTCAGAAGGAGCAATAGAATTTGATGAGACAACCAAACTACCTCAAAATTATTCTTCTAAGCTGGTATTCAGTAATTTTACTCTTTTCTATAAAACAGTATCTGTCGATGATTCTAATTCTCCTTTAAAACAAAACATTGATGAAGCAAAAAGAATAGATTTAAATTATGACCAAAACATTTTCTCATTCTTCTTAGCTTCGATTAATTACGATTACCCTTCTAACATTCTATATTCATGGAATTTGGAAGGATTTTATGATAAATGGAGCAAACCTACTTATGACAATGTAATTCGCTACACAAATATTAGCCCGGGAAATTACATCCTTCGTGTACGTTCTATCTCAGAAGACAACTTGCATATAATAGATGAAAAAAGTATTGAGATAGTAATCCACCCTCCATTTTGGGGAACTATCTGGGCTAAATTATTGTATATCGTCATTTTCGGCCTAATAGTATGGGACTTTATGCAACATTACAATACGTATAAAGAGCAAAAGGCATCTACCGACAAGATTCGTTTCTTTATTAACACAGCACATGACATCCGGACACCGCTATCTTTAATAAAAGCTCCTCTGGACGATTTGGCTGAAAAAGAAGAACTGTCACTTGAAGGAAAAACCAAATTAGACACTGCTGTAAGGAATACAAATTCTCTATATCAGCTAATAACAAATCTGATTAATTTTGAAAAAGCAGAAATATACTCGTCAAGAATGCATGTAAATGAATATGAGATATTCACATTTTTGGATGAGATTATTAAAACTTTCCAGCCATATGTTGATTCAAAACATATAGAGCTTACTTACGAAAGTAATTTCCGTTTCTTAAATGTGTGGTTCGATAAAGAAAAGATGGAATCTATTGTTAGAAACCTACTATCAAATGCAATTAAATATACGCCCAATAACGGGAAAATAAAAGTAATAGCTTTCAGCAATCCTGATTACTGGGGATTTGAAATCAGTGATAGCGGAATAGGCATACCCGAAGAAGAACAAAAGAAACTGTTTAAGTTATTTGTTCGTGGTAGTAATGCTATAAATTCGAAGATTACAGGTAGCGGAATTGGATTACTGATGGTTAGAAAATTAGTACAGCTGCATAAAGGAACCATCAGTCTGAAAAGCAAAATAAACAGCGGTTCTTCTTTCAGAGTATCTTTTCCACAAGGGCATAAACACTTTAAAAAGCACCATTTGGAATGGAATCACGAATCAATATCCGATTCTGATACTTTATTCACAAGTTTCAAAACAAAGGCCGGAGAAGTTTTACCACCATCGATTCCTCTTAACAGCATGGATTCTCCTTCACAAAGAATCTTGATTGTGGAAGATAACGACGATATGAGAAATTATTTGCAGCATACCCTTGCCGACATATATTATACCTTTGTGGCAAGTGACGGAAAAATTGGATGGGATATTGTACAAAATATAAAACCAGATCTGGTTATTTCAGACATTATGATGCCAAATATGAATGGTGACGAATTATGTTCCAGAATAAAGAGTGATATCAACACATCACATATCCCTGTAATTCTGCTAACAGCACTCAATGACAAGAGCAATATTATCCGAGGATTAAAATATGGCGCAGATGAGTATATTACTAAGCCTTTTGACATATCAATACTAAAAGCTACAATCATAAACATTCTAAGTAATCGTGCAGTGCTAAAGAATAGTTTTTCTAAATTAGAACTAAAAAATACAGATGAATCAATCAACTATGCTTCAGAACTTGACCGCGAGTTTATGAATAAAGTGAAAGATATTATAGAAAAGAATTTATCGGATTCAAACTTTAATGTAGATGTATTATGCAGCGCTCTAAATATGAGTCGTTCTAGTTTTTATAGTAAAATTAAAGCTTTAACAGACCAGGCTCCGGCTGACTTTATAAGGTCAATACGGCTTGCCCGTGCAGCGAAACTGCTTAGAAGTAAAAGGTTAAACATCACAGAAGTTGCAGATATGACAGGTTTTAGTGATGCCAAATATTTCAGGGAAGTTTTTAAAAAGCATTATAAAATGAATCCAAGTAAATACATGAATGAAGATCAAGTATAGGCACACTATAAAAAATGGGACTGTTCCGCATTTGAACAATCCCATTTTAGCATATCCCATTTATAGTATACCCTAAATACTTCTCAGAGTTTTATCTTTTTGCTTTTCATTTTTGATTCATTATGCAACCTGTCGAGTGCTGTTACTACGTAACGATACTTCACCTTACCCGTATCATAAGGCAGTTTATAATAGCAAGTTCTTGTCACAGCTACTATCTTTGAAGGATCATCAAGATTCACTTTTTCCTTATTTTCAAAACGATAAACACAATAGTTAAATGCTTTATCCATTTCATCCTTAGCTTTTGGTTCTTTCCACATCAGAATATAGCCATCCTCAGTCCAGATTGCTTTCAAACCTCCTACATTTTTGGGAGCCTTATCATCCATAAAGGTAAATACAGGAGGAAGAGCCGGATAACATTGATAAGTATTAGCTAAAACAGTCAACGAGTTACCAGGATTACCAAGTAAGGCTTTTCCACTCCAGAAACAATTTCCCATCACATTAGGAGTAGTACGTGATAGTTGCATTTTTCTTGGGAGCTGATTTATATCCGGTTTATTAAGGTCTGCAAATTTAGCAGTACGTTCTATATCTTGTCCAATAAAGAAAGGACGATCGTATGAATAAGTAGCCCACCAATTCACTAAAGTTTCATGATCAGCTGCTTTGTTTCCTATTTCCCAATATATTTGTGGAATATTATAATCTACCCAACCATTGCGAATCCACAGAAGCACATCGGCATACAGTTCATCATAGTTTTGCAAACCATTAGTCTCACTACCTATACCATCCAGCGTATTCTTTTTATTGCGATAAATACCAAAAGGAGAAACACCAAACTTCACCCATGGCTTTGTTTCGCGTATAGTTTCATGTAATTCTCTAATCAGGCAACTAACATTATTTCTACGCCAATTGTCTTTCTGACCTTCAAAGCCACTAGGAACACCATAGGTCTGAAATGCCTCTTCGTCAGAAAATTCTTTTCCTGCAATAGGATAAGGATAGAAATAATCGTCCATGTGAATTGCGTCTACATCATAACGAGACACAATATCTTTCATCACTTTATTTATAAATTCACGAGATTGAGGTAATCCTGGGTTAAAGAAGCGTTGATTGCCATATACAACAAACCACTCCGGATGTTGATAGTAAATATGTGTTGGAGCCAACTTTGAACTAATATTCAATTGTACACGGTAAGGATTAACCCATGCATGAAACTCCATACCTCTCTTATGACATTCATCTATAACAAAAGCCATTGGATCAAAATCATCGGATGGTTCTACACCTTGAGTTCCTGTAAGGAAACGGCTCCAAGGTTCTAATTTGGAAGGATAAAACGCATCCGCTTCGGGACGAACCTGAAACAAGACAGCATTGATTCCTGCCTTTTGGAAAGTGTTGAGTTGACCAATCAGGTAGGTTTTAAATTCGTTTGTTGATTTTCCGGTATAATCTCCGTTGATAGTGTGTAACCATACTCCTCGAAATTCGCGTTTCGGCAAATTATGTGCAATAGTGTAGAGCGAACAGCAAACCATCAGGAAGGTTGCCAAAAAAGTCTTTATCTTCATTCTTATAGTTTTGTTATGTTATACACATACAAAGATATGTAATATTTTGTATTTATCAAGTTGACAACTACCTTAATAAATTAATGATTCATATAAGCATTCCTTTGCACTATGCCGTTTTTTATTTACTTTTGCAGATTCTTTCAAAACAGCTTATGTCTCAAGAAAAATATATATCTGTAAAAGGTGCACGCGTCAATAATCTAAAGAATATTGATGTAGATATTCCTCGCAATAAATTAGTTGTAATCACAGGATTGTCCGGCTCAGGAAAGTCATCACTTGCTTTCGATACGCTTTATGCGGAAGGGCAAAGACGATATGTGGAAAGTCTAAACAGCTACGCACGTCAGTTTTTGGGAAGAATGACAAAGCCCGAATGCGACTTTATTAAAGGTATCCCTCCCGCCATCGCTATTGAACAAAAAGTAAATAGTCGGAATCCTCGCTCTACAGTAGGAACTTCAACTGAAATATATGAATATCTGCGTTTGCTTTATGCCCGCATAGGAAAAACTTATTCACCCATATCCGGTACTCTTGTAAAAAAGCATCAGGTTGAAGACATCATCAGCTGTATGCTTTCATATCCGGAAGGAACACGTTACGTAATTCTCACTCCCATCCTTTTACGCAAAGGAAGAACAATGAAAGAGCAACTCGAAATGGACCTTAAACAAGGGTTTAACAGAGTTGAATTAAATGGAGAGACTGTACGTATTGATGACTTGCTAAAGAAGCAGGACATTGAAACTGAAAATGAAATCTATTTGCTTGTAGATAGATTAGTATGCGATAAATCTAAAGACAGCATTAGCCGTTTGACCGATTCTGTTGAAACTGCTTTCTATGAAGGTAGTGGGAACTGCATGTTGCGTTTCTATCTGGAAGAAGGACCGATTGTACATTCTTTCAGTAAAAAGTTTGAAGCTGATGGCATTGTTTTTGAAGAACCCACCGACCACATGTTTAGCTTTAACTCTCCTATTGGTGCTTGTCCTAAGTGCGAAGGTTTCGGTAAAGTAATAGGTATAGATGAAGGTCTGGTTGTTCCTAACCGTTCACTTAGCATTTATGATGGTGCTGTAGTTTGCTGGAGAGGTGAGAAAATGGGAGAATGGAAAGATGAATTTATACGTTCCGTTGCTAAATATAACTTTCCTATTTTTGTTCCATACTATGAACTAACCAAGGATCAAAAAGATTTATTATGGAAAGGAAGTAAAAATGTTCATGGTATTGACGAATTCTTTGAGATGCTTGAAAAGAATCAATATAAAATTCAATATCGTGTAATGTTGGCTCGTTATCGGGGAAAAACTTACTGCCCCGACTGTAATGGAACCAGATTAAAGAAAGAAGCTGGTTATGTAAAAATAGGCAATTGCTCAATTTCAGAGTTAGTAGATCTTCCAATACACGATTTAAAAAGATTCTTCGACAATCTTTCTCTTGATGAACACGAAGCTGCTATAGCCAAGCGAATCCTGACAGAGATAAATAACCGCATCACATTCCTTATAGATGTAGGTTTAGGATATCTTACACTCAATCGCTTAAGTAATTCATTATCCGGAGGAGAAAGTCAACGAATCAATCTGGCTACTTCCTTAGGCAGCAGTTTAGTTGGCTCTCTTTATATTCTTGACGAGCCAAGTATCGGACTCCACTCACGAGATACTGATCGCCTTATTAAAGTTCTTCGTCAGCTGCAGGAATTAGGTAACACTGTTGTAGTGGTGGAACATGACGAAGAAATTATCCGTGCAGCCGATTATATAATCGACGTAGGTCCAAAAGCTGGACGTCTGGGAGGAGAGATCGTTTATCACGGAGATATGAAAAATCTTAAAAAAGGAAGCAATAGTTATACCGTTAAATATCTGCTTGGAGAAGAAACAATAAACGTTCCTGCCTTTCATCGTCCATGGAACAATTACATAGAGGTTATTGGTGCCAGGGAAAACAACCTGAAAGGAATTAATGTCATTTTCCCATTGAATGTAATGACTGTGGTTACCGGCGTTAGTGGTTCGGGAAAATCAACACTGGTTCGTGATATCTTTTATCGGGCATTGAAACGGGAATACAGTGAAATAAGCGAACGTCCGGGAGAATTTATTTCTCTTGACGGAGATATTAATATGGTTAAGAACATAGAATTCGTAGACCAAAACCCAATAGGGAAGTCTTCCCGTTCTAATCCTGTGACTTATATCAAAGCATACGATGAAATCCGAAAATTATGGGCAGAACAACCATTGGCCAAGCTTATGGGATATTCAGCTTCGCACTTCTCTTTTAACACTGAAGGTGGTCGATGCGAAGAATGTAAAGGAGACGGTACCATTACTGTTGAAATGCAATTCATGGCCGACTTAGTGCTTGAATGTGAAAGCTGCCACGGAAAACGATTTAAATCAGAGACACTGGAAGTTAAGTACAAGGACATAAACATTTACGATGTACTTGAAATGACAGTCGATCAGGCAGTTGAATTCTTTGCTGAAAACGGGCAAAAAAAGATTGTAAAGAAGCTTTCTTCTCTTCAGGCTGTTGGACTGGGATACATTAAACTCGGTCAATCTTCATCCACTCTTTCCGGTGGAGAGAATCAGCGCGTTAAGCTTGCTTACTTCCTAAGTCAGGAAAAAGCATACCCTACTATCTTTGTCTTCGACGAACCAACAACAGGGTTGCATTTCCATGATATTAAGAAACTACTGGAAGCTTTTGATGCATTAATCGCAAGAGGACATACCGTTGTTATCATTGAGCACAATATGGATGTTATTAAATGTGCAGATTATATTATTGATCTTGGCCCTGAAGGTGGAAATATGGGAGGTAACTTAGTTTGTTGTGGAACTCCTGAGAAGGTAGCTAAATGTGCAGCTTCATACACCGGCCAGTTCCTTGCAGAGAAGCTTCAGTAAAACGAGGATGAAAAGAGGTTGACTTAAAAGTGATGTGACCCCCAAAAGTTGGGCATGTTAAACGTTAAATATTTTGGTAAAGAGTTCGGTATTGTACCGGACTCTTCCCTTTTAATCTAATTTTGATTATTATAATAGTCAATATATTCCTCCAAAGCCTTTATAAAAGCTTCTACAGTTCCAAAACCTTCGGTATACAGAAGTTAAAGTGCACCCCAAAAGTTTAAGCCTAACTTTTGGAGTGCACTTCACTATTAATAAACCAATATAAAGGGATTTTTCAAAATTGAGTTTCAGTCTATAAGATTCTCAATTCAAAAATTCTGCTTTTACACAGTCTTTACTATTTTTCAAAACCGGTTTCTTAAAAATAGAATCCAAATCCTATTTTCACACCAAACTTACTATAGTCCTGGTCAGTCAGACTTTGGTTATAATACATAGCAGGTTCCACAGTTACTGTGCGACTCAGGAAAAAGGCATATCCAACTTCTGCACCAAGGGTTGCATCATTCTTATGCCCACCGGTGTAGAAATCATAATTATCATATTTAAACTTTGATCCAATATAAATACCAGTCTGATCAAAGTAATAACGAACACCAGCTCCCAAAGAAGTTCTATCATCTCCCCTATCTTTAATATCTGCTCCGGCATTAATAAGCAAAGCAAAATTATCCATTAAAAAAACGCCACCTTCAGCTTCAAATCCTAACGAGAATTTTTCCTGACCACTATAAGACATACCGAGACCTGTAATTGAAGGTGTTATTAACCATTTATTCTGTTCAAATTGCGCTTGTGCAGTAACAGTACATAATAAAACTGCAATACAAATAAGTAATTTTTTCATTTTATATTTAGTTGTTTGAATGCTCCGAATCTTTTTTCCACTCCTCCATTTCTCTACGTCGTTTTTCAGCCAATTTTTCTTTCTTACGCAACACAAGCCATAATAGTAAAACAATAACATAAGAAACTGCAATCGTAACATATTTCTCCATTTCACCAATAGTGTGATTACGAGGTACTAAATATATAGCCATAGCTGTTATATAAATAAAGAGAGCACCACAAAGCCATGTAGATTTTTTATATTTTTTCATTAGAGTCTTCTTTTTAGTATGAAAAAAACTTTCATACACTGTTTAGCTTTTTTCTTTTTTGTATTTAAAACAAAAATAAGTAATATTATTTATTCGTGTCTCCTTTCAGTTGAAAAAGAGGAATCTTCTAACGCTTTTTTACGTTCTTTTATCTACCTTTGCAACATTACAGCAAGCGAAAATGAAACATACATACCTTATTCTTTTGTTCCTTTGTTTTTTCATAACCAATACACAGGCACAACCTAAAAATGAGATACGAGCCACTTGGCTGACAACAATATATGGACTTGACTGGCCAACAGTCAAAGCCACCTCTCCTACCACTATCAATAAACAAAAAGCAGAATTATGCAGAATTTTGGATGAGCTAAAAGCTGCCAATTTTAATACCGTATTACTTCAAACACGTTTACGGGGAGACGTTATCTATCCGTCTTCCATTGAAACCTATAATGAGACATTAACGGGAAAAGCCGGTTGCTCTCCCGGATATGACGCGCTTGCATTTGCTATTGAAGAGTGCCATAAACGCGGAATGGAATGTCATGCATGGATAGTCTCAATTCCATTGGGAAAAGAAAATCATGTAAAAGCATTAGGGAATAAATCTGTTACTAAGAAACACCCACAAATATGCAAACGTTATCAGGGTGAATGGTTTCTCGATCCCGGCAACCCGGCAACAAAAGATTACCTTTTTTCTATTGTAAAAGAAATAATTACCGGTTATGATGTAGATGGCATCCATCTTGATTATATTCGTTATCCTGACCGTCCAAATGATTTTCCGGATAAAGAGATGTTTCGCAAATATGGTAACGGAAAAAGCCTGGACAGTTGGAGAAGAGACAACATTACAGCAATTGTACGACACTTGTATCAGCAGGTTAAGCAAATCAAACCTTGGGTAAAAATGAGTAGTTCACCTGTTGGCAAATTCAAAGATACTTCTCATTACCCATCAGGAGGATGGAATGCTTATCATACAGTTTACCAGGATGCTCAAGGGTGGCTTCGTGAAGGCATCCAGGATATTCTATTCCCTATGATGTATTTCAACGGAAATAACTTTTATCCATTTGCATTAGATTGGCAGGAAAATAGCTTCGGACGTTGTGTAGTTCCCGGATTAGGTATTTATTTTCTTGATCCGGCAGAAAAAGACTGGCCGCTAAGTGAAATTGAACGTCAGATATATTTCACCCGTCGTCATGGATTAACCGGACAAGCCTTTTACCGTACTGAATACCTATTAAAAAACACCAAGCATCTGTTCGACGAACTAAACGGATTACATTACTCCAGTCCTGCTCTTCAACCTAAAATGAAATGGCTGGATAATACAGCTCCAACACGTCCTAACGATTTATCAAGTAACCGTATAGGATCGACAGTTCAATTAAGCTGGCAACCATCAACCGACAACGACTCACGAACAGCACCATACTATATTGTGTATGCTTCTGATAAATTTCCAGTAGATATATCCAAGCCTTATAATATTGTTGCACATGATATCAGAGAGAATCATTACGCTTACAAGGAAGAGACTGCCAGAGAAAATAAACGTTATTTTGCAGTAACAGCAACCGATCGTTTTGGAAATGAGAGTGCAGCAGTACAATTAACACTCCCGGATAATAAACTTCAATTATCCCAGGATAGCCTATTATTGCAACTTCCCAAATCCGAAGAATTGGAGAGTATAACTATTACCGATCTTACCGGCAGATGTGTATTACATTCTAAATATGAGGAAAAGATCTCTTTGAAGAGCTTGCAAAAGGGACTTTACAAAGTGTTATTTACAGATAAAAACGGACAGATTCATCCTTCAACCAAGATGCTTGCACGATAATTTTTTTGTTGTGTTACAGGTGTTAATTCCATATAGCCCGACACAATCCGGCCATTTTCAACAACAAGTGGAAAATCAGCCTGTTTCTTCTCGTGGTCAGTCATCAGTAAAGAAGGATCATTAAAATAATCAACCTGAAAATAGCCCATCTTTCCGGGAGTAATAAACCTGTCATAAAAGAGTCGGGAGAAAATCCCCATGTTCATACGCAGGTTTACCTCCACACAAGGATGAATACGAAAAACAGGTTGCTCAGGAAAACGACAAATCATCATATCTACCCCCAGATATCCATTATACTTTTCATCTATCAGTTGAGAAAGTTTTATTTCGAGCTGATTTCGCAACAAGTGCAAATCGGCGGCATTAACAAATTCGGTGAGACGCTGTTCAATAGCTTCATTGGAAGCCAGAAGATTCCCCGTGTAAGCCCCTCTTACATCTGTTTCAAAAAAAGAATATCCGGCAAAAGAGACTTTACCCGATTCATCACAAAAAAATTCCATGGCAAAATCCTTCACTTTATCCAGCCAAGGTTCGCCTACCACACAACGCTGATTCTTTATCACCCGATTACTCCATCCTTGAATATGACTGGTATACTCACCTTTACCCGGTCGTAGTCCTTTGCCACTACCCGACCATGGTGCTTTTAAAAGAACTTTGGGATAATGCTCAACAAACTCCCGAACAGCTTCATCAGAAGTTAATTCTTCCGAGACTCCACAAAAAGAAGAAGAAACATTCAACTCCCTGAGTAAAGAAACAGCTAAAGATCGATGAGACAACTTACGTAAAATCTCCATTTGCTTTTTATCAGGTAGAAGATCATCAGAAAAGCCTAATAGCCGGGCTTGTTTTATCAAAGCAGCATTCCATCCCCACGGACAAAGTTTCAAAGATGACTGGAAAGCAATATCATCCTCCCCGATTCTGCCGACAGATAGATCAAACAAATTCTTTATCTGCAGCATCCACTCCTCGGCATCCGGTTCGTTACTCATTACCAGCATTCCCGGTGAGGTATACCATATTGGCAGCAACGAAAGGTCGTCTGCCATCTTTCGGGCAGAAAGAGGCGGTGTATAATTCTCATCACCATTAGCCAATGCCAAATCATTATCAGGATTGAATAAATATACTTCCAGCATTTATTTTTTATGTATTTTGTATACAAAAGTAAGCAAAAAGAAAAATAGAATAATCAACCATCTAAAATAATTTTATTCTTGTACAAAAGAATGTTTTATTTTGTACAAAATGCCATCTATTAAATAGAATAAACGGATTATTGCAGAGCCTTAAAATAAGATTGAAACAACAATTATCCTCTGCAGAATTGAATATTTATAAGCTACATAATCACTTTCTATAAACAAAAGCATAAACAAGTTTAAATAGATGAATATTTTGCAATCTCTACTTTGCAAAGTAGATAATTATAATTATCTTTGCCTCGACAATAAAAGAATGTTTATGGAAGCCTTTTACAGAACTCACAGCTATCTGGTAGAACACACCAATGCCTCCGTTCGACGTGATTTGATGGATGAGATCGATTGGAACGACCGTCTTATTGGAATCAAAGGGACTCGAGGTGTAGGAAAAACTACTTTCCTGTTGCAATATGCAAAAGAGCGATTCGGAACTGACCGTTCATGCTTGTTTATCAACATGAATAACTTTTATTTCTCAGGACATACCATTATAGAGTTTGCAGAAGAATTTCTTAAAAACGGTGGTAAAGTACTTCTCATAGACCAGGTCTTTAAGTATCCAAACTGGAGTCATGAACTAAGAATTTGCCATGATCGTTTTCCTGGTTTGAAAATTGTATTTACCGGTTCATCGGTTATGCGATTAAAAGAAGAAAACACTGAGTTATCCGGAATCGTAAAATCATATAATCTCCGCGGATTCTCATTCAGAGAATTTCTGAATCTGCAAACAGGTAACAACTTTCCGTCTTACTCGTTAGAAGATATTTTGTCCAATCACGAGCAAATAGCCAAGACTGTACTCTCAAAGGTTCGTCCTACAGACTATTTCCAGGACTATCTTCATCATGGTTTTTATCCATTTTTTCTTGAAAAAAGAAATTTTTCCGAAAATTTGCTTAAAACGATGAACATGATGGTAGAAGTAGACATTCTACTTATTAAGCAAATAGAACTGAAATATCTTTCAAAGATAAAGAAGCTTTTATACTTGCTTGCAGTTGATGGTCCTTCAGCTCCCAATGTCAGTCATTTGGCTACAGAGATTGAAACATCACGTGCTACGGTTATGAACTACATCAAATACCTGGCAGACGCAAGGTTAATCAACATGGTTTATCCAAAAGGAGAATCTTTCCCTAAAAAGCCATCAAAGATAATGATGCATAACACTAATCTTATGTATTCTATTTATCCGGTAAAAGTGGAAGAACAAGATGTTGCCGAAACATTCTTTCTCAATACACTCTATAAGGACCATGTTCTCAATAAAGGAGAAAAAGGAACTTCTTTTTTGGTAGATGAAAAGATTCCATTTAAGATATGTACCGACGGATTTAAGGTCAAAAATAATCCAGCCATTACGTATGCCATTCACAGGGCAGAAATAGGGCGAGGAAATCAGATACCTTTATGGTTATTTGGTTTTCTTTATTAACTGAGTTTTTTTATTTAATATATTAAATGTTATGACTAAACAGAAGAAATTCATCACATGTGATGGTAATCAGGCTGCTGCACATATCTCGTATATGTTCTCAGAAGTAGCTTCGATCTATCCTATCACTCCTTCTTCGACTATGGCAGAGTACGTAGACGAATGGGCAGCAGCCGGACGTAAAAACATCTTCGGCGAAACAGTATTAGTACAGGAAATGCAATCTGAAGCAGGTGCAGCAGGTGCTGTACACGGTTCACTTCAAGCTGGTGCACTAACTACCACTTACACTGCTTCTCAGGGATTATTACTTATGATTCCTAATATGTACAAGATTGCAGGTGAATTACTACCTTGCGTATTCCACGTATCAGCTCGTGCTTTGGCTTCACACGCTCTTTCTATCTTCGGTGACCACCAGGATGTTATGGCTTGTCGTCAGGTAGGTTTCGCGATGTTGGCAGAAGGTTCTGTACAGGAAGTTATGGACCTTGCAGCTGTAGCTCACTTAGCTACAATTAAATCACGTGTTCCATTCGTAAATTTCTTCGACGGATTCCGTACATCACACGAAATTCAGAAAATCGAAATGTTGGAAAATGATGATCTTGCTCACCTGATCGACAAAGAAGCTTTGGCTGAATTCCGTAACCGTTCTTTGAACCCAGAGAACCCAGTTGCACGCGGTATGGCTGAAAACCCAGATGTTTACTTCCAACACAGAGAATCATGCAACAAATTCTATGATGCAGTTCCTGAAATTGTTGAAGAATACATGAAAGAACTTTCTGAAATCACAGGACGTAAATATAGCTTGTTCGATTACTATGGAGCAGAAGATGCTGACCGTGTAATCATCGCAATGGGTTCTGCTACAGAAGCAGCTCGCGAAGCTATCGATTACTTAACTGCTCAGGGAGAAAAAGTAGGTTTGGTTGCTGTACACTTGTACCGTCCATTCTCTGCTAAGCATTTCCTTGCTGCTGTTCCTAAAACAGCTAAACGTATTGCTGTATTAGACAGAACTAAAGAACCAGGTGCAGTAGGCGAACCATTATACTTAGACGTAAAAGATTGTTTCTACGGACAAGCTGATGCTCCAGTTATCGTTGGTGGCCGTTACGGTCTTTCTTCTAAAGACACTACTCCAGCTCAGATTCTTTCTGTATACGAAAACCTTTCTTTGGCAATGCCTAAGAACCAATTCACAATTGGTATAGTTGACGACGTTACTTTCACTTCTCTTCCTAAGAAAGAAGAAATCGCGTTAGGCGGTGAAGGTATGTACGAAGCTAAATTCTATGGTTTGGGAGCTGATGGTACTGTAGGTGCTAACAAGAACTCTGTTAAGATTATCGGTGATAATACTAACAAGCACTGTCAGGCTTACTTCTCTTACGACTCAAAGAAATCAGGAGGTTTCACTTGTTCACACCTTCGTTTCGGTGATACTCCTATCCGTTCTACATATTTGGTAAATACTCCAAACTTCGTAGCTTGCCATGTTCAGGCATACCTTCGTATGTATGATGTAACTCGTGGTTTGCGTGAAAATGGTACATTCCTTCTAAACACTATCTGGAGTGAAGAAGAATTAGCTAAACATTTGCCAAACAACGTAAAACGTTATTTCGCACAAAAGAATATTTCTGTTTACTATATCAACGCTACACAGATTGCTCAGGAAATTGGTTTGGGTAACAGAACAAACACTATCCTTCAATCAGCATTCTTCCGTATCACAGGAGTTATTCCAGTTGATTTGGCTGTAGAACAAATGAAGAAATTCATTGTTAAGTCTTACGGTAAGAAAGGACAAGACATTGTTGACAAGAACAATGCAGCTGTTGACCGTGGTGGTGAATACAAGAAATTGACTATCGATCCTGCATGGGCTACTCTTGCTGACGAAGATGCAGCAGCTTCAACAGCTCCTGAATTCGTAGAAAAAGTAGTTAAGGTAATCAACGCTCAGAATGGTGATGATCTTCCAGTATCTACATTCGTTGGTATCGAAGACGGTACATGGCAACAAGGTACTGCTACTTACGAAAAACGTGGTGTAGCTGCTTTTGTTCCAGAATGGAATTCAGAAAACTGTATCCAGTGTAACAAGTGTGCTTACGTTTGTCCTCACGCTTCTATCCGTCCATTCGTACTTGATGAAGCAGAACAAGCTGCAGCTCCTTTCACTGATATGTTGAAAGCTACCGGAAAAGTATTCGACGGTATGAAGTTCCGTATCCAGGTTGACGTACTTGACTGTCTTGGTTGTGGTAACTGTGTTGATGTATGTCCAGGTAACAAACAAGGCAAAGCTCTTAAGATGGCAGCTCTTGAAGGTCAGCTTCCACAAGCTCCAAACTGGGAATATGTTGCAAGCAAAGTTAAGAGCAAACAGCACCTGGTTAATATAAACGCTAACGTGAAGAACTCACAATTCGCAACTCCATTGTTCGAATTCTCTGGTGCTTGTTCTGGTTGTGGTGAAACTCCTTACGTTAAATTGTTAACTCAATTATTTGGTGATCGTCAAATGATTGCTAATGCAACAGGATGTTCTTCAATCTACTCTGGTTCAGTTCCATCAACTCCTTATACAACTAACGAAGAAGGTCACGGACCAGCATGGGCTAACTCATTATTCGAAGACTTCGCTGAATTCGGTATGGGTATGACTCTTGCAGTTGATAAGATGCGTGATCGTCTTGTTGACTTGATGACTAAAGGTCAGACTTGCGACTGCTGTTCAGACGAACTGAAAGGTTTGTTCACTGAATGGATTTCCGACAAAGACAACACAGAACGTTCTATCGAGCTTGAAGCTAAGATTACTCCACTTGTAAAAGCTTGCGATTGCGATATCTGCAAAGAAATTGCTTCTCTAAGCAAATTCTTAATCAAGAAATCTCAATGGATTATCGGTGGTGACGGTGCTTCTTACGATATCGGCTTCGGTGGTTTGGATCACGTACTCGCTTCTGGTAAGAACGTAAATATCCTTGTTCTTGATACTGAAGTTTACTCAAATACTGGTGGTCAGTCATCTAAAGCAACTCCAGTTGGAGCTATTGCTAAGTTTGCTGCTGCAGGTAAGAGAGTTCGTAAGAAAGACCTTGGATTAATCGCTTCTACATACGGTTATGTATATTGCGCACAAATCGCTATGGGTGCTGACCAGGCTCAAACATTGAAAGCTATCCGCGAAGCTGAAGCTTATGACGGACCTTCAATCGTTATCGCTTACTCACCATGTATCAACCACGGTTTGAAAGCCGGTATGGGTAAAGCACAAGCTGAACAGGCTGCTGCAGTAGAATGCGGTTACTGGCACTTGTGGAGATACAATCCTGCATTGGAAGCTGAAGGACAAAATCCATTTACATTGGATTCTAAAGCTCCAAACTGGGATAACTTCCAAAACTTCCTGAAAGGTGAAGTTCGTTATGCTTCATTGGCAAAACAATATCCTGCTGAAGCTGGTGAATTGTTCCAGGCTGCTCAGGACAACGCTAAGTGGAGATATAACAACTACAAGCGTTTGGCTAAGCAACAATGGGGTGTTGAGCAAGAAGACTAATTTAAATTAGCTCTATTATAAGAAAAGGGACTGTCCTACTTTTTGGACAGCCCCTTTTATATTTAATAAGTATACTTTCGGATATTTTTCAAACAGTTATTTTTAGTTTGCAACTGTCCGATAAAACTTATGCTTTCACCTATTTTATAAGAATGTTGTTGACAGAAATAAATTTGTTTAAAGAACAAAATTAGGATCAGTTTGTCTACTCTCCCTGTATTGACGTGGAGATATCCCAGTGTGTTGTTTAAAATATTTGCCAAAAAATGACTGGTTTGCAAAGTTTAGCTCATCTGATATTTGTTGAATTGTTTTTTCCGTTGATCTAAGCATTACTTTAGCTTCAAGAACAATATAGGTCTCGATCCATTCACTTGCTAATCTTCCAGTGGCCTCTTTTATCGAATTTGAAAAATGTTTGGAATCCAAATTAAGCTTTTCAGCGTAAAATGTGACACTTCTGCTTATCTTGTAGCTTTTGGAAAGCTCCGTCATAAAAGCTTTAAAAATTTCCTCTTTTCTTGTTCTTTTTAAATGTTCCAGTGGATGATTTTTTTCATAGATTGCACTAATCTCATGACAAATAGCATGTAACAAGCCTCGAACTATTTCTTTTCTGTCTGATAAATTCTCCATTCTAACTTTTCTAGCCAAAAGAGAATGATATTCAAGTAGTGAAGATAAATCATCTGAATTCAGGTTTACGAAAGGATTGTCCATTATACGCAATAGAAATGGGACAATATTTCGTGTGCCTTTAACAGAGTCTTCAAGGAATTCTGGAGACATAGAAATGCATTTAACAGTAAAGTCTTCACTATAGTTAAAAAACTGTATTATTTTTCCGGGAGTAATTATAAATAAATCGTTCTCTTTAAAATTATTATTCTTCAAGTTTATGCTCAATTCACTATTTCCTTTTATACATATAAGAAAACTTACACTATCAGCTTTACATGGATGATCCACAATCGGCATGTCAGCACTTGTGAAAATAACAAATTCATCACCAATAAAATTTGTAGGTAGTTGACTTTTCACAAATTCAATATCCTTTCTTTTTCGGTGATCGAAATTCATATTTATTTAATTTTGCTGTTATTTCGCAAATATAGTAAATTCCGCTGAATTATTTCTTTGTATTTCGATGTTACTATTGCACTCGTTGCTGATATTTTTTATGGAGAGGCATAATTTTCTTTCATTTTTATATAAATCTATTTGTATTATTTTTAAATAGATATTGAATCGAGTTCTCTGCTAATTTTGTATTTACTAGGAGATATTCCAGTATGCTGCTTAAAATACTTTCCAAAAAAAGATTGATTTGGAAAATTTAATTCATATGTAATTTGTTGAATTGTTTTATATGAGGTTTTAAGTAGAACTTTGGCCTCAAGAATAACATAGTTGTCAATCCATTCGCTTGCAGATTTGCCACTTATTTCTTTTACTATTTTAGACAAATGTTTAGAACTCAACCTAAGTTTATCTGCGTAGAATGAAATACTTCTGCTTATTTTATAATTTTGTTCAACTTCATATAAAAATAGCTCAAGGATCTCTTCTTTTCTTGTTTTTTTTGTGTATTTTGATATTTGATGATTTTCATAGATGGAACTAACCTCACAACATAATATTTGTAAGAGTCCTTGTGCTATTCCTCTTCTATATTTTGTATTATTGGGTTTAATTTTTTGCAATGCAAAAGTATATAGATCTATAATTGAATTTAATTCATCATCATGAAGAACTATACATGGTTTTTTTATTATTTGCAGCATAAGAGCTACTTTGTTTTGTATATTTTTAACAGATTCTTCAGCAAACCTCTGTGATACAACAAAGCAATGAATTCGCAGATCTTCACTTTTAGTATTAAATTGTACAATTTGATTTGGTGATATTAATAAAAGACTATTTTCTTCTAAAATTACTTTTTTAAGATTGATACTGAATTCTACATATCCTCCTAAGCAAAGAATAAAGGCAATATTCTCAATCCTAAATGGATTTTTTAAAAGCGATAAATTATAAGGATTATCAAAGGTTACAAATTCTTCGGATAAGATATTTACTGAGATATGAGCTCTCATAAAATCGAATCGGTCTTCTTTAAACTGGCTATACTTCATTTTTTATATTATTTAGAGATATTGTCTGCAAATATATCTGCATTCTCTAATATATGAATAGCATACAGACTTTTGGACTAATGAAACTGTTAGACAGAACTTTTAACGGTGTAAAAAACATCAGATATTTGCGCTGTTAAATAATTGAATATGATGAGAATAAAAGAACAAATTTTTAGAAACTTATTATTGTACGCACTTTTGTTATTTGCAACAGGTGTTTATGCCCAAGAATCTTGTGGTTTGGAGTATTGCGTTGAAACTGCTTTAAAGAACAGTTTACAGTTAAAATCAGATAATAATACCTTGGCAAAGTATAAAGCGTCAGTTGGTCAGGTTAGAAGTGAATTGTTGCCAAGAGTTAATGCTGTAGGAACTTATCAGTATAGTTTTGATATACAGACTCAAATGATTCCTGCTGAAATGTTTGGAGGGCTTTCTGGTACTTATAAGGAGGCAAGATTGGGTGTAAATCAAAATAAGTCGGAGAGTTTGCAGGCAAGTCAGACTCTTTACAATGCACCTTTATTGATTTCTCTAAAGATAGCTAAAGCTACAGTTAATCTTGAATGTTTGCAGATTCAAGGAACTAAAGAAGATCTGATTTATAATGTATCAGCAACTTATTACAATATTCAGTCTATATTAAAACAAGAACAATTGGTGGAAAATAACCTCAGAAGTATGAATTCACTGGTTGAAATAACAGATAGGTTGTATAAATCAGGGTTGGCTACAGCAACAGATGCTAACAGACTTACAGTATCCAGAGATAACACAAGCGCTAATCTTCGCAAGCTTCGAAATAATAAAGAGAAAATGTACAATCTGCTGAAGATCTTGATGAATATCCCAATTGATAGTAATATTCAGATAAAAGAATTTCAAGAGAACAAATCAAGTTTGGTAGAGCCTTTTCTGCCTGTTTCGAATCCAATGTTAAAAACGAATTATTTGCAGGTGGCTCAAGGTAAACAAATTGCTGAGATGCAACTTAAAAGTATCAAATCTAGTTATTTACCATCTTTATCATTTTCAGGAAGTTATGGGTATTCGGCATTTTATAATAATGCCAATCCGATGAAAAACCTGAATGACAAATGGTATAAATCATCTTATATCGGTGTTCAACTAAATATCCCTGTTTTTGATGGCTTCAGTAAGAAATATCAGATTCATCAGAAGAAAGCGGAAATTAAAAACTATGAAATTCAAGGTGAGCAGATATTACAGCAAAATAGTAAAGAGATGGCTGATGCTTATGCCGATTTGAAAAGCAATTATACAAGCTTAGATACTCAGAAGCGTAGTTTAGAATTAGCACAAAAAGTTTCGGATGATATAAATAATCAATATAAAAGTGGTCTCGTAAAAATGTCTGAGGTGATTAACTCTCAAATAGAACTGGTTACTGCTCAGAATAATTATGTAGATGCTTTAATTAGTATTAAACAAGCAGAACTTAACTTGAGCAAAGCAGCCGGAACGTTAATGAAATAATAATTTAAAATATAACAATAATGAAAAAATTGAATCTTATAATTATAGTAGTTGTTCTTTTAGTCTTGTTTCTCATAGTATGGGCATTAAAAGCAAACCAAAAAGATGTGCAAAGTAATATTTATCATAAAGATTTAAATTCTGCAGCGACTGTTCAGGTTGACACAGTAAAAACTTCGGAGTTTACAGAGTCGGTATGTTATCTTGGAACGTTTTCTCCTCAACGAGAAGTAACAATTTCTAGCCAAACTTTGGGAAAGGTTATTAAAGTAGGAGTAGAAGAAGGAAGTCATGTTGTTGCAGGAGCTCTAATAGTTCAGCTAGATATAGATGTTCTGAAAGCTCAGTTGAATTCGGCAAAAGCAAGTTACGATAATGCTTCAATTACTCTAAAACGTCTGGAAGAAGCTAAAGATGGTGTGACTCAGGTGCAGATTGATAATGCCCGCACACAATTATTGTCTGCCAAATATCAGCTTGACCTATTAAAAAAGCAAATTAGCATGGGGACTATAAAAGCTCCTTTTAGTGGAATTATTACATTGAAAAATTTCGATTTGGGTGCCGTCGTATCCCCTGGAACTCCAATAGTTGAATTAACTGATATAAGTAGACTGAAGCTAGAAATAAATATTCCAGAAAAGGATCTGTTTCGCTTTATTAAAGGACAGAAAGTAGCAATTGCTACAGATGTTTATCCAGGTGTGACTTTTGAAGGTAGAACATTGTTTATTTCTAGCAAAGCAGATGCTTCACATAATTATGCAATAAAAATATTAATACAAAACAGTACAAAAAATCCATTAAAAGCTGGGATGTATGGACGAGCTTTCTTTGATGAGACTATGTCTGAAAGTTCAATTAGTATCCCTCGATCTGCTTTAATAGGCTCTACTAAAAAGCCACAGGTTTTTGTTGTAGAAAATAGAGTCGCACATTTACGTGATATACAAATAGGAATGAGCAATGATACACATATACAGATTTTAAGAGGATTAAAAGAAAATGAAATAGTAGTTAAAGGGGGAATTGTGAATTTATCCGATGGAGTAAAAGTAAGAATAGCTCAATAATTGGATATAGCTAAATAATTTAAATAATAGAAAATATGTCAATTACTAAAATTGCAATAAACAGGCCCTCGCTTATAGTTGTATTTTTTACAGCAATATTGCTGATTGGTGGTTTTTGTTTTACAAAACTGAACTATGAGTTGTTTCCAGAGATGTCGACTCCAACTCTTATTGTGTCTACTCCTTATCCGGGAGCTGCTCCCAATAATGTAGAACAAACAGTTACTAAAAAAATAGAAGATGAAATCTGTAGTGTAGACGGAATAAAAAATGTCACTTCGCAATCAATGGAAGGAATATCTTTAGTTGTTGCTGAATTTAATGCTGGAACAGATATTAATGATAAGCAGCAGGAAGTTCAACGAAAACTTAATAATATTTTATCAGATCTACCTTCTGATGTAAAGACACCGACTATTTCTAAAATGACTCCTAGTGATCAGCCAATTATACAGCTGACTGCTACCTCAAATTTGCCAAATGCCAGTTTTTATGATTTGGTAAAAAATGAGATAAAACCACAGTTGCAGCAGATAAAGGGAATTGGAGAAATTAAAATGGTTGGTGGACAAGAGAGAGAAATTCAGGTTAATGTGAATAAGGATAAGCTGGAACATTATGGATTATCTATTTTGCAAGTAACTAAAGCTATTAATAATGCTAATACTGAATTTCCAACAGGTAAGGTCAAGACCAGAAATGCCCAGATGACTGTCCGGTTAACAGGGAAATTCACTTCGGTAGAACAAATGAAAAACTTATCCGTTGCACAGCCTGCAACCGGAAGTGCAATAAAGCTCTGTGATATAGCGGATGTAAGTGATGTCACTAAAGAGCAAACCGCTATCAACCGTTATAATGGAAAGGAAGGCATTGGAATTATAATTAAAAAGCAAAGTAATGCCAATGCTGTAGAGATAAGTAATGAGGTAAAAGCAAAAATAGCTTCTATTGAAAAGCAATATATTAGTAGTAATACTAAAATTGTAATAGCTGATGATACATCTGATTTTACTATGGAATCCGTTAATTCTGTGGGGCATGATTTAGTCATTGCAATTATGTTAGTGGCTGTAATAATGATACTTTTTTTGCATAGCGTCCGAGATTCATTCATAGTGTTACTTGCTATTCCAACTTCGCTTATATCTTCCTTTATAGCAATGTATCTTTGCGGATATTCATTAAACTTAATGACGTTACTGGCACTTTCGCTTGTTATTGGTATTTTAGTAGACGACTCAATTGTTGTCCTTGAAAATATACATAGACATCTTAGTTTGGGAAAGAGCAAATATCAAGCTGCGCTAGATGGTATAAATGAAATTGGTTTCTCTGCTTTAGCTATTACTTTGGTTATTGTGGTTGTTTTTGCACCAATGGCATTTATTAACAATACGATAGGTGATGTTTTACGTCAGTTTTCGCTTACAATTGTAACAGCTACACTAACAAGTTTAGCGGTATGTTATACCTTAACTCCATGGCTATCTTCAAAGTTTGGTAAGATTACAGAGTTGGATAACAACAATTGGTTACATAAACCTTTAATCCAGTTCGAACGTCTGATTGAAAAGATAACTGAATGGTATACAAAACAACTTCATTGGGTTATGTGCCATAAAATAACCTTTTTATCTATAATATTTACACTTTTTGCCGGTGTTTATTTTATGATGCAGATGGGTATTTTAGGAAGTGAACTTGTGGCTGGTGGTGATCAGGCTAAATTTCAATTAAAACTGGAGTTTGATAAAACAACAACAGTAACAGAAAATAATCTACAAACAAAAGCTGTTGAAGATTATTTACTTAGCCAACCAGAAGTTAAAATGGTTTTTTCTAATATTGCTGGACCAAGTACTACAGGTATGGAATCAATGAAATCTGTTGGGAGTGAATATAAATCAGAGCTATTAGTAAAATTAGTTGAAAAAGAGAAACGTACCCTTTCTACTGAGAAATATATGATTGAAATAGGTAAAAGAATTGAAGCGAAGTTTCCCGGTGTGAAACTGCGTTCAACGACTCTGGGGATTGTAAATAGTGGAGAGCCTATTCAGATTATTTTAAATTCCACCAATAATGAGTTGTTAATGAAAACAGCTAATGAATTGAAACGGAAAATTGAGACTCTTCCTGGCGCTAATGATGTATCATTGAGTGTCGAAGAAGGAAATCCTGAGGTAGAAGTAAATATTGATAGGGACAAATTGGCACAATTAGGCTTGGATATTGCAACTGTAGGAGCAACAATGCAGAATGCTTATTCTGGGAATACTGATGCAAAATATAGGGTTGGAACCAATGAATATGATATAAATATTAAATTTGATAATTTTGACAAGCGTAATGCCGGAGATGTAAGCAATATCTGTTTTATCAATAATAAGGGACAACAAATCAGACTTACTCAGTTTGCCAATGTTGAACAAGGTAGTGGTCCAAGTGTGTTAGAACGAAAAGATAGACGTACATCAGTTACAGTAAAAAGTAACGTTTTAGGTATGACATCTGGTATTTTAGCTGATGAGATTAATAAATCATTATTAGAAAAACCTTTGCCATCAGGAGTTGATATGAAATGGAGCGGTGATATAGAACGTCAGGGAGATTCATTTACTTCTTTGGGGATTGCTTTACTGGCTGCTATTATTTTGATGTATCTGATTATGGTTGCTTTATATGATAATTATATCTATCCTATTGTAGTTCTGATTTCAGTACCAGTTGCATTTATTGGATCATTCTTAGCACTTTGTCTCGCAAAATCGTCTATGAGTATGATGACAATGCTTGGGATGATCATGCTATTTGGATTAGTTGCGAAAAATGCTATTTTAATTGTGGATTTTGCTAATCATCGTAAAGCCGAAGGAGAATCTACATATATCGCTTTAATTCAGGCAGGAAAAACAAGATTTCGTCCTATATTAATGACAACGATTGCCATGGTGGCTGGTATGCTTCCAATTGCTTTGGCTAGTGGAGCAGGAGCTGAGTGGAAAAATGGGTTAGGGTGGGTATTAGTTGGAGGACTTTTATCAAGTCTATTTCTTACAATATTTTTGGTCCCGATGGCTTATTATACAGTAGACAGAATTGCTTTTAAATTTAAAAACAAATTATATGTTAAAGAAGTTATTGTTGCGCAAGAAGAAATCGCTGTAAATAAATAGTTCTAATATCTCACTACTGAAAAGTAAAAAGGCTCAAAACAACATTAATGCGTTTTGAGCCTTTTTTAATTGAAAAATTATTGTCTATTTATTATGGGGTTTCCTGATTATTATGACTCACTGTATACGAAATCATTAGCATTGATTATCTCTGAAAGTTTAACGTTCTGATTTCTAAATCTGTCACGACTCTTTTCACCACGATAACGTATAGCATTTTGGGGACAATTGTGGGTACAAGCCCCACATCGGATACATTTATCCTGAATCATCGGATAATCTCCCATCATGATATTATCAATTGGACACACTTTCAAACATATTCCACACTGGATGCATTTATCTTCTTCAATATAAAACCGTTCGTTATGTTTCGTTTCTTGCGAAACAATAGAGGCTATAAAACCTGTTGCTCTGTTCGCAAAATTGACTCCATAAATTCTTTTCTGTCTCTGATTTATTTCATTCCGGATAATCGTCAGATGCTCGTCAACCTTCTTCTTAGGCAGGGTGTCTATCTGTTTCTTTATATCCCAATAGACGAAACTACTGTCAACCATTTTAATGCTATTAATATAATCAAAGGATATACCACAATGTTTGCCGGCCTTGAGCAACTTTTCATTTGCATCAGCATTATTTTCGCCATAGGTAACTATACCAAAAAAGT
This sequence comes from Bacteroides luti, assembly GCF_900128905.1. Taxonomy (GTDB): domain Bacteria; phylum Bacteroidota; class Bacteroidia; order Bacteroidales; family Bacteroidaceae; genus Bacteroides; species Bacteroides luti. The sequence continues at coordinate 66,069 of NZ_FQTV01000016.1, forward strand.
AATTAGCTTTTAATTGAGCCTTATTCATAAACTCTTTTACATGGATCGGAATATTGGCATGATGATTAGGGACAACTAAGCCGATAACATCATCTTCGAAATCGAACTGATCTCCTTTCAATATGGCAGGTATAGATACCCCCTTTCCACCTATCTTCTTAACAATTTCGAGACAGTTCCCTGTTGCTGTAAAATAAAATATCGTCATATCTATATTTTTTAAAATTATGGCAGCAAAGATACATTGACATTTATTTCTAAATCTGAAACTAGTTTTATTTTTCAGAGTTCATGTTTCAGTTTACTTAGCCATTGTGGGGTAATTCCCAAATAATTAGCAATATATTTGGATGGAACCTCATTCAACAACTGAGGATATTTTTGTTTAAGATACTGCAACATCTCCAGGCTATCCAAGCTGATAAGCATAGTCCGCATAGCATTCTTTTCCATCAGGGTTCTTATAGAATACTGATGAAATACATTAGCATATTCTGGCATACAAATCAGTTGGTCAAGCTCGCTTTTATCCATTTCAATAACATTTGTATTCGTAAAAGTCTTAAGATAATATTGCGAAGATTCTCCAGGCAAAAATGCATTGCAAATAGTAGCTAATGCATGAAAACCTGGAATAAAAAAATTGATGGCCTTTTCATCACCGTTTTTCGGATTTATATAAGTAACAACCAGACCTCCTTTAAGCACAAGATATACCTTCTTTACCCAATCACCTTTGTTTATGAGATATATGTGACTTTTAATATTCTTTTCAAGGCCTCGGCTTCTGAATTCAGCGATTAATTCTTTAGGGAAATCTATATCATCCATTTTTTATATTTTTTCTACTAATATTTTATTTGTTTTTTATTTCTCAACTCTGTTTGTAAAAAAATCCGCAATTATATTATTTCATATTGGTAATAGACTACATTTGCAACATCAACTTTTACAAAGTTCAATTTCTCACAGATTCTTATCGAACCAATATTCTCAGGATACATGCGTGCTATAATCTTTTCTAGACCTAATACATTAAAGCCATAATTCAGTAACCCTTCACAAATTTCAGTGCCATAGCCTCTATTCCAATATTTATTATCAAGAATATAACCTAATTCAAGAATCTTCTTATTTTCAAAAGAATTGAATAGTCCTGCCTCACCAATAATTTTCCCATCAGCAACAACAGAAAAAATGCCATACCCTTGAGGATAACCATCAGTATTTACTTTCTCATATTTGCCTTTCAGATCTTCAACAGTCCAATCATATTTACCACTAGAGATATACTTCATATTTTCCTCTTTTGAATAAACAGACAATAGAACATTTATATCCGATGGCATTATTTCCCGAATTAAAAGGTTTTTAGTTATAATTGGCTCCATAGTTCTGTCTTTATAATAAAATCCAACGAATCATCATATTTTACAAATATATAGATTTACTTAGCTATTACCGAAATTTAATCTCAAAAAATATTTTTTAAAACCATCCCTCACTCCGTCACCTTTTCCATTCATCCCACTGTAAATCAATATTATAAATTAGTGAGGGTAGCATTTTGAACCATCACCAAACCATCACAAAATGGTACTACCCTCACCCTTTCGAGGACCATTTGCGGTTTTTTAATGAGATTTTTTGCTGTAGCTGCATGTCTTGCTACAAAGCAGAAAATAAAGTATTAAGTTAATGAACGATAAATTTTCATCCAATTACATTGTGCACAATTTAATTTTGTATATATTCGCATTATAAAAATAAAAAGAACGATTATAAAGTCAGTAATAACAAACTAAAAAATAGAAGAATATGAGCACAGTTTATAATTTCACAGTAAAAGACAGAAAAGGAAACGACGTATCTTTGAACGAATATGCAGGTAAAGTTTTGTTAGTAGTAAACACAGCAACAGCATGCGGTTTTACCCCTCAGTACACAGAATTGGAGAAAATCTATGAAGAGTATAAGGATCAGGAATTTGTTGTTCTTGATTTCCCTTGCAATCAGTTTGCCAATCAGGCAGCAGGTACTGATGAAGAAATTCATGAGTTCTGCACTTTGAACTACGATGTGCAATTTCCACAATTTAAGAAACTAGAGGTAAACGGAGATAACGCTAGTGACTTGTTCAAGTTCTTAAAGAGCGAAAAAAGCTTTGCCGGATTTGACATGAATCACCCGATAGCAAAAATCCTTGATGATATGCTTTCAAAGGAAAACCCCAATTATAAGGAGAATGCAGAAATTAAATGGAACTTCACAAAATTCCTTATCAACCGCAATGGTGAAGTGGTGAAACGTTTCGAACCAACTGAAGATATGGCTAAGGTTGAAGCAGAAATTAAGAGCCTGCTGTAATCTAAAAAAAATGAAATAGTTCGCCGTCTTTGCAAGCAGCGAACTATTTCATATAGCAAATTAATCGCACACAATTATATTTTCTGTAATTTTGCGGCAAATATAATGAGATTATGAAAGAGAATTACCCCGAGTTAAAACTAGAGAACCAGATTTGCTTTCGTGTATATCGCCTAAACCGTGCTATTACGAATCATTACCGCCCGTTTCTAAACGAGCTGGATTTAACTTATCCGCAATATTTGGTTATGATGGCCCTGTGGGAAAAAGACGGAATACCGGTAAATTCACTCAGTGAAACACTTAAACTGGATACAGGAACATTGTCTCCACTGCTGAAGCGTCTGGAAGCCACCGGTTATATTCATCGTAAGAGGAGCAAAGAAGACGAACGCACTGTTATTATTAAACTAACGAAAGCTGGCACAGAACTGCAGAAAAAGGCTATTGAGGTTCCTCATGAAATGGCTAATTGTCTGGATTTGTCAGAAGAAGAATATCTAAGTCTGCGCGAAACGCTGGATAAACTGATCCTGAAAGCAGAACAACGATAACGGGACTTTGATAAAAAATTGATAAGTTATTTGAGGAATTTAAAGGAAAGTTAAGTAAGCCTGCAGCCGTGAACCCATCGGCCCGCGACCGTAAACCGATAAGCCCTCGAATGCAGTCCCATAACCCCGCGGCCGCGGGGTTACTTATTTTCATGGAGCAAACAACTTACCAATCAGCAATACATTGTTTATATCCACCTTGTTTCCAGCAAATTAACAGTAAATATATAATTTATTTCCGATTTAATAACGCAAGCTTTGAACAGGTTATATCAATTGATTATTTGTAGTGGAAATCAGGCAGTAGCAGATTGGTGGGAGATCTGGTGGAAGATAAATGAGTATAAATTGGATCTGCTACTAAATTATATATTTAGTTATCAACAACTTAGCACCTATTTAGTAGCAGGTGGCAGATAATTTTCGTTTTTTTTATTTTTCCTGGAGAGTAATTGGCTTCACCAGTTACACAATATAAATAATTTTTAATCTTCCTGTTCGTAATAATAGGAATAGTCAATGCCTTTCATAAAAGTTTCTCTGTCGGCAATCTTATTAGTAAGAGCCGATTGTAGCAGTTGTTTTATGTTTGTTGCATCCATTACGCTGCGTTTCATGGCATCTAAATACTCTTTCTTGTTGATAAGACTCCAATCAACGCATATCTTTAAACTTCGTTTAAGCATTAAGTCGAGCCATATTCTTGTAGTACGACCATTTCCCTCACGAAAAGGATGCGCTATATTCATTTCCACATATTTGTCAATGATGTTTTCCACACTATCTTCGGGCATAGACTCAATATTAGCCAGTGTTTGTGATAAATATTGAACCATTGCAAACTGGAATCCGCCTTTTGCTATATTCACAGTGCGTATTTGTCCGGCAAAGTCATATAGTCCGCCGAACAGATAAGCATGAATTTGTTGAAGACCTTTAACAGTACCTACTTCAATATTATCTATCATGCTGCTTTCAAATAGTGCGTATGCTTTCGATTTACTCCGCCCATCGATTGTTTCATCACTATTGGTGAACCATTGTATGAAGCGCGTAGCCTTAACATTTGGGAAACAACTAGCTAATGCTATAACTCCATCCATATCTAACACATCGGTAAGCCTTCGTTTTCCATCCGGAGCCAACAATTTCAACTGGTTAGTGTCACTAACCACTTCATTTTGTTCTTTCCTTAACTTGGTCTTCAGAAATTTCCAATAGTTACGATTCTTTGAATAATCATCTTGAGCATTCAGTACACCAACTATATCGAGTACTGAAAACCACCATTTTGAATTTTCTTCGTCCCAAATGGCTCTCACTTCGCGATCATCGAAAAATCGAATTGATATCTTTTCTGCCATCGTTTTAAATTATATAGTTGGATGGATATTTTGTGCCACAGAATGCATTATTTTCCCAGCACAAGCATAACCTTCATTATACAAATCTGTGAGTTTCATCACATCTTTTTCAATTCTATCTACAACTATTGGCTTTTCCGGACGGATAACGGTAATCTGCCCTTCATCTTCCATTCGCTCTACCATTTCAAGTTGTTCATTATACACAGCACAACGACGGCTTAAGGCTTCACGGATATTTGGGTACTTGCGATAAATAATAGAAGGTATTTTGTGATCTTTTGCTTCTTTTCTATAACCTCTGTTGCGGGTTAAAACCACTACATTATTCTGATATCCGTCTTCCACTGCACGAAGTAAAGGTATAGAATCCACAATTCCACCATCCAGCATTGGAACACCATCTACATAAACTATGGGGCAGACAAACGGCAAACTGCTTGAGGCTTTGCAAATATCGAGTACGCGCTGTTTGTCTTTCTTTTCTTCAAAGTAATTGGCTTCTCCGGTTTCACAATTGGTTGTGACCATTACAAACCTATCGGGCGAAGAAAAATAGGCATCGTAATCATAAGGAAGGATTCTTTCAGGAAACTCACCGAAAAGAAGATCGTAGTCCATGATATTCCTCTTTTTTAGAAGATGCTTTAAGCCTATATAATGGTATTTATCGAGCAAATCAATGTTACTGTATTTGGCACGTCCACGCTGACGGGAAATATACGATAAGCCATTGCAGGCACCCGCTGAAACTCCTATGGTATAAGGAAAACGGATATTGTGATCCATGAAATAATCCAAAACACCACAGGTAAAAACCCCGCGCATACCGCCACCTTCAAGAACTAATCCGGTATTGTTATCTATTGTCATTTCTAATATACTCTTTTATATAAAGTAAAGACAGAAAGAAAAATTAATCAATTTATTTCGTATTGCTTTTGGGACTCATAACCAATAACGATGGCAAAGCCTCATATTCTTCCTTATTCTCGGCTATTTTTTCACAAACAGTATGACTCAGAATTAATAATCCATCCACACTTCTATAGCTAATCTCAGACAAATCATGAATAGGATGCAAAACAACCTGTTCAGGATAGTTTTCTAAAAGATCGTTCACCTTTTTTGTAAACTTATCATCGCCAACAAACAGATATAATTGAATATCTTTTATTCCATTCATCAGCAACGATTCAAGATAAAACAACATGAAAGAATCAATTGCTCCGCCAAGAACTATTGCAATATCACCATGCTGATAACCTCGATTAACAAAAACCGCAACATCACAATTCACCTGCCCAATAATATCGTCTACTTTATTCCTGAATAAGCCAAGAAGAGGAAGTACCTGAGTTCCGCCTTCCAACATGTAATTACTACCGGCACCCAGTAATAATAAGTCAGGATTCTCCGTTTGAACCAGATGTGTTATATCCTGTATCAGCTTATCTGTAACTTTATAGCGGCAATCAACCTTTATTGAAGCTCTTTGCGCTTCTGTATTTAATAAATCAAAGCTTTCTTCCTCATACTGTTTTGCCTGTATTGGATTCACATCTGTGCCCAATGTATAATGTGCAGCAATCAGTTCTTTTTGTTTCAATCTAGGTCCAAAAAGTAACTCATACACAGAAAGCAAATCCCTACCCGACTCTATTCGACCAAAACAAAGAATAAGCTTCTTTGTCAGACTTATTGGTGGTTTTGTTATTTCAAATATTTTTTCCACTAAAGTAAGAAGGGGCGTAGTCATAAATGTAGTGACTAAAGCCATGATAATGAGGATTACAAAGATAGAAGGAGGAAGTATCCCCATTTCATACCCAATGTTCAGCGCAACCAATTGCATCAATCCGCGGGTATTCATCAAGGTACCTACTATCAAGCTATTTTTCCATGATTCTCCAACCAATCGGGCAGCAATTGTACAACCGCCAAGCTTTCCTGCAATGGCAACAGCTACCAGCAATCCCAGAACGCCAAATAAACTTGGGCTGTTAATTAGTCCTATTTGAGTATGCAACCCAGTGAAAGCAAAGAAAAGAGGAAGAAAGAATACCAGAGAAACATCCTCCACTTTCTCCATCAAGACCTTACGAAAGCCAAAATTTGACGGCATCACTACTCCGGCAATAAAAGCTCCAAACAAAGCATGAATACCGAGAACCTCCGTTAATGTGGATGAAACTATTAATATAATAAAGATAAACCCTACAAAGGTTTTATTAATCACCTCTTTATTTGCATATACATTCCCAACTTTTCTCAGGAATGGGCGAATCACTAAAAACATTACAGCTATGTATACAAAGGTAAGAGCCACAGCATACAGTGCACTTCCCAATGTTCCGGCTTTTGAAATAGCAATAACAACTGCCAGTAAGCACCATGCGGTAACATCATCATTTGCAGCCGAAGCAATAGATAGAATACCAATTGGCGTTTTCGTAAGATTCTTTTCCTGAATAATACGAGCAAGTACTGGAAAAGCTGTTATACTCATGGAAATACCGATAAAAAGAGCAAAAGGCAAAAAAGCTGTTTGTTGTGCGGCATACTCTTCATAAATCCAGTATGAGGAAATCACACCAAGAAAAAAAGGAACCAATATTCCGGCATGACTTATAACGAGCGTTTCGTTTATCTTATTTTTGAGCGTACTAAAATCCAGTTCCATGCCTATTACGAACATAAACAGAATAAGTCCAATCTGACTTACAATCTGAAGATTTCCGAGTGAATCAGGCCGGAAAAGAAATCCAAAAAAATCTGGAAATAAATAGCCGAACAAGGATGGACCAAGTACAATACCTGCAACTATTTCACCTATAACACCTGGCTGACCAATATATTTAAACAGATAAGAAAAAAGACGAACAGTAAACAATATCACAATTATCTGCAACAATAAAATTGTAAACGGACTATTTACTTTTTCGATCAATATATTTTTAAACATCTGAAAACTATCTGATGAGCCTCCTTGTGGAATATGCACCACGGAAAAATGATCAAAACGACCTCCTTCCTCCAACGCCACATAAATCAGACCAGAGAATAGAACCAGCATTATAAAATATATCAGATAGTCTTTCTTTACTTTACTCATAAGTGTCTTTAATTTATCTGAAATTATTAACAAATATAATATTTTTTAATTCTCCATTACTTATCTTTGCCTAAAATATAAATAAATATAAGTAGATTTTATGAAAAAGATTATTAGTATTGTTCTTTTTTCCGCCCTCTGCTTTAGTATTTCGGCGAAAGAAAAAGCGAAAAAAGAGGAAGGATTTGTTTTCACTACAGTAAAAGAAAACCCTATAACATCTATCAAGAACCAGAACCGTTCAAGTACATGTTGGAGCTTCTCAGGTGCAGCATTCCTTGAATCGGAATTACTTCGCAAAGGCAAAGGTACTTATGACCTTTCTGAAATGTATATTGTACACCATACAATGGAAGACCGTGCCGAAAAATATGTTCGTCTTCACAGTGAGGGTTCATTCGGACCTGGAGGTAGTTTTTATGATGTAATGTACTGTCTGAAGAACTATGGGCTGGAACCACAGGAAGCCATGACCGGATTGCATTATGGCGATTCTCTTCCTGTTCACAACGAGTTGGATGCTGTAATGAAAGGATATCTTGATGCTATAGCAAAAAGTACCTTAAAGAAACTTACTCCGGTATGGAAAAGAGGTTTTGATGCTGTGGTTAGCAACTACCTTGGCGCACGTCCTGAATATTTCAATTATAACGGAAAGAAATACGATGCAAAAGCATTTGCCAGAGAACTGGAATTGAATGCTGACGACTATGTTTCAATTACTTCATATACTCATCACAAATTCTATACTCAGTTTGCTATTGAGATTCAGGATAACTGGCGTAATGGTGAATCATATAACTTGCCTTTAGATGAATTTATGGCTGTTATTGATAATGCTGTAAACAACGGATACACTGTAGCATGGGGAAGCGACGTTAGTGAAACAGGATTTACCCGCAACGGTATTGCTGTAGTTCCTGAAGAAATTAAGACTGCAGATTTAAGTGGATCGGACATGGCTCGCTGGACTGGCTTAACTAAAGAAGAAAAGAACAAGGAACTGACTGCTAAACCAAGACCTGAGAAAGAGATTACTCAAAAAATGCGTCAGGAAGCTTTCGATAATTGGGAAACAACAGACGATCACGGCATGCTTATCTACGGTATTGCAAAAGATCAGAACGGTAAAGATTACTATATGGTAAAGAACTCATGGGGAACTGACAACAAGTACAAAGGTACCTGGTATGCTTCTAAAGCATTTGTTAAGTATAAAACCATAAATATCCTTGTTCACAAAAATGCTCTTCCTAAAGAGATTGCTGACAAGCTTGGAATTAAGTTGTAATATTCGCGATTGAAGATATATTCTTCTATTAAGAAATAAAAAAAGGTTCGGGTAGTTTTCTATACTATCCGAACCTTTTTGTTTCAGAATCTACCTAGCAGCAACCTGGTATATCTTACGGGAATCTTCCCTTGTGAGGTTTCTTAAAGAGGCCTATAAACAGCTAATCCGGCAGCATATGTTACATTATAAAACGTCTTATGCCATTCATCCTTGCTTTAGTTATTATTCAGCAAAGCATTAATTTTTTCTTTCAGCAACAAAGCATTAATAGGCTTGGCCACGAAATCGTTAAAGCCACCTTCACTAATCTTGCTTCTATCTTCTTCCGAAGCATAAGCTGTTACAGCTATAACAGGAATCTCCTTTGAATGCATTCTTATCTTTTGAACTAGTTCATATCCATCCATAACAGGCATTTTTATATCTGTTAGAATCAGATCGGGCTGATGATTATTGTATAACTTTACAGCCTCTTCACCATTCCAGGCATGAATAAGTTCATAATCTTTGCCAAGAATAGCTTCCATTAATTTATAGTTACTATTGTCGTCTTCGGCAACTAACAAAGTTACTTTTTCTGCATTACTTTTCAACACAGATTTCTTATCAGAATCATCGAAATATTCTTCCTCATCTGTATCAACCGGCTTATAAGGAATAGTAAACCAAAAAGTAGAGCCTATACCCTCTTCCGAGTCAACACCAATTTCACCACCTAGTTTGTATACAATGGAAGCACAAATAGACAATCCCAATCCTGTGCCTTGAGCAAATGTATTCAACTTAACAAAACGATCAAAAACAGAACTCTGTTTATTCTTAGGAATACCACATCCAGTATCTGTTACATAAAAACGTAGTTTCTCTTCCGATAAAGTATATCCAAATGTAATGCTGCCCTGCTCCGTAAACTTGATGGAATTAGATATAAAGTTTGAAATAACCTGTGACAATCGATTTCTCTCTGTATGAATAACACATTTAGGTAACTTATCCTTGAATACTATTTTTACAGCATTCTGATCGACTTTCATGGCAGAAGATTGTTCTATTTCATCAAATAAGGTATTTATATCGACATTAGAATATACAAATTCCAATGTTCCGGCCTCTATTTTAGAAAGATCGAGAATGTCATTAATTAATTGCAGCAATAAATTATTATTGCTTTCAATAATACCAGCAAACTGATTTTCCATTTCGCCGCTATTAATATCTGCCAGAATTCTAGAGAAGCCTACTATAGCATTCAATGGAGTGCGTATCTCATGGCTCATGTTTGCCAGGAAAGCAGATTTAAGACGATTTGATTCCTCTGCTTTCTCTTTTGCCTCAAACAAAGCTTGTTCTGTTTGCTTTCTCTTGGTAATATTGATACCCGATCCAGTAACAAAAAGAATTGAGCCATCTTTATCACGCTCTGTAACCATACCTTGCAATTCATACCATTCGTAACCATTACCATAGAAATTAACCCTGAGATCAAGATCAACTCTATCAGATTTACCTTCAAGAAAGTTACTGAAAGTTATAAATGCTCGCTCAACATCATCAGGGTGAGTAAGTGAAAGTACATCCTCCAAAGGTTTTGTCAGACTCTTCATTTCCGGCAGATAATCCTCATTCTTCTGATAATCATAATCAAAAGTTATTGTTCCGCCTCTTACATCCCATATCCAGGAAATAATTTCTCCAGCATCCATAACCATTGCCAACTGGTTATTTGCTGTCTGAAACTTCCGTTGAATCGTTTTCAGTTCTGTAACATCCCAGCCACTAAACAGCATGTAAGCAGGATCTTTATCTGTTTTTATAAGAGCCTTAGATATATTAATCGAATGTAACTTATTATCAGAAAAAAGGAATTCCTCTTCATAGCTGATAGAATGTCCCTCCTTCATTAGTCTTTTATCAATTTCCTGATGTTTTCTATATATTTCGGGAGAGAACAATTCCTTATTAGTTTTTCCAATTGCCTCTTTGGGTTTGATCAGTGTAATATCCTCCATCCTCTTATTCCAATAGATAAACTTATTGTCAGTAAAATCTCTCACACATATTGCTACCGGAATGTTATCAAGAATGTTTGTGAAAAACAATTTCATTTTTTCATTTGTATTCTTTTCTTTTTTCAAAAACCATATCTTCGATAAAAGAATAGAAAAACAAATCAGCAGAATACTTACTAGAGATATTATAAGAATTATATTTTCTTCGAAGAAGCTGGCAGGTTTATGCAAATATACAGCATCGGAAGGATAGTATTTTTTGTCGAGTCCTGTTTGAATTAGATTTCGATAATTCAGATGAGCGCGTGGAAATGGAGCTAGCTGAAAAGGAATTTCGTTTGCTTTCTTACCATTAAGAACCATATTCAAAATTTCACCGGATTTGTTTCCATAGTCTTCGCTGGTTGAATAATATCCTCCTGCAAAATCTCCTAAATCATCTCCAAAATCAGTCAAACCAAACATTGGTAAATCGGTAAAGCTGCTAATCATCTTCTCCGTCCTGTTATTTGAAGAAATGCCAGTATTACCATCTTCGTACCACCCATGATAAAGCAGACCGGTATTTTTATCCATTTCAGACAAAGAATTTAGCAACTTATTTGTAGAAAGATCTTTCTGGCACAACGAAATTTCCTTTAAATCGGGGAAATATTTCTTTCGTATATATTTAAATAGAAATCTGTTATAAGTACTTGTATACCTTTTATCGGAGATAAATGCTATCTTCGTCATTTTAGGCATTAACTTCTTCATCAATTGTATTGTCTGCTTTATGTGGACAGGGTGAAAAACACCTGTTACATTAAAACCTTTTGCAGCTTCCTTGTAGGGAATAAGCATTTTAGAATCAATCTCTTTTCCGGAAATAAGATTTTCGAGAGAAGTAGTATATCTTTTGGCCGATGTTAGTACAATTGGTATTTCTTTCCAAGATTCAGGTAGTGTATTACGATAAACAATCCATCCTGCTTCTCCAATAACAACAACAGCTTTAGGTTTTATTTTATAATCTCTATATAAACTATCTGCCCTATGAGACACATCCTTCATGGAAGAAAATCTGCAATTATCAAGATATTCAATACCGACAGATATATTTTTCTTATTATCAATCGACTTAATTATTTTATCCTGAATTTTCTCTGCCCATAAATTCCCTTCGTTATACGAATTGATAATTAATACATAATCTTTAATCGGTGCAGGTAGAGCTTCAATTCTTGTTAAGAAAAAGAGGAAAAAAAGAAGAAAAGAGTAAAAAAATCTATATTGTGTCATCGTATCGGTTTTATGTATTAATTATCTACAAAAGATATTTAATTTGTGTTTTTGCGAGCAAATTGGTCTTTTATAGAATGCAAACATAAAAAAAACGATGAAACCATTCCTATTTCATTAGCACTATTTTTCCGTATAATATCAAAATAACACCATTAAAATATAATATCGTACTATTTATATTGATGTTTCATATTCTGCTTCCGATTTCATCTTTAAGATAGGGCAAATTTTATGCTAATTAAAAATAATTTATAGTTCATTTCATTTATTCACAAATACAAGCCTTTTTCATTTGCTCATAAGAGCTATTTTTGTGCATTTTTAAAGAATAAAGTTTTGTAGAATCAACTGTTTGAGTAATTTTGCAGGCTGATTATACAGCAAGTTATCATCCTGTTTGTTAGCTTACTTATATGTGTATAAAATACTAATACTAAAATTAATAACATGAGTTTAAAGATTATTGTATTGGCAAAACAAGTTCCCGACACACGTAACGTTGGGAAAGATGCCATGAAAGCCGACGGAACTATTAATCGTGCGGCACTTCCGGCCATCTTCAATCCTGAGGACTTAAATGCCCTTGAGCAAGCGCTCCGTTTGAAAGATGCACATCCCGGTTCTACCGTAACAATCCTGACAATGGGTCCAGGACGCGCCGCTGATATTATTCGTGAAGGCCTGTATCGCGGAGCTGACAATGGTTATTTGTTGACCGACAGAGCATTTGCCGGAGCAGACACGTTGGCTACTTCTTATGCACTTGCTACTGCAATACGTAAGATAAAGGATTTTGATGTAATTATCGGTGGTCGTCAGGCTATTGACGGTGATACCGCTCAGGTTGGTCCACAGGTTGCTGAAAAGCTGGGATTAACTCAGATTACTTACGCTGAAGAAATTGAAAAAATTGAGAATGGTCGCATTACTGTTAAACGCCACATTGATGGTGGTATTGAAACAGTAGAAGGTCCGCTTCCTATTGTAATAACAGTAAATGGTTCAGCAGCTCCTTGTCGCCCACGTAACGCCAAGCTTGTGCAAAAGTACAAACATGCTAAAACTGTTACAGAAAAACAACAGGGAAATCTTGATTATACCGATCTGTATGACACAAGAGATTATCTGAACCTTCCAGAATGGAGTGTTACTGACGTTAACGGAGATACTGCACAATGCGGTCTTTCTGGTTCTCCTACTAAGGTTAAAGCAATTCAAAATATTGTTTTCCAGGCCAAAGAGAGCAAAACTCTTTCTGCTTCTGACAGAGAAGTTGAAGATCTTATTGTTGAACTATTGGCAAATCACACAATTGGTTAATCACTAAAGAAAGTACTAAAAATGAACAATTTATTTGTATATTGCGAAATAGAAGACGGCATCATTGCTGACGTAAGCCTTGAGTTGCTTACTAAAGGCCGCTCTTTAGCTAACCAGTTAAAATGCCAATTGGAGGCAATTGTTGCCGGTTACAAATTAGACGATATTGAAAAGCAAGTATTACCTTATGGAGTAGATAAATTGCACGTATTCGACGCTGAAGGCCTCTATCCTTATACTTCTCTTCCTCATACATCAATTCTTGTTAATCTATTCAAAGAAGAAAAACCTCAGATCTGCCTGATGGGAGCAACTGTTATTGGTCGCGACCTTGGTCCTCGTGTATCTTCTGCTTTAACCAGCGGACTAACAGCCGACTGTACTGCTCTTGAGATTGGTGATCACGAAGAAAAGAAAGAAAATAAAGTATATAAAGATCTTCTTTATCAAATCCGTCCTGCTTTTGGTGGTAACATTGTTGCTACAATTGTTAACCCTGAACACCGCCCACAGATGGCAACCGTTCGTGAAGGTGTAATGAAGAAACAAATCCTTTCTAATGATTATAAAGGAAAGGTTATTCGTCACGAAGTTGGTAAATATGTAGCAGATGCCGACTATGTAGTGAAGGTTATTGAACGCCACATAGAAAAATCAAAAACAAATATTAAAGGAGCTCCTATCGTTGTAGCCGGAGGTTACGGTGTTGGCTCTAAAGATAACTTTAAGTTACTTTTCGATCTTGCCAAAGTACTGAACGGAGAAGTTGGTGCTTCTCGTGCAGCTGTTGATGCAGGATTTGCAGAACATGATCGTCAGATTGGTCAGACCGGTGTAACCGTTCGCCCTAAACTGTATATCGCTTGCGGTATTTCAGGTCAGATTCAGCATATCGCAGGTATGCAGGAAAGCTCTATGATTATCTCTATTAATAATGATCCGGATGCACCAATCAACACAATAGCAGACTATGTTATCAACGGAACAGTAGAAGAAGTTGTGCCGAAGATGATTAAGTACTATAAACAAAATTCGAAGTAGTAAAATGGCAAACTTATATTTAGATACACCAGAACTAAAGCATTATCTCAATCATCCATTGATGAAGAGAATTGTTGAACTCAAAGAGCGCAACTATGCTGACAAAGATAAATTTGATTATGCTCCTGTAGATTTCGAGGACGCAATGGACAGCTACGATAAAGTACTGGAAATTGTAGGCGAAATATGCTCGGAAGTAATTGCTCCAAATGCAGAAGATGTAGACCATGAAGGTCCTCAGGTTATCAATAACCGCGTAAAATATGCAAATGGTACAGCCATTAACCTTCAGGCTTTAACAGATGCCGGTTTAATGGGTGTTGCTATGCCTCGCCGTTTCGGTGGACTTAACTTCTCTACTGTACCTTACATGATGGCAGCAGACATGGTTTCTGCTTGCGATGCAGGTTTCGAAAACCTTTGGGGATTGCAGGATTGTGCAGAGACTCTTTATGAGTTTGGTAATGAAGACCAGAAGAAGCGTTATATTCCTCGCGTTTGCGCTGGTGAAACAATGTCTATGGACCTTACCGAACCAGATGCTGGTTCCGACCTTCAGGCTGTAATGCTAAGAGCTTCTTTCTGCGAAAAAGATAATTGCTGGTACTTGAACGGTGTAAAACGTTTCATTACTAACGGTGATGCAGATATTCACCTTGTACTTGCTCGTTCTGAAGAAGGAACACATGATGGCCGTGGTCTTTCCATGTTCATCTACGACAAGAAAAACGGTGGCGTAAATGTTCGTCGTATTGAAAACAAGATGGGTATCAAAGGATCTCCTACTTGCGAATTGGTATTCAAAAATGCTAAAGCAGAACTTTGCGGTGATCGCAAACTTGGTTTGATTAAATACGTTATGGCTTTGATGAACGGTGCTCGTTTGGGTATTGCTGCTCAGTCAGTAGGTATTTCTCAGGCAGCATACAATGAAGCTTTGGCGTATGCTAAAGATCGTAAACAGTTTGGCAAGGCTATTATTGAATTCCCTGCTGTATATGAGATTATCTCATTGATTAAAGCTAAACTTGATGCTTCTCGTACACTTCTATATGAAACAGCTCGTTTTGTAGACGTATACAAATGCTTGGACGATATTTCAAAAGAACGCAAACTTACTGCAGAAGAAAGAACAGAACAAAAGACTTTCTCTAAATATGCCGATTGCTTTACTCCACTGGTTAAAGGTATGGGTAGTGAATTTGCAAATCAGAATGCTTACGACTGTATTCAGATTCACGGTGGTTCTGGTTTCATGAAAGATTATGCTTGCGAACGTATCTATCGCGATGCACGTATCACAAGTATTTACGAAGGAACTACTCAGCTTCAGGTTGTAGCTGCTATCCGTTACGTAACGAATGGTACTTACCTTGCTCGTCTGAAAGATTACGAAACAATGCCTCTTGCTCCTGGATTCGAAGGTTTACGTAACCGTTTAAAGGCTATGACTGAGAAATATGCTGCTGCAGTTGAAAAGATTGTATCTACAAAAGACCAGGAATTGCTAGACTTCATGGCTCGCAGATTAGTTGAAATGGCTGCTTATAATGTTATGGCTTATCTTTTAGTGCAGGATGCTTCTAAATGTGATTCATTTACCGAATCGGCACATGTATTTGTAAGATACGCCGAAGGTGAAATTGACAAACATGCTCAGTTTATCAACAAATTTGATACAGAAGAATTAGCTTATTACAGAAAGTAATCTGATAATTCATAAATAATATTGGAAGAAGGCGTCTCAAAAGGATGCCTTCTTTGTTTTGTGATAAGACTCTGGTTATACTTTATAATAAGTCCTAGATACGTTTATATTTCCTTGTACAAAAGATTGCATTCTTCTGTACAAAAGAATTAATTGTTCTGTACAGAAGAATTAATTGTTTTGTACAACGTTACACAATTATTATTGCAAAGAAATAAAATACTCCAAAGGAAAGAATAAACTTCATCACACATTTATGGAAAAGCAGGATGATATTAGCATCATAACGAAGACAACAGTTATACGGTCACACATTGATTGACGTGAATATATAAAAAATGAATCTAAACACCATTATTGGCATCTAGATTCATTAAAAAAATAATTCAAAATATTATTAGATATTTTGTAGTGCATTGATAAAACCAGTTACATCTTCTTCTGTTGTATCAAATGATGTAACCAGACGAATTTCATTGTTTGCCTCATTCCAAAAATAGAAGAAATAAGATTCCAGCAATTTATCGATCATCTTGCGAGGCATAGTGAGGAACAAAGCATTTGTTTCCGGCTTTTGAGTAAACTTAATTTCGGGAAACTTATTTAGTCCTTCATAAAGCATCTTAGCCATATTATTGGCATGAGTGGCATTCTTTAACCAAAGATCATCGGTAAGATATGCAGTAAACTGGCAAGACAGATAACGCATTTTGGATGCCAACTGAGCTGATTGCTTACGGTAAAACTTAGCATTCTTAATTAAAGCCGGATTGAATACCACAACGCACTCACCAATCATCAATCCATTTTTTGTTCCGCCAAAGCTAAGTACATCAATACCACAATCTACAGTCAAAGCTTTCAGAGAAACATTCAGTGCTGCAGCAGCATTGGCAATACGAGCTCCGTCCATGTGGACAAACATGCCGTTTTTATGAGCAAGTGCAGTAATGGCTTTCAGTTCTTCAACGGTATATATGGTGCCAAGTTCTGTACATTGGGAAATATAAATAGCTCCCGGTTGTGAATGATGCTGATCTCCAAATCCGTGAAGATGTGGTTGAATAAGTTCAGGAGTAAGTTTTCCGTCAGGCGTTTCAATCGGACGAATCTGACAACCGGCTGCTTTTACCGGTGATCCACATTCATCTACATAAATATGCGCAGTTTCAGCACAAAGAATAGAATGAAACGGACGAGTAAGCAGTTGCAAAGCAACAATATTACTTCCTGTTCCGTTAAAAACGAATAAAGGTTCACATTCGGGTGTAAACGTATCTTGTATTTTAATAGTAGCCTCGGCGGTCCATTGGTCATCGCCATAGCCAAAAGCATGGTCAGTATTGGCTTTAGAAAGGGCTTCCATTACTAAAGGATGAACCCCTGAATTGTTGTCAGATGCAAAACTTCTCATATAATTTTCTATTTTAATGCAAATAAACTGTTTTTTATTGAAAAATTGCTAGCTTCAGTTGTTAAATCTAACTATTTCAATAACTTTGCCTGAAACATAAATGGCTGAATATTATGAAGACAGATATTCGCAATATCCGGAGAGAGTACTCAAGAGGCGGACTGACCCGAAAGAATATGTCTGAAAATCCTTTTATACAGTTTCAACAATGGTTGGAAGAGGCTATCAATGCTGAGGTTAACGAGCCTACTGCTGTAATTGTAGGTACGGTTTCCGAAGATGGAAGACCTTCTACTCGTTGTGTTTTACTGAAAGAACTCCGGGATGGAGAATTTATTTTCTACACCAATTATGAAAGCCGGAAGGGTAAACAACTTGCTAACAGCCCTTACATATCGCTTACGTTTCTTTGGCATGAACTGGAAAGACAGGTACATGTGGAGGGAATAGCTACTAAAGTTTCGCCTGAGGTTTCGGATGAGTATTTTAAAACCCGACCTTACAAAAGCAGAATCGGAGCACGAATATCTCCTCAAAGTCAGCCTATATCCGGAAGAATGGAGATTATGCAGGCTTTTCTTCGCGAAAGCATCCGTTTTGCCGGACACGAAGTAAAAAGGCCTGAAAACTGGGGCGGATATGCCGTTACTCCAAATCGTATTGAATTCTGGCAAGGACGGGAAAGCCGCTTGCACGACCGCTTCCTATACACTTTACAAAGTGATCAAAGCTGGAAAATAGAAAGACTTGCTCCTTAAATATTGAAAATCGAGTTATCCCTTGACTATGCAAAGGTTTTGCATTTTCAGGCAACAATATTTAATTGCTACAAAATAGATTTTATCAAGCTTAAAGTATTATTTTTCCAGACATAGTCCTACGCTGTTCTTCTCCGAAACCAAACAGAGCAAAATCATACTTACAGGGATCTTCCGGACAAAGTTTGGAAAGATGATTCGTAATAATCAGGGCAGTTGAAAGTCGTTCCGTTTTTGGAAGGTCATCCCATACCAGTCTTGATATACGTGCCACGTGCACATCAAGAGGAATAATAAGCTGTGCCGGTGATATGTTTTTCCACACCCCCATATCTACAATTCCATCATTCCTTACCAACCAACGAAGCATAAGGTTACTACGTTTACACGGACTTTTTGTTTGCGGTGAAGATATGTGACGAGTATTCATCAACCCGGAAAGCTTATCAAGTCCAGATAATATGCCATCTGTAAGGAATAAGCTCTCCAACGTTTCGTTTTCAAGATAATAGTGGTAAAGTCCCCGACAAATATTCCACATATCTCGCTCAAAAAAAGTGCGATGAATATTCTTTCCCGAATCTTTCAGAACTTCCCATTCCCGATTCATAATGTAATTGTACGGACTATCTCCCATCATTTGATGCATTCGTTCTGCATCACGAAGTATTAAATTACGCTTGCCCCAAGTTATTACTGAAGTAAGTAATGCCGATATTTCAATATCTTTCAGGTTAGTGAATCTACGAGGAAACTGAATAGGGTCTGTTTCTATAAATGCAGGAATATTATAAGTTACAGTTAGTTCATCCAATACACCTTTAAGAGGCACGTGTCTTTTTTTAAATTCCATTCAATTAGCATATTAATCAATACAATGCGCAAAATTAATACTTTTAAAATAGCAGGAAGCCATACTCTATATTAAATATAAATAACAGCCTCTGTATTGATTATCAATAATAATAGAAACAGTCAGGCATCTCACTGTTTATATCTATTTATAAAAGAGCTATTTACAAATTACTCCTTAATATATTTATGAATATAAATACTATTTACTTCAAAAATAATACATATATTTGCGATAATGATATGAAAAAATATATATAAATGAATTATAAGTTTCTCTTTTACACTGTTATTGCAAGCGTGCTAATGAGTTGTTGCTCAACTTCCAAAAATATCAGTATAAAAAAGGAGCAATCATTAATAACGAATAATGTGCAATTATCGAATAATTTCAGGTCTTTCTGGAATGAATTAAAAAAAGAAGCCGACGAGCAACCTTTAGATCAATTTATTCCATCCGATACATTAATTGCGCGATATTCGCTGATAAAACAAAATAAGCAATTTTATCTTTCTGGGTTTCTTTATACGGATAGTACCTTTAATGAAGAAAATATTAAAGCTATAGGAGGAAATGTTGTGATATACACTGAAAAAATCAAAACTTTCTCAGTTCCAGTCAAGAGTATTCCTTTA
Organism: Bacteroides luti; assembly: GCF_900128905.1. Taxonomy (GTDB): domain Bacteria; phylum Bacteroidota; class Bacteroidia; order Bacteroidales; family Bacteroidaceae; genus Bacteroides; species Bacteroides luti. The sequence goes on from NZ_FQTV01000016.1 coordinate 85,785, forward strand.
CTTATTCAGATTAAGGGAATTACCTATATTGAGATTGGCAAAAAGGCGAAGATAAAATAAACAACGCGACAATTTAAAATAAAACACAATACTTAAAAAGACAAATATGAAACGTATAACTCTGTTGTATTGCTTCTTTACGATTTTATTCCTTGCATCGGCACAAGCTCAAGTAGCATCAGGGAAATTATCTCCTCACACTAAGACTTTTTTGTTAAAGATGAATCAAAAGGATATATCTACAACACAAAGAAAAGCGATATTAACAAAAAGTGCAGTAATTGAGACTGGTGTACAAGAGTATATTAGTGCATTTATCTATCTGAAAGAAAATGCAGAGACTGAATCGCTGGAGCAGCAAGGAGTAAAAATCAATAGCCACACAGGAGATATAGTTACAGCTATGATTCCAATTAGTTCAATTGAAAATGTAGCAGCTCTTCCAGAAGTTAAATATGTGCAGATAGGAACTCCTGTTAATAAGAAGATGGATAGAGCACGTGTTACATCAGGTGTGGATAAAGTACAGGCCGGTACATTACCATTATCTGCCCCATTCTTTGGAAAAGGTGTGGTAATTGGAATTATTGATACAGGATTTGAGTATGGTCATCCTAATTTTTATAATAAAGAGCACACAGAATATCGTGTAAAAAGAGTCTGGGAGCAAAATACAACATCTGGGACACCACCTACAGGCTTTAATTATGGGAAAGAATATATTTCTCAAGATTCCATACTGAAGAAAGCTTATGATCTCACCAATGAATCTCACGGAACGCATGTTTCAGGTATTGCAGCCGGAGCCGATCACTCTAATGACAACATTTACTATGGTGTTGCCGGAGAAGCTGATATTGTATTAGTTTCCTATATTGGATATGACACAGATGTTATAGACGGCATCAAATATATATACGACTATGCGTCTTCAGTTGGCAAACCATGTATTATTAATATTAGTATGGGTAGCTATAGCGGTCCGCACGACGGAACATCTCTCTTTGATACCACAACCGATCAAATGCAGGGAAAAGGGCGATTAATTGTTGGTGCTGCTGGCAATGAAGGCAATAAATATATACATATATCCAAGACCTTTAGTCAAACAGATACAATCTGTAAAACATTTCTCAAATCCAATAATATTGCCGCCGATATCTGGGGAGAAGCAGGAAAAGATTACAAGGTACAGGTTTGTGTGTATGACACGATAAATAATAATAATGTTTATATTAGTCCAGAATACAAAGCATCTGATAATGTAGATATTACGACTAGATTAAAGAACAATACCACTGTTAAAAATGGTGCATCAGGTTATCTCTATATTACCTCAGAGATTAATGCGTTAAATAAAAAACCTCATTTTGCGATTAATACTACTCTATCTTCAGTCGTTGCCGGTAATTGTATAGGAATCATTATTAAATCGACAGAAGGAACAGTCCACGCATGGAGTGATGAATCTTATCATTTTACCAGCAATGATAAACCTGGGTGGACCGATGGCGATAATAATTTCTCTATTGGTGAGGTTGGAGGAACAGGCAAACAAATAATAAGTGTAGGTGCTTACGTGAGCAAGAATATGTTTACCAATCTGAATAATGAAACTTATGGTATAAGTCAATACTTAAATACACTTGCCACCTTTTCAAGCACCGGCCCTACGCTTGACGGACGAATGAAACCAGACATCACTGCTCCGGGAAGTGTTCTAGCTTCATCTATATCCAGCTATGACACAAAACAGGATACATACAAAGTTAAGCAAACTACTCTTGATAATAAAACTTACTATTATGGAATAATGGGTGGAACATCAATGTCTACTCCTTATGTAACAGGCGTTCTTGCTACATGGTTACAGGCCAATCCAAACCTTACACCCGATGAAGTTAAAAGCATTTTTCAGAAAACAGCGATCAACGATTCATATACAGGAGATATACTTCCCAACGGAAACAGTACCTGGGGATATGGCAAGATTGACGCCTATAACGGACTTTTGGAAGTTATTAAGCAATATACTTCCATAGAAGATATGCCAATATTGCCACAATCAATTTTTATGTATTCAGGAAACAATCTACAATTCAATTTCTTGTTTACGCAAGAAGATACAAACGTAAAAATCAATGTCTTCAATGTAAATGGTCAGCAAGTTCTTGGTAAGAATTTCAATGAAATAGCCTGCAAGCAAGAAGAAACTATTGATTTAAACGGTCTGCCCAAAGGACTTTATATTATCAAGATTACGGGTAATAAACTGAATCAGGTATTTAAAGCAAGTACAAAATAATTGCTGTATTCGCCTCTTAATAATAGCGGATAGGAAGTTTTAATCAATACAAAAATTATAATATGTAGGCAGCTCTAAAGAGTTGCCTATTTTTTTCTTCCACCTATAACATAAATATTAGGGTTTTTAATTAGTTTACCTATTTATGTCTGAATGTATCCTCTCAACTAAGAATGTTGCTTCAACTTACGCAAATAATAATCCAGGCCAAGCAAGCCAAGAACAAGAAGCCCTATATAGAAATAAAAGCCTAAAATTGATCCTGATTCGGGAGAGAAAGAAATGTTCCTCAGGCTTTTAATTATATTGAAAGAAAAATAGGTCATCAATAGATAAGTAGATAGGCCAATCAAAGAAGCAGATGCCAGCAATAAAAAGCAAACATTTAATGCTGCTGCTCGTTTTTGTTTTTTCTGAGCCTCAACATTAATTTGTGCCATCATCCTATTCGTAAAATTAAAAGGCAGACTCTCCGAAGATGATTTTCTGAGAACTTCTTTTAATAAGCGGTCTTTATCTTTATTCGTTTTCATTTCATTGATTATTTATCAATACACATAATTTTTTGCGAGTACGATGCAATTTCACTTTCACATTACTAGATGTAAGTTTAAAAATTGTTGCCAACTCATCTATCGATTTATCTTCATTGTAAAAGAGGGTGATTAATGCTCTCTCATCTGGATTAAGTTGAATAAGTGCCAGCTCTAATTTTTTAATTCTATCCTCATTCTCAGAACTGCTTAATATATCATCAGCCTCATCATCCGACACACTCTCAATTATTTTTTCATCTATAAAAAAAGACTCTTTCTTTTGTTTACGCGTAGCAGAAATTGCAGTATTATAGGCTATACGATAAAGCCAGGTTGAAAAGCTACAATCCCCCTTATAAGTATCTAGTTTACGAAAAGCTTTTATAAAAGAGTCTTGCACAAGCTCTTCAGCATCTTCTCGACATGACACTATTTGTATAATAAGTGAATAGATGGGATGACTATAGCGGTCCAGAAAGTAAGAAAACAAATTTATTTCTCCTTCCAGGATTCGCTTTATGTAGATTATCTCATCTTTCTGCTCCATCATATCCTTTTAGACGCAGTCCTGTCTGAATGGTTACAGCTTTCGATATTTTTTTATTTTTATTCCCGGAAAGTGTAACCTTTTTAATCAGAGAACGTCAAACGTTACAAAGAACGAATTTATTCATTTAAAAACATAAGATTATGATGGATTTTATTACTATCCCATTGGTTGTAGGAATTGTAACCCTGGGAATCTACAAACTATTTGAGCTTTTCGTCAGAAAGAAAGAACGTCTGTCTATTATCGAAAAGATAGGAGAAAAATTTGATGCTTCGATGATTGAAAACAAATTTTCTTTTCCATCAAAGATATTCAAGAACTTTTCATTTGGAAGCTTAAAGGCTGGATGTCTTTTAATGGGAGTCGGTCTTGGATTATTAGTAGGATTTGTTATTTGTATTTCTACAATCAGAGGTTATAATCTAGGTGACTCTATGAACTGGGGAGTAAGAGATACAGCAGGGATTGTATATGGTGCATCTGTTCTAATCTTTGGCGGATTTGGACTAATTGCTGCGTTCATTGTAGAAATGAAGTATTCCAAAAAGGATAAGGATGAAGCTTAAAACTTTTAAAAAGAAAAGGCTACTCGTAGGAGTAGCCTTTTCTTTTTAATAACTATAGTGATAAGGAAAGAATTACATCATTCCACCCATGCCGCCCATTCCTGGAGCACCCATTGGCATTTCTGGTTTATCTTCTTTCTTTTCTACAATCACACATTCAGTAGTTAAGAACATACCTGCGATAGAAGCTGCATTCTCAAGAGCTACACGAGTAACCTTAGCTGGATCAACAACTCCGGCAGCATACATGTTTTCATAAACATCGCTGTGAGCATTGTAACCAAAGTCACCTTTGCCTTCACGTACTTTCTGAACAACAACTGCTCCTTCTTTTCCTGCATTAGCTACAATCTGACGAAGAGGTTCTTCAATTGCACGCTTGATGATTTCAATACCAGTTGTTTCATCAGCATTGTCACCCTTCATTCCTTCCAATGCATCAATTGCACGGATGTAAGCAACACCACCACCAGGAACAATACCTTCTTCTATAGCTGCACGAGTAGCACAAAGAGCATCGTCTACACGATCTTTCTTTTCTTTCATTTCAACTTCAGAAGCAGCACCTACATAAAGTACAGCAACACCACCAGCTAACTTAGCCAAACGTTCCTGAAGTTTTTCTTTATCGTAATCAGATGTAGTAGTCTTGATCTGAGCTTTAATCTGGTTGATACGAGCTTCGATATTTTCTTTTGCACCAGAACCGTTTACTACAGTTGTATTGTCTTTTGTAATAGTAACTTTTTCTGCAGTACCAAGCATTTCGAGAGTAGCTTGTTCCAGTTTGATACCTTTTTCTTCGCTGATAACGATACCACCTGTCAATGTAGCGATATCTTCAAGCATTTCTTTCCTTCTGTCGCCAAAACCTGGAGCTTTCACTGCACAGATCTTCAATTGAGAACGAAGACGGTTAACAACCAAAGTAGTTAAAGCTTCGCTATCTACATCTTCAGCAATGATTAACAATGGACGACCTGTCTGAACAGCTGGTTCCAAAATTGGAAGCATATCCTTCAGATTAGAGATCTTCTTATCATAGATAAGGATATATGGGCTTTCCATTTCGCATTGCATCTTTTCTGTATTGGTTACGAAATAAGCAGAAAGATAACCACGATCGAACTGCATACCTTCTACAACGCCGATAGTTGTATCAGTACCTTTAGCTTCTTCAATAGTGATAACACCATCTTTAGAAACTTTACGCATAGCATCTGCTACTAATTTACCGATAGTTGAATCGTTGTTTGCAGAGATACGAGCTACTTGCTCAATCTTGTCATAATCATCACCAACCTTTTCAGATTGTTTTTTGATAGAAGCAACTACAGCTTCAACCGCTTTATCAATGCCGCGTTTCAAATCCATTGGATTAGCACCTGCAGTAACGTTCTTCATTCCTACACCAACAATAGATTGAGCAAGAACAGTTGCAGTTGTTGTTCCGTCACCAGCATCTTCACCTGTTTTAGAAGCAACTTCTTTTACCAACTGAGCACCAGTGTTCTGGAATGCATCACTCAATTCTATTTCTTTAGCAACTGTCACACCATCTTTTGTGATATGTGGAGCACCGAATTTCTTTTCGATAATTACGTTACGACCTTTAGGACCTAGAGTTACTTTTACTGCATTTGCAAGCTCATCAACACCTTTTTTCAGTTGATCGCGAGCATCGATATTGAATTTTATATCTTTAGCCATGATTTTAATTTTTTATAATGATTAATGAAAAATGAATAATTAAAAATTAGAGAGTTGCAAGAACATCACTTTGACGCATGATAAGGTATTTTGTACCATCAAATTCAAGTTCTGTTCCGGCATACTTTCCATAAAGGACAGTATCGCCAACTTTCAGTACCATTTCTTCATCTTTTGTACCGTGACCAACTGCAACAACTTCACCTTTTAATGGTTTTTCTTTTGCTGTATCAGGAATAATAATACCGCCGATTGTCTTTTCTTCTGCAGGAGCAGGAAGAATAAGTACTCTGTCTGCTAATGGTTTAATGTTCATAATTCTTTAATATTTTAATGTTTACTATAAATTTATGTGTATCGCTAATAATATAGCCAAAAGTGTGCCAAAAGAAATAAGGGCACTAAAAAATATACTTTAAGTCAGATTCAAAGACAAAAAAGGTCAATTTGTATCTTACGACTGACAAATTGACCTTTTATATTGAGCTTTTAAAGTTCTTATTTTGTAACAGCAGTTATTAACTGAACAATATCCACCAGCTGTTGTTCTCCGGTTTCCATATTTTTAAGCATAACCTTGCCTTCGTTCATCTCGTTTTCACCAACAATGGCAACAAACAATACTTTCTTATCGTTGGCATATCCCATTTGCTTTTTCATCTTGGCAGCATCCGGATATATTTCTGCACGGATATTTGCCTCGCGAACTTTTGTCAGTAATGGTAAGCAATATTCAGCCTCTTTCTCTCCAAAGTTCACAAACATAAGTTGTGTACCATTCACTGCCTCTTTTGGATAAAGATCCAGCTGATTTAAAACGTCAAAGATACGATCGGCACCAAAGGATATTCCAACTCCGGAAACTCCTGCCATACCAAATACTCCTGTCAGGTTGTCATATCTACCACCACCTGTTATACTACCAATCTGTACATCCAAAGCTTTAACTTCAAATATAGCTCCTGTATAGTAATTTAATCCACGGGCCAGAGTCAAATCGAGTTCTACATCCGATTTAATATTCAAAAGAGAAAGTTTAGAAAGGATGAACTCACTTTCTTCAACCCCTTTCATACCTACTTCACTTGTTGCAAGAACAGTTTTAAGGGTATTCAGCTTCTCGAGATTTGTTCCGCTCAATAAAATGATAGGTTGAAGTTTGGCAATTGCTTCGTCAGAAATTCCTTTTGAAGCAAGTTCTGCATTCACATTCTCCAAACCAATCTTATCAAGTTTATCGATTGCCACTGTAATATCAACAATCTTTTCTGCTTCACCAATTATCTCGGCAATACCGCTTAATATCTTTCGGTTATTGATCTTAATAGATACTCTTACACCCAAACGAGTGAATACAGCATCTACCATCTGCATCAATTCAACTTCGTTAAGTAATGAGTTACTTCCCACTACGTCGGCATCACACTGATAGAACTCGCGGTAACGACCTTTTTGTGGACGGTCGGCACGCCACACTGGTTGAATCTGGTAGCGTTTGAAGGGAAAGCTAAGTTCATCACGGTGCATTACCACATAACGGGCAAAAGGCACTGTAAGGTCATATCGCAAACCTTTTTCACAGAATTTGCTGGCAAGCTTAGTTGCATTGCGTGACAAAAGTTCCTCATCAGTTAATCCAGAGAAATAGTCACCTGAATTTTGTATTTTAAATAAAAGTTTATCTCCTTCATCTCCGTATTTACCCATCAAGGTAGAAAGGTTTTCCATTGCCGGAGTTTCAATTTGTTCGAATCCGTAAAGATGAAAAACTTCGCGAATTGTATTGAATATATAGTTACGCTTCGCCATTTCAACGGGCGAGAAATCACGTGTTCCTTTAGGTATACCTGGTTTTGCCATAATTAAAATCTTTTAGTGGCACAAAGTTACACTAAATTATTGATTCTATAAAAAAAAGGGCCTATTTACTAAAACTTATTAGTACCTTAACGCGTCATATTATATGAATAGACACTAATGCTAACAGAACTAAACTTATATAAAGCAGACTTATGAGAATATTAGTTTGTATACTGTTTATTATCTGGAACATATCAACCATAAATGCCCAGATTACAATGGATGAAGTAAAGAAATACTTCACTGAGCAGAGTCGTTTGGTAAAACAAGCCAGGGATGCAAAAGATTACCAGAAAGCGGAAGAAGTGGATTTTGCAATGTTAAGAGCAGTACTCTCCTACCCCGAAGATATCAAGAAGAAAATAAGTCCGATTAAAGGTGTTCTTTATTATAATATAGCCTGTTACCGTTCACTTCTGAATAAAAAAGAAAAAGCTGTAGAAGCTTTTGCACTGGCCGTTGAAAACGGATGGACTAATTTTGCTCACTCAAAAAAAGACTCGGATTTGGACAATATAAGATCAGACAAGCAGTTCATTGCTCTGATGGAAAAAATTCAGGCTGAGAATGATTACCTGAATATATTGGCTAAAGCAGGGGGATATAATAATAGTGTTGATTCACTTTTACCTAAGTTTACTTATTCAGCGCCAAACGATTGTAACCTCGTGAAGGTTCGCGAATTCTTTAATCTGGATAGCATTGCGGGTAGTGGAAATGAGATTTCCAAAATAAAGAATCTCATGTATTGGGCACATAATGCAGTTCGTCATGATGGACGTTCAATTAATCCGGAATTAAAGAATGCTATCGACCTGGTTAATATTTGCCGGACAGAAAACCGCGGAATTAACTGCCGTATGATAGCACAGATATTGAATGAATGTTATCTGGCTATGGGGTTCAAGTCACGTTATGTAACTTGTCTGCCAAAGAAATACGTAGACGATTGTCATGTTATCAACATGGTTTATTCTAACACATTAGATAAATGGTTATGGATGGATCCAACCTTCAATGCGTATGTTATGGATGAAAACGGAACGTTACTTGGAATTTCGGAAGTACGCGAACGGTTAATCAACGGAGACTTTCTTCAAATAAATGAGGATGCCAACTGGAATAACAAAAAGAGAGAGACTAAGGAGCATTATCTGGATTATTACATGGCCAAGAATCTTTATAAAATGGAATGCGTGCTTCACAGTGGATATAACACCGAAACCCAAATAACAGGGAAACCATCACCAGCAACCATCATAATCTATCCTTCTTCTGCTCAGGAAATAATGGATAAGCAGACTGGGATTACTGACAATGCTGAGTACTTTTGGCAGCCTCCCGAAAATTAAGACTATTAATAGGCATAAGGAAGATCGATCCAAAAGAAAATTCAGTCTATGAGAATTGAATATTTAGGAAAGATCTCTGATAGAAATACTAAAAAAAGAAATAAAGAAGGGATTGTTCCAACTACATGGACAATCCCTTCTTTCAATATTTTATAAGATTAAATTAATCTCTTCTTCCCATAAAAATCATGATGTAATAAACCAAAGTTGCCAAAGAACCAAGAGCAGCAACTACGTATGTATAAGCAGCCGAACGAAGAGCATCTTCTGCCTGATTATGGTTATATGAATTGGTAATACCTGCACTACTTAACCATACCAATGCACGTTTACTTGCATTGATTTCAACCGGCAATGTAACAAAACTAAATACAGTTGTCATAGCAAACAGAACAATACCTGCAAGTAATAATTGCGGGAAAGAGTTCACCATAATAATACCGGCAAGTAATAGCCATTGCATCCATTGAGATGCAAAATTTACAGCAGGAACTAGTTTTGAACGCAATGTAAGAGGAGCATAAGCATGAGCATGTTGCACAGCGTGACCGCATTCGTGAGCTGCAACAGCTGCAGCTGCCACACTATTGCTTGCATATACACTTTCACTCAGGTTTACTGTCTTATTGGCAGGATTATAGTGGTCGGTCAGATGTCCTTGTGTACTGGTAACCTGCACATCATAAATTCCGTTATCATGTAGCATCTGCATTGCTACATCACGCCCAGTCATTCCGTTAGACAACGGAATCTTTGAATATTTCTTAAACTTGCTTTGCAACGATTGTTGCACGATAAAGCTAACAACGGCAATACCGATAAATATAATCCATGAAATAGGCATATCTTACTTTTTTATTAGTTAATACTATTAAGTATAATACAAATAGCTTGCCAAATATAGTAGTTTAGGAGAAGCTAAACCAAAAAACATAGATATTTTTAGCAAGATTTATAAAAAAGCAAGAACCTCTTTCATTATTCTGTTATTATCGGAATATTTAACCGCCAACAATAAGAAGGTTCTTCGCTGCTTTTGATGGAAGATATTGTTTTAAGCTTCTTATTTTGACGCATGCAACTACTTTATCAGATTTATCTACACCATCTGCCACCAAAATGCATAAAAAGCCTTTGAGTAAAGGATTTCAGCTAGTGGCAGATAAAAAAATTCAACTGGTTATCTGCTACAAAACCATTATTATCTGCTACCAATTCGGGGTATCCGCTACTAAATTGAGCGCTCTGCACCATCATAGCTAGTGTTGCCTCTAATCCTTCAATGAGGAATATTCTGCTTTTGAGGGTACAACTTGGGTGAATGTAGTTTGTGGCAATTGGCTTGTTTACCACTTTTCCCAGATAGGTTAACTTGCTTTGCAAAGAAATATAGGTAAGCCCTCGGCCGAAGGCTTATGGGTTCTCGAATAAAGACCCATGGGTTCTCGACTGAAGGCCCATGGGTTCTGGGCTGCGGGCTTACTTAGCTGAAGCAGAAAAATGGGGTATCTTATTAAACAGGATGTCATATCCAAGAAAGCTGAACGAGCTGTTGTTGCTCTAAATACAGTGTTATTGAAACAGCTGTTTAGTGGCAGATAACTGATTATTGTAGCAGATAAATTGTAAACAAAGTTTATCTTCCACTAATTTATAGTATTAATTATCAAACCATTAATACAATTTAGTAGCAGATAGGCAGATAAAGTGCATGAAAAAAGAAACAGGCAGATAAAATCAGATTTATCCGCCTGTATTCTTTATTATTAAAGCTATGTGTATTAATGACCTTTGCTTACTTTTCTCTTTTCTACGTTTTCAACAGCTTCTGTTACCAGAGGTTTATTTTCAAAACGTTTTGCATAAGTAGAATAATCAGGACGAGTACGTTGATATTCAGGATCAACGAACAGTGGGCTTGAAATAATATGATCGGCTGTTGAGCGATTACAGCAGAACACGATATTTTCTACTCCTGCCAAACGGGTCAACGCCTTTACGTCTGTATCATGAGGTTGTAGAGTCATAGGGTCAGTGAAGAAGAACAGATAATCAATTTCACCATCCACAATGCGAGAACCCATTTGTTGGTCGCCACCAAGCGGACCAGATTTTAATATTGTGATATCCCATTCAATATCAGGGTGCTTTTCTTTCAAAGCTTCGCGAATCAACGTACCGGTAGTTCCTGTACAATAAAACTTGTGTCCCATCATCAGCTCAGAGTTCCAAATAACCCATTCAATAAGGTCTTTTTTCATACCATCATGAGCTACCAGACCAATCTTTCTAACTAGTTTTTCCATAATCAATTTATTTTAAGTAAAACCTATCTATTTGAGAGAAATATTTCTTCCCTCTCAAGTAATAGTGCACTAAAATACTCTTTTTTATCTGTTCGGGAACAACCTGGAGAGAAGTTTTTTCCAAATTTTCTTTCCGGGATGGTCTAAAATCCCTTCTTATAGCACGATATTCTTTGCGAGCTTGTAACACAGCTGTCATATTTGCCACTCCACCTTTTAACAAAAAGGAAAAGGCTGCCACGTAATCTAACATGCAGCGCACAGTCATTACATACCTCAGTTCGTTCTCCGGAAGATTTTTATAGAGCATTAAAAGATTATTCCTGAAATTAAGAAATGTTTTCCTTGGGTTTTCTTTTTTCAGAGTAGCTCCTCCCACATGATATACTACACTCTGTGGTACACAAACCAATCCTCTACCACGGCTTCTCAACCGCCAGCAAAGATCAATCTCTTCCATGTGCGCAAAGAAGCGGCCATCAAGTCCTCCAACATTCCAATAATCGGCCGATCGGATAAAGAGCGATGCTCCGGTAGCCCAGAACACGGGAATAATATCATTATATTGACCATTATCCTTTTCAACCACACCCATAATACGTCCTCTGCAGAAAGGATATCCAAAATGATCGATATACCCACCGCAAGCACCGGCATATTCAAAATAATCTTTCTGTCGCCAGCTTAAAATCTTTGGTTGGCAAGCTGCCACTTCTGGATGCGAATCCAGATAATCAATCATTGGTTCCAGCCAATGCTCCGTTACCTCTACATCCGAGTTAAGAAGAACATAATATTCTGCCTCAATTTGAGCCAGTGCCTTATTATATCCATCAGCAAAACCACTATTTTCATTCAGCAAAACCTGCTTTACAGAGGGAAATTCTTCATTTAGTACTGCCAGCGAATTATCAGTAGAACCATTATCGGCTACATAAACATCTACTCCGCTTAGTGCAGAATAACTTATAACTGAAGGAAGAAACTTACGAAGCATCTCACTTCCATTCCAATTCAATATAACAACAGCAACTTTACTCATCGTTCCACATTTTGTCGTTTATGCTTCCAGCGCTTATGTGACCAGAACCAATATCCGGGTTCGCGGATTATTGTTTGTTCCACCTTACGTGCAAACATCTCCGTAATCTCTCCTTTAACTGTCTGTTTGGGGAATTCCACCATCAGTTCGAATATAGCTTCGCAATAACCTCGTTTTTCTTTTTTCAGCTCGCAATAAAAAACAGGAAAATCCATCATGCGGGCAATGCGCTCTCCTCCATCCATGAAAGAAGTTTCCTGATGCAGGAAGTTTGTCCAGAAATGAAGGCTGTTTTTATTTGGAGACTGATCGGCAATCAATCCCAATGCCAGTTTCTTGCTTTCCTTTCTAGCCTTTATAACTTCTTTTACCGCTTCGTGTTTAGGAACGTTATAACCTCCAAAGCTGGAGCGGGCACGTTTAAACAGTTCATCAATGTATTTATTCTTGATAGGTTTATATACTTGCATAGGGATATCTCCCTCTTTCATGATGGAGCCCATGGCAACAGTCCATTCAAAGTTTGCATAGTGAGGCATCATTACAACAATTCCTCCATACTTCTCTATCATTTCAAGATACTGCTCTGTGTTCTTAAATGTAATCCGGCGGAGCAGTTCATCTTTAGAAAGAAAGGGCATCTTTACACTTTCAAGCATATAATCACAGATATAATGATAGTACTTACGCTCTATAACTTTTAGTTCGTCAGCTGATTTCTCAGGAAAAGAGTTTCGCAGATTCTGTCGGACAACCTTTTTCCGGTAGCCAACAACCTTATACATGAATACATACAGAAGATCAGAAAATTTATATAGTACATTAAAAGGCATGATGGCCAGCAACCATATACCTAAATATGCAAATATGTAGACTAACTTCGACATCTGTTATTCAATTATAGTACCTTTCAAAGCTGTTTCATCTTCGTTGAATTCTCCTAAACAGACTTTCACCAGGTGGTTGTCTAATTTAGGTTTACTTTCCACTTCAACCCGGATATAATTATCAGTAAATCCATGCATCGGTGCACCTGCTTTAGGTTTCTCCATAAGAACAGTCATAGTTTCTCCTATTCTCTTTGCATAGAATGCTTTTGTCTTTTCATCGGAGAGAGCCAGTAATCTCTGACTTCTTTGATGTTTCACCTCTGGAGTAACCACATAGTCAATATTCAAAGCCTGCGTATTCGGGCGTTCTGAATAACTAAACACATGAAGCTGGCTAACATCGAGTCCCTGGATAAATTCGTATGCTTTTTCAAAATATTCATCAGTTTCTCCACGTGTACCAACAATCACATCGACTCCAATAAAAGCATCGGGCATCAATTCTTTAATCTTTCTAATTTTTCCGGCAAAAAGCTCCGTATCATATCTGCGTCGCATCAGTTTCAATACTTCATCGCTACCTGATTGAAGCGGAATATGAAAATGAGGCATAAAGCTGCGCGACTTAGAAACATATTCAATAATTTCATCAGTCAGCAGGTTTGGCTCAATAGAAGAGATACGATAACGTTCAATTCCCTGCACCTTATCCAATGCTTTTACCAGCTCAAAGAAACTCTCGCCAGTTGTTCTTCCAAAATCGCCAATGTTCACACCTGTAAGTACAATCTCTTTTCCTCCGTCAGCAGCAGCTTGTTCAGCTTGTTCGACCATTGAAGCGATAGTTCCGTTGCGGCTTCTTCCACGTGCCAAAGGGATAGTACAATATGAACAGAAGTAATCGCATCCATCCTGCACTTTAAGGAAATACCGCGTACGGTCTCCTCTTGAACACGATGGAGCAAAAGAACGAATATCTTTGAAGGAAGAAGCTACAGCCTCTCCTTTATCATGTTTATGCAAATCGCCCAGATGCTTCAGCAAATCTTTTTTCTGTTCGGCACCTAACACAACATCAACGCCTTCAATTTCGGCCACCTGATCGGGTTTTAACTGAGCATAACAACCTGTTACAACAATAAAAGCATCGGGGTGCTGCTTCCGAAACCGATGAATAGCCTGACGACATTTCTTATCGGCCACTTCAGTCACAGAACAAGTATTAATAACGCAAATATCAGCCTTTTCGCCTTTTCTTGCCGTACGCACACCTGCCTCTTTAAGAGTCTTGCCAATTGTAGAGGTCTCCGAGAAGTTTAATTTGCAGCCTAATGTATAATAAACAGCTGTTTTATCCTGAAATATAGAGGTATCTATCATAATCTTTTAAACATAAATCCGGTGCAAAGTTACACATTATTATAATTAAAAGTTGTTATAGAACTATTTACTTTCTTGAGGGAACATTTCTGTGTATGAAATATTATGTCTATTTTCGCACAAATTTTAAGCAAACGTGCAATGATAAAAGAAAACTTTATCAAGCTATACGAAAATAGCTATAAAGAAAACTGGGATCTGCCTTGTTATACTGATTATGGAGAAGGCATTACATTTACATACGGAGAAGTTGCTGAAGAAATAGCCAAACTACATCTTTTATTTCATCACTGCAATCTGAGACGCGGAGATAAAATTGCCATTATAGGCAAAAACAATTCACGTTGGTGCATTGCTTATATGGCAACAATTACATTCGGCGCAATAGTAGTGCCCATCCTGCAAGATTTTAATCCCGACGATGTGCATCACATTGTTAATCATTCCGAATCTGTATTCCTTTTCACCAGTGACACTATCTGGGATACACTAGAAGAAGAAAAGCTGGATGAAATCAGAGGAGTTTTTTCATTAACTGACTTCAGGTGCTTGCATCAACGAGACGGCGAAACTATCCAGAAATTTGTAAAACACATGGATGAAGCCGCAAATAAAGCATATCCACAAGGATTTAGTAAAGAAAACATTGAATACACGACCTTATCTAACGATAAAGTGATGCTCCTTAACTATACCTCGGGTACAACAGGTTTTAGTAAAGGGGTAATGCTTACAGGAAACAACCTGGCAGGAAATGTAACTTACGGAATTCGCACTGAACTACTTAAACGCGGAGATAGTGTTTTATCATTCCTTCCTTTGGCTCACGCATATGGATGTGCGTTCGACTTTCTTACTGCTACCGCCGTTGGAACACATGTTACTTTATTAGGGAAAACCCCTTCTCCAAAAATTCTGATGAAAGCTTTTGAAGAGGTTCGTCCTAACCTTATCATAACTGTTCCTCTTGTTATCGAAAAAATATATAAGAACGTAATCCAGCCTCTTATTAATAAAAAAGGAATGAAGTGGGCTCTGAATATTCCTTTATTAGACTCGCAAATTTATACTCAAATTCGCAAGAAACTAATAGACGCTCTTGGTGGACGTTTCAAAGAGGTTATTATTGGCGGAGCAGCCATGAATCCTGAAGTTGTTGACTTCTTCTATAAAATAAAGTTTCCATTCACTATTGGTTACGGAATGACTGAATGTGGTCCACTAATAAGCCACAGCCCATGGAACGAATTTATTCCAGGTTCTTCGGGCAAGATTCTGGATATTATGGAAGTCAGGATTGACTCTGAAGACGCATATAACATTACCGGCGAAATTCAGGTAAAAGGTGAAAACGTAATGAAAGGCTATTATAAAAACGAGGAAGCCACAAATGAAGTCTTTACAGAAGATGGATGGCTCAAAACAGGCGACCTTGGAACAATAGACGTTGATGGCAACATATATATAAGAGGAAGAAGCAAAACTATGATTCTTAGTTCAAGCGGACAAAACATCTTCCCTGAAGAAATAGAAGCTAAACTAAACAACCTTCCATTCGTTACCGAAAGCTTAATTATAGAACGAAATAAGAAATTAGTGGCTCTTGTTTATCCGGATTTTGAAACCCTTGACTCCCTTGGACTAAACCATGAAGACAATTTAAAAACAATCATGGATGAGAATCTTAAAAGTTTGAATAAGATAGTAGCAAACTATGAAAAGGTAAGCCAGATTCAAATCTATCCTACAGCATTTGAGAAAACGCCCAAAAAGAGCGTCAAAAGGTACTTATATAACAGTATTGCAGAAGATTAAATATGTTATAAAACATCCTCAAATGGAGAACAAAATAAAAAACTAAAAAAAAAATTGAAAATAATTCGATATTTTGATACAACATATCAAAAAAGTACATACATTTGCAACGTTTTAATAAAGCAATTAATTGTATTACAGATTTAAAAATCAAAGAAAATGAAAAAGTTAGTATTAATGTTCGTTGCTATTGCAGCAGTTTCTTTCGCATCTTGTGGTAACAAAGCAGCAGACCAAGCTGCAAAACAAGCTGATTCAATCAGAATCGCTGACTCAATCGCAGCAGCAGAAGCTGAAGCAGCAGCAGCAGCAGCAGCTGATTCAACAGCTACTCCTGATAGCGCAGCAGCAGCTACAACTACAACTGCTCAGTAATTAGTTACGAACTGTAGAAAATTAAAGTCTGGTACTAAGTACCAGGCTTTTTTTATGCTCATAATTTCAGGTTTTCACTTTTTAAGTACAGACTATTTCGGATCAGTCAATAATTTTGTGGGAATGTTAAAAGTTTCATCAGTTTATGCGTAAATTTTAGCCACTCTGTAAAGAAAGAATTTCATATCATTTAC
>NZ_FQTV01000018.1 GCF_900128905.1 Bacteroides luti
ATTATATTATACAAAAAACTTGAAGAAGTTTTGTTTTATCAGAGTTCTTTAGGAACTATAACGATACGTCCTTTCAACTAAATTGCAAAAGAACCTAATCAGTTGACCAATTAATTTATTAACTCTGATACAGGTTGTCCTCTTAAGGTTTAAAGTCCAAAAGAGGTTGTACTAAACTGATTCCAGTTGGCCACTACTGTTCCTAAGCCTATAATCAGTTGACCGATTAAATCGTTAGTTTCCCCTTTAAATAGATTACAGAAAATAATAATTCTCTTATTATCAATATAATAACATTTTTCAGGGTGGACAGGGTGGAGAGAAAATGTTTTTTTTTCGTTCTGAGAAATTTAGTTTCAATAATTCCGCAATTTGCAGAATTATTGAAATTTATTTTCTGGAAGCCGAAAAAACTCTTTTTTACTCCACCCTGTCCACCTTTAGCTTTGCATTCGAAACTATTAATCGACAAATTATATATTTATAGTTAAAACAAGTTAACAAAGAAGGGGTGAGCTATCCTGTCCACCTTTTTTGCTGATTATATTGTTGCTGTGTTTTGTAATAGGTTGATTATTAATTGTGTTAAGTTTTGTAGGTGGAACAGGTGGCAGCAAAATAATATTTTTTTGAGTTCTGAAAATAAAAATTTATAATTCCACAATTTGCATAATTATTGAAATTCATTTTCTGGAGTTTGGAGTTGTGAATGAATGTTTTATTATAAATTTATTTATTTCAACATTAGGAAATCTTTTTTTTGTAAATTTCATTATTTTATATTTTTATTTGTAAATTTGTATCCATAAATCCATTTCTTTGACGGATATGGAAAGTGGTGAATAATCTATTTGCATAAAAATATTAAATTGTGAATAAGAAATTAATAGAGTCTCTTGCTTTGGAGGGATAAAATGATATACATTATTAAACGATATTATGGAAAAAAACAAATTATTGAAAATTTTCTCGCTATTTGCTTTTATAGCATTTGCGGCTGTGAGTTGTTGGGCTACAACAGAATCTTTGCACCTGTTGTTGTCGAGTTGGCCTATTGCTATGTGTTGGATAGTCACAATTGGTTTTTTTGTTATAGCATCTTTGGGGACAAAGATGATTGTTGATAGTCTCAACCAAAACATTTACTTGGAGAAGCGTGGCCTTCGTTTGATAGCTGGTATCATTTTGACACTCATTTTTTGGCTTGTTTGTATTATGCCTACCAACACCCACACTTTTTTTTATCGCACGAGCATTACAGACGTGGTAACTCAGGATATGTCAACAACCAAGAGTTATCTTCAGCAATTACGGGACAATGTCAAAACTGAAATAGGTGTTAAGTCGAAGATTGATGAACTAAGTAGTAATGTTAATGCAGAAGTGATTGCTTTGGAGAATGAGATTGACAATATTGCCAATCCTGGTTTTGGAGATAGAGCAAAATCTCATTTGGATAAGATAGCGACGACTCTACAGGTTGCTAGTATTCCAACTTTATCTTATAAAGGAACCTCACCTTCTCAAATAAAATCTTTGAAGCAACAATATCGTACAATGATTTATGAGTTGCTCAATAAAAGAAAAGAGGAATTGGTTACAAATTATATAAATCCTCAAGAGAAGTTATTCAAACCAGAAGCTGTCAAATTGATTAAAAATGTTGAGACAATGGAAAGTCACATCGCCAACATGGGTGCTTCAGGAGATATAGATAACGACCTTATTGCTCAGTCTGATCTTGTATTGAAGAAATCTTATGCAACAATAAAAAATTATGCGGATTTTATCAATTTTAAGTCTGACGATGATAAAAATCTTTATTTGCCTCAAAACCAGGTAACTAAAACTTCGAAGATGTTAAGTGTAGTAGATGTTTGGAAAGACTTCTTTGCTGGAAAACACGAAGGCCGTGGATTCGTTTTCTGGCTTTTAATATCAATCCTAGTAGATTTGGCAGCTTTTATCTTTTTTGACCTGACATTCAGAAAAAGCGAATACTAATAATAAAAAAAACAGATATAATAATGGCAGATTTTAATTTGAATGTTAAGTCGCAGGTGAACGATGAACTTGCTAATGAACAGACTTCGATTATTGAAGAAAAGACCAGTTCCACAGAATCGAAATCTATACCAGTCGAAGAAGTTATCCGTGGATTAAATAAGGAAGAATTGAATGATCCGAATAAAATTAATGTTACCATTGCAGACAAGAATGCCCCTCTGGTAATTTTGTTTGGCCCTCCATCTTGTGGTAAAACTATGACATTGGTTCGCCTAACACGTTACTTGAAGGGTGAGGGTTATAAGATTTCTCCAATAAAGAGTTTCCGTCCGTCTCATGACTATAACTATAAGAACATATGCGATAACTATGATAACATGATTAATCAAAGTGATGCTGCGCAATCTACAGATCGCATCAATTTTATGCTTGTGGAAATCATAAAGAATGGCAAACGCTTATGTCAGATACTAGAAGCTCCTGGTGAGTTTTATTTCAACCCAGGACATCCAACTGCGAAGTTCCCCAACTATGTAAACACTATTATAAATTGCAATAATCGTAAGATCTGGTGTATTATGGTCGAGCCTGATTGGGAGAATGAATGTGATCGAAATAATTATGTATCTCGTATTCATAATCTGAAACAGAAAATGCGTCCGACTGATAAAACGATATTCGTATTCAATAAAATAGACTTGACCAACTTTGTTATAAGTCCTGGACACATTAATTTGCCTCAAGCTACCAAAGAGGTGGCAAACCTTTATCCTGGAATATATGCTCCATTTAGAAACATGAATCCGATTACTCGTTTTTTCTCAGAGTGGAGATGTGATTTTGTTCCTTTTCAAACTGGTGACTTTACAGAATCGAATACTACAATGACATACCAAGAAGGACCGCACGAATATCCTTCAAAGTTGTGGAATACTATTCTTAAACGTATAAACGGTTAATAAAATTATGGATTTAGAGTTTTTTGTGCATGGAGTCCCTAAGGGACAAAAGATATGGGGAAAGGATGATGACTTGTCATACATTCAAAATTTTTATGCTCCGAATAATGATGAAACTAAATTTATAGTTGAAATCCGAACCGTGAATGGCAAGAACTATTGTTACTATTCTTATCTGAAATACAATAATATTATTGCTTGTGATGGTCGAGCGGGATCATATTTTGGTATGACGCTTCGAATTGATGAATATTGTACTGATGTAGTTGGTATTTATCGTCTGATGGATATTGTATATAACAAGTACGTAATTGGGTGCCTTTTGAGTACAGAAAGTACCAAGAAAAAATTTTTGGTGTCAGATTTTCAGGTAAAAGAGAATGAAATTAAAGGGATGTTAGAAGCCATAATGTCTTTGATAAGACTGTCCATTATTCCATCTGATTTTGTAAACAGCCTTCAACAATTTCAGACATTAAAAGCTAATTCTGCTCCTGAAGTTAATTTACAAGATTGCACTAAAGAAAATATTTGGGATATTATCAAGAAATACTCTAAAGTTGCTATATCGCCGTATTATCAGACTCTTAAAGATAAAAATATTCAAAAGAGAATTGAGGAGCAAATGGCAGAGTTTACTAAAATTAAAGAGTGTGAAATTGCTGACGTAAAGAGTTTATTAGAAGCTAAGAATAATCAAATGTCTAACCTTAATCAACAAATTCAACAACTTTCTTCTGATAATGAAGGATTGAGGTCAAATATTGATGCTCTAAAACTTGAAAAACAAAAATTGAAAGATTGTATACGATTGAATGAAGACAAGAAGACTGTTGGCCAGCTCGTATCTACACTACGTGATCCTCTATTGAAATTGTCTAAAATAGTAGGTGTCCAAGATATTAATAATCCGGTTGGGGATAATGAAGAAATTATAAATGGAATAGAACCTGAAAAAAATAAAATGATTTGTCGATTTTTGCCCATGCTTAATTTTTTTCTCCTTATAATTATTGTTGTTTTGTTATCTTTTCGTGCGTGTAATAGAATAGATAATGAAAGAAGTGGTACATATTATGAACAAACTAAAGAAAAGCTTGAAGAAGTAAGCAATAAATTGGATGAAGTAAGCAATTTATACAAAACTTTTATACCACAAAGTGGATCTGATTCCAAGTATTCAATAAAAATATTAGAGCATAATGGATCGGAGGACTTAAAAGTTGGCGAAAAGTATACTCTTAAGATTAATGCTAAAGACGGTGAATGGAAGGTGGTTGAAGAAGGCCAAAATATAAATGTTGACGATAATAAAATATCATTAGACAAGTCTGGGGATGTAATTATATCATATATTCTCGAGGGGAAAACTATTGCCTCACTAACAGTTAAAGTTAGTAACTAGATATGTATAAATATCTATTATGCGTGTGCATCATTGCTTTATTGTTAAGCTCGTGTGGAAACAAGCCGAAACATATCTACATTGATACAGATTATACAACAGAGAATATAGATACAACGGAGAATGTTGATACAGGGGCGATAGATGATTTTGCTATTGATGAAACTGAAAGTGTTGTTGTTCCTTTTCGTGAGGAAAATGGTGTGAAGGTTATCGATGTAAAAGTTAACGGAGTGGGATTTAATATGATATTTGATACAGGTTGCTCTGGTACTTTGATATCTGTAGCTGAAGCTAACTATTTGTATCAGAAAGGCTTACTCTCTCAAGATGATATTCTCGGTACATCTCAATCTATGATAGCCGACGGAAGTATTGTGGAAAATGCAGTAGTTAATCTTAAGGAGGTGGTTGTTGCTGATAAAATCTCTTGCCCAAACGTGCAGGCAACTGTATCTAATAATGTGTCAGCACCGCTCTTGTTTGGAAATGAAGTTCTCAATAGAACAGCTTCTTATAAGATTGATAATTTGAATAAAACGATAATTTTTAAACTGAAGTAATGTGAATTCTACAGTATATTTATTTGGTGACTTTAGTCAGGGTTATTCTCAATACCCTAATGACTATGCTCAAAGCATATTTCAGAATTTTTATGCGAGGTCTAATGCCAAGACTCAGATAGTTATCCACCGAAAGAATGAACTGATGTACTATGGCTATATCCATAAGTTGGATACTGATGCGTCAACTCCACAATATATTGGCATGTGTGTTTTGCTCAATGGTATTATGCTTAAGAATATAAAAGCATTGTTCTCGCTCTTTGAGAATACATTCACTGATCTTGTGGTTAATGGAGTTTTACTTGAATTTAATGACAAAGGAGATGTTATAACTAAAGTAAATCAACTCTATGAGAAGCAAAATGAGGTAGATCGAATCACGAATCTACTTCATAATGCTATGTCGCAGTTTGATAATGATTGTGTAAAACTTCCACCTGTGAGTTATGGTATTTCAGTTACAGACGTAAAAGACTTTACTGATACTGATGATGATAACGATATTATGGATGCAGCCAGCAAATATGGTTACACATTCATCTTCAAAAATGAGGATTACAATACACGTTCTTTGTCTGGCTATAAGGAAATCATACGTCGTTTGAATTGGGAAAAGGAAGAGATTACAAAGAATTTTAATAAACTCTCGTCTGAGTATCAAAAAGTGTTGCGTCAGAAGAAGCAATTCACAGTCATCATATTCCTCTGCATAGCTATAGTCATATTTATAGTTGCTGGTAGTAGTATGCTTTCTAGCAAAGAAACTGCAATATCTGATTTGGAGAACAAAGTGTCTAACTTAAAGAATGACATATCAGAGAAGGTGACCACAATCAGTACTTTGCAGAATTCTTTAAGTTCAGCTATAAGTGCAAAGGAAGAAGTAGAACAGAGATATTCTTGTATTTCAGACCAAATACCTATACTCATTACGAATATGGAACTTGGAAATATTAATAGTAATGGAGATGTTGTGACAAGTTATGGTTCAACCATATATAGTAATAACACGATGTATCTTCAGCTTCGTATTACATATACAGGTATTAATACAGGTAAAGATATTCGATTGTATATTAAGTTGTACACCCCGGATGGTACGCTAAGTACTTGTAGCTCTTCTCCTTATGGATATTCATTCTCTAGTGATTTAAATGTAATCAGTGGAGAGAAAAACATAACTACTCTTACATCCTGGGGAAGTTCCACTCCTGGTCAGTGGGGAAGTGGCTCATATCGTTTTGAAATATGGTATGATAATGTTTGTCTTAAGGCGAAATCATTTACAATATATGATTATTAGAGATAAGATTCTTAGGATTTTGGATGGATTTACTTACTAAATGTACAAATGAAACATTTTAAGTTAGAATTATAGATATGAGAATCTATTTGTGTGCAATATTGAGAGAATATTAATCGTAAATAGCTTTATCTATTAGCTATCTTACGATTAATAACTTTCACAACTTTGCCATCTTTCAGAGTTGTTCTTCTTACCCAAATATTTTGAGGAAATTAGCTATCTAATTACCTTGTCAACGAGAACTTCAACGTAAATCCAAAATCGGAGTTGGTTACCGGATAGGAAGCGGAAGATACCAGCGGGGTATTTTTCTGACGGTCATAATACATACGGATGGTTAGCAATTTCGAGAAGGTATAATCTGCTGATAAAGAAAACTTGGTTGCTTTATTGCCACTGGTTGGTTGAGCTAAGGCCTCCTGAATATCGCGGCTTAATGCAGATTGGTTACGGATAGAAATATCTGCCTGAATGTTCAGGTCATTGCTGACTTTATTCTTGCTTTTCCCTGCGCCAAACAGTTTCAAGTCTACAATTTTATACCCCATGCCAACAACAAAATCTTTTGAGCTAGTTTCTACAATCTGATTTGCTGTCATACTTAAAGTTAGTATTCTCGTCTTTTTATATTCTACCTTTGTGGTAATTCCGTTTTTAAAGGTCATATCTACTCCGAAAAGTGGAGCGAATTGCTCATTAATAGCTACCGTTCCAATATCAAACGCTGCCGAAGGTACCGGATCTCCGGTTTGTGTATCTTCAACAAAACCGAGGTTGCCCATAAATCTGCTGAAGCTTTGGTAGGTATTGTATGAACCAACAGAATAAGTACTTCTGTATGCATGATTCAGATTAAAACTTTTGAAGTGTTTTTTAAACCATTCCAGTTTGCTTAACCCGCCATAAGTTATTCTCCAGTTGGGCATCAATGATAGTAAGTTTGGGAAAAAATCAAGAGAAATCTTATTCACATCCTTTCCTGTATAAGCTGAAAGAAATGCGGGGATCATTACGTCCGGAGAGTTTTTGTCGATTGTTCCGTTTTCCGGATTGAATGTTTTACCTGCCAGTGTGGTTCCTTCCGGATAGATGGCACCCAGATATTGAGCTTCTACTCTTTTTTGGATAATATCCAGATTCTTGAGGAACTTATTAAATGTTTTTGATTGGTATAGCTCTTCTGCTTTGCACTTTTCGAATGCACTTCCAATGGAAATAATACTCATATTAAAGCTGCCATTCTGAGTGGTTGGCATACCATCGAACATAAACTGTATGCTCTGTGATTTGTTTATTGTGCGGTTGGCGGTTAAGTCTATCTTAAAATCTCTTATCGGTTCTAAGGTTAATCGTATTTGTAAATCTTCCATAGCATTGGTTGTTGCAGGATCTGCCACAGAATCGTTCATTAACAACCAGTTATTCTTTGCAGCTTTCTGTATATAACTATCACCCGTTACACCGAAAGCAAAATCCAGTCCCGGAGCAAACATGCCGCCTGCTCTTTTCTGTCCCAGTACATCACCCACTTCCGGTAAATATCCCGGAAGTGTCATTGCATAAGTGTTACGGTAGGTAATGCTGATATTTCTTGCCATCATAGCAAAACGTGCTGCATGCTGAGCAATTTTGTACCAGCCTTGCTCTTCCGGCTTTGGACCGGGAACAATGCTTAGCTTAATTTTTATAGAATCTCTGTTGCTGACAAGAATCTTATTGGAATCCAGTACTTTGTATTTAATAAAGTATCGTTTTCCATCCTGCGTTATAGCCCTTACTTTTACTATTTTGGTTTTTAGTCCATGAGAAACGGTTACGGTTGTATCCTTTTTCAACTGAATCTCTCTCTCGAATTTATTCGGTTTCTTCATTAAATCCTCTTTCCTTCCGGGGGCACTTATGCTCATTGAAGAAAAGAGTCTGTTGGTTTCCCTTAAGAAAGGAATCTTATTGTATAGCTTCTCGAAATTGAATCGGCTGTTTACATCAATGGAGCGTTGATTGGCAATAGTGTTTCCAACGGAAGTACCGTCAGTAAGATCGGCACCGCGATCCCAGGTATACGAAGATGCAAATTTAACGTCACTGCTAACCCAATCGAGTATAGGTATCATGTCGAATGGTAATTTGTAACTCGAATTGAATGATTGCTGAAAATCCAGTGGACGCCCCAGATTCAACAAACTGGTTTTAATGGAATCTTTCCATGCTGTGTATTCATCCGGATAGAGATTCTTGTTGACTTGACCGACTGGTTCTTCAATCTCTGCACGTGTAGCAGATGTGAAACTGAGTTTTAGATTTCGGGTGAGATCCCACCGGAGAGAGAAATCCCTGTTCCATAGAAATTCCTTTGCTACGGAAAGAGGTATATCCGAATCTCCGTATGGATTATCCAGATCTCTTAACTGAAGTTCATAGTAATGGCGTGAAATGTCGGAATTGAAGGCTATGTTTTGTGGTAACCAATTTAGGTTGAATGCCTTTACAAACTTCATCCACGGAGATTTGCTTTTCAGATTTTTAAACGGCTCCCACGCTTTAGTAACTGGCGAATAATTATATCCAAGAGTACTTCTCCAGTCCTTTTCAACTTCCCATGCAGTGGTGTTCCCCTGATTGTATTTCTTTGTATACGAATATCCAAAGGTAAAGTTTCCCGGATCAAAAGGCAATGGTCTTTTACTTACTATATTAATTTTTGCGTTGCTCAGACTGAAATTCCTGTAAGTAACCAGTTCCCGAGCAATGTTAAGGATAGAGTCTCTTTGAGATCTTAAAGAGTACGTATCCAATACATCATCTAAAAGCAGGTCTTTATTGGTTGGATCATACAAAGGCGATGTTAACTCTTTAGAATATGAGAAATAAAGGGGAGCTGATATTTTTGCTTTTGATGGCAGAAATCGTCCTAATTCAAAACTTGTGGTGAAATTGTACTGATAATAATCATCCATTCTTCTTTCACTGACACTTTGTTCCAAACCTCCAAATCCGGCAGTTTCCATGTGCCCCGCTAGATTTACATTTCCTATATCCGACAGCTGAACATTCATATTTCCTTGTGCTGCCCATCCTCCCGATTCATTATAGTCTGTTAATCGAAGCTCATTAACCCAAACCTCTGCCGATTTTAAATTACGGGAGTTATTTCGCACTCCAATCATAATCGTTTTCACTTCAGCCAGACTTGGGTTTCCCATAATACTAATCTTATTGGATGGTTTATCGGCATCATAAGTATAATATAACTTCGTATAGCTGACGTTTGAACCGGAAGCATTCTTTGCTGTATTGCGTTCTTTCTTTAAATTGGTAAGCAGGCTGAAAGGTATGTTCAGCATATTGGCTTCCGGCCATACAGCTTCGCAACCACTTAACGTACTTCCATTATACTGTCCGTGAGGAGTCAGTTTCAACGGAATTTCATATTCGTAGTAGTTGTTCTTGTAATCGGAACCAAGTCTGATGAATACAGATATCTCATTGTCTTCCAAAGATGTTACATCATCCAATAGTTTTTCACCGTGTATAAACATCTGTAAGCGTTTGTACTGGCGCAAATCCAATGCCGGACTTTTATAGACAGCTCTTGAATCACCGGGAGCCAGATTCTTAACTTTTAAACTCAGTGACTGTTCGTTTTCTTGTGTTAGCTGAGGCTGTGAAGGATCTACAACACGTGTTATTCCCGGAGGAAGAACATAATTAACCGGAGTTTTATCATTGTTTTCCTCAATATTAACCGAAGAAACATCAAGGCTTCCACTTACTGTTGAGTTGGTTAAAGACTGATCGTATCTTCTCCAATCTCCACGAACAAGATCGAAAGTCGCAAATCTAAGTACTACCGGATCAACAAAGTTGGTAAGAAACATACGCATAAAGCGGATAGACTTAAAATCGGAAATAGAGCCTACTGCTTTCTGATAATCCTTTACCGGAATCTTGAACTGATACCAGTTAACTTCTTCAGTCTTTCCGTTTCTAAGCTTAACGCTTGCTGTTCGTTTGTCGGCAATGTAGTTACTCCCAACTTTCAAATCTTCAGGAGAAAGACTGATTTTGTACTGGAAATATTTTTCATACTCATTGAGCGTGTAATCCTGATTGATATCTTCTACATCAGGAACTGTTTTTGCAGAAACATCGTATTTTTCGGGAGAATCTTCCGAAGCTGTAGAGTTGCCTTCCGGATTATTGTAGTATTTGTAACGTTCCAGGATACTCTTTTCTGCCTGATCGTAATCTGTGCCACGATAATAGTGATAAAGATCTCCGGATGGGCTCTTTTCAAATTGTGCATATACAGCCGGTTCAAGAATAGACTTTAATTTATCCAGGTAGGTGCTGTATGTGCTGAACGTTTTCTCTTCCTCAGCCGATAATCCGTTCAATCCTACATCTTGTTTTTTTCTTGCTCCGGCAGCATTATCAAAGGCATAAACAATGCTTTGTTCTGTAGGTACTTTTCCCCACACTGTTTCTTTTACCTTTGTAGGGTCACCATCAACAGGCATTCCGTTTTCGAAGTATTTCTTTCCATCCTTTAGAATATCTTCGGAAGCCTCTCCCAGATTTATATAAAGATCACCGCCACGGCGATTACCGGTTGTGCTTTCATAGATAAACGGATCGAGAAGCCAGAACTCTATATATTCAATATTGGCGGTTTCAAAATCACTGGTATCCAGTTTTCTCATAATTCCTCCCCAACGTTTTTCAGGATTGTTAAGGTAACCTTTTGGCGTGAGATTTGTATCAAGGTTATATGGACCGCGTTCTTTAGGGTAATAAGCAAGGTTGAGTATTGAAAGGGTAGAGGTTTCCAGATATGAAGTCTCTTTGTTAGGGAAAATCTCTTGTTCGTATACTTCCCTTACATAGTGATTAGACAGCTGATCCAGATCACTTTTTATGTGAGAGGGTGTTAAAGACGAACTTCTGCGGGTAAATAGCCCATCAATATAATACCAGGACAAGAGTGCCCTGTTTTTTCCATAAGTTATATCATTTGATTTTGAGGCCTCAGGAAAAAGAGCATTCGCACCGCTTTCGTAAGGAGTACTGGCCAGCATCCAATAAGAAGGCTGACGTAAATCAATGTTAGTGCTTGTTGATTCGAAGTCGTCTATATAAGATGCATTGCCTTGAGTTCCCGATGCATGTCCCGGAACCAGTTGGGCAAATTCCGCTGTTAAGTTTATGTGCGAAGGTTGCGTTGCTTTGACAAAAGGTAACTTGTCTACCATGTTTGTAAGCCATTGGCTCTCCTTTTTCCATGAAGTGTTGAGTCCCCAGATGGTATTACTTATCGGTTCTTCGTTCATGGCTACTTTTGTTGTCATGGGCTTTTCCGACAAGTGCATTATTGTACCGCCTATCTGGAAATCTTTCGAGAAATCGTATGTGAAATTCATCCCCAGCATTGTTTTGCGCTGCAGATTATAACTACTGTTACTTTCCAGATTTACGCTGACAGATGTACCTGCATCGATAATGCTTTGGTTGATAATGGTAACAATACCCATTGAATAGTCTACCGTATAATCTGAGTTTTCAACAAGAGTAACACCACCGGCTGTGACTTTAACCGAACCAACTGGAATATTTGTAGAACCCAGTCTGATTTCCGATCCTGATGAGGCTTTGTATTCACCGGTGAATTTGAATTTATCTTTCTCGGCTATTTGCTTTGCTACCGTTTTAGTAGAATCGTAAAGTTCCTGAAATACGTACTTCTTGGCAATTACATCATTGCCAATAGCTTTCCGTAAATGACTTCCAAAAGGTTCTACTACAGGAAAAAATATTCGTCCATTCTGAGCTGTTACTGTATATCCTTCAACAAAATCGAAGAATCCGTTTGGATTATTTTGATTATTGGCATCCAGTCGGTCGAGGTTCATTACTCTAAGCAGAGGAACCTTATTTATTGAACCTTCGGGAATATAATTTAGGTAAACACCGGTTGTATCACTCTGATATTTAATGTCTAACCGGAAGCTTTTACTTTGCAAGTCATAAGCGTTCAGTGAATAAACGTTCTTCATCATCAAGTCCCAGCAACCAGACGCCGGAGAGTTTGATGTGCTTTTTAATAATTTCAGATAGAGAGCCGAATTTGTATCTTTTACATCGGCAGCAAATTCACCCACTTGATATCCTTTTCCTTTGTATGTATATTCAAAGGCTACAGCCAGAACTTCATCGGGTTGAAGAGTCGATTTTAAGGAAATATATCCTAAAGAACTGTTGATGGTATATTCTGAACTGCTCAGTAGTCGGGCACTTTCAATCTTTTCATAATCCATGCCACCTTCTAACTGAGTGATAGCACCCAGAGTAGTTCCAACCATATCAATATTCCGAGCATTGGAATAATCGTTGACCATTTTTGTGTAAACATCGTTGGCACTATTGGCCGGAACTCTGTTTACCCCCGATTTAGACCAGAATGAATTACTGATGTGTTCATTCTCTCCTAAGTCTGTCATTGCCACCACATTTCTGGGATTTTCATAATTCCCTCTTTTATTGGTAATCCAGACTTCAATTCTGTTTATCGTTATTCCGGAAGTAATGGTGGGTAACTGACTCATGTTCTTGTCATAAGTATCCCGAAAATATTGAGCCAGAAAGAAATGGCGATTCTCATCGTAACTGTCGGCCGAAATTTCAAAAGATGTGGTTTGTGCCCCGCCTTTACTATTTACTGTTTTAGATTCTGATTCCTGTTGAGAGATAACAGTCTGCAACTTTAGCTTTCCAAATTGCAAATCTGTGCGGATACCAAATAAAGATGTTGCGCCGTGAATAAGCGAAGAATTAGTAGGCATGGATACATTACCGGCTTCCATCAATTTAACTATTTCATCTTCCTTTCCTTCGTATTTTAGTTTTATCTTTTTTGTATCAAAATCAAAAGTCGCATCGGTGTTGTAGTTCATGTTCATATTAACCTTGTCACCGACTTTACCATTGATATTGACATTTATCTTTTCGTCGAAGTCAAATCCCAGTGTTTTTCTGGAACGTGCGGGTAGAGTAGGATTTTCTACATTTTTGCTCTTAAATCCAAAACTAAGTTCTGCATTTCCCTGCGTTTTAATCTGTACGCCGCCCGGACCGAAAATCTTTTCAGCCGGACCAAGATCAAACTTCATGTTCATGAAGTTGAATTCATCTTTCCCTTTTGCGAAAGTCTCTTTATTTTTTTCTCTGTAAAAATCCTGGATAGATTTTTTCAGACTCCAGTCTGCATATTCTTCCGGGGTAAGGAAAAGGGGAACATCTACCTGTGTGCTTCCAGCTTTTGTGCGGATTAAATATAGATTAGTCTTTTCATTGTATTCAACTTCTGTTTTAAGATTATCCGGATTGCGAAGATCAACAGGAGATTTATCCATGTCCTTCAGATTTTCCGGAGCTGTTTTCTTAACAGAATATCGGGGCTTAACGGAATCTGCAGGCACGGGTTGCTGTGGAGTAGGAGCGGAATAGTAGTTGCTCACCTCAAAAAGTGAGCTGTTGTTAAGAACTGCCCAGGCGTGAATACTAAGAACAGTCAGCAACAAGCAGATAAACCACTTTCCGCTTCTCATTTTTTATAATCTCTTTAGAGCTAATTTTATAACCTCTTCAACTTTAGATAAAGGCTCCTCTTTTAAAATTGCAAAAACCACTTTTTGTGATGCAGCTGTATTGAATCCAAGCATAGTCAATGCTGCAACAGCTTCATCGTGCACTTCTGTATTTTGTAACATAGTGCCACTAGCTTTGCCACTATCGCTACCGGTGATTTTAATTTTGTCTTTTAAATCTACAATTACTCTCTGAGCAGTTTTCAAACCAATACCTTTTACGGTCTTTAGCATATTTGCATTCTCGGAGCTTATAACATTAGCCAGTTCGCTGGGAGATAGGGCTGAAAGAATCATGCGGGCAGTGTTTCCACCAATTCCGGAAACAGAAATAAGCAATAGAAATAGCTCTCGTTCCTGCTTGTCGGCAAACCCATAAAGTACATAAGCATCTTCTCTGATGGCTTCGTAAATATAGAGTTTTGCACTATTTAATTTCTGAATGGCCGAATAGGTATTTAGTGATATGTTAATGAAATACCCCATGCCGTTACAATCAATTACTGCCGATGCCGGATTTAGTTCTGCAACGTTTCCTTTTATATACTCAATCATTTCATTTATTTTATATATTTGTAATGGGAGGCAAAAGTACAAATTTATTGCGTTAAAGCATATTTGTCTCCTTAGAAAGAAACGTCAAACCATGCTTGTTTATTGTCTGTAACCTCCATTGTATGCATATTTTTTAATATATTAAGTTGTGAATTCTTTGATTGTGACACAATTTGATTATTTTTGTCGACTGAATATAGAAATATGTCAAACTTAAGACCACAACAGAATGAAAAAAGTTAGAGCAGCCATTGTTGGATATGGCAATATTGGAAAGTATGTATTAGAAGCACTTCTTGCTGCACCCGATTTCGAGGTAGCAGGTGTTGTACGCCGTAATGGGGCTGCAGATAAACCGGCAGAATTAGCGGAATATGATGTAGTGAAAGACATCAAGGAATTGAAAGATGTAGATGTAGCTATTCTTTGTACTCCAACAAGAAGCGTTGAAAAATATGCAAAAGAGATATTAGCTCTTGGTATCAATACTGTAGATAGCTTTGATATCCATACCGGAATTGTAGATCTTCGTCGTGAACTTATGGCTTCTGCAAAAGAACACAATGCAGTATCTATTATTTCTGCAGGATGGGATCCGGGAAGTGATTCTGTAGTTCGCGCACTTCTTCAGGCAATTGCTCCAAAGGGCGTTTCTTACACAAACTTTGGTCCTGGTATGAGTATGGGACATACAGTTGCAGTAAAAGCAATCGATGGAGTTAAAGCTGCTTTATCAATGACAATACCTACAGGTACAGGTATTCACCGCCGTATGGTTTACATTGAAGTAAAAGACGGATATAAATTCGAAGAAGTAGCAAAAGCAATCAAGGCCGATGCATACTTTGTAAATGATGAAACTCACGTAACACAGGTTCCTTGTGTTGACGATTTATTAGATATGGGACACGGAGTTAACCTTACACGTAAAGGTGTTTCAGGAAAAACTCAGAACCAGCTGTTCGAATTCAATATGAAGATAAACAACCCTGCATTAACAGGTCAGGTTCTTGTTTGTGTTGCCCGTGCTTCAATGAAACAACAACCAGGATGTTACACAATGATTGAACTTCCTGTAATTGATTTGATTTACGGAGATCGCGAAGACTTAATAGCACACTTAGTATAATTTATAATAATATGTTGGCATATATAACATGGGATGTAAGTCCTACTATCTTTTCGATTTTTGGTCGTGAAGTAAGATGGTACGGATTGTTATGGGGAATTGGATTCCTTATTGGTTATGAGATGATGAGTCGTTTGTTTAAACACGAAAAACACCCGGACGCCTGGGTAGATAAACTCTTCTTCTATACCATAATAAGTTCTGTAGTTGGAGCACGTTTGGGACATTGTCTTTTTTATGAGTGGGACTACTATAGTGCAAATCCCATGCAGATATTTGCTATATGGAATGGCGGACTAGCCAGCCACGGTGGAGTATTTGCATTGATTGTTACATTAATGTATTACTCAAAGAAAGTCACTCATCAGAGTGTGTGGTGGTTATTCGACCGCATGATTCCTGCTATTGCAGTAGCATGTGCCTGTATTCGTTTGGGTAATCTGATGAATTCAGAAATATTTGGTTACCCTACTACAATGCCATGGGGCTTTAAATTTGTACGCTCGGCAGAGTGGGTGAAAGAGTTCAACGGACTTCCTTGTCATCCAACACAAATCTATGAAATGCTTTATTGCATTGCAGCATTGATTGTGTCATTGGTTATGTACTGGAAGTTTAAACTTCAATACAGAGTAGGATTGATTACCGGGGTTTGCTTGATAATCTTCTTCGGTTCTCGTTTTGCCTTGGAATTTATGAAGAATCCTCAGGTTGCAGCCGAAGTAAATATGCAATTAAACATTGGTCAGCAACTTAGTATACCATTAATACTTCTAGGTGTTTATTTAGCTGTTACAGCTTTGATAAAACCAGATTTCAAGCGATTATTTTAGCGGAATACTGAGATAAAATATAAAAGACAGCTTACTGATTCGAAAGAATTGGTAAGCTGTTTTTTTATCATAGATTGGTAAATGCGTTTGCATCCCTCACTCCCTCACCATTCTTTATCAAATTATTGATTTTGAGAGTTCTATGTGGTGATGGTAGCATTCTGAACCCTCACTTTTACCATCACAATATGCTTCATCCCTCACCTTTTCAGCCTAAAAATAAAAATGAAGCACATATCATTCACAAAATCGTTGAGGCTATTTGGGGGCAAGGCATTTTGAATGTACAAAAATGCAAGAATTGTGTCTGAATTTTGGTGAGGGTAGACCCGAAAAGTGAGAGCTTGGTGGTGGATGAAAATTCTACCATCACCAATTAATTTTTTGTAATGTAATGTGTTACGAGAATTGGTGAGGGAATGATGGTAGCTTTTTGTTTTACTGTAAGAATGGGTAATATTGGTAGATGAAAAAACTCCCGCCAGCTTTTTTAAAAACCCAACCGGATGTTGAGTAAAGTCCGGTTATCTTTTTTAAAAAGCTGGCGGGAGATTTTCTATTATTCACCAATGATTTTTATTTATTGGAGTTTGGATTGGCCTTTTCTGGAATAGGTTTGCAGTTTTTGCTGTTATTACAAAGATTGCTTTACACTGTTTTTCTTACTCCTAAATACAGTTTACGCTATAATTGAATTTTCCAGGTCAATAATCTCTTCCGGACAAAGTGTAAGTTTCTCAACACCATGTTCATTTACAACCCATGAATTTTCAATTCCTACAGGACCAACACCGGGAAGAACAATTTTAGGCTCAAGAGCAAAAACCATTCCTGGTTGCAGTTCTTGTTTTACTCTTGGAGCAAATACAGGGGCTTCATTAATTTCCAGTCCGATGCCATGGCCTACAAACTTGGCTTGCTGTTTGGTTCCCATAAAATGATCTTTGAAACCAGCTTTGGTTACTATATCGATTGCTTTATTGTACAGCGTCTCACAAACAGCTCCCGGTTTTGCCATAGCAACTACTTCCGACTGGATATCCAGACATACCTGATGTGCTTTATAAGCTTCTTCGCTGATTTTACCGATAGAGAAAACACGTGACATATCACACATATAGCCGTTGAAGTTTCCTCCTAAATCTACCATTACAGTATTTCCTTTTTCGAGCTTTGTGCCATTAAGCCCCCCTGGCAGAGCAGGGCTTAATCCTTTTCCTCCTAATGCAAAATCATAGGGAGAAGGTGCTTCTGCATTGTTTCCGGCAAGTACACTTCCAAAGAATATCTCCATGCTTTGACCGAAAACACGGAAAATACCAAGGCATCCTTCCAGACGCATTATTCTTTCTATTTCGAATGAGAAATGGCGATCGTCCATTCCTTCACGATAAACGGATGGTATTTGCATATATGCACGGGTGTGTGCAGCCCCGGCCTGGCGGAAAAGCTCAATCTCTACATCTGTTTTTATGCTTCGGGCAGCGCGAATTACCGGTGTTCCGTTCACACATTTAGATGAAGGGAATATATTTGCCAGTCGGGTATATTCTGTAAATGGCAATTCATCACCTTCCAACATGAGTGTCTCAGGAAAAGAAATCCCTTTTTCGTTCAGAATTTCGGCAACCTGTTCAGGTTTTCGGATATAATGAATATTCTTGCCTTTCAATCCACTTGGGCGTTTGATAAAGTACCAGGGTTCTCCTACAGCAGGCAGATAGCAATAACCACTAAGAACTTGTCCACAAGTATAGAGTATGTTTACGTTGCAAGTAATAAGTGCAGCGTCAATGTTTGATTGAAGCATAAGCGCCCGGATCTTCTCCTGGCGCAGAGCTAATTCATTTGATAATTTCATTGTTTGAGTATAAATACTATTTTGATAAATTTGTTTTGGTGCCGGAACCTTTTGGGTCCATTGCATCAGGGCATACGGCATTAGGTATTGCCATCTTTTCTTCCCAATGAGGGTTGAGATCTTCTTCCACTCTAAAAGGCACTTCTATAGGTGTGTACAAACTAACTTCTACATTAGCAATTCCTTCTCTAAGCATATCAATCTCTTTTGCAGCACTGTAGGATAGATCAATAATGAATCGTCTTCCAAACGGACCCCTGTCTGTTACGGTAACAATTACTTCTCTGTCATTCTTCTTATTCCTTACTTTAAGTAATGTACCGAAGGGATATGTTCGGTGAGCACAAGTGAGGCTGTCATTGTGATAACGAATTCCGCTGGCAGTATTTCTGCCATGCATTCTTTTCCCGTAATAAGTAGCTTTTCCTGTCTCTTGAGCGGATGTGCAAAAACTGACTGTGGTCAGAAGAAACAGGATAAATAATAAAATCTTGTTGACCATATTGTTCTTGTTTTTGGTTAACAGTCTGGTACAAAGGTAAGAAAAATATTCCTAACTAAAAAATTGTATAAAAAAACGAATGCCCGCTACTCTCTCGAGTAACGGGCACCGCAAAACTTAAAATACGACTAAACGAATATTTCTTTGATTATTATACTATGCCTTGAGCCATCATTGCGTGAGCAACTTTCATGAATCCTGCAATATTGGCTCCCTTAACGTAATTGATATATCCGTCAGGTTCTGTTCCATACTTAACACATTGAGCATGAATACCATGCATAATTTCATGAAGCTTGCTATCTACCTCTTTAGCTCCCCAGCTCAGGTGCATTGCGTTCTGAGACATCTCTAGTCCGGAAGTTGCAACTCCACCAGCATTAACTGCTTTACCAGGAGCGTACATAACTTTACGTTCAATAAACAAATCAATAGCTTCAGGAGTGCATCCCATGTTAGAAATTTCTCCCACGCAAAGAACATTATTATCTATTAATAGTTTAGCATCATTGCCATCCAATTCGTTTTGGGTTGCACAAGGTAATGCTATATCTACTTTAACTTCCCATGGACGACGACCTGGAACAAATTTAGCATTGAATTCCTCAGCGTATGGTTCAACTATATCATTGCCCGAAGCACGCAGTTCAAGCATGTAATCAATCTTTTCTCCGCTAATACCAGCTTCATCATAAATGTATCCGTCCGGTCCGGAGATAGTTACAACTTTAGCTCCAAGTTCGGTAGCTTTTAAGGCTGCACCCCATGCTACATTACCAAAGCCAGAGATGGCAACAGTTTTACCTTTAATATCAATACCTCTTGTTTCCAACATCTGATGCACAAAGTACAGACCTCCGAAACCTGTAGCTTCCGGACGAACTAATGAACCACCATATTCAATACCCTTTCCGGTAAATGTACCTGTAAATTCACGGGCTAGTTTTTTATACATACCGAACATGTAGCCTATTTCACGTCCGCCTACACCGATATCACCGGCTGGTACATCTGTATCAGGACCAATATGACGCCATAGCTCTAATATGAATGCCTGGCAGAAACGCATAACTTCCGCATCAGATTTACCGCGAATGGAAAAATCAGATCCGCCTTTACCTCCTCCCATTGGAAGAGTAGTTAATGCATTTTTGAAAGTTTGTTCAAATCCCAGAAATTTAAGAATAGAGAGATTTACTGATGGGTGAAAACGAATTCCGCCTTTGTATGGGCCAATGGCATTATTGAACTGAACACGGTAACCAAGATTAACTTGTACCTCTCCTTTATCGTCTACCCAGGGCACTTTGAATGTAAAAATGCGGTCGGGCTCAACTAAGCGTTCTATAATACGAGCTTTTTCAAATTCAGGATGTTGGTTGTAAACATCTTCGATAGAGATCAATACTTCTTTAACAGCTTGGAGGTATTCTAACTCTCCGGGGTGTTTAGCTTCTAATGAAGCCATTATTAAATCGATGTTCATAATATGTTTTTTTAAAAGGTTTCTGATAAAATGTAAACCGTTGTACAAGCAAAGGTAGTTAATTAAATGATTTAAACTAATTTTTTAGTGAAAATATTGATTAAAATATAATAAAATGATATTCTAGTGTATTCTGGGTTACTTTTCAGCTCATTTGTTGCATAAGCCAAAAATAATCCTCAAATTTGTTACCTTATAATGTAATGAAATAGTATATGCTCAGTAAACTTAAATTAAACCAACTATATTTCAAAGATACTACTTTTGCCAATTTAATGACTAAAAGAATCTTTAATGTTTTGCTCATCGCAAATCCTTATGATGCTTTTATGCTGGAGGATGACGGACGCATTGACGAAAAGATCTTTAATGAGTATGCTGCACTCAGTTTGCGCTATCCTCCACGGTTTACTCAGATCTCTTCAGAAGAAGAGGCATGGGCAGAATTGGAAGAGATTTCTTATGATCTGGTTATTTGTATGCCTAGTACGGATAAAAGTGATTTCTTTGCTACTGGACGCAATATCAAAGAAAAATATCCTCATATCCCAATTGTTATTCTTACCCCTTTTTCTCATGGAGTAACAAGACGGTTATCTAATGAAAACTTAAGTGCTTTTGAGTATGTGTTTTGCTGGCTGGGAAATACAGATTTACTTGTTTCTATAATAAAATTAATAGAAGATAAGATGAATCTGGAGCACGACGTAGCCGAAGTAGGGGTGCAGATGATTTTATTGGTGGAAGATTCCATTCGTTTTTATTCTTCAGTTCTTCCTAGCCTTTATAAGTTTGTTCTTCAGCAATCGCAGGATTTTGCTACAGAAGCATTGAACGATCACCAGAAAACGTTGCGAATGAGAGGGCGGCCAAAGATTGTTCTGGCCAGAAATTATGAAGAAGCAATGGAGCTTTATAATAAATTCCAGGATAATATGCTGGGAGTTATTACCGATGTAAGATATCCAAGAAATGGAAAAAAAGATTCATTAGCGGGAATTAAGCTATGTTCTGAAATACGTAAAAAAGATCCGTTTGTTCCATTGATTATTCAATCGTCTGAAACTGAAAATCAGGTTTACGCTAATCGTTATGCGGCTAGTTTTGTAGATAAGAATTCCAAGAAGATGGATGTTGATTTACAACGAATCGTATCCGATAATTTTGGATTTGGTGATTTTATTTTCCGCAATCCAACAACTAATGCCGAGGTTGCAAAAGTACGGAATCTGAAAGACCTTCAAAATATTATTTATTCTGTGCCCAGCGAATCTTTGCTGTATCATATTTCCCGAAACCATATCTCCCGCTGGCTTTACTCCCGGGCAATGTTTCCGGTTGCCGAGTTCTTGCGTCAGATTACCTTTGATGAAGTTGTAGACATTGATATATACAGAAAGATTATTTTCGAGGCGATTGTGAAATACCGTAAAATGAAGAATCAGGGAGTGGTGGCTGTTTTTAAACGCGACCGCTTTGACCGTTATTCTAATTTTGCTCGTATTGGCGATGGATCGTTGGGAGGAAAGGGTAGAGGACTGGCGTTTATTGACAATATGGTGAAGCGTCATCCTCAGTTTGACGAGTTTGATAATGCAAAAGTTGCTATTCCTAAAACCGTTGTTCTATGTACAGACATCTTCGATGAGTTTATGGAATCTAACAACCTGTATCAGGTGGCTCTTTCGGATGTTGATGATGATACTATTCTGAAATATTTCTTGCGGGCTAAACTGCCGGAGAGATTGGTGGAAGACTTCTTTACATTCTTTGATGTAGTTAAATCTCCAATTGCAATCCGCTCGTCGAGCTTGTTGGAAGATTCCCATTATCAGCCATTCGCCGGAATATATTCTACGTATATGATTCCTTATCTGGATGATAAGTATGAAATGCTGAGAATGCTGAGTGATTCTATTAAAGGTGTTTATGCTTCTGTGTTTTACAGTGATAGTAAATCGTACATGCAGGCAACCTCCAACTTTATAGATCAGGAAAAAATGGCGGTAATTCTTCAGGAAGTTGTTGGTAACCAGTATGGTGACCGCTATTATCCTTCTATGTCCGGGGTGGCAAGGTCGCTCAATTATTACCCGATTGGAGATGAGAAACCGGAAGAGGGAACTGTGAATATTGCATTAGGACTTGGCAAATACATTGTTGATGGAGGTATGACTCTTAGATTCTCTCCTTATCATCCACATCAGATATTGCAGACCAGCGAATTGGATATTACATTAAAAGAGACTCAGACTCGCTTCTATGCTTTGGACTTAAAGAATATAGGCCAGGATTTTTCTATAGATGATGGTTTTAATTTGCTGAAACTTCCTGTTAAAGAGGCCGAGAATGATGGTTCATTGCGTTATCTTGCTTCTACTTTCGATCCTTATGATCAGGTGATTAGAGATGGTATTTATCCTGGTGGACGTAAGCTGATTACTTTTGCCAATATTTTGCAGCATGATGTTTTTCCATTGGCTGAGATATTGAAGTTGGCAATGAAGTATGGGGAGGATGAAATGAGACGTCCGGTTGAAATTGAATTTGCCGCAACTATGAGTACTGAGATGGACAAATCGGGTACATTCTATTTGTTGCAGATTCGTCCTATTGTAGATAGTAAGCAGGTGCTTGATGAAGATTTGTCGTTAATAGAAGCCGAAAAAACATTGCTTGCATCTAATCATGCGTTAGGACATGGAATTATGAATGATGTGTATGACATTGTTTATGTAAAGACTGACAATTACAGTGCATCTCACAATCAGGATATTGCTTACGAAATAGAAAAACTGAATAAGGAGTTTCTTGATAAAAACAAGAATTATATTCTGGTTGGTCCGGGGCGATGGGGTTCCAGCGATACCTGGCTGGGTATTCCTGTAAAATGGCCACATATATCGTCTGCAAAGGTTATTGTTGAAGCGGGTCTAACAAATTATAGAGTAGATCCAAGTCAGGGTACGCATTTCTTTCAGAATCTGACATCGTTTGGTGTGGGCTACTTTACTATTAATTCTTATATGAATGATGGAATCTATGATCAGGATTTCCTGAATGATAAGGAACCTGCGTTTGAAACTAAATACCTTCGTCATATACATTTTGATAAGCCATTGATCGTTAAAATAGATGGAATGAAGAATATTGGAGTCGTGATGAAGCCTGAATAACTTTACAAATGAAATAGTTGTAGTTGAAGCATTAATGGCGGATTGAAGGCTGTTTAATGTTGTTTTGCCATTTATTGTTAGACTTAAGAAAGTTTATCGATTATATAATTAAAATTATCAAGTTATGAAAAGATCTGTATTTTTAATGTTATTCTTTGTTGCTGTTTCATGTGCTGCTCAGGAACTTAAGCCTATCAAATTAAATGCACCTGATTTGAAACGGACTGTTACATTGATGAACGCTTTCTCTAACAGAAAATCTACCAGAACGTTTTCTGATAAAATGCTTAGTCATCAGGATCTTTCCGATCTTCTTTGGGCTGCAAACGGAATTAACCGCCCAAAGGAAGGAAAAAGAACTGCTCCATCTGCCCGAAATAAACAAGACATCAAAGTCTATGTATGTATGGCCGAAGGCAATTATCTATATAACGCTTCTACCAGTACCCTTGACCCGATAAGTAAAGATGATGTACGCCCAATGAAAGCTCCGATATGCCTGATTCTGGTTTCTGATAACAATGAATCCTGGGGTGCACTAGATGCCGGAATTGTTTCTCAGAATATATCATTGTTTTGTTCAGGTGCAGACTTGGCAACAGTATGCCGGGCTAGCATGAACAAAGAAGAATTGAAAAAAGCGTTGAACCTGACAGATAAGCAGACTCTCTATCTGAATCATCCCGTAGGATACTTTAAATAAAATAGTAAGTCCTTGTACAGAACCAATATATTTGTGCAAGGACTTTTTTTATTTCAGTATCAGAACTTATCAAAATGGAATGGCTGGATATTGTTTGTTATTAAAAAGATTTGTTATTGTAATTCTATTATTTAATTTTACGCGCAATTATTAGTGGGATAATTTGAATAATTATTTTTAATAATACTTGTTGGATGCATAATTCTTAAATAAACAATAATATGAAAAAGATCTTTTGGCTATTTTTAATTCTTGTATGTAATGTGCAACTGTTTGCTCAGCAAGGGTATCAACCTTCTGAGGAAAACCTGAAAAGTAGAACAGAATTTCAGGATGAAAAGTTTGGAATGTTTATCCATTGGGGACTATACAGTATGCTGGGCGATGGTGAATGGGTAATGAATAACAGGAATATTAACTGGAAAGAGTATGAGAAACTGGCTTCTGCTTTCTATCCTTCCAGATTTGATGCTGCCGCATGGGTTTCGGCTGCAAAGGCTGCCGGTATGAAGTATATTTGCTTCACAACTCGTCACCACGATGGCTTTTCAATGTTTAAAACTAAATATTCGGATTATAATGTTGTAGATGCAACTCCTTTCAAAAGAGATATAGTGAAAGCTTTAGCCGAAGAATGTAAAAAGCAGGGGTTAAA
Source organism: Bacteroides luti (assembly GCF_900128905.1). GTDB lineage: Bacteria > Bacteroidota > Bacteroidia > Bacteroidales > Bacteroidaceae > Bacteroides > Bacteroides luti. Next base: position 24,787 of record NZ_FQTV01000018.1, read on the forward strand.
ACTTCATCTTTACTATTCTCATCTGGATTGGCGTCGTGATGATTATTATCCAATTGGTAAAACGGGCCTTATTGGTAGAACAGGACAGGGAACTGGCCGAACTACGCATGGAAAATGGAGTGATTATATGAACTTTATGAATAATCAGCTTACCGAATTACTAACTAACTATGGTCCGATTGGTGCAATCTGGTTTGATGGTTATTGGGACAAGGACCAGGATCCTACCTGGGACTGGAACTTAGGCGGACAGTACGAACTGATTCACAAACTACAACCGGGATGTATGATTGGAAACAATCATCACAGTACTCCGCTTCCTGGTGAAGATTTTCAGATGTTTGAACGTGATCTCCCAGGCGAGAATACAGCCGGACTTTCAGGACAGACAATCAGCAGACTTCCTTTGGAAACTTGCGAAACCATGAATAGAAACTGGGGATATGACATTACTGATAATAACTATAAAACAACCAAAGAGTTTATTCATTTTTTAGTAAAAGCTGCTGGAAATAATGCTAACTTGCTTATCAATGTTGGTCCTCAGCCCAATGGAGAAATTCCGGCAACCGCTGTTCAAAGATTAAAAGAAGTGGGAGAGTGGATGAAAGTGTATGGTGAAACAATTTACGGAACCCGTGGTGGGGTAGTTCCGGTTCGTGATTGGGGAGTAACTACCCAGAAAGGAAATAAGCTATTTGTCCATATCCTGAACCTGAAAGATAAAGCTTTATTTTTGCCTGTTACCAATAAGGTGAAGAATGCTGTATTGTTCAAGAATAAAACTGCAATTAAATTCAAACAAGATAAAGAAGGTGTTTTGCTGTACTTAACAGAAGCTCCTACAGATGTTGATTATGTTGTGGAATTATCTTTCTGATTTTTTTTGTATTTATTCCCAGTAAATTTAATAGTTTGAAGTAATAAACAAAAAAGCCGGTATCTCTTTTTGAATCTCTTGTACAAAAGATTGCATTCTTCTGTACAAAGCAATTTAATCTTCTGTACAAAAGAATTAATTGTTTTGTACAAGGATAAATTAATTATTCGTGATGAGTGTAAAACTACCCGAGGAGTATTTTAAAAAAGGAACCGAAAAGTTAAATTGAGTCTTTGAAGATTGAATATTCTGGATTGGTCTCAGATAAGGGATCCGAAGATGAAAAAGAAATAAAAATGGGCTGTCCTAATTTGTTTGGACAGCCCATTTTTTATTTGTGATTAAAAGTTTGATAATCCCTTTATTTTCCTTTGGTTCTATAAACCAAGTGGTAGAAAGAGATTATAGTTTCGGATTTATTCCAATATTATACATGATGAATGAGTAAATATCTGCTTGCTCATCAATAACTTTACTGATAGGTTTTCCTGAACCATGTCCGGCTTTACTGTCAATTCGTATCAGTGCAGGATTCTTTTTATTGCTTGCCTCTTGTAAGGTCGCAGCATATTTGAAAGAATGTGCAGGAACTACACGGTCGTCATGATCAGCTGTAGTTACCATAATTGCAGGGTAGGTAATTCCTTTCTTGAATGTATGCAAAGGGGAGTAAGCATGCAGATAATCAAACATTTCTTTGCTGTCTTCGCTGGTACCGTAATCGCTTGCCCAGTTCCAACCGATGGTGAATTTATGATAGCGAAGCATATCCATAACGCCTACTTCAGGAATAGCAACCTTGAATAGATCAGGGCGTTGATTAACGCAGGCACCAATAAGTAATCCGCCGTTAGAACCTCCTACAATAGCAACTTTAGATTTGCTGGTGTATTTCTTTGCAATCAGGTATTCGGCTGCTGAAATAAAGTCGTCGAAAACATTTTGTTTATGCATCTTGGTCCCGGCAATATGCCATTCTTCACCATACTCGCCACCACCACGAAGATTTGCCTGTGCATAAATACCTCCGTTTTCAAGGAATGGGATGCGGAAAGTAGAGAAGCTAGGGTTGAGGCTGATGTTAAAACCACCGTAAGCATAAAGGAAAACTGGGTTGCTGCCATCTTTTTTCAATCCTTTCTTGTAAGTTAGAAACATAGGAATCTTTGTTCCGTCTTTACTTGGATAGAAAACCTGTTCCGTTACAAAATCTTCCGGATTGAAATTTACCTTCGGAGCACGATATAATGACGATTCATTTGTGTCGACATTGTATTTATAAACTGCACCAGGGAAAGTGAAAGAAGTGAAGATGAAAAATGCATCCTTCTCATCTTTATCACCACTAAATCCTACAGAACCCAGTGATGGGAGTTTTACTTCATGAAGAAGTTTTCCATCAGTATTATATACGAATGCATGATTTGATGCATCTTTGTCGTAGGTTAGCACTAATTTACCTCCAATAACTTCTGCACCTGAAAGGACAGATGTAGATTCCGGCACCAGAACTTTCCAGTTCTCGAGTTTTGGAGAGTTGATATCAGCAACCATTACTTTACTTTTGGGCGCTCCAAAGTTAGTAGTAAAGAGAATCTTATTTCCAATAACTTCGATAGGAGAATACTCATAATTAAAATCAGAAGCCAGTTGTTCAATTGGAGCATCGGCTTTTGTAAGGTTTTTCATATAGAGAGCATTACCTCTACCTTCTCCTGATTCAAAAATGAAAAGAGCTTGCTGATCCTCGCTTACGCTGGCTGTATAGAAACGCTTTGGATATTTAGGATTTTGATAAACCAAAACATCTTTGGATTGTGGCTCTCCAATCTTGTGATAGTAAATTTTATGATTCTCGTTCACATTGGAAAATTCTTTTCCGGCAACAGGGGCATCGTATGCGCTATAGTAAAAACCATCTCCCTGCCATGCCGCACCTGAAAATTTAGCCCATTGAATATGATCATCCAATAGTTTTCTTGTGGCAATATCCATTACATAAACTTCTCTCCAGTCCGACCCGCTTCTTGAAATAGTATAAGCAAAATATTTGCCATCTTTTGAGAAAGAAATACCTGTCAGAGCAACAGTTCCATCTTCTGATAATTTATTAGGATCAAGAAAAACTTCAGGTTCGGAGTCTAAAGTGTTTTGCACATAAAGAACACTTTGGTTTTGTAAACCATCGTTCTTATAAAAATAGTATTTCCCGTTTTTCTTGAATGGAGCACCAATTTTTTCGTAATTGGTAAGATTGGTCAGCCTTTCCTTTAGTTTGTTTCTGAAAGGAATTTTTTCAAGATAAGAAGAGGTAACTTTGTTCTGTGCCTTTACCCATGCTGCTGTCTCTTTTGTTGTATCATTCTCCAGCCATCTGTATGGGTCTGCAACTTTTACACCGAAGTAAGTATCAACTGTATTGTCTTTCTTTGTAATAGGATAAGTCAATTTACTTTTCTGCCCGAAAGTATTTGCAGTAATCATTCCACATGCTAATAATAGCGTCATTTTTTTCATCTTTTATATCTTTTAGTAGTATCGTTTTTCTGTAAGAAATGCAAATATATTCGAAATATATAAACCGTCAAAGATGAAAAAAGAATATTACTTATAATACTAAAAAAAAGAAAGCGATCACAATGGATCGCCTTCACAATAATAAAAGGGACTATCCTTTTGGACAGTCCCTTCACTATGAATTTTAATTCTGCTGATTAAACGATACCTTGAGCCATCATAGCATTTGCAACTTTCATGAAACCTGCAACGTTTGCACCTTTCACATAGTTTACATATCCGTCGGCTTCAGTTCCGTATTTAACGCAAGCTTCGTGGATATTCTGCATAATGCTCTTCAATTTAGCGTCAACTTCTTCAGTAGACCAGCTTAATCTGATTGAGTTTTGAGACATTTCAAGACCAGAAACAGATACACCACCAGCATTTGCAGCTTTACCTGGAGCATAAAGAATCTTAGCATCCTGGAATACTTTGATAGCTTCTGGAGTAGAAGGCATGTTTGCACCTTCACTAACTGCGATACATCCGTTAGCAACCAATGTCTTAGCATGGTCTCCGTTCAATTCATTCTGAGTTGCAGATGGAAGAGCGATATCACATTTTTCACCCCAAGGCTTAGCTCCTTCAACATATTTGCAACCGTATTTCTCTGCATATTCACGGATACGTCCTCTGTATACATTCTTCAGTTCCATGATGTAAGCAAGTTTTTCGCTGTCAATTCCGTCTGGATCATAAACATATCCGTCAGAATCAGAGCAAGTAACAACTTTACCACCTAGTTCAAGAACTTTTTCGATAGTGTATTGAGCAACGTTACCTGAACCAGATACTGTACATACTTTACCTTTAAGATCTGTTCCTTTAGTCTTTAACATTTCCATCAGGAAGTAGATGTTACCGTAACCTGTTGCTTCAGGACGGATTAAAGAACCACCGTATTCACGACCTTTACCTGTGAATGTACCAGTAAATTCTTTGCAAAGTTTCTTGTACATACCGAACATGAAACCAATTTCGCGGCCACCAACACCAATGTCACCTGCAGGAACATCCTGGTCTGGACCAATGTGTTTCCACAATTCAAGCATGAATGATTGTACGAAACGCATAACCTCAGCATTTGACTTTCCACGAGGAGAGAAGTCGGATCCACCTTTAGCACCACCCATTGGTAATGTTGTCAATGAATTCTTGAATGTTTGTTCGAATGCTAAGAATTTAAGGATTGAAAGGTTTACAGAGCTGTGAAAACGTAAACCGCCTTTGTAAGGGCCTATAACGTTATTATGCTGGATACGGTAACCCATGTTAGTCTGAATATTACCTTTATCGTCCATCCATGTAACTCTGAATTGGAAAACTCTATCTGGAATACAAAGACGCTCAATTAAGTTTGCTTTGTCAAACTCAGGGTGTTTGTTGTATTCGTCTTCAATAGTAGAAAGTACTTCTTCCACTGCCTGATGATACTCTGGTTCGTTAGGGAACCTTCTTTTCAGGTCGTCTAAAACTTTACTTGCATTCATAAGATTTCTTTTATTGGTTGTTGTATGTTAAAAATGTTGTTGTCTTAAGTTGTGATTGCAAATTTATTGTTTTAATTTTAAATATCAAACAAATTAATAATTTAAAGTGGAAATAAACATCAAATTGGTTGTTTTTGTTTTTTTTAGTGACGAAAAGATATCTTTTTGCTTTTTTTAAAGACTTGTGTGAAAATGTAAGGGTGAGACTTGGTAAATCAATATATGGTGGAGGATATATCATCAAATTGTCTATTAAATAAGATTTTATGATGTTAAAACGATATTTAAAATGAACTAATAAAAGCAGATTGCGATTAGAATACTCTCTTTTGATTAGTTGTATTTTGAGGAACGGAAAGAATAAGGGGTGATAAATAGAAAGCATTAAAGTCTTCCAATTTTACCACCCCCAATAAAAAGTTTATGTTACTTAGCGTTCTTTGTCTTTTCAGCAACAATAGCATCAATAACAGCTACAGCAGTGATGTTCACGATGTCACGAACAGAACTTTCGCTATCAGTAAAATGAATAGGTTTGTTAAGACCCATTTGAATAGGACCGATCAGTTCACTGTCGTTCATAGCCTGAATTAACTTATAGCTAGAGTTCGCAGAACTTAAGTTCGGGAATATTAATGTGTTTACATCTTTGCCAAACAATTTTGTGAATGGATATTTCGCATCACGAAGTTTTTTGTCCATAGCAAAGTTAACCTGCATTTCTCCATCAATAGCTAAGTCAGGATAAGCTTCTTGCATTTGTTTTACAGCATCATGTACTTTTGCAGGGCTACCTACAGGATCAGAACCGAAGTTTGAGTATGATAACATAGCCATAACCGGAGTTTGATTGAAGAAACGAACAGTTTTAGCAGAAAGTCTTGCTATGTCAGTCAGTGTTTCTGTATCTGGGTGGCGGTTAATCAATGTATCAGCAAGAAAGTAAGTGCCTTTCTTTGAATTAAGAATGTGCATTGTTCCGAAATGCTTGTATCCTTCCTGAATACCGATTACTTCTTTTGCAACTTTAATTGTATTAGAGTATTTAGTGTACAAACCAGTAATGAAAGCATCTGCTTCACCGGTTTCAACCATCATCATACCAAAATAGTTACGTTCGAACATCTTATCGGTAGCTTCATCGTAATTAGCTCCTTCACGTGCACGCTTTTCGGCAAGTATATGAGCATAACGATCACGACGTTCAGCTTGACTGTCATGACGTAAATTTACAATCTCAATTCCGTCAAGATGCAAATCATATTCTTTTGCCAACTTTTCAATTCGTTCTTCATTTCCTAATAAAATAGGGTGACAGATACCTTCGTTCTTAGCTTCAACAGCAGCTTTCAACATGTTGGGGTGTCCACCTTCTGCAAAAACAACTTTCTTGGGATCTGTACGAGCTGTGTCATATAGTTGACTAGTCAGCTTAGATTCATAACCCATCAATTCACGAAGATGCTTCTTATAAGCATCCCAGTCTTCAATAGGTTTACGTGCAACTCCTGATTCCATAGCAGCTTTAGCAACAGCCATAGAAACTTCAGTGATCAAACGTGGATCAACAGGTTTTGGAATAAAGTATTCAGGACCAAAAGACAGATTGGTTACATTATATACTTTGTTTACAATTTCAGGGATAGGCAGCTTAGCCAAATCAGCTATAGCCTTAACAGCAGCCAGTTTCATTTCTTCATTGATGGCACTTGCACGAGTGTCAAGAGCACCACGGAATATATAAGGGAATCCAATTACGTTGTTAATCTGGTTTGGATAGTCAGAACGACCGGTTGACATTAATACATCAGGACGAGCTGCAAGTGCATCTTCGTATGTAATTTCAGGAATAGGATTTGCACAAGCAAACACAATTGGGTTGTTAGCCATTGAGCGAACCATATCCTGTGATAATATATTTCCTTTAGAAAGTCCTAAGAATACATCCGCATCTTTAATTGCTTCTGCCAAAGTGTGAATGTCAGTGCGTGAAGTTGCAAAGAACTTCTTAGATTCATCAAGATTTGTACGTTCAGTTGAGATAACACCTTTACTGTCGAGCATTACAATGTTTTCCAAACGAGCTCCAAGAGCAATATATAATTTTGTACAAGAAACAGCAGCTGCACCAGCACCGTTAACAACGATCTTAACATCTTCTATCTTCTTTCCGGCTACTTCAAGTGCGTTAAGCAAACCTGCGCTGGAAATAATAGCAGTACCGTGTTGGTCATCATGCATTACAGGGATATCAAGTTCTGCCTTCAAACGTTTTTCAATTTCAAAACATTCAGGAGCTTTAATATCTTCCAGGTTAATACCTCCGAAAGTTGGAGCGATAGCTTTTACAGCTTCAATAAATTTTTCGGGATCTTTTTCGTTAACTTCAATATCAAAAACATCGATTCCTCCATATATTTTAAAGAGCAATCCTTTACCTTCCATAACCGGTTTTCCGGCCATTGCACCAATATCTCCAAGTCCAAGTACTGCAGTACCGTTGGAAATTACAGCTACTAAGTTTCCTTTAGCTGTATAATCATACGCTGTTAACGCATTCTTTTCAATTTCTAGACAAGGTTCTGCAACTCCGGGAGAGTATGCCAAAGATAAGTCAGTTTGGGTACTGTAAGGTTTGGTAGGAACTACCTCGATTTTTCCAGGCTTACCCTGTGAGTGGTAGAGCAAAGCCGCTTCTTTTGTTATTTTAGCCATTTTTGTGTGTGATTTATCATAATTTGCCTACAAATCTAATAAATAAAGTTGTAAATTGTAGTTTTTTAAATGTCAATTAATACAGATTGTTGCTAATAGATTGTAAAAAAGAGTATTTTTGCAATAAATAATATATTAACGATGGAAAAACTAAAATTTAATCATACAGTCCCTATTCAGTTGCGTTTTAATGATTTTGATGCATTGGGACATGTGAATAACTCAGTCTATTTTTCGTTTTATGATTTAGGAAAAACATCCTATTTTAAAGATGTTATACCAAATATGAGCGTTAATAAAGATGTTGGTGTAGTAATTGCAAATATTCAGGTGAATTTCATATTGCCTGTTTATCCTAATGAGCAAGTAGCTGTACAAACAGCCGTTGTAGAGATTGGAACTAAGAGTTTTAAGCTTTTTCAGCAGCTGATTGATACAGATACAAATGAAGTGAAATGCATTTGCCATACAGTAATGGTATGTTTTGATGCAAAAACAAGATCTACTTATCCTATTTCAGAAGAATGGAAAAAAGCCATGATTGATTTTGAAGGCAGAGGAGATCTTAGTAAGAATATTTAATTTATAGATAATCGCTATTAAAAAAGGATGTTCATGTTTGAACATCCTTTTTTTGATAACACCTATTTAACTTTCCATTCCAGAACTCCTCCTGATTCTCCGTCTTGTAATTTTGCTACAATTTTAAGGCCTTTTGTCTTTACCGGAGTGAAGTCGAGATTGTTGTAGCAATCCTTTTTAGTTGTATAGGGGCTTTTAGCTTCTACTTCTTTCCAGCTATCGCCGTCCTTATAATATAGTTTCCAACTTTCTGGTACTCTGAAGTTACCATCATATTGATCAATGTCCAGCCAGTAAACCTCAACATTAGATACAGTTTCTTCATTTTCAAATTCATAAGCCAGTGTTTCAGGTGTTCCTCTTTTTAGCCACCAGTAATGATATGGTTTTGATGTATCTGAAGAACTTTTAGGTTCCCATTGATCATTTACCCCCCAAGCCCATTCTTCAGTAGAGGCTGAATCAGGAGCATCGTTTTGGATAGGAGCCTTTACAATTATAGTGCGCGCTTTTGAAGCGATTGTAGGCAGTGGAGTAGGATGGGTGTATTTAGCTGAAGAAGGAACCCATACAGCCATCTCGTCTGTCCCACGATTGTTCCATGTAGAGTATGGAATAGCTGTGAATGGAACATCTTTTTCTTCACCGCTTAAATTTATTTCCTTTGCAGTACCTTTCAATACCATTACGCCGTTGAGCAAATCTTTTTGGAAAGTATAATCCATCTTAGTGTTTTCAGGAATATATTTATTGAATACATGTTTATCTGTCTGATCTTTGCCTTCAATACAATATACAATTGGTCCTCTTTCTATTGCTAGTTTTCCTTTATCGTCAGCTACATTATCATGAGCCTGGATGCGGCGGACAGACATCGGCAGATTTAGTTCAATTACATCTCCTTTTTTCCACTGACGATCAATAGATACATATCCATCTTTAGCGGATAAATTAGCGATCTTTCCATTTACCCTAATGTTATAGCCGGACAATGCTTTTTCTGTAAATTTGTAAAGATTGGTAGGTACAGGTTGGTTACCAGCCCATCCCGGTATACGAAGACTGATAGCAAACTTTCCACTTTTTAAAGGGTTTACAGAAATTGTAATTTTGCCGTCCCAAGGATATTGAGTGGTCTGCTTCATTGATACTTCATTTTTCCCCACTTTAACTTTACCATTGCTCTGCGCATATAGGTTTACGAAAATATCAGTACCCTGTGTAGCATACATATAAGTGGGTACAGATGCCATGAAACGAGTGATGTTTCCGGGACAACATGCACAGCCAAACCATGCCTGACGTTCATGCTGTCCCATTGACTCAAGAGGATTATCGTAGAAAAACTTGTTTCCGCTTAATGATACTCCTGAAATCACTCCATTATAAAGAGCTCGTTCAAGAACATCTATATATTTTGCATCACCTGTAGCCAGGAACATTCGTTGATTCCAGTATACATTTGCAATTGCAGCACATGTTTCACAATATGCAGTATGATTGTTTAGCTCATAATTGGGACCGAACCCTTCACCTTGTGCTCGTGATCCGATACCACCAGTTATATACAATTTCTTACTTGCCATATTATCCCAGATACGAGTAATAGCGTTGAAATAGGCTGTATCTTTGGTAAGATAGGCAACATCTGCTACTCCTGAATATAAGTATCCGGCTCTTACTGCATGACCCTTTATTTCATCTTGCTTCAATATAGGCATATGATCCTGACTGTATTCACTAAGTCTGTGTCCATCGGTTCCTCTACCTGTTTCTTCTACAAAATATTTAGCCATATCAAGATATTTCTTGTTACCGGTAACCTTGTATAACTTACAGAGAGCCATCTCTACGATTGGGTGACCAGAAGGACGGTGAATTTGACCGTTGTTCGGACCAAATGTTGCACATACCAGATCGGCATTCTTAATGGCGATATTCAATAATGTCTTTTTTCCTGTTGCCTGATAGTGAGCTACAGCAGCTTCATATAAATGCCCACAATTGTACAATTCGTGACTGTTGATCTTTTCCCAGCGATGAGTTCCCCACCAGCCCGAAAGGCGAGTACAGTTGTTAGTAACGCAGGTGCAAAGATACCCATCGGGTTCTTGTGCTGCACGGATAAGATTGATAACGCTATCCAGATAAGCGTCTAGTTTCTTATCATATTTCACCGCAAGAGAATAGGATGCTCCCTCAATTATTTTATAAGGATCTGTATCGTCAAAGGAAAAGTCACCTTTATGTTCCCCTTTAATTAGTTTTCCGGCAAGAGCGAAGTTATTAAATCTGCCATTTTTCTCACATTCTTTAAATGCGGATGGAATGGATACAGTTCGGTTTATTTCGATTCTTGGTGCCCAGAAATTATCATTAAAGTGTACCTGAGTAAAAGGTACCTGAAGTATAGGCTCTATTGTTTTGCTTTTTGCAGAAACTATAGTTGTAATCCCTATAGCTGTCAGAAAAAACAAGGAACGTAGTCTGATATTCATAATTTATTTTTTAAGTTTAAAGTCTTTGTAATTGGTTGTAAAACATTATGTAAATATAATACCTATTTTTATAATGCGTCGTGTTTCACTTTTAAAAGTCAAATTTTACCTCATAAGTTTTATTTCCATCCATTCCACTATTATGCATCATGAAATCAGATATCCAGGTATATTTCTTTTGTCCGTCAACAGTAGTTGCTTCAACCAGAAATACCTGTCTTCTGTCCCATTTATTCTCAGGATTTTTAAAGAACAACCCTCTGAGATTGTTTATAGTATAACTACCATTCTGTATATTGTAAGTACAATATGGAGTTTTACTAACAGTGTTGCACCATGTCTCGTATGAGTAAGTTGCCGGATAAAGAGCAATTTTCCCGTTGGCTGGTGTTCCGTTAATTGTCATTTTTATAATCATATTATCAGCAAAATCCCGATACATTAACTCGTCAATAAGACCACTTTGTTTGGTGTTACCAACCATATTAATAATTTTTATTGCATAATCACTCCAACTGCTTTCCTCGTCAGGAGTGTAACAATAATCGTTCATAAGACAGCGAGGGGGAGTGAATCCTTCACCATTGACAGGATTGTTTTTCCCTTCAACAACATCGGCATACAAATCAATAACTCCGCGGAAATGTCCCAATTCATGAGTAATGGCACGATAAGTGTATTGGTTGAAATGATCGTTGTATTTGTTTTTCATACCTTCAGATGCATTGATAACCAATATTGTTCCAATTCCGTTATTGTTGCCACATCCACCGCCGTATTCACCTTTTTCAGCACCTTCGTAGAAGAAATCATAGATAACAACCAGCTTGAATATGTTTTTGTCCATTCGTTGAATTGCTTTGGTATCAGCACCATTTTCACCCCAATATGAACAGCCGTCATAAACAATAATATCGTCGAGGTCAGGTTTGAAAATATATTTTCTTTTAAGCTGATGCTTTTTATCGCAATTATTGAAACGCGCATTGATTTCGTTCCATTGAGTAGTTAGTTTTTCTTTAAAAAAAGCTGGAGATTGTGTTTGCCAGCCTTTTCTGTCAACAGCAATTTTTACATTGATATAGATTGTAGTTCCATCATCATAGTCTGCGGTATATTCAGGCTTTTCAGTATCAGGTTTATTGATCTCCGGATCATTGCCAGAAGCCGAACCGCAGCCAACCAGTGTAACCATTGTTGCAACTACTATCAATCTTATATTCTTAAATATTTTCATCCCTTTTAGATTAGATTTATTTTTTAAGGTTTAACTGCACCATTAGTACTCCATGCGCAGGTATGTTATATTTTGTATTTGCAGCTGTTGTGCCAATATCTTTATGTTTCCATAAATCCCTGATTGTATATTCATTTTTGTGAATATTCACATCAGTCGCAAAGTACATCACATCTTTCTTCCAGTTATAATCAAGTTGCCATTCGTGATCAGTACGGTTAAGGAAACATACGGCAACTTCACCTTTAGCCAAAGGCTTTGCCCATATCTCATGATCTCCCATATCCATAAAGCGTCTGGCCTGTTGTCCAAGACTATCCTGATCAACAGCAATAACTTCCTTGTTTGTAAGTATCTCTTTGGTATCTTTATCCATAGAACGAAGATCATTACCAGCCATTAATGGAGCTGCCAACATTGCCCACATTGAAAAATGAGTGATGTATTCGTCTTTTGTCATTCCACCATTACCAATTTCAAGCATCTCTGCGTCATTCCAATGACCAGGTCCTGCATAAAGGTATAATTCGGCTAAAGTATCAATGATATCAAGAACACCAACACCGCCCCAATCGAATTTGCATTGATAACAATCACGAATGTCGGCAGTGGTACGCCACAAGTGTCCTACACCTTTTGCCCATTTCCATGGCTGACTTTCGCCCCATTCACAAATACTGAAAACGATAGGTCGTCCACAAGCTTTGAGAGCATCGCTCATAGTCCTGTATGCCGCTTCTGCATTTTGACCTTCATTTGAGCACCAGTCATACTTCAGGTAATCAACTCCCCATTTTGCATATTGGCGTGCATCCTGAAACTGATATCCTCTGCTGCCAGGTCTTCCCTGACATGTCAGAGAACCAGCGCACGAATATATCCCAAGCTTTAATCCTTTGCTGTGAATATAATCCGCCAATGCTTTAATACCGTTTGGGAAAGCTTTAGGATCAGCTATAATGTTTCCATCTTTATCACGGCCAACCTGCCAGCAATCGTCAATTACAATATATTGATATCCGGCATCTTTCATTCCTGAGTTAGCTATAGCATCCGCCATTTGCTTTAAAAGATTTTCATTCACATCACAGCCAAACTTATTCCAGCTGTTCCACCCCATTGGCGGTGTGGCAGCCAGACTTTCAAAGATAGAATCCTGTTTGCTCTGATTCTCTCCGAAAAACATTTGTGCTTTTGCTGATATTGCCAGTAAGAATAGATATGTTATTATCAGAAGTTTTTTCATGTTTCAACAGTAAAAGAAATCTTGTTCAAAATAAAATTTGTTTTTATCAGAATGCCTTAAATAATTCAAGGCATTCTGATGTTATTAACCCTATTGATAAGGAGCTGGATCCAATTGTGGAGCTTTTCTTAATTCAGATCTAGGAATCGGCAACCAATAATTTTTTGGAGCATGGAATGTTCTGTATTCGATAGGTTCAGGATTCAGTTCATAAGTTTTGCTTCCGTCACTATGTTTCCAGATAATCATACCAGTAACAGGTTTGCTATAAATATCTTCAATAATCATCCAGCGTCTGATATCGAACCAACGTTGTCCTTCGAATACTAGCTCAATCTGTCTTTCATGTCTATACTTTGCTACAATATTATCACCTGTAATATCTGGCATGTGAACACGTCTTCTTATTTTATTGATATATTCAACAGCTTCGGGTGTGTTACCTAATTCAATCTGACATTCTGCATAGTTCAAATAGAATTCAGCTAAACGGAACATGAAATAAGGAGTGCTTGGAGCATCAGTTGCATAAGTATCATAATTTCTATCAAGGAATTTTCTGATATAATAACCTGTTTGAGTACCATTCCACCATGAATCTCCACGACGGCTGTCTTTTCCGTTTGGCACTCCCTCTTCAGCTCCAAAGAAACACTCTACTTCTCTTTCATCAGCACGGTATCCCCATGTAGATCCATCAGTAAATATGGTTGCAGCGAAACGTAAATCTCTATTCACATAAGGATTTTCTTTTTCAGATCCTCTTACATAAGGTGCTCCATTGGCCATTTCAAACTGGTCAACAATCTCTTGAGTAGCCTGGAAGTTTCCCCATCCATTAAAGCCACTTCCTGTTCCGCATGGGGTTTGGAACAGATATGAATTATTGTAGGCACCTTCACCTTGAATGTTGTATAGCTTTTCAAAAATAACCTCCGGATTTTGGCTGTCAATAAACAAATTTGCATAATCTTCACTGGTTGATACATCTTGCAGATAATAAGCCGGAGCACCGCTTTCATCTTTCAGATCAATAACAGCTTTGTTTGCATCAGATGCTTTTTTCCACTTAGCTTGAGATGGAGTGCCAAAAAGTGGGCTGGCTGCATACAAAAGTGTTCTTGCTTTCAATGCCAGTGCAGCTCCTTTTGTAGCTCTTCCCAGGTCGCTATCATCGCTATACTTTACAGGTAAATACATCGCGGCACTGTCACACTGTGAAACGATATATTCTGCAACATCGTCTTTAGGGACCCGAACCTGTTTGGTGAAATCGTCATTAAGTCCAAATGAATTCTTTATAAGTGGCACTTCGCCAAATAAGCTGTAAAGCTGACAATAGAAGAATCCTCTCAGGAAATACGCCTGACCAATTTGCTCGTTTTTCCATTTAATATTTTCTTCACCAGTTGCAGGTACTCTACCAATATTTTCCAGGAATATATTGGTATTACGAATAGCCTTGAAATAGAAAGACCATGGATTCCATGTTGAACCATCCCATCCGATATTCGACTGATCTGGAGAGAGTAAACCTTGCTGGATAGACTCTGTGCCATATTTATGCATTTGATAAACTTCTTCTGTATAACTTGCAAATCGTGATCCTTTCTGAGTTTCAGCTTCTACACTATTGTACTGGTCGTTCAGGAATGTTTCCGATAGAGCTAAATCACCCCAAATAGCACTATCAGTATATGAATTGAGCGGACTCTGATCCAGTATATCTGTGCATGAGCTGAAGATTCCAGCCATCATCATGGCTGCGCATATATATATTTTTTTCATTTCTTTATAAGTTTAGAGTTACTAGTTAAATTAGAAAGTGACGTTTACACCAACAGTGACGATTCTCTGTTGTGGGTAGAAGTTTGTACCAGCAACACCGTCTGGAACTTCAGGATCACAGATCTTTATGTTATCTATAGAGAATAGATTATTACCGTTTGCATAAATTCTCATATTTTCTATACTTAGCAATTTTGTTACTTTCTTAGGAAGAGTATAACCTAATTCCAGAGATTTAAGTCTCAGGAAGCTTGCATCTCTCATCCACCATGTTGAAGTAACTCCATTGAAAGCATCACCGTAAGTCTGTTTTATGAAAGCTCTTGGCCATCTTGCTTTTGCATTTTGTTCTGCAGTATTTGTGTCAATCCATCTGCCATTATAAAAATCAGTAACCATGTTCATACTTGGCTGAATAATTTGCTTAGCCAATGCTTGTCCCTGGAAGAAAATGTTCAGATCAAATCCTTTCCATGAACCATTTAATGTGAAACCGTACATAATTTGAGGAGTACTTGACTTGTTTACACGATATGCATCATCCCAAGTAATATTATTATCACCATTTCTGTCTTTATAAATAAGATTTCCAGGTTGTGTCCCAGCAATGTGTGGAGTTTTATCTATTTGTTCCTGTGTTTGATAGATACCAGTTGCTTCGTATAAAACAAATCCATCAATTGGATGACCTTCTGTTTTTTGCCATGCAGGAGTTGTTTTTGCTTCGTCCACGTATACTACCTTATTCTTTGCATAGGTAAAGTTACCACTTACACCCCATTTAAAGTCGCCAGCTTTGTCCTGATAATTTGCAACAAGCTCTATACCCTGATTATTAACCTTGCCTAAATTTTCCTGAGGTAGAGTAAGTCCGGTGTAAGAAGGCACTGAAGCATTTCTGGAAATCAGAATGTCATGTCTCTTAGATTTGAAATAATCAATATCTAATCCAAATTTTCCGTCAAGATACTGGGTAGAGATACCAATATTGTAAGTCTGAGCCTTTTCCCATGTGATAAGAGGGTTGGCTGTTCTAACCATATATGTGCTTTTGTTAACAGCATTTTCTGTACCAAAAGTAGCCCCATTTCCTAAGCCATATTCTGTAAGGAACTGGTATGCTGGTACAGCATCGTTACCCATTAATCCCCATGATCCTTTTAATTTTAAGAAACTTACAACTGGCTTAATTCCCTCGAAGAAGTTTTCTTCAGAAATAACCCAACCGGCAGAAACACCAGGGAAAGTACCCCAACGATGACCTTTGGCAAAATTTTGTGAACCATCAACACGTAAAGTGAATTCTGCCAGATATTTGTTGTTATAGCTGTAGTTGATACGTCCGAAAACATTTCTGCGAGCCGATGCATCTGAGTATCCTCCGTTATCTTTGTCTTTAGGCACACCACTTCCCGCAAAAATTTCAGGAATAGCAGCCGAAATATAATTTGTGCGGTATGCAGAAACAGAACTGAAGTTATATTTGCTTTGTTCGTAAGCTACAAAAGCATCAATTTTATGAGCCTCTTTAAATGTACGACTATATCCCAAACGTCCGTTTAAGGTGATAGTATTAGAATTGTCAGCCCAAGAGTTTACACTGATAGCTCCTGTACCCGATCTCTGATTTTCATATTCTCCGCTTGAGTTGTTGTATAAATACAAGTCATAAGGAGTATTTAAACTCTTTCCTGTTCTGAAAGAGAAGTCCAAAGCTGCATATCCTTCTACGTATAAACCTTTAGTAATCTGATCAAGATCAAGACGGAAGGTCGGTTTTAAAGTAAGGATGTTGTATTTTAGTTTGTTTGTACCCGGTTTATCTGTAACCATTATTGCTGCATTGTTGGTAATTCCATCGTAACCACTTCTAGGCAATCCATTAGGATAATAAGCAGCAGCCATTGGAGAAGTTGACAGGAATTTGCCAAACAAGTAATCTGTATCAAATACACCTCTGTTTCTCACTTCTTGGCGTCCTAAGATATCAAAGCTAAACTTAGCTTTTTTGCCAACCTTGGCATCTACATTTGTAGTAAACTGATATTGGCTGTAATTCTGTGTACTTTCTTTGTAGATAGCATCTTGCCATAAATACTGAACAGATGTATAGAAAGAAACATTCTCGTTACCGCCGGTTACTGACAAACTGTGTTGAGTTTTGGTAGCCCAATCTTTAGAAACAGCTTTCCACCAGTTTGTACTAGGATAATTGATAGGATCCGATCCATCTTGCAGTTTCTGAAGCACATCTTTTGAATATGTTTCGTACATATCATGTCCTCTGTCATATTCGTTTATATATGTAGCATATTGGAAAGCATTCAACATGTCAGGAACGCGTGTTGGTTGAGTGAAACCTACATTACCACTATAATTGATCTTCACTTTTCCTTCTTTACCACGTTTGGTAGTAATAAGAATTACGCCATTTGCTGCACGGGCACCATAGATTGCAGCAGAAGCATCCTTCAGTACAGAAATAGTTTCAATATCTTCAGGATTTAAACGGCTGAAACTACGATCGGCCACACCATCGACCACAATCAGCGGAGCAGTGCTTCCTGTAGTTCCTTTACCACGAATTAAAATACTGGCACCATCTTCACCCGGTTCACCAGAACGAACGTTTGAAATAATACCGGCTGTTTTTCCTGCTAAAGCACCACTTAAGTTTATTGAAGCAACCTTTTTCAGTTCGTCACCTCCCACCTGAGATACAGAACCAGTTACCGTTGCTTTTTTCTGGGTACCATAACCAACTACTACAACTTCATCCAGTCCTACGCTTTCTTCAGACATTGTTATTGTAAATTTCGAATTATTTCCAATAGCAACCTCTTCTTTTTTCATTCCGATGAAAGTCACTTCCAGTACTTTGCTTGAAGGATCTATTGATAATTCAAATTTTCCATCTAAATCTGTTATTGCTCCTGCTTGTGTTCCTTTTACTTTAATAGAAGCTCCAATAATAGGTGTTCCCTTTGCATCGACAATAACTCCGGTTATTTTCTTTGTCTGCTGTTTGTTCACAGAATAGGGACTTAATAAATTGGTTCCGGAACTGTTTCCGGCCATAAGAGGAGAGGCACTTAGAAGACCTAGAGCTATCGCCATTCTGGCAATGCAGAATCTTCTTTCCATCTTGGTTTTTCTAAGAATTAGATTCTTACTGTTTTTCATGTTTTTACTTTTTAGATTTATAATAGCGGTTATGATTATAAACTTTTGATTGGCTACCGGTTGCGAATTAAAAGAATATATGTTTTGTGCTCATGTAAAATAGTCTATTCTAATAGAAAATTTGTCTAATGATAGTTTTGTATTAGTTTTGTTTAAATGATTGATTAGTAATTGTTTATATTATAATTCTGGACTATTTTTCTATCTTTATAGATTATTTTTGTGTATTCAGCTTAACGCATATACCAAAAATGTGTTGCTTTTGCTATTACCATAAATGTGGTAGTTAAATGCCATCTAAAGGGGATTTATCTTTCATTCATCATGGTATATCTTTGTACCTTCATAAAAAGATTGAAAGACGTATTTAATTCCTAATCTAAAGAAGATGACTAAAACAACTCTTATCATTGCGGATAATCAGCCGCTTACATCCTATGCTTTAAAAACATGGGCTGAGAAGAATGAGCTTGTCGATTCCGTTATAGAATCACAGGATAAGCAAGACCTGGAAGATTTACTGGATAAACTATCCCAGGAAGAGGTTATGCTTATTATGGATGTAGAGTTGTTTGATTTTGCAGATAAAGACGAACTGATTGTTTTTTTTCAGAGACACCAAAGTATACGTAAACTTTTTATTGGAGATCAGTTTAAGGAAGATGAACTGGCTTTTTTGCAGAAGATATGCAATCGAATATTATTCTAAAAAGTGTTGAGCTGGAAGAACTTAAAATTGCAATCATCTATACTTTAAAAGGGCGATACTATATTCAGTCAGAATTGCTGAATGTTTTAATGCGCAAAAACAGTACACCTGTAAAATCCACTTTTGAAGATATCCATCTTACACCTACCGAAAAGGATATTGTAACCTTAATAGCCGGTGGAAAAACAACAAAAGAAGTAGCTTCAATTCGTAGTCTCAGTTATCATACGGTAGTAACGCACCGGAAAAACATTTTTCGGAAATTGGGAATTTCCAGTATTCATGCACTAACAATCTATGCAGTAAAAGCCAGATTGATAGATCCTACAGAATATTACATTTAAAGTAAACAATCACTAAACAGCAGAATCATTATGTTAAGTCCAACAGAAACCATATTGAAGAATGTAGATATACTTTCTCAACATTCAACAGAAGAATATAAATATATACCCCGACATGATAAGCCACTGCCGTCAATCGAAAAAACCGCAGAAATAGTAGAGCTTATAAAATCGATTATTTTTCCTGGATTTTTTGGCGATTCAATAGCTAATCAAAAAACGCTGAAGTATCATATAGGAATGAATACAGAAAAACTATATTCATTGTTGACAGAACAGATATATAACGGTATCTGCTTTAGTTCACAATATGCAGTGGGAAAAGATATAAAATCGAAAGCTTCAGAACTGGCTCTTATTTTTATAGATAAGATTCCGGAAATAAAACGGTTGCTGTGCACAGATGTAAAAGCAACCTTCGACAGAGATCCCTCTGCAAAAAGTTATGCAGAGGTCATATTCTCTTATCCAACTATAAAAGCGCTGATAAATCATCGTGTGGCTCATGAATTGTTGCTACTTGGAGTTCCTACAATTCCCCGTATTATTTCAGAACTTGCACATTCCGAAACCGGTATTGATATTCATCCGGCTGCAAAGATAGGCGAGTATTTCAGTATCGACCACGGAACTGGGGTAGTAATAGGCGAGACTTGTATAATAGGTAACCACGTAAGGTTGTATCAAGGTGTAACGTTGGGTGCAAAAAGTATTCTGGCAGATAAAGCTCATGCAAAGGATATTCCTCGTCATCCTATTTTGGAAGATAATGTTACAATCTATTCCAATTCCACTGTTTTAGGTAGGATTGTGATTGGGCACAATACAGTGATTGGTGGTAATGTGTGGTTAACAACTCCTTTGCCTCCTTACTCAAATATTCTGCAACAAAAAGCAGTAGAAGGACTTTTTACAGACGGATTAGGTATTTAGTAGATAGATATAAAAAGCTCTGACAGTAGTTTACCGTATAAAGGACAAAACCGACTGTCAGGGCAATATTTTTAGCCTACAAATTTATTGTTGTATGCTTCCTGTAACTGAGTGAGAGCCTGATGCAGAATAGATCTCGGACATCCTACGTTCATACGCATAAATCCAGTACCTTCTTTACCAAACATCGATCCGTCATTCAAAGCCAGATGTGCTTTATCAACAAAGAAGTCTACCAGTTCCTCCTGGTTAAATCCCAATTCCCTGCAATCAAGGAATACCAGGTAAGAAGCTTGCGGACGAATAGCTTTAATAAGCGGCATATTTTTTTGCAGATAGTTATCCACATAGTCAATATTTCCCTGAATATAATCAAGCAATTGATTTAACCATTCTGTACCATGTTCGTAGGCCGCAGCAACAGTTATGAATGCAAATATATGTCCTTCCGAAAACTCACTTGCGTTGAGGTAATTTCTGAATTTTTTTCTTACTTCATCGTTCTCAATAATGCAATAAGAACTAGCCAGTCCCGGCATATTAAATGCTTTACTTGGTGACATGAATGTTATAGAGTTCATTCTGGCTTTCTCTGAAATCTTAGCAAAAGGAGTATGCGTATATCCTTTCAGTGTAAGATCGGCATGAATTTCATCAGAGATAACCATTGTTCCGCTCTCGTAACAAATTTCAGCAACTGCTTCCAGTTCCTCTTTTGTCCACACTCTTCCGCCCGGATTGTGAGGATTACATAAGATGAACAGCTTGCATCCTTTTACAGCTTCCTTAAAATGATCCAGATCCATTTTGTACTGACCATTTTCCAAAATCAGCGGGTTACGCACAACCTCGCGATAATTATGCTCTGTTACAAGAAAGAACGGATGATAAACCGGACTTTGAATCAAAACCTTATCGCCTGGCTGGGTAAAGCATTTTAGAACATGAGCAAGTCCAACTACGATTCCCGGAGTGAAGCTAATCAGTTCTTTTGAAACTTTCCAGTCATATCTTGTAAACAGCCAATTCTCAATAGCCTGATAATAAGAAGCTGGTTTGCTGGTGTAGCCAAGAACCTCTTTTTCACAACGTTCCTTTATTGCATTCATTATAAACGGTGGCGTGCGGAAATCCATATCGGCAACCCATAGAGGCAGTAAGTCATCTCTTCCCCATCTTGGTTTCAGTGCTTCAAGCTTCAAGGCATCAGTACCAGTGCGGTCAATAACCTCATCAAAATTATATTTCATAAAATCTTTTCTGTATTTAGTTATATTGCAAAAATACAAAACCTTATCTACAGGATAAAATAAAAACCCAATAATTCACAAGCCATTCACTAACATTAAAATATTTACCCTCACTCCCTCACCATTCGCACAACTTGTTGCACATTAGTGATTTATAAGTGAGGGATGAATTTGCAACCCTCACTTTTGAGCTCATCCCTCACTATTTCGAACCATTTTTTTGAAAAAATGGGTATAAACTTCTCAGGAGTAAGGTTAAAGTATACCAACTGGTGTATATAGTTTTAAGTTGCTAAAGTGGCATTTGCGGTGAATAATAGTTGTATTCGCCGCAAAATATGCGGCGAATATGAGAAAAGTTTATATATGGCAGCAAGATGAATGGCCTCATTTTATATGGAATGATGCAGCTTTATCCTATAAATTGGGTCGAGTACGAGCTTTGCAGGGTAAGCTAGTAGGGTATGAGTTGGTGGGTGGATAGAATTTCAAAGGTTACATTCTTTAAAAGCATCAAAAGTACTCTCTACAAACTTATTTATTTCAGAAATCAATGATTTCAGTTTATGGAGATCGATAAAGGCATAACTGCCATCTTTACTTTTTCCGTTTCTATGAACAAGATCGTGCCTTGTTTCTATATATGGAACTATGGCACTTATTGAAGGAAATTTTATATTGAATGTACCTTCAAAAATAGACTTTACAATCCACAGATTATGATATACCATATCTTGAGCACATTCATTAATTCTGCTCTCTATTTTAGTATATTCTTCAAAAATATCGCAGAGTTTAATTTTTTCATTTTTAAGTGACGGACAAATTTTTAAATAATTTGTTGTATAAATAGGAGATCGTTTTATAAAACACAAACACATATCACATAAGAAAGCTTCCATCGCGCCAAATGCCCCAATAAATAATTGTTGATTTAATGTAAATGACATCTCTGGTGTCAAATGCAGGGTGAGTAACTTTTCTAGATTTTCAATAGAATATTTGTATGTGGCAAGAATATCTTCAGGCATATCAGGTACTTCTCTCGGAGTTATTTGTGTGATTCCACCAGATGCAATATAAGTTGTATCACTGAATGTCTCATAATTATTGTCTATAACAATGTCTCCTTCAATTACTTTTGTAGCATCTTCAGCATAGGATTCATCAGCTAAGCAAATCATATCAAAATATTTTAGCTTGTGAGTAGCAGTGATTAGAATGTTGCCACGTATATAAATTCTTTTCTCCATATTTTAACGATTTGCTGTTTTCTCTAAAAGTGTTTCGTTCTTTGATTGCTAATTTGCTGTCTCATGACTTCAATCATTTTATTCGTTTCTTAATAATTGAATAAAGTGAATATTCTCTAGACGGTTCCATTCTTACATAATTGCTAAAACATAACTAAAACATAACTAAAACATAACTAAAACATAACTAAAACATAACTAAATTAGCTTCCATTTAGAATAGCCTGA
This sequence comes from Bacteroides luti, assembly GCF_900128905.1. Lineage (GTDB taxonomy): Bacteria > Bacteroidota > Bacteroidia > Bacteroidales > Bacteroidaceae > Bacteroides > Bacteroides luti. Next base: position 47,682 of record NZ_FQTV01000018.1, read on the forward strand.
ATTTTCAATTTTTCCATTCTTTTTCAATGCAGAAAGTAAATTCCCCACCTTTCTATCCTTTTGTTGGTCGTTTAAAATATCAGATAGTTTATCATGCAAAAGCTCACTTATTTCAGCTTTTGATGCACTCCCGTATTTCTTAATATATTCAATAATCATTCTTTTAAAATGGTTGTCATCAAAACTTTTATTCTTTATGTATTGAGCTTTAAGTTTTTCATTTTTTGTAGATTTTACGACTTTATATGATAGATAAATATTAGGTCTTCTCCCTTCAATAAATCCAAGTTTGTTAATATATCTATACTCTTGCTCAGAAATAGGACGTTTTTTCTGTACCTTATCGAGAGTAATAATGTCTTGAAGAGATAGGGTTGGGGTATTTATTAATATTTTTGCGAATTCTTCATTAAGAATACGCCCAGTTAAGGTTGCTTTTACTTTTCCGCCTGAAAGATCATAGTCCGGCATGGGAAAAAGTCTGGCACGCTGAAAATTGTAGATTTTCCTAATTCCTCCACCTTGTGTATCTATCATATTAAGATTTCTCATAGCTTCCACTAAATATGGATTTCTATAATACTCTTCTGGCGAATCCTCTGTTACAACGGTCTCTACAGATTTAGGTATAAATTCTCCATAATTAGAAAATACTAAATGGTCATCTTCAAATTCAACAACATTTATTCTTGCACCTTTTGTATAGTCTTGGTGTGCAATACAGTTCTGTATAAGTTCTCGGATATTAAAAGGTTCATATCTCAATAATTCTTCAGGGAACAAAGTACTATCTCTCAAATATCTGTATTTTAGATTCCTGATTTTACGAAAAACTTCTTCTACAGATAGTAATAATGGAATAGAAAAAATTTCAAAATCTTTATCTTGGTTGTCAAGCGTTTTGAGATTCCATCTTATTTTAGCAACAGAAGGACTCAAAAAATGCTCTGATTCTTCTTTTCCAAGTAATATAAGAGCTGCATTTGTTATTTTTCCATTACGAGTAAGTTTTGCTTTGTTCAAGAAAATTTCATTACTCCAGTTATCAACCTCTTCCGCATATTTAGGATTACGTTTCTTGTATTCGTTTCGGGCCTTAGCAATGGCATCAGAATCAAGATCGGTAATTGTTGCTTCTTCAATAATGTTTGCACTCCAATCTTCAATTGAAGTAGTTTCTGCAAGAATAGTTTCCTTTCTCTCTTTTCTCATTTCTATTAAGCTATCTCCAATTCTTTGCCATGCTTTCTTATGGGCATAAACCGGTAATCTTTTTTGATGTTTAGGGATATGCAGAATCCAAACATATTTGTTAGTATCTTCTGTGAAATATTCATCAACGAATAAACCTTCTGAGCTAAGATTTGTACAACTATCTAATAATGTTCTGATAACATTCTCTTTCGTGAAGCTAGCAAAATCTTGAATGCCTTTTATTTTTAGGCTTTTATCTTCAACACCTATAATGAGATGTCCTCCATTCATATTTGAGATTGCAGAAATATATGAAATAATATCTTCTCCTTCATTCCCTCTTATAAAATGCTTTAGCTTGGAAAACTCTTTCCATTCACAAGATTCATTTTCAATGGGAAATTGTTGTTTTAGATAATTCTGTAATTCTGTTTCTTTCATGCTTTATGGTGTCCTTGTTGGCATATTTAAGTTGTAAAAATATATGCAAATATAATAATTAATAGATATCTATAGCTACTATTTTTTTATTTATTAAAAAATGACTTTTCCCCATTTCTTAAATATAAGAAAATGCAGCACACAAATATTGGATTTTTTCCCATGTAAACTCTAGAGAAAAGAATAAAAAGAGTAGTAACTTATTCATCTTCATTATTTCAAATTTTGTTTATTATAATTCCGATACAAAGTTCCAGTTCTTTCGATTGCTATTCAATCGCTATATTGAGTGGCCTTAGTAATCATTAATAATGATTTATAGTTAATAATATGCTAATTACAGGATATAAGAGTTTTATATAACCCCCTGATTTTATTAGAATCAGGGATTACTTATTTTGTCTTAGTTCTTGCTTGACAAATTCATTTACACCCTCATTAATATCCTGATAAGTAATTTTGAATTATTTGAAAATGCCTTGATTGCTAGATATTAGTTGAACTGAGATTATTCTTGTTTTTATTTATAAACATTAACCAACATTGGTGTGCTTATACAAAGTGAGTTTTTTTTATTCAACTTTTTGCATAGTAAATAGAACATATTTTTTGTATTTATTTCTATTAAATAATCCCTTATCAAGGGCAAACTCTGTATTATCGATATGGATTCTTGTGTCTAAAAGGTCGTAAGCCGGAGCTAAGCGAAAGTCTCCATCTTTAGTTTCAAGTATAGAGAAATTCTTTAAATGAGCATCTCCATTAGAAAATAAGAAATTGAACATGACTAAACGAAAGAACTTTAATTGTTCAATAAATTGAGATAAAAACAATAGAAATCACATTTTATTGTGATTTTAGTAGAAAATCGTTTCCCGTTAATGAAGCTTTGTTTAATAATCACAAAATATTGTGATTTTTGATTATAAGGCTTAGGCTGTTTTATATAGCATATCGATTAAAAAGAATAGCCTTAACAGAGTGGAGATACTCTGCTAAGGCTATTCTTATATATTTTACGATAATAAGTTTTAATGCTTCAACCATTCAGCAGGCCATTCAATCTTGTCACCTTTATAATTGTAAGTACTCATTTTAAGTGTGCCGCCGTTATGATCAAAATAGAGGATCTTTACTGGATGCAGACCTTTTGACAATGCCATTTGAGAAGTGATCTCTTTCGGAGAGTGACCACCATCATTATCAAGAATCAGCTGGCCGTCCACTTCCATTGTGCTGCCATCGTCTGATAGCAATGCAAAGGTGTAGATTCCATCTGCAGGAACATTCAGATAGCCGGTTAGTACCAGGCCGATATTACCTTTTACTTCTTTCGGGATGGAGACAGTGGAAACCTGATACTCTCCATTTACAGGAGCAGCCTCTATTTCACGGCAACGTTCCCCAACATATTCGTGCCAGGTAGCTTTCAGTCCACTTCCCTGAATAGTGGCCGGAGTAGCCGGAGAATAATCCATCTTGATGAACTTCGCTTTTACAGCTTCGGATGGAGTTCCGTCGGCACGGAAAGTACGGAAAATATAATCTGTGGATTGATCAATAGTTATCGGACCATTATAGAGGGCAGAACTTCTTGTCGGATTCTTGCCATCAGTGGTATAACGAATCTCTACATTTGGCTTCAGACAAGTCAGATTTAATGTCTTGCTATCAATAAATGCATTTGTTTCATAGAAACCGCCTAAATCTGGAACACGGTAGTTCACCTTCTCAGCTTCCAGTAATTTCAATTGTGCAGGAAGTCGGTTTAGGAAATCCTTTTCATTCTTTTTCTCTGCTGGCAGCCAAACCATCTCACTGAAAGCAACCAGTCGGGGGAACAACAGATATTCAACTCTTTTAATGGTTGGCACCGATTCCGTCCATAAGTTACATTGCGCTCCAATGATATTCTGCTTCTGAGCATCAGACAATCCTTCGAGCAGTGGATTGTAGTTATAAAGAGTTGACATTGAATTCTTGTCTTCCCAGTTATCCAGATAGAATGCACCGTTAGGACACAAAATAGCCTGATTGCCTTGTGCAGTAGCCTGTGGAACAGCATTCGGAGCCCAGGTACGCCACCAGGTAATGGTTGCCGTTTTAGACAGACCACCTTCCAGAATTTCGTCCCAACCTATCATGCGGCGACCATTCTCGTTAAAGAACTTTTCCATGTTGTGAACGAACCATGCCTGCAATTGCTCAGGAGTATTCAATCCTTGCTCCTTCATTCTGCGCTGACAGTCGGGGCACTTCTTCCAGTTGGTTTTCTCTACTTCGTCGGCACCCAGATGAATGTATTGATAAGGGAATAACTGCATCACTTCGCGATACACATTCTTGCAAAATTCCAGTGACGAATCTTTTCCCGGACAGATAGGAGAGGAGAAAGTAGTTCCCCATCCAACCATGCCTGTGCAGGCCACATCCGGATAATTGCTGATAGCTGCCATAAAATGTCCCGGCATATCTATTTCGGGAATAATGTCGATACCTCGTTGTGTTGCGTAAGCTACCACTTCACGAATATCATCCTGAGTATAGAACCCGCCGTAAAGAGTATCTGTTCCCTGAATCTGCATTTTTGCTTCCGGCAAGTGGAAGTCCGAGTTCTCATATTTTTTCTCAAATTTCTGGCAATCGCGGTCTTGATTATTGAAATGTCTCCACGCACCTTTCTCAGTAAGCAAAGGATATTTCTTTATTTCAATGCGCCATCCCTGATCATCGGTAAGATGCCAGTGAAACTTATTCAGTTTATAAAGAGCCATTAAGTCGAGTACCCTTTTTACTTCAGCTTTGCTCCAGAAGTGGCGGGAAGAGTCGAGCATAAAACCTCTCCATGGAAGAGCAGGAGAGTCCTCTATCTTTACTTCGGGAATTGTACGTCCCTGCAATAATTGTCGCAGAGTGGCGATACCGGCAATTACTCCCTGATAATCTTTCCCTTCAATCTTAATACTCTTTGCAGTTACCTTCAATCGGTAAGCACCGGCTTTTGGCAGAGAGCTATCCAGAGAAATCTGTATCACACTATTTTTGCTATTGCTCACTTTCAATGAAGTCCCAGCTGCTGCACCAATTACCTGTTGCAGATATTCGGCTGCAGGGCGCAGACTTGCGGCAGTAGCAGTTATGGTTTGTCCGCTTTTAAGGTTGAATACACCGGAACCTTCTTCCATAGAAAGAGGTTTTGGAACGATAGACACTGTGTTTTTTGCTATTGTTGGTATGCCAATCATAATTAACGCAACCAGCAGGCAAACTCTTATTTTTTTATTTAGCATGACTTTTATAAGTTTCTGTGTTTTTTGTATTTAATGAGTTACTTTACTTCTATTTCTGCATATCCGGCCTCTTGAGTGCCATCCGTATTACTTAATGCTGTAAGCTTCACAAATCGTACTTTTTTCTTCTGGAAGTACTTTGTCTGAGGAATCGGATTGTTCTTTATGTTCGAGAACTCACCTTCAGATACCGTTTCCCAATTCTTCCCGTCGGCAGAAACAGAAAATTTGTAATTGAAGATCACCCCTTTAGCTCCTACTTTTTTATCTGGAGTATAGGTAAACTCTGAAATCTGAGCGTCTTTTTGTAAATCGATGATCAATTCGTGAGGCAGATTACTTTGCTGTATATACACGGTAGCAGGATTGCCATCAATAGCAGCAGAAGCAGTTGCATCACCATTCAGAATCTTCCAGTTCTTAGTGATATTCAGTTTACCCTTTTCGCTATTGTTGCTTTGTGCTTCCACCGGAGCATTGTAAACAGACAAAGTAGAAATTAAAGGGCAAGCCTTCGAATCTGTAATATGAATACGAATTTTAGAAGCCGTAGTCGATGGAATACGCAAGATGCGTTTGTTACCAATGGTTGTTGCTTTGGCCACCTCTTTCCAGCTGCCATTCTGATAAGCATCAACGGTGAATGCCTTAACACGTTGTCCGAGTGCAATGTACTCACGCAACAAAACCCGGTTGAAAGTAGTGTTCTTCTTAAAGTCGAGAGTCAACGTAGCGTTGGTTACCCCGTCATCAGTTGCCCAGTAAGTCTTGTTATCTCCGTCAACAACATTGCGTGCAGCATAACTTTTAGACTTTTCACGAACATTAGAAGCTGTAACCATTTTTCCCTTCGCGAGATCGTTGGCAAGCTCTTTTCTGATAATCCGTGCAAATTCAAGCAAAGACTTCTCATCTATTTCATTCACAAGACCGCGACGATCCACCGGCAGATTCAGAATCATATTACCGTTGCGCCCTATGGAGTTATAATACAGTTCAACCAGTTGCTGAGGAGTCTTAACCTTTGAATCTTCCGAAGCATGGTAGAACCATCCCGGACGAATGGAAGTGTTCACCTCCGCCGGAACCCAGTAATTACCATCTTCGTGTCCGTTGCGAAGTTGTTCATACAGCGGCCATCCCGGCCACACCTCATCACGTCTCAATGTACTCCAGTTTGTTTCTCCTACCCAACCTTCTTCCGTTCCGCACCAACGGCAATCGGGGCCAGCATCACTAAATAACATAATATTTGGCTGAAGAGAATAAACCAACTTATACGTATTTGGCCAGTCATAATAAGTCTTGCGATCTATGGTTCGTTGCTCGTTGGCTCCGCCGTAATACCCCGTTCCACCATTGGCACCGTCAAACCACATTTCGAAGATATCCCCGTAATTAGTCAGAATCTCCTTTAGTTGATTGCGGAAATAAGTAATATAATCGGGAGAGCCATACACTGCACTATTGCGATCCCACGGAGAAAGGTAAAGACCAAGTTTCAGCCCATACTCATCACACGCCTTACGAAGTTCAGCAATAACATCGCCTTTGCCATTCTTCCATGGAGAAGCTTTTACCGAATAGTTGGTGTATTTGGAAGGCCACAAGCAAAATCCGTCGTGGTGTTTAGTTGTGAGAATAATCCCCTTGAATCCCGCCTCCTTGCAAATGCGAGCCCATTGACGGCAATCCAGTTGAGTAGGATTGAACAGCTTAGGATCTTTGTCGCCATATCCCCATTCCATATCCGTAAACGTGTTCATACTGAAATGGATAAAAGCATACATCTCCATTTCCTGCCATTTTAACTGACGCTGATCGGGCACCGGACCACATGGTGCAGGTTGTGCTTTTAGTAGCTGACTTGGAAGACAAGTAAACAAGCCCATCATTCCTGCTAAAACTAATTTCTTCATATAATTTTTTAAAAGGTTTCAGGATTAATACATTTCTATATACAATTAAAACAGCCTATTTACCTAGGTAGATGCTATATTTTATTAGAAATACAAATATAAATAATATTTAATAGGCGAATTTTATTTCTAAAAATATTGTCGAACAATAGGCGCAAGTTTGCATGTTGTTTTAAGATGTATCACGCCGGAGTTTAGTAAAACTCCGGTTTGTCTTTTCAAAAACTATTCCGGATGTTTGTGTATTCTTGTACAAAAGAATGCATTCTTCTGTACAAAACAATTAATTCTTTTGTACAGAAGATATAATTGTTTTGTACAACATTGCATCAACCTCCCGCCTGAGATAAAAAAAGTCACTCGGGAGTTTGAGTAAACTCCCGTTGGACGTTTCCGGAAAGCCGGAATAGGATTTCATAACCTGCCGAATCACTACATAAATTTTAATTTTGCGAAATTGATCTAGCAATCTAGCAGTAAGCCTTTAAGTTGTTGTTTATAAGTATGATAGAGGTGCTAGATTAAAATAATTTGATCTAGCGTTGATCTAGCAATCTAGCACCTTGTCTCGTCTTGATATGGTTGACTTTGCTTATTGTTAATCCTTGTATAGGTTGGTTAAGGTGTTGTTTATTAACTGTTTTTCTGTGATAAGTTGTCTGGGCTGTATATGATTTGTCTGCCAAAGCGCTAGATCGCTAGATCACTGCTAGATCAATTAGGTTTGATCTAGCGGGGGTAATGTGGTTATAGTCAATTTGTTATGCGGGTGGTGCTAGATTGCTAGATCAATTTGTGGATTTTTAATTTTCTTGAGAAGGTTATTATTATGTGTAACCAGTTAAAATATCATTGATAAACTTTGTTATAAAAAGTTTCTTTTAAAAATATCATCTTGTTTTTTTATCCTGTGGAAGAAAGATTGATTGATATATCAGTTATCCTGTCTATCCTATGTAAAGATGTATACTTCCTGAGATAAACATTATATGTGCAAGGAATTAAGATAGATATTTTGCATCGTCAACTCAAATAGCAACTATATATTAATGCTGGTATTCAAAAGGATAGCCATAACAACAATGTCCCTCCTTCTAAAGGCTCCAATCAAAGCAAAAACTATTAAACGTACCCGCTCGCTTAGAAAGAAATCAGATAATTCTAATGGTGGGCAACTTGAGAATGGAAGAACTACCTTGAAACTGTAATATTGGGTGAAATTAGTCAAAAAAGATGTTGTTAATATAAATAAGATTTTTACCTTTGGGAACAAAAAATGAAACAATTGAAATTAATAAGCATATAACCATCAAAGGGTTTAATCAAATCAAAAAAGTGGTTTGCAATAAATATAGTAGTATATATATGGTTCATATTCAATAATATAAAAACAAATTTAAATTGAATATTTATGAAATTCAGTAACGTGAGATTATTAGTCAAAGACTACAAAAAGTGCTTTAAATTTTACACAGAACAATTAGGATTTGAACCACTTTGGGGAGATGAAAACGGATGTTATGCTTCATTTAAAGTGGCAGACGGGATTGAAGGATTTGCCATTTTTGTTTCTGATTATATGGCTCCAGCTGTTGGAAATGTTGAAAAAACACAGCCGATTGGTTACAGGGAAAAATCAATGGTTGTTTTTGAAGTAGAGAATGTGGATGATACCTATCGAGCTTTTTTAGAAAAAGGCATTAACTTTATTAATGAACCGACTGATATGCCCGACTGGGGGATGAGAGTTGTTCACTTGCGGGACCCGGAAGAAAATTTAATTGAGTTTTTTACACCTTTAGCTGCACAGTAATATGAATTGGGAACCGTGGACAGGTTGTTATAAAATAAGCGATGGTTGCACTTACTGCTATTTCTATGGTCCTTTCTCAAAACGTTTCGGACAAAATAATGTATATAAAACGAACGAATTTGATAAACCTATAGCTAAAACGACAAAGGGTATATATAAAATTCAAAGCGGAAAGATTGTTGCGACTTGTTTCGCAAGCGATTTTTTTATTGCTGAAGCTGATGAATGGCGTAAAGAAGCTTGGGAAATGATAAAGAAACGACCCGAACTTGACTTTTTGATTATAACTAAACGCATTGACCGCTTTAATATTTCTCTCCCAAACGATTGGGGTGATGGATATGATAATGTGAATATAGGGTGCACAATTGAAAATCAGGAATCAGCTGATTATAGACTGCCTTTGTTTCTATCCTATCCCATTAAAAGGAGATTTATAGCAGCTTCACCACTTTTGGGCGCTATTGATATATCGGCTTATCTTGACGGAATTGAGCATGTTACCGTAGGTGGAGAAACAGGACGAGAAGCTCGTGTGTGTAATTACGATTGGGTATTAGATATTCGGGAGCAATGTGTTAAGGCCGGAAAAACCTTTTGGTTTAAAAACACAGGTTCGTTTTTTAAATATGACGGCACAGTTCAAAAAATCAATCCATTCAAGCAGAGTTGTGTAGCAAAAGAATTTGGAATTAATATTTTAAACGGCAAAAAGCTATTTTAATTATATCTAAAGCAGAAGGAGCAATAAAATATAATGCCAGCCAAATGTGTATAATAAATGGGGAGCTATCCTCAAAAATCAGGTAGCTCCCCATTTTAATCAACTTAATTAAGCTTAGTAACACGAAGCTCATCAAGCATTGCCTGATTGATAACAAGATTCATGTTCTCATTATATGGCATATAGGTTAGGGATATTATATGCTTTCCGGCCGAAAGATGAATTGGAAGAGGGTTACTCCATCCCCAGTTGCTCCACTCATGCTTTCCTCTTTGAGGAAATATACTAACTCCGGCTTTTTGTCCATCGATAAAGAGGGTACGGATTGCACATTCATTTTCGGTATTGGTAGGACCATTACCATTGGCATAACGCCAGTCGAATGTATAATTGCCTTCTGCACTTATCGTTATATCGATTTCAATGTTAGTGTTTTCTTTCTTATTAATTTCAACAAAGCCATCGCCTTTATATCCCTGGTAATTGGCTGAGGACTTCGGGGCGAACTGCTCAACCTCATAAATCTGCGAAGGGAATATTTGAACCGGTTCGCTGGCAAAAGAGGTGAAGCCGCCTTTTTGAATTGCTGCAACCTGGAGTTCTCCTTTTTCATCTCCTAAAAAAATGGAACAATCTGAAGTCTCTTTCCATAACTTTCCGTCTTTATAGACTTCATACTTCACTGCACTTTCAATGGGCTGCCATTGTAATTTGTCTTCATTCAACTGTACAACAGGCATTAATGGTGATGAAGCATTTTCTACAAGGTTGATTTTCATGGGTTGAAATTCATTGCCTGCCATTACAATCTTAACTGAATGATGTCCGGTGAGGTTTGCATTGATCACGGGTTCACTCTCTTTTCCATCAATGAGAAATGACTTTATCTTATTTCCATAACCTTCCAAAGATATATCCAGCATTGCATTTCGATAAGGAAAGCCGGTTAATTGACGTTTTCCTTTCAAGGCTTTGGGTACGAACGGAGAGAAGCTCAACTGATTATCCCCGAATCGAATACCGAAAAGCAGGCGATGAGTGATGCTGAGGTTGCCGGACAAGCTCCACAACATATTGCTGGAATTGATCTGCGTACCCAGAAAATCACCGGATTCGGCTACGAAATTCTCTTTATTGGTGCAGAACAGAGCCGCCGCACGATAAATACTGCCAATAGCCTGCATCACTCCGGCTTCATTTCCTCCTTTTGCAGAGGCATGCATCCAGTAGGACGAAACAAAAGGCCACACGGCATTGTTGTGGTAAGGCGGCATATCGGCAATTTGAGGATAAAAGATGGGCGCACCAAAAGGAACAACCGGATTATTCTCGGTCACTTGCTTTGCTTGTTCGGGAGAGGTTACATCAAACAAAACTGCTAATGCTTCACCCAACGATTCACTTTTGGGTGATTTGATGTAATTGTTTCTGCCATAAAGATATTGTGCATAATAACCTTTATCTGCCATCCACAGATTTTTATTGATAGCCTCTTTTAATGCTAAAGCTTTCTGTGCATATTGCTTGGATACTTCTGCCTGACCTAAAAGCTTTGCTATATGGCTAAATACATTTAATGCCTGATAATGAACTGCATTGGTGCCAATACATTCCGATTGATAAATATCAGCCGGCTGCATCCATCTGGGGTAACTTTGCTCGCGCCAGTCAATGAATGAAGATTCTCCCATCATCAAACCATTTCTTGGATTATAAACTGTTTCAAAGTCGTCTTCCAAGGAATTTTTTATGATAGGGTAGATGGTTTTCAACCATTGTTGGTCTCCCGTTACTTTATAAATTTCGTAAGCTGCAATAGCCCATACCATCCGGTCGCTGGAACATGGCCATGCACCACCAGTTCCCGTGTCCTGAATAATCCGTCCGCGGGAATTGACTTTCCGCATCAAACTGTTCATTGAAACTTTGGGCTGCATATATGCCATACTTAAGATAATGCTGTAACTTACATCACGAGTCCACACCCCGGGCCATTCTTTACCGGTTCGCAAAGTACTATCCTTTTCGATGGCGTTTTGCATTTCATCCAGTGCCAGATTGTAAATAGCATTCTCAAGTTTTGTGGGAGCTTTCAACTGAGGACAAGCCGAAATATCATTCTTTAGCGACCATCGGAAAATGCCTCCGCGTTGTTTGCTTGTATCATTCAAGGTGAGTCTGGTTTCATAAATTCCATCTCCATCTTCATCGGTCAATTGCAGGATGGGGTGATTTACCAGATTATCAAAATCCCATATCAGCGGATCGGCATCACCTGCTACATACACTCCTTTAAAATCTTCCTTATAGATTTTCTGTCCTGTACGGGTTACGTAATATCCCTGACTATTGAAGGCTTTCTGCATTTCGCGCATATCCAGACGGATGGTTAATTCTGTGTTTTGCTGAAGAATTACTCCCTCCGCTTCCTGCTTATTTGCTTTGAGCAACTCACCAAATTTGATAACCGGAGTCTCTGACTTTCCACTGATGGCTTTGCAAATAAAACTATGATCTTGCCCCGAGGGCATTTCGTTGTCTTTACCGTTTATGGCAAATTTAAAATGAATGAGAGCCGGTTTGTACAAATTGACAGGACTTTGATAATTTGATTCCAGCGCTGTGCCTGAAAGTGCTTTTCCTGTATAATTGCCTTGAACAATCCGATCTGAGTACCATTTATATTTTTGAGTGGTGAGGATGTTGTCCTGCTTGCTCAGTGATGAGCAAGAGGACAAACATACAGCAAACAAAAACATAATACCTATCTGTAATTTATTCATAATGTTTACTGATATTAGGAGGCTGATTATTGATATTCAACAACAATCATGTCCCAGTATTTCAATGATGGTAACTTAAAGGTTACACTGGCTGCACTCTGATGAAATTCTACCTCCTGACTTACTCCACCATCAATGTCCGGTGATGCAAACCATATTCTCTTAATGGTATTCGTCTCTTTTAATCTCAAAGAAGGAGTAGAAATCAAAGAGGGTTCGGGCATACTTCCGTCCAGATCTCGCCAACTGAAATAATTGGCATTGGAGAGATTGATAAGATGAATCACTTCGCATTTACTATTCACCTTTTTAGCCAATACGGACACATTTCCTGTTGATGGAGGCCATGCCGATACATTCATCTTTCCATTAGTGCAACTGAGGTCGACCGTAGAAAATAAGCCACCGTTACGCAACAGATTCTCATAACCGGTAAGAAAATCATAATAGCTGACCATTGCTTTTTGAAGAGTGCCGTCCATCTGAAGATTGCTGTTCGGGAAATATTCCTTGCCAAGCATGTGTTCACCCATCTCGAGGTGTGATCCGCCCAACGCAAACATAACTGCATCAGCTAAAATAACTCCCGGAGTGTTGAAATAACCTTTGCTATTGGCCTTATCATAATTCATATAAGCAGCAAACACAGTTTTATAATTTCCATAGGAGCTGTTTTCGTCAATAATATCTTTCAACGAAGAATAATTTGCATCATTACTCCAAACCTCATTATACAGGAAGTCTACATTACCACTTTCGGCAATTTTTTGCTGTCCATACCGGGCAACAGCATTCATTACCAATCGTTTGCCGGGGTGTTTTGCCTTCATAGCCTGAATGAATGACTTAAAGCCGGCTGCCATATCAATAGCATTTCCATTGTAATCATAGTCAGCACCACGATCGCCCAACTGATCAATATGATATCCGTCAAAATCAAAAACTGAATAAACATCATTATTCTGTTTTGCCAGATAGTTTTGCCAACCTGTATTATTGGGATCGACCAGATAGATCGAACTCTTAAACATAGGAGCACTCAAAGAGCAAACATCGCGGTTGCTGTGATTACGGTCTTTATACAGATTCCATGAAGTTTCTGCACCATCAGAAGCCGCATCGGAAAGTACTCCGTAACATAAGTTATAGAACATTGTTTTCATGCCCGCTTTATGAGCAGCTGAAATATAGTTTTTTACCGTAGTAAGCGATGTGTTGCGGTTTGCAATATCTGTCCAGTTATTGTCCGGTTTATCCGGAGTGCCAGCTAAGGGTTTGTGGTGCTTGTACTGCCAGTCGTAGAATTGCAATCCATTGATATGATAACGCTTCAAACTGGTAATAACAGAGTTGATAGCTGAAGTTGACATGTCATCGAAATTGGAAAGAAATCCATAACGAGGAAACTGTGTCCAGTCACTTGATACATCTACGGCAATAGAACCTAAAACTGTTTCTTTTCCGTCACTGGTTGTAGTATATACTTTAACCATATAACCACGATAATCGGTAGACGGGGCAGTCCAGTTCCATGTTGTAGAAGAGAGTGGCTGTTCGCTTAACTTATCACCCAAATAGTAGTATGCCGCTTTGGCTGAAGATGGCAAGCTGCTAGAAGTAAACGTAACTGTCTCTCCCGGTGAATAACACGCTTTGTCTGTTGATAATGTTACAAAAGTAACATTTTGTTCAGGCGTATCACCACCAGTTCCGGTGGAGCCTTCTCCACTGGAACAAGATCCATTTAAAGGAACCAGACACACAAATAATAAAGATATAATTGTTCTGTTAATTCTCATTGGTATAGTTATTAATTCTTAGTAACTGTCATTTTCTCTGTTAACTGGTTCAGTAAAATAGTATATTTACCTGCTGTACTTACTTTCCATTTCCGGTCAATATCTCCATTCCCTGCAATATGCTTATCAACAAAAGTTATATTCTCTGTACCATCAGTCAAGGCTTTACCATCAGCAGTTGCCATAAACCAGGCACCCATCCAGTCACCTTGCTTATCACATGTGAACTTAATATCGCCAGCTGTCAGGTTTCCTGTCCAGGTAAAGGTGTAAGCATCTACTGCCGTCATAGCTGTTGCATTATCTATACTCCATCCATTAGGGGTAGCGTCGCCAACCATATAAATACCTGCATAAGGAGTAAACTCGGTCATAACCATTGATTCTTTGCCTGGAGTAATATCAAGAGCAATCTTGTATGCCTTGCCACACTGACTCTGCGTCATTGACCACTTGTTATCACCAGTATCGTCAAGTTTTACAGCAGTCCATGTATAAGGCGCATTTGCAGTAGTAGGATGATACATGTTATTCCAGCCTTGGGCTGTTGCAAATTTAAACTCACCGCCATCATTCCAGTTAAAGACAGCTCCGTAACGGAAAATAAACGGATTGGCAGGATCTTGTGTCATTTCTGTAAAATTCCAACTGGAGAATGATCCGACAAACCAGATCTTACTATACGGAGGAACTGCTGTTGCGCTCTTTACCACAGAAATAGAAAGATTTAAAAGGTTTACTTTAATTGTGTAATAACCAGCTTCATCAATAGAGAATTGTTCATCTGGGTTATCAAAGGAACTACGGTAAATCAGTTTCAAATCACTCGATGCAGCATCGCGGTTATAGGAAGGTATAAAGCTGCCTAATGTTGTAATAAACTTAAAGGTTCCTTTATTCAGGTTGCCACTCCAGGTAAAAATACCATTTGTAGTTCGTTGCATTGCGGCTGCATTATCTGCATTAAATCCGTTGGGAGTTGCACTGCCAATAAGATATAAAGTAGAAGATACTGGCTTATAAGTAGTAGCAGCGAAACTTGTTTTTGCTGTTTGTACTTCAACATTGGCATCGGCAACAGTTGCCGTGATGCGTGCTTCCAGATCAGCGGATTTATTGTAATCTACACCCAGTTCTTTGGTAATAATCTCATTCAAATCTTCAACGGTATATTTCAGAGAATAAACCTGCTGACCAAGATCTACGTAATAAGCTTTGGTAAAGTTGTTACCTGCTTTATCGATTTCAAGGGTATAGCTGATTGCTGCATTGGTTCCTTTATTGGTACCGGTTGTCCAATTGAAAGTAATACCATCGCCGGCAGCATTATTTTCATTAAGAGCGACGTTGGTTGCACTGACAGTCAGAGCAAGCTCTTCCTCACCTTTGTTGAGTTCCATCAAATTATCACTGCATGCTGAAAATGCTAAACACCCAGCAAGGACTAATAATATGCTATATATTTTTTTCATATTTTCTTATTTTGATAATATCTATGAGTGATTAATAACCTGGATTTTGCACCATTGCATTATTGCTATCCATTTCTGTCTGAGGGATAGGTAGTAACAGACGGTCTTTAGTAACATTTGTCTTTCCAATAGATTTCAGGTAGTTGATAGCATATTCACCATTTTTCCCGATACGGATCAGGTCGAACCAGCGCTGACATTCAAAAGCAAACTCCATGCGACGTTCGTGTATAATCACTTCTCGCATATCCGACTGAGACTTTCCACTAATATTAGCCAGACCAGCACGCTTGCGAACAATGTTCAACGGAGTTTCGGCAGCTGTTGTTTTGCCCATTTCATTCAAAGCTTCAGCTTTCATAAGAAGAATATCTGCATAACGATAAACTACAAAGTTGCTTGGGTTAGTGTTATATTCTGGAGAATCTTTTTTGCTAACTAGGAACTTACGCACATTGTAACCTGTGTAAGACCATGAAGGATCATAAGCAATACCATCAAAATCAGGACAGCCTGAATAAAGGACAGTAACATCTTTACGCAAATCCCCCGTTTCATAAGAATCTACAAATTCCTTTGTTGGCTGGTTCCAACCATAACCTCCGGCAACAATACCAGAATTACGAGGGCCCATAAAGGTACTCAACCATGATGACTGACCATCTGTACCCCAGAAATTGTAGGAAGTATCTCCTGTATATTGAATTTCAAAAATGGATTCGGCACCATTATTGGCCTTTATACCAAAGTTATCTGCATATTTGTAACCGCTCAGATCATATCCCATGCTTGTAACCTGATCGCAAAGATCTGCAACCATCTGATAATATTCTGTATGATTGGGGGCTAATACCAAATATACCTTTGCCAGCTGAGTGCATGCTGCATCTTTGCAGGCACGTCCTAAATCCGTTGAGCTGTAACTCTTCTTCTCGGGTAAAAGATTGATTGCATTCTGACAGTCTGAAATAATCTGTGCATAAGTTTCATCCAATGTATTACGGGCAATATCAGTACCCTGGCTAGCATCGTGGGGAGCAGTCTCCACAGGAACACCTCCGAACAACTGAGCCAGAATAAAATAGTAATGTGCACGCAGGAAGTAAGCTTCGCCCATGCAGCGATTCTTGATATCTTCATTAATATCAGCATTTGCAACACTCTGCAATAATGTATTACACTGAGCAATTCCCACCCAGGGACTGCGCCAGACATATAGTGCAAAACCATTGTCACTTGTTGCTGTGAAGTTTGCAGCCTGAACTGTTTCAATACCATCAGTACCTCCGCCGGCACCTACATTGCTATTGCTTCCTATAATATCAAGCGACCACATACGCATATTATAAAGATTTGATGACTGAAGTGGCTTATAACAGGCATTTGTAAGGGCAATTGCAATATTTTCAGTGATTTTTGCATTGGTGCTGACCGCATCTGAAGGGTATTTATCCAAATAATCACTGCAGGATGAAAGGGTTAATCCCATTAGAATCAGTGCTGAATATATAATCTTTTTCATATAAGTATTCTTTAGAAGTTAACATTAAGGCCTAAGCTGAAGGTACGAGACAATGGATAACGGCTACTGTCAATTCCGTTGATAGCAACTTCAGGATCAAAACCAGAGTAATTAGTAAATGTAACCAGGTTCTCACAAGACATATTAATACGGGCAGAGTTAATATTCATCTTTTGAATCCATCGTTGAGGGAAAGTATAACCTAAGGTTACATTCTTGATACGCAAATAGGAGCCATTTTCAATGAAACGATTGGAAGCACGACAGTTTTGATTAGGATCTGCATAGACTGCACGTGGCATTGAATAGCTGGTGCCTTCTCCTGTCCATCGGTTAAGAACTGCTGTTGTCTGGTTGTATGCAGCAGACATACCTTCGGAACTGATAGCATTCACATTATAAATATCATTGCCTTCAACTCCCTGTAAAAAGATTGAAAGATCGAAACCTTTATAGGAGAATGTGTTATTCATGGAGAATATCCAGTCTGGATTAGGATTACCAATGATAGTACGGTCGTTTTCATTAATAACACCATCATTGTTCAGATCATTAAACTTGATATCACCGGCAGCTGTACCACCTTGTACCTGAACGGCGTGTTTGGCAACTTCATCACTTGTCTGGAAAATACCTCCTGTAACATAGCCATAAAAAGCATTGATCGGAGCTCCAACTTTCTGAATTGTAAGGTAAGAATTATTATACTGATTCTGATATAAAGGAGTGTTACTATTTAAGTCAACAATCTTGTTTTTGTTGTAAGTGGCAGTAACGGATGTTTCCCACTTGAATGCATCATTAAAGTTAACTGTGTTCAGAGTCATTTCAACACCTTTATTCTGAACTTTACCGGCATTGGTAAAGGTTGTTGTTGTGTCTTCGAATCCGGATGTAATAGGAATAGCAGCTTTTACCAACATATCACAAGTATTCTTTATATAAGCATCGACGGCAAAGTATACGCGACGATTTAACATAGAAAGATCAAAACCCAGATTGGTTTGACGAACTTCTTCCCAATGAATGTTTGGATTTGCCATAGTAACAGTTGACAAGGCATTTACTGTTGTACCACCAAAGCTATAAACACCAGTATTGTAAGTTGATGCAAAATTGTAATTACCAATTTCCTGATTACCGGTAATTCCATATCCAAAACGGAATTTCAAATCATCAATAACATTTGTTTTAGGGAACCAGCTTTCTTGTGATATTCTCCAGGCTGTTGAGAATGATGGGAAAATACCATATTTATGTCCGGAGCCAAAACGAGATGATCCATCGCGACGAACTGTAGCGGTTAATAAATATTTGTCAGCATAATCATAATTTGCGCGAGCCATCAAAGAGAATATTGCCCATTCATTTTGATTACCATCAGCACTTTTGATTGTAGAACCATTACCCAACTGACTTACAGAATCATACAAGAAACCACTTTTTTGGGCAGAAATAAAATCATATTTATTATTCTGAGCACTCGTACCAGCCATTACACTAACATGGTGTTTGCCAAAGGAGTTATCATAAGTGAAATAGTTATCCCATAAGTAAGTAAATGATTTCTTGCTTGATTGGAAACGACTTGATTCTGCTACGGCAATCGGTTTCCAGGCATAAGCTGGAGTGAAGTTATTTTCATACCAGAACTTAGCATCGTACCCAAAAGTACTTTTAAACTTCAGATATTTGGCTAAAGTTATTTCGGCAGAAATATTTGCCAGCAAGTTATATCCTTTTGTATTGTTATGGGTTGTTTCTGCCGTACCAATCGGATTGCGAATGTCGCCATACCAATAAGCATTTCCTATTGGGCCGGACCATCCTCCATCTTCATCTTTTATACTTTGGGTTGGTAAAGCATACATTGCATTGGCAATACTATAATCGCCTGAATTTTTATTATCAGTGCTAAATGTAATATTGTTAATAAGCTTCAACCAATTATTAAGTTTGAAGTCGGTGTTGCTTTGAAAAGTATAACGACGATAATCTGTGTTACGCACAATACCATCTTGATCATAAAGTCCACCTGATATATAATAGTGCTTGGTTTCATCGCCACCAGAGAAATTCAAAGTATAATTTTGTGTTACACCTGTCTTTAGTAATTCATCGAGCCAGTTTGTTCCAACACCTAAAGTAGAAGGATCATTCCAGGCTGGATTAGTTCCCAAACCTGCATTACCTAACATATCATTGCTATATGCAGCATACTGTTTTGCATTTAGCATATCGGGTACATTTGTTGCATCCTGAATGTTCCAGTTGGCTGTAACTCCGATAATTCCTTTTCCGTTTTTACCTTTCTTTGTAGAAATAAGGACTACACCATTTGCTCCACGAGAACCATAAATGGCTGTAGCTGATGCATCCTTAAGAACGTCTACTCGTTCCACATCTACCATGTTAATAGAGGATAATCCCAGATCAGTAGGCACGCCATCGATAACAACCAGTGGATTGCTGTTGTTGATAGTGCCTAATCCACGAATCTTAATAGCTACATTATCACCCGGAGCACCGGCATCGTTTATCTGTACACCCGATACTTTGCCTTGCAAAGCCTGACCAATATTGGCCACAGGTGCATCCTTCAGATCTTTGGCTCCAACAGAACCAACAGCACCTGTTAAATCACTCTTTTTAGCTGTTCCATAACCAATAACAACTACCTCATTCAGTACCTTACTGTCTTCCTGCAAGACTATATCTAAAATACTCTTTGCTGCAACGTGTTGTTCCTGGGGTATATAACCGATAAAAGAGAACACCAAAGTTGATTTAGGATTTACATTAGAAAGTACATAATGGCCATCAACGTCTGTAATTGTTCCATTTGTTGTACCTTTTACAACGACATTTGCTCCAATGATTGGTTCGCCGGATTCTGTTTTAACTTGTCCTTGAACCTTGATTTGCTGTGCAAAAACATTCACTGAAAAAAATAGCCCCAGCAACCATAAAAATATACTGCTGTAGCTTTTTGATTGAAATACTTTTTTCATAAATGAAATCTAAAGTTAATATTATTGTTACTTGCAACTTATCATTGCATCACAAAAATATTTAATCTTGGACCTTCATTTATAATAGATAGAAAAAAAGTAGTGCTTTTTGAAGTTTATATAGTTGATAGCTAGTGTGTTATATTATTTTTAGATGCCCAAAAAAGTAGTTGTTTTTATTTATTTTTTTGTTATTCTACTTATGTTCATAACTTTTTCTTCGAGCTCGTTCCTGTCGCCAATAGCCTTATTACGAACCTTTACACGATAATTGTAGATTGTAGTAACGGAATAACGTAGAAACTCAGCTATCTTGACGCTATCAGTAATTCCAAGACGAATGAGTGCAAAAATGCGTAATACAGTGGTTAACTGATTTTCTGATTTAGGATATTCACGGCCATCTTCTACTAACAACTCATTAAATTCATCCACAAAGTTTGGAAATAAATGCAGAAATGTATCATCAAAGTTTTCATAAAACTCTTTCAATTCATCTTCAATAATCTGATTAGAACGTAGTTTCTTGAACAGAGCTTCAACTTTCTCATTTTGAGCAATCTTGCACAATAAGTGGCGATAATTCTCCATCTTGTCAATATGCAGAGAACAGAAATTCATATAATGACCTATGTATTCCTCTTTGATACGATTAGATTCAATAAGTGCATTATTAGAATCTCTTAATTGTTTATTTGATTCGACGAGCTTTTCATTCAGGAGTTTCTGTTCAATATTCATTTCTTGCAAGCCTTTTGCCAGATTCTGGAGTTGCTCACGGGCAAGAACTAAGTTTTTATATTGTTTATAAAGAAAGAATAGCGCAAACATTAATAAAATAGTCAGAAAACTAACGATAGCCAGCGCGATAGTTCGTTGCATTTCTTTTTTATGCAACTTTTGCTGATATGCCTTCTCTACTATCGGAAAGAACTTGGAAACTTCAATAGTTCGTAAACGAGCATTACAGAATGCTGCATCTTCCATTGAACATTTCAGATAATTATAAGAACGATCTAAATCACCTTCATCATATAGAATCTGAGCTAGTTCACGCAACGAAACATATTCTTTGGCTCCTCTTTCAATGTCAGAAAGGGATGATATGGCTAAATAGTATTTTCTCTTATCATTATCACGATTTTTTCTATAAGCGAGTGACATGGTATATGCTAATGTTCCGATGCTGGGGTCGTTTTTCTTCAGATTATTCATATAACCGGATAGCAACAAGATTGCTTCATTCGCTTTGTTATTATAGATCAATCCATCTGCTTTTACAATAACATATGCATAAGTCTGTTTTTTATTGACTATTAATAAAGAATCCCGATAATGGTCTGTTAATTCAGCATACTTTTTCTTGTCCGATTCAAGCATGGAATAGTCACTCATTAAACCATATATTGTTCTGTACAGGTAATAATAGTAGGGAACAAGATATTCGGCAAGTTTACTTCGGTCTACAGTGTTAAGAATATCAAGTGCTTCTTTATACATTCCTGTAATGCCATATACTTCAGCTAGATTCATGTTAGAATCGTCTATATACGATCTTTTACCTATCTTTTTAGCCAACTGCATCTTCTTCTGGGCATAATAAGCGCAAGAATCGGTATTAAATGCCCGAAACTCATCGAATATTTTTCCTAAAATAGCATAGTTCTGCTCATCATTATGCAAAGGGTATATGCTTTCAATTTGCCTGATACGCCCCACCTTATCATTAAAATAAGATTCACGGTTTTTAATTGTGTGATCAAGCTCATTCAATAAAGATTCAATATCCTGACCTTTTACATAAGAGATATTGTAAATTATCAATATAAGAAGAATTATAATCTTTTTCATGTATTAGAGATTCGTGTTTTCTATAATCCTACAGTTTAAGATAGGCAAAGGTAGTAAAATATGATTTACTTTATCTAATCCTTCTTAACAGATTTAGAGCAACAACAGCATTTAATAGGATGGTAAGAAATGATGGTCCCATATTTATCGAATTCGTAATGGCAACAATTCATCAGAGAATCTTTTAGCATTTGTCTGCCACGCTGAACACGCGATTTGGCTCCTGAAACAGATATATTTAATTCTTTGGATAACTGAATTTGAGATAGGCCTTGAATTTCTACCATATTCAATGCCTGAGCGTATTTTTCAGGTAGAGAATTGATCATTTCCTGTAAGCCTGATGCAAGGTGCTTTGTTGGATTGTCTTCCAATTTGCTATCTGCTTCGTCAATAGCATTTAGTTCTTCATCGGAAAGAATCTGAACTTCAGAGAGTTTGGTCTTGTCTTTCCGATAATAATCGTTTATTGTATTTCTTGCAATCTGAAATACCCAGGCACAAATTTTCGTTTCGTCTTTTATTGAGTGAATGTTTTCGTGTATTTTGATAAATGTTTCCTGTAAAATATCGTCGGCAAGTGAAGAATCAGGCATTCGTTTTACTATATAAGTTTTTAACTGGTCAGAACATGCTTGCCAGATTGCTTCTGTACTATTATCCATAAATTTAGCTATTTCTTTATTAAAACTCAAAATTATATAAACTCATATCTTTACTTAAATACCCAATAACAAAAATAGAATAAAGAATGCCTTATCAACAACATTCTCTTGATTTTATTTTTATTACACAGGTCTGATTGATAGTTCATTGTTATAATACACCATAGATTTTGCAGGAATGCTATGTGTAATAAAAACATTTCCTCCTACTATACTGTCTTTGCCAATAACGGTATCGCCACCTAAGATTGTTGCTCCGGCATAAATAGTCACATTATTTTCAATGGTGGGATGACGCTTGGTTTGAGCCAGACTTTTCTCTACACTTTTTGCTCCCAGAGTTACTCCCTGGTATATTTTTACGTTATCTCCGATAATAGTTGTTTCTCCTATCACAATTCCAGTTCCGTGATCTATTCCAAATGATCGGCCTATTGTTGCTCCGGGGTGAATATCAATACCTGTGATACTGTGTGAGTATTCAGAAAACATTCTAGCCAGCAGAGCCATATTTAATTGATATAGGGCATGTGCTACCCTGTGAATAAATATAGCGTAAAATCCAGGATAGATATGAATCACTTCTTCTATATTCCTGGCTGCTGGATCTCCTTTAAAAATAGCTTCGGCATCCTCAATTAGTAAATCATAAATTTGAGGAAGGCTATAAAAGAAACGGCTCTCAGTTTCCAGTTCTTTTACTGAATCCATCTCTTGTATTGGTAAACAGAGTTCCCTAAACAATTTATATACTGTTAAATGACCTTGCTCTAATTGCATTTTATCTGGCATGCATAAGCATTGAACAGGGAATAGATATTTGAATAGCTCTCTGATAAACTGCGATACTTTTTCTTTGCGCTCAGGAATGTCTTCCCAAAATCCTCTGCTCATGATTTTATTGAAAAGTTCTTCTTTTCTGTAATTACTTGCTTTCATCTTTACTCTTTTTTATGGTGGTTCAACAATAAAGACGCAATGTTTTTATGAAAGACGCAAAAACAACATCCTTTTTTGGAATAAAAATTCTGCGTCCTTTTAAATAGTTCTGCGTCTTTATAATAAAAATGAAATTGCTAACAGACATGGCATTATTAAAAAAAGAAGTATCGGAGATTTTAAGCAAGGTTCAACCTGATTCTATTATGAATCAGTTAGTACGGTTGGCGTTGCCGGTTATTGCGTCTTCGTTTATGTCAATGGCTTATAATTTTATCAATATGTTTTTTGTTGGAAAGTTTGGTAGTGAGGCTGTAGCTGCTGTTGGTTCTGCGGGATTTTATATGAATTTAAGTTGGGCCATATCTTCATTATTAACAGTTGGGGTGGGAATAAAAGTGTCTCATGCTATTGGGGAAAGTAATTTATTTATTGCAAGAAGCTATGTGAAGAATGGCTTACGGGCTGTAATAATGTTAGCACTGGCTTGTTTCGCTTTGCTGGCAATGACCCGGCAATTCTTGATAGGGCTCATTCAATTGAATAATCCTGTAATTGAAAAGGCTGCAACAGATTATTTACTCTTGGTAGGAATGAGTATCCCGTTTTTATTTCAGAACTTATTTTTTACGAGTGTATTTATTGGTTATGGAGATAGTCGGTCGCCCTTTCGCATTAATGTAGCTGCATTAATAATCAATATTCTGTTAGATTTTATTTTAATATTTCCTGTAGGACTGGGAATTAAGGGCGCAGCAATTGCTACCATCATATCACAGGCTATAGCTACAATATTGTTCTATAGGAAATTGAATAAGACTGAAGAACTGAAACCTGTTGAAACTGTTTATCAATATAGTTTTTTGAAAGATATTATAAAGCTAGGAATAAGTCCGGCTATTCAGCGGATATCTTTTACTGCAGTAGCCATTGTAATGGCCCGTATTATAAGTGACTGGGGAGCCACCGCCATTGCTGTTCAAAAGGTGGGAGTGCAGATTGAAGCAATCTCTTACATGACGGCAGGTGGTTTTGTCTCGGCTTTATCCACTATATCCGGAAAGGCTTACGGAGCAAGGGATTATCAGACACAATGGGCTGCTTTTCGTTCGGGAATGTTGCTTGCTTTTCTAATTGGAACTGCAACCTCTGTCTTGTTGATTGCTTTTCCCGGCTTTTTATTCTCAATCTTTTTAAGTGATGCCGATAGTATAGCTATGGGGAGGGAGTATTTAATTATTCTGGGCTTTTCTCAACTTTTTATGTGCATGGAGTTAATGGCTACAGGAGCTTTCTTTGGCTGGGGACGAACTAATATACCGGCAATTTCCGGGATTATATTCACAGTAATCAGAATACCGACGGCTATTTCTTTTATTAATTTCTGGAAACATGCACTTTCATCTGTTTGGTGGAGCATTAGCATAAGCAGCATTGCAAAAGGAATATTACTTGTAACACTATATATTATTCTGTTTAAACTATTTATTAAAAAACATAATTCAATTTAAGTTATGGGAAGTGATATCTTTAAATCGGCAAACTATTTATTAAAAGGTAATGTGTGGTTGGATGCACTGTTTGGCCTTGAAAAGGAGAGTATCCGTGTGGATAAAAATGGTAAGTTAGCTCAAACGCCACATCCAAAAGTTTTTGGGAATAAGCTGAAACATCCTTATATCACAACTGATTTTTCAGAAAGTCAGGTAGAAATGATTACTCCTCCGCTGCCTGATATAAATCAGACAATTGGTTTTGTGGAGACTATACATGATATTGTAAGTCTGGAATTAACTGATGAGTACTTATGGCCTCAAAGTCTCCCTCCAATTTTACCGGACGATAAACAGATACCTATAGCGAAATATGATAAAGATGGAAAAGAGGCGGAGCATTACAGAGAATTTCTTGCTCAGAAGTATGGTTCTAAAAATCAATTGATTTCGGGCATACATTTTAATTTTTCCTATAGTGAAAAGTTACTGGAGATACTATATAGAAAAATAAATCCGTCATTATCATACGAAGAATTCAAGGATGAGGCTTATCTGAAAACTATCCGGCAGATGCTTAGGATGCGTTGGCTGTATATACTGCT
This sequence comes from Bacteroides luti, assembly GCF_900128905.1. GTDB lineage: Bacteria > Bacteroidota > Bacteroidia > Bacteroidales > Bacteroidaceae > Bacteroides > Bacteroides luti. The sequence goes on from NZ_FQTV01000018.1 coordinate 73,203, forward strand.
CTATGGAAGTAGTCCGGTGGTAGATTCTTCATTGGAACTTAAATGTAAATTGGCGCCGTACTCAATTGATAAAGATGTGGTGGCTCTCTCCATCCGAAATAGCTGTTATGGCTATAGAAATATCGGGGATTTGTATCCCGACTATAGTTCGGTAATAAATTTTAGAAGCAGCATAAACCAGATGATTGAAGAAAAAAAAATTGCTTCTTCTAAGGAATTGTATTCTCCGGTGCGGCTTAAGTTTATAAAAAGTCCTGAACATATTACTTATATTGAGCTTCGCTTCATTGATATCGATCCTTTAACTAAGGCTGGAGTTACTAAAGATGAGCTATCTTTTTTGCATGCACTTGCTCTGTATGGACTATTGAGTAAAGAGGATGATGATTTTGATGTGGCAGCACAGGCTAAGGCAAATAAATATCATGGATGTGTTGCTCTGTATGGATTGGATGAAATACCATGCATGTTTGAAGATAATGGAGAGCAAATAAACATCTGGAATGAAGCTGAGAAACTGATTCGGGGAATAATGAATTTATTCGAAGAACTGGGAATTGATAAAAGTGAATACCGGGATTCATTATTGCATGCAATGGAATTGATTGAAGATCCCGGAAAGCGTAGAGTTTACAACGTACTGAATGGTATTCAGAAGATGGGCTATATTCCTTATCATTTGGCAATAGCTGGAAATAACCTTCTTAAAAGCAGACAAAAGGACTATAATTTTATTGGATTGGAAGATATGGAACTCTCCACACAGTTGTTATTGCGTGAAGCGATAAAGAGGGGTGTCTCTTTTGAAATTATGGATAGAAAAGAAAATTTTATCAGACTGGAAAAGAATGGGAATGTACAATATGTGAAGCAGGCAACTAAGACTTCATTGGATAATTATGCCAGCGTACTGACTATGGAAAATAAACTGGTTACTAAAAGGATATTGGAAGAACATGGCATTCGGGTTCCGAAAGGAGAGGATTATACTAATGCTGAAACGGCGAAATCTGATTATGTACGATTCCGGGGTATGCCTGTGGTAATAAAGCCGAATCAGACTAATTTTGGTACCGGGATAACTATTTTAAAAGAGAATATGGATGAGTTGACTTTTCAACATGCTGTTGATATAGCATTTGAATATGATTCTACCTTCCTGATAGAGGAATTTATTACAGGAAAAGAGTATCGTTTCTTTGTAATACGAGATGAGGTAGCAAGCATTTTGCATCGCGTTCCTGCGAATGTAACCGGTGATGGAATTAAGTCAATCCGGGAATTAGTGCGTACTAAAAATGAAGATCCATTGCGAGGTAAAGGTTATCATACGCCATTGGAAAAAATTCAATTGGGTGAAGCTGAGGCTATGTTTTTACAAGCACAGTTCAAAGACTTTGATTATATACCTGCATATGGAGAAACTGTATATTTACGTGAGAACTCAAATATAAGTACCGGGGGGGACAGCATTGATTTTACAGATGACATTCCGGATTCTTATAAACAGATTGCCATAAAAGCTGCTCAAGCCTTAAATGTGACTATTACCGGTCTAGATATGATTATTCCAAACCTCACAAAGGATGCTTCGGATGATAATTATGCTATTATAGAGTTGAATTTTAATCCGGCTATTCACATTCATTGTCACCCGTTTAAAGGTAAAAACCGAAAATTGAATGAAAAAATAATAGATGCACTGGGATATAAGATTGGATAGCAGTTGTTTAGATTCTATTTTAAGCTGAATTCTAATATGTATGCTTAAATAAAATCACATTTTATGTGTAGAAAATGTGTATAGAATCACATAATCTACACTTAAAATGTGAAATAATGACTTTCATCATTACTTCATATATTTCTTTATAACAGGATAAAGCAATTCTGAATAACGCATAAAGCCAAGATCGGTAAAATGAATGCCGTCTACCATTGCTTCACCATCATGGCCAACCATGTTTTTGGAGGAAAGGAAATAAATGTTCTTCTCTCCACGTTTTTTTAAAGTCTGAAAGAATGCATTGATAGTTTCATTTTTGTCTTTCACTTCCTTAGCCATTCTTTGATCGAAGCGACTGTGGGTAAATATAGGATCTTCCACGAAAAGTATCGGAGTATCCGGATGGCGGCTTCTGATAATAGTATAGAACTTGTCTGCCCGTTCTTTCATTTGTTCTACAGTAGCGTTTGGCACAAAATCGAGAATGTACATTGATGCATCTACATTAGCAATTACATCTGCAATTTCCAGATCTAATTGTCCGTTGCCGCTAAATCCCAGATTAATTGCTTCACGATTTAGCCAGCGCGACAATATGTTTGTATGTGCCATACCCGGACGGGAAGCGCAACCTCCTTGAAGAATACTCGTGCCATAGAATACAAGCGGTTTCTGGCGAATAGGCCAGTCAATAGATGGTTGAGAGATTTCTGATAAAGAATCTACACCTATCGATAAGGAGGTAACTCCATCATAAAGCGGGAGGTACAACATATATTCCCGTTTCTCTGGTTTCATATCTTTTATAATTGTGGCAGTATTTACTTTTCCCGACGGACGTCCGCTGTTGACAAATACCCATTTGCCGTCTTGCAGACAATAGAGATCGAGCCCTTTTACGCCTGTATCGGTCATGTGATTCATGCTTCTATTTAAGAGTACTTCCCATTTTGCTGCAATAGTTGTGGAATTGGAGCTGAAACGAATTGCAAGTCCGGCACTATTTTGTCCCAGCTCCCATAAAGGTTTGCGGGATATATTTCTCAAAGAATCCGGTAAACGCTCATAACGTGTAGCTGTACTTTGTGTAGCTTTGCCTAATAAAGGAAAGGCTGAAGCGTCGTGGTATACGAGCTGTCCTTTTACTGTTAATGTAAATAACAGCATAACAATAACTATAATGTGTGTTTTCATATAGAGTATAAAAAATTAAATAAGAAAGAATTTCTTGTCAAAGTTAGCACAAATTTATAATGTAATCATATATATTTTTCTTATTTCTTTTATCGTAATATGTGCCTTAAACTATATCTTTGTAAGCGTTAAACTTGTTTTGAAAGAATACTATGAAAAAAATCTGCACTTTGTCTCTGATTGCTACAATACTATATGCAGCTTCTGCCTTTGCACAACTTCCTGAAAGAACTCCCGGGAATGTAGAGAAATATAAAAAAATATGCCGTGAACATATCTATAAAGATATGAAAGGAATGTATCGCAATGCTGGCGGTGCTCTGAAATATCCGTTTCTGGCTCCAGGAAGCAGTCAGTATCTGGATATGTTGTGGGATTGGGATTCCTGGCTGAGTGATGTGGCACTGAGGCAGATTCTTTTGGAAAAAGGTACTAAAGCGGATAGAGAAGAAGCGTTGAAATATGAACAGGGATGTGTGCTCAATTCTTTGAGCTACGGTGGCATGGATGGCTGGATTCCTATCTGGATAGAACGCGATGCACCATCCCGAAAGGATATGCTTTCCAAACGTAATCCATGGAAGAGCAATATGCACAAACCTTGTCTGGCACAACATGCAGCGTTTATTGTGAAGAATATGAATGGTGATGCTGAGTGGTTGAGGGATAACTTTTACACATTGCAGGCTTTTGTTGATAAATACTGGAACTATCATCGTGATAAAATTACCGGATTGCTATATTGGGAAACAGATGAGGCCATTGGGGTAGATAATGATCCCAGCACTTTTTTTCGTCCGCAAGAAAGCTCAGGTTCTATCTTTCTTAATTGCATGATGTATCGCGAACTTTTGGCTATGGAATATCTGGCGAAGAGCTTAAATATGAATGAAATAGGGCAAAGGTATAAGCAAGAGGCTGATTTATTGTGTAGTTCAATCCGTGAACATTGTTGGGATAAACGGGATAAGTTTTATTATAGCGTAGATTTTAATCTGCTCCCTGTGCAGAAGCCGCAGGTAGAAACGCTTCAGAAAGGTGACTTCTTTCTGCATACAGGTCATCCACGTACGTATGATTGCTTGATTCAGCGTTTTAGTGTATGGAGCGGTTTTCTATCAATGTGGGCAGGAATAGCTACTCCCGAACAGGCTAAGCAGATGGTTGAGAAACAATACCGTGATACAACCTCGTTTAATGCACCTTGTGGAGTAAGAACCTTGTCTCCTTTGGAAAAAATGTATGATCTCAGAGCTAGCGGAAATCCTTCTTCCTGGTTGGGCCCTATTTGGATTAATGCCAATTACATGGTTTTCAGAGGGCTTGTTAATTACGGCTTTAAAGATGATGCACACGAACTGGCTGAAAAAACGATTCTTTTGTTGGGACGCAATTACGAACGTTTCGGGGCTTTACATGAATACTACTTACCTGAGAATGGTGAACCGGTTCTCAATAAAGGCTTTCAGAACTGGAATCTGCTTGTGTTGAATATGGCAGCCTGGCTAGATGGTAAGGAGATGGTAACTGAATTTTAATTTTTAATAAGATACGATGAAATTTACACATTTAATTAAACGGAATCTGGGCATAGTCTGCCTTTGTTCTCTGTCAATAGGTATTTCTGCCCAGGAGGCGTATAAAAATCCGAAGTTAACTCCTACGGAAAGGGCTAAAGATTTGCTCAAAAGACTAACATTAGAAGAAAAGGTTGCTCTCATGCAAAACTCCTCGAAACCTATACCACGATTGGGTATCAAGGCATACGACTGGTGGAGCGAAGCTCTTCATGGTATTGCGCGTGCCGGTAATGCAACTGTTTTTCCGCAAACAATAGGTATGGCTGCTTCTTTTGATGATGCACTTCTTTATAAGGTGTTCGATGCGGTGAGTGATGAGGCTCGGGTAAAATACCGCCAGTTTAGTAGTTCCGGTCAGTTTGGACGATATCAGGGACTTACCGTGTGGACTCCCAATATCAATATTTTCCGTGATCCACGCTGGGGAAGGGGACAGGAAACTTATGGTGAAGATCCGTACCTGACTAGTCGCATGGGACAGGCTGTGGTTCATGGACTTCAGGGAACTCCGAAAGCGGGTTACGATAAACTTCATGCTTGTGCCAAACACTTTGCCGTGCACAGCGGACCGGAGTGGAACAGGCATACTTATAATGCTGAGAATATCTCACCGCGCGATTTATGGGAAACCTATCTGCCTGCTTTCAAAGATCTCGTGCAAAAGGCGGATGTAAAAGAGGTGATGTGTGCTTATAACAGTTTTGAAGGATCACCCTGCTGTGGATCCAACCGTTTGCTTATGCAGATATTACGTGATGAATGGGAATATAAACATTTGGTTGTTAGCGATTGCTGGGCAATAAATGATATCTATATGCCTGTACCAAAAGGACACGGTGCAGAACCCGATCCTGCTCATGCAGCATCAAGAGCTGTAGCAACTGGTACGGATGTGGAATGTGGTTCTGTTTACGGAAACCTTCCGGCTGCCGTGAAACAAGGACTTATCAACGAAGACAAGATTAATCAGTCTGTTGTCCGCTTGCTAAAAGCTCGTTTTGAGCTCGGCGAAATGGATGATCCTTCTTTAGTTCCATGGATGCAGTTGAAAGATGAAGTTGTTAATAGTCCGGAGCATCAGCAATTGGCTCTTAAAATGGCTCAGGAAAGTATGACTTTGTTGCAGAACAGAGATAACTTGCTACCATTAGCTAAGAATCTGAAAGTTGCGGTGATGGGACCTAATGCAACAGACTCTGTTACTATGTGGGCCAATTACAACGGACTTCCATATCACACTACAACGATTATTGAAGGCATAAAAAATAAGATAGGAGCAGATAAGGTTACTTATGTTCAGGGTTGTGGTTATACTCAGAATGTTGCACTGAACAGCTTTTTCGATCAGTGTGCAATAAATGGTAAACCTGGTTTCGAAGCTATATATTGGAATAATACAGATTTTAGTGGAGATGCTATTGCCAACGACTGGCTTACCACTCCGTTAAACTTTTCCGCTGCCGGTGGAACAGTCTTTTCACGCGGAGTGCCACTGTCAAATTTCTCTGCCCGCTATCATTCAGTCTTTACCCCTAAAGAGTCCGGTGATGTTTCTTTTTATATGAATTTAACCGGATCATATACACTTTATATTGATGGTGTTCAGCAAGGCAAAGGTAGAAGTATTGGTTTACCTACCAATATTCTTACTTTAAAAGCAGAGGCCGGAAAATCGTATGATATTCGATTGGACTATAGTGTACGCTATGACGGTACTCTTAACTTCGATTTTGGTAAAGAGGTGAATCTCGATTTTACCAAAACAATTGCCAGTGTCAAAGATGCAGATGTGGTTGTTTTTGTAGGAGGTATTTCTCCTAAACTGGAAGGAGAGGAGATGGCTGTTAAAGCTGATGGATTCAAAGGTGGCGACCGTACAAATATTGAGTTGCCTGCTGTTCAGCGTGAGTTGCTTCAGCAATTGTATAATGCCGGTAAAAAAGTGGTGTTTGTAAATTGCTCGGGTTCTGCTCTGGGCTTGGTGCCTGAGACTAAGAGTTGTGAAGCTATTCTGCAAGCATGGTATCCCGGTCAGGCAGCTGGTACTGCTGTAGCCGATGTGTTGTTTGGCGATTACAATCCTGCCGGACGTTTGCCGGTTACCTTCTATAAAAATGTAGAGCAACTGCCCGACTTTGAAAACTATAATATGAAAGGTCGTACTTATCGTTACTTTAAGGGTGAGGCTCTCTTCCCATTTGGTTATGGGTTAAGTTATACAACTTTTGCTTATGGAAAAGCCAAATTAGCTAAATCCATTGTAAAGGCAGGTGGTTTGGTAGAGCTCACTATTCCTGTTAGCAACACAGGTAAACGAGATGGAGAAGAAGTGATACAAGTATATCTTAGCCGTCCGGCTGATGTAGATGGTCCAACCAAAACACTTCGGGCATTTCGTCGTGTATCTTTAAAAGCCGGCGAAAATAAGCAAGTCACTATCAAACTGACTGCAGACGATTTGCAGTGGTTTGATACAAAATCAAATACCATGAGATGTGTGCCGGGAGAATACAAACTACTCTATGGCGGAAGCTCTGCTGATAAGGATTTGAAAGTATTGCGGTTTAAAATGAATTAGTCTATACATGTAAAATGGAGTTCCTCTTCTTCGAGAAACTCCATTTTACATTATATTGTATAGCTATCTAAATAGTACAAAAAAAGACTCCTGATTTTCATCGAAAATCAGGAGTCTTTTTTAAAGGTGGTGCCACCAGGAATCGAACCGGGGACACAAGGATTTTCAGTCCTTTGCTCTACCAACTGAGCTATGGCACCTCTTTGTGATTGCGGTTGCAAAGGTAGCTAAAGTTTTTGAATATGCAAACATTCAAGTATAAAAAATGCCGGTAAATAGTGCTATTCTATTTGCCGGCATTATCTTGTATTCTTTAATGTGCACAGAATGAATTAGTTATTCTTTTCGGATAAAGCATTCCATCCTTGAGCTTTTAATTCAAATTCTTGTCCGTCTCTGGTAATTAATGCACATCCTAAGTCTTGCTTGGTGATGTGACCAATCATTTTTACACCTTCCATCTCTGCAATTTTTTCATGCTCTGAAATTGGTACGGTGAAAAGTAGTTCATAATCTTCTCCACCATTAAGTGCACAAGTTGTAAGATTCATGTTGAACTCTTCTGCCATAACAGCTGTTTGGTAATCAATTGGAATATGTTCCTCGTAAACACGACAACCAACCTTGCTTTGAGTACAAATGTGCATCAGCTCTGAAGAAAGACCATCCGAAATATCCATCATTGAAGTAGGTAGAATATTCATCTGCGCTAATTTTTCAATAATATCTTTTCGTGCTTCAGGTTTCAACTGACGTTCCAACAGGTATTCTTTTCCGGAGAAGTCGGGTTGCACCTCTTTTTCTCCTCTGAGAACAGCTTTTTCTCTTTCTAAAAGCTGAAGTCCCATATAGGCTGCTCCTAAATCTCCACTAACACAAATTAAGTCGGTTTCTTTAGCTCCATTGCGATAAACAACTTTGTCTTTGTCCGCTTCGCCAATGCAGGTAATGCTTATGGCAAGACCGGTCAGAGAAGAAGATGTGTCTCCGCCTACAATATCAACATTGTGCTCTTCGCATGCAATTTGTATTCCGGCATAAAGCTCTTCCATATCTTCTATGCAGAATTTCTTGGAAACAGCAACTGAAATGATCATTTGTTTGGGACTGCCGTTCATTGCGTAAATATCCGAGATATTAACGATGGCAGCTTTATATCCCAAATGTTTCAATGGAACATAAGTCAGATCAAAATGAACACCTTCCATTAATAAATCTGTTGTAACCAGAACTTGTTTGTCCGGATAGGAGAGTACTGCTGCATCATCGCCCACACCATATTTGCTGGATTCGTTTTTTAATTCAATCCCTTCTGTAAGGTGTTTGATGAGGCCAAATTCTCCTAATGTTGCAATCTCTGTTCTTTTTCTTTCTTGCATATCTATTATTTAAAATTATGCGCGATTAATTAATTCACGCATGATAGTTGTCATTTTTGGTTGCGCAGCATCGGCTGCTTTCTGTACTTCTTCGTGAGATACTTCTACGATTTTACCTTCAACACCTAGATCGGTTATGATTGAGATACCAAAGCATTTAATTCCTGCATGGTTGGCTACAATAACTTCCGGTACTGTAGACATTCCTACTGCATCTGCTCCCAGAATATGAAACATCTTATATTCTGAAGGAGTTTCGAATGTAGGACCTTGTGTTCCTAAATATACTCCTTGCTGAACTTTGATTCCTTTTTCTTTGGCAATATCCAATGCTTTTTTTATTAAGTCTTTGGAATAAGCTTCACTCATATCAGGGAAACGGTCTCCATATAAATTCTTTCCACGAAGCGGATGTTCCGGGAAAAAATTAATATGATCTCTGATAATCATCAAGTCTCCAATTTCAAAAGCATCATTCATTCCACCGCTGGCATTAGAAACAAATAATGTTTTGATGCCGAGCTCTTTCATAACCCGTACAGGGAACGTTACTTCTTTCATTGAGTAACCTTCATAGTAGTGGAAGCGGCCTTGCATAGCCATAATATCTTTATTACCTAACTTCCCGAAAATAAGCTTTCCGCTATGTCCTTCTACTGTGGAAACAGGAAAGTTAGGGATATCCTGATATTTTATCTCGTATTTTTCTGTAATTTCATTAGCCAGATTTCCTAATCCTGTTCCTAAAATGATAGCTGTTTCTGGACTAGTATGCATCCTCTCTTTCAGGAAGGCTGCTGTCTCTTTTATTTTTTCTAACATATTCAATAATGTTTTGGTTAAATGCCTCTTCCTGATTCTGCAGAAATCTTACTTCTATAGGAAGAGTATAGATGTTTTTTTGTATTTTTTCGTCTAAATTACTAAACTGAGTAAGACGCGCTGCATCTTTTTCTGTTGTTATAATTATTTTCTTTTCTCCGGGTAGATTCTCAAAAGTTTCCTTTAATGTTACCATGTCATTTTCTGTAAAATCATGGTGATCTGCAAACGTTAAGGGAGTAATATTGGATGAATATCTCTCTATATCCTGCAGTAACTGTTGAGGAGATGCAATCCCGGTAAGCAACAGTACTTTTTCATCTTTCTCAATCTGCCCCAATGTTCTTTTTCTATTGTTAACTGCTGGGAAAATTGGTGTTAGGCTGCTGTATCTATACGATGTAAAATAGAGCTGCTGATATGGATATAAATCTAACCGTTTTGTGATAATCCGGAAATCCATTGGTTTCATTACTCTTGGACACTTTGTTACTATAACCATGGTTGCCCGGTTTTTTCCACGTGCTGGTTCTCGCAAACGTCCGGCTGGAAGAAGTGTATCGTCACAGATAAGTCTGTTGAAATCTACCAATAATATATTTATGCCGGGAGTTACGTATCGATGTTGATAAGCATCATCCAAAAGAATAACTTCTAATTCTGAAGCCTTTTCTTGTTGTAATGTCTCTATTCCGTGGCAACGATCTTTATCTACAGATACTATTACTTCCGGAAATTTCTGCTTAATCTGGAAAGGTTCATCTCCAATCTCTTTAGCAGTGCTGCTCTCATTTGCCAAAATAAAGCCTTTAGATTTTCGCTTATATCCCCGGCTTAGAACTGCTACTTTATATTCCTTCTTTAATAGTTTTATTAAATATTCTGTATGTGGAGTTTTTCCTGTACCACCAACAGTAATATTGCCAACACTGATAACCGGAATATTGTAACTCTTAGAGTGTAAAATATTCCAGTCGAACATTTTGTTGCGCAAGCTTACCCCCAATCCATAAAGAAAAGAGAGTGGATAAAGACTCTTGTGTATCTTAATGAAGTTTTCTTCCATTTCATCTTATTTGATATTTATATCAAAAGGTACTCTGGCTTGTACGTAATCTAATTTCTGAACATCCTTAATCATGCTGAATCCTTTGTAGAACTCACCAAAATTACTTTCTATCAATCTAGATTCTATATAATGAGTTGGTTTTTCTTTGAAAAGAGACTCAAAGAATTCTTCTTTTTCAGGATATGAAAGAACGGTATAGTCTTTTATTTTTGCTTTCTTAGCTGCAATTTCTATAGCTTTGTCTATACCACCCAATTCGTCTACCAGCCCTATTTTTTTAGCTTTTTCTCCTGTCCATACTCGTCCTTCTGCAATTTTACCGATAGCTTGCTTGCTCATTTTTCTACCGTCAGAACATCTGGTTAGAAAGGTATCGTATCCCTCGTTAATCATCATTTGAATCAATGATTTTTCGTCGCTGTTTAATCCACGGCCAAGTGCGCCCAAGTCAGAGAATTTATTGGTTTTAACTACATCAAATTTAAGCCCAACTTTATCAGTAAGTCCTTTTACATTAGGAATCATTCCAAAGATTCCGATTGAACCAGTGAGTGTTGTTGGTTCGGCAACAATACAATCTGCGGCACAAGAAATGTAGTAACCGCCGGATGCTGCATAGTCTCCCATCGAAACTACTACTGTTTTTTCTTTCTTTAGAGCTTTTACTTCATTCCATATTTGTTCAGAACCAAAGGCGCTTCCTCCAGGAGAGTTTACTCTAAGTACAACTGCTTTTATTTCTTTGTTTTCACGTAGTTCACGCAAATCTTTAATCACTTTCTCAGAAATAATACCTTCATCGGTTGCCTCATCAATGCCTCCGAATGCGTAATATACTGCAATCGCATTGCCACTCTTATCTTTTGGAACGTTACGTTTAACATTGATCATATCATCCAGGCTTAGTACTGAAAGATCTTCATCTTTGTCTATTTTTACCAATGTCTTCAGATAATCTCTAACATCGCTTTTATAGATTAGTTTATCTGCCAGGCCACATTTCACAGATTGCTCAGATGGATAGAACATCAGCATACGATCAGCACAAGCATTAAGAGAATCTTTAGAAATTTTTCGAGATACAGAAACATCTGTTAATACCTGGTTCCAGATAGAACCTATGTACTCTGTAACTTGTTCACGATTGGCCGGACTCATCTCGGTTGCAATAAAAGGTTCTACAGCCGATTTGTATGTACCAACTCTGAATATCTGCATTTCTACTCCTACTTTTTCTAGCAAATCTTTATAAAACATTGGTTCTGCAGCAATACCTTTCCATTCAATTACTCCTTTAGGATTAAGTAGAACTTTATCTGCTACACTAGAAAGGTAGTATAGTTTCTGAGTATAATTATCACTGTAGGCCACAATGAATTTTCCACTCTTTTTAAAATCAACCAGTGCATTTCTTATTTCTTGTAAAGAAGCATAAGAAGCTCCTAACATTTTTGCCTGTATATAGATTCCCTTAATATCATCGTTTTCCTTTGCCTTTTTTATGGAAGAGAGAATATCATCCAATCCATAAGTAGATAATTCTTCTCCAAAGAATTGTTTTAATGGATTGTCTTTAGTTCGTTCCTCTAATGTTCCATTAAGATCTAGAAACATGATAGAGTTTGGTTTCACTTTCACTTCTGTATCAGCCGAAGCCACAACTCCAAATAAGATTATGGCACCAATAAAAAATATAACAATGCTTGACAGGATGATTCCCACTACGGTTGCAAGCGTAAATTTGAGAAAGTCTTTCATGAGAGTGTATATTTAATTTTTTTCTATTATTAAAAGCAATTAGATAGCAAAGATAAATTATAGAATTGACAAGTCCAAAGATTGAGTGAATTTTGTTTACTCACTTAAAACGGTTGGTTTTATTTGGCTAACTTATCATAATAACCCGATTAATTTTAAGTTTCTATGCTTCTTAATATGTCGTTGATTCTTTCTTAACATCACATTTTTACTATTATTTTTTGAAACAAACAATTTAAGTCTGATCTATCTTTGTTCACTTTATTTTGATTAAATGTTTCATTATAACTTTCCTTCTCACTTCTTTTGTTGAACATATTAAAGTGTATTCTACTAATGCAATCGCGATTACTCTTCGCTTTTTTCAAAAATAAAAAACTTCATCATCATCTGCCACCTGCTACCAAATGGAGCTCATGGCGCTGATTCTCAATTGTATATCCTGGTGGAAGATAAAAATGTGATACATTTCATCTCCCACTAAATGCATTTATCTACCACCAAACGATTAATCTCATTATATTATAAGTGCAATAGAATTGCTGAATAGATATTCTTAGTTTTTTAACTAGAGGGAAGTTTACGTAAAAAGCAGCCGCACGGTCTATTCACTTGTATATCGCTGCGCTTATTTATTCCTGCTTCTCATTGTATTATCTTCCATTTTCAGTAATGCCTGTTTCAAAATAACAATAATATAATAATCCAATCTTATTAATAACGGTAAAATCAGCAAGCTGATTCCAGAAAAAGTCGCCACCGGTTTAATATCTTCCCAACCTGCCTGGCCTTTCTG
>NZ_FQTV01000022.1 GCF_900128905.1 Bacteroides luti
CCAAACAAGAGATTAAATGACAATCTATTCAAAGAACTCATTGAGTTTGCGGCTATTGCAGCATAGCTCGATACTATTTTATTAACTAACTATTGTAATCATGCACAGCATACCATAAAAATGGGGGTTGTTCAATTTTCATTGAACAACCCCCATCTTCGAGATCAAAAAGCTATTATAACTACTGGTTAGGTTGGTAAAACTATTCCTTTTTTCATTGTAAATACCATATCTACAATTGATTATTATTCTTCAATTTGGGGAGACTCTTAATTTCTTTTGCTGTAGCAGGAACAAAATGCATGGCTACTCCCCCACTTGCTTTTACTGAAAGGTTAAGCATGTTATCTCCATTCACAATATATTTAGAAACACGCACATGTGTTTTAGTTTTAACTGCATCATCATCAGTATAAATGCTTGCTACATATTTTTTTCCTTTATCCAGAAAATTAAGTGGAACAGTAACCATACGGGCTTCAGTGTTGGTAATGGTTCCTGCAAACCATTCATCTCCACTACGACGGGTTGTAGTTATATATTCACCAATCTCTCCATTAATTACTTTTGTATCATCCCAAACCGTCTTCACTTTATCGAAGAATTCAATTTCCGGTTCACCGGTATAAGCTGATGGTTGGGCATACCAGTAAAGGAATTGAAGCGGACTATAATAAACAACAGACAAGGCCAACTGATGTGCATTTGTGTTTTTTACACGTGAATTGTAATAACAAACAGTATAATCAGCAGCTCCGGCAAGAAAACGTGTAAAAGGAAGAGTTGTATTATGTGTTGCATCCGGCATTTCTTCATTGCCACGAATTCCTTCCTGACTCATAAGATTTGGATAAGTACGACTGAAACCGGTAGGACGATACTCGTCGTGAATGTCCACCATCAATCCGTATTCTGCACACTTCTTCACGGCTTCGTGCATCCAGGTAGTCCAGCGGTTTGAGCCAACCTGAACAAACCCAAACTTAATACCTTTCAATCCCCATTTCTTATAAAGTGGAAGAATAGTGTCAAGTTGCTGAAACAATGCTCGCTGATTTACGTAAACAAATACTCCAATACCTTTTGAAGCAGCATAGGCAGTAAGTTCCGGTATATTCAAATCTCTGGTTTCAGAAACTTTTGCTGCATCCGAACTCATTTTTGTTTCCGGGCCATACCATCCTGAATCAAGATGAATATATTGCAATCCTCTTTCTGCAGCAAAATCTACGCACAACTTTGCATCAGCCTGAGTAAGTTTGCCAACACGTATTACTTTTCCAGGCTTTATCCATGATGTATTTTCCAATTTATTTTCCGGATTCAAGTTCAAAATAATATTATTATGCTCAATTAAGTCTCCCGGCCGTTCAGCCGCCATAATCACTCTCCATGGAGTTGAATAAGGAGAAATTATATCAACTTTATCATAAAGTGAAGCTTGCAAAGTGTTGCCTTTTATTGCATTCAAGCGAAACTTCATACGAGAGTAGTCAACCATTTGTGCTTCGGCAAGAGCCACAGTTAAACCATTTTCCAGTTTCAGAGTAAGCGGACGTTCACACTCATCTTTCCAATCCTTTAAAGGAAGAAGTGAATAAGGTCCTTGCGCCCATCGCTCATAATACGCCTGCGTATTCTCTGGGAAAGAGAACTGAGTCTGCTCTCCGGTGATATGTAAGAAAAGCCCGTTACTTGTTTCAGGGAAGAAATAGCGCAAAGCTACGCCTTCATTATAAGCACGAACAATTATATCCATGCGGTAAGCACGACGTTTATCATATCCATCGGTTGGAATGGCTGAATTTCCGTTTCCATATTTTTCGAACTTAAGAGTTAGCTGATTATAATTGTCTCTGATTATACTTTTCTCGCCATATACAGGTTTCCAGCTTGTATCTACTGATGAACAATCAGTTGCAATCAAAGCAAGATTTTCACACCAAAGATGACAAGTATCATTGGGCACGCCCAATGCTGATTCAAACAATTGGTTTTCAATCAGAACACCAAGCTCTGATTCTTTCATCACTTCTCTTCCTTTAAAAGAAAGAGTATAATACATTTGCTTTGTTCCGGGAGCAATTTGCTTCTGATAAAAGGTAAATTCATAGGCACCATCAGGAGATTTTAGCTTTTGTTCAGTCTGCTTAATAATTGCTTGTGCAAATGCAATAAATGGCATTAAGCTAAATAGTAAAGCAAAAAAGAATCTCTTTAAATCACACGTTCTCATTTCGTATTATTATTTGCAGTTTATATTTCTTATATAAACTATACGAATATAAGAAAATATATACTCAAAATAAAGCGTAATTTATTCTCTTGAAGAAGATTATTATTAGTAATCCATTTCTCTGTCTATATTGTAAGGCTGTTTAATATCTTTCTTGTATAAATTTCTAGAGGTTATGTACACAATAACATATTTACTTAATGAAAAATGCTTTTCTTTGCATTGAATTCTGATAAGTAAAAAGAATCTAAAGGAATTAATCTACGAAATAATACTATGAAAATTAATTTTTTAAAATGTCTCGCAGGAGTCGTTGTATATCTGCTTACATCATCTTTTACCGCTCCTAATGGTAATTATAGCACAGTAAAAGTAAAAGCTCCCTTCCCAATGCAGCCTATTAAGGTTTTCAATTATCCGAAACAGGATTTTCCAATTACAAATTACGGAGCCATTGAAGGAGGCATTGCCGACAACACAAAAGCTATAGCCTCAGCCATTGAAGCATGCAACAAAGCTGGAGGTGGACGAGTTGTTATTCCCGCGGGAACATGGCTTACAGGGCCTATTCATTTTAAAAGTAATGTAGACTTGCATCTTGATGAAAATGCAGTTTTGCGCTTTTCTGATAATCCATCCGACTATTTGCCGGCAGTGCAAAGCTCTCTGGAAGGAATGGAATTCTATAATTATTCACCTCTGATTTACGCATTTAGATGCGAAAATATAGCTATCACCGGTAAAGGAACAATTAGTCCAAAGATGGATACATGGAAAATATGGTTTCCACGCCAGAAGTATTACATGGATGCAGCCGGAAAGCTTTACACGATGATGTCTACAAACGTTCCTGTTGAGGAAAGACAATTTGGAAACGAGTGAAACAGAATGCGTCCTTACCTGATACATTTTAATAGATGTAAGAACATCATGCTGGATGGATTCAAAATAAGGGAAAGTCCTTTCTGGTGTGTACACATGTATATGTGCGACAATGGTATAGCACGTAATCTTGATATAAAAGCTCACGGACATAACAACGATGGTATAGACCTGGAAATGACTCGTAACTTCCTTGTAGAAAACTGCACG
Source organism: Bacteroides luti (assembly GCF_900128905.1). Classification (GTDB taxonomy): domain Bacteria; phylum Bacteroidota; class Bacteroidia; order Bacteroidales; family Bacteroidaceae; genus Bacteroides; species Bacteroides luti. The sequence continues at coordinate 3,329 of NZ_FQTV01000022.1, forward strand.
TTTGATCAGGGAGATGATGCTGTTGTTATTAAATCCGGAAGCAATCAGGATGGCTGGCGTCTGAATACCCCCTGCGAAAACATAGTAATCCGCAATTGTTCTATTCTTCAAGGACACACGTTATTGGGACTAGGCAGTGAGTTATCAAGTGGTATACGTAATATTTATATGCACAACTGCACTGCTCCTAAATCTGTATTACGACTGTTCTACATTAAGACCAATCATCGCAGAGGCGGATTCGTTGAAAATATTTATATGGAAAACATTAAAGCAGGAAAAATGCAACGAGCTTTTGAAATTGACACCGATGTATTGTATCAGTGGAAAGATTTCCCTACTTACGAAACACGTATCACTCCTATTCACGATATTCACATGAAAAACGTTACCTGCGAAGAAGTTGATGCCATTTACGAGATAAAAGGCGATGAGAGACTTCCGGTTGAGAATATTGAGCTGAAGAACATTCATGTAAACAAGGTGAATAAGTTCATTAAAAAGGTTAGCAATGCCAGGAACGTAAATGAAAAGAGTGTAACTTATACAAAGTTAGCCGGACAATAATATTTCTAATATAAAATCTAATAAAAAAATGAAACGAATTTCTTATTTATCGCTTATAGGTGTGCTGCTGTTTTGCTGCAACCTTACATTTGCTCAACAGAAAGTAATTAAAGTGGCTTGTATTGGTAACAGTATAACTTACGGATCTGGCATTAAAGACAGAAACAAGGATGGTTATCCAGCTGTATTGGGAAGATTATTAGGGAGCAACTACGAAGTGCATAACTTCGGAATTGGGGGAAGAACCTTACTTATGAAAGGCGATCGCCCTTATATGAAGGAACAAATATTCCAGGATGCATTAAGCTTTCAACCGGATATTGTAACCATCAAACTGGGAACAAATGATACTAAGCCTCAGAACTGGAAATATAAAGAGGATTTTAAAAAGGATCTTGTAACGCTTATCAATGCATTCAAGCAGTTGCCTTCAAATCCTAAGATCTATCTTTGTTTCCCTGTTCCTGCTTATGGTGTAAAATGGGGAATAAACGACAGTACTATCACTCGTGAAGTTATTCCATATATTAAAAGTGTGGCAAAAAAGATGAAATTGAAAACTATTGATTTACATACTCCAATGAGTGGTCTACCAATGTATTTCCCCGACCAGATACACCCCAACGAAGCTGGTGCCAACCGAATTGCCGAAGAAATTTATCGGGTGATAAGCAGTCAGAATCAGAAGAATTAATCAGCAGATAACAACTCAAAAAAGAGAGTGTCTAAAAAAGTTAAGATGCCCCCTTGTAGAATCGGATATTTGATTTCAGTCTCCATTAGGAATACGAATTAATTGAGGGTGCCAAATACTTTTTTTTGGCGCTCTCTTTTTTTATGCGAAGTCGGCTTAGGAATAAGAGAAATATAGCCAGTCAGTTTAGTATAACCACAGAAACTGTAAAACTCAGTCTAGGAAAAGTCATAATAGCCACAAGAAAGGTAAACCTATTCCCAAAAAGATAATATATAGCAAGAACAAGTTCTATTCATTCACCAATGGATTGAATTTATTGGTGAATGAACTTAATCTATTGACCAATAAAATAAAATCATTGGCCAATAAATTCAGACTACTCGTTGAGTTTTTTGCAGCGTCAGCATTTCCTTTGGTACAGACAAGCGAATACTTTCCTTTATCATGTTCAATATTGTATAGCGCACAAAGTCTGTTTTTGTCACAATACTTATTTCTCGGGTAGGTCGAGGTATAGCAAATGGACGTACAAGCTCTTTCTGTTCCTGACTAAGCTGATATGATGCCAGCTCCGGAATAAAGGTTATTCCCTTTCCTCCTTCTACTATTCTCATAAAAGTCTCCATACTTCCCAAATGATAGGCAGCCTGATGAAGTTTAACCGTTTCGAGCTGGCAAAAACGCATCAACTGATCGCGGAAACAATGACCTTCATCCAAAAGCCAAAGCCTTTCTCCACTAATATCTGTAGAACGAATCATCTCATTTTTAAAGATCGGTTCCTTGCGGGCCACATATCCCAGAAATTGTTCATAGAAGAGTGTATCGGCCTGCAGAGATTTGTCGGTCACAACTGTAGCAAGTATTGCCGCATCTACTTTTCCCGCAGCAAGGGCAACCAGCACATCCTGTGTTTTCATCTCCGTAACCCGGATATCCAGATCGGGATAATCTTCCATTAACTTCGGGAAAAACCTAGGAAGCAGGTAAGGCGCTATAGTAGGCAATATGGCCAAACGAAAAACTCCTTTTATAGAGTGACCTTCTTCCTGCACTATTTCCTTTACCTTTGAAGCATGCTCCAACACCGCACGTGCCTGCTCTATAATTTTATATCCAATAGAAGTGGGCTGAATGGGTTGCGTACTCCTGTCGAATATCTTCGCTCCAAGTTCTTCTTCCAACTTTTGAACCATCGCGCTCAGGGTTGGCTGAGTAACCATGCAATGTTCTGCCGCATTACCAAAATGACGGAACCTGTCCACTGCAAGAATATATTCCAATTGCTGTATAGTCATACTCTATCCATTAATTACATATTATAGATTTCATCTATACAAAGATAGAAATTATCGGTTGGAAAAGCATCCTTTCGGGTTTATCTTTGTATCAACAAAATAAAAATACAAATCTTTAAAACAAAAACAATATGAAAACTTTAGATTATATAAAATTGTCACAGTAGCCCAGATGAACGATTACCAAAAAGAGCAGGAAAAACTAGTATGGATGCTAACTGCTTACCAAAACAAATAGTCACAATCACTATATAAGCAAACGGCCGGAGAATATTTTTATCAGATACTTCCGACCGCTTTTATTTTTCATATAGCTTTCTGTTACATTATTCTATATATAAGCTTCTGGTTACAGGCTAGGCAGTTTGTAGTTTTGGTTCCACACTACGTCCATATAGCCATGCTACAACTGTTACAAGTCATTTTGTTTTAATTACTTTGATTGCAATAACTGTATAGTATATGTGAACTGACTATTATCCGACCAAACCATATATTTATCCAAAGGTCTTGGACCACAACCATTAGAGCCTACACCTAATGTTTTAGTTGAAAGACAGAAAACTGTTGCAGTACTTACTGGCAGATCTATTTTATATTCAACCGGGAACATCTGTTCGTCTGTGTGAGGCAAAGCAGAGAACTGCATTAAGTTCTCATCAGAATTTATTAAAAAGTCGGGCATACTATTTCCTGTTCCTGCAAATTTCACCCATCTTACATCTTCATGGTTTCCGCGATCCATAGGCTTTTCATATTCGTATTGATCATTTACACCTAATTCATAAAGACCTACATCTGCCCCACTCTTGCGATCTGAATAATTCTCTATTGGGCCACGACCAAAATATGTCATACGATCTAACTTCTTATCGAGAATCATACGTACGCCAATATGTGCAAGATTTATTCTTAAGCCAATAAAGTCAATTTTATTATCAACCTTCACAGAGCCGTCACCTTTAATAGTATAGGTAGAAATATGATACGCACCAAATCCTTCTTTACCATCATACTTTATAGTTGAAGTTACTTTTGCTGTGCATTTATCAACAGTTTCTACTGTCAGATCAACTAAAGTATTTTTTAGGTTATTTATACCAAATTTCTCCCAGTCTCTGTTTGCCCACATATCATCATTACGGTGAGCTGCGCGCCACAAATGAAGTTTTGGTGAGCCATCAGAAGTTAAAAGATTTACTCCGTCTTTCATCAGCTGACTCATTAAACCTGTATTCTTATCAAAGGTTACAGCAAATCCAGTTCCTGCCACCTTTATAGACTGAGCATCCTGACTCACCTTGACTGGAGAAGTTACTTTTGCCTCTTCAACAGGAAGAGTACTTACTGGTAGCTTAAATTGTTCGGAAGCAACTTCGAATCCTTTATCAGCCCACATTGTTTTATCCTTTTGAGTATAAGAGATACGCAAATAATATTCAGCTCCGGCTTTAGGATTTTCTATTTTATACGGAACAGAAATCCAACTTTCTCTGAAAGGCTAGATACGAGGCAATTTCAACACGCCTTTATCAATTTCTTTTCCATTTTCAGTCAACGTCCATGAAGCATCAAAACCATCCAATGAAATAAACTGGAATTTATTTCTTATTTTAATAGTTCCCGATGAAGGTTCAACCAATTCTGTATCAATCCATTGGAAAGCTTTCTTCATTTCAGGATAATGAGGCTTGATAGTTTTTCTATCCCAGGCTACTACACCTTTATGAATAAAATAGTGATCGTTAGGGAATTCGCCAAATCCGCCACCATAAGCTAAGATTGGATGTTCCGGATTTCGTTTGTTCCACAATGCCTGATCCTGATATTCCCAGATAGCTCCACCAAGTATCTCCGGATTATTGTCAAAAACCTTAGAGTATTCATCCAATGATCCCATAGAATTGAACATTGCATGAGCAAATTCACAAATATAGAATGGTTTAGTCAGCTCTTTATTCTGAGCAACCCAAGCAAAATCAGACGGAGTACCATACATTCTTCCATCAAAATCAGAAGGATTATTTTTACCCATGCCGAAACGTTCGTAATGTACAAAACGAGTAGGATCAATAGACTTAACAACATTCATTGCTGATACAAAATTTGATCCAACACGTCCGTATTCATTTCCAAGAGACCAGATAATTACTGACGGATGGTTCTTGAAGTTTTCTGTATTTGCTACATTACGATCTATTATTGCAGCTTTCATGCGTGGCTCTTCATCAAGCTTTCCATCGTAACCATGACATTCAGCATTTGCTTCAGCAACCAACCAGATGCCCCATTCATCACACAACTCATACCAACGTGGATCATCCGAATAATGACAAGTACGCACGTGGTTACAGTTACCTTGCTTAATAACTTCCAGGTCTCTGATCATTTGTTCTTCTGTTATGGCATGACCAACAGTCGACCAATGTTCGTGACGGTTTACACCTTTCAGCTTTATCGGAGTTCCATTTACCTGGAACTGACGTCCTTTAATCTCAATCTTACGGAATCCGGTACGAGAAGATAATGTCTCATTAGTTCCCTTACCGCCTTGCAAAGTAAGAACTGTAGTATAAAGTTTAGGAGTTTCAGCGCTCCACTTCTCTGGATTATTAACAGTAAACTTCAAAGCAACAATTGCTTCCTGTCCTGGTTTTAAAGCTGGAATATTTGTTACAGCAGTTGCCCCTTCTACCGGTTGACTGCCATTATAAAGTGAAGCCTGTAATTTCTGTGCCTGAGAAGGTTGAGAGCCATAGTTCTTAACTTTTGCAGAAACGCTCAATTCTGAATTCTTATAATCTTTATCCAAATCTGTCTGAACAAAGAAATCGCGAACGTGAGTCTGCGGAGCACTCCAAAGCGTTACATTGCGGAATATGCCACTTAATCGCCACATATCCTGATCTTCCAGATAACTGCCAGAGCAATAACGATAAACCTCAACAGCTACCATATTCTTGCCTGGTTTTACATACTTGGTTAAATCAAATTCTGCAGCATTACGACTGTTTGTACTATAACCAACTTTCTGTCCGTTTACCCAGATAAAGAAAGCAGCATCAACACCATCGAAAGTGATGAAAACACGACGGCCATTCCAATCTGCCGGAACATCAAAGTCGCGTCTGTAACTACCTACCGGATTACGTTCCTCATAAGCTGTATAATTTTTAGATGGCTCGCTCATTACATGAGGAAAATCTATCTTAAAGGTGTAACCTATATTTCTGTAATAAGGAGTTCCGTATCCCAACACCTGCCAATTTGATGGCACCGGAATTTCTTTCCAACCGGAAACATCATAATCGGTTTTATAGAAATCGACAGGGCGCTGATTTGGCCATGCCACCCAGTTAAATTTCCACATGCCATTTAAAACATGGCAATAAGACGATTTATGTCTTTTTGCCTTCAAAGCTTCATCCAAAGAAGCATAAGGCATCAGAGTGGCATGAGCCGGTTCTTTGTTTATACCAAGACATTCGGGATTTTCAATTTCCGCAGGAAAATCTTTCCCTGGAACCAATTGAGTAACATTCTGAGCACTGGCTGTTGATAAAAGGGCAACAGCCCCAATAAAGAAGGTTAGCAGTTTTGTTTTCATTATTATTAAATTTATTAGCACCACAAATATAAGAAAATCAGGAAACATCTACACTATCTGCTACTAAAATGCACAAAAACCCTTTGAAGAAGGGTTTTCAACTAGTAGCAGATAAAAAAAAATAAACTATTCATCTGCTACTAATAATAGTTATCTACCACCAACTATTTACTTTAGTAAGCCCGGCAAATATATTAAATCACTCAGATAATCGTATTAATTTGAAGATTTCATTTGCTGGATATATTCATTCGGAGTTATTCCTGTTAGCTTCTTGAACAACCGAAAGAACGAAGCACGCGAACTAAATCCACTTTTCTCATATAATACAGTTAGTGAGCATCTTGAATTCTTTGAATCATTGGCCAAAGCTTTAAACTCAGCAACACGATATTCATTCACAAAATCAGAATAATTCTGATTCAGATATTGATTAAATACATAAGAGAGTGAATGAGAAGAGCTATTTATTGCATGTGCTAAATCAGAAATCTTTAAATTAGGATTAATATATGGCTTATTCTTTATCATATATCTGGTGAGATTATTATAAATATGCTTACATTCTTCGTTACTCAACTTAGCAAATTTATACTTTTCTTCGTTACGCTTTACATGTTCTTTTTTTGAAGATCCTTTATCTACAGAATCCAGTTCTTCAATATCAGCAAAAGAGGGAGATGGAGCTAGAGTTTCTTCAGTTTCCAACGGCAATATAATCTCTTCTTTTTCAAACTGTTTTTTTTGAAAAAATTTTCTACAGACAAGAAATAATATAGCAAAAGAAAAAACTATAACTAAACTCAATATTAAAAGAAAAAATGGACTTAGCATAACATTATTCACTTCAAGCAAATTTATAAAAGTTTCACAAAAATAGTTATTTCTCAGGACTTACTGTGTTCAATTATAAAAAAATACGCCCTCAATTTTAGGAAATAAAAAGAATGTAAACCCATTCCAGTAAAGATAATTATTGGTGATAGAATTTAATTTATTGGCGGTAGATTTCAAATTATTGGTGAATGGTTTTTATTTATTGGCGAATAATGTGTATTTTTGCATGCATAAAATTCCAAACTATACATTATTATATTATGCAAGAAAAGATTATCATTCTTGATTTCGGTTCACAGACCACCCAACTTATTGGTCGCAGGGTTCGTGAGCTGGACACGTATTGCGAGATTCTACCTTACAACAAATTCCCTAAGGACGATGAATCTATAAAGGGAGTTATTCTTTCCGGAAGCCCTTTCTCTGTATACGATGATGCGGCTTTCAAAATCGATCTAAGCGAAATCCGAGGAAAATATCCTATTTTAGGAATCTGTTATGGTGCACAATTTATCGCTTATACTAATGGTGGTAAAGTTGAACCGGCTGCTACTCGTGAATACGGACGTGCTAATCTTGGTTCTTTCTGCAAAGACAACGTATTGTTTAAAGGAGTAGAAAAGAACTCACAGGTATGGATGAGCCATGGTGATACTATCACTGCCATTCCTGATAATTTTAAAACGATCGCTTCAACTAATGAGGTTGCTATCGCAGCTTATCAGGTTGAAGGCGAACAAATATGGGGCGTACAGTTCCACCCTGAAGTATTCCACACAACTGATGGTACACAGATTCTTCGCAACTTCGTTGTAGATGTTTGCGGATGCAAGCAAGACTGGAGCCCTGCTTCATTCATTGAAAGTACTGTTGCTGAGTTGAAACAACAACTTGGAGACGATAAAGTGGTTCTTGGCCTTTCAGGTGGTGTTGACTCATCTGTTGCTGCTGTATTGCTTAACAAGGCAATTGGTAAGAACCTGACTTGTATTTTCGTTGACCACGGAATGCTTCGTAAGAATGAATTCGAAAATGTATTGACTGATTACGAACACTTAGGTCTTAATGTAATTGGTGTAAATGCAAAAGATAAATTCTTCAGCGAACTTGCAGGCGTAACTGAACCAGAACGTAAACGTAAGATTATTGGTAAAGGCTTTATCGATGTATTCGATGAAGAAGCTCATAAACTGAAAGATGTGAAATGGTTGGCTCAGGGTACTATTTATCCTGACTGTATTGAATCTCTTTCTATCACAGGTACAGTAATCAAGAGCCACCACAATGTAGGTGGTCTTCCAGAAAAGATGAACCTGAAACTTTGCGAACCTCTTCGCCTTCTTTTCAAAGATGAAGTTCGTCGTGTAGGTCGCAAATTGGGTATGATGGAGCATCTTATCAACCGTCATCCTTTCCCGGGTCCTGGTTTAGCTGTTCGTATTCTTGGCGATATCACTCCAGAAAAAGTACGTGTACTTCAGGAAGCAGATGATATCTTCATCAGCGGACTACGTGAATGGGGACTTTACGATCAGGTATGGCAAGCAGGTGTAATCCTTCTTCCGGTACAGTCTGTAGGTGTTATGGGCGACGAAAGAACATACGAAAATGCAGTAGCACTTCGTGCCGTTACTTCAACCGATGCCATGACAGCCGACTGGGCTCACCTACCTTACGAATTCCTTGGAAAGATTTCTAATGAAATCATCAACAAGGTAAAAGGTGTGAACCGCGTTACTTACGATATCAGTTCTAAGCCACCTGCAACTATTGAATGGGAATAGTATCGTTCCTTTAGGGGAATAACTTGAGATATTTTGGAAAGAGACTAGACATTTCTGTTGAAATGTTTAGTCTCTTTTTTATGTATAAAATTCGATTACAAATAAAACAAAACGAACAAACTTATTATCTTTGTGTAAAACTTAAAGTCAATTAAAATGTCTAAGGTCGATTGTTTAAAACGTTACATCAATATAATCCAATGTATACAAAGTCACAAAAATGGGTATCCATCTAGAAAGGATATAATTGACTTTTTAGAAAATAGAAAAGATGTAAAAGGACTTTCTGAGCGTACTTTCAGGCATGATATTGAAGATATTCCTACAATTTTTGGCATTGAGATAAAATATAATTCTCAAGAAAGAGGGTATTATATTCCTAATAATGACAATAATCCATTAATAAATATCCTTCTTGAATCATTCGAAATTGTTAATGCATTTGGAGGATACAAAGCATTGCCTGACTTTATTATACCAGAAAAACAACGTAGCCGTGGACTTCAACATTTAATACCACTCAAAAAGGCTATTGAAGAAAGCATATTGGTCGCATTTAATTATAAAAAATTTTATCCTGAGATTGAACAGAAAAGAAAGATAAAACCTTATGCATTAAAAGAAAGTCGTGGCAGATGGTATTTGTTAGGGATTGATTATGAGAAAGAACATGCCACACTCAAATCATTCGGTTTAGATCGTATTGATAATTTAGAGATTAGCACCATTAGATTTAAAAAAGAAATAGAGCTTGAAGTCTTAATAAAAAACTATGATCATAGTTTTGCCATGTTTACAGATGGAGAGCCAGAAAGAGTTATTCTTTCTTTTGATCTTCGTGATGGAAAATATGTTGAAGCTATGCCTATTCATAAATCTCAGATTATAACATACAAAAATGATAGGGTTCAAGTAGAACTTTACATTTGCATAACTCTAGATTTTATTATGGAACTAATGTCTCGCAGCTGGTCATTAGAGATTATTAAACCTATTTCACTTCGTGAGCGTATGCACAAAATCTATCTTGATGCAGCCGAAAGAAATAAATAAGTTTTATCTCCTTCAACTGTATCAAGAATATTCTAAAACCAACCTTTCTTTTTTTCTTCCTTAACAGGGGTTATTGATGCTCCAAAATTTCTGATATTTGGAATTTTAACACTAGGATAATGAACTTTCACAAAATCTTCAATGACTTCATAACGATTAGCTCCATTAAATTTGGCTGCCATAAATTCTTCCATCTCCACGGTCTTATTAATAATTACAGGACCATTTAGTTGACCTGTACCTTTAACTGTCACCTTATACATTTTTGCCATAACATTTAATTTAAAATAAAAAATATACTTAAATTTCCCAATTAAAGGATTCAACTAATGATCTTATTTTTGAAAAAAATCTTATACATCCATTCTCTTCTTGAAAAACTTGTCCGTAACTATTGCCAGCATTGGTCATTAAACTTGAAACAGCTACAGAAGCATTTTTAGATAAATTTCTCTTATTAATTTTATCGACCAAATCGTCTCTGCTCATATTTTCGTCAGAAACAACCATAGCTATTATTTTATGAACATTAGTATATGGTTTTGAAGCCCACAACTTTATTTTTTCTTCTACTGTTTTATAGTTCGAATTAATAGATTCTGTTATTGCTTGATCTTCGTAAGCTATATGAGCTGCAATTTCCTCTTTACAGTCTGTTGCTTGTCTTTGTATGCTGTCATAATGCGACTTAGCATATTCCGAAAGATCAGACTGAATGCAGTTTATTTTTTCTTTATATTTAGATTGCACAACAAACTCTTCAATTTTAGCTATTCTCTGCTTCCTTATAGATTCGTCTAAGTCGCCCAATATAGATGTATTATTTAAAATAAAATCTTTGTAATCTTTAGATGATTTTGCGCCATTAGCTTCTTTTGTTGTAGGAACAATATTGCCATATAAATTTAAGCCACATGCTTCCCTATTATGTGGAATTAGATGGTCTTGTACAATTTTCTTTTTAGATAATGACACACCTGTATATGCACATTTATGATCAAAAAACTTAAGAGTTCTATCCCAGTCTTTTTCGCTAAATCCGCCTAACTCTTCACTAACATCACATAATAGATTCCTGACAAAAATATTTGCAGCATCAGCTGGATACGTTCTTTTAAATGATTTTTTATTTTCCATAGAATTTTGTTAATTATACTGTAAATGTAATTAATTTATTTTTATAATCTATTCAATACACAAATTTTCACGATTTCGTACCACATACTTGAAGCCATCAAATATTCATTAGGCACCTTTGAAAGATATTTATCATATTTTACAATCTTCTCCAGATTCCATTCCATTGCCGAATTATTGACTATATTTTCCCAATCAAAACGATCCTTATAACGTTCTATAAAATCAGAATCAAAATTAATCTTTTCATTTTCAGATATTACTGACCAATCAATATAGTTCTCAAACTCTTCTAGAATTCTAAAACGAAAATCTCTGATATCATTTGAAAAAGGCGGCATTGTAGAGATAGATTCTGAAAAAGCAATCCAATCCATCATATCAATATTCTCTTTAATAAAATCGATTTTCCAATAAAAATTAGGATTACTGCACAACGAAGGCCAGTCTATATGACTCCTATAACGATAAATTATATCAGAATATTTAATCTGTACATTTCTGCAAAGAACTTTCCAATCAACCTTTTCTGCATAAACAGCTAGCAAAAAAGCAAAATCTACTTTATTAAAGAACTTATTATCGGCAATAATATATGATAAATAATGCCAGTCCCAATAATCTTTATAAAGTTCTATAAACTCCACTGACCAAGGTAAGGTCTCATTCATAGAAAGAGCCATCCAATCCAGCTGCTTAATATTAAAACTCAAAATATCAAGCTTATTTGATAAGTCTGATTCCGAAATGCAGCTATTAACGGCATTTTCTAGTTCCTTTTTAAATAACATATAAAAATTGCTTTTCACAAATTCTTCTATTTCCATAATGACTCTTTTACAATTATTCTACAAAGATCTATACGCTGTAGGTCAAAATATGACCTACTATAAAAATATATAGTTCTGTTGTTTTTTATATTTAGTAATAAAAAGGCAACCACTTGTTTTTCAAACAATTATAAAAAGCACTTTCTTAGTGCTATTTTTTCTTTCACTATATCTGGAAGGATCAATAATCTTCTTATTTTATAAGTTATGATTGATAAACGATGCAAATTCAATGTTTTTATTAATCATAACTTATAAAAATTCCAATTCAAAAAATATAAAATATTTCTTCTATTTGTTTTGTTATTTCAAATTATCCTTTTACATTTGCAGTGTACCACTATTATAGTACACTATTTTAATATCTATTTATAAAATATAAGGCTATATACTAAGTAATCAGTTATTTAAAGTTAATACATATATAATATGTAATTGTACAAAGAATAATTATGATTCAATAAATAGTAGAATAGCAGATTCAGAAGAGATTGTGCTGTTTACTTTATTTTAGGTATACAATTTACATATATCATAGCCAAAGAACTTAACATGAATATTACTGAGATTATTATATAAAAGTATTGTATTGAGTATTTAATTTAAAATTGTAGAACAATGGTTATAGTAGCCTTTATCGTAATTATAATAGTGATGCTAGTAGCATGATTACTGTAGTACAGCTGTTTCTAATTAGTAAACTGCAAGTTTGGAGTAAATGATAATTAAATTATAAATTGAAATAAAATGCTGAAAATTGAGAATCTGTCCTTTGTATACAAGAGGTCACAAAAAAAACTATTTGATAACTTTTCTCTATCGGTTGAGAAGGGTAAAGTTTATGGTTTGTTAGGAAAGAACGGCGTGGGAAAATCAACTCTTTTATATCTTATTACAGGGCTTTTAATGCCAAAGAGTGGAAAGGTTAATTTTGACAACGAAGATGTATCTAAAAGATTGCCTAAAACACTTCAGGATATTTATATTGTGCCCGAGGAATTTGATTTACCTCCTATTTCTTTTCGCAAATATATAGAATGCAATAAATCATTCTATCCTCGTTTCAGTGAAGAAAACCTCGAGAAGTATCTGCATTGCTTTGATTTAAATATGGATGTGCATCTGGGAGCTTTATCAATGGGACAAAAAAAGAAAGTTTATATGAGCTTTGCATTAGCTACAAACACTTCTCTTCTTGTTATGGATGAACCAACAAACGGATTGGATATTCCAGGGAAAAGTCAGTTCAGGAAGTTCATAGCATCTGGAATGAGCGATGAAAAGACGATCATTATTTCCACTCATCAGGTTAAAGATGTTGATAACCTACTGGAACACGTAATTGTGATGGACAGCAATAAAGTTTTGCTGAATGAATCTGTTTCAGAAATTTGTCAGAAGCTATTATTTGTAGAAACTTCCAGTAATGATTCTGCAGAAGAAGCACTATATATTTCTCCTTCCATTCAAGGGAAAAGCATGATTCTTCCTAATAAAGAGAACGAGGAATCGGCTATTAATCTTGAGTTATTGTTTAATGCTCTGCTAACTGATACTGACAAATTGAAAGTTTATCTTCAAAATTAAAAATCAAGGTTATGATAAAAAATAATTTTATAAGTTTTAAGCGCTTTACTCTTCTCTATAAAAAAGATTTTATAGAAAACTGGAAAACAACACTTCTTCGTTTTGTGATGTTATATGCCATAATGGCAATTATATTTACTTTTATGGGGCTTTCTGAACTCGAATCAAGAACTAAACATAATTTTAGTCCTTGGTATGGAGGTATTTATTATCTGAGACCTGCCATATTTCTTTTCTGGGGATTTGGATGTCTTTTCGCATCATTAATGATGGAAAAAATGAAAAACAAAACTAAGAGGATTGCATATTTGATGACTCCGGCAACAAATTTTGAAAAATTCTTCTCAAGGTTTCTGCCCGTTGTTATTGTATTTATAATCGCTTTTTTCCTTGCTTTTAAATTAGCCGATTATACCAGAATAGCAATACTCTCAATGCGTTATCCAGAATTCAACATAACTGCTATAAATATTTCACAGGGATTATGTAGTCAAAATCTAGATTCAATGACTCATAACTGGATGGAATTAACAGCTCTGTTTTCTATATATCTATTTTTCCAGTCTTTATTTATTTTAGGAAGTACTTTGTGGTATAAGAACCCGTTCATCAAAACTCTTGCAACAGGCATAGTAATAACTCTGCTTTTTTATGCAGTAGATGCCTTATTGGTAAATTCTCTGTTCAATGAAAGTCAGTTGTTCAGTGCAGGAGATTATTGCGGGGAAATAATAGAAAAATGGATTACAAGGCGAAATCTTATCTTGTTTTTCTCTTTTCTGACTCTTTTTAACTGGGTTATCTCATATTTCCGATTTAAAGACTCTGAAATTATTAATAGACTCTAAGCGTATGAACTTTAAAGAAAGTAAAGCTATTTATTTGCAGATAGCAGACAGAATATGTGACGAGATTATCTTCGGGCAATATCCTGAGGAAGAGAGAATTCCGTCAGTCAGAGAATACGCTTCTATAGTCGAAGTTAACTCAAATACAGCAATGCGCTCATTTGATTATCTTCAGTCTCAGAACATAATTTACAACAAAAGAGGCATTGGATATTTTGTATCTGCCGGTGCAAAGAAATTAATTTTATCTCTACGCAGGAAGCGTTTTATAGAGGAAGACCTTGAATGGTTTTTCCATCAAATCTACACGTTGGATATTCCTATGGAGAAAATTGAAAATATGTATAACGAATTTAGTAAGAAACAAAATAGTATCAGACAATGAGACGCACAACAGTTATATTATTAGCAATCTTATCATCGGTGTTATTATTATCGGTGATATTTATTATTCATCTACGATTTTTTGCCCCGATTGATAAAACTGAAAAAAACTTTTTATCAAATGATAACTTTTCCGGCAAGGTCGATTCAATAAACGTCTCCTTGTATAAGGTTATCAGATTTGTTGATGAGAATAACAATGAAGTGAATGATATATCAAGTTCGTTAATGGTTCAGCCATTTAAGAATGAACAACAAAAAGGTATGTTCTGCTATCCAAAAGAATTATCTTTTATGATAAATAAGCAAGTATCGGGCGATACACTTATTATAAAGCTAAGTTATTCGGAAGAACATTTGACTGATCTTCTTGATAAATACAAGTCTAAGAGAATGCATGCTAACTTCAGTCTTTATACAGACTCAGCTTCTACGTTGTCGATAAAAAATGAATCCAAAAAGATGGGAACAATCTTCAAAAATATTACATTGAAAGAAGCTACTGTTTATGGAGTTAATGAAATCGTTATAGATTCATGTAAAATAGACCGATTAAACATTTCGGGCTATCATGCTCAAATTTCTCTTGCCAACAATAAGATAAACATCTTCAGTATAGATCTTGAGAATCTGAATAACTGGAAGGTAGATAAATGTGATATCAACGAAGAACATCTTACAGGTAAGGGAAATAATTATGTTAGCTTACCTAAGACTGAGTGCAAAAAGATGGTATGGAAGGGTAAAACAAAAGATTCAGAGATCAATGTTTCTCTCAAAGCAGACAAAGCAACTATTTCATTCTAGTATAGTAAATAAATCATTTTACTACAAAATAGAGACTATCCATTTATACAAAAGGTTGATAGTCTCATTTTTTTTGAAAGAATGAACCTTATTCCTCAATTTCTTGCATGAGCAACGCACAAAATAGGAAAGTTGATAATCACTTGCAGGGTGGAGATTTTATAAGTTATGATTGATAAACGACGCAAATTCAATGCTTTTATCAATCATAACTTATAAAAAAAACAATATCTTTTATCTACATTGCCCTAGATTGATTCCTGTATTTATCAATCTTAGGAATAGTTTTGTGCATGATGCAAATCCCCTCTGAAATATAAGTTTTTTTTGGGTGGGGAGGTGGGGAGAATAGATGAATTTCTATAACTTTCCTGAAAAAAAATAGAATAAGTGTTCTTATTATAGGAATGATATAATAGAAAAAAAATAGAAAGTTATAGAAAACACCCCTTCCTCCCCACCACCCAACCCTTAATTGGTTTCATTATTAAGAAATATAGCGACATCAGAATCCTACTGTAAGCTCTGGAATACTGCTTCAGGAATCTGTATTACAACTTTATAAATACTGATAATCAAGCTTTTAGAAGCATGAAAAAGTCCCGCCGGCTTTTCAGAAAAGCAGGCGGGACTTTGAATAAACTCCGGCGGGAGTTTGGTTAAAGTCCGACCGGAGTTTTATAACTGCCTATAATAGGTTTACAGATTTTGCTATTATCGCCAAGATTAATTTACAATATTTTCTTATTCCTAATTAGGCTTTACAGTAAGTATATTATTCACAAATTCGGTTTACATTATTTCAATGAGTAATCTAACTCTGAAGTTCTGTTATCAAGAACAAGAAAGCTTGGATATCCTAAAAGTTTTACAGACGTTGAGGTTATATACTCATTTCCACATTTACTTCACAGCATTTATAAACCAGTCAATAGTTTCCTGATTTAGTTTGTGAGCTTGCAGAACCGCAGGCAAATTAGCATAATTTACTCGGAATGCCTCTATTCGTTGCTTAAACTGGTTAGGATAATAAGTGATGCATCCACCGGCCGATTCCATTGTTCCTAGTTCTTCATTCAGTACGATACCTGCTTGTTTCTGCTTAAGCTGAAGGACTGCAGCACGAACGTGGCGCATCTGAGCCTGAAGACCGTCTGTTACTTCCAAAGCATCTGTTGGATAAGTTATTTTAAGGACTTTCTCCTTACTACAATCCGTTTCAGGTACATTTACAGTAAGGCTTAAGTCATTGCCATCGTATGTAAAGTCTGTCAGAACACCATTTACCATTACACTTTCTGGAACTGCAGAAGCTAGAACTTTAACTTTGAAGTTTCTGTTTGAAGGCATATCAGGATAACTTCCCTGACGAGCAGCAATCTTCACCGTCAATACATGACCTGCCTTTTCTGTTGATAACAGAGTTTTTGCATAATGAGTTGCATAGTCTTTATCATTGCCATTATCTTCGTACATTTCAAAAGATCCTTGCTTACCGGGGAATACAGTCACCGTTACAGGTTCATTGTTATTTTGCAGATTCTTCACTTTATCATATAAAGGCAATATTGAACCGGCTTTTACATAAACAGGATATTCATCAAGATTAAATGTTCGTTCAATGGATTGTCCTCCCTTTAATAAAGTGCCGGTATGCCATTCATACCAATCATTTCCTTCCGGCAGCCAAACCTTAACAGTCGACTTATCATTTTTCATCGGTGAA
This sequence comes from Bacteroides luti, assembly GCF_900128905.1. Lineage (GTDB taxonomy): Bacteria > Bacteroidota > Bacteroidia > Bacteroidales > Bacteroidaceae > Bacteroides > Bacteroides luti. Next base: position 20,491 of record NZ_FQTV01000022.1, read on the forward strand.
GTAATTGGGCAAACCAGCAGATTATCGCCAAACATATATTCATTCTTATTCTCATAAGCTTCTTTATTTTCAGGATAATCATAATACATAGGGCGACAAAGAGAGAGTGCTTCATCGTATGTTTTACGGGCCATTGTATAAACATAAGGAGCCATCTGATAACGTTCAAGAATCGTATTGCGAATAACTTCGAGGTATTTCTGACTAAAAGCCCAAGGTTCTTTGTTCAAATTAGAGTTCTTTGTAGAGTGGGTACGAAGAACTGGACTCAAAGCACCAAACTGAAGCCAGCGCACATAGAGTTCCGGATCAATATTATTAGCACCCATGTGACCACCAATATCATGACTCCAATAACCATAAAGCACATTGGAAGCTGTTGAATTGAAATATGGCTGAAAATCAAGTGAAGCCCATGAAATATAAGAATCACCAGAGAAACCTATCTGGTAACGGTGGTTTCCTAATCCTCCCCAACGGTGATAAAGTAACGGACGAGTTTCACGGTTTCGTTCCATATCAGAGAAAACAACATAATTAATCCACCATGTATTACTCAAGTCCTTGAATTTTCCATCATTAAGTTTTTGTTGCCAGTCGAGCCACCAAAAGTCGATACCTTTCTTTTCCATTGGACGAAGAATTGTATTAAACCATCCACTCATAAACTGTTTGTTTGATCCTTCGTAAGGAATGAGCTTTGTTGAATCGGGATTCACTCCCATCCATTTTGCCATAGCAAGAAAGTTTTCTTCGTAATTGGCAATACCATCGGCAGGATGAAGATTGAGAGTTATCTGAAGCTTGTTTTGTTTCAGATATTTCAAAAATCCGTCAGGATCGGGGAACAGGCGACGATTCCATGTATATCCGGTCCATCCACCTTTACCAGCCTCGGTATAATGCCAGTCCATATCTACAACCAATACATCTAATGGAATATTATATGTATTAAAGTTACTGATAAGGTTGCGTAGCTCATTATCGGAATAACTCCAGTAACGTGACCACCAGTATCCGAAAGCATAACGAGGAGGCAATGGTACTTTACCCGAGAAAGTTGTGAAATCTTTCAGGGCCGACTTATAATTATGACCATAAGCCATGAAATAAAAATCCTGTCCAGCCTTATTTTTACGTTCGCTTACCCAAGGCCAGTCGGAATTATCAAATAAATAATTCTTTGAATCGTCAATAAATGTCCATCCATCAGTAGACAGCAATCCGTCTTCTATAGGCATAGGTTTATTGTCGTGCTCGTGAATGCTTCCATTGTATCCGTCGAGTGTACGGTAAGTTCCTTTCAGATTACCTTTTTGTACATCACCGAATTTCCAGATTACACTTTTATTATCCTTTAGAAATTTGACACGAATATTTTTGGGGGTAAAGCGTCCGCTACCAACTTTATAGTTTAGCTCCGCTTCGGATGTTTTGATGGTTAACCAACCACCTTTGACACTTTGTGTAAACTGTGGTACCTGCAAGTTCCTATTTACAGCCAAAAAAGAAGCCTGATCATTAAACAGCTTAGTGCTATCCCATTCCATACGTATTACACGGGGAGTTATTACTGTAAAACGAGCATCCCCCACCCTGACTACAGCTGTCTGATTTACTTTGGTTTGATTACTTGATACTGCCTGCATACAAATAGATGGCACAAGCAATATCATTGAAAGAACAATGTTTTTAAAAATTTTCATGATTAGATTTGTTTAGACTACTTATTGTATTACAAAAGTATTAAATAAAGTAGTATTTATGCAAGAATCTTCAAAATAAGAATATAGAATTTTTATTAAACAGGTCTTATAAAGAGGCAAATGCCTGGTCTTTTTTATAGTATCAATTGGCTTTCACGTTACTTTATAGTACTTTTGCAGCCGTTTGGCTAATTCATGCGTATATATATGCTTAATTACCAGAGGGATTAATGAATCGGCCAACAATATAATCTATAATAATTTGTCATTGGGAATTGAATAATTAAAATGACAACAGAACAAGAAACAAATGACCAAAGACGAATTGCAGTCCAGAACAATTGACTATTTAAGATTTCCTTTAATTATCGGAGTAGTTTTTATTCACGCTTTCTCATCAGTAGTAATTGTAAATGGAGAGATTAAAACATGCGAATCTATTGGCCCTCTTTTCTACTACTCGAGTGAATTCTTTTCTCATGTACTTGCAAGAACCAGTATACCTCTATTCTTCATTATCTCAGGATTCCTCTTTTTCTATAAAAAAGGGTTCACGCCCCAACTATATAAAGAAAAACTAAAAAGCAGATTCAAATCACTTTTTATACCCTATCTGTATTGGAATATCTTTATAATACTCTATCACTTTATTATCCAGAGTTTTCCAATAAAGAACAACTTATTATATGATGCAAGTATAATTATAAGGAACTTCACATTTACTGATTTTGCTCATGCATTTGGAATTCTTTCACCCTGCCCCATAAATTACCCATTCTGGTTTATAAGAGACTTAATGCTGGCCGTACTAATATCTCCTCTTATTCATTCTTTTATAAAAAAGACAAAGGTTTCTGGAATTGTATTTTTAGGAGTTATCTGGTATTTAGGATTTTGGTTTCACCCGGCTATCATTCGTCCGGAAACACTATTTTTCTTTAGCCTCGGAGCATTCTTTAGCATCAATAAAAAAAACATCGTTGAAGAATCGCACAAACTTTTCACATCTTCAATAATTATATATTCAATAATCGCTATAGTTGACTTGCTAACAAAGAATTTTAATTTTAATATATATATTCATAAAATAGGTATTATCTGTGGATGCGTCTGCTTCATAAACATCATAGCATTCTTTATTGATAAAGAAAAAATCACTCCAAATAAGTCATTGGTTATTGGTAGTTTTATTGTATATGCCATTCATGAACCATTCATAAAAATATTTAGAATTATACTGTTTAGAACATTAAAACCGGAATCTGACGGACTAATGACTTTGATATACTTTATAATTCCAATTTTAATTATCTTCATTACGCTGTTTATCTATTACGCTTCACGGAAGCTTTTTCCCCGGTTTACAAAACTAACCACCGGAGGAAGATAACAATATGATACACATATTAGTATATTGATAGACAGACTATCCGTATATCAAGATATAATAAATCACAAAAAATCAGGTCTCACTAAAAATTGTTTCATTTTCAACTATTTTTTCCAGTTATAATATTACCTTTGACACCATAATTCTATAAAGCATTATATTTTGAAAACATTATCTATCGGAGACCTTAAGGCTCAAGTTCCAATTATCCAAGGTGGAATGGGCGTAGGAATCTCTTTATCAGGCCTAGCCTCAGCCGTAGCAAACGAAGGAGGCATCGGCGTAATTTCTTGCGCTGGTTTGGGACTTCTATACAATAAATTATCAAGTAATTTTAGTGAAGCATGTGTCTTAGGTCTTAAAGAAGAACTAAGAAAAGCACGCGAAATGGTTAAAGAAACTCAGGAAAAAGCCAAAGGCATTATCGGAGTGAATGTTATGGTTGCCATGACCAACTTTGCTGATATGGTAAAAACATCCATTGCCGAAAAAGCTGACATCATATTCAGTGGAGCCGGACTTCCTCTTGATTTACCAAGTTTTCTACCAAAAGGTAGCAAAACAAAGCTTGTGCCTATTGTTTCATCTGCACGTGCAGTAAAAATAATCTGCGAAAAATGGCACAGTCAGTACGACTATCTTCCCGATGCTGTAGTTGTTGAAGGCCCTAAAGCCGGAGGACACCTTGGTTACAAGGAAAACCAGATTGCCGACGAACACTATTCTCTGGAAGAAATTCTACCACAGGTAGTAGCTGAAGTTGCTGTGTTTGAAGAAAAGTACAATAAGAAAATTCCAGTAATTGCCGCCGGAGGTATTTACACCGGAGCAGATATTTATCGTATGATGGAACTTGGAGCTTCGGGCGTACAGTTAGGAACCCGCTTTGTTACCACTGAGGAATGTGATGCTTCTGAAGCTTTTAAACAGCAATACTTAGATGCAAAGGAAGAAGATATTGAAATTATTAAAAGTCCGGTAGGTATGCCTGGCCGTGCAATTGGAGGTTCATTCATTGATCAGGTTAAAGAGGGCATCAAGCAACCTAAATCTTGTCCATTCCACTGCATTAAGACTTGCGATATTTCTAAAAGTCCATATTGCATTATGCTGGCTCTTTACAATGCATTCAAAGGAAACTTCAAAAATGGATATGCTTTTGCCGGAGCAAATGCTTATAGAGCAGAAAAGATTATGAGTGTTAAAAACACGATTTCTGAATTAATGAAAGAATGGAGAGAGAAAGAACTCTTCTCAAAGAAATAAAATCTATACTATACGGAAAACAAAAACGAGGACTTCCTGCTTATAAGGAGTCCTCGTTTGTTTTTAAAATACGTTTTTACAAACTGTAATTTCTTCTTTCTGGAACTGCAATAGACTCATTTCAGGAATAATACTTGTAAAGTGAGCTGAAGCCATATGTGTTTTCAAGATTTTAGCGCTCTCCCACTCTTCAACCATTATTAATGTTTGTGGGTTACTTACATCCTGAAGTAGATTATAGCTTACACATCCTGTCTCTTTTCTCGATTCTTCAACTAAAACACTAGCCAATTTTAAAAATTCTTCAACTTTATCCTCTTTAACAAAGAATTTAGCAATCACTTTTACCATTAGATTTTTCTCCTATTAAAATTAATATTAAAAAGTTATAAATAACAACATCAAAGATACAAATAGAATTGACACATCAATGAATTTTAATATAAGATTATTTTCTATGGATAAAAAAGTAGTGCCTTTTGAATTTTAGTTTTCCTCCAAACGAAGTATAAGAAGGTTCTTTGTGTTTTCGTCAATCCGGAAACGGTTATCGGTTCTTTCACCCACAAGCCAGAGAATTGTTTCACCGGAGCACAACACATAAACTTTTTCTTTCTGAAGGATTGAAAATTTAGCATCTGTGAGATAATCGCTCACATTCTTTTTGCCCTTCATACCAAAAGGCACAAAGCGATCTCCGGCCTGCCATTTACGAAGCGTCAATGGAGCTGATATTTTATCTGCATCAAAGCAAGCTATTCTTTTATCGCGTGGAATAACGAAATCGCGTGTATAAGGAATTCGTTCTTCTTTGATAACAGGTTTATCTTCTTCCGGCTGTTCAATTTTTGATGATGAGTCTAGTTTATTCATCAGCAAATGCGTTCTGTCTCTGACAATAATCCAGGAATCTGAAAGGAATTTCCGACCCGATTGCCTATCCAGACTAAGAAATATATCATCTATCTGAGCGGGATTAAAACCGAGTGGAAACAAAATCTCAAAAAGTAATGAACGCGGTGAAGGCTCAGCCAAAAGTTTTTCGATGGAAATACCTTCTTGTGACAGAACTCTACTCTTGCCATCTTCAATCACTTTGTTATATATAAGTGAAGCATCAGAAAGATGTGAGGCTGTTGAAAAAAGAGTTGCTTTAATAGACGGATTAATAGTTTCCATCATCGGAAGAATATTCAGACGAATCTTATTGCGAGTATATTCATCCTGAAGATTGGTGCTATCAGTAACATAATCTTGCTCCATTTCCTGAAGATACACCAGAATATCTTCACGGCTAACAGAGAGCATTGGACGAACCACGTGATTATTCTTCGGACGAATGCCAGTCAGACCATTTATACCTGTTCCACGAATAAGATTAAGCAAAAGAGTCTCTACACTGTCATCTCTGTGATGCGCCACAGCAACAACATCTGCATTCACCTCTTTGCGTAACTCTTCAAACCAATTGTAACGAAGTTCGCGAGCAGCCATTTCAATGGAAACCTGACGTTCGGCTGCATAACCATTCGTATCGAACTGGATTACGTGAAGAGGAATATTCTGTTCCTTGCAGAGTTTACGAACAAAAAGCTCATCCCGGTCGGACTCTTCTCCACGAAGATGGAAATTACAATGAGCTGCCTCGCAGGAATAGCCAAGATAAACCAACACACGAAGTAAGGCAACCGAATCGGCACCTCCACTTAATGCTATCAGAATCTTATCATTAAGTCCGAAAAGCTTTTCTTTTTCAATATAATGAGCTATCTGAAGATGAAACATATCACAAAGGTAAGAGTTTTCAGGAAGATTAAACCTTTGTTTCTTTATTTAAAAACATTCTAAATAATTTGTTCACTCAACTATTATACTCTATCTTTGTATAAAACAATGTTAAGTATGCGTTTATCTGAACTAAACACAGGCGAAAGAGGCGTAATTGTAAAGGTAATGGGCCATGGCGGATTCCGCAAAAGAATTGTGGAGATGGGATTCATCAAAGGAAAAGTGGTCGAAGTGCTGTTGAATGCTCCTCTTAAAGATCCTATTAAATATAAAATTCTTGGATATGAAATTTCACTTCGCAGAAGTGAAGCTGAAATGATTGAAATTATCAGTGAGCAAGAAGCTGAAGAACAAACTGGCGTATCGTCTCATTTTCACGGATCAATTAAAGAAGAAAGACTTTTAACTGAAGATGAGCTTAAAAATCTTGCTTTAAGAAAGCGTAGAACCATCAATGTAGCATTGGTAGGAAACCCTAATTGCGGCAAGACTTCTTTATTTAATCTGGCATCCGGAGCTCACGAACATGTGGGAAACTACAGTGGTGTAACAGTGGATGCCAAAGAAGGTTTCTTCGATTTCCAGGGTTACCGATTTAAGATTGTGGATCTTCCCGGTACTTATTCCCTGTCGGCATACACTCCCGAAGAGATTTATGTACGCCAACACATCATTGAAGAAACTCCGGACATTATAATCAACGTTGTTGATGCTTCAAATCTGGAACGTAATTTATACCTTACCACTCAGCTTATCGATATGAATGTGCGTATGGTGATAGCGCTTAATATGTACGACGAGCTTGAAGCTAGTGGCAATAAATTAAATTACAGGTTATTAAGCAAACTGTTTGGTGTACCAATGGTCCCAACTGTCTGCAAAAAGAACCTTGGAATAGAGCATCTGTTCCACTTAGTAATCAACCTATACGAAGGAGCCGACTTCTTTGGCAAGAACGGTGAAATCAATAAAGAGGTTTTAAAGGAATTGCAAGATTGGCATCGTACCAACGTAAACGAAGCCGAACATGAAGAACACATGGACGATTATGTGGCACCGGACAACTCACGTCAGAAGATATACCGACACATTCATATCAACCACGGACCAGATATAGAAAAAGGAATAGAGTATGTAAAAGCTGAGATCTCAAAGAATGAAGAGATCAGACATCTATACTCTACTCGTTATCTTTCCATTAAGCTGCTTGAGAACGATAAAAGCGTAGAGAAAGTTATCCACACGCTTCCTAATAGTATCGAAATATTTGCCGCGAAAGAAAAAGCTGCTAGAAAGATTCAGGTTGCAATGAATGAGGATAGCGAATCGGCTATTACCAACGCCAAATATGGATTCATCACAGGAGCGCTCAAAGAAACCTTTATAGATAATCACCTGGAAAAGGATCAGATGACAAAGGTTTTGGATACCATTGTTACGCATAAAATATGGGGATACCCTATATTCTTCCTATTCATGTGGATCATGTTTCAAGGTACATTCTCTATTGGAGCTTATCCAATGGCTGGACTTGAATGGCTGGTAGACGTTCTCAGACACTTTGTAGAAAACACGATGACAGCAGGCCCGCTGAAAGATATGATTGTAGATGGAATAATCGGCGGAGTTGGTGGAGTTATTGTTTTCCTTCCTAACATTCTGCTTCTTTACTTCTTCATTTCTTTAATGGAGGATTCGGGATACATGGCTCGTGCAGCTTTCATTATGGATAAGATTATGCACAAGATGGGACTTCACGGAAAATCATTCATTCCATTGGTAATGGGATTTGGTTGTAATGTACCCGCTATTCTTGCATCAAGAACCATTGAGAACAGAAAGAGCCGACTTATCACCATACTGGTAAATCCATTGATGAGTTGTAGCGCACGCTTACCTATATACTTGTTGCTGGTTGGAACATTCTTCCCGGGCAAGGCTAGTCTGGTGCTGCTATCTATCTATGTAACCGGAATACTTCTGGCTGTATTAATGGCCCGATTGTTCAGCAAAGTACTTGTTAAAGGTGAAGACACTCCTTTTGTAATGGAGCTTCCTCCCTATCGAATGCCAACCATGAAAGCCATTACCCGCCACACATGGGAAAAAGGACAGCAATACCTCAGAAAGATGGGAGGAGTAATCATGATTGCTTCTATTATAATCTGGTATTTGGGTTACTATCCTAATCACAATGCATACAAGACCGTAGCAGAACAACAGGAAAATTCCTATATCGGTCAGATTGGAAAAGCCATTGAGCCTGCAATCAAGCCATTAGGCTTCGACTGGAAACTTGGAATTGGTTTGGTTTCGGGTGTTGGAGCAAAGGAATTAGTAGTCAGCACACTTGGTGTTCTATACACCAACGATGCAGGAGTAAGCAAAAAAAGTCTGGCAGAGCGTATACCTATTACTCCGCTAGCCGCTTACAGTCTGATGCTTTTTGTTCTTATCTATTTCCCCTGCATTGCCACACTTGCAGCTATCAAGCAAGAGTCCGGCAGTTGGAAATGGGCCGCATTTGCAGCGTTGTATACCACATCGCTGGCTTGGATTATCGCCTTTAGTTTTTATCAAATAGGAAATATGCTACTATGAGCTTACAAGAATTAATCGTTTCGGCAATTGTTTTCTTCTGTGTATTCTACGTAGGAAACAGAATTGTACTTTTTTTCAGAAATTCGAATAACAATGAAAACCCATGTGCAAATTGCACAAGTGGCTGTGAATTAAGAGATCTGATGGAAAAGAAGAAGCAACAGTGCAGAGATTTGAAGAGGAACGAAAAGAAAAAATGCTGTAGATAGGCAAAATTATAGCGCAAGATGCTTGGATTTTAAGAAATATCTATTACCTTTGCACTCGCAATCACGAAATAAGGTCTCTTGGCCGAGTGGCTAGGCACCGGTCTGCAAAACCGTCTACGGCGGTTCGAATCCGCCAGAGACCTCATATAATCCTTGTAACTAACTGAATTTCAGTATATAGTTACAAGGATTTTTGCTTTAAGGATTAAAGAAGAAGACTAAAACCACTGATTCTCCAACGATTTAAGGGATTTTCGAGGGGTATATAGTAAAACCGATTTTTTTTATTACTTTTGAATGGTATATAAATAATACACCTAAGTAAGCCAAAATATGAAACCGATATTCAACGAAGAACAACAAAAGAAGGCTTCTTTCATTTTGGAGAATCCTCTATCTAAGTTATCCGAACTTTATTCTAATGAAATAAAGGACTTAGCTGTGGTTTGGTGCTACTATTCGGGCAAGATAGAAGGCAATACTTATACTTACGTTGAAACCGAAGCATTACTGAAAGACGGTATAACTTCTGAAAAAAGATACGAGGATGCCAAGATGCTTAAAAACCTCTACAACACTTTTATTTCCGAATTAGAATATATCCATAAAGAACAAAATCAAGAAATTATAGACGAACGTACTTTTTTCAGAGTACATCAATCTATTTCTACAGGATTGGTATCTAATGAAGAATCGGGCTCATTACGGACACGTGCTGTTCGTATTAGCGGAACGAATTATATCCCACCAAAGAATCAACAAGAAATAAAAAGTAAACTAAATGAAATCCTTTTTCAGCAAGAAGGATATACCAATCCTTTAGAGAAGGCAGTGTATTTGCATTGTAATTTGGCTCGTCTGCAACCTTTCATTGATGGAAACAAGCGGACTGCACGAATGATAGAAAGCATTGCATTGATGAACGCAGGCATAATCCCTGTATATTCCGCTAAAGACTCTGATATTCTGAATTACAGAAAAGGATTGATAGCTTTCTACGAAACGGAGGATTATAGCCTATATGCTGATTATTTTCTGAATAGACAGATTGAAAGAATCAAGGATATAGAATAACTATTTACTTTAGCCTTTTCAATATTACCTCAACAATACTGTTTATGCTGTCATCTATCCCAAACTTACATTCAGGATAGATAGGCATCATTCGCAATATTTTTCAGGCATTTTAAGAACTACTTCCAGGAATTTATTATCTCCAACCAATAAATGAAGGACAACAAAAAAAATAGCAACCACAAGCTGTAAAACTTTCATTTAGATACATAAACACATTCTTACAGCCTTTTTTATTAAATAATAAAGAAATAAATCAAAATAAATCCGATATAAATATATCATTTTGATTATTTTCTATATCTTTGATTAATTCAACCTTAATCAAAAAGCCAACAATATGAACAACGAATTAGAGATGAACTCCAACTCATTGGTGAAATTTCTGCAAAAAAGTACTGCTGAGTTTACCAAAGCAGATATAATCTCTTTTATCAGAGAGAAAGAGATACGAATGATTAACTTTATGTATCCTGCCGGGGATGGGCGACTGAAGACTTTAAACTTTGTAATCAACGATGCTGCTTATCTAAATGCAATACTTACCTGTGGCGAACGGGTAGACGGATCTAGCCTTTTTACTTTTATTGAGGCAGGTAGTAGTGACTTATATGCTATTCCTCGTTTTCGCACTGCGTTTGTTGATCCTTTCGCCGAAATTCCTACGCTAACCATGCTTTGCTCTTTCTTTAATAAAGATGGAGATCCGTTGGAAAGCTCACCGGAATATACATTGCATAAAGCTTGCCGTGCTTTCAACAAGGTTACCGGAATGGAGTTTGAGGCTATGGGTGAACTGGAGTATTATGTTATAGCTCCGGATGACGGACTTTTTCCTGCCACTGATCAGCACGGGTATCATGAATCTGGTCCTTACGATAAGTTCAATCAGTTCCGCACTCTGTGCATGAAATACATTTCTCAGGCTAACGGAAAGATAAAGTACGGGCATTCTGAAGTAGGGAATTTTACTCAGGATGGATTAACTTACGAACAAAATGAGATTGAATTTCTCCCCTCTCCTGCTGAAGATGCTGCCGATCAGCTGATGATTGCCAAATGGGTAATCCGTAATTTAGCTAGTCAATATGGGTATAATATCACTTTTGCTCCGAAAATTACTGTCGGTAAAGCGGGTTCCGGACTGCATATCCACATGCGTATTACAAAGGATGGAAAGAATCAGATGTTGGAGGATGGTAAATTGTCGGATACTGCACGGAAAGCGATTGCCGGAATGATGTGCCTGGCACCTTCCATTACAGCTTTCGGCAACACTACCCCAACCTCCTATTTCCGACTAGTGCCACATCAGGAAGCTCCAACCAATATTTGCTGGGGAGACAGGAATCGCTCCGTACTGGTACGTGTTCCTTTGGGATGGTCGGCTAAGAAAGATATGTGTGCTTTAGCCAACCCGCTGGAAAGTCCCAGCAATTATGATACGACACAAAAACAGACTGTAGAGATGCGCTCACCGGATGGTTCGGCAGACATCTATCAATTATTGGCCAGTCTGGCTGTTGCTTGCCGCCATGGCTTTGAGATAGATGATGCATTAGGTATTGCCGAAAGAACATACGTAAATGTAGATATTCATAAGGAAGAGAATCAGGAACGGCTAAAAGCTCTCGACCAATTGCCCGACAGTTGCTCTGCTTCTGCCGACCGCTTGCAGCAACAACGGGCTATATTTGAGAAAGACAATGTATTTAGTCCGAGTATGATTGATGGCGTTATCTGCAAGCTAAAGGCTTACAATGACACAACGCTTCGTGATGATACACAAAATAATCCTGCAAAGATGAAAGAAGTTGTGAATACTTATTTCCATTGCGGATAATCAAACAATCAATACACAGACTTTAAAACATTGTTTAGTTTTTAACTAAAGTATAAATTTAAAATACAAGTTCTGCATAAACAGAAGAATAATCAATTCTAAGATAATATAATAGTTACAAATGAAACCAGAATAGATTCTATAAGAGTTTATTCTGGTTTCGTTTTTGTATCTAACAAATCAGTGTCTGTTTTATATAAAAATAGAATTACACAAAATTCACAATAAAGCGTTAATACATAAAATACTTTAAAAGTACATCTTTTTGAACAAAGCATTAAGAATAAAAGCTATATATTTAACTTCAAATTAAACTCTTTAAAGCTAGACACAATATGAAAAAGATTATTCTACTATGTTTATTCAGTTTATCTCTATGCAATGTCGGTGCACAGAAAATATTAAAAAGCTTCCCTTTTTATATCGATGGTACTTTTAAAAAAGACTATGAAGAGTATAAAGCTGGCACTCCTTTAAAATTTAATCAGCTAGTATTAACTGAAAGAGGAGCGAATTCAGAAGAAACACTTAAAGCTGCTGTTGTTGTAGACAACACACAGTTTGCAATTCCTTATAGCATGCTGAAGGTGATGGACCTCAACCCTACCGACAACAAATCGTTCTGGGAATATAAGGCACTGCAGAATGATATCTACGAAAAAATTTGGGATAAAGGATACCAATACGATATTCGCCAGGATTTAAATGATGAAGCTACCGAATACATAAAGAACCTGAGCAGCTCAAATCTGTTTTATGATGATCCGTACACAGAAGATTATGTAAACGGACTTTTTGCTTCTGTTATTTATAACAATTTTAATGATAAAAGATTGGGAACTTTAAATGTTTATATTTTAAGGCTCCTGCCCCCGACAGTTTTATATTGCCTAACGGTTCTTTGGTGTTAAGTACCGGACTGCTTTCTACATTAGATTCTGAAGAAGAGCTGACCGCTATTATGGCTTCGGAAGTAGCACACTTTGTTTTAGATCATGCCATAATAAACGTAAATAAAGAAGTAGCACGCGAAAAGAGAGCTGCGTTCTGGGGTGGCGTTGTAGGAGGTGTTCTTGCTGCCGGCGAGGAATACCTGATGAGTAAAAGTGAATATTATATACCGGGAACAGCTACTGCTGCGGTTGCTCTTATTTCATCGGCCATTTTCGATAAAACAAGTCAACGACTGGGTATGACTTATAGCCGCGATCAGGAAAAGGTTGCCGATCAATGTGCTATTGATTTTCTGAAAATGAAAAACATGCAACCTTCCGCATTGGCTTCCGGTCTTACTAAAATAAAGAACTACTACGAAGAGCATAGGGATTATTACACCCTTTCAAAATATGGTCCTTATGCTGAATTCGACAAACGTATAGAACGTTTGGGAGAAAACAAAGAGTGCACAATCAATCATCGTTACAACAAAATTATGTCTACTGTGAATACTTTCAATTCAATATTGATGCTCAACGGTAAACGCTATGACGATGCTGCTTTATTGGTAAACAAGAATATAAAAAACAAAGTAGCTTCGGATGATGATTATGTTTTGCTTGCAAAAACAAACATGGCTTTGTACAATACAGAAGAAAAGAATAATGAAAGTTTATCATTGATTCTAAAAGCAAAATCAGTAACAGATGTTCCTAATTTGAATACTGATAAACAAGAAATTCTTGCATTACTACGTTTAAACAAACAAGGTAAAGCAGCTTCCAGCCTTAAAGAATACATCGACCATCTTTCAGCATTTCTGGATCAAACAAGAAGCGCTGATGAATCTACATGGGCTTCTACTGAATTAAACTGGGCCAACAAGCTGTTACAAAGAATAAGTATCTTATAAAATATATAGAAGAGGCTGTACAAAAAGCAATATTAAGTCTCTGAATATTTAGTATTTAAAACGGTTTGCAGACAGAGATTTAAAGAAATAAAGCATAGGAAAGGGTCCGCAAGGTCCATCTAAAGTTATATTTCTATGTTTGATTTAAAGAAATAAAGCATAAGTAAGGGGTTGTTCCGATTTGTCGGCCAACCCCTTTCTCGTATCTTGTTCTTTCCGTTTTATTTTACTTATTTCTTTTCAGCATAAGTCTGTCTGAAATAGACTTTGGAAGTTCCTTTTCGTAGTGAGTTACGTAAATAATCGTTTTATCCTTTCGTTCGCAGAAAGCCTCAACAATAGCTTTTACTCTTCTTCGGTTGGTTGTATCCAGCCCGTGGAGAGGTTCATCGAGTATCAGTAGTTCAGGGTCTTTCACAAAGGCACGAGCCAGAAGAACCAAGCGCTGTTCACCAGATGATATTTGCAGGAACGGACGATCTTTGATATCCAGAATGCCAAAGATATCCATCCACCATTCACAGATTGACATCTGATCTGGGCGTGGTTTCTTGTACAGTCCAATTGAGTCGTGCAATCCGGAAGCAACAATATCTATAGTTGGTAAATTCTTCAAGTAAGCACGGTGCATCTCGGGAGATACATATCCGATATGCTTCTTTATTTCCCAAATACTTTCACCCGATCCTCGTTTCCGACCGAAAAGACTGATATCGCAAGCGTAAGATTGCGGATTGTCCGCACATACCAAGCTTAACAATGTTGATTTCCCTGCTCCGTTTTCACCGGAGAGTGCCCATTTCTGTCCGCGAAGAATCTGCCAGTCGAGCTCTTTCAAGATGGTACGGTCACCGTAACGAATGGAAACTTTATTTAGCTTTACCACCTCTTCGGAATCAAACAAATTATCGCCGTATTCCAGATCAATAATACTTTGTTTCTTTTCCTCAGACAAGACTGTGGCTGTATTAGGTACATAATTTGCCAGATATTCTTCCCTGGTTACTTTCTTACCGCAGGTACGAGCCTTAACCGGAAGAACATGAGTAATAAAATCGGGAATATCGTCCAGCATAGAGAGCACCAGAATAATCTGCAGGGAAGATTTAGAAGTCAGCCTCTGCAAAACATCATGCAATAAATCGCGAGTCTTAGCATCGAGTCCGATAAACGGATTATCCATTATCAACACTCTTGGGTTAGTAAGTAAAGTCTTTGTCAGCTGAAACTTCCGAAGCTCACCGCTGGAAAGCAGAATCAGTTTCTTATCAAGCATTGGTTCAATGGCAAAAAGCTCAAACAGTTCATCACGCAGTTGCGTATCTGTTATTTCGCCCAGACTATCTTTTACCACCGGAGCATCATCCTGATCGTGTGCATTCCATCTTTGTTGATAGTAGTAGTTTGCATCGGCCGCACCATACGTATCACGGAAAGCTATATATTTTATATTTTCATAAACCAGATTACTGACTGAAGGAGAGAAATCATATTCCAGTTTACCTTCTTTCAGAGGAAATTTTCCTGTTATTGTATCTACCAGTAAACTCTTCCCACTCGCGTTGGGACCAACGATTGCCAGATGTTCTCCAGCTTCCAGACTCATAGTCAGAGGATGGGTAAAGCGGTACATCTCATTGCGGGCCACTCCTCCCTCCAAACGGATAATTGATTGCATTTTGATCTATTTTATTTCAAAAACAGTGCAAAAGTAGTGTTTTATTCTTCAAAAGTTATAAATATAGTAAGTGAATCATTTTTAGTTTAATGTTTTATTACAATTACAGAATATTAATACATTAAATTTGTATATATTTGTATTTCTGTATTTTAAGTTATTAAACAAACATTATAAATAAAGAGTTATGATAAAAAGATTATTCTTTGGTGCTCTGGCCCTTTCCGCAGCATTGACTGTAAGTGCTGACGAAGGCCGACTGCTGAGATTTCCCAACATTCATGGCGATAAGGTTGTTTTCTCGTATGCAGGCGACCTTTACTCTGTGAACAAATCGGGAGGAACAGCGCGTAAACTAACCTCGAACATTGGTTATGAGATGTTTCCTCACTTCTCTCCGGACGGCAAACAGATTGCGTTCACCGGACAGTATGACGGAAATACGGAAGTGTTCATTATGCCTGCTGAAGGCGGAGAACCTAAACGACTGACATATACCGCCACTCTGGGTCGTGACGATCTTGGCGACCGCATGGGACCAAATAACATTGTACTGGACTGGACCCGAGACGGAAAGAGCATTCTGTTCCGTTCTCGTCAGAATACATTCAATGACTTCACCGGTCAGCTGCTTACCATTCCGGCAAACGGTGGTATACCTACAGAGATTCCATTGAAGAACGGCGGGTTCTCAACTTATTCACCGGACGGAAAACAACTGGCGTACAACTATGTGTTCCGTGAATTCCGTACCTGGAAACGTTATCAGGGAGGTATGGCCGATGATATCCGTATCTTCGATTTCAAAACCAAGGAATCAAAGAAGATAACTAACAATGTCAGACAGGACATTTTCCCTATGTGGGGTCAGAACGGAGATGAGATTTACTTCACTTCCGACCGTGATGATGTGATGAATCTTTATGTTTATCAAATCTCTACCCAACAAACCAAACAGCTTACTTTCTATAAGGATTATGATATTAAGTTCCCTAGTATTGGTGGCGACCAGATTGTTTACGAATATGGCGGTTACATCTACCTGTTCGACACAAAGACTAAAACGGCCAGCAAGGTAACAGTCAACATCAATAACGATCAGGTATATTCTCGTCCGGAATGGAAGGATGTAAGTACCCAGATCTCTTCTTACGCCATCTCTCCAAATGGGGAACGCGTTATTCTTACAGGCCGTGGAGATATCTTCTCGCTTCCTGGAAAAGAGGGTATTACCTATAATCTAACCAACTCATCGGATGCTAACGACCAGAATGGACTTTGGTCGCCCGACGGCAAATACATTTCTTATGTATCGGACAAGGACGGAGAATTCCGCATCTATGTGCGTAATGCAGTAACAGGAGAAGAAAGTGTGGCAACTAAAGATATCAAGACTTATATTATTGACTATTCATGGTCGCCAGATTCTAAAAATATTCTTTGGAGCGATAAGAAGAACACACTCAACATTACCGATTTAGCTTCCGGGAAGACAACGATTGTTGAGGAATCGGGAGTGTCTATATTCAACGACTTCAACTGGTCGCCCGATAGTCGTTTCATTACCTATACCCGTCCGGAAAAGACAATGAGTAATATCATTGTTTACGAAGTGGCTACGGGAGCCAAACACCTTATTACTGATGGATGGTATGATTCCGACTCTCCCAATTTCAGTTCGGATGGCAAATACCTGATCTTTACATCGGCTCGTACATTTAACCCAACTTACAGTCAAACAGAATGGAACCATGCATACAACAACATGGGTAAAGTATACATTCTTCCTTTAACCAAGGATGCAAAAATACCATTCGCTCCGGTTAATGATATGGTTAATCCTACTGCAGCGCCTAAAGAAACTGCTCCTGCAAAAGAGAGCAAAGGGAAAAAGAAAGCTCCTGTAAAGGAAGAATCTTTGGTATACAACTTCGATAATATCGAAAGTCGCGTAGTAGAACTTCCTACTCAGGCTGGTAATTACAGATATCTGCACATGGTAGGGCAAAAGGCTTATTACCAACGCGGGGGAAGTGTTGTGATGTACGACCTTGACAAGAAGAGCGAAACAGATTTGGGTGCATATATTATCTTCGGTAGCGGATACAAGAAAGCTTTGGCTATTAAAGACCAGAAGATGCAGGTAATCGATGTTCCTACATCTGCTGTTAGCATCAGCGAACCTATCAGCCTGGGAGATATGAAGAAACTGGTTGATTATCATCAGGAATGGATGCAGATATACAATGAAAGCTGGAGACAGATGCGCGATTTCTTCTATGCTAAGAATATGCATGGTGTAGACTGGAACGAAGTTTACAATAAATACAAGGTACTTATTCCATACGTAAACCACCGAACCGACCTGACTTACATTTTAGGTGAAATGATTGGCGAGCTGAGCATTGGTCATGCTTATTCTCAGAATGGCGAGCATCCTACTCCTACCCGCATACCTATGGGACTTCTTGGAGCCAGCTTCACGAAAGATGCCTCAGGTTTCTTCCAGGTAGCTTCTGTTACCGAAGGTGCCAACTGGGACAAATCTACTCGCAATCCGCTAACCATGCCGGGAGTAGATGTAAAGAAGGGCGATTACATTATTGCCATCAACGGTAAACTGCTAAATGAAGTACAAGACCCACAGGAGTTATTGATTGGTCAGGCTGGAAAGACTGTAGAACTAACCGTAAACACAGTTGCTTCCGAAAAAGGAGCACGCAAAGTGTTGGTTACTCCACTGAGTGATGTTTCTAAACTTAATTACTATAACTGGGTAGAGAACAACACACGCAAGGTGAACGAAGCTACCAATGGTGAAGTTGGTTATATCCATATTCCGGATATGGGTGTTGAAGGACTGAATGAGTTTGTGAAGCATTACTATCCTCAACTGATGAAGAAAGCGCTGATCATTGACGATCGTGGAAACGGTGGTGGAAATGTATCTCCTATGATTATTGAAAGACTGATGCGTACCCCTACTTTCTTCACAATGCATACCAATCAGAAGGAAGGTTCTGTGAATCCGGTTGGAACATTTATGGGACCAAAGGTATTGCTCATCAATGAATATTCAGCATCTGACGGCGACCTCTTCCCTTACCGTTTCAAGTTCAATAACCTTGGTACCGTTATTGGTAAACGAACCTGGGGAGGTGTAGTTGGTTACAGTGGCACAATTCCTGTTGTGGATGGCGGTTCTATTGTAACTCCATCTTACGCTCCTTTTGCTGCCGATGGTAGTGGCTTTATCATTGAAGGTAGAGGTGTGGAACCAAACATTGAACTGGAAAATGATGCTTATAAGGAATATATGGGCGAAGACCAACAGTTGAACAAAGCAATTGAGGTTGCTTTAGACAAACTGAAGACAGAAAGAAAGGATATTCCTGCTATCCCGGCTTTCCCGGACAAGAGCAAAAAGAATAAATAAGGGTTTTCCTTAACATTATAAGACTGGGGTTGCTTCTACTTTGAAGTGACCCCTTCTTTTTTGCCTACTAAGACCTCTTTTGTAATACTATAAGGCTAATACTCTTTAAAAAGTGATATATCAAATCGCCCATCAGTGACATTTACAACAGAAGTAGAATCTTTACATTTTAAAGTAAATGAAAATCGTCCGCTTACAATATTCTTTATAGTATCTAGTTTGGTAATAAAAATAGAACCAATATTTTGATAGTATCCGTTACAAGCCTCATCTTTTAATAAATTAAAACCGACCTCTTGTATTGATAATTTTTCGTTTTCTCTAGGGTTCATAACAACAAAAGACAGGGATGTTTCGGTATCTCTACGCTCAGTCCCTATTAATAGTATCATGTTATTATCATCTTTTGTAAGTGCAGCCCATATATCAGGGCTCATAAAAGGACTTTTGTTATTGTATGCTGCCCATAAATTTCCATTTACATAACACCCTATATTATTATTTCCTTCATGGGTTTCTGCAGGTAATTTATTCCAATCAATATCATCTTCGCATGAATCACACGAGAATGCAGATATTAGGAAAATCAGCATTATTAAAGAATATCTAATCGTTTTTTTCTTCATAGTAATTTAAAATTAAAATCAGTTTGATTATTATATAAAACAAGCTACTAATTAAATTATTTTTTTGATAAATATCGCAATTTTATACATTAAATAATATTACTACACTAATTATTATTTGTAATAATATTCCTCATATTTTCGAGTTCTGAAAGACTTCATTTTCTTATTGATTATCCTCTTTCATTTTATTGGGCAATAGTCACAACTTTATTCACCAATAAAACAAATCCATTGGCCAATGGATTAAAATGATTCACCAGTTTTTCTGCATCTACTTTCCATCAACAGACTTTCCCGTATTTAGCACTCATTTTTATATAAAGAAGGCGCCAATAAAGCTGCTTTTTACTGCCTTTTTATTCTTTTAGGGAAATCCCTATCAAAGAATGGGGAATATTGCTGGACGGGGGAATATTCTCACCCTACTTTTGATGCATAACAAAGAAACAAAGGTATTAACAATTAAAAACTTGTTGTTATGAAAAAGATTATATTAACATTGGTTGCCATCATGATGGTTACAATGAGTTCAGTAAGCATGGCTTCAAATAAGGGCAAACATAACAATGGTAATTGCAGAGAAATAAGTATTGAAGCATACGAGAATTACAGAAATCACGGTCGCGGACATAATAAGAAAGTTTACGTAGAGTACAACGAGTACAACAATCGCGATAACCGTGATTACTACGATAATGACGATCGCTACGAAAGTCGCGAATACAGAGACAGGGATTATAGAGACAGAGACTGCCGTGACAGAGACGACAGATGCTATGAACGCAGACACCACCACGGTAATAGCGATGCCAAGACAGTAGGTACAATCCTGGGCGTTGCTTCTCTGATTCTTTTAGCTACTTCTCACTAAGAAATTAAATAGTTACACCAGACATAACAGCTAAACTAACATTACACTAGACATAACTACTAAACTTGCAAATCCTGCAGTAAGCGCAACATAGCAATATGCCGTTTACGCAGGATTTTTTCTATCGATAAGAGCCTCGACACTATCCCGGTATTTCCTTCCAACTGGTATTTTTTTTCCTTCAAGAAGAATAAATGTGCTTGATATTGCTTCTATTTTGTTTATAGCAATCAAATAAGATCTATGAATACGGATAAACAGGTTGGCAGATAGTTTATTCTCAAGCGCAGAAAGACTGCCATATACAATAATCTTCTTTTCGGGTGTTACTACCTGATAATAGTTACTAAGACTATGAATATATAAGATGCTGTTGATGGGAATTTTATAAAACCTGCGCTCCGATTTAATGGAGATAAACTCCTCTTCCTTTAAGTCTGCCAGGCGTTGTTCCTTATGAATTATATCAGCAGCTTTACCAACCGCCTTCTCAAACCGTTCGAATGATACCGGCTTTAGCAAATAATCAATGGCATTAACCTCATAGCTCTCCAAGGCAAAGTTGCTAAAGGCTGTACAAAAAATAACTTTGGGTGGAGTGGGCAGACTCTTTATCCACTCCATGCCGTTGAGTTTAGGCATCTGAATATCCAGAAATACCAGATCAACTGGGTTTTCATTCAGGAAGCTGCTTGCCTCAAGAGCATTTCTGCAACGTCCTGCAACCTCGAAACCTTCCAGGCGATCAAGGTATATCTCAAGTACATCAAGTGCCAACTCTTCATCATCAACCAGTAAACAACGTATCGGATTCATAGCTATAATTTTATTTTCAATGTGCTTATATAATGTTGCTCCACTGTTTTCGTCTCAAATGTATATCTTCCGGGATATAAGATATCCAAACGGTGACACACATTCTTTATACCAATGCCCGATGATACATTATCCGGATTTTTATACTCAGGATCGTAGGTATTGGATACGTTGAACTGTAATTCGCCATTGCAAATAATCAGTTCTATAAGAATCACCACTCCGCTTATCTGGTTGGTTGAAGAGTGCTTGAAGGCATTCTCCACAAACGGAAGGAGCAACAATGGTGCTATACTAGCACCTACAACATCTCCTTTCACCTGAAAATCTACAGAGAAGCGGTTACCGTAGCGAAGCCGTTCCAGATCGATGTAATTACGAATATAGTTTATCTCTTTTTCTACCGGGACACTCTCTGCTGTAGACTCGTGCAGCACATAACGCATCAGGTCGGACAGTTTCATAATCATCTCCGGAGTATTATCCGAACGCTTTAAAGCCATAGCATAAAGATCATTCAACACATTAAAGAAAAAATGGGGCTGTATCTGGCTGCGCAAGAATTGTAATTCCGCCTGCGTTTTTTCGTGAGACAATGAGAGAATGCGGTTTTCCTTTTCCAGCGAATAACTGTAAAGCTTGATAGCAAAAGGTATAATCATCACCGTATTAATATTGATTACATGATGAAGCACTTCGGTAGGATCGAACAATGATGTTTTTGGGTCCGACATTCCAAGTAACGGGATAAAGGAGTAATAAGAAAGCATTCGTTGTAACATACCGCCAACAGCCATCATCAGTACACAGGCAAAAGCCGAACGGTAATACTTTTGTTGAAGCAATAGTTTAGGAATTACATAATACAGGCCAAAATATGTTACCCCCAATTTTACCGGCAAAAACGCCAGCTCGTTATAAAAACACACCCAGTAATTATTATAACGCGTACCCCACGAAAAGGTAAAGAATAAAACAACGCTTATCCAATAGGCTATATGGAACAAAACACGTTTACGGCTATTGAGAAGATTAAACACTGATGGCATATTTCTTGTATTTATTCATATTTATAGACTTAAACAAAAGTAACCTTTTTTGTTGTTTCCAACAATATTAACGACTACATGTATCTCTGTTTTTATGCCAAAGTGTGATTTATTTATTCGTTTGCATAAAAAAAACGGCATCAGCATAAATACTTTTTATCTGAAATAAATAATTATTTCCTTTGGTGCGTAAATCTGTTATTAACAATTCTGATACTATAGCTATGCGAAAACATCTTCATTTTATATGCTTGCTATTAATGTGCTTATTGTCATTGTCTGCATGGGGAAAAGGAATGCCTCTTCGTAAACAGTTCACCATAACCAAAACGGCAAAAGCACCAAAGATTGACGCTTTGTGCAACGATAAAGCCTGGGAAGAAGTTCAACCCATTGCCGACTTTATACAACAAAGTCCGGTTAATGGAGGCAAACCTTCACAGAAAACAGAAGTGAAGATGCTATATGATGATAATTCCATTTACGTACTGGCGGTGCTCTATGACAGTAAACCCGATTCAATTTTCTCGGAACTGGCCGAACGGGATTCTGGCGATGAGGCTAATGCCGACCTCTTCTCGGTAGAGATAAACCCGTATAATAACGGTCTTAATTCAACAGAATTTATGGTATCGGCCGCAGGTGTACAGATGGATTCCAAAAACGATTTGAATGCCATGCACAAAACCTGGGATGCTGTTTGGAAAAGTGCTGTGGCAAAAACGAAACAAGGCTGGATTGCAGAAATGGAGATTCCATTCTCAGCTATACGGTTTCCCAAGAAGGATATTCAATTATGGGAAATAAACTTCTTCCGTTTAATAAAGCGTAATGGAGAAGCCATTACATGGAACTTTGTAGATAAGAACAAAAACGGATGGCTCAACCAGGCCGGGGAAATGCATGGGCTAAAAAACATTAATCCCCCTACCCGACTATCGCTGATGCCATATATGACAACGTATTACGACAAGAATAAGTTATCTTTCAAAGGAGGAATGGACTTTAAATATGGTCTAAATGAAAGTTTTACCCTCGACATGATGTTAATCCCCGATTTTGGACAAACCAGAGCAGATGATAATATTCTTAATCTGACGTCTGTTGAAACTAAATACGATGAAAAACGACAATTCTTCACCGAAGGAACTGAACTCTTCAGCAAAGGAGATATCTTTTATTCACGACGTATAGGCGGGCAACCTAGTAATTACAATAAAGTTTCGGCTCAGCTAAACACCAACGAGGTAATTCTAAAGAATCCGGCTGAGACAAGTCTATACAACGCTACCAAAATATCGGGCTATACTTCAAATGGTTGGGGATTCGGGATGCTGAATGCAATAACACAACAACAATCGGCATTGAATATTCATCGGACTGGCGTAAGAAATTAGCTTTCACAGCTCTGGTTGGTTACTGGCAGGCTACACGTTATCATAAGAGTTCGTCTTACCTGACTTTTCATCCACGATATCTTGTAAACGATCGTCTTTCGTTCGATTATAAAGCGACCTGGTCATTCCTGCAAAATGCCATTGGCTATGTAGATAAGAATATCGTTAATGATTCTATCTTCTTCGGCAGACGAAACATTTCCGAGATGGACAATATTTTCACCGTAAAATATTCCTTATCCAACAAAAGTTCGCTCAATCTAAGACTAAGGCATTACTGGTCGAACGTTCGCTATCAGGAATATTATCTCCTGAAGCACAATGGAGACATGCAACACTATGAAACCAAAAGAAACTATGATACGAATGTTAGCCTGTTTAACTCCGATGTTTCGTATACCTGGCAATTCTTACCGGGAAGCGAGCTATCTGTAGTCTGGAAAAACTACTATTCATTTACGGATCAAAACAGAAAAGCTGACTATTTCAATAATCTGAAAAACGTTTTTTCTCATTCCCTACTCAACAATTTATCGTTGAGAGTAATCTATTACATCGATTATAAAGGAATTAAAAAGCTGATTTAAAAATATGACTTTATAAAACAGTTACTATAAATTATAACTTCAATTTATTTACAATGAAAAAACTATTATTTCTCTTATCTCTATTTTTCGTAACGAGCCTCTATGCTCAGGTCGAAAAAGTTGAACCTACCTTCTGGTGGGTAGGTATGAAAAACCCTAATCTACAATTACTGGTGTATGGCAAAGACATTTCAAAGAATCAGGTTTCAATAAATTATCCCGGAGTTAAGATTACGAAAGTGAACAAAGTAGCTAATCCAAACTATCTGTTTATTGACTTATCCATTGATTCTCTTGTAGCCAAAGCAGGAAAGTTTAATATCACCTTTCTACAAAACAATAAAAAGTTTGCAACCTATCAATATGAGTTAAAGGCTCGTGAACAAGCATCCGCCAATCGCGAAGGATTTAATAGCGGAGACGTTATTTACGAAATTATGCCCGACAGGTTTGTAAACGGCGATACAAAAAACGATTTCGTAAAGGGCTATCCTGATGGAACCGACAGACTAAATCCGGATGCCCGTCATGGAGGAGATATTCAGGGAATCATTAATAATCTGGATTACATTTCTTCAATGGGATATACAGCTTTGTGGCTTACTCCTGTGGTTGAAAACAATGCTTCATCGACTTCCTATCATGGATATGCAACTACCGATTATTATAAAGTTGATCCGCGACACGGTAGCAATGAGCTATACAAAAAACTTGCTGAAGAATGCAAGAAAAGAAACATTAAGCTGATTATAGACTACATAGTAAACCATAGCGGAAAAGATTGGTGGATATACAAAGACCTGCCTTCAAACGATTGGATAAACAACTATCCGGACATGAAGATATGCAATTTCCGGGGCACAACAGTCTTTGATCCTCACAAAGCAGAGATTGATGCAAAAGGTATGTCGGACGGATGGTTTGCCGAATCAATGCCCGATCTGAATCAAAGAAATCCATTCTTAGCTACTTACTTGATTCAAAATTCTATCTGGTGGATTGAATATGCTGGTCTAAGCGGTGTACGAAGCGATACACACCAGTATCCCGATAAACAATTTGTCAGCGAATGGGCTAAACAGATTCTTGCAGAATATCCACATTTCAATATGGTTGGTGAAGTATGGCTCAATTATCCATCAATGACATCGTACTGGCAGAAAGATGCTCCCAATCTGGATAAGTATAATTCAAACCTTCCTACTATAATGGACTTCCCTCTTCACAATGCTATCCCTACAGCTTTTGCCGAAGGTGACGGATGGGGAGATACCGGAATGAATCGTCTTTATGATATATTCAGCCAGGACTTCCTGATGGCTAACCCAATGAACATAATGATTTTTGGTGATAATCATGACACTTCACGTTTTTACACGCTGATAAAAGAAGATTTTAAAGTTTATAAGTTGGCAATGGCCTTTTTGCTTACCACCCGTGGAATTCCACAGATGTATGCCGGAACAGAAGCTCTAATGACAGGAGTAAAGGGAAGCGGCGATGGCGTTATGCGTAAAGACTTCCCCGGTGGCTGGGCAGAAGATAAAGTCAGCATTTTTACAAGACAAGGCCTCACAAACGACCAAATCGAAGCACTTGATTATATGAAGCGTATTCAGAACTGGCGCAAGAGCAATGAAGCCGTTAAGTACGGAACAATGACTCAATTCGCTCCTCAGAACGGCGTATATGTTTACTTTAGGATCAAAGGTGATAAGAAGGTTATGGTTATTCTCAATAACAACAACGACAAACAAGAACTGCAAACTATTCGCTTTGCCGAGTGTTTGGGCAATCATCATTCTGGTACAGATATTATTTCAGGAAATGCACTTAACTGGACAAATAAAATAGAAGTTCCGACAAAATCAGCAATGATTATCGATCTGAATTAAATCATATTCAGGAGACTATTTCATTTATAAACTCTTCAGTATCCTCTGGATATAATATAAACTGAAATATGGTAATCCTATATGCGATTTTTTAGAAGATAACCATGCAATAGATGTAGCATAGATAAAAATTTATATCTGATATATAATTATTGGGGAAATCTTTATTCCATGCACTGAATATAGCATAAATTAAAATCCTGCAGTAAACTCAACATAGCAATATGGCGTTTACGCAGGATTTTTTCTGTCCATCCCGCAGAACTATTGTCTGGAAAATATTCTTTTTCTCAGAAGTTATTATCTACTTTTGCATAAAAAATAAACAATTATCTATGGAAACAACAGAAGCACTGATTATTGTTGATATGCAGAAAGTAGCATTTACTGTACCTCGTTATAATGCCGAAAATGTAATTCAGCGCATTGCTGCACTTGCAGAAAAGTTTCGCCGGCACAACAAGAAAGTTATCTTTATACAGCACAATGGAGTAGTAGATAACTATTGCTTTCCGAATACAAAAGAGTGGGAAATAGTGGACGAACTTCCCGTTCACCCAGAAGATATTGTTGTTGAAAAGCTAGCTAACGACTCTTTTTACAAAACCAATCTGCAAGAGCTACTGACAAAGCATGGAATTGAAAAACTTTATTTTACCGGCTGTGCCTCAGATTACTGTGTAGACACAACTATTAAATCGGCTCTCTCCAAGGATTATGACATAACTGTAGTTAGTGATTGCCATACTACAGCCGACCGTCCTCACTGTTCTGCTAAAACGTTAATTGATTTCCATAACTGGCTTTGGGCTGATATGACTCAGACCAAATATAAAATTAAAGTTATTCCAGCTTCTGAAATTCTATTTTAACAAGAAAAATAAAGAGCTTCAAAGAATCTCTTTTTCTTCGAACTCTTTACAATCATTTTTTGAAGATAGATTGCCACTTCAAATCACTAGAAATCCTGCGTTAAACATTGTATAGCAAAATGAGTTTATCGCAGGATAATTTTTTTGCAAGTCGGGAATTAGTTAATTTCGCACCCGATTACAGAAATAGCATCATGAATATAGTTTTAGACATACATACACACACCACAGCAAGTGGGCACGCGTTCAGCAGTTTACAGGAAATGGCACAAGCAGCCGCCGATAAAGGTATTCAGCTACTTGGTATTACCGAACATGGTCCGGGTATTCCGGGCACTTGCGATCCCATCTACTTCCGGAACTTATGGACCGTCCCTCGTCAGATGTATGGAGTAAAGCTTCTGCTTGGTTCAGAATTGAACATTATAGACTACGAAGGAAATGTAGACCTAGACGAAACATATCTGAAAAGGTTGGATATCTGTATTGCCGGAATTCATTCACTTTGCTATACCCCCGGAACTGTAGAACAAAACACCTCAGCTGTAATTGGAGCCATAAGGAATCCTTATGTGAAAATAATTACGCATCCTGGTGACGGAACAGCAGAACTTAATTACGAACCGATAGTTCTTGCTGCAAAAGAACATAATACCCTGCTTGAAATAAACAACAGCTCATTAGAACCGTATCGTGAAAAAGCAACTGCTCCTGATAATTTCAAGGAAATTCTGAAGCTGTGCAAAAAATACGAGCAACCGGTTATTCTGGGAAGCGATGCACACATTTCTTTTGCTATTGGTAAATACGACCTTATTTACCCCATGCTGGCAGAAACTGAGTTTCCCGAAGAACTAATCATGAACGATAAGCTCGAGGCATTCAAGGCATATATTGCACAATAACATCGGGATGTAAATAACATAAAACGGCTACCTAAATCACTTAGGCAGCCGTTTTTCAATCTAATTATCAGTTATCTTGAAAACAAATATCTTATTTTATATTTTTAGAGTGATTAATCAGCAATGCTATGTTTTTCTCAAATTGCTCACCGTCCACAACTTCCCATTTCTTATTCCTTTCATTCCACTTAAAGGATATATAGTTTGATATATTACTTCCGTCTATTCTGTCGAATATGGCTTTCTGTCTGTTCAAACAAAACTCATTTTTCACGGCACTCCAACGGGCAAACTCCTGAATCTGGCTATCACCTACATTTGTTACAATGAATATGTATGAAGGTATCCACGTTTTATCGTCGGCATTCCACCTATAAGCCTTTTTAGTTTTAGACTGCCCATTTTCACTTACTACATATTCATATTTTAAGTGAGGAGTAAGCACACAGGTTGTTGAATCATAAAGAAATACAGTTTCTTTGTTCTGACCTTTGTCATATACAAAACTTCTAAGCTTCTTAGCATTTGCTGCGGGACTACACACAAACAATAAACAAGTAGTAATAATGATTACTAGCGTACTAATACTAAATACAATCTTTTTCATGATGAGAGTTTTTTTATTATTGTTATCCTATTAAAGTTATCTGTTTTTTATCTCTTTAAGAAAAAGGCTTCAACATCTTTTTCCATTTTATTCTGAATTGCCTCATAGCAAGATATTTCAAAGCAAAGACATTCTGAAGAGTTAACCTGTTCCATCATTGTTTTATATTTAGACGGAATATTTTTCAAGAAAGTTGCATTAAAACTTAAATCTTTATTATAAGTCTGCATATCTACAGATTCGTTTTGGTTGGAATCCAGATTAGAAGAAAGAGAGCAACCTGCATCTTTTGAAACTAAAGCTTCTTTACAATTGCCTTTATCATTGGCAAGAACTTGAGATTTTTGAGCATTTGCAGCCGAACCACATACAAGCAAAAAACAAGTAGTAACACTAATTACTAACGCACTGAAATTAAATACCATCTTTTTCATAACCGGAAATTTTTAATTATTGTAATCTGATACCTATTGATTATTTTCTCGTTTCATAATCGCTACATAATTTAGACGTATCTCACGCTTAAATAGTTGCAACGAATATGCCAAAAAGTTATATTATTGAATTTCAATGCATTAATTAAATAGTTATCGTTCGAAAACGAACAATAACTATTCAAATCCGAACAAATTCAGGGTTTTATTCAATCCATTCGAGAAAAATGGAAAGAGTCAGCGAAGGGGTATTATAGGGAAATTCCTATCAAAGAATGGGGATTTTAACTATTCGGGGGAGAAATCTCATCTTACCTTTGTTGCATACAAGAAAAAAAAGATAAATCATAAATACAGAGGTAAAAAAGACTGGTTAGTTTATATTTATAAAATCAGGTATTAGTTTTCATAATAGATTAAAAATCCTGCAGTAAAACGGTGCTTGGCGCATAGCTCTACTGCAGGATTTATTGTTTTCTCTATATTCTTATTTCACATTGAAGCGAATAATAAATTTACTTCCTTTTCCCACTTCACTCTCCACTGTGAGAGTGCCATTCTGGGCTTCAATAAAATCTTTTGAGATAGAAAGTCCTAAACCACTACCTTGTACTTTAGTACCCGGAACCCGGAAATAACGGTCAAAGATACTTTCGTGATAACGTGGATCAATACCTTTGCCAAAGTCCTGCACAAACATTTCAACAACATCACCTGTTTGCTGTGCACCAATGATAATTCTGGAATTCTCCTTCGAGTAATGTATAGCATTGCTTAGCAGATTAGTGAGCACCCAGGCAATCTTCTCGCTATCAACAAATAGTTTGGCTATCTTTTCAGGATATTCCACTTCAATATGGCAACCAAACTTTTCTGCCTGCATACGAGTAGCCTTTATTGCATATTCAATTAGCTCGATAGGTTTTGTTATCTTAGGCATTAATTGTAGTTTACCAGTCTCTACCTGCGTAAGTTTTAATAACTCACCGGTAATACTCAGCAATCGTTCACTGTTTTCCTTTATGCTGTGAGACAAAGATTCCTGTTCTTCATTCAGTGCGCCAATTCGTTTATCTTCCAAGAGCTGTAAACTCATCATTATAGCCGAAATTGGAGTTTTCAGCTCGTGAGAAATAGTAGACAGAAACGTTGTTTTAGCCGTATCCAGCTCCTTAAATTCAGTAATATTCTTCAGAAGAATTACATCGCCAATATTATGAGGTTCCGTTTCACCTGTTTCAATAACCCGTATAGGAATATAGTTCGCCTGAAAATAGCTCTCTTTATTATCTGCATAAATCTTTAAAGGTTCTTTTTTCTCTTCCGGATTCACCAGTTCCCTAACCAGTCTACGAAGTAAATCATTCTTCAGAGCAAGTTCCGCAGCCGACTTCCTGATTATATTTTCTCTTTTAAGATTCAGAATATTCAGAGCTTCATCGTTTATGAAAAGAATCTTTTTTTCATTATCCAACCCAATGATTGGTTCTGTTATACTATTTACAATAGCTTCAATATATTTCTTATTGGCAATAATATCAGCAAGTGTACTTGCCCTGTATTCGTTCAGCCTTTCTGCCATTTTATTGAAAGAGGTAGATACCTCACCAAACTCACTTGTTGGTTCAAAGTTCAGTCGCTTATCATAATTATGATTGGCAATTTCCGTTATACCATTTATTAATTCCCTTATTGGCTTCAATATAGAATGAGGAAAACGAAACAATATGGCTAAAGCAAAAACAATGCAGACAGCAAACGTCAGACAAATCCATAGCAGCGCATTCATAGCAGTTTGTTTGGCTACCTCACTTTTATGATAAATGGATGCCATATTCAAGGTCATAATGGTATAAATGTCAGAACGTATCTCCCTTAAGCTTTGCTGATCTTTCTTAATTCTATGCTTCTCAAAATGTACTGTCAGCTTGTACGTTGTTTCTTTCTCATTTACTTCTGTCAGATTTTTCTGTTGCATCTGCAAGTTTGATGTAAAAACCTGAAGAGCCCTTTTGCTTGTGTTTAGTTCATCGAGAACGGACAACATATTCCTGCAATAATCCAGCGAATAGTTATTGTTCGTATAGATCTTATGAGTTTCGTTATTCAGCTTATTTATATAGCTCAACGAAAGAATGCCTAAGAGAACAATCATGGCAAAGAGCATTCCGATGCCGTAAGTGAGTTTAGTCTTTATTCTCATATCATTATCAGTTTAATCCTAGGACAAAATAATTAAATCGATATTTGCCCTGGATAGTGAATCAATAAATTTCTTATAACGGGTTACTGAAAAGAACACCCTTGGAATATTAAAAGAAGGACTCCCCATACAAACAGTAGTAATCTGCCTTTCTTTACAAACCTTCATTATAGTTCCTATAATGTCTGAAGATTGTATTTGCACAACCTCACCTCCCAATTCAGTAGCCATTTTAAAATGATTGAGCAAATGGCGTTGATTGGCCAAAGGAATACGATCGGGGGCTTCCTTTGGAGTCTGCACATAAAGAGCAACAAACTTCGTATTATAGTGAGTAGCCAACCGAGCCGTTTTCCTTATAATCTTTCTCGGAGTTTTTTCATTTGCACTTATACATGCAAGGAACCGTTCGTGACGAATACGAGAAAAATCCTGAATAAACTCATTCTCTACCTGCTTCTCTACCCGTAATGCAACCTCTTTCAGAGCCAGCTCCCTTAACTGCAGAATGTTTTCCGTTTTAAAGAAATTATTCAGTGCTATCTGAATCTTATCCGGACGATAAATCTTTCCGGCTTTCAGTCGGGTAACCAGTTCTTCGGCAGTAAGGTCAATGTTTACCACTTCATCTGCCTGTTCAAGCACACTATCGGGAATACGTTCCTTTACTTCAATACCGGATATATCCTGAATTTCCTCATTCAAGCTTTCAATATGCTGAATATTCACTGCGCTAATTACGTTAATACCCGCATCGAGCAGAGAGATAACATCCTGCCATCTTTTTTCATTCACACTTCCTTCCACGTTTGTGTGAGCCAGTTCGTCCACAATCACAATCTCGGGGTGAATAAGAAGAATGCTTTGCAAGTCCATCTCCTCAATCTCCTTTCCTTTATAAAAAACCTTTTTCCGTGGAATAACAGGCAACCCTTCAATCAGAGCTTCCGTTTCGGCTCTGCCGTGTGATTCTATATAACCAATCTGCACATCCACCCCACTTTTAAGAAGATCATGCGCCTCCAGCAACATACGGTAAGTCTTCCCCACACCGGCAATCATGCCAATGTATATCTTAAACTTACCTCTTCGCGACCTCTTGATTAAGTCGAGGAAATGCTGTACATTATTCTCGTCACTCATGCCATTTCAATCATTTACTCACTTTATCCAAAGCAACATTCAGTTTCAGAACATTAATTTTTGCAGTTCCAAATATACCTAAAAAAGGTTTCTGTATCTGTTTTTCCACTATTTCTTTTACTGCATTCTCATTCATACCACGAGCTTTAGCCACACGCTTTATCTGCACATAAGCACATTGAGGAGTTATGTCCGGATCCAATCCCGATCCGCTTGCAGTAACCATCTCCACAGGAACCTCACTACGCTTCAGGTAAGGATGATGAATTAAGAAAGAATCGATTCTGGCATCTACCTCCTTCAGATACACCTTGTTAGTAACACTTTTATTACTACCTCCCGAAGCATCAGCAGCATAGTTTACAGCAGAAGGGCGCCCCCAGAAATAAGTATCTTTTGTGAACTGTTGTCCCACATTAGCTGCACCAACCACCTTACCGTTAAGCGTAACTAATTCCGCATTTCCTTTACCGGGAGATGCAATAAGAGCAAATACCCAAAGAACAGCAACATAACATATCCCTAACAACAAACAGAACATCAGGGTTATTTTTACCGATTTTATAAGAGTCGTTTTCATTTTGCGTACATATTAAATAAATAAACCAACAATGAGATCAATAATCTTAATTCCGATAAAAGGAACAATCACCCCTCCTCCGCCATAGATAAGCAAATTGCGTCTGAGCAGTGCAGAAGCACCTATCGGTTTATACTGAACTCCGGCTAAAGCCAATGGAATAAGTGCCGGAATAATCAGGGCATTAAAGATAATGGCAGAAAGAATAGCACTTTCGGGACTGTGCAACCCCATTACGTTCAAAGCTGCAAGCTGAGGTATAGACCACATGAACAATGCCGGAACAATGGCAAAATACTTAGCCACATCATTTGCTATGGAGAAAGTAGTCAGTGTACCACGAGTCATCAACAGTTGCTTACCAATCTCCACTACTTCTATCAATTTGGTAGGGTCGTTATCCAGATCCACCATATTACCGGCTTCCTTAGCTGCTTGCGTTCCACTATTCATGGCCACACCCACGTTTGCCTGTGCCAAAGCAGGAGCATCATTAGTTCCGTCACCCATCATTGCCACCAGTTTACCTGCTTCCTGTTCCTTCTTAATGTATTCCATCTTATCTTCAGGTTTGGCTTCAGCAATAAAATCGTCAACTCCTGCTTTTTCAGCAATGTATTTGGCTGTAAGCGGATTATCTCCGGTAACCATCACCGTCTTAACACCCATCTTCCTTAAACGTTCAAAGCGTTCCTGAATTCCCGGTTTTATAATATCCTGCAATTCAACCACTCCAACAATTTCCTTGTTCACACAAACCACCAGAGGCGTACCACCATTATTTGCAATGGCCGAAGTCATTT
This sequence comes from Bacteroides luti, assembly GCF_900128905.1. GTDB lineage: Bacteria > Bacteroidota > Bacteroidia > Bacteroidales > Bacteroidaceae > Bacteroides > Bacteroides luti. Next base: position 54,122 of record NZ_FQTV01000022.1, read on the forward strand.
CCTCTGTTTCTTTAGGGAACCTGTTTCCTGCAGCTTCAGCAATCCGGCGAATAGAGTCGAAAGCACCCTTGCGTATCTGCGTTCCATCCTGCAAATCAACACCCGAGCATTTTGTCTCTGCGGTAAACTTAATCATTCTGGCTCCTGTTGTATTCAGGTTTCTCATCCTGAGTCCCGATTCTCTTCCCAGTTCCACGATAGATCTTCCTTCAGGCGTTTCGTCAGCCATGGAAGATAGCATACAAAACTCAATAAAAGCCCTTTTCTCCATTCCGTTTACCGGATAAAATTTCGTAGCTTTCCGGTTACCAATTGTAATTGTACCGGTTTTATCTAGTAGCAAAGTATCCACATCGCCCGCAGTTTCCACAGCCTTACCCGATTTGGTAATTACATTTGCCCGTAAAGCTCTATCCATTCCCGCTATACCTATTGCCGAAAGCAATCCACCTATTGTAGTAGGAATAAGGCAAACAAAAAGAGAAATCAATGAAGCTATAGTGATAGTAGCCTTACTATAATCGGCCAGAGGTTTTAAAGTCATACACACAATAATAAAAACCAGTGTAAAACCAGCCAGTAAAATGGTCAAAGCTATTTCGTTCGGAGTTTTCTGACGAGATGCCCCTTCCACCAAAGCAATCATCTTATCAAGGAAGCTCTCTCCCGGTTGAGTAGTTACCATCACCTTTATTTCATCTGATAGTACTTTTGTACCTCCTGTAACAGAGCTCTTATCTCCTCCGGCTTCACGAATTACCGGCGCACTCTCCCCTGTTATGGCACTTTCATCAATAGATGCCAGACCCTCAATAATCTCACCGTCAGCCGGAATAATATCTCCAGCCTCACATTCAAAGATATCACCCTTCCTCAATTTGGAACTGCTTACAATTTCTATTTTGCCGTTTATAAGTTGTTTGGCAGGAGTCTCCTCACGCGTCTTTCTCAGGCTGTCGGCCTGCGCTTTTCCCCTTGCTTCGGCTATTGCTTCGGCAAAGTTGGCAAACAGTAGCGTAATAAATAGAATAACAAATACAGTTATATTATACCCAAACGATCCCTGACTGCTATTAATGACAGAGTACCCCGTAACAAAAAGCATCACAGCGGTAGCCACTTCAACAATAAACATAACCGGATTCTTAATCATCATCCGAGGATCTAACTTCACAAACGATTGTTTAAGGCTTGCTTTTACTTGCTCTTTAGGAAATAAAGAGGTTATTTTATTTTTTTCCATATTACTTCTTACAATTATAAACTTAACAGTTCGGCAATAGTGCTTAATGCATGTGTTGGGAAGAATGCCAAGGCAGCAATGATACAGATCACAGCAAAGGTCATTACACCAAACGTAGCAGTATCTGTTTTCAATGTTCCCGCACTTTCCGGAATAAATTTCTTTTTAGCCATCAAACCGGCAATAGCCACCTGACCAATTATAGGTATATATCTGCTGAGAATAAGAATCAGTCCTGTGGAATAGTTCCAAAAAGGAGTATTATCCTTTAAACCTTCAAATCCCGATCCATTATTTGCAGCACTGGATGTATATTCATAAAACATTTCACTCAGTCCGTGGTATGACGGATTATTGAGCCATCCGCCTTCCGCCGTAACCATTCCCTGATGATGAGTGTACAAGTAAGCAGCGACAGCTGTTCCCAGAAGAATCATAAACGGATGAAAAAGAGCAAGAATAGTAGCAATCTTCATTTCCCTGGCTTCCACTTTCTTACCCAGTAATTCAGGAGTACGGCCTACCATCAGTCCGCTGATAAACACAGCTATAATAATGAAAATATAATAATTCAAGAAACCAACGCCTACACCGCCAAACCACGAGTTAATCTGCATATTCAACATCTCAACCATTCCCGAAAGCGGCTTCATGCTATCATGCATACCATTGACAGAACCATTGGAAGTGGCCGTAGTACTTGCACTCCACAAAGCAGTTGCAGCCGATCCTATCCTCACCTCTTTTCCTTCCATAGCTCCTCCACTTTGGCTGATACCTTTAATCAACGGATTGCCACTTGTTTCCTGCCAGGTAATAGTTCCCACACTAATGATGTACCCCAAAAACATTACGGCAAAAATACTGTAAGCCAGTTTTTTCCTTTTCAGATAGAAACCAAATGCAAAGATCATAGCCATAGGGATAAGCATAATCGAGATACTCTCAACCAAATTGGATATAAAAGAAGGGTTTTCCAAAGGATGAGCAGAGTTAGCTCCAAAGAATCCTCCGCCGTTTGTTCCAAGTTGCTTTATAGCAACAATTGCAGCAGCAGGACCCTGCGAAACAGTCTGACTAACTCCTTCAAGAGTATGAATAGATGCTTTTCCGTCAAAGCCCATAGGAACACCTTGTAGAATAAGCACAATACCAGCTATCAATGATAGCGGAAGAAGAATACGTGTGCAGCTTCTTACCAGGAAAAACCAGAAATTACCTATAGTCTGAGTAGTCTTTGCAGCCATAGCCTTCATTACTCCGGCCATAGCAGCCATACCGGTTGCCGCAGTAATAAACTGAAAAAGCATAACAACAAACAGCTGAGTAAAATAAGTCAATCCACTTTCACCGCTATAATGCTGCAGGTTACAGTTCACCAAAAAGCTGATGCTAGTATTAAAAGCCTGATCTGCACTTTGAGCAGCGTTACCATCCGGATTCAATGGCAACCAGTGTTGAGATACCAGTAAAATCATTCCCCAGAAAAACCAGAATAAGTTAAGCGTAAGCAGTGTGCCCAGAAACTTTTTCCAGCTCATTTCCTCTTTGGGGTTAATATTACAAAATCTATATATCGCATTTTCCACCGGAGAGATAAAGTCACTCCAGCTCTTCTCCCCCTTGTAAACCTTTGCAATGTGCTTTCCCAAGGGATAACTCAATGCAATCATCAAGACAATCTGTATTCCGTTGCCTATTAATTGTGTATTCATTTCACTAAAACTTTTCGGGTTTAATAAGAACGTAAACCATATAACCAAAAATGGCCAAGCCTAATATAAACAATGCTGTATACATATTCTAATTTTAAATATCTTCAAACCAGTTTATACATACGAAAAAAAGCCAGAAGCAGAAACAGCCTGCAAGGCAACTTACTATAAAAAATAACGTGTTCATCTCATTCCTTTCTTTAAGAGTTATTATTTCTGTTATGAATCACTTAAGCATATACCAATAGCATGCCAAAAGAATAATAACATACATATCTCTCAGTAAAACAACCGATTAATTAATAAAGTTCTTTTATCAGTCCGAAATGAACCTTTTCATTTTGATAGGGTTGCATATCGTTTTGGGTTACTTCATAACGAAATTACCCCGCATTAACAAAACTGACGTCTGTACGTAGCAGCTTGAATAGATCGATGCCTTCATGAAGGATTTAGAAGAATATATAGATTATTACAACAATAAAAGAATCAAATCAAGTTTAAAAGGAACGAGCCCAGTGCAATACCGGGCTCGTTCTCAAGCTTGTTAATATTTTAACTCGTCTAACTTTTTGGATTCACTTCAGTTCCTTTAATACGGGGTAATTCTGTAATTATTTAAAACAGAGCTTAAAGCCTGAGTCTTTATAACCTATATATATTCCAAAAAGGTCTTATTTCTTGATGAGTGGTGCTTAAAGCCTTTTTCCTTATAACTTGTATTCCTCTATTTTCCGGTACAACGTAGTAAGACCAATTTTCAATAGGCGTGCTGTTTCTGTTTTGTTTCCTTTTGTATATTGCAGCACCCGTGCAATGTGTCTTCGTTCCATAGCCGCCAGTTCAAAGTTAGAATAACTCTTTCCGGCACTTTCTTCAAAGTGAGAATTTTGGATCTCTATCGGTAGGTCCTGTAGAGTAAGTTCCTCTTCATTGCAGACAATCAGACTACGTTCAATCACATTTCGTAATTCGCGGATATTACCTTTCCAGCTGTGCTGCTTCAAAGCTTCAATAAAATCATCGCTCACCTTCACAGCTTTCCTTGATAACTTTGTGCCAAAATCATCTATCAAAGAATATGCAATCTGTTCAATATCTTCCCTACGGTCACGTAATGATGGAAGATGAATCTGAAACACAGAAAGCCGGTAAAACAAATCTTCCCGAAAATGATTTTCCTCAATTTCTTTCCGAAGATCACGATTAGTGGCTGCAATAATTCTGATGTTCACTTTAGTCGGTTTAGTCTCACCAACTTTTATAAACTCTCCCGTTTCCAGAATCCTCAACAACTTCGCCTGAAGATCGAAAGCCATTTCTCCTATCTCATCCAGAAAGATGGTTCCATTATTCGCCTCTTCAAACAAACCTTTCTTATCTTTCTGAGCTCCGGTAAACGCTCCGGCTTTGTAACCAAACATCTCGCTTTCCAGCAGATCCTTGCTAAAAGAAGAACAGTTTACAGCCACAAAAGCTTTATCCTTGCGAGCACTACCACTATGAATAGCCTGAGCAAAGACTTCCTTTCCTGTTCCAGTTTCACCGGTAAGCAGAACAGGTACATCGGTAACAGCCACCTTTTGTGCCAGCGAAACCGCTTCCTTTATCAACTTACTGTTACCTTGAATATTCTGAAACGAATATCTCCTTTCCATCTGTGCTTCCAACTTTTCCAGACGCCTGTTTATCAAAGCCTTCTCCATGGCCCTGCTTATCAGAGGAATAATCTTATTATTATCGTCGCCTTTGGTTATATAGTCGTAAGCTCCATTCTTTATAGCCTGCACCCCATCTGGAATATTGCCGTGAGCAGTAAGCAGCACCACTTCAGTCTGCGGAAACTGCTTTTTTATCTTCAAAACCAAATCCACACCATTGCCATCAGGTAAACGCACATCACAAAGCACCACTTCGGGAGAGCTAACCTCAATCTGCTTTAACCCCGACCTGCAATCGGTAGCCTGACAAACTTCGTATCCTTCCAGTTCCATCATCCTTGCCAGTAACTTGCGTATCTGGGCTTCATCATCAATAATAAGTACTTTGTTCATAATGTTTGTATTGCTATTATTCGTAAAAGCCATTCATACCTGAATGCCTGATGAAATTAATTAAATGCAAAGAAACTCTTTTTTTGTGAAAGTAATGAATAAGATGAGGTGTAAAATTGGCAAAGATATTTTCTCAAGCAATTGCCTGGAGTATAATACACATAAAGACTGCTAAGATATAGTATTCAGATTAAACAGAAAGGCTCACGTTATTCCGGGAAAGGAGAGTTACATTGACAAAGGTAAATATAAAAGTAGATGCAATAGATATTACCGCCCATGGATACACACCATGAAGTTATACACCAAGAAGGGTATATACAAAAAAAGAGTCCCATTCATACTTCATGAACAGGACTCTTAGATAAAACGGCAGCTACCTACTCTCCCACTGTTACGCAGTACC
>NZ_FQTV01000037.1 GCF_900128905.1 Bacteroides luti
TTTTTTGTTATCCTAAATTCAAGTGTTAAATGCAACTGATGGAATTTTAGATTGAATATTTTTTCAGAGAAGGGGAAGATGTTTATCTTCCGCCTTTCTCTGATGGGATAAAATAATTATCTTGTTCCCTCAATCTCCTACAAAATCAGTTACAAGATGAAACATTTAACCCAAGAACAAAGATATGAAATTTCTGCATATCTTCACAGTGGAAAAAACAAAAGCGAGATAGCCTCTCTGGTAAGGGTTCATAAAAGTACCATTAGCCGTGAAATTGCCCGTAATTCTTACGGTTCCTGGCATCAGTACATGCCCCGTGCCGCTCAAAAGAAAGCTGACTTAAGAAAGAAATGTCGCCATCGGAAAGTAGTCTTTACCCAAGACATGAAGGATCTTGCAAAGCATCTGCTAATAGAATTTAATTATAGTCCGGAACAAATCTCTGGCCGATGCAAATTACAATTAATTCCCATGGTTTCTCATGAAAGGCTTTATCAGTGGATTTGGAAAGATAAACGTCAGAAAGGAGATCTTTATAAATATCTACGTCGGAAAGGTAGAAAAAATAAAAAACGTGGTTCCGAATACAACAATAGAGGTATTTTGCAAAATCGCAAAAGTATTGATCAAAGACCTTCCATCGTTGAGGAACGTAAACGCTTTGGTGATCTTGAAATAGACTCTATTATTGGTAAGAATAGGAAGAGTGCATTAATGACTATTAACGACAGACTAACCGGACGCTTATGGATACGTAAACTTAAAGGGCGTGATCCCAAAACTATGGCAGATACAACTATTAAATGTTTAACATCATTTAAAGGGAAAATCTTCACTATAACCTCAGATAATGGATTTGAGTTTGCTTTTCATAAAAAAATAGAGACAAAATTGAGAATTAATTTCTATTTTGCCAGACCCTATCATTCTTGGGAGAGAGGAGCAAATGAAAATATAAATGGATTAGTAAGGCAATACTTTCCTAAGGGGACAGATTTTAGTGAAGTGACTGAACAACAAGTAGAAACTGTCGAAGATTTAATTAATTCAAGACCAAGAAAAAGGTTGGAATATTATACTCCAATCGAATTTATTAATACACTTAAAAAACATAGGAGAGAGTTGCGTTTATAACTTGAATTCTGCTATTATAGGGGGTG
>NZ_FQTV01000019.1 GCF_900128905.1 Bacteroides luti
TCCTCTTCAACTGCCTGATTACAAAGCTAATAAAAAGTATAATAAATATTAATAATACTCTTATAATTTGGATTACAACATAGAAGAGGTGGCAGTAAAATAATACTTTTTTCCTTTCTGAAAAATTAATTTTGAAAATTCTGCAAATTGCGGAATTTTCAAAAAAAGATTTCTGGAATCGAAATATATTGTTTTTTACTGCCACCTCTGCCACCTGTCGTTTTATATGTCTCATATTATCAGGTGGTTATATTTTTGATTAGAATTAATTAACACAAAAAGTGGTGTACATGGTGTACATAAAAAGACTATTTTAGCTTTCCACAGATTAAATTTCAAGAATTCAGCAAATTGCAGAATTTTCAAATCTTTATTTCTCTGAACTAAAAAAGGACGATTTATCTACACCATGTACACCATCTAAAAATGTATCTTACTGATAACCAGATGTATTTATTGTGTGGAAAGGTGGCTGATCTCTTTTAGGCTTTAAACCCCAAAAATCAACCCATACCAGCTTTAATGAATTAATCGGTCAACTGATTATAGGCTTAGGAACATTAGCAGTCAGCTGGAATCAGTTTAATGTATTTCCCGGCAAACATTAACCATTTATTGGCGGGAGGTTGAAGTAAACATGTACATGTTCGCTACCGATCATGTACAAGATTGGAACCAAACATGTACATGTTTGGAAAAAGATAACCTTATAAAAGAATTAGTTTCTGAGCAAGAAAGGCCTAAGAAGTATAGAGGCTTTTAATAGATTAAATAATAGAAGAGGGGTAAGTAAAAGTATAAGTTTTCACTCCATCATTGAAAGTCTGAATGGACATCGAAACGTTAAAGCCATTAGGATATTGCTGGATGTATTTATCTAATGGAACCGATAGATAAGCTATTTTTGTGTATGCTTCAACATCGTCGTTCTTATCATGGTAAAGAGTTAGATTAATAGAAGGAACTCCATTTTTAATCGTTGTATTGGTCTCTATAAAATGAAATAAATGAGTTTTGCTTTGCAGCATTACTTGCAAAGTCATATTTATGTAGCGACCGCTTAACCAAACGCTTTGAATGTCTACTGGGTCAGTCTTCATTTGGGCACCAGAAGCAAGCTTAACAGGAGTGGGAGATACCGCTTTAATCAACGAATAAATTACAGCAGAAGCATTTTGAGAGTTATCAGCAGGTTCTGTTGCAATATAGTTACATACTATTCGCTGTAAGGCATTAGCGCTTAATTTGCTGTCTGTCCGATCTTTCTCAACCGTATAGGTCGCATCTTTATCGGTAGTTAAAGAAATTATCTTTCCTGAGGCATTTGTTTGAGCAGATATAAATTCTAATTTAACAGAAGGATATACATAAGAATTTTCCTCTCCTGTACATGAAATAAAGGAGAGGAAAATTAATATAATATATAAGGCTTTTAATCGCATTGATTAGCAACTAAAGAATTGATCAGTGGATTGGCATACATAATCAGCAGCTTTTCTTTAAGATAAGGAATATCCTTATTTGGCAAATCAATTTTTTCTAGCTGATTGGCAATATATTCCTCAAAACGGTTCTTTTCTTCAGTGGTATATTGATCGGCAAACTTATTCTCTCCCGAGAGTAAATCGTGTGCAACATAATTTCCCGGATATAGTTTGTAGTTACGGTATATCTCCTTATCAATTACTGTTGATATCTGAGTGAACAGTTCACATTTCGGTAATGAAGAATCCAACTGTTTTAGTTTCTCATTTAAACAAGGAGCTGTCTGGAAATGAACTTTGCCTTTAAATCCAAAAAGTCCGGTTTCCATGTTTTTAAGATCATCCTGAGTAGATTTCTTGTAACCTTCAATGTCTCTTTTCAATTGAAACTCTTTTGCTTTCAGATAATCGCAAGGGTCGTATTCATAAGAGATAGACAATGGAGCAATATTCAGTGACTTCAATCTTTCAATAATATCTCCTTCTCCACCCATAGCCAGCATCTTTAAAACACTGTCTTGTGTGCGGTCGTTAGAATCTTTTGCGCGTCCTTCACGTTGAGCAATCCAGATAGATTCTTTTTTCTCGGAAATGGCGTAATGCATATAGCGGGACATGCGGGCAGACGACTCAAGCATTTGCCTCATACTTAATCCGCGTTGCACTATAAACGATTTGTTTACTCTAACCAGTTTTTTAATCCATGGATAAATTAGTAAATTGTCGCCAATAGCAATCTCAACAGTACTTTTCCCTTGATCTAAAAGCAAGATAGAAAGAAACCCTGAATCGAGAATAATATCCCGATGATTGGAAATATATGTATAAGATAGATTCTGATTGGTCAGGGCCGAATTGTCAAAGGTCAGTCCGTCTGTGTGCTTCCTTGCAATCCCCCATAAGAATTCAGCGGAAAATGCTTTCTGAAATTCCAAAGATGTTTTGCAGCTACGCATTTTATTTGCCACAGCTTCGAACGGAACGCCTGGTATAGCATAAGCTATTGCATTCTGAAAAGCTGGGTCAGCAATCAGCTCCTCATATATTTGAGGCAGCTCTTCGCTATTGTATGGACGAATCTCGTCAAACTCAGTAGTGATTTCCATATTCTTAAAACTTATTCTCAATAATATCAGTCATTACATCTTTGATGTCTAAACCTGCAGCTCTAACCTGTTGAGGTATAAAGCTTGTGGCCGTCATTCCCGGAGTTGTATTAATCTCCAGAAGATTAATCTTATCACCTTTAGTGATAATGTAATCAATACGTATTATTCCAGAGCAACCCAAAATATCGTATATGGCAGAAGTCAATGTTTGTACTCTTTTAGTCAATTCTTCAGATAAACGCGCCGGAGTAATTTCGTCAACCTGTCCGTTATATTTGGCGTCATAATCAAAGAATTCATTGGTAGTTACAACTTCTGTTATAGGAAACACTTGTTCCTTGTTTTTTGTTTTATAACATCCACAAGTAATTTCAGTTCCTTGCATAAAAGCTTCAATGATTACTTCCTTAGCTTCATCGAATGCTTTTTTTATAGCCGGTTGAATTTGCTCTTTAGCCTTTACTTTTGTTACGCCGAAGCTTGAACCTCCCAGATTAGGCTTGATAAAGCATGGTAAACCTATTTTCTCAACAACAGCATCGTCTGTAATTGATTGTCCTTCTCTTAGCATTACAGATTCTGAAACTTTCACCCCAAATCCTTTGAGATATTGGTTGCATGAAAATTTGTTGAAAGTAAGTGCCGAAACAAGTACGTTGCAAGAAGAGTAGGGGATTTGTAACAAATCAAAATAACCTTGCAATTTTCCATCTTCACCTGGGGTACCGTGAATGGTAATATAAGCAAAATCGAAATTAATCTTTTCGCCATTCAGCAAAAAGCTAAAGTCATTGCGATCTATTGGAGCTTTATTCCCGTCAGGAAGTTGAACTTCCCAGCGAAGACCTTGCATCTCAACAATATACAGATTATACTTTTCCTTATCCATGAAGGAATAGATTCCCTGGGCACTGCGAAGGGAAACGGGGAGTTCTGAAGAATCTCCACCAGCTACTATTGCAATAGTACGTTTCATTCTAATTCTCGGTTTGAAATATAGCCTCTCCATTTGTCAATCAGCATAGTCATGTCCTTAGGCAGTTCTGTTGTGAAAAACATTTCTTCGCCCGTACTAGGGTGAACAAAGCCCAGAGTCATTGCATGTAAAGCCTGACGTGGACAAATATCGAAGCAGTTGTTTACAAATTGTTTATATTTGCTAAAGTGAGTTCCTTTTAAAATTTCATGTCCTCCATATCGTGTATCATTGAAAAGAACATGACCAATGTGTTTCATGTGAACACGAATCTGGTGCGTTCTGCCAGTTTCGAGCACACATTCTACAAGTGTTACGTATCCCAGACGTTCAATTACCCGATAATGAGTCACTGCATGTTTACCTATGTTAGGGTCTGTAAAGAAAGCCATCTGCATCCTGTCTTTAGGATTGCGGGCAATGTTGCCTTCAATAGTGCCTTCATCTTGTTCCACAGTTCCCCAAACCAGCGCATTATATTTACGTTTAGTTGTTTTATTATAAAACTGCAAACCTAAATTAGTCTTTGCATCCGGTGTTTTTGCAACAACAAGAAGTCCGGAAGTATCTTTATCAATACGGTGAACTAATCCAACCTGTGGATCGTTGGCATCATATTGCGGATTATCTTTAAGGTGCCATGCTATTGCATTAACCAAGGTGCCATGATAATTTCCATGACCGGGATGTACAACCAGTCCAGCCGGTTTGTTTACAACCATAAGGTCATTATCTTCGTAAACAATATCAATAGGAATATCTTCTGGAATAATCTCGTTTTCATAACGAGGACGATCCATCATTACCGTAATCACATCGAATGGCTTTACCCGATAGTTGCTTTTTACCGGTTTTCCGTTAGCCATTACACATCCGGCTTCAGCAGCCTGCTGTATACGGTTGCGCGAAGCATTTACAATCCGTTCAAACAAATATTTGTCTATTCGGGTAAGTGCCTGACCTTTATCTACAATAACACGAAAATGTTCATAGAGCTCGCCGGAACCAATTTCCGATTCAGTCTGTTCTACATCTTCAATCTCGTCAATATCTTCTATTTCGTCCAGAAAATCTTTCATTAGCTTATTCTTTAGAACCATGAATCTTCGGTAGTAGGTTCTTTTCCCGGTTCTGTAGTTGCTTCGGGGTTACTAAACTCATCATCCATATTTATGGTGTCTTCTTGTATAGTCTCTTTAGTACCATTTCCTACCATTAATGTAAGAGTTGCTCCGGTTGGTACTTTTTCACCAAGCATTAATTGTCGGCCGTTATATTTAACTCCATAAACCCAGTCGCGTTCTCCTGTTACAGATTCATTGGCAGTTAGTATAAATCCTGCGGAAATTAATTTTGCAGTGGCCTGACGAACAGAACTGTTATCTGCTACGTCGGGAATAGTTTGCATAGGCATTGTTAAAGAATTAACGGTGAGGTAAATTACTCGTCCTTCTTTAACATGTTGACCCTCTGATGGGTTTTGCTCCAGAATACAACCAGAGACTTTATTTTTATCATAGCTTGAGTCTACTACTATACAATCCAACCCGCGGTTTCTTAGCATCATTTGTGCCTCTTGTTCATTTAATCCTTTCAGATTGGGAACCAGAACCGATTTTCCATGTTGGGTATAGATGTCAATACCTTTTAGGACAAGAAATATTAGCAGGCCGGCAAGAACAATCATTGCTATCACATTCCACCATAGGTATTTATTCTCTTTGAAAGAAAAGAATTGTTTTATCGTCATATGCTATTTATATATTGTCTTTAAATTGCGGCTCAAAGATAATATAAAAAACAAAAGAAGTAAAGGTTCTAACGCAAACCTTTACTTCTTTTATTAATCTCTTATTTGAAGATTCTAATTATTTTCCGTTGTATTCGTCAGAAACGGTTAATTTCTTTCTTCCCTTAGCACGACGTGAAGCCAAAACTCTGCGACCATTAGCAGAAGCCATTCTTTCACGGAAACCATGTTTGTTCTTTCTCTTTCTGTTAGAGGGTTGGAATGTTCTTTTCATTACTTATATATTTTATTGTTATTATTCTGATAGTCTGAATCGGGATGCAAAAATAGAGACTTTTTTTATATTAACCAAGAGATAAACCTTTTTTAGTCAAAACATTTTGTGTTTTTTATCTATTTAGATTACTTTTGCACCCGAAATGAATAAAAGAACAAAATAATAAATATATAAATAGCTAAAAAATAAAAGTATGATCAATTCACAAGACATCAAAAACGGAACTTGTATCCGTATGGACGGAAAGCTCTATTTCTGTATCGAATTTCTACATGTAAAACCAGGAAAAGGAAACACTATTATGCGTACAAAGTTGAAAGACGTTGTATCTGGTCGTGTTCTTGAGCGCCGTTTTAATATCGGTGAAAAGCTTGAAGATGTTCGTGTGGAACGTCGTCCTTTCCAATTCTTATATAAAGAAGGTAACGACTATATTTTTATGAACCAGGAAACTTATGATCAGGCTCCTATCGCTCATGACTTAATCACAGGTGTTGATTTCATGAAAGAAGGTATGATCGTAGAAGTTGTTTCTGATGCTTCAACTGAAACAGTTCTTTTTGCAGAAGTTCCTGTAAAAGTTCAGCTTTTGGTAACTTACACAGAACCAGGACTTAAGGGCGATACTGCAACAAACGCAACAAAACCTGCTACTGTTGAAACTGGTGCTGAAGTTCGCGTTCCTTTATTTATCAACGAAGGTGAAATAATCGAAATCGATACTCGTGACGGTTCTTACCAAGGTCGTGTTAAGGCTTAATCTTTAAGCAAATAATATTTTTTAATCCCCTCTTTTTGAGGGGATTTTGTTATATACAAATCTAACTATGTTCTACTCCGTAATAATTCCCGTATACAATCGTCCCGATGAAGTGAACGAACTTTTGGTTAGTCTCACGAAGCAGCATTTTACTAATTTTGAAGTGTTGGTTGTAGAGGATGGATCTACTGTGCCTTGTGAAGAAATAGTAAACAAGTTTAGGGAAAGTCTGGATATTAAATATTTCTTTAAACCAAATTCCGGTCCCGGCCAGACTCGTAATTTTGGTGCGGAACGTAGTAAAGGTGATTATCTGATTATTCTTGATTCGGATTGCATAATACCTGAAGGTTATTTTGATGCTGTTGAAGCTGAACTGAAAAAGGACCATGCTGATGCTTTTGGTGGTCCCGACCGTGCAGATGCATCTTTCTCGGATATGCAAAAAGCGATAAATTACGCTATGACCTCTTTCTTTACGACTGGTGGTATACGTGGCGGGAAAAAGAAGCTCGATAAATTCTATCCTCGCAGCTTTAACATGGGAGTAAAGCGGGATGTTTATATGAATTTGGAGGGATTTTCTAAAATGCGTTTTGGAGAAGATATTGATTTTAGCATTCGCATTTTCAAGAACAATTATAAATGCCGGTTATTTCCGGATGCGTGGGTTTATCATAAACGACGCACCGATTTGAAGAAATTCTTTAAACAGGTGCATAATTCAGGTATAGCCCGCATTAACTTATTTAAAAAATATCCCGAATCATTAAAACTGGTTCATCTTTTGCCTGCAGCTTTTACAGCAGGACTTTTATTTTTGCTGGCTGTTTGCTGCTTTTCCTTCTGGGGATTAATTCCAATTCTTTTTTATGCATTGATTATTTTGCTTGACTCTTCTTTTCAGAATAAGAGCATAAAGATTGGGGCAATTTCTATTATAGCCTCTTTTATTCAGCTTACAGGATATGGTTCTGGTTTTATCAGAGCATGGTGGAAAAGAGTAGTGCTGAAGAAAGATGAGTTTTCTGCATTTGAAAAGAACTTTTATAAATAAAAATACAAACCTATTTTAAAGAAGCACGAATTCAGGTAGGAAGTTTCCTTGTTGAATCCGTGCTTTTTTTATCTCTATGAAAAACAATGAAAGAAAAACTAACGATTAATCAATGGGCAGAAGAAGATCGTCCCAGAGAAAAAATGCTGGAAAAAGGTATAGGGGCTTTGACCGATGCCGAACTTCTGGCTATTCTTATAGGTTCTGGTAATACAGAGGAGACAGCTGTGGAACTGATGCGCAGAGTGCTGGCCTCATGCAATCATAATTTAAACGAACTGGGAAAGTTGACGGTTGAAGATTTATGCACTTTTAAAGGTATAGGTCCGGCGAAAGCAATTTCTATTTGCGCGGCTTCTGAGCTTGGAAAACGAAGAAAACTTTCAGAAATAACGGAACGTAATCAGGTAACTTGCTCTACTGATGTTTACAATCTGATGCATCCGTTAATGTGCGATTTACCTACTGAAGAGTGCTGGGTGTTATTACTGAACCAGTCGAACAAAGTGATTGATAAAGTGAAAATCAGTTCGGGTGGTATAAGTGAAACTTCTGTTGATGTGAGATGTGTGCTTAGGGAAGCCTTGATTAAACGTGCTGTTTCCATTATTCTTTGCCATAACCACCCATCTGGTAATACTCGTCCTAGTAAGGAGGATGATAAACTTACATCAAAGATGAGACAAGCCGGTGAGTATATGAATATAAATCTGGCCGATCATCTTATAGTTTGTGATGGGCATTATTACAGCTATGTTGACGAAGGTCGTTTTTAATTTGGAGATTAATTCTTAATATTTATCTTTGCAGTACTAAAATAACTGATTATGACGAAGTTTGAAATAGAAGAAAAGATTGTCGAGATGATTAAGACTGTATATGACCCGGAAATTCCGGTTAATATCTATGATCTCGGTTTGATTTATAAGATTGATGTAGCTGATAATGGTGATACTGTTATCGATATGACGCTTACTGCTCCAAATTGTCCGGCTGTGGATTTTATAGTAGAAGATGTTCGCCAAAAAGTGGAATCTGTAGAAGGAGTAACTTCTGCTACGGTTAACATTGTTTTTGAACCGGAATGGGACAAAGATATGATGAGCGAAGAAGCTAAACTGGAATTAGGATTTCTTTAAATAAGTGTGATGAAGAAAAGAGTTTATTTCCTTTCGGATGCTCACCTTGGATCACGTGCTATAGAACATAGCCGTACACAAGAGCGTCGTTTGGTGAACTTCCTTGAGAGTATTCGCCACGATGCTGCTGCAATTTATCTGATGGGGGATATGTTTGACTTTTGGTACGAGTTTAAATTAGTCGTACCAAAAGGATATACACGTTTTCTGGGAAAAATATCGGAATTGACTGATGCCGGGATAGAAATACATTACTTTACTGGTAATCATGATATTTGGTGCGGTGATTATCTGGAAAAAGAATGCGGCGTGATTCTTCATCGTAAAGCCATAACTACAGAAATACTTGGAAAAGAGTTTTATCTGGCGCATGGAGATGGACTTGGTGATCCTGATAAGTCGTTTAAATTGCTCCGGAAAATGTTTCACAATCATACTTTACAAACAATGTTTTCGGCTTTGCACCCCCGATGGAGTGTTGAATTGGGATTGAGCTGGGCAAAAAAGAGCCGTTTGAAACGTATAGATGGTAAAGAACCTGATTATATGGGTGAG
Organism: Bacteroides luti; assembly: GCF_900128905.1. Lineage (GTDB taxonomy): Bacteria > Bacteroidota > Bacteroidia > Bacteroidales > Bacteroidaceae > Bacteroides > Bacteroides luti. The sequence goes on from NZ_FQTV01000019.1 coordinate 9,108, forward strand.
GACAAAGAGTTCCTGGTTCTTTATACCAAAGAGTATCTTAAATCTCATCCCACAATTAACTACTTTATCTATGGGCACCGCCATATCATGCTTGATTTGATGTTATCGTCTTCTGCACGCGTAACAATTCTGGGCGACTGGATAAACTTTTATTCGTACGCTGTATTTGATGGAGATAACTTGTTTCTGGATGAATACGTAGAAGGCGAAGAAATTGCTTAAAACTACCTGAATTTATTCATTGGAATGATAAAAAAAAGAGAGGAATCTGCAAAAGCAAATTCCTCTTCTTTTTTATTTCGAAACAGAGAATTAAGCGTTTGTAGTGATAACTCTTTTTTCTTTGATTCTAGCTTTTTTACCAGTAAGAGCACGAAGGTAATATAATTTAGCTCTACGAACTTTACCAACTTTGTTCACTTCGATGCTATCGATGAATGGTGATTCGATTGGGAAGATTCTTTCTACACCAACTGTTCCAGACATTTTGCGAACAGTAAAGCGTTTCTTTTCTCCGTGACCTGAAATCTTGATAACAACACCACGGTACAACTGTACACGTTCTTTGTTACCTTCAGTAATACGATAAGCTACAGTTACAGTGTCTCCAGCTTTGAAGCTTGGGTGCTGTTTTCCAGTAGCAAATGCTTCTTCTGCAATTTTAATAAAATCCATTGTTTTGTTTTTTAAAATGTTTTATCGTTACAACGCAACATATCAAGTAACTCTTCTTTGACAGCGATTGCGCGAAAGCGGTGCAAAGATGCGAATTATTTGTTGGATAGCCAAATATCTAAGAAAAATTATATATATTTGACGGTATAAATAATGTTTATTATGAGATATTTAGGGATAAATAAATCTATAGGAATGCTCTGCTTGTCAGGGCTACTCTTTTTTTCGTCATGCCATTCAGTTTATCAGTTGGCAAGCATACAAAGTAATAGTGTTGAAATTAATTCTGAATACGACACAAAGCAAGATAATGCGGCTGTTGCTGTTTTTGCTCCTTATAAAGCAAAAGTAGATAGTATTATGTCGCCGGTGATTGGAACCTGTGAAGTGGATATGACCTCTGGACGTCCTGAGAGTCTTCTCTCTAACCTGGTGGCAGATGTTCTTCGTGAATATGCAAATACTTTACCCGGACAAAAAACTGATCTTGCTGTTATTAACTTTGGAGGGCTAAGAAGTAATCTTCCAAAAGGTGATATAACATTTGGTACTATCTATGAAATTCTGCCTTTTGAGAATTCTCTTTGTCTTGTTAGTCTAAAAGGAACAGATCTGATTTCATTATTTAGCGATATTGCAAAAGTAGGAGGACAGGGGGTTAGCAATGTGAAGCTTCTGATTTCTGCTCCATCTAATGCCGAATTAATTGATGCTACAGTTGGAGGTGAAAAAATTGATAAGGATAAAATTTATACTGTGGCAACTATTGATTACTTAGCAGAGGGGAATGATGGTTTAGGGTCTTTCCTGAAAGCCGAAAAACGTGTTTGTCCTGAAGGGGCAGTTCTTCGTCATATTGTTCTTGATTATGTGAAGAAAAAAACGGTAAAAAGTGAAGTAATTACATCCAGTCTGGATGGTAGAATTCAGATTAAGAAATAAAGGAATACAATGAAACGAACATTTTTTATAATAATATCGCTAATCTTATGCATTAACCTTTCTGCTCAGCGTGTAAAGGTGCTTACTATATTGCATACCAATGATACTCACAGTCGTGTTGAACCTATAAGCAAAAACGATGCTAATAAATCTCAGGCAGATAAAGGTGGGTTTGTTAGGCGAGCTTCTTATATAAAGCAGGCTCGAGCAGAGGATAAGGATGTTTTGTTGTTCGACTGCGGTGATTTTTCTCAGGGAACTCCATATTACAATATGTTTAAAGGAGAGGTGGAAATCAAGTTGATGAACGAAATGAAATATGATGCAGCAACGATTGGAAATCATGAGTTTGATTTTGGACTTGAGAATATGGCTCGTCTTTTTAAAATGGCGAAATTTCCATTTGTTTGTTCTAACTACAAGTTTACGGGTACTGTGCTTGATGGCTTGGTTAAACCTTATATAATTATTAAACGTAAAGGCCTGAAAATTGGAGTGTTTGGATTAAGTCCCAAAATGGAAGGATTGGTTCAGGCCGATAAGTGCAAAGGGGTGGTTTACTTTGAACCTTATGATGTAGCAAATGAGGTCGCAACATATTTGAAAAAGAATGAACGTTGTGATGTGGTGGTTTGTCTTTCTCATTTGGGGTGGAAAGCTTCAGAAAATAATCCGGTTTGTGATGAAGTATTAGCAGCAAAAACACATAATATTGATTTAATATTAGGAGGACATTCTCATTCGTTTATTGAAACTCCTGTATATTACAAAAATTTAGATGGTAAGGAGGTTCCTGTAACACAGATGTGGAGAAATGGAGTCTATGTGGGAAAAATAAATCTAAAGTTTGAAAGGAAATAAGTGATGAAAAGGGTATTTGTATTTACATTAGTTCTGGCTCTTTTATTACCTGTAGCAACCAAAGCACAGGTTGAACCTCTTTTGGCGTATAAGGTTTCACAACAAGAGTCTTGTCAGAAATGGGTTGAAAATACATTGTCTAAAATGACGATGAAAGAAAGAATTGGTCAGCTTTTTATTCATACAGTGAACCCCGATATCGATAAAAAGAATAAGAAGATGATTCGAAAGGCTGTTCGTGACAGCAAAATTGGTGGGTTGCTGTTCTCTGGTGGAAAACTGCAGGATCAGGCCTTATTAACTAATTTTGCTCAGTCGCAGGCTAAAATTCCATTGATGATTACTTTCGATGGTGAATGGGGATTGTCTATGAGACTGAAAAGTACTCCTGTTTTTCCAAAAAATGTAGTTTTGGGATGCATTCAGAATGATCAGCTTATTTACGAATATGGTCAGGAGGTAGCCAGGCAGTGTAAGGAGATGGGAGTTACAGTAAATTTTGCACCTGTTGCCGATGTAAATCGTAATCCTAATAATCCTGTTATCAATGTCCGCTCATTTGGTGAAGAACCTCATGAAGTAGCAGATAAAGTTATTGCCTATGCCCAAGGACTTGAAAGCAAAGGGGTACTTTCTGTAGCAAAACACTTTCCGGGGCATGGAGATACAGATGTTGATTCTCATTTTGCTTTACCGGTGTTGGCTTTTACAAGAGAACGACTGGATAGCGTTGAACTCTATCCTTTTAAACAATATATAAAAGCTGGTTTGGGAGGCATTATGGTTGGACATCTTCAGGTGCCTATAATAGAGCCAAACAAGCTATTTCCTTCTTCTCTTTCACGTAATGTTGTATATGGTTTGCTTGCCGATGAACTTCGCTTTCAGGGATTGATCTTTACTGATGCCTTAGCGATGAAAGGTGTTGCTTCTGCAGATAGAGTCTGCTTGCTGGCTTTGCAGGCTGGAAATGATATGGTGTTGGCTCCGGCAGATGTAGAAACAGAAGTTCAAAGTGTACTTAAAGCCCTTCAGAATGGAGAAATAAGTAAAGAGGAAATTGATCGTAAGTGTAGAAAAGTATTGTTATACAAATATATTTTAGGGCTGACAAGAGCCCCTGAAATTCGTTTGTCGGGTTTGGAAGAACGAATTAATACGGCAAATTCCGAAGCTTTAATACATAAACTGAGAACAGCTGCTATAACCGTTCTTGGAAATAGAGAACAGGAACTTCCTTTCCGGGCTTCTGCTGATGAAATTGCATTGGTAAGTGTAGGTGGCAGATCTGCTGACTCTGTGTTTATAGAAACAATGAAGAAATATGCTCCGGTTAAATGCTATCATTTAACATACCAGATGAATGATTCATTGACGCAAGCCATGAAGCATGAGTTGTCATTACATAAGAGGGTTGTTGTTAGTATAACCGCTCAAGACCTGAAACCTTATCTTCATTTCTTTTCAGCTCTATCAATCAGTCAACCGGCAGTCTATGTGTTCTTTACTCCTTTTTCAGTAATGGAACAACTTCAGATACCCTTATCTGTTGCTTCTGCAGTAGTTTTAGGACATTCTGCTGATAATGATGTTCAAAATCAAATAGGTGATGTTCTTTTTGCTAAAGCCACAGCTGACGGGCGTTTATCAGTAAGTATAGGAACGCTTTTCTCTCCGGGAGATGGAGTGACGATTACCCCTAATACGGTGTTTCGCTCTGTACCAGAAGACTTTGGAATGAGTTCTGTTACATTAGCACGCATTGATTCAATTGTTAAGGAAGGAATTGAAGCTCGTGCTTTTCCTGGATGTCAGGTTTTGGTTATGAAGGATGGAAAGACTGTGTATAGCAAGAATTTTGGAAAATATACTTATGAAGGAGATCAGAAAGTAACATCAAATAGTATGTATGATCTTGCTTCTTTGTCAAAAACAACAGGAACATTACTTGCTATCATGAAGTTATACGATAAATGCTTGTTGAACCTTACTGATAAAGCATCTAAATATCTAGCTTTTCTTCGTGGTACTGACAAAGAGAATATAACGATTAAAGAATTGTTGTTTCATGAGTCTGGGTTGCCACCTTCGCTTCCGTTCTATCGACTGGCTATAGATGAAACAAGCTATGAAGCTCCTTTCTTTGTGAATAAGAAAGATTCTAAACATACCATACAGACTGAAGAGAATACTTATGCTTGTACTTCTTTTAAATATAAAGAAGGATGGGCTTCGACTAAGCCTTCCGATGAATTTACGATGCAGGTAACTGATAGTCTCTTTATGAATAAGAAATTTCATGAAGCAGCTATGCAGATGATTGCTCAGACTAAATTAGGAGCAAAGAAGTATAACTATAGTTGCGTTAACTTTATCCTTCTAAAAGAGATTGCCGAAACTGTTAGCGGAATCCCAATGGATGAGTTCCTGAATCGTGAGTATTATGGACCAATGAGACTATATCATATTTGTTATCTGCCTTTACGTACGCATAAAAAAGATGAGGTTGTTCCTACGGTGAAAAATGATTGTTTTCGAGGCGAACTGATTCAGGGATTTGTGAATGATGAGGCTGCGGCATATTTAGGTGGTATATCAGGTAACGCAGGCTTGTTTGCTTCTGCAAAGGATGTTGCAAAGGTATATCAGATGCTGCTTAATGGAGGTGAAATAGATGGGAAACGTTATTTAAGCAAATCAACCTGCAAGCTATTTACCACAACTACTTCCAAGAGTGGCAGACGAGGCTTGGGATATGATAAGCCTGTACCTGCTAATCCACAAAATAGTCCTTGTTGTATTTCTGCTCCTGCTGCTGTTTACGGCCATACAGGGTGGACTGGGACATGTTGTTGGGTAGATCCGGTAAACGGACTGGTTTATGTGTTCTTGAGCAACCGTACATATCCGGATCGTTGGAATTTTAAATTGTCGAAGATGAATATACGTACGAACATTCAGGAAGTAATCTATCAATCAATGAAATAGTTTCTCTATTCAAAATAGAATGATAGCACAATCATGCGTGAGTTTATCTGGTTGACTGATTGCGTATATTTTAAGAGTGTTTTATCATTTAAATCAGAACGGTCTGTTTTAAGTAAATTACTTAATCCAAAGCAGAACTTAAGTTCAGGAATAAGCTTGAAGAATGGGAGATAAAAGTCACAACCGATGCCAGCTTCTATATAGCAATCGGCACTTTTAAGTAATAAGACTCCATTCTTTTTTATACTGAGGTCGGCCATGGGATTAACTCCGGCCATTACGTATGGCCGATAGTTATTAAAGCGTTCTGCACTGAACTTTAAATCAAAAGGAAGAGACAAGTATGTGGATTTTATCTGCTGCCTGGTCTCTTCTTTGCTATTTTGCTCTTTGAAAATTACGGTTTTGTCACCGAAATGCAAAGTAGGAATAAGCCGGAGTGCCAGATCTTTCGTTAAGTAGAGTTCACCTAAAACACCAACACTGAATCCGGGAGAATAACTGGCAACATCGGCAAACCAGGATTCTCCATCCTTAGTAATGTATCCGTTGTTCTCAAATTTCAGATCTTGAGTATGCAAACCAATTAAAAAACCATAATGTAGCCTTCTTTGGTCAATATATGGTCTATTTTGTATCTTCTTTATCTGTGCATTTACGCCCAATGAAAATACAAATGATAGTAATATGATGAATATACGTTTCAAGTCCTGATAATTATTTTATGCTTATTATAACGGCAAATTACGCTTCTTATTGCAACGTTAAGACAAATAAAAGCTTATTAGGATTTTTGTTATTTAGATAAAATCCAAATTAACATAAAATATGAAAGGAAATATGCTACAATTAGAATTAATCTCTATTTTTGTTGAGCAAATTAGTACTAATAATTAAAATTTAAGAAAATGGCTTACGTAATTAATGATGATTGTATTGCTTGCGGAACTTGTATTGACGAGTGTCCAGTAGGAGCTATCTCTGAAGGTGATATCTATTCAATCAATCCAGAGGTTTGTACAGAATGTGGAACTTGCGCAGATGTTTGTCCTTCTGAAGCAATACATCCGGGAAACTAAAAAATTCCTTCGGGTAAAAAATAAAAAGGCTGTTTCAATCGAAACAGCCTTTTTACTTATATATAGGTCTGGAAATTAATCTTATGATCTTATTTCCAGACTATTTATATTGTTGCTTATTTAAGTTTAGCCAACGTTTGCTTGATTCTATTGAATGCTTCAACCAGATTTTCATCAGATGTAGCATAAGACATACGGATACATTCAGGGGCTCCGAAAGCTACACCTCCAACACATGCTACGTGTCCTTCTTCCAAAAGATACATTGCCAAATCTGCAGAATCATTAATTTTACGATCGCCAAAAGATTTACCGAAATATGAATCACATTTTGGGAATACATAAAATGCACCATCAGGAACATTGCATTCTAATCCTGGGATATCTTTAACTAATTCAATAACAAGATTGCGACGACGTTCGAAGGCTTTACGCATCTCTTCAACTGGTGCCTGATCTCCTGCAAATGCAGCTTCTGCTGCTTTTTGAGCAATTGAAGATGGGCCTGAAGTATATTGTCCTTGAAGCTTATTGCTAGCTTTTGCCAACCATTCTGGAGCAGCAACGAATCCAAGTCTCCAACCAGTCATAGCATATGCTTTAGAAACACCATTGATAAGGGCTACACGTTCTTTGATTTCAGGAAACTGAGCAATACTTTCATGTTTACCGATATAGTTGATATGTTCGTAAATCTCGTCGGCAATAACGATGATATTAGGATACTTAACCAAAACATCTACTAATCCTTTTAATTCTTCTTTACTGTATACACTTCCTGTTGGATTTGAAGGAGAGCAAAGGATTATTGCTTTAGTTTTAGGAGTAATAGCAGCTTCCAGTTGAGCAGGTGTAATTTTGAAATTTTGTTCAAGGCCAGCAGGGATAATAACACTTTTTCCTTCTGCTAGTTTTACCATTTCAATGTAGCTCACCCAATATGGAGCTGGGATAATTACTTCATCTTCCGGGCCAATAATACACAATAAGGTATTACAAACTGACTGTTTTGCTCCATTGGAACAAACAATCTGTTCAGGTTTATAATCCAGGCCATTTTCATTCTTTAATTTAGCTGCAATAGCCTTACGAAGGGGCATGTAGCCTGGTACAGGAGAATAAAAAGAGAAGTTATCATCAATTGCTTTTTTAGCAGCAGCCTTAATGTGGTCGGGAGTAAAGAAGTCGGGTTCCCCTACACTAAGATTGATGACATCAATGCCTTGAGCTTTTAACTCACTACTCTTCTGAGACATAGCTAATGTTTCTGAAGGAGAAAGGCTGTTCAAACGGTCTGAAAGTTGATTCATAATTTAACTTATTTATTGTTGGTCTATATCACGATGCAAAATAAGATAAAATAATTGAAATAAGAAAGCAAATAAATGATATTATTGAACTTTGTACTTCAATAGGTCTTATTTTTATATCACTTTGTAAAATGCAAAGCGTGTCCCATACGATCTTTTTTTGTTTTCAGATATCGTAAATTATACTCATTGGGGGTGACTTCGATAGCTACATTTTCTACTATTTCCAGGCCATAAGCTTCTAGACCAATACGTTTAACAGGGTTATTAGTTAGTAATCTCATTTTATGCACACCTATTTCCCGTAATATTTCTGCACCTACACCATAATCACGTTCATCTGCCTTAAAGCCTAAGTGAAGATTTGCATCAACCGTATCAAGTCCTTCTTCCTGCAATTTATATGCTCTTATTTTATTCATAAGTCCAATACCTCGGCCTTCCTGATTCATATAAACAACAACACCTTTGCCTGCTTTTTCTATCTCAGACATTGCTTTATGCAACTGCTCTCCACAATCGCAACGGTTGGATGCAAATATGTCACCAGTCATACAAGATGAGTGCATTCTTACCAAAATAGGCTCGTTTTCTGCCCATTCGCCTTTTATTAAAGCAATATGTTCCAGCCCGTTTGATTTTTGACGGAAAGGGATAAGGCGGAAATGTCCGAATTCAGTAGGCATGTCAACTTCATCTCCTTTTTCTACAATCGACTCCATCTTTAAGCGATATGCTATAAGATCTTTAATAGAAATGATTTTTATGTCGAATTTTTTAGAAACTTCCAGCAGTTCTGGTAAGCGAGCCATTGTTCCATCTTCATTGATAATTTCAATTAAAGCTCCGGCTGGATAAAGACCTGCTAAACGTGCCATGTCAACTGTTGCTTCTGTATGTCCTGAACGGCGAAGTACCCCACGCGATTTTGCTCTTAGTGGGTTGACATGTCCGGGACGACCAAAACTAACTGGTTTTGTGTTAGGATCGGCCAATGCTTTGATAGTGGCTGCTCTGTCGTGCATTGAAACTCCTGTAGTACATCCATCTAGTAAGTCTACTGTAACAGTAAATGGTGTTTCATATATTGAAGTGTTTGTAGAAACCTGCATTTCCAGGTCTAACTCTTCACAACGCTCTTCAGTAATAGGAGCACACAAAACCCCGCGTCCGTAAGTCAACATGAAATTTACTTTTTCCGGAGTTATTTTTTCCGCTGCAATAATAAAATCGCCTTCATTTTCACGGTCTTCATCATCTACGACAATTATAAATTTACCCTCACGAAAGTCTTCTATTGCTTCTTCGATTGAATTTAGCTTTATATTTTCCATATCTTACTTGTTACAAATTGTTCTTATTATATCTTGTAAATCTCTGTTTACCTTATTTATTAATTTCAGATCTTTATATAACCTAACCCTGAAAGCCCATATTCTAAAATAATAGATTAACCCTATTGGTAGTATTATACCAGTTATTTTGTTGAGCGAAGGCATATTGAAAGGGCATCTATGAGCATGAACAGACAAGATAGGGTAGTTGTTCAGTGTTCCTAGAATTTTCGTATTTTTGGTATTGGCCAACTTTTCAATAATAACTTCCAACTGCTCGTTGATAGCCACAATTTCTTCATCTTTTTCATTTTTTGTCCAGATAGTGAAATAGTTTGGCGCACGTTTTAGTCTATTATTTGATATGTATTCTTCACACATATCATTTAGCAGTTCCATATTCTTATCTTCTTGCAGGTAGTCGGGATCTTCAATGATTACTTCTTTTTTAGCCAAATGCCTAGTGTCACGTATACCTATAACTTTCCTTAGCCAATTAATATATGTATCTACATTCAGTACAACGGAATCATTATTCGATTTATAACTGAGGAATATACCTACTGGAGCTAAGATAAAAGTACTTATCCACATTGCCGTCCAAATAACCCATGTACCATTTCTGGCCATTTTAGCTCCGGTTGTATCTATAATATAATAGATGAGGAAGATTAAGATAGAGATTACAACTGGCATGCCTAAGCCTCCTTTTCTTATGATACCCCCTAAAGGAGCACCAATGAAGAAGAATATTAAGCAGGAGATAGAAAGAGCAATTTTTTTATGCCATTCCATTTCGTGTCTGCGGATACGCTTGTCTGTGTCAACGGTGTTGAAACTCTTAAATTTCCAGTCATTACCTATACTTTGTGACGTGCTTAATGCGTTTGCCACAGCCTTCTGCTTGTCTGATAAAGAAAGATTATTAAATACGCTATCTGTATTTATAGCAGCCAATTTTGCTTTTCTTATTTTGAGTGTATCTTCTTTACTAAAATTATCTCTGAAACGATAAGTACTTGTTACAGCTTCTTTATAGAATGTTTTTCCAACGCTGTCAACCAAATGATTCATTGAATCGACTGCCGTTTGAAGCTCTGTCATATTCTTACTTTGATACTGATTGTTCATGAAACTTTCGTCAATCATATTAAAGTTTGAATTGAAATCTATTATAGTGTGTTTTTCGCTAAAACTTTCTCGCCGATATGGAACATTTTGCATGGAGCTGCTCTGCGACTTAAGATTCTCAAACATTTCTCCGCTATACAGATGTAGTCTCAAATATTTTTTGTCGGCTGTCATTTCCAGTTTGCCTGAGTCGGCAACAATGATATGTGCATTGTCAAATCCATCAGAAAAATTGTAGATCATTATATTATATAATGCTCCAGTCTCTTTGTTTTTATGCTTAACATAAAGATTATAACCTTCGATTTCATCATAAAATACCCCTTCCGGAATTTCTAATTCAGGTGATTTTTGCTTCATGGAAAAAAGCAAAGTGAATAGTTTTACCTGGGCCTTGGGTGCTACAACATTTTGAAAATAAAAGGAAGTGGAACACAGAAATACTGTAAAGACAATAAGAGGCGCCATTACTCTGATCAATGAAATTCCGGCAGCTTTTATAGCGAGTAGCTCATACCTTTCGCCAAAATTACCGAAAGTCATTAATGAAGCAAGTAAGATAGCAAGAGGAAGCGCAGTAGGTACCAAAGTTAATATGGCGTAAAAGAAAAACTCTGATAATACGCTTATAGCTAATCCTTTACCAACTAAATCGTCGACGTATCTCCATAAAAACTGCATCATAAATATGAAGAGACAAATGAAGAACGTTCCAAAGAAAAGGAGTGTAAAACTCTTGATAACGAATATATCTAATTTCTTTATGCGTAGCATCTTTTTTTATTTGTACGATTATCCGACAAAATTAGTATAAAAAAAGATGTTCACGCATACTTTTGATTATTTTTATAAATTTGATGCTACATTCCACATGCTCTTTTAAGCGTATCAATCTGAGAGTTCCATAGTTCAAACTGGTCATCTTTCTCTTCCGGGTCAACGAAATCAGTAATTTCCAGTACGTAGTCACTTGTTAGTTCATTAAAGTTCATTTTGAACTCAAAATAGCTTTTTTCATCTTCATCATCCAGCCAATGGAATCTGACGAAAGAATTAATTCTTGTTCCAATCAATTCGGCTTTTCTAACTTCTGATTTACCCCAGCAGAAAGTGAATGTTTTATCTTTCATTTGAACTTTATCGGCAAACCAGTCTTCCAGACCGATAGGAGTGCTTATTGCATTCCATATAATGCTTCGTGTGGATGCGTTTAAAAGGTATTCTATATGAATCTTTTCTTTTTTCATAGTGCTTGTGTTTTCTGTGCGCCAAGATAAAGACTTTTTTTGAAATTTGAAGTATATGATACTAAATTATGCGTTTTTTCTCTTGCTTTTTAAATAAAATCACTCTTTTTGGGGTTAAAATCGAAAAAAGTATGGCAAAATTTTGCAGGTTTCAAAGATTTCTATACCTTTGCACCGCATTTAAGAAATGGCGGGATAGCTCAGCCGGTTAGAGCGCATGATTCATAATCATGAGGTCCCCAGTTCAATCCTGGGTCCCGCTACATTTTAGGAATAAGGCATTTGAGAGGCTTCCACTCTTGGGTGCCTTTTTCTTTTTGTTTGAAACTTAATTTGGGTTGAAGATTTTTAGTTTATTAAAACCAAAGATTTGATCTGTGGTTTTTTGAATAGAAGTCTGTTTAAAAAGAAACCTCCATAAAGTTGATTAAACTGCTTTATGGAGGTTTCTTTATTAATTGTTTTTAATCTTCACGTTGTTTACAATAACGTTCTTCAAGATGAATGGTTTTATGGCATTCTGGTTTATTTTGCCATCCTTCGCTTTTATATTTAGATTCTCAAAAGTGAAGTTTGTGAGTTTGTATTTATCAGACTCTTTCACGTTAAAGAAAACTTCGCATTCTAAGTTGATATTGCGCATTGTTACATTAGCAGAATAGGAAAGCGGCATATCTTTTCTGTCTTTTAGGTCGAAGAATTGACTCCAGGGCTTTATGAAAAGAAAGCTATTGGCATTACCTTTAATATTTTCCACCAAGATATATTCATATTTTTGAGGAGTATCGGGGCGCATCTTAAGCCATAATAAACGGTTTGCTTTGTCTACTGTGCAGCGGCGGAGGATTATATTTCGGTCGTGAATGGATTCACTGCCGCAAGTAAGTGCGCTGTGGCAGAAGCCGTATGTGCAATCTTCTATTATTATATTAGTATTGCTTCCGTTGGTTGGGTCTTTATCGGCCCAGGTTCCTTTTCCTCCTTTAAGTGCAATTCCATCGTCGTTTGCAGAGATAAAGCAATTCTTAACAAGGAAATTGTTGCAGGCGTCTATGTCTATACCATCAGTGCTAGGTGCTTTAACTGGTTCTGCTGGCGAAAATATATATAGATTAAGCATCTTTACGTTATTACATCTGTAAAAGTGTGTCGTCCAAAAGGGAGAATTGATAAGATGAATCCCCGATATTTGTACATCGTTGCTATTAGATACGTAAAGTAATCGAGGTCGTAGTTCGTCCATGTTGGTACATTTGCTGTTAACAGCACGACGTTTCCAGAAAGATTTCCAATAACGCATACCGTTTCCATTGAGTGTTCCTTCGCCCGATATTGTGAAACCGTTCACATGGTCGGCATTTACCAATGCAGGGAAATATTTCAGTGTCTGTCCTTCCATGCGTGTTTCAACAATAGGGAAATTGCTTATATCATCACTACCTTTTAATACGGCATTCTTTTCTAGATATAGATGCGTTTTAGGTTTGAAAAAGATAGAGCTGCTTAGAAAAGTTCCTTGAGGAATTACTATTACGCCACCACCGTTTTGTTCTGCACGATCTATAACTGCTTGTATTTTTTCTGTTTGCAGAATGGTGCTGTCGTTTATAACTCCGTAATCGGTAATCCGATATATTTTTCCTAAAGAATTAATATTAACCACTTCATTCTTTCTAAACCAGTCGGGGATAGGTGTTCCATCGGGAAACTTTTCTTGAGAAAATACTTGTGTGTTAATAAAAATGGCAAATAAAAATATTATCAATTTGATGCTTTTTTTATTCATTTTGATCTTTTTAGAGTGTTTATTAATGAAATATAAGCAAATATATTTCGTTTTTTGTTTATATGCAAATTAAGTCTTTATCCTAATTATTTATTTAGTTGCAAGATGCTGCGTTGAATTGATTTTTTAGTTAAACTCATGAGGATTATTAAACTAATCTGTTATTATATTTGCTATATTCTTCGGGTGATTTGCAAAAAAGATGTTATTTTCGCAACTTTATAATTAGGTAAAGCTCTATTTCTGTAAATTTATAAATAATCACCTCATAATATGATTGGAACTATCGTAAATACAGCTGCAGTTGTTGCAGGCGGAACTATTGGACTATTGCTGAAAAAAAATATGCCAGAGCGAGTTACTTCTATTTATTTTCAGGCAGTTGGGCTGTTTACGCTGGCTATAGGTATTACTATGGTAGTTAAAATGGAAGACATTTTGATAATAGTGGGAAGTTTAGCTATAGGCTCGTTGCTGGGTGAGTGGATAAATGTAGAGAAGGGTGCAGAGCTGATGAGCGGAGTTCTGAAAAGGAAGTTCCGTATTGGAAGCGATAAATTTTCAGAAGGGCTGATAACTGCATTCTTATTATTTTGTATAGGATCGATGACTGTGTTGGGAGCAATTCAGGAAGGTACGGGAGGTTCTTCCGATTTATTATTTACTAAATCATTGATGGATTTCTTTTCGGCAATGTTACTTGCTTCAGCTTTTGGTCTTGGAGTTGTTGCTGCGGCTGTTCCGTTGTTTATTTTTCAAGGTGCGTTAACTTTGCTGGCGATGTATGCCGGTTCCCTATTTACTCCGCATATAATTCTTGGGCTAACAAGTGTTGGTGGAATTATGCTAATGGGGCTTGGGATAAACATATTAGAAATAAAGAAACTGCGCATAATGAATATGTTGCCCGCCCTTGTAGTTGTTGTGCTAATGCTTTGGTTATTTAAATAATTTTATTCGCCAATAAAATTTATTTATTGGCGAATGCCTGGAATTTATTGGCCAATAAATTTTGGTGATTGCCCAATCCTTTCATCTTTGTTATTAAATGGGTAATAAGATAAAGCTTGTTGGTTTACTTTTGTTTGTTTTATAGATATTTGTTTTAGTGTGAAAGATAGTAACTGATGTTTAAGAAAACTAAAACTAATGAGATCTTTAAAATCTACTTTTTGTATTTTCCTTTGTGAACCCAGGCTTGAAAATCTTTTTAGCTGGGTGTTTTTGTATACCTTAAAATCTTATTGCATGAAGTTCTATTTATTAGATCATTAAAAAAACTGTGAAAATATTCATAAAACCAGCCAATTTTATATGTGGTATAAAACAATAATTTGTACCTTTGCGCATTGAAACACCTAATATGCAATTAAATGTCTGAAACAAAAAAAATTAAAACCGCTCTCGTGTCGGTTTACCATAAGGAAGGATTGGATGATTTAATCACCAAACTCCACGAGGAAGGAGTTGAATTCCTGTCTACAGGAGGTACACGTCAGTTTATTGAATCTCTAGGTTTCCCTTGTAAGGCTGTAGAAGACCTTACTACTTACCCATCAATTTTAGGCGGTAGAGTAAAGACTCTCCATCCAAAGGTATTTGGTGGTATTTTATGCCGTAGAGAGGTAGAACAAGATCTTCAACAAATAGAAAAATACGAGATTCCAGAAATAGATTTAGTCATTGTTGACTTATATCCATTCGAAGCAACTGTTGCTTCAGGAGCTGGTGAAGCTGCTATCGTTGAAAAAATTGATATAGGTGGTATTTCATTAATTCGTGCAGCCGCTAAGAATTATAAAGATGTTGTTATTGTAGCTTCGCAAACTCAATACAAACCATTGGCAGATATGTTGATGGAGCATGGAGCAACTAGTACAATCGAAGAACGTCGTTGGTTTGCTAAAGAAGCTTTTGCGGTTTCTTCACACTACGATTCTGCTATCTTTAACTATTTTGATGGCGAAGATTGTTCTGGATTCCGCTGTTCAGTAAACGAGCAGAAGCCACTTAGATATGGCGAAAATCCTCATCAGAAAGGTGTTTTCTTTGGTGATTTGGATGCAGTTTTTGATCAGATTCACGGAAAAGAAATTTCATATAATAATTTACTTGATATAAATGCAGCAGTTGATTTGATTGATGAATTCGATGAAACAACATTTGCTGTTTTGAAACATAACAATGCATGCGGATTGGCTTCTCGTCCTACTGTGGTTGAAGCTTGGAAAGATGCTTTGGCTGGCGATCCGGTTTCAGCTTTCGGAGGTGTTCTAATCACAAATTCTGTAATAGACAAAGCTGCAGCAGAAGAAATAACTAAGATTTTCTTTGAGGTTATTATTGCTCCGGATTATGATGTTGATGCTCTGGAAATATTGACACAAAAGAAAAATCGTATTATATTGGTTCGTAAGGAAGCTAAATTCCCAAAGAAACAATTCCGCTCATTATTGAACGGTGTATTAGTACAAGATAGAGACTTAAACATAGAAACTTCTTCAGATTTGAAGACTGTAACTGTAAAAGCTCCAACTGAACAAGAAATTGAAGATATGCTGTTTGCTAATAAAATAGTGAAGAACAGTAAATCTAATTCTATTGTTCTGGCTAAAGGAAAACAATTATGTGCAAGTGGTGTCGGTCAGACATCTCGTGTTGATGCCTTGAAACAAGCAATCGAAAAAGCTAAAGCTTTCGGATTTGATTTGCAAGGAGCAGTGATGGCAAGTGATGCATTCTTCCCATTCCCTGATTGTGTTGAGATTGCACATAAAGCAGGTATAACTTCTGTAATCCAGCCTGGAGGTTCTGTTAGAGATCAAGAATCTTTTGATTATTGTAATGAGAATGGTGTAGCAATGGTTACAACCGGAATCAGACACTTTAAACATTAATAAAAAATGGGATTATTTTCTTTCACTCAAGAAATAGCGATGGACTTGGGTACTGCCAATACCATCATCATCAGTAACGGTAAAATTGTAGTTGATGAGCCATCTGTAGTTGCTTTAGACAGACGTACAGATAAAATGATCGCTGTAGGTGAAAAAGCACGCCAGATGCATGGCAAAACACATGAAAATATCAGAACTATCCGTCCACTTCGTGACGGTGTGATTGCTGACTTCTATGCATGTGAGCAAATGATGAGAGGTATGATTAAGATGATGAATACTCATCACAGATTGTTCTCTCCTTCTTTGAGAATGGTTATCTGCGTTCCTTCTGGAAGTACCGAAGTTGAATTGCGTGCAGTACGTGATTCTGCCGAACATGCCGGAGGACGTGACGTCTATTTAATATTCGAACCAATGGCTGCTGCAATTGGTATTGGTATTGATGTAGAGGCGCCGGAAGGAAATATGATTGTTGATATAGGTGGTGGGTCTACCGAAATTGCAGTTATTTCATTGGGAGGTATCGTCTCAAACAAATCTATCCGTATTGCAGGTGATGATTTAACATCGGACATTCAGGAATATATGGGTCGTCAGCACAACCTGAAAATAGGTGAGCGTACAGCTGAACAGATTAAGATTCATGTTGGTGCTGCTTTGACTGAACTTGAAGATGCACCGGAAGATTTTATTGTTCACGGTCCTAACAGAATGACAGCTCTTCCAATGGAAGTTCCTGTATGCTACCAGGAAATAGCTCATTGCTTGGAAAAATCCATTGCTAAAATGGAAACAGCTATTCTTAGTGCATTGGAACAAACTCCGCCTGAATTGTATGCTGATATTGTACACAACGGTATCTATTTAGCTGGTGGAGGTGCTCTATTGAGAGGACTAGACAAACGTTTAACAGATAAAATTAATATACCTTTCCATATAGCTGAAGATCCTCTTCATGCTGTAGCAAAAGGAACAGGAGTAGCATTGAAGAATGTAGATAAATTCTCATTCCTGATGCGATAAATATAATATGCCGGTGTGCAGATATACAGATCTACATATTTTGAGATCTGGATATCTGCATATCGGCTAGTTACTACTTTGGAATTATATGCGGAACCTACTAAACTTCCTGATTAAATATTACTACTGGTTTCTTTTCTTTCTGCTAGAGATTATCAGTTTTACTTTATTGTTTCGCTTTAATCACTATCAGAAAAGCTCTTTCTTTACATCCAGTAATGCTGTTGCTGGTGAAATATACAAGATAAAAGGAGATGTAACTTCATATTTCTATCTTAAAGAAGCTAATGAAGATTTGCTGGATCGTAACATGCTGCTTGAACAACAACTTGCTAATTTAAGGAAGGAATTACAAGGACGTGGGGTGGATTCCTTGGATATTAATGGCATGAATGATCAGATAGCCAAGAATTCCAATCTAATAAAAGCTAATGTTATTAATAGCTCATTAATAAAAGCCGATAACTATATAACTTTGGATAAGGGATCTAATGATGGCGTTCATAGTGAAATGGGAGTTATTGACAGAAATGGAGTTGTTGGTATTGTGTATATGACAACACCTAAATATTCAGTCGTTATATCTATGCTAAATACAAAATGCAGAATAGGTTGTAAGATATTAGGTAGTGGCTATTTTGGTACAATAAAGTGGGAGGGAAGAGATTCTCGTTATGCATATTTAGATGATCTGCCCAGACATGCTAAATTTGGTTTGGGAGATACTATTGTGACAAGTGGTTACTCGGATGTTTTTCCGGCAGGAATTATGGTTGGAACTGTTGATCATATAGGTAATTCTAAAGATGGACTTTCTTATCAGTTGAAAGTTCGTTTAGCTACAGACTTTGGCAAACTTAATAGTGTGAGGGTTTTGCCTAAAGCAACACAAATGGAACAGAAACTTCTTGAAGAATCGGCAAACAAGCAGGAACAATGATAATAACATATTTAAGGCGAATAAAGTGGTTTATAGCACTTGTTTTAATTCAGGTATTGGTGCTTAATAATGTGCATATTGCAGGATTTGCTACTCCATATATATACATATATCTGATATTGAAGATGTCTTCTGGGACTTCCAGAAGTGAGATGATGTTATGGGGATTCTTTCTCGGACTGACAATTGATATGTTTTCTGATACCCCTGGAATGAATGCTGCAGCTACAACTTTTATAGCTTTTATCCGTCCGCTCTTCTTGCGTCTTTTCTCTATGCGGGATAGTACAGACGAGTATGTTCCTGCAATAAAAGCTATTGGTGTTTCTCCTTTTGTAAAGTATGTAATATTGTGTGTGTTGCTTCATCATACTGCATTATTGATGATTGAATCTTTCTCTTTATTCGATCTGAGCACTTTGCTGATAAAAATAGGAACTAGTACAGTAGTTACTGTCTTATGTATAATGGGTATTGAAGGATTAAGAAAATAAACGTGGCTAGGGATTTTAATTTAGAAAAAAGAAGATATGTTATAGTGGGTATTGCCATTACGGTTGTGCTTCTCTATATTACACGCCTTTTTGTTCTTCAGATTATGTCTGATGATTACAAAAAAAATGCAGATAGTAATGCCTTTCTAAATAAGATTCAATATCCTTCAAGAGGTATTATCTACGACCGAAATAATAAATTGCTTGTTTATAACCAGCCAGCATATGATGTGACTGTAGTGATGAAAGAGATTGAACATCTTGATACTCTTGATTTATGTCAGACTTTAAATATTACAAAAGAATATTTTATAAAGCGAATGGCTGATATAAAAGACAGATCTAAAAACCCTGGCTATTCTCGTTTCACAAATCAGCTGTTTATGGTACAACTTTCGGCAGAAGAAAGTAGTGTTTTGCAGGAAAAGTTATTCAAATTTCGAGGATTTTATGTTCAGCAACGTTCTATACGACAGTATTCATATAATTCTGCAGCACATATATTAGGTGATTTAGGTGAGGCGTCAATGGCAAATATAGAAGATGACGATTACTATGTGCGTGGAGACTATATAGGAAAGCAGGGCGTTGAGAAGTTTTATGAAAAGCAACTGCGTGGACATAAAGGAGTTGAAATTCTTCTAAGAGATGCTCATGGACGTATTCAAGGTAAATATTTGAATGGTAAACTAGATAAAAGACCTATACCTGGAAAGAACTTGCGACTTTCCATTGACATTGAACTGCAAAAGTTTGGTGAAAAGCTTATGGGATCTAAAATTGGAGCTATAGTAGCTATTGAACCTGAAACTGGGGAAATACTTTGTCTGGTCTCTACGCCAACATTTAATCCGGCAGATATGGTTGGACGTCAGCGAGGGAAAATGCATATGGAGTTGGAACGAGATCCAAGAAAACCTCTATTTAATAGAGCTTTAATGGCTTCTTATCCTCCGGGATCTACTTTTAAACCAGCTCAGTCATTAATCTTTCTTCAGGAAAAGATCATAACTCCTTCTACTTCCTTTCCATGCTACCATGGATTTGTAGTACCTGGACTTAGAGTAGGATGTCACTCTCATCCCTCGCCGCTGCCTTTGGTTCCTGCATTGGCCACTTCATGTAACTCCTATTTTTGTTGGGGGTTATATAAGATGATTGATAATAAGAAATATCTGAATTCTGATTCGGCTTTGACTGTATGGAAAGATCATATGGTGTCAATGGGATTTGGATACAAATTGGGTATTGACCTTCCCGGAGAAAAGAGAGGTTTGATTCCTAATGCTAAGTTCTATGATAAAATATATGGCAAAGGACGCTGGGGAGGTTTACGCATTATTCATACAGCAATCGGGCAGGGTGAAGTATTGCTCACACCTCTTCAAATAGCTAATCTGGGAGCTACTATCGCTAATAGAGGACATTTCAGAACTCCTCATGTTGTGAGGAGTATTATTGGAGGAAGATTAGATAGCACTTATCTATACCCCAAATATACAACAATTGATCCAAAGTATTACTCTTATATAATTAAGGGTATGCGTGGAGCTGTTGAACATGGAACTTGTACCAGAGCAAACTATATGCCTGAAATGGAAGTTTGCGGTAAAACTGGAACAGCTCAGAATAGGGGAAAAGACCACTCTGTTTTTATGGGATTTGCACCTATGAGCAAGCCTAAAATTGCCATTTGTGTCTACGTAGAGAATGGTGGTTGGGGAGCAACTTATGCCGTTCCTATTGGTGCATTGATGATGGAGCATTATCTCAAAGGGAAAATTGCTCCAGAGAGAGAAAAGCTAGTTGAAAGTTTAAGTAATGCTGTAATATCCTATGGAGCCCAGACGCGTTAGTTTATGGAAGTCTGTTGATTGGACAACTATAATAATATATTTGATACTGATCACTTGTGGTTGGTTCAGTGTATGTGGAGCCAGTTATAACTATGGAGATACTGACTTCCTCAGTTTTGGTACAAGAGGTGGAAAGCAATTAATGTGGATACTGTGCTCATTCGGTTTAGGATTTGTACTGTTAATGATAGAAGAAAGAATATACGATATGTTCTCTTATATTCTTTATATAGGGATGCTGTTCCTGCTTTTTGTTACGATATTTATAGCCAGAGATGTAAAAGGATCTCATTCCTGGTTAAGCCTCGGTCCAGTTAGTCTTCAGCCCGCAGAGTTTGCCAAGTCTGCTACGGCTCTCGTTTTAGCGAAATATATGAGCTCTTATTCATTTAATATGAGAAAGTTTAAGAGTGCTTCGTTATTGGCCCTGCTAATATTGCTACCTTTAGGATTGATTATTTTGCAGAGAGAAACAGGATCTGCTCTTGTATATCTGTCTTTCTTCCTGATGCTTTATAGAGAAGGAATGCCCGGTGCTATTTTGTTTTCTGGTGTATGTGCCGTAATTTACTTTATTGTAGGTATACGTTTTGGTGATATAATGATAGGACAAAGTCCAACTCCTATTGGTCAGTTCTCAGTATTACTGATGATTATAATATTTGTTGCTGGAATGGTTTGGGTCTATATGAAACAATGGGTACCAATCCGTAATATTATTATTGTCTGCGTACCTATTTTGTTGCTAGCCTTTCTTTTCTCTAAATTCGTAGTTCCGTTTAATCTTGTTTGGGTTTTACTTCCTATGTGTATAATCCTTGCCGGATATATGTTTTTCCTTTCATTAACGGGTATGAATAAAGGCTATATGTTAATTGCTTTGTTTGCTGTTTCTTCTGTGGGATTTCTTTATTCAAGTAATTATGTATTTGATAATATACTAGAACCACACCAGCAAATTCGTATTAAAGTTGTTTTGGGGATGGAAGAAGATCTTACCGGAGCAGGATATAATGTGAATCAATCGAAGATAGCAATTGGGTCAGGAGGCTTATATGGCAAAGGTTTTCTTAATGGAACGCAGACTAAGCTTAAGTATGTGCCAGAACAAGATACAGACTTTATATTTTGTACAGTAGGTGAGGAGCAAGGATTTGTTGGATCATCTATTGTTTTATTGCTGTTCCTAATTCTTATAATACGACTTGTAGTACTTTCAGAACGGCAATACTCAGCTTTTGGACGAGTCTATGGCTACTCTGTGGTCAGTATATTCCTTTTCCACTTATTTATAAATATTGGGATGGTGTTAGGTCTTACACCTGTTATTGGTATTCCTCTTCCTTTCTTTAGTTATGGAGGATCTTCGTTATGGGGCTTTACAATCCTTTTATTTATTTTTTTAAGGATTGATGCCGGAAGGTCTGAGAAACACTAGACAATAGAGATAAAGGAATTTATTTTTTCCGTTTTATCTCTATACCAACATCGTTAATTCCAATTAGAACATTGTCCATCATTCCGTGACTTAACTTGAATGTAAGATTGCCAGAACGTTTTGGAGCAATAAATGTATAGCTACATGCCGATTGGTAAAGGTTGCCAACTCCTGTTCCTAACCATTTTCCAGATTCGTCGGCAAGTGAATATTGAATAGTATCAGTCACAAAAACAGTACTATCTTGTGTATTATGTGATATGAACAGGCATAAATTACGATAGGGGTAATCTATTCTATTGCGTACTTCTACAGATATACGATAAGTTGCAAGTGAATCTGTTATTGGTGCCTTAAAAGTGAGTGTATCACTCTTCTTCCATCCTTCTTTGGAAACATGAAGAAAAGAGTGATACATTGTATCGGAATCACATGCTGACAGCAGGATAACTGATAACAGCAGTATTAATTTATTCTTTTTCTGATTGAGGCTTATCATCTCGTTGTTGAGGTCTATTGTTTGGTCTTTTTCTTCGTCTGTTTCTATTCGCATTTCCACCTTCACTTCCTTTATAGTTTTCGTTAGTGCTTTTATTGGTGTTTTCAATAGAAACCTTATTTATATTCTCATTTTTATTTTTGATCTCAACCCTTCTTCTACTCTCATTACGGTTTCCGCCTTCATTTCTATTTGCAACTTCGTTGTTATTTCTATTTGGATTCTCATTACGGTTTCTGTTTTCTTGTTTGTTTCTGTTTCCGTTGTCATTTCTTTTGGTGTTTTTATTCTCATTGCCTGATTTACGCTTATCAAAACGAGTAAGGCTTTCCTGCTCAACTAAATCTACAGGCTTCTGTGGCTCAGGCTTTTTCTCTGATTCGTGAAGGTTATCAGGCTTGATTCCTTTGCGATTAAGATTGATAACTTCAAAAGCTCTTCTCCCAGAGATGGTAACCAAGTTTGCAGCAAAGTTCTTATCTGTTGAATATGAGATTTCATTTCTCAATATATCAGCTTTAAAGAAATAGAATGTACCGTCTTTTGTTTCAAGTTCTATTTCTCTTGAAGGCAATCTCTTTTGAGCCTCAACATAACAGTCTACCTCATAATTCATGCAACATTTAAGCTTAGCACATTGACCAGCGAGCTTCTGTGGATTGAGGGAGATATCTTGTAACCTAGCTGCACTGGTAGATACTGATACAAAATTAGTCATCCAGGTTGCGCAGCAAAGCTCTCTACCGCAAGGACCAATACCACCAATTCTTCCAGCTTCTTGTCGGGCACCAATTTGTTTCATTTCAATTCGTACACGGAACGTTTCTGCTAAAACCTTAATTAATTGTCGGAAGTCAACTCGTTCATCAGCGATATAATAAAATATGGCTTTATTACCATCACCCTGATACTCAACATCACCGATTTTCATATTGAGATTAAGATTTGCAGCTATTTGCCTTGAACGGATCATTGTATCGTGTTCTTTAGCCTTAGCTTCTTCAAACTTTTCAATGTCTACAGCTTTAACTTTGCGATAAACACGTTTGATTTCAGTATTTGGCTTGAATCCTGTTTTCTGCATTTGTAAAGGAACTAATCTTCCTGTCAATGTAACAGTACCAATGTCGTGTCCGGGAGTTGATTCCACGGCTACCACATCTCCTTTTTCCAGCTTTAATCCGTTACTGTTCCGATAGTATCCTTTGCGTGTATTTTTAAACTGTATTTCAACAAGGTCACTTTCGTCACTACTCCCAGGAATATCAGCTAGCCAATCGTAAGTATTTAATTTATTATCTTGTCGGGAGCAGCCTTTGCAGCATAGCTTCCCGCTTCCGTTATGTAATTTATAATCCATTTTTATATTATTTATTGTTTCAGCAAAACGATCATTTTTAATGAAAAATCAAAAAATACCATTTTAGCATTCACATTTTGTTCAATATGTTGTTGAGCCATTGTAAGTTCATCCATTATTCCCATAGCATTTCGTTCATTTACAAACGGTGCAAATCGAACAGAAAAATTATATTCATCTCTGTTCATGTATGTAAGCTCGTTATGATGAAAGTTTAGAATAAAATTCTCACGGATCATTCGTTGTGCATATTCAAGAAAGTCTTTTTGTCTTTCACGCCCTATTCCTGCAAGTAACTCACTCCATGCTTTCATTTCTTTTATTTTTCGTTGATAGGAGAGGCGCATCAGGCTGACGAACAAATCGAAGAAAAGTTTTTTTTCTTCATTAAGATGAATCTGTTCCATTGCACGGATAAAATTACCGTTAGCAAGGTGAGCAGTGATTTGTGCATCCTGATCTGTTAACCCATAGCTGTTTTTTAGCTTTTCAATGATGCTTTCTTCTTTAATGTGGCGCACATTTACCCTTTGAGTACGACTTAATATTGTTGTAAGCATTAGGTCGGGTTGCTCAGATACAAGCAGGAATACTGTCTTTGCAGGAGGCTCTTCAAGTAACTTTAGTAGCTTGTTAGAGCAAGCTTCATTCATTTTCTCTGGTAGCCAGATAATCATTACTTTATAACCGCCTTCACTGCTCTTCAAGCTTAGTTTCCTAAGAATCTCATCGCTCTCTTTTGTGTAAATCATGGCTTGGGAATTTTCTGCATCCATTTCTTTTAACCAATGATTTAGATTAAAATATGGGTTGTTTATCACAAAATTCCGCCAATCTTTAATGTAGTCATCACAAACAACCTCTTTTTGATTTTTTTTCTTCACAATTGGGAAGACAAAATGTAAATCAGGATGAGCCAATTTGTTCATCTTTACACATGAAGGGCAGATACCACAAGCATCTTCTTCAGTATGGTTTGGGCAGAGGAGGTATCTGGCATAAGCAATAGCCAATGGTAATTTGCCTACGCCTTCTGGTCCACAAATAAGCTGTGCGTGAGGGATACGGTTTTCCTTCACTTCTAAAAGAAATTTCTTTTTAACTTCTTCTTGTCCTATTACCTCTCTGAAGAACATAATTAATATATTAGCTTAGCTACTTCTTTAATACTGTCTACAGCGCCCACAGAATAGAAATGAATGCTTGGTAGTCCGTGTGCCATTAGTTCACGGCACTGCTCCACGCACCATTCAATACCCAATTGTTTTGCATCTGCATCATTTTTGCATTTCATAGCCTCATTTGCCAAGTCTTCTGGAATATCAACTTTAAAGGTTTTTGGAACCATACTTAGCTGAGATAATTTGGAAAAAGGCTTAATTCCTGGAATTATTGGAATTGTAACTCCTGCTTTTCTGGCACGGTCTACAAACTCAAAGAACTTTTTGTTATCGTAAAATAATTGAGTAACTGCATATTCAGCGCCAGCTTCCATCTTCTTTTTTAACCAGTAAATATCTGTATCAATATTAGGCGCTTCTTCATGCTTTTCAGGGTAGCAAGCAACTCCATAAGAAAATGGTTGCAAGGAAACTTTCATTTGTTCACCATCAACGAATACTCCTTTATTGAATTTGTTTATTTGTTCTTGAAGTTCAATTGCATGATAATAGCCATTGCCTACTGGCTTGAAAACAGGTTCATGTTTGGCTTTGTCACCACGAAGAACTAATAAATCGGTAATGCCAAGAAACTGCAAATCAAGTAGTACATATTCGGTTTCTTCCTGAGTGAATCCACTACATAAAATGTGCGGCACAGCTGTTATATTGTATTTGTTTTTAATCGCAGCAGCCACAGCTACTGTGCCGGGACGGCGACGAACGTTGCTGCGTTGGAACAATCCATTGCCTAATTCCTTATAAATATACTCACTACGATGTGTGGTTATGTTGATGTATTTAGGGTCGAATTCCTTTAATGTATCTATAGTTTCATATAGCTTTTCAATGCCAGTTCCCTTTAAAGGAGGCAATATCTCAAACGAAAAAGCTGTTTTGTCATTACTCTTTATTAATTCTATAACTTTCATTGGCCTAATTTCTATTGCGACATTGATGCCGCTAAATATGCATATTGTTGCAAAAATAGCAAAAAAAACATATTTTTGAGTCAAATTTAAGCTTTTTACATTTATAGACTAAATATTTCATTAGTGCTTTTTTATATTTTATGCCATAAGGCTTCTTGAAAAAGTGAAAGTCTTATGGCATAATCTGTGCAGAATCTATTGTTTTAGAAATAATGCAGTAATATTAGAGATTATTTTATATGTCATCTTTGCATTATTTGAGGCTTTGTTATTTTATATCTTGATCCAGAGTATTCCCTTTTTGGATATGTATTTATCTATGAACTTTGAATTATATAAGCTATTTAAAATATCCAAAGCATCACTATCATGCCTGTCTGTAATTACAGCAAATTCATGAGTTGTAAGAGTTGGGTAGTAATCAAATAATCCTTCATGAGTTTTGAAAATTAGGTGTTTTATAGCTTCAGGACACAATTTAAGCAAAGCCTCTTCAAAATCTTTATATGGCCGTACGCCATATAGTTCTACTTTCATGCCATCAGCATTCGTGAAAAATAATGTAGGAAACCCTCTTACGCCCATTTGTTTACTTATGTCTAAATCTTCTTTAAATGTATGTTGGGCATCACCTTCAAAATCTTTTTTCAATTGATC
Source organism: Bacteroides luti (assembly GCF_900128905.1). Lineage (GTDB taxonomy): Bacteria > Bacteroidota > Bacteroidia > Bacteroidales > Bacteroidaceae > Bacteroides > Bacteroides luti. The sequence continues at coordinate 35,720 of NZ_FQTV01000019.1, forward strand.
AATATTTAATTCAGCATATAATGCAGCTTCTTCTATCCATTTCCACTTTGAGATGTTTTTCTTTTCAAGAAAAAGCATTTCTTTTATTCTCCTGAGAAATACGAGTGAAATTTCATTATCCTGTATTTGCGCAGCTTTGAAGGCAATTGAAGGTGGGTATGAAGAAGATAAAGGATCTTCCAGCCAAACATCTCCATCAATAGGCATCCCATAATAATTGCCAACTTCTTCCCAATGATGTGCTACATCTGCTGGTTTGTTGATTTTACTATTGCTCTCATTTTCCCAATTGGAAAGAAGTCCTCCCATTTTATATTCTATTTGATAGTTCTCCCCATACTCCAGTTTTAATTTCCTTAATTGAGGCTCTATCCCCCAACATGCAGAGCATATAGGGTCTGTATAATATAGAATATGTACAGGCCTCTTGGGAGAAGAAATTTCTGCGTGACTGGTTTCTGTTTTAGTTTCCGGATTCTCATTAACCTCGGTCTGATGGGTATAAATCAGAGGATTTATATTTATAATGTCGCTCATATTAATAGATTTATTAATTTGTAAACTACTAATTTAGTAACAGCTAATCTCTATTTTTGTTCTCTGGTACTTTTTAATTTATTAGCATGATAGTGTATTAGAAAAGAATTACATAATTTTGAGCATTAATATTACTAAGATAAAAGATTTGATAATGAAAACTTGTAGCAAGAAATTTATTTTTGAAAAAGAGAATGAGTGGGAGCCAGCCGGTGAAGGAGTGGCTCGACAGATTATGGGATATGATGGACAACTGATGCTTGTTAAAGTTAAGTTTGAAAAAGGAGCAAAAGGTGTGCTTCATACTCACTATCATACTCAGACTACTTATGTGGCAAGTGGAAAATTTGAATTTTCAGTAGATGGTGAAATGCAGATTGTTGAGGCTGGTGATGGAATTTATATTGCCCCAGATGCTGAACATGAATGTACATGTATTGAAGCCGGCATACTTATTGATTGTTTTAGTCCAATGAGAGCTGACTTTATTTCAAAATAATCATTCTATTAATAAATGGATATTTTGAGTGCGTATGATTTTAAAATTATGCGCACTTTTTTATTAAGAATATCTTGAGTTTTCTCATCTTTATTTTTAATTGATTTTTAAGTCTTGGTCTGTAAATTGACTAGTCAATAATAGAAAGAAAGAGGATACCAATACATATTTGGTACCCTCCACTTAAAATTTAAAACTAGTTTATAGCTATTAAACTATTTTATTTCTGAGCAAATCCATATCCGTTAGTAATCTTACCGTTTGAACTTGAAATTGTATTTGCATTCATAGGTACAAGATAGATTGGAGGAGTTCCTTCTGTATAATTGAGGAATACATTTGCCAGATATTCAGCTTTGTTATCAACAATTGTTTTACCCCAGTCTACTCTTTTATAACCATTAGCAACTAAAGCTGCAGCTTCAGCTCCGTTTGGATCAATATAATTGAACAGTCCTTTGATTGCAAGGTTGGTATTGGCTATTTCTGTAAAACCTGTAGTAACATTCTGACTTGCTACAGTTGCCCAGTCATCGTTTTGGCCTCTCCATCCTGGAAATAGAACAGGATCGTTATTATCTGTACATTGAGTTGTTAATCTAAATCCGTATGTACTTTTAGCATTAACTGATTTTGTCCAAATATAGTTTGATATAGTATTACCATTTTCAAAAGTATAATATCCTTTTGTCTCAAGACCATTGACCATATTAGTTAATTGAGTCTTTAATTTAGTAATAGCTTCTGGTAACTTACCTGTGCGAATCAAGTCATAACGACGTAATCCTTCTCCACCAAATTCAAGTTTACGTTCTTGTGCAATAGCTTCTTTCAAACTACCACATTTAGTGATAAAACCGTCAAGATTAGCAAGTGTTGCATTTGCAAAAGCACGTTCATGAACTTTACGTAATTCTTCTTTAGCTTTTCCGTCTTCACCTAATTCTGCATAAACTTCAGCTAACATTAAAATTACATCTGAGAAACGCATATAAGGATTGTTAATGCCTGAATTACGTTGTTTTGCAGTATAAGGACTAGTCATTCTGTTTTCGTCCCACTTATTATTTGAGATACCACCCTGTGATTTAGAACTTGGTAGAAAGCTAATCATAACTTCGGCTCCTTTTCCTGAGCTTGCAGTAACTGTTGCCGTTACGTCACGACGCATATCATTTGGATCGAAATCTCCATAATAGTAAGTTGGATGGAAACGAGATTGACCATAGCTCTTTCCTGGATATGCATTAGAACCACCACCATCAGAAGGACGTCCGAAAGCATAAGGACGTTCAGATGATTGACCACGTGTTTCAGGTATTTCATAAACAGATTCTTCTGAATATAATGCATCACCATTCATTGTTTCCTGGAATACAAGCTGGAAAGGATTGCCAAATACTTGTCCGGCTTTACTGTTGGATCTGCTGTCTTTTGTGATTAATTTAACTGAACCGTGATTAGCAACACAAGCTTCCAAATAAGTTTTTGCAATTTTGTAGAAATCAAGATAGTCTGTTCGTCTGTTATAAACGGCCCCGTTCTTTTCAGAGCCAATCTTTGTAAATGAAATAGTTTTGCCATCAATATTTTTATAAAAATCAGCTCCAAGGTCTGTTCTGCGGGTTGCATATCCACCTGCATATAGACACATACGGCCAATTAAGCCCTGAACGTATGTACGAGTCATGTATGTTACTATTGCATTTGCATTTTCTCCTACATGATACATTAACGGTTCAACTTGCATAAGTTTTTTGATGTGGTATTCGTATATTTCATCACGTGAAGTTAGCCCTTCTGCCTGAACACCAGGAACTAATTGATGAGGAACATCTCCGAAGAAACGACATAATTCAAAATAACAAGTTGCACGTAACGCTACAGCTTCACCATAAAGCTGAGATAATTCACTTGGTTTTCCTGCACTCATGTATGTATTGAAAGACGAAGATGTTTCAAACAAGTTTATGAGTGTATTAGTTGTAGCTATTATTGAATAAAGATTTGTCCATGCTGTACTTCCATCGCTGAAACTGATGTCGAAACTTGATACAGCATCTCCATTTGAATATAAATTTTCTGGAATATGACGGGTTTGAGCTGAATATTTTTCAGGGTGACGTTCTGAGTCAGAACCTACAACACATAAATCATAAAATAATCCATTAGCATGAACAAACGCTTTACTTCTCCATAACTCATATGCATTATTTAAAGCTGCACGAGTACTTGATGGATCTGAAAATACAAAATTAACGTCTGCGTCAGATGGAGATGTTGTTTCCAGAAAGTCATTACATGATGTGGTAAGGAAAAGCATACCAGCACCAAACATTGTATATAATATCTTTTTCATTTTGTTACTTTTTAAATTGTACCATATTAGAATTCAAGGTTAAGGCCAACAGTAAATGTTCTGGCACGAGGATAGCTACCCCAATCTAATCCGAGTGTAGGGAACTTACCTGAGTTCGCTGCGGTTGATTTGTTTGAGAAAGTATTAACTTCTGGATCTAAGCCAGAATATCCGGTAATAGTGAATAGGTTACCACCTGTTACGTAAACACGTAGACGTTGAATACTTGCTTTCTTTGTTAAGTTCTTAGGAAGTGTATATCCTAAAGTTAAAGTATTCATACGCAGGTAAGATGCATCTTCTACAAATGTTGAAAGAACAACACCGTTTTCATAATATGGCAATCCATATTTTGCATTAGCATTTAATGTATTCAAAGCTGTTGGATCAGTAACAGCAACTAAATCACCAGATGTGTTTATATCATACACTTTATACCAGTCTTTTACAAATGCAAGACGGTTGGCACCTATAGAAACGTCTTTGTTTCCATACATATTAGCCATTGCATTAGCATTGTAAACTTTGCCACCAATGGCCCATGCAAAACCTGCACTTAAATCAAATCCCTTATAGTTCATGTTAAGGTTGAAACCTCCGGTATGTTGTGGAGTCACTTCACCAAGATCTGTTACATCTTTGGTATCAACAACACCGTTACCGTCTGCATCATGAAGTTTTATAGCACCAGGGAAAGCGTTTTGTCCTGTTGCTTTCTTAATAGGGGTTGGATAATTACCAGTAATAGTAGGAAGATCAGCAACACCACTTTTTAAGGTATAAACGCCTGTTGAACTATTGTAATCAAAGTCATCGGCTTTATAGAAACCGTCGCATTTATATCCGCGAATTAATCCTACTGATGATCCAACTCTGAATAAATAGTCATAATTAGGTTGTGTTGCTGTTGAAGCCCATTGAGAACCATATTCTGCTGTAACATCATCTCTTAACTCTTCAATATTGTTTTTATTAAAGTTGTATGTAGCACTAACATTCAAAGTGAAATCTTTATTTCGGATAATATCAGCTCCAAGAGAAAGTTCAAACCCTTTGTTTGAAGTCTTTCCAATATTTTGGAACTGATAAGAATATCCGGTAGTCTCATCAATTGGAACTTCCATAAGCAAATCTTTAGTAGAATTCCAATAAGCATCCAAAGAACCATAAAGGCGGTTATTCCAGAAACCGAAATCAACACCGATATTTCTTGAAACTGTTGTTTCCCATTTTAAGTCAGGATTTGAAAGCATACCAGCTGGTTTATATACAGTAGATGTTTTGCCATCAGTAGTAATGGTTGAAGTAGTCCATGTTTCTTTCCATAAACTAGGGTCAATGTTGTCGGCACCGGAAGTACCATAAGATAAACGAAGCTTAAGGTTATCTAACCAACCTTTTGAACTTTCAAGGAATGGTTCATCAGAGATACGCCATGCAAATGCACCTGCTGGGAAATATCCCCAGTGATTGTTTGGAGAGAATTTAGAAGAACCATCAGCACGTAATGTACCGGTTAACAGATAACGTCCTTTGAATGAATAGTTAGCACGTCCAAAGAATGAAAGAGTTTTGCTGGGAGTTCCAATAGTGTTTGAGTAAGAATCTTTTCCAAGAGCAGGATTTGTCATGTTTATCTTACCAAAAGCTTGGTTGAAATCAAAGCTGGCAGAATATCCGGCACCGGTAATCTGTGAAGAATTAGATTTTGATGCTAAAATTTCATTACCTAAAAGGAATGATAGGTTGTGATCCTTTCCTAATCCTTGAACTTCATAATTCAATGTTGTAGCAGAACGAACGTTCCAGCTGTCTCCCTTAGTCAGTTTTGCATATTTGTAGCTATTGGTAAGACCGTTTTCGTAATATTTGTTTTCGCTTGTGGTACGGCCTAAACCTAATTCAGTACGTGCAGTAAGTCCTTTAATTATATCCCATGAAACAGATGCTATTCCACGAAGATTATTCTTGGTGTTTTTTTGAATCACATCATTTACTAAATCAACAACATTATATGTCTGGTCTACGTTTGAGTCACCATTACCAAATCCGGCAAAGTTACCAGTTCCAAAAGGTTCGTCGATTGGGCGGAATGAGTATGCATTTGAAAGCAATGAACCTTTACCGTTTGTAGCACTATCTTCTTTACCATCAGTTTTAATTTCAGAATATCTGATATCGAAATCTACTTTCAGGTTAGGAAGTAATTGTTGTTGAACTTTCAATGAACCGTTAAAGCGACTGTAGCCAGAGTTAATTTTAATACCGGCATCATCCAGATAGTTAGCTGCAAAGGCAATCTTAGTTTTTTCGTTACCACCTGCTATGTTCAGGTTATGATTTTGTCCAATTGCAGTACGAAGAATATCATCAGTGTAATCATGACTCTTTACACCTGCATATTTAGCATAATTGTTACCGTTAGCGCTACCTACACCAAAATATTGTGCAACTGAGTTACCATAAGCACTACCCAATGCTGTAGCATAACTCCATGTATGAAGAACATAATCCTGTGCATCCAGCACATCGAGTGTTTTAGCTACCGTTTTAACCTGCATGTAAGAGCTATATGATACAGATACTTTTTCAGCTTTGGCACCCTTTGTTGTTACAAGGATTACACCATTGGCACCACGTGCACCATAGATAGCAGTAGAAGATGCGTCTTTCAAGACATCGATACTTTCAATCTGATCTGATGGAATATCAGAAATAGAACCTACAGGGAATCCATCAACAATGAACAGCGGATCGTTTGATTGTGTAATAGAACCACCACCACGAACGCGGATTGAAACTTCTGCACCCGGACGTCCATCCTGAGCTGTTACAGATACACCCGGAAGTCGGCCTTGTAATGCCTGACTAACGTTTGAAACCGGATTGGCAATAAGTGCTTCATTATTAACAGAAGCAACAGAACCTGTTAAATCGCGTTTTTTAACTGTACCGTAACCAATAACAACTACTTCATCGAGTGTTTTGGCATCTTCCACCAACTTAACATCAATTTTATTCTGATTGTTTACAGGAACAACTTTTGTATTGTAACCTATAAAAGAGAACTGGAGTTTACTATTGGCTGGTGCCGAAATAGAATATTGACCATTGATATCTGTAATAGTTCCGTTTGTTGTACCTATTACTGATACGTTTACTCCAATCATTAGTTCACCATTTGTGTCTGTAACTGCACCTGTGACTAAATGACCTTGTGCAAATGAGGTAAGGCAAAGCATACTCAGAAATAGAGTAGCAAGTGCTTTCCTGGCAAGCATTTTTCGAATCATAATTTGTATTTTTAATAGTTAGAAATTTATGTGCAAAGGTTTTGTTTTTAACATTTTTACATTGTTTGCAAATTTATATTTTATTGCAAGAAAACAGTGTTATATATTGATTCATTATGTGGAAATATTGATTTAATGTATGAATAACCCTTTTAATAAGGGTTGTAGATGTACCTTAAAATAATTGATTCTTAATGTAGAAGAAATGACGCATGCTTAATTTAGGTTATCATTGAATAAAATTAACTTAAAGTAGATTAGGTTTTGCTATTGCTGAGAATAGATATTTTAAAATTCAGAGAAAGTGTTTTTAACTGTCTGTTTTGTCGTTTTAATCTGATTTATATAGCAATTTCTGATTATCGATTCGCCGCTAAAAAAATGTATTTGTCTTTGCATATTCCAAGATTTTTTTAGAATCTTGCACAGATATTGTGTTTACTATATAAAAAAACGGTTAATAATATCACTAAATTAATTTATATATGATGAGAAGACTATATACACTAATGTGTATGACGGCCGCCACTTTGTTATTAATGGCACAACAACCGCATCCTGAACGCTATTATCTTTCGGGTACAGGTCTTGAAAATACCAAAACCTGGAAATTCTACTGTACCAAAGGTCAGCATAGTGGAAAATGGGGAAAAATTCAGGTGCCATGTAACTGGGAACTTCAGGGATACGGCGATTATACTTATGGCCGTTATTATAAAACCAAAGGAGGCGTAGCCAGCAACGAAGAGGGAACCTACCGCTACTCTTTTAAAGTACCGACAGCCTGGAAAGGTCAGAAAGTTAAAATCGTATTTGATGGTGTGATGACTGATACCAAAGTAACAATCAATGGCAAATCTGCCGGAGAGATGCATCAGGGTGGCTTCTATCGTTTTTCTTATGATATAACCGATTTAGTTGATTATAAGAAAACTAACGAGTTGGAAGTACATGTAGCCAAAGAATCGGCCAATAAATCTGTTAATGCAGCCGAACGTAAGGCGGATTGGTGGTTATATTCCGGAATCTATCGTCCAGTATGGCTAGAGACTACTCCTCAAAATGCAATGGATTATGTGGTTGTGAGTGCCAAAGCAGATGGTAAGATGACTGTTGGAGTAGATTTTGCAGGTGATGTTAAAGGATATTCTTTGTCTGCATCCGTGAAATCTTTAGCGGATGGCAAAGTTCTTAGCAGTAATGCAGGCTCAACTGTATCTACCAGTGTAAAATCCAACGAAAGACTGATTTGGAAAACTTCCTGGGATAAGCCAAAAACGTGGGATCCGGAACATCCAAATCTTTATGTTGTTAAACTGGTACTTAAAGATGCAAATAATGAGATAGTACAAACAAAAGAGATACGTACAGCCTTCCGAACTTTAGAGTTCTTTGAAAAAGATGGTCTTTATCTCAATGGTACCCGACTTATTGTAAAAGGTGTAAACCGTCATACATTTTGGCCGGAAGGTGGCCGCACTACCAGCCATGCTTTAAGTCTTCAAGATGCCAAACTGGTTAAGGAGATGAATATGAATGCTATCCGTTCTCATTATCCGCCCGATGAACATTTTCTGGATGTATGCGACTCGATAGGTATTCTATATATGGATGAATTGGCCGGATGGCAAAATAGCTACGATTCCAATATTGGTCCTAAATTGGTTGAGGAGATGATTAAACGTGATGTTAATCATCCTTGTATTATGATCTGGAGCAATGGAAATGAAGGTGGATGGAATAATAGTCTCGATAAGCTTTTTGCTAAATATGATTATCTGCAACAACGACATGTGGTGCACCCCTGGGCTGACTTCAACGAACTGGATACCCACCATTATCCTGCATACCTTACTGGGGTAGGACGTTTCGTTAATGGTTATAAGGTATTCATGCCAACAGAGTTTATGCATGCAATGTACGATCAGGGCGGAGGTGCAGGCTTGAGAGATTTCTGGGAACGTTGGATGACGAGTCCGTATTTTGCAGGTGGATTTATCTGGGCTTTCTGTGATGAGGCTATAGCTCGTACCGATAAGAAAGGAATCCTTGATTCTGATAACTCTAATGCGCCCGACGGACTTTTAGGTCCGCATCGTGAAAAGGAGGGAAGCTTTTATGCAGTGCGCGAAAGCTGGTCGCCTATCCAGATTAAACCAATGCACGTTACTTCTAATTTCATTGGTGATTTCTTTGTAACCAACGAATATCTGTTTACCAACTTAAGTGAATGCACTATGAAATACAAAGTACTCTCTTGCGGTGCTCCTTTAAGCGGTAATACCGAGAATAAGGAAATAGCTGCCGGAGATGTTAAATTGCCATCTATTGCTCCGGGTGAAACAGGTAAGGCGCACTTTGATGTTCCGTCTGCTTTACAGCAAGGAGATGTATTAGCTCTTGAAGCATTCAATAAAAATGGCGAAAGCATTTGTAATTGGTCATACCCAATTCATCTGGTAGAAAAATACTTTGATAAGTCAATAAGCAAAGGTGTAGTTGCCGGAAGCGTAGGTGCTGCGCAAAACAACATGGCTGATGCAACAAAGAATGATTCTGAGATTGTATTAAAAGGAGGGAATATGACTGTTACTTTTAATGCAGAAAATGGTATGATAAAGAAAATTCTTTCAGAAGAGAAGGAGATACCGTTTAATAACGGTCCTGTTCCTGTTGGTATGAAGATGAAATATGATGCAGCAAAGAGTTATATAAACACTGTAACAATTAAAGATGCCGACAAAAGAGAGAGACTGACGGCAGGTGCTACTTATAATTGCAATGCAGCAGTTTACTGTGCAAAATATCTCGGTGCTGCCGATTCTATTGTATGGACATTAACAAATGATGGCTTACTTTACATGGATGCTGTTCTTTTGAACCGTGCTTCAGGTGGTGGCGGTTTCGATGATGCCTTTACCGATGACGAGGTTTACAACCTGGGGCTTACATTCTCTTATCCCGAAGCAAACTGCTCGGGTATGAAATGGTTTGGCAAAGGTCCTTACCGTGTATGGAAAAACCGTTTGCCAGGAACCAACTACGGTGTATGGCACAAAGATTACAATAATACCATTACCGGCGAAAGTTTCGAGAATCTTATATATCCCGAGTTTAAAGGTTATCATGCAAATCTCTATTGGGCTACACTGGAGAGTAAAACAACACCGTTTACAGTCTATGCACATAATGATGGAATCTATTTCCGGGTATTTACTCCCGAAGAACCAAAAGGGCGTGCCGATGGTAAACCAACAATGCCAGAGTTTCCACAAGGAGATATATCTTTCTTGCTAGATATTCCTGCTATCTGTTCTTTTAAACCAATCAAACAGCAAGGACCGCAGAGTCAGCCGGGTAATATCCGGATTAAAAAAGGTGATGAAGGTGTAAGAATCAATCTGATGTTTGACTTCCGTCAGAAATAGATTTCCTTTATTATATAAATGAAAGCCGGCAAATAAAGAATTGTCGGCTTTCATATTTATATATAATGTCTAGGTCTCTTTATGTATAAATTTAGCTATATGAATATCAACTTCATTAATAATTAGAATTCAACCTCTACTCATAAAATTTAATTTTCGCAAAAAAAAGTCTTGCAGTCTAGCAGTGTTTATTTAATATATTGTGAATCAATCGAATATAGGCGCTAGACTTCTTCGGAAAAGTCTAGCGGCAATCTAGCAGTCTAGCACCTAAATTTTATGAAGATATAATATACAAATATCTGCTGAGCCTTTTTTATTTCTCTGGTATAATGTTTGTGTTATCTTGTATAAAACAAATATTTCTTTTGTACAAGAGTGTAAAACGTAGTTTAGTTATTTATCGCTTTACTCTATATCCAGATTATACTTATCAAGTAATCCGATAACTTCCATTCTGGAGAACTTTGCTTTTCGTATTCGGTTTATTTCAGGGTCAATGGAATAATTATAAGATGTGCGGAAGTCGGCCCTTTCAAGATTAGTTCTGGAAAAGATTGTTCTGCTGAGGTTGCAGTTCTTGAAAATAGAATTGCTCAGCTCAGTCTCGGTAAAATCTACCTCCTGTAAATCGCAATTTATAAAATTTGTAGCTTTCAACTTTAGTTTGTAAAAAGAGGCTAAATGAAGGATGCATTCTTCAAAAGAAAAGGAGATCAGAAAGTTGTTGCACTCTTCAAAGTTTAATCCAACCAGCTTACTATTTAAAAACTTTACATCTCTGAATATCGTGTTTCTGATGGTTGCCATACTGAGATCGCAATTACTGAACTGACAATCAATAAAAGCAATATTTGATAAATCGGCATTGGCGAAAATGCAATTAATAAAGTTGCAATCTGAATATTCTCCTATTGCCAGCTGTTCATTCAGGCCGTTAATACCTTTGAACTCTTTGTTCTCAAAAATCAGGTTTGCCATAAATCTTTAGTTAAATACCTAAGTGCACAAAGGTAATAAAGAAAAACGACTATCAGATACTTGCGTCTTGATAGTCGTTTGATACTTTTGTAAGTTGTCGCTTATTTTTTCAGGAAGCAAGTCTTTAGTACAATACTGCTTCCATCTATTTTACAGTCAACTTCTTCAGGGATTTCTGTCAGGCGAATGCTTTTAACTTTTGTCCCTCTTTTAATGACCATTGATGATCCTTTTACTTTAAGATCCTTGATTACAGTTACAGAATCGCCATCCATCAGTTCGGCCCCATTGCTGTCGCGGGGTACATCGGGAGTTGTTTCCGTCGCAGCGCTTTCTGCGTTGAACTCGTGGGAACAGTCGGGACATACGTAAAGGGAACCGTCAAAGTAGGTGTTTTCACCCTGGCAGTTCGGACAATTTGGAATTTCGTTCATCTGTTTTTGATTGAATTTATATATTAAAATTAAAATGCGGATTAAAAAAAAGAGACAGCCTCTGTTGTCTCTTCCACCGAGCAATCCGTTTGGAATTCTTGCTTGAAGGGTTTATGCCTTTGACTATGGGTTGCTTTCTAAACTACTAAAAAATAATTTTGTCTGCTTGGCATTTCGGGTTCAAAACTACAACATTCCTTTCAATTAGCCAAACTTATATAATTAAAAGAGGTTTCTTAGTGTAATATGGGAGCCCTAATGTAGGTGTAGTCTTGTACATTGAAAGCAAAATAACACTTCTGAAACCGCTATTACTAATTATCCCAAGGAGAAAGATAAAGACCTGGTTTCAGCCCATACTCATCACACGCCTTGCGGAGTTTTGCAATAACGTCGCCTTTGCCGTTTTTTCATGGAGAAGCATTTACCGAATAGTTGGTGTATTTATAGAATCACGGGTGCGAGTTTACATGTTGTTTTAAGATATGACTCGCCGGAGTTTGGTAAAACTCCGGTTTGTCTTTTTAAAAACTATTCCGGATGTTTGTGTGTTCTTGTACAAAAGAATGTATTCTTCTGTACAAAACAATTAATTCTTTTGTACAGAAGATATAATTGTTTTGTACAACATTACATCAACCTCCCGCCTGAGATATAAAAAGCCATTCGGGAGTTTAAGTAACCTCCCGCTGCATCTTTCCGGAAAACCGAAGTGGCATTTGATAACCTGCAAAACCACTACATAAATTTCAATTTTGCGAAATTGATCTAGCAATCTAGCAGTAAGCTTTTAAGTTGTTGTTTATAAGTGCGATAGAAGTGCTAGATCAAAATAATTTGATCTAGCGCTGATCTAGCAATCTAGCAGTTTGTCTCGTCCTTATTCTGGTTGACTGCGTTTATTGTTGATCCTAATATTGGTTGTCTAAAGTGCTGTTTATCAATTGTTTTTCTGTGATAGGTTGTTTGGATTGTATATGATTTAACCGCCAAAGCGCTAGATCGCTAGATCACTGCTAGATCAATTTGGTTTGATCTAGCGGTGGTAATATGTTTATAGTTAGTTTGTTATTTGGGTGGTGCTAGATTGCTAGATCAATTTGTGGATTTTTAATTTTCTTGAGAAGGTTTTTATTTTGTGTAACCTGTTAAAATTTCATTGATAACTTTTGTTTTAAAAAGTTAGATAGTTGTATAAGCAGGATAGGGGGGTAGGTATAAAATAAAAACTCCCTGAATCAATGATTCAAGGAGTTTCCTACATCGAGATGAACTTTCGTTCTTTCTTGTGATCCGCTTGGGGCTCGAACCCAAGACCCCAACATTAAAAGTGTTGTGCTCTACCAGCTGAGCTAGCGAATCATTTCGTTTAGTTCTCTTTAGCGGGTGCAAAGATACGGCTTTTTCTTTACGCTCCAAACTTTTCGTGTATTAATTTTCTAGTTATTTTTTGATGTTTTCCTTTTTGTTCTGATTATCAGAGCTTTCAGGGTTGATAATTTTTTCACGGTGTATTACGAATCTTTTATAATACGATAGTATAAGAGATGTTGTTGGCAATGCAATGATCATACCTAGTATTCCCAGCAATGATCCCCAAATGGAAAGAGAGAGTAAAATAACAGCAGGATTAAGTCCTGTAACTCTTCCCATAACTTTAGGAACGATAAAAGAATCTTCTACAGCCTGCACAATTGCAAAAACTAATAATGCCGATCCTAAAACAACCCAGATACTTTCTCCCGTATCTGCTACTTTCAGTAATCCTAGTATAAGTGCCGGGAACAGCGCAATAACCTTCATGTAAGGCACCATAGATAACACGCCAATTAAAAGAGCAAGCCCCAATGCTAATGGATACCCAATAATAAGAAATCCTATTCCGGAGAGTATCATAACACACATAGCAACCAAAGCCTGTCCTCTGAAGTAACGGTTCATACCATTTTTAAGGTCAGTAATTACACTGGATGCAAATCGTCTGTATCTGCTTGGTATAAATTCTATCCAGCCTTCTGCTATTGCTTCATAATCAAGAAGTATAAAGACCGTATATAGAAGAATAATAAAAGAAGCGATAACGCTGAACAGAATATCCAATGATTCAGATAATAAATTCCAAAGTTTGGGAAGTGCATTCTTTGTAAGGTTGGTAATGTTCTCCGTACTGAATATTTTATTAAGCTCCTTAACATCAAGATTCTCATTTATAAAATCAGCGATTCTCTGCGGAAAGACATTAATGTTCGATTCATTGGATATGTAAGTCATAATCAGGTTGTTTGCTTTCCCGAATTCTTCTATCATTGGCGGTACAAGCAAAGTAATGATGCCTGTTATAACGGAAGCTACAGTCAATAAGGCACATATAATAGCTAAAACCCTGTATTTTAGTTTTAACTTGTATTGAAAGAATCTCACTAACGGATACATGAAGTACGCTATAAGCCAAGCTATAAAGAAAGGAAGTAATACTGCACTCAATTTATCGAGCAAATAAAAGATTCCAACAACTATGGCTACCCCAAAGATAAAACGAATAAAACTATCGAATGTGATTTTCTTTTCAAGCATATCTTAAGTTATTAAATTTAAGGTCTAATCTGTACTTTCCTTCAGAGCTTTATTGTAACATTCCCTGCAAAGAGGTTCATATTCATCTTTTTCCCCTAATAAAACACGTTTGTCGTTTTTAACGATACGGTGTGATATGTATGCAAGCTGGCCGCATTTTACACAGATAGCGTGCACTTTTGTAACTTCGTCGGCAATGGCGCACAAATCGGGCATCGGACCAAATGGTACTCCTTTATAATCCATATCTAATCCTGCGATGATAACTCTTACGCCACTATCCGCTAATTTACTGCAAACATCAGCAAGCCCTTTATCAAAGAATTGTGCTTCATCAATACCTACTACGTCAATGTCTGAAGAAAAAAGTAAAATGCTGGCAGAAGATTCAATAGGAGTGGAGGATATAGAATTACTGTCGTGAGAAACTACATCTTCTTCAGAATATCGGATGTCGATTGCTGGCTTGTAAATCTCAACTCTTTGTCTGGCAAATTTGGCTCTTTTTAATCTGCGGATTAATTCTTCTGTTTTGCCAGAGAACATTGAACCGCAAATAACCTCAATCCGGCCTCTCTTTCGTGTTTCTAATATATGATCTTCGGAAAATATTACCATTTTGCCTTGACTTATTAAAATTTTAGTGTTAGTTTACTAATTGTCTACAAAAATAATACATTTTTTGTGTTTTGCATATTATTTTTTCTACATTTGCGAGACAATCGAACATTTGTGCTGATATGCAAATGATAAAATTAAGATTGACTTCTCTTGTTATTAATTGAGGAGTGAAAAATGTAATCATATATATTTGAACATGGCAAAATTGTATGTTGTACCAACACCAGTCGGTAATTTAGAGGATATGACTTTCAGAGCGATTAAAGTCTTGAAAGAAGCAGATCTGATTTTAGCCGAGGATACACGTACCTCAGGTATATTACTTAAACACTTTGAAATAAAGAACGCCATGCAGTCTCACCATAAGTTTAATGAACATAAAATGGTGGAAAGCGTTGTTAATAGAATAAAGGGTGGAGAAACTGTTGCGTTGATTTCCGATGCAGGAACTCCAGGTATATCCGATCCTGGCTTTTTAGTAGTCAGGGAATGTATTAAAAATGATATAGAAGTTCAATGTCTTCCCGGAGCAACAGCTTTTGTTCCGGCAGTTGTTTCTTCAGGACTTCCCAATGAGCGTTTTTGCTTTGAAGGATTTCTTCCTCAGAAGAAAGGGCGAATGACCAGATTAAAGTCTTTGCAGAGTGAAACTCGTACAATGATTTTTTATGAATCGCCACATCGCCTGCTCAAAACACTAACGCAGTTTGGAGAATATTTTGGAATAGAGAGAAAAGCTTCTGTTTCGAGAGAAATATCTAAATTACATGAAGAAACAGTTCGTGGAACATTGGCCGAATTAATTGAACACTTTACAAACGTTGACCCTCGTGGCGAAATAGTTATTGTGCTAGCAGGTCTTGACGATTAGAAATTTAAATAAAATAGCTTCACTAAAAAACAAAAGACGTATGAAAAAACTATTATTTTTATCTTTATGCGTAGCCATGTTGGCTTCTTGTGATGGCAAAAAAAATGTAGAAAATGACAAGCTTAAGTCTGAAAATGATTCTCTTTTAATGCAATTGACTCAGCGTAATAATGAGTTGGATGAGATGATGGGAACTTTTAATGAAATTCAGGAAGGCTTTCGTCAGATTAATGCAGCTGAAAACCGCGTAGACTTACAAAAGGGAAAACTCTCGGAAAATCCTGCTTCTGCAAAAGAACAAATTGCTTCTGATATTCAGTTTATATCAAAGACAATGGAAGCTAGCAGAGCTCAGATCGCAAAACTTCAATCTCAACTAAAGAACAGTAAATATAGCTCTGCTCAGTTGAAGAAAGCAGTTGAAGGATTGACAGCAGAATTAGAACAAAAAACAAAGCAAATTGAAGAACTGCAAACAGAACTTGCAGCTAAAAACATTCGTATTCAGGAACTGGATGAAGCTGTTACCGGATTGAGCGCTAACGTTCAGACTCTTACTGAAGAAACTACAGCTAAGACCAAGACTCTTTCTGAACAAGATAAAACAATCAATACAGCTTGGTTTGTATTTGGTACTAAATCAGAATTAAAAGCTCAGAAGATTCTTAAGAGTGGCGAAGTTCTTAAAACTGCTGATTTTAATAAAGACTACTTTACTGAAATAGACATCCGTACTACAAAAGAAATTAAGCTTTATTCAAAACGTGCAGACCTTCTGACTAATCACCCAGCAAACTCTTATTCATTAGTAAAAGATGAAAAAGGACAGTTGACTTTGCAAATTACTAATCCAAAAGAATTCTGGAGTGTATCTAAGTATCTGGTAATTCAGGTAAAGTAATATCTTCAGTTTAAACAGAATATTTAGGGGACTGTGTTATTGCACAATCCCCTTTTTTTGAATCACCCATTATTTTATGTATAAAAGTATATTTATTGATTTAGACGATACACTTTGGAATTTTAAGGCCAATGCCAACGATACTTTTCAAGAGATGTATGATAAGTATGGATTTGAACGTTATTTTGATTCTTTCGATCATTTTTATGAACTATACCAAAAAAGGAACAGTGAACTCTGGATTGAGTATGGTGATGGTAAAATAAGTAAGGAGGAGTTAAACCGTCAGCGTTTCCTTTTTCCCCTCGAAGCAGTTGGTGTACCCGATGAAAAACTTGCTAAAAAGTATTCTGACGATTTCTTTTCTGTAATACCTACTAAGAGCGGGCTGGTTCCTTATGCAAAAGAAACTCTTGACTATTTGTCGTCCAGGTATCGTCTCTTTATTCTTTCAAATGGATTTCGTGAGCTTCAGTTTCAGAAGATGCGATCATCCGGTATTTTTCATTATTTTGAGAAAGTCATCCTTTCAGAAGACATTCATGTTCATAAACCGTATCCCGAGATTTTTAATTTTGCATTGTCTTCCACCCAATCTCAACTCGAGGAATCACTGATGATAGGAGATAGCTGGGATGCTGATATTGTTGGTGCAAAAGGGATTGGTATGCATCAGATGTTTTATAATAATATTCATAAAGATGAATATCCTTTTCAGCCCACCTATTTGATAAATTCACTGTCTGAGATTCCTCTATTCATATAATCACAAATTTATTATTTATACTTGTTACTATCCTTCTTTTTAAAAGAAGGATTTTTTTTATGCATATTTTTTTTTATGCAATCTTTTTTTGAATTGATTATACTTCTTTTATTTGTAAAAAGCCATACTTAGGTGCATATTAATTTTATAATATCCTTATAATAATAATTATTCTATTTTTATAACTTTCAAAAAGTAAGACTTGTGGTCTTGTTTTGCAAATATTAGCTGATTTAATATCTTTTAATGGCCTTTTATTATCAGTAATAGTATTAAAATGTAAATATTTAAACTTTTTTTATAATTATAGCTTGTTTGTTTATATATTATTAATATATTTGTAAACTTTTAAAGTGAAAATATATTAATATTGAATCAAACATTAAGAAGAATTTTATGAAGAAAAAATTAATGTTGTTGTTGACTTATATTTTTATAAGTATAGGTCTGGTAACTGCCCAGAATCAGAGAGTTACGGGTATAGTTGTTTCGGAAGAAGATGGGCAACCGATTATTGGAGCATCTGTTTCAGTTAAAGGTACATCTGTTGGTGCTATATCTGATATAGATGGAAGATTTTCTATATCGAATATCCCCAGCTCTGCTAAAACCTTAGTCATTTCTTATATAGGAATGGTTACTCAAGAAGTTGCAATTAAACAAAATGTGAAGATTGTACTAAAATCAAATGCTCAAGTAACAGATGAAGTTGTTGTTGTTGCATATGGAACTGCGAAAAAATCTTCTTTTACAGGTTCGGCTCAGGTTATTAAGAACGATCAAATTGAAAAGCGAGTGGTGGCCAACGTATCTAAAGCCTTAGATGGAGTTGTTGCTGGTGTACAAAGTACTGCAGGATCTGGACAACCTGGATCTGGTGCTTCTGTTGTAATTCGTGGATTTGGATCTATTAATGCTTCAAATAATCCTCTTTATGTTGTAGATGGTATTCCTTTTGATGGTAATATTAGCTCTATAAATCCTAATGATATAGAGTCTATGACTGTGTTGAAAGATGCTTCTGCTGGTGCACTTTATGGCGCTCGTGGAGCTAATGGCGTAGTGATGATTACCACAAAAAGAGGGAAAAATGAAGGAGATAAAATCGATGTGAATTTGAAAGCCAATTGGGGTGTTACTTCCCGTTCGCTGAAAAGATATAATACAGTAAACGAGAAGGAATATTTAGAGTTGGCATTTGAAGCATATAAAAATGAACTGATTAATACCAATGGTGTTGCTCCTTCTGTTGCAGGAACGCAAGCTTTGGCTAAAATGGCAGGTGGTGAAGGTATTCTTGGCGTTAATGAGGAATATAATCCTTATGATTCACCTATCGCGCAATTAATAGATCCTAGTACAGGTAAATTGAACTCTAGTGCAAATTTGAAATATCATGAAAACTGGATGGATGAATTGCAAGCAGATAGTCCTTTAAGACAAGAATACCAATTGGCATTTACAGGCGGCAGCAAGAAAACAAAATATCTAGCTTCAATGGGCTATTTGAATGAAGGAGGACTGTTGAAAACAACAAGCTTTGAACGTTATTCAGGAAGATTGAATGTAGACTCAGAAGCAAAAGATTGGTTAAAATCTGGGTTAAGCTCTTCATTTGCTCAGTATAAATCAAATTATGCAGCTGGTGCGGGCACAACACAAAATAGTAATGTTTGGTATTCTGCTCAGTTCATGGCTCCAATTTATCCAGTATATATGCATAGTGCTGATGGTGGCTTAGCTTTGAATTCAGATGGAAATAAGCAATTTGATTATGGATCAAATCGTGTTAATCAGAGTAATTGGAACCCAATTGCAACATTGTATGATGATAAGGCAGAAACCTTGGTTGATAATATGAGTGCAAGAACTTATATAACATTACATGCAGATGATGATAAATATGGTTTCTTGAAAGGATTTAATTTCACAACTAATTTTGGGCTTGATTACTATTCAGCTAGAGGGGCAGAGTATGCAAATCCATATAATGGTAATGCTGTGGGAGTTAGTGGTCGATTAACAAAAGAATCTTCCAGAATGTTAAGCTATACTTTCAATCAATTACTTACTTATAACCGTACATTTAATGATCATTCCTTCGATATATTAATTGGTCATGAATATTATGCACTTAAAACAAATTACTTATCAGCTCAAAAAACAGGTTTCCCATTTGGTGGCCTTTATGAATTGGCAGCTGCAAGTACATTGACAGATGGTACTTCTTATGAAGATAATTATTCAATAGATTCTTATTTGAGTCGTTTGAATTATAATTATAAAGAAAAATATTATTTAAGTGGAAGTTTTCGTACTGACGGTTCTTCTCGCTTTTATGAAGATCAGCGTTGGGGTACTTTCTGGTCTGTTGGTGGCTCATGGAGAATCAGCCGAGAGAGTTTTCTTTCTGATGTAAACTGGATTAATAATTTAACTTTGAAAGCTAGTTATGGTATTCAAGGTAATGATGCTCTGTCAAGTTATTATCCATATCAGAGCTTATATAGCCTTGGCTATCCTAATGCTAGTGCTAGTGGCGCGATGATTTCTTCTTTAGAAAACAAAAAATTGAAATGGGAAAAGAATGCCAATTTAAATATTGGAGTCGAAGCCACACTTTTTGATCGTTTATACTTAACTTTTGAATATTTTAATAAGAATACCAAAGATTTATTAATGAAGATGCCTAAAGCTACTTCAACAGGATTTGATAGCTACTGGAATAATATTGGTAAAGTGAGAAATACGGGTGTTGAACTTTCTGTAAAAGTTGATGTCTTAAAAAATACTCCGCTTAAATGGAGTTTTACAGCAATGGGCAGCCATGTGAAAAATAAGATCATTAAACTTGCTGATAAACCAGAAATAATTAGTGGAAATATTATTTTGAAAGAAGGTGAGGCTATAAATTCTTTCTATCTGCCTACTTCTGCTGGTGTTGACCCTCTTACTGGTAATCAGCTGTATTTAATTAAGGAAAAAGATGCTGATGGCAATGTTACTAAAGAATATAAGTCTTCAAACTACTCATTGGCGCTAAGTAACCGTGAGATTGCAGGTAATCGTATACCAGATCTTTATGGTAGCTTTAATAATGAATTTAAATATAAAGGTTTTGATCTCTCTCTTCTTACCACTTATTCAATCGGAGGTAAAATCTATGATTCAAATTACAATGTCCTTATGGGAAAAGGTATTCTATATAAAGGAACAACTTTTCATAAGAACTTGTTACGTAGATGGCAAAACCCTGGTGATATTACTGACGTCCCTAAATTAGCTTGGGATAATAATATTAATGTTACGAATAAAGATATGCTTGACGCTTCGTATTTTTCAATAAAGAATATCACTGTTGGATATACTTTACCAAAATCTTTGTTGAAAAAGATTGGCTTTGAGAGTATACGTATATTTGGTACAGCCGATAATCTTGCAGTTTTTTCTCATCTTGATGGTATGGATCCTCAATATTCATTGTCTGGTACAACTAATTATGTGTATACACCATCTAAAGCGATATCTATTGGCATTGATGTTAAATTTTAAATTTTGATTATTATGAAAAAAAGAATAATAATAAATACATTTGCGTTTCTCGGACTCCTTACTGGTTTCGCGTCATGCAGTAGCGATGATTTGGAAACATCTCCTACAGATTCTGTTTCTGGAAATGTAATTTTTAGTAGTGTTCAGGGTGGTGAAGTAGCAATGAACGGGATTTATCGGGCAACTTATACATCTGGATGGAGTGATGGCAACACGCATCAAAACTTTGGGAATATGTCAACTGCATTATTTGCAGACTTGATGGGTGATGATATGGTTCAAAATGAAATGGGCAGCGGTTGGTTTTATTATGATTATAATCATAGTGCACGTACCCGCTATACTAGTAAGAATTGGAGATCATATGCAACTTGGAATTATTACTATACATTAATAAGTAATGTAAATTACATTCTTGCTAAAGAATCTACATTATCTGGTCTTGCGGAACAAAAAGCAAATTTGTTTGCACAAGCTTATGCAATGCGTGCATTTTGTTATTTCAATTTGATCCAATTATTTCAGCAGACTTATGTAGGACATGAACAATCTCCGGGAGTTCCTTTATATACAGAACCAACAGAAGCCACTACTGAAGGAAAGGGTAGAGGTACCGTTGAAGATGTTTATACCCAGATTAATTCAGATATAAATAAAGCTATTGAATTGTTTAAAGAGGCTGAAAAAGGAGGCGTTTCGCAAAAGGCTATTTCTAATATTGATTTGTATGTATCATACGGCATAAAAGCTAAAGTTGCTTTGGTTCAAAATAAATGGGCCGATGCTGCCGAAGCGGCTAAACTTGCGTTGACGAAACCAAATCTTACTTTAGCATCTGCAGGTGACTTGAGTAAAGGTATGAATAGTACCGAAATTTCTTCTGTACTATGGGGCGCTAAGATAATTGCAGATCAATCTACGGCTTATGCTTCATTCTTTTCACACATGGACCCCACAACAGGTAGTATGTATGGAGCGAAATCTCGTAAATGTATTAGTGCCTGGTTATATAAACAAATACCAGTTACAGACTTCCGTCATGACAGTTGGTGGAATGGTAAACTGACAACTAATGAAGCAACAGGACCTAATTTTAGCTATTGTCAGAAAAAGTTTTTGTTCTCTGATCTTAAAACATATACAGGTGATTACATCTATATGCGTGCCGAAGAAATGTTGCTAATTGAAGCTGAGGCCGAAGCTAGAAATGGGCATCCTGATGTAGCTAGAAATTTAATGAAAACCTTTGGTGAAATTCGTGATACGAAATATGCAACCCGATTGGCAGCTGTAAGCGATGCAGCTACATTAACTCTTGATGAAAATGGAACAGGTACAGCTCCTGTAATTACTACATTACTTGATGAAATAATACTTCAACGTCGTATTGAATTATGGGGAGAATATGGTCGTATCTTTGATATATTACGTTTAAAAACAGGCTTTAATAGAGGCTATACGGGTACAAATCATACGGTTAAGCTCGTTGGTACCGATACTGCTAAACCAGATTGGAAAGCGTTTATTTTGACTATCCCTCAAACAGAATTTGATGGTAATGTAAATTTGGATGCAACTAAAGATCAAAACCCAATTTAAGAATTAAATAGCGATAAAAAGATGAAAAAATATTTATATATATTAGGAGTTGTGTCTCTTTCATTACCGCTTTTGCTTACATCTTGTAATCAAGATAATGAAGGCTTAACTTATGAATCAGAAACTGGTAACTATACCTCTTTTAGACAGAACGCATTAAATTATTCGTTAAATGGAAACGAAAATGAGGTGCTTATACCAATTTACAGAGAAAATACAAAAGGAACTGAAACAGTTGATTTAAAACCAGTAAAATCTTCGGTATTATCTATAGAATCAATGTCAGTAAGTTTTGCTGATGGAGAAAATATGGCTTATGCAAAGATTAAAGCAAATCTTGATTTAATGGAATATGGACCAACTTATAAAGTGGGCTTGAAGCTTGCTGATGCAAGCAAAGTATCTACTTTTGGGATTGATTCAATTACTGTATCAATAGGACGTACTCTTACTTGGACTCCGATGACTCAAAAAGGTCTTTTTGCATCAGAAGCGATGGAGGACTCCTGGAGTGTGGATGTGGTTAAAGCTGATCAAACAACATTTTATATTGTTAAGGACTGTTATGAAAAGAACTTTGATATACGATTTGATGTTGATAAGACCGGAAAAGTTACGGTTGCAG
Organism: Bacteroides luti; assembly: GCF_900128905.1. Lineage (GTDB taxonomy): Bacteria > Bacteroidota > Bacteroidia > Bacteroidales > Bacteroidaceae > Bacteroides > Bacteroides luti. Next base: position 58,760 of record NZ_FQTV01000019.1, read on the forward strand.
CTCAAAAGGCATGGACTCATTCTAGTTATGGACAAGTATATGTAAGTGGTACTGGTACTTATGCTAATAATGTTATCACTGTTGCTTTGAAGCATTACGTATCAGCGGGTTCTTTTGGCACATTTACTGAAAAACTTACTATTCCTGCTAATTAAAATCTAAGTAAAGAATATCTTTTTTGATAAAGAGTCCTTCGTTTTATTTAACAATGAAGGACTCTTTTACTTTAATATACCCTCTAATTTTTTTGAGATGAAACGATTTGTAAACCTTCTGATCTTTTATTTGTTCTTTTTTTGCTTTACTGTCTTTTCAAAAGAGGTAAAACAAGATGAGGCTTTCAAAGTAGCTTCTAACTTTGTAAGCCAACATTGTACTGTTTTTACAAGATCTTTGCCATCTTTATCATTAGTATATATATGCTCAGATGTGCAAACTAAATCAGCCTCTGGAAGTAATGTGTATTATTATGTTTATAATATTACTTCATCAAATGGATTTGTTGTTATTTCCGGAGATGATCGCGCTTTTCCCGTTTTAGGTTACTCGGATAAAGGGAGCTTTGATTCGGATAGTATTCCGGATAATTTTCGCTATTGGCTGAATGAATATAGAAAACAGATAGCTTGGGTAATTGAAAATGGAAAAATTCAGTCGCAGACTGTAGGAGAACAGTGGACTGCTTTGCAAAGTGGGAAGGTATTAACTGCTGAAAATAGTAGCGTGTTGTTACAAACAGCACTTTGGAATCAAATGAAACCCTATAATAATAAATGTCCTTACAATAGCAGTGGTTTGAAAAGATGCCCAACAGGATGTGTTGCAACAGCAATGGGCATACTTATGAAGTATCATCGCTGGCCTCTAAAAGGAATAGGAAATCATAGCTATGTATCTAAAACTCTAAACAAAGCATTATATGCTGATTTTGAGTTGGATTATATATGGGATGATATGCTTGATGAATATAAGGTGGATGGAGTAACTAACTTGTGGAATGATAATCAGGATTGGATGGTATCAACCTTGATGTATCACTGTGGTGTAGCTTCTGAAATGGATTATTCCTCAAACAGCAGTGGAGCATACACTTATAATGCGGTAAAAGGAATGATAGAATATTTTGGCTACGATAAGTGTATGCGTTTATTGCCTAGAGAATATTATAAAGATGATGAATGGAGCCAAATGATACGTAATGAATTAGATAACTCACGCCTTGTAATGTACGGTGGTTCTAATGAAGGTGGAGATGGACATCAATTTATTTTTGATGGATATAACTCTAACGGATATTATCATGTGAACTGGGGTTGGGGAGGTCTTTCAAATGGATATTTTTTATTAAGTTCACTAGATCCTGAAACGCAGGGAACTGGTGGTAATAGTGGAACTGGATTTTCTATTGATCAGGAAATGGTTGTTGGAATAAAGAAAGCAGAACAAAATTCAGATTATGTGACTAATCTATATCTCACTTCTTACAATGATGTAAATGGTCTGTTTATGAATGAAAGTAATGTTGAAGTTAATAAAGATTTTAATGTATCTATTGTTGCATATAACTATTGTTTAAAGGCGTTTTCAGGAATGATTGGTATAGGATTGGTCAATGAATCTAATGAATTGAAAGAAATCGTAGGCGGAGGCAAAATGGATAGTTCTCTCTCTTTTTTAAGACTAGTTAGTGCTGTATTACCATGCAAAATAACGACAAACCTTTTGGCTACAGATAAACTCCAACCATTTTATAGTGATGACGGAGTAATTTGGAAAAGAATTCGAGGTAGTAATAATACTATCAATGAATTGTCTGTAAATAATCCAACTGCAATTAATTATAAAACTTCTGATACTCAGATAAAAGTTTTTCTTAGTGAAGATGAATCTACTTTATCTGTGAGTATACCTTTAGAATTTGAGGCAAAACAAGTATCTATCTTTAATATAGATGGACGAATGATAAATCAAATAAATGTGAGTGATAATGTGGTATTATACATCCCAGTAAATAAATTACCAAAAGGTTTGTATGTTGCATTGATAAAAACAAAGAATGGTATGGATAGTTTTAAATTTATCAAGAAATAAGAACTAGTTTTTGTTTTGGGAACTTACTTAAAAAAATCCGAGCCACCAATTTAATAGGTGACTCGGATTTTTTTTATGCATTTTAAAGTTTTATGGATAGTAGATTTAGAATAGGGCGTCTTTATCATTAAAAAGTTTATTCTCGCTTAGTCTTATAACTTTACCAAACTTTTTCAAATCATCTGTTTTAATGTTTTTCGGATTTCCCATAATGGCAATACCTATAGAATGACCTTTGATATTCTTTAGATAGAAGTTATAAATATCATCAAAGGTAAGAGCGTCTATTTTAGATAAGTTCTCTTTTGCAGGATCTTCTACGTATCCAAGTTTTTTGTAACTCTCATATACTCTTGCTTTGTATCTGAAATCAGGATGAGTTGTTAATGCTTCCTGACGTAAGTAGCTTTTGATATTTTCCAAACGCTCAGGATTCTTAGGCATATCATTCAATAAACCCATGAAAACAGAAAGTGCATCTATTGCTTTATCATTTTGGGTACCTATACTTCCGGAAAAATAGGTTGGCTTATCTTTCAATCCCGTGCTTCCTACATAAGCACCTGCTGTATATGCCATTGAACGTTTTTCTCTGATTTCATTTAAGACAAGTCCATTGAACCCTCCAGAGAAATACTGATTAAATGCATCTCGTAATACATCATCTTTTTTATCATAATTTTCTCCGGGCATAAAAAACATTATCTGACTTTGCTCAGCATCAGTATTTGGCAGGAAGTAAACCGTGTTTTCAGTATATGCTGCAAAGTCTTTTACTATAGGTGACTTGCTCTCCTTTTCGTTAGCCACTAAAGGTAGATTCTTACTTAATATATCATATACTTGATCAAAGTCCATATTGCCAACGTAATATATTTCTGCTTCATAATTAGATGCGCGGTTTATATCGCCAGTAAGTTCTGCAATTTGAAGTTCATATACTTCTTTGTCTGTTAGGTCTTTAATATAATCTGATTTATTTTGATATTTTAGGTACTCATTTAAAGCCGCAGTAAGAATCTGACTATTTTGTTTTTGAACAGATCGGCCTCCGAGTGCACTTCCTTTTAGTTGACTTAGTTGCTTATCATCCAGTTTTGGCATTAATATTTGTCGGGATAGTAACTGACATGCTTGAACTAAAGTATTATCGTACCCTCTTAATGTTATATTTAAATAGCTATCATTAGCTTGCACATCACAAGTAGCATTTAATTTACTAAATTCTTTTTTAAGTTCTTGCGCATCATACGAGCCCATAATTCCAGCATTATTCATTAAAGAAGCAGCGTAACCTAATTTTGGGAAAACTTCTGTTCCTGCTCCATAACGAATTTGAAGACTAAATACATTATTTTCTGTGTTTTTTGTATAATATAGTTTTGAACGTTCATTTATTTTCTTTATTTGAACATCATCAAAATTCATAAATTTTTCTTCAACTTGTCCTATTGGTAAGCGTTTGAATTGCGATGCATATAGAGATGATTGTCCTACTGGTGCTTCTACTGGTTTATATTTAGGCTTTTCTATTTTGCCTTCTTTACTCGGTTTGCCTTTTTCAACATATAGTGCAAGGTAATTTTCGGATAAGTACTTTTTTGCTACTTTCTTTATATCGTCAATGGTAACAGCCATTACTTTGTCTTTGTATCCCAAAGCATCTCCTAAATCTTGTTCATTAATAAATGCATTCAGCAAAATATCGGCTTTACTTGAGTTATTCTCCATTCTCAAGTCAAAGTCACGGCACATATTTGCTTTAACTGCATTAATAACCCAGTCTTCAATATCTCCGTTTGCAACTTTTTGTATAGCTTTAATTATTTTTTTCTCAGTTCCTTTGTTTGACTCAAAAAGTTTTTGATTTTCATCATATAATGGAATAGCAGTAATAAGGCAACGTCCTTGTTCTCGTAATGAAACTAATGATGCCGAGCAGCCTCCAATATCTCCGTCAATTTTTAATTTATCAAGTGTTCCGGTTAAACCTGAATTTTGAAGTAACTCCATTGTTATTTCCAATGGAATTTCATCGGGGTCTCCACTTTTTACTCCTTGATATACAAGGTGCACGCTAGGGTTATGTCCTACTTTTGCTATAGATTGCTTACGACCACTAATGTTAAGGTCTGGGTAAGTTTTACGCTCTGGAATAGTCTTTTTCTCTAATTGGCCGAATGTGGCAGCAATACGGGCACTGATTTGTTTTGCATTAACGTTTCCTACTATAATAAGTACCATGTTTTCTGGAGCGTACCAGTTATTGTAAAAATCAATAAGTTTGCTTATTCTTGGGTTTTTTAAATGCTCTCCTAAGCCTATTATAGGACGTGAATATGGATGCCCTTCAAATGATTTTTCCAGAATGAAACTGTTTATAGCATTTCCAGGGTTATCTTTTGAACGATTATATTCTTCGTAAACAGTTTCTAACTCTGTTTGAAAAGTACGAAACACCGGGTGAATAAAACGTTGAGAAGAGATTTCTAGCCACTTGTTTAATTGAAATGCGGGGAATGAGTTGTAGTACATTGTTAAATCGTAACTAGTTCCGGCATTCAGTCCTTTTCCGCCTATGCTTTCTATTAGGTTTGAGAACTCACTGGATACACTGATTTTTCCGGCTTGAACCGTAAGATCATTGATCTCTTTATTGATTGCATCCTTTTTTGCAGGATCATTTGTCTCAGCCATCTCATCGTATTTTTGCACAATCTTTTTGTAGAGAGGTTCTTCTTCCACCCAATTTAAAGCACCTATCTTATCAGTTCCCTTAAATAATAAATGCTCCAGGTAATGAGCTAGACCTGTGTATTGTTCTGGGTCGTTAATGGAACCAGCTCTTACTCCTACTAGGCCATATACGTCGGACTTTGTACTATCTTCCCATATGTATACGGAGAGACCGTTTTTTAACTTAAAGGCACTTAATCCCTGTGAATATGAAGGCATAGAGATTATGAATGCACAAAGAAAAATTGTAAACTTTAGATGTTTCATATTAAAATAATTGAATGTTATTGCAAATTTAAAATATATAATCAAAATATGTACTTAATTTACTATTTTTTTATTTAAAATATTTGAGATAATAGTATATATATGTTTAGTATTGAATTATGTTATATTGTCTTATAATGTATATAGTATTACTTATTAATTATGTTTTATTTTAAATATATATTGAATTAATTTTGCTATTATATTGATTAAATGTATACTGTAAGTGTCTAGTTTTTACTATGTGTTATCCACGAATAGACTTTGTAAGCTGAATTATATACTGGCACTTACTATGCAATATGTTCATTTATAATAATTGAGTTGTTACTGTTACCTGTTTTGTTAAGCTAATATAAATCATCCATCACTCCCTCACTAGTATTGTTCACTCCATTGTAAATCAGTGTAATATATGGTGATGGTAGCATTTTGAACCATCACAAAGCTATCACAAAATTGGGCTACCCTCACTTTTTCGATGCCTATCAGCTATTTTTGAATGATTTTTTTTAGAGAAGCATTCTATGTTCATGATTTGTTAGTTGTCTGGGAAACAAAAAATAGCAAAAAATGATTCGAAATGGTGAGAGATGAGCTAAAAGTGAGGGTAAAGTTAGGGTGAAGTGAGGGATTAAACTAAAGATGATGCTCTTTATGTGCCAGTTAATCAATTGGTTGTATGTGAAAGGTGAGGGGTGATGGATGATTTCTAAAAAAGAAATTTCAGTTAGACTTAAAGTATGCTCCGGCATGAGTTTTATAAAAGTACGGCGTGAATTTTATAACCATTGATGAATAAATTTCAGTTATTCGTCAATGGATTTTATTTATAAAGGAATGATTTATTTAATGATGTAAATGGTTAATAGAAAACAGATGTTCTTTATAATCAGCACTTGTTGATTAAAAATGGAAGTTGTTTAAACTGATACAAAGTATCGCAGAGATGAAAGATGTATTAATTTAATCTGGCCAATGGAGGGTTTGAATTGCTTTTATAGTCACTATCCACAAGTACTAAATTCATTAGCATTCATTTAATAATGGGAAAAATGTTAATCTATATCTAGTCTTTTCTTTTAAAATGTTATTTATAAATGCTGTTTTATTAAAATTTATAACACATTAAGACCTTTATGTTATTGTTTGTATTTTTGATTAATCATTCTTGATTATTATTTAGTTAAGTTGTCAAAAAGATGGATTTTTATGGAATATTTTATCGATAAATATAAAAACTAGTCAATTGAATCACATTTTGTTTATCCATATTGCTATGATGATATATGTATTTTAGGAAAATTAAGAGTGTTTTAGATGTTGATTAGCATTAATTGGTGCTTTTAAATAACAATTTGTAATAATTGCAAGGTTTTTTAAATAAAATGGTTGCTATTTTTAGATTTATTGATATCTTTGCAAATTGTTAGATTAAAGAAACAAAATAATGTAAAGTTAAACTTTAAGAGAGAATTTATGAAAAGAAAATTAATGCTGTTATTGACATGCCTTTTTGTTGGCATAGGTCTGGTAACTGCCCAAAATCAGAAAGTAACAGGTCTTGTTGTTTCTGAAGAAGACGGGTTGCCTGTAATAGGCGCATCAGTGTTGGTTAAAGGTACAACTATAGGTACCTCTACTGATATGGATGGTAAGTTTACTTTGTCGAACATTCCAAGTTCTGCAAAGGTGTTAGTCGTATCTTATATAGGTATGAAGAAAAGTGAAGTAGCTATAAAGCCAAATCTTAGAATTGCTCTTGTATCTGATGCAAAGGTTATGGAAGAGGTTGTTGTTACTGCTATGGGTATTACCCGTGAGAAAAAAGCATTGGGATATGCTGCTCAGGATGTAAAGGCTGATCAGTTAACTCAGGCTGCAAGTACTAGTGTTACTTCTGCATTGCAAGGTAAAGTTTCAGGTGTTGAAATTGCTCCTTCATCAGGTATGCCAGGTGCTTCTGCTAAAATGACTATCCGTGGATCACGTTCATTCACTGGAGATAATACTCCATTGTACGTTGTTGATGGAATGCCTATCGCTTCTACTTCTGATATTGATACTGGTAACTCTGTAACAGGTGCTGACTTTGCTAACCGTTCGGTGGATATTGATCCTAATGATATTGAAAGTGTTAATATCCTTAAAGGTCAGGCTGCTTCTGCTTTATATGGTATGCGTGCTTCTAATGGTGTTGTTATTATTACAACAAAGAGTGGTAAAGGCGCAAGAAAAGGTAAACCTGAAATTACATTCAACACTAACCTTTCTTTCGATGTTCTTTCTGTAACTCCCGATTTGCAAAAGGAATTTGCTCAGGGAACAGGCGGAGCATATGATCCTTCAAATTCTAAGTCTTGGGGCTGCAAAATTTCAGAGTTAGCAAATGATGCTAATTACGGAGGAAATACAGATAATGAATTTACGCAGGCTGATGGAAAACATCAAGGTCAGTATTATGTACCTCAACGTGCCAAGGCTGGTTTAAACCCATGGGTTGCTCCTAAGGTTTATGATAATGTAGGTGACTTTTTTGAAACAGGTTCTACTTGGAGTAATAATATTAATATTGCACAGGGATTTGATAAAGGCAACTATTCATTCTCTTTAGGTAATACGACTACAAGTGGTATTGTACCTTCTACAGGTTTAGATCGTTATAATGCAAAAATGTCTGCTGAAGCTAAACTTCATGAAAACTGGATGACTGGTTTTAATGGTAATTTTGTAACATCAAAAATTACAAAGCAATCTGGAGCTAATAATGGTATTGTTGCAACAGTTTTTCCTGCACCAGCAAGCTATGATTTAGCTGGAATACCATATTATGCAGAGGGTGATCCTTATACTCAGAATAATTATCGTGGAACAGGTGGATTTGATAATGCATATTGGGCTATCAATAACAATAAGTTTACAGAACGCTCACAACGCTTCTTTGGTAATGTTTATGCAAAATACACTACTAAGCTTGGATCTGACGATAAAAAATTAGATTTAAAATACCAATTAGGAACAGATGCGTATACAACTAATTATACTGATTTGTGGGGTTATGGACATGCTAATGGTAAGGGGTCAATTGATCATTATGGCTATACTATCAATGAAACAAACTCTTTGCTAACTGCAAACTTTGATTGGAATATTAATGAAGAATTAAATTTGAATGCTTTAGTTGGTAACGAATTTGTTCATAAAACTAAGAAGTATTACGAATCATACGGATCTGATTTTAATTATGGTGGTTGGAACCATATTAGCAATGCTTCTGTTTATCAGGCTTCTGAATCATATAGAAAGTCTCGTACAGTAGGTACATTTGCTAACTTATCTCTTACATATAAGAATATGTTGTATTTCAGTGCTACAGGTCGTAACGATATTGTATCTTCAATGCCTCGTAACAATCGTTCATTCTTCTATCCAACAGTATCACTCGGCTTTATCTTCACAGAACTAGAATCTCTGAAGAATGATATTTTAACATGGGGTAAGTTGCGCGCTTCTTATGCTGAAGTTGGTCAGGCTGGAACATATTATGATTCTTATTATACTACTCCTACTTATGGTGGTGGTTTCTCTTCTGGAACTCCAATTACTTATCCAATTGGTAGTGTTGTGGCATATACTCCAAATTCTACTGTATATGATCCTGCTTTGAAACCTCAGAACACTAAATCATATGAACTTGGTGCTGACTTGACATTCTTTAATGGATTATTATCTTTGAGTTATACATATTCTCGCCAAAATGTTAAAGACCAGATTTTTGATGTGCCTTTGGCTACTTCAACAGGTTATAGTGCATTTGTTACAAATGGTGGTTCTATTCACACTAATTCACACGAAGTAACTCTTGATGTTAAAGCTATTGATACAAGAAACTTGAAATGGAACATTGGTGTTAACTTTGCTAAAATTGACAACTATGTTGACGAATTGGCTGAAGGTGTAAACAGCATTTTCCTTGGAGGTTTTGTTGAACCACAAATACGTGCAGGTATTGGTGATAAGTTCCCTGTAATATATGGTGTTGGTTACTTACGTAATGATGAAGGTAAAATTGTTGTTGATGAAGATGGTATGCCAATGGCTGGTGAGGAAAAGGTTCTTGGAACTGTTGCTCCTGACTTCCGTGTTGGATTTAATACTACATTAGAATTTCACAAATTCCGTTTGTCAGCAGTGTTGGATTGGAAACAAGGTGGTCAAATGTATGGTGGTACTGCCGGAATGCTTGATTTTTATGGTGTAAGTAAAAAATCAGCAGATTTCCGTAAAGCTGAATCATTCCTGTTTGATGGTGGTGATGCTGTGAAAGTTACAGGAACAGATGCTTTGGGAAAAACTACTTATGCTAAAAATGACATTAAGATTAGTGGTAGTAATGCTGAAACATATTTTTCTAATTTGAATGGCATTTCAGAATCAATGGTTTTCAATACCTCTTTCCTTAAGTTGCGTGAGATTTCATTGAGCTATCCTATTTGGGCTAAACCGAATTTAGGTGTTACTATGAATCTCTTTGCAAGAAATCTTTTGTTGTGGTCTGAACTTAAAGGACTTGATCCAGAAGCTTCTCAAGGTAATAATAATATGGCTGGTGCATTTGAGCGTTTTTCATTACCGGGATCTTCCAGCTATGGTTTAGGTTTTACTGTTAAATTCTAAAGAAAGAAATAATATGAAATCAATATTTAAATTTAATATATCCAAAGGCCTCTTATCTGCAGCGATGCTTTCTGCTGTGTTAGCGTCTTGTTCGGAAGATGTAATGGATAACATTAATAAAGATGCAAATCACACAACAAATGCTCCATCGAAATTTATTTTAGCTGATGTAATTACATCTACAGCTTTCAATAATGTTGGTGGCGATTTGAATACTTATTTTTCAGCATATGTTGAAAACGAAGTTGGTACATACAATCAATTATATAATGCTGAAATTCGCCAAAATGAACCTTCTGCATCTTCTACATTTAATAATGTTTGGGGAAATATCTATTCTTCATTGAAGAATGCACGTATAGTTATTAAAAAATGTTCCGAAGGTGGTGAACAAGAAGGCAATTATACTACTAAAGGTATGGCTGAAGTTATGGCTGCCTTAAATTCAGCCATATTAACTGATGCTTACGGTGATGTTCCTTACACTCAGGCTGCGCTTCCAGATTTGACTAATGGCAAACCTCAATATATGAACCCGGAAATTGATTCTCAGGAGAATGTATATAAAACAATAATGCAGCTTCTTGATAATGCTATTGTTGATTTGCCACAAGGTGATAAAACAGCTCCAGGTAGTTTTGATTTGCTTTACAGTGGTGATAAAGCAAAATGGTTGAAATTAGCATATGGTTTGAAAGCTCGTTATACAATGCGTTTAATGAAACGTTCAACTAATGTAGCTGCTGATATGGCAAAGGTTATTGAATATGTAGATAAATCTTTTGCTTCTGTTGATGACCAAGCTGCATTTGATCACTATAGTGCAAGTAATTTGAATCCATTATTTGACTTTCAGTGGAGCCGTGATGCAATTTCTGCAAGTCAAAGTATGTATGATAAGTTAGCAGCTCGTAAAGATCCACGTATTAGCCGAGTTTATTATAATCCAAGTTCATGGGCTCATTTAGTTCCAGGAAATGCTAAGTTTAGATTAGCACCAAATGGTACTCCTACAGAACGTCAGAACTATTATTCATATTCTGTTTATGTATATGCTCAATTAGCTCCAACAATGTTGATGAGTTATCATGAACTTTTGTTTTTGAAAGCTGAAGCACTTTGCCGCCTGAATAGAGCTAATGAAGCTGAAGGTGTGTTGAAGCAAGCTGTTGTTGCTGCAATTGCAAATACAGAGAAATCAGTTACTGCAGCAATGAATGCACCTACGGTCTTAGGTTATGGTGGCCTTCAGGATATTTCAGCTGACGCTATTACAACCGCACAAGCTGAAACGTATTTTGAAACTAATGTAAAACCATTGTTTGCTGTTAATGCTTTGAAAGAAGTTATGAACCAAAAGTATATTGCTCTTTGGGGTGCTTCTGGTGAGGCTACAGAATCATATAATGATATTCGTCGTATGAAAGCTTTGGGTGAAAACTATGTAACATTAGCTAATACTGGTAAATTCCCACTTCGTTGCCCTTATGGATCTGATGATACATTGGCTAATCCTAATGTGAAAAAAGCATATGGTGATGGTCAGTATGTATACACTGAGCCTGTATGGTGGGCTGGTGGAACAAGATAAAATCCTGAACATAATATAAATAGAGAGAGATTGCCTTAAAGGTGATCTCTCTTTTTTTTATGACTATTTACTTTTTAACAATTGAGATTTCTTCCTTTTAAATTATTCTATATTCCTGATAATCTTCTTTAATTACTCTTTCAAAAATAATATTTATTACTTATTATCTATAAAATAATGATAGATGATATGTCTTGTAAATGCTATATATAGTCTATATATAGCTATTTTCTTGTTGTAACTACTCAATAATAATTTTGTCTATTTGCTGATGTTTATGTGTATTAGTTTCTTTATTATTATGACTTATATTTTGTGCATAAACAATCATATTGAAAGTAAAAATATCAAATAGTTGACATAATGAAAACTTGGAATGCTTTTATTGGTGTGTAAATTGATAGTATTTGTGACTAAAAATGTTATAAATGACATTATAAATGCAATTATGTATCAAAATGGAATAAATATTAGTATATTTAAGAGAAATCGTTTTTTATTTGCAAATTATTAATAACTTTGCAAAATGTTAGAGTAAAGTAAGTGTAATTATGAAGTTTAACTTTATTAGTGAATTTATGAAAAGAAAATTAATGCTGTTATTGACATGCCTTTTTGTAGGTATTGGTCTAGTAACCGCCCAAAATCAAAAAGTAACAGGAGTTGTTATTTCACAAGAGGATGGGCAACCTGTTGTTGGAGCTTCCATCTTAGTGAAGGGTACAACTGTTGGAACTATCAGTGATGTAGATGGTAATTTTACGCTGTTTAATGTTCCAAGTTCAGCAAAATCTTTAGTCGTTTCATTTATTGGAATGAAATCAGCAGAAGTTGCTATTAAACCAACTGTGAAAGTTGTTCTTGCATCTGATGCGCAAGTTGTTGATGAAGTCGTTGTAACGGCTTTAGGTATTTCTCGTCAAAAGAAAGCTTTGGGATATGCTGTCTCTGAGATTTCTGGAGATGAAATGTTGAAAGCTCGTGGTGGTGTAAGCAACCCGGTTAACTCATTGCAAGGTAAAATTGCCGGATTACAGATTCAAGGTGGATCTGGTTCTATGGGTGGTTCTTCTAAGATAATCATTCGTGGTGTAAAATCAATCTCTGGAAATAACCAGCCATTATTTGTAATTGATGGTGTGCCTATTGAAGGTACAGACTATAATAGTACAGACACTCAAAGAGGTGCCGGTGGTTATGACTATGGTAACCTTGTTCAGGACCTTAACCCGGACGATATTGAGAATATCTCCGTATTGAAAGGCCCTAATGCTTCTGCTCTTTATGGTTCTCGTGCAACAAATGGTGTTGTTATGATTACTACAAAAAAAGGTAAGAAAGGTGATGGATATGGTGTTACATTCAATTCTGCTATTGGTTTAGAGGTTGTGAATAAATTGCCGAAGATGCAAAAATTATATGGTGGTGGTTATGGATTCGATAATGTAACTATCAACGGAAAGAATTATTTGTATCCGGATATGGCTACTGACGAAAGTTGGGGTGATAAATACGAAGGACAAACATTTGTTTCATGGCTTGATTTAGCAAAATGGGAAGATGGTGGAAAAGTTGGAAATCCAACAACTTCCAAATGGAATGCTCCTAAACATGATATCGATGATTTCTTCGAAACAGGTGTTTCGTTTACTAATAACATTGCAGTAAGTCAGGCAACAGATAGAGCGAATGCACGTATATCATATACAAATTCAGATCTTACAGGTTATATGCCTAACAGCTCTTTAACAAAGAATATTTTTAATGTTGCTGCTTCTACTATAAGTGCAGATAAACGTTTGGAAGTATTCACTAACGTTACTTACTTTAATTCAAGAGCAAAAGGACGTTCAGAAACTGGATACGGTGATAACAATGTTATGCAGAAATTCATTCAATGGGGACACCGTGAACTTGATATGAAAGAATTGAAGAGTATGTATATGAACTCAATCGGACATCAGGTAACCTGGAACCGTGCAGGATGGGATGATGCAACTCCAATGTACAGCAATAACCCATATTGGTCTCGTTATATGAATTATGAAAATGATTCACGTAACCGTATTTATGGTAACGTTGGAATGAGCTACAAAATTCTGGATAACTTAAAGTTCCAGTATAAAGCTAATGTTGATTTCTTTGTTGATAAGCAATATGAACGTAATGCAGTTTATTCTCAGGAACAATCTCGCTACTCTGAAATGTCTCGTCAACAGGTTGAAACCAACCATGAATTTATGTTGTCATACAATACTCGTTTTAAGAACGATTTCTCATTTGATGCCAACGTTGGTTCAAACTTTATGAATCGTAGATATGAGTATGTACATGGTGAGACAGATGGTGGATTAGCAATTCCTTTGTTCTATAACTTAAAGAATTCTGTTAACCCTGCAAAATCAGACAACTATTTAAGGAAGAAATCTATTAGCTCTGTATTTGCGAATGCAACATTTGGATATAAGAGTACTTATTATTTAGATATGTCTTTGCGTAATGACTGGTCTTCAACATTACCAAATGGCAATAACTCTTATATGTATCCTTCAGTTACAGGTAGTTTTGTATTCTCTGAATTGTTGAAGGATAAAACTCCTTGGATAAGCTTTGGTAAATTGAGACTGGGTTATGCTCAGGTAGGTAATGATACTGATCCATATCAAGTAATAGATACATATTCTCAATATACTAACATTACTTCAACTCCAGGGTACATCTTAAGTACTACTTTGAAGAATAGCAGTTTGAAACCTGAATCAACAAATTCTTATGAAGCAGGTCTTGAAATGTCTTTCTTGAATAATCGTTTAGGCTTTGAAGCAACAGTATATTCAAGTGAAACCAAAAATCAGATTATTCCTTTATCGATAACTGGTACATCTGGATATAATTACAAAGTTGTAAACTCTGGTTTGATGAGTAATAAAGGTATCGAGTTATCACTTCATGGAACTCCTGTGAAAACTGCTAATTTCTCTTGGGAATCATCTCTTGCTTTGGCATCTAATAAAAACAAAGTAAAGAAATTAGTTGATGGAGTAACATACTATAAATTAGCTAGTGCTCCTTTCAAAGTTGAAATTGGTGCCATTGAAGGAAAAGAATACGGAGTTATTATGGGTACAGACTTTGTATATGATGACAAAGGAAATAAGGTGATCAATGCAGACGGAACTTATGCTTCTACTTCAGGTAACCAGAATATTGGAAAAGTTTATCCAGACTTCACAGGTGGTTGGACTAATACATTCCATTACAAGAATTTTGATTTAAGTGTATTGCTTGATTTCTCAAAGGGTGGTCATTTCTTCTCTACTTCTTATATGTGGGGTATGTATTCTGGTATGCTTGAGGAAACAGCTGCTTTAAATGAAAAAGGCGTAAATATCCGTGAGTCAATCGATAAAAACGGAGGTGTATTACTAAAAGGTGTATTGGCTGATGGATCAGTAAACACAAATAGAATTGATGCAGAAACTTATGGAGTTCAATGCTATACAGGTCCGGCTGCACAAGATGTATTCAAATCTGATTATTTGAAATTACGTGAAATAAACATTGGTTATACAGTTCCTTTGAAGAAGTCATATTTTATCAAATCATTCCGCGTTGCAGCTTACGGACGTAACTTGGCTGTTTGGGGACCAGATGTTAAACACTTTGATCCGGAAGCAGCTGTTACAAGCTCTGGTAATATTCAAGGGGTAGAAGGTGGTGCTTTGCCTTCAGTCGCTAACTACGGTTTGAATTTTAGTCTGAAATTTTAATAGAAGTAGATTATGAAAAAAATATTATATTTATTCTTGATCCTTAGCTTATCAATTGGGGCGGTATCTTGCCAAAAAATGGAAAGCGTCAATACGGATCCTAATAACCCAGTGGACGTGCCATCAAACATGATCATGGCTGGTACAGAGAAAAAGATAATGGATTATGTATACGATAACTGGTTTAGTGGCCGTCAATGTTTGGTTTATAGCCAATACTGGGCTCAGAGAAACTATACAGAAGAAGATCGTTATCAGATTCGTGAAAGTGTGAACAATAACTATTTCAACCAATTGTACACATGTCAGGCTAACTTAAATAAAGTAATCAGCCTAAATACTGATGCAGCAACAGCTCCTACAATGGCATCTTACGGTAACAATAATAATCAGATTGCTGCTGCAAGAATTCTTAAGGTTTGGCTTTATCAGGTAATGACAGATACTTGGGGAGCAATACCATATTCAGAAGCTTCAAAGCTAAATGAAGGTGTTTACTATCCTAAGTATGATGGTCAGAAAGATATTTATACAGACTTGATTAAGGAATTAACTGAAGCTGTTGCTATGATTGATGAAAGCGATGTTGCTTTCAATGGTGGTGATCGTATTTTTGATGGCGATGCTTCAAAATGGAAGAAATTTGCAAATTCATTAAAATGTCGTTTAGCTATCCATGTTTCTAAAGTTGATTCAAACTGGAAGAAATACATTGCTGAAGCTTTGACTAGTGGAGTATTTACTAGCAATGCAGACAATGCAGTATATAAATATTCAACTACAGCTCCAGAGCAATGTCAGTTCTATCGTGGATATTTTGAAGATAGCAGAAATGACTTTACTATTGCTAAGCCTTTCGCTGATATTCTAAAAGGACAGGCTGATACTCTTAATGCAAAAACTCACCCTTGGGCTGGTGTACAGGATCCTCGTTTGCCTATTTATACTACACCTCGTAACGGTCAGTATTTTGGTATGCCTTATGGTATTCCTAGTAGCTCTGTTAAATCGGCAATGCGTAATGCTGCTCCAAGCTGGTATGCAAATCCACCATTATGTATTAGTGCAGATTTCTCAGTTCCATTGATGACTTATGCAGAACTTCAGTTCATTCTTTCAGAATACAAAGGATTCTCTGCTGCTGAATATGAAGCTGGTGTACGTGCATCTATTCAATATTGGAGTGGTTTGAATGGTACAACGGTTGATGCTGCAACATTGGAATCATATATTTCTGCTGTAACAGGAACTGTAAATGCTGAAACTGTAGCACTTCAAAAGTATATTGATCTTTATATGAACGGTACAGAAGCATGGACTGAATATCGTCGTACAGGTTATCCTACTCAGATATTGAAACCAGGAGAGTATTCTTATGTATCAGGTGGCACAAAACTTCAGTTCACAACATTGTCGGAAACTAAAGGTGATATTATTTCACGCGTGAAGTATCCTACAAATGAAAGTACACTGAATAAAACAAGCTTTGATGCAGCAGTAGCTAATCTGCAGGATAAAACAAATAACTATTATTCAAAAATGTTCTGGGATGTTCGTACAACAGCTACCCCACATCCTGCAAATAAGTAATTGAATAGATAGTAAAACTGTCTATTAGTTTTGACTTTACATAAATATAAAAGAGATTATCTGTGATAGATAATCTCTTTTTTTTATGAATACATTTCAGGTGACAGGCATTTTTTGCCTGCAAAGAGATGTTGTTATTAAAGTCCTTTTTCGAAGTTTTCTATTTCCATGATAATCTGTTTGCAGAATTCTACCGTCCTAATATTATCATCTCCTTCTATTTGAGTATTTATAAGTAATACTTTGCCTACTCTTGTATTTGGATCGAATGAAATAAATGAAGTTACACCGGGATCGCTTCCGTTGTGAGATAGTTTACCTTTTCTGTTGTATGCCCAAAAAATAGCTCTGTTTGGTTCTGATGGACTCATTTCTGCTGGCATATTGTTATCATTATATTGTTTCTCGAAAAGCTTTTTAAATGATTCCGTGGTAAGTAAGTCCGAGTTGTTGGAATATCCTTTTATCATTATTCTCAGATACTTTAGTAAATCGCTGACAGAGCTTTTCAGACTACCATCCGGATAAGTTATACATGAATAAGATTTCAGGCTCTTATCTTTGTTTAGAAGTTCTTTGTAAATGGGCAATGATTGTTTGTTAACCTCGTAAAGTAAAGCATAATTTGAACCATTCTTCTCGTTGTAAAACCATGAAGTATTGCTCATCTTCATTGGCGTAAATATGTATTTATCTGTAAACTCATAAAAAGGAATTCCAGCCTTGGTCTCAATCAGGTAGGCTGCCAGCGAACTTGCAATATTACTATATTTGTATTCTTTGCCTGCTTCGGAGTTTCCGAAATTAGCTTTTGAGTAATATTTTCCTCCTTCCAAATAATAATTCTCCAAAAATGTTTTTAGCTCCATCGATGGCTTAGTTCCTAAACAATATGCTTTAATATATGTTGTATCATTGTCAATTAAGCCTGATGTATGAGTTGCAAGATCTTTGATTCTTATTTTGTCCTTTGGATAATTGGGATTAGTAATCTTAAAAGGCAGTATTTCGTTTATATCTGTTTCGAGAGTAAAATAGCCAAGATCTACAGCCTTCATTAATGCAAATCCGATGAAGGTTTTACTAACAGATGCTATTGGCTGAATAGTTTCCGGGGTATATGGCAGCCTTTTTTTCTTATCGGCAAATCCATATCCTTCAGAAAAGATAACCGAATCATTTTTAATAATTCCGACAGCAAATCCGGGTAGATTTGATTTCTTCTGTATAGCTGTAAGATTAGTATTTAGCTGATGACTGTTAATCTGAGAAAAGCTATTCATTGTAACACTTAAAAAAGCGAGAGTGATTCCAACTGTTTGATTCCTTACGAAAGAAAAAGTATTCATAAAACTAAAATTTAGTGTCAATAAAAAACAAATGTACAGGTTTTTCACATAGAATATGTATATTTGCGCACATTTATAAATAAATAAGATGAAAGAATTTGTTATTTCCGAAGCGCAAACAGAGAAGGCTGTTTTGGTTGCTCTGATCACCCAGACACAGGATGAGAGAAAAACGAATGAATACCTTGAGGAACTTGCTTTTCTTGCCGAGACGGCAGGGGCGGAAGTGGTGCGTAAATTTACGCAAAGACTGGATACTGCAAACTCTGTAACCTTTGTGGGAAAGGGGAAATTGCAGGAAATAAAAGAGTATATTACCGAAAATGAAGAAATAGGGATGGTCATCTTTGACGATGAACTGTCTGCGAAACAACTTCGTAATATTGAAGCAGAACTGCAAGTGAAGATACTGGACCGTACTTCACTGATTCTTGATATATTTGCCATGCGTGCTCAAACAGCAAATGCTAAGACGCAGGTTGAGTTGGCACAGTACAAATACATGTTGCCACGATTAACTCGCTTATGGACTCACTTAGAACGACAGAGTGGTAGCTCCGGTGGTGGTAAGGGTGGTTCTGTGGGACTTCGTGGACCGGGTGAAACACAGCTCGAAATGGATAAGCGTATTATCCTTAACAGAATGTCTCTCTTGAAGCAACAACTTGTTGATATAGACAGACAGAAAGCTACTCAAAGAAAGAATCGTGGAAGGATGATCCGTGTGGCATTGGTTGGATATACAAACGTAGGAAAATCAACGTTAATGAATTTGATGGCCAAGAGTGAGGTCTTTGCTGAGAATAAGCTTTTTGCCACACTCGATACTACTGTACGTAAGGTGATTATTAATAATCTTCCTTTCCTGTTGTCGGATACCGTTGGGTTTATACGCAAATTGCCAACAGATTTGGTTGACTCCTTTAAATCAACATTGGATGAAGTTAGAGAAGCCGACTTGTTAGTGCATGTTGTTGATATCTCTCACCCGGGATTTGAAGAGCAGATTGAAGTGGTAAGCAAAACTCTCAATGACATTGGCGGAGGCGGAAAGCCTTGTATTCTTGTCTTTAATAAGGTCGATGCGTATACTTATATAAAGAAAGAAGAGGATGATCTTACTCCTAAGACAAAAGAGAATAGAACTCTTTACGAACTGGAAAGTACATGGATGGCTAAACTCAATAAGAACTGTATTTTTATCTCTGCCCGTGAGAAAGAGAATATTGATGAGTTGAAAGATTTGTTGTATGAAAAGGTTAAGGAACTGCATGTGCAGAGATTTCCTTATAATGATTTCCTTTTCCAGATGTACGACGAAGAATCGGACGAATAAGCGAATTTAAAATACAATCTAAATAAATTTATGAAAGCGTATCGTATGCTTACTGAAGATGAAGTTCTTCAGTTGAAAAGTCAGTCATGCTTGGCCGACGATTGGAACAATGTGCTTGTTTCATCAGATTTTAATACTGCTTATGTTCATCATACCCGCTTTTCGGGAAATGTTAAGTTGGGATCATTTGATGGCGAGTTTACCTTAAAAGGCGGAATAAAGAAACATGCAGGATTAAGGCATGTCACTCTGCATAATGTAACTGTAGGTGATTGTTGTTGCATTGAAAATATTCAGAATTATATTGCAAACTACGAGATAGGCGACCATACATTTATCGAAAATGTAGATATTATCCTTGTCGATGGACTAAGTAAGTTTGGTAATGGGGTAGAGGTTGCAGTTCTTAATGAAACCGGAGGCCGTGAAGTGTTGATTAATGATAAGCTTTCAGCACATCAGGCATATATCCTGGCTCTTTATCGTCATCGTCCGGAACTGATTAACCGCATTAAGGAAATTACAGACTTCTATTCCAATAAACATGCTTCTGATAAAGGAGCAATTGGTTCTCATGTAATGATAGTTAATACAGGATCCATCAAAAATGTTCGTATTGGCGATTATTGTTATATAGAAGGTACTTGCCGTTTAAAAAATGGTAGCATAAACAGTAATGCAGATGCACCGGTTCACATTGGATATGGAGTAATCTGTGAAGACTTTATTATATCTTCTGGTTCTCATGTAGATGATGGAACAATGTTAAGCCGTTGCTTTGTTGGTCAGGCTTGTCAGTTGGGTCATAACTATTCTGCTTCCGATTCCTTGTTCTTTAGCAACTGTCAGGGTGAGAATGGTGAAGCTTGTGCTATTTTTGCCGGACCTTTTACTGTTACCCATCATAAATCTACATTGCTTATTGCGGGTATGTTCTCGTTTATGAATGCAGGTTCAGGTTCTAACCAAAGTAATCACATGTATAAACTTGGGCCAATCCATCAGGGAACATTAGAACGTGGAGCAAAAACCACTTCCGATTCATATATACTGTGGCCGGCACGTGTAGGAGCTTTCTCTTTAGTGATGGGACGCCATGTTAATCATGCCGATACTTCAAACCTTCCTTTCTCTTATTTGATAGAGCAGGGGAATACTACATACCTGGTTCCGGGAGTTAATTTGCGAAGTGTTGGAACCATTCGTGATGCTCAGAAATGGCCAAAACGTGATAAACGTAAAGATCCGAATAAGCTCGATTATATTAACTATAACTTGCTTAGCCCGTATACCATTCAGAAAATGTTTAAAGGACGAGAAATTCTGAAAGAACTTAAACGGGTATCTGGTGAAACGTCTGAAATCTATTCATTCCAAAGTGCCAAGATAAAGAACAGTTCTTTGAATAAAGGTATTGGTTTTTATGAGATTGCAATACAAAAGTTTCTGGGCAACTCAATAATAAAGAGACTTGAAGGAGTCGATTTTAAAAGTTGTGAAGAGATTCGTGCCCGCTTAAAACCGGATACAGAAATCGGTTTAGGAGAATGGGTGGATGTTTCCGGATTAATTGCTCCAAAAAGTGAGGTAGATAAACTATTGGATGGAATTGAGAATGGAGATATTAACCGTCTGGATGAAATGAATACCTCTTTTGAAACGATGCACCAAAACTATTATACCTATGAATGGACTTGGGCATATAACAAAATACAGGAATTCTATAAACTGAATTCGGATGAAATAACCGTTCAGGATATTATTAATATTGTTAATCAGTGGAAAGAAGCTGTTATTGGATTGGACAAGATGGTTTATGCTGATGCTAAAAAGGAATTCTCATTATCATCTATGACCGGATTTGGTGCCGATGGTTCACGTGAAGAAAAAGAACAAGACTTTGAACAGGTTCGAGGAGTCTTTGAAAGCAATCCTTTTGTAACAGCTGTTCTGAAGCATATTGACGATAAAACTGTTCTGGGCAATGAACTGATAAATAGAATTGGTCATTTAGCTTAATGATAAACGAAATATGAATCTGTAAGAAGCTTGGATTTTAATCTGATTATCCAAAGTTTCTGGCCAATATATAATGAAAATGCTATCTGTTTTCTTTGCGGAAAAACAGGTGGCATTTTTTGTTATCCTAAATTCAAGTGTTAAATGCAACTGATGGAATTTTAGATTGAATATTTTTTCAGAGAAGGGGAAGATGTTTATCTTCCGCCT
>NZ_FQTV01000008.1 GCF_900128905.1 Bacteroides luti
GCGTTCATCCTGAGCCAGGATCAAACTCTTCATTGTAAAAGTTTCATTTAAATTCTGATCAGGATTCCGTTTATCTTAATTGACGGTTCGCATTTTATTTTTACCAAGTACATGTATCAATACACGCACTTAATGCTCTTGTACTACTTGTTTCGTTTATTTATAATCTCTTCAAAGAACGATTGCTTTTTGTTTGCTCTAAGCGCTTCTTTCGAAGCGAAAGCGGATGCAAAGATAAGACTTTTAAGTGATACGTTCCAAATTTTAGAGCAACTTTTTTAAAAGTTTTTTTCTTCAAACATCCCGAAGAACCAGCATTTCAATCAACACTCTGTCTCTCTTGCAAAGCGGGTGCAAAAGTAGACCTTTATTCCTACCAATCCAAATATATCTCACTCTTTTTTCTCACTTTTTTTGCAGATAACACTTAAGTCGCTGAACTACAACTGTGTTGTAGAACATATTTTTTAGTGATTTTAGAAGAGGTTCAAGAAAGGCTCTCTTGGATATACATAATATATACGCGCGCGAAAGAAGATATTCTCTATAATCACTATTAGAGGCTCTTTAAGGCGTACAAATACAGTTGAAAGAAAAAAGAATTTCGAATTAGAGAATTTTATTAGTACCATATTTGATATCGTATTTAATCTTAAAAATGACAATTCACCTCAAGAATATAGCTTTGCTTGATAATGCAGCAAATAATTTGAGCAATAATAATTAGCTTGCATTTCTAAATGCAGCGCAGATTGCGGATTATTTTTAATGATCTTCTATTGTTCATTATAACAAGCAAAAACAAAATTGATCTTCCACATCTTCCACTAAAATACGCAGAAAGCCTTTGAACAAGGACTTTCTGTTAGTAGCAGATAAAAATATTCAACCAATCATCTGCTACAAAATCGGGCTTATCTGCTACAAAGCAGCTTTATCTACCACTAGATTAAACGCTCTAGAACATCATAGCCGATATTATCATTAATTATTGGTGAGGAATTTCAACTTATTGAGCATACGATAAAAATGAATATAAATTGTAATGATGGACTCGTTTAGCGCTTCTCCCTGCCAGATTAACTAATTTTGCAAAGAAACATAAGTAAGCCCGCAGCCAAGGGCTTATGGGTTCTCGAATAAAGTCCCATGGGTTTTCGGCTGTAGACTTATGGGTTCTGGGCCGAAGGCTTACTTAGCTAAAATAGGAAAATCGGGAAACAAATTAAATATGATGTAATAAACCAGAAAGTAGAGCGAACTGTTGTCTTTCAAATTACAGCGTAACTTAAATAGCCAGTTAGTGGCAGATAACTGATTTTAGTGGTAGATAAACACGGTTTAGTGGCAGATAAATTGTATATAAAGTTTATCTTACACCAACTTAAAGCATTATTTATCAATAGCTTAAATCAATTTAGTAGCAGATAGGGAGATAAACTGCAAAAAAATATTTGTTTGTATTCAGATCTTGCTAAAAAGAAACTGCGTTAGCAAAAACTAATTTTGCTAACGCAGTTGTTATATTAAACTTTATACTTTTTATAGATAAAAGCTATATAAAGCTTACTTATATTCGTCCCAACTCTTAATCTGCAAGTCATCAAGATTTATACTACAGAAAGCAGTAATAAATTCACTTGCTAATCTAGGATTGGTTATCAGCGGAATATTTAAATCAATGGCTGCACGACGGATCTTATATCCATTAGTAAGCTCGCCAGGAGTCAGGTTCTTTGGTATATTTACCACCATATCAATTTCTTTATTATGAAGTAAATCCAAAGCCTGAGGTGTTCCCTCTTCGCTTGGCCAATATACTAATGTATTTGGAATACCATTTTCTTCAAGGAACTTATGTGTACCTCCTGTTGCAAACAAGTTATATCCTTTTTCAACAAGAAGACTTGCTGAAGATAGCATATCTGTTTTATCCTTCGCTGTACCTGTAGATAAAAGAATATTTTTTTTAGGTATCTTGTAGCCTACAGAAAGCATTGATTTTAATACTGCGCAAGAAGTATCAGACCCAATACAGCCAACTTCACCCGTACTAGCCATATCGACCCCTAACACTGGGTCAGCTTTTTGTAGACGAGAGAATGAGAACTGAGATGCCTTAATACCTACGTAATCAAGATCAAACAAGCTTTTCTCTGGTTTCTCTACTGGTAATCCCAACATGATCTTTGTAGCCAGTTCAATAAAGTTGATCTTTAAAACTTTGCTCACAAATGGGAAACTACGAGAAGCACGAAGATTACATTCGATAACTTTAATATCATTATCCTTAGCTAGATACTGAATATTGAATGGACCAGAAATGTTCAGCTCTTTAGCGATTTGCTTAGAGATTCGTTTAATTCTACGTACTGTTTCTACATAAAGTTTCTGTGGAGGGAACTGAATTGTAGCGTCACCAGAGTGCACACCGGCAAATTCAATATGTTCGCTGATAGCATAAGCAATGATCTCACCATTCTCTGCAACTGCATCCATTTCAACTTCTTTAGCATGCTCGATAAACTGACTTACAACAACCGGATGCTTTTTAGAAACATTTGCTGCCAATTGTAAGAATCGAACCAATTCTTCCTGATTAGAGCAAACATTCATTGCAGCACCACTTAGCACGTATGAAGGTCTAACCAATACCGGGAATCCAACTTCTGCAACAAAGTCGTTAATATCTTCCATGCTGGTTAGTTCTCTCCATGCCGGCTGATCCACGCCAATGCGGTCTAACATTGCAGAGAATTTATTTCTGTCTTCTGCATTATCAATGCTTTTAGCTGAAGTTCCAAGAATATTGATGTTCTGTTCATCCAATCTCATTGCCAGATTATTTGGAATCTGACCGCCGGTAGATACAATTACACCGTGTGGGTTTTCCAGTTCGAGGATATCTAACACACGTTCAAATGTAAGTTCATCAAAATAAAGACGATCACACATATCATAATCTGTAGATACAGTTTCAGGATTATAGTTGATCATTACACTGCGCCAGCCTTCCTTTCGGATTGTATTCAGTGCGTTAACTCCACACCAGTCGAACTCAACAGAACTACCAATACGGTAAGCACCAGAACCTAGAACTACAATTGATCGGTGGTCGCCCAAATAATGAACATCATTTGCAATTCCGCTGTATGTTAGATACAGATAGTTTGTTTGAGCTGGATATTCAGCTGCAAGTGTATCGATCTGTTTTACAACCGGAAGTATGTTAAATGACTTACGATAAGCACGTACCTTCAACATAGCCTTTTCCATATCATTTCCATTCTTCAGAACAGCGCGAGCTATCTGGAAATCAGAAAATCCCTGAACTTTAGCTTTACGTAGTAAATCGGATGAAAGGGCTTCTAATGAATCAATTGAGTCAAGCTCCTTAGCAGTATTTACTATATTCATCAATTTCTGAAGGAACCATTTATCAATCTTTGTCAAATCATGTATCTGATCAATAGTATATCCTGCTCTGAAAGCCTCGCTGATAACAAATACACGTTTATCTGTTGGTTCTTGAAGAGCCTTATCAATATCCTCGATAACCAGTTCTTTGTTTTCCACAAAACCGTGCATTCCCTGACCAATCATACGAAGACCCTTCTGAATAGCTTCTTCGAAGGTACGACCAATAGCCATAACCTCTCCTACCGATTTCATGCTACTACCTAATTCACGATCTACTCCGCGGAATTTACCTAAATCCCAACGTGGAATCTTACAAACTACATAGTCAAGAGCTGGTTCAAAGAATGCAGAAGTAGTTTTTGTTACAGAATTCTTTAAATCGAACAATCCATAACCTAATCCAAGCTTAGCTGCAACGAATGCCAATGGATATCCTGTTGCTTTAGAAGCTAATGCTGAAGAACGACTCAAACGGGCATTTACTTCGATGACACGGTAGTCTTCACTTTCCGGGTCGAAAGCATACTGCACATTACACTCACCAACGATTCCGATGTGACGGATAATACGTATGGCAAGCTCACGTAGTTTATGATATTCGCTGTTAGTCAGAGTTTGCGAAGGAGCAATTACGATACTTTCACCGGTATGAATTCCCAGCGGGTCGAAGTTCTCCATGTTACAAACCGTGATACAGTTATCGAAGCGGTCACGAACAACTTCATATTCTATTTCTTTCCAGCCTTTCAATGATTTTTCAACCAATACCTGAGGCGAGAAAGAGAAAGCCTTTTCAGCTAATTTATTTAGTTCTTCTTCGTTATCGCAGAAACCAGATCCAAGACCACCCAATGCATAAGCTGCACGAATAATTACAGGATAGCCAAGTTCCTTTGCAGCGCGTCTTGCGTCCACAATATTTTCTACAGCTTCACTCTTTATAGTCTTAACATCGATTTCATTAAGTTTATTAACGAAAAGCTCACGGTCTTCAGTATCTATGATAGCCTGCACCGGAGTTCCTAATACTTCTACATTATATTTTTCAAGAAGACCTGCTCTATATAGTTCAACACCGCAATTCAATGCAGTCTGTCCACCAAAAGCAAGCAAAATACCCTGAGGTTTTTCCTTCTGAATTACCTTTTCTACAAAAAAGGGAGTGACCGGCAAAAAATAAATAGTATCGGCAACCCCCTCAGATGTTTGAACAGTAGCAATATTCGGATTAATCAACACCGTTTGAATACCTTCTTCACGCAAAGCTTTCAAAGCCTGCGAACCGGAATAGTCAAATTCTCCGGCTTCTCCAATTTTCAAAGCACCGGAACCAAGTATTAATACTTTCTCTATTTTATCTTTCATTGATTATTCTTTTTAATATTAGAGCATCTCTACAAATTTATCGAACAAGAATTCTGTGTCCGTTGGACCACTCGCTGCTTCAGGATGGAATTGCACTGAGAAGAATGGTTTCGTTTTATGTTTTATACCTTCATTGGTATTATCATTCATATTAATGAAGAATGGTTCCCAATCACTTGTCAATGTAGCATTGTCTACTGCATATCCGTGATTCTGACTGGTAATAAAACATCTGTTTGTACCTACCATACGCACTGGTTGGTTATGACTACGGTGACCATACTTCAATTTATAGATATTAGCTCCTCCTGCTTTAGAAAGCAACTGGTTACCCATACAGATTCCGAAAATTGGTTTATCTCCATTCAATGCTTTACGAATGTTCTGAACAGTAACATCGCACATATTAGGGTCACCCGGTCCGTTTGATATGAATAATCCATCATATTCTATTGTATTAAAGTCATAATCCCATGGAACTCTGATTACAGTAACATCTCTTTTAAGCAAGCAGCGAATGATATTGTGTTTTACTCCACAATCCACTAACAGTACTTTCTTTTTTCCATTTCCATAAGTAATAACCTCTTTGCAGCTAACACGTGCAACCTGATTAATAAGATTTGGATCTACAAAAGGAACATCATTTTCTGGTTTTAATTCCCCGTTTTCTTCAGGGAATACAATTTTACCCTTCATTGAACCTTTTTCGCGAAGCAATTTTGTTAATTCACGAGTATCAATACCGTAAATACCTACAACTTTTTCGCTTTTCAACCAGCTTTCAAGGCTTTCTACTGCATTCCAGTGGCTATATTCCCATGAATAGTCACAAACGATAATACCTTCAGCGTGGATTTTTTCCGATTCCATAAAAGTTGAAAGTCCGTCTTTCTCACTTCTTGGAGGAACACCATAGTTACCTACTAAAGGAAAAGTTAGCGTCATTATCTGACCGGAATAAGATGGATCGGTCAAACTCTCGGGATATCCCATCATGGCAGTATTAAACACTACCTCTCCCGCAATAGCTTTCTCGTAACCGAAGGATTTTCCTTTGAAAATGCTTCCATCATCGAGAATCAATAAAACATTCTTTTCTTTTTGCATTCTTTTGTTATATCTCTTGTTCTTAAATATAATGTTCTTCTACATTTAGCAAAACTACTAATTTATTTTGCCTCTTTACTAAACCGAACAACTTTTAAATTAAAGTTGCATAGGGTATATTGAATAAATTGCATTGCTCTTAATTTGAGCAATGCAATTTAAATAAAGTTTAATCACTGTAAACTTTTTCCATATATGTAATAAAAGCTTCATTAACGAGCTTGTTACCGCCAGGGGTCGGATAATCTCCCGTGAAATACCAATCACCAGGGTTCTTCGGACATGCAGCGTGGAGTCCCTCCAAATGCTGATACACGATTTCAACTTTAGCCTTAGTACCTTCAGGCGTCAGAAGCTCAACCATCTTTGCCGCAATTTCTTCATCGGTAAACGGAGCATAGAGTTCCTTGACATAATTAACAATCTGTTCCTTCGGAAGGTTCTGCTGCTCTTTGGATTTTTTATAGGCTTCTTTAATTATATGCTGCTTATTCCTTTCTTTAAGTAATGCTATAGTTGCACGGAAAGCAATAAATTCATTCATCCGTGCCATGTCAATACCATAATAATCCGGATAACGTACCTGAGGTGAAGATGATACAATCACTATTTTCTTAGGATGAAGTCTGTCCAGAATACCAATAATACTCTGCTTTAACGTTGTTCCCCGAACTATACTATCGTCTATCACTACCAGATTATCCACATGCGGAACAATACTGCCGTAAGTTATATCATAAACGTGGGCAGCAAGGTCATTTCTGGTGTTACCTTCAGCAATAAATGTACGTAACTTAATATCTTTAATAGCTACTTTTTCTGAACGAATACGCATTGATAGGATTTTATCCAATTCCTCGTATTTTAGCTGATGACCTGCCGAAGCAATCTTGCTAATTTTCAAATGATTCAGATAATTATCAAAACCTTCAAGCATTCCATAAAAAGCAACCTCGGCTGTATTAGGAATGAAAGAGAAAACGGTATGTTCAAGATCATTGTCTATGGCTTTAAGAATTGGTTGAACCAAATTACTTCCCAAAGCTTTACGTTCATTATATATATCTTTATCGCTACCGCGTGAAAAATATATTCTTTCGAAAGAACAAGCATTATATTTCTTTGGCTCATTAATCTGAGCCATACGAATATTTCCGGTTTTGTCAACAAGAATAGCTTCACCAGGATTGAGTTCTTTTACTTCCTCATCCGGAACATTCATTGCTGTTTGGATGACTGGTCTTTCTGAAGCTAAAACTACAATTTCATCATCATGATAATAAAAAGCTGGACGAATACCCCATGGATCTCTGAAAGAGAATGATTCGCCACTACCTGTAATACCACAAATCACATATCCCCCATCCCACACATCACTTGAAGTCTTTAAAACATTCACCAAGTCAACCTGATCTTCAATTGCATGAGTTATATCCATCCCTTTCAACCCTTTAGCTTCAGCTTGTTGAAAAAGGCGTTCAACTTCACGGTCCAGGCGATGACCAACCTGTTCCAGCATTATATATGTATCTGAATATCGGCGTGGATGTTGACCTGTTTCAGTTATACGCTGAAAGATTTCATCAACATTCGTCATATTGAAGTTTCCGCACAGAGCTAAATTCTTTGCTCTCCAGTTATTTCGACGAAGGAACGGATGAACATAAGAAATACCACTCTTTCCTGTGGTACTGTAGCGAAGGTGACCCATGTAGAGTTCTCCTGCAAAAGGAAGACAACGTTTGGCATAATCGGCATCATGTAATTTTTCAGGAGTAAGATCCTTAAAATTAGATTGCACTGCACCAAATATTTCAGTTATAGCTCCGGTGCCTAATGCTCTTTCACGGAACATATACTCCTCTCCCGGGTTTGCTTCCAATTTTACACAAGCTAATCCAGCTCCTTCTTGCCCACGGTTGTGCTGTTTCTCCATCAAAAGATAGAGTTTATTCAGCCCATACATCCATGTGCCATACTTCTGCTCATAGTATTCCAAAGGCTTCAGTAAGCGGATCATTGCTACGCCACATTCATGTTTTAATGGTTCCATATAAAAATATACTTCTATTCTACTGTTACAGATTTCGCAAGATTTCGTGGCTGATCAACATCCATACCTTTACATACGGCAATGTGATAAGCCAATAACTGAAGTGGAACTGTTGCAACCAGTGGATCAAGACATTCAATTGTTTCAGGCAATTCAATGCAGTAATCTGCAATATTTTTAACCACTTCATCACCTTCAGTTACTATAGCAATAACTTTTCCTTTACGTGCTTTTATTTCCTGAATATTGCTAATCAGTTTCTCATACATACCATTCTGGGTGGCAACTACTACAACCGGCATTTCTGCATCAATTAATGCAATTGGTCCGTGTTTCATTTCGGCAGCCGGATAACCTTCTGCATGAATATATGAGATTTCTTTTAATTTTAAAGCACCTTCCAAAGCTACTGGATAACTGTATCCGCGACCTAAATATATAAAATTATGCGCATAGGTGAAAATCTTAGAAAGCTGAGCTATTTTATCATTATTTTCTAATATCTTTTTCATTTTTTCCGGAATCTGATTCAATTCATGAACCACATTCAGAAATTCTTCCTGGCTAATTGAGTTTTTCTCTTTAGCCAAAGTCAGAGCCAACATAGTTAGCACTGTAACCTGTCCAGTAAATGCTTTTGTTGATGCTACACCAATTTCAGGTCCAACATGGATATATGATCCGGTGTGTGTTGCTCTCGGAATTGAAGACCCGATAGCATTACAGATACCATATATAAATGCACCTTTACTTTTTGCCAGTTCAACCGCTGCTAATGTATCGGCTGTTTCTCCAGACTGTGAAATTGCAATAACTACATCATCTTCTGAAATCACAGGGTCGCGATAACGAAACTCGGATGCATATTCTACTTCCACAGGAATACGGCAGAAGCTTTCAATCAGATGTTTTCCAATTAAAGCAGCATGCCATGAAGTTCCACAAGCAACAATTATAAATCTGTTTGCCTTAAGTAACTTCTCTTTATAATCAATAACTGCAGAGAGTACAACATTTGTTCCTTCTACATTTATACGTCCACGCATACAATCGTGAATACAATCTGGCTGTTCAAAGATCTCCTTCAACATAAAATGAGGATAACCACCTTTTTCAAGCTGACCTAAATTCAGAGCTACAGTAGAGATTTCAGGGTTCATAACCACATTATTCAAATCTACTACTTTAAGATCTTCATTGCGCTTGATTACTGCAATTTCTTCATCTTCAAGATACACAACCTTATCTGTATATTCTACAATAGGCGTAGCATCAGATGCAAGAAAAAACTCATCTTCTCCAATACCTACAACCAAAGGACTACTTTTACGAGCCGCAATAATCTCATTTGGATTATTTTTCTCTAACACAGCAATAGCATAAGCACCAATTACTTCACCTAATGCCAACTGAACAGCAGTTAGTAAATCAAGATCTTGAGTTACCTTAATATATTCTATAAGCTGAACCAAGACCTCAGTATCAGTACTACTTCTAAAAGTATAACCTTTAGCTTGAAGTTTTTCTTTTAATACTGCGTAATTTTCAATAATACCATTATGGATAAGTGCAAGACTTTCGGTGGAAGAGTAATGAGGGTGAGCATTTGCCTGGCAAGGTTCGCCATGAGTAGCCCAACGAGTGTGAGCAATACCTATATTGCCAGAAATATCTTTTTGAGCAACAAATTCCTCTAATTCAGAAACTTTGCCTTTTGCCTTATATACATTTAATTGTTGATCTTTACTAATCAATGCAACTCCTGCACTATCATAGCCTCTATATTCCAGTCGTTTTAATCCTTTTATTAGAATTGGATAAGCGTCTTTTTTACCTATGTAACCTACTATACCACACATTTTCTATATAAGATTTAAATTTCGTGCAAAGATAGGCATTATTATCTATATATTTAGCATTTTAATTTGAAAAAACATTCTTTCATAACTTTATGCTTATAAGAGCACAAATCTAACACTCATTTTATTAAACTTTCACATTGAAACAAAACAATTAAATAATAAACAAGATTGTAATTTTTAAATGCAATATCATTACAGATTAACGTTTTTACAGAAGAAAAACTAAATTATTAACAAATAATAATAGAAATAAATGTATCAAAATGAAATTTATTCGTAGTTTTGCAAATCATTTTGATAACGCAAATGAATGATATCGTATAATAAAGTCAATTAGAATGAAGAATCGAGAACTTTTTAACAACAAACAAACAGTAATTCCTTATCAGCAGCAACCAGATCATGCAGGTTTATACAGCGCTGCTAACGAGCATGACGCATGTGGAGTTGGTATGCTAGTAAACATCCATGGTGGTAAATCACATGAAATTGTAGAATCTGCTCTGAAAGTATTAGAAAACATGCAGCACCGCGGCGCAGAAGGCGCAGATAATAAGACCGGTGATGGAGCAGGAATTATGCTGCAGATTCCTCATGAGTTCATTTTGCTACAAGGTATTCCTGTACCAGAAAAGGGCAAATATGGAACTGGCCTTTTATTCCTTCCTAAAAACTTAAATGACCAAGTATTACTTTTAGACATTGTCACTAAAGAAATTGAAAAAGAAGGACTTCGTTTAATGCATCTTCGTGATGTTCCTACAAATCCTAGTATACTTGGTAAGGATGCACTTGCTTCTGAGCCAGATGTAAAACAAGTATTTATCACTGGATTTACGGACTCTGCAACTGCAGAACGAAAACTATATATTATAAGGAAGAGAATTGAGAATCTTGTAAATTCATCTTCTATTGATTCAAAAAAAGAATTTTATATTGTATCTTTATCTAGTAAGAGCATTATATATAAGGGAATGTTGTCATCTTCACAACTGAGACATTATTTCCCAGATTTAACTAATAGCTATTTCACCAGTGGATTAGCTTTAGTACACTCTCGCTTTAGTACCAACACTTTCCCAACTTGGTCTTTAGCTCAACCTTTCCGTTTGTTGGCACACAATGGAGAAATTAACACTATTCGTGGTAACCGCGGTTGGATGGAAGCAAGAGAAAGTGTTCTTAGCTCACCTCTTTTAGGTGATTTAAAAGACATTCGCCCTATTGTTCAAAAAGGAATGAGCGATAGTGCTTCACTTGATAATGTTCTTGAGTTCCTAGTGATGTCAGGACTAAGCTTGCCTCACGCAATGGCAATGTTAGTACCTGAAAGCTTCAACGAGAAGAATCCTATTTCTGAAGATTTGAAAGCTTTCTATGAATATCACTCTATTTTAATGGAACCATGGGATGGTCCAGCTGCATTGCTATTCTCTGACGGAAGATACGCAGGAGGTATGCTTGACAGAAATGGTCTTCGTCCTGCACGTTATCTGATCACAAAAAATGACATGATGGTTGTTGCTTCAGAAGTTGGCGTTATGAACTTTGAAGCAAACGAAATAAAAGAAAAAGGTCGTTTACAACCTGGTAAGATTTTATTAATTGATACTGAGAAAGGTGAAGTTTACTACGATGGCGAAATTAAAAAGCAATTAGCAGAAGCTAAACCTTATCGCACTTGGTTGGCAAGCAACCGTATTGATCTGGATAAGATTCAAACCGGAAGAAAAGTATCTCATAAGGTAGAGAAATACGACCGTATGCTTCACACATTTGGATATTCTAAGGAAGATATCGAAAAGCTTATTATTCCAATGGGATCTAATGGAGCTGAACCTTTGGCTTCTATGGGTAACGATACCCCACTGGCTGTTCTTTCTACAAAACCTCAGTTGTTATACAACTACTTCCGTCAACAATTCGCTCAGGTAACCAATCCGCCGATTGACCCATTACGTGAGCAGCTAGTTATGTCGTTGACTGAATACATCGGTGCTGTAGGTATGAACATACTTACTCCAAATGAAGAACATTGCAAGATGGTAAAACTAAATCACCCTATATTAAGCAATGCTCAATTAGATATTTTGTGCAACATCAGATACAAAGGATTCAACACAGTAAAACTTCCTATATTATTTGATGTAAACAAAGGAAAAGCCGGATTGGAAGAATCATTGGCAAACCTTTGTAAGCAAGCTGAAAAGTCAGTTACTGATGGCGTTAACTATATTGTACTTTCTGATAAAGACGTAGATGCAACTCACGCAGCTATCCCTGCATTACTTGCAGTTAGTGCCGTGCATCATCATTTGATATCAGTTCAGAAACGCGTACAGACAGCATTGATCGTTGAAAGTGGCGAAATACGCGAAGTAATGCACGCAGCTTTGTTGTTAGGCTTTGGTGCAAGCGCCATCAATCCTTATATGGCATTCGCTGTTCTGGATAACCTGATTGCAAAACAAGAAATTCAGCTTGATTATGCAACTGCAGAAAAGAATTATATTAAATCTATCTGCAAAGGTCTCTTCAAGGTTATGTCTAAAATGGGTATTAGTACTATCCGTAGTTACCGTGGTGCGAAAATATTCGAAGCTGTAGGTTTGAGCCAAGAACTTAGCAACGCATACTTTGGTGGTATAAACTCAACTATTGGCGGTATTCGTCTTGATGAGATTGCAGCCGATGCTGTACAGATGCATGCTGAAGGATTTGGTGCTGAAGGTTTTGAAGATCTTAAAAATAAAGGAATTTACAGTTTCCGTAAGGGTGGAGAACAACACGCTTGGAATCCTGAAACTATTTCTACTTTGCAACTTGCTACCCGATTGGGAAGTTATAAAAAGTTCAAAGAATTCTCTCACTTGGTAGATGGCAAAGAAGCTCCGATTTTCCTTCGCGACTTCTTAGGCTTTAAAAAGAATCCTATTTCTATTGACCAGGTTGAACCAGCTTCAGAAATTATGAAGCGATTCGTTACAGGAGCTATGTCATTTGGTTCTATCAGCCGTGAAGCACACGAAACAATGGCACTTGCCATGAATAAGATTGGCGGAAAGAGTAACACTGGAGAAGGTGGAGAAGACGCTGCCCGTTTCAAGACTTTGGAAAACGGTATGTCAATGCGTTCTGCTATCAAACAGGTAGCTTCCGGACGTTTCGGTGTAACTGCTGAATATCTTGTAAATGCAGACGAAATACAAATTAAGGTAGCTCAGGGAGCAAAACCAGGAGAAGGTGGTCAGTTGCCAGGATTTAAAGTAGACGAAGTTATTGCTAAGACTCGTCACTCAATCAAGGGAATTTCACTGATCTCTCCCCCACCTCACCACGATATTTATTCTATTGAGGATTTGGCACAGCTAATCTTCGACTTGAAGAATATCAATCCACAGGCTCGCATAAGTGTGAAACTTGTTGCAGAAAGTGGTGTTGGAACAATTGCTGCCGGTGTAGCTAAAGCAAAAGCCGATCACATTGTAATCTCTGGTGCTGAAGGTGGTACAGGAGCTAGTCCTGCAAGCTCAATCCGCTACGCAGGTATTTCTCCGGAAATTGGATTGTCTGAAACTCAACAGACTTTAGTTCTGAATGGACTACGCGGACATGTTGTTCTACAGGTTGACGGTCAGTTAAAAACAGGACGTGACATCGTTCTTATGGCTATGCTTGGTGCTGAAGAATACGGATTTGCAACATCAGCTCTTATTGTTTTAGGCTGTGTTATGATGCGTAAATGCCACTTGAACACTTGCCCGGTAGGTGTTGCAACTCAGGATCCTGAACTTCGTAAGAGATTCCATGGTCGTCATGAATACCTGGTTAACTTCTTCACTTTCCTTGCAGAAGAAGTACGCGAGTATCTTGCTGAAATGGGATTCACAAAATTGGAAGATATTGTTGGACGTACAGACTTAATTGAACGTAAACATATTACCAGCAATGTAAAATATGAATTATTAGATCTTTCTAAGTTGACTTATATGCCTTCACAGGGAACTGATGCTGCAATACATCACACTGGCGAAAGAATTCATTCTATTGGTGAAGTGAAGGATATGACAATCATTGCTCAGGCATCTGAAGCAATAGAACATGAAAAAGAAGTTTCTCTAGAATACACTATCGAAAATACAGATCGTAGTGTTGGTACTATGCTTAGTGGAGTTATTGCTAAGAAACATGGTGGAGCCGGACTTCCTGATGATACTTTAAATATTAAGTTCAAAGGATCTGCAGGACAAAGTTTTGGTGCATTCCTTACTAAGGGAGTAAACTTCAAACTAGAAGGTGAAGCTAACGACTATTTAGGAAAAGGTCTTTCAGGCGGCCGTATAAGCTTGCTTCCTCCTTTACGTTCTACATTTGTTGCAGAAAACAATACTATTGCCGGTAATACACTTCTTTACGGAGCAACAAGCGGCGAAGTATATATAAACGGACGAGTTGGTGAACGTTTTGCAGTACGTAACTCTGGAGCTACAGCTGTAGTTGAAGGCGTTGGAGACCACTGCTGTGAATACATGACTGGTGGACGTATAGTTGTTTTAGGAAGTACAGGACGTAACTTTGCAGCCGGTATGAGTGGTGGAGTTGCTTATGTATGGAATAAAGACGGAAACTTTGATTATTTCTGTAACATGGAAATGGTTGAATTATCATTAATCGAAGAATCAAGTTACCGTAAAGAATTGCACGAACTAATTCGCAATCACTACTTCTACACCGGAAGTAAGCTTGCAAAAACAATGCTCGACTCTTGGGAAAAGTATGTTGATCAGTTTATTCAGATTGTACCTATTGAATACAAAAAAGTACTTCAGGAAGAACAAATGGAGAAACTGCAACAAAAGATTGCAAACGTGCAGAGAGATTATTAATTATATATAGAATCCTAAAGAAACGGATCAAGAATAAATATTAAAAAGGTGTACACCTAATTTCAACAAAGTGTACTCTCTATGAAATTATTGTGTACACCTTTATTAAATTAGCTCTAGAGTAATCGGAGAACTATTCAGATCATTCTTACTTAATCAACAAATAGAAATGGGAAATCCAAAAGCATTCTTAACAATACATAGACAAGAGGCCGGATACAGACCTCTTCACGAACGTGTTTCTGACTTCGGTGAAGTAGAACAGACACTTAACAGCCATGACCGCAAATTACAAGCATCACGTTGCATGGATTGCGGTACACCATTCTGCCACTGGGCATGTCCTATCGGGAACCTTCAGCCAGAATGGCAAGATCTTCTTTACAAAGGAAAATGGAAAGAAGCTTATGAAGTTTTGGAAAACACTTGTGACTTTCCTGAATTCACAGGCCGCATCTGTCCTGCCTTATGCGAAAAAAGTTGCGTATTGAAACTTTCTACAGACGAGCCTGTAACTATCCGCGAAAACGAAGCTGCAATTGTTGAAACTGCTTTCCGCGAAGGTTATATTATACCAAAGCACCCAGTTAGAAATGGAAAGAAAGTAGCAGTGATAGGTTCGGGTCCTGCCGGATTGGTTGTTGCAAACCAGTTAAACCGTAAAGGATACGAAGTTACTGTTTACGAAAAACACGAAGATGTGGGTGGTCTACTTCGTTATGGTATTCCAAACTTCAAGCTAAATAAAAATATTATTGAACGTCGCGTTAATCTGCTTAAACAAGAAGGCGTTATATTTGTTACTTCTACAGAAATCGGCAAAGACATTTCTGCTAAAGATTTGGTTGATTCAAACGATGCAGTATGCGTTTGTATCGGTGCGGAAGTTCCAAGAGACCTTCCAATCGAAGGACGCAACCTGAAAGGTGTACACTTTGCATTAGAATTACTGAGTCAGCAAAACAGAATTTTAGCCGGACATACTTTTGATAAAGATGAATTAATAAATGCCAAAGGTAAAAAGGTATTGATTATTGGTGGTGGTGATACAGGATCTGACTGTATTGGAACATCAAATCGTCATGGAGCAGTAAGCGTTAATCAGATTGAAATTCTGCCTAAACCTCCTGTTCATGATAATCCTGATACTCCATGGCCTATGTATCCTCAGGTTCTGAAAACAACAAGCTCTCACGAAGAAGGTTGTACACGCCGCTGGAACATTAATTCATGCCGTTTCATTGGAGAAAACGGACAGTTGAAAGCTGTTGAGATAGAAGAAGTATCCTGGGAAAAAGGAGAAAACGGACGTATGGCTATGATTCCTTCTGGTAAGAAAGAAATTGTTGAAGCCGATCTTGTATTCTTAGCAATGGGATTTGTACATCCTACTCAGGAAGGCATTATTGAACAATTAGGACTTGCAGTAGATAACCGCAAAAATATCGCAATTGATTCACGTGCCGCTGCATCAACAGCTAAGGTATTTGCTGCCGGAGATGCTGCTACAGGAGCTAGTCTTGTTGTAAGAGCAATGGCAGGCGGACGAAAAGCTGCTTCAGAGATTGATGCTTTTTTAAGTAACAAATAAACAAATAAATTATGTGTGGAATTGTAGGAATATTCAATATACAAACGCAGAGCGAGAAATTACGTGCTAAAGCCTTAAAAATGGCTCAGAAAATCCGCCATCGAGGTCCCGATTGGAGTGGAATTTATTGCGGTGGCTCAGCTATTCTGGCTCATGAACGCCTTTCTATCGTTGACCCCCAATCCGGAGGTCAACCATTATATTCTTCAGATGGCAAGGTTGTACTTGCCGTAAATGGAGAAATATATAATCATCGTGATATTCGCAAAGAGTTTGAAGGAGAATACCAATTCCAGACAGGTTCCGACTGCGAAGTAATTTTAGCTCTCTATCGTAAAAAGGGAATTAATTTCCTCGAAGACCTAAGCGGTATATTCGCTTTTGCATTATATGACTCTGAAAAAGACGAATATCTCATTGCACGTGACCCCATTGGAGTAATTCCATTGTATATTGGTCACGACAAAGATGGCAAACTTTATATTGCCAGTGAGCTTAAAGCTCTCGAAGGCTTCTGCGATAGTTACGAGCCTTTCCTTCCAGGACACTATTATTACAGCAAGGAAGGTGAAATGAAACGTTGGTACACTCGCGACTGGATGGAATATGATGCAGTTAAGAACAACAATGCATATAGCTCGGATGTACATGATTCTCTTGAAGATGCTGTACAACGTCAGTTAATGAGTGATGTGCCTTACGGTGTTCTACTTTCCGGCGGTTTGGACTCGTCAGTAATTTCTGCCGTTGCAAAGAAATATGCAGCTAAACGAGTGGAAACTGATGGCAAATCAGAAGCATGGTGGCCACAACTTCACTCATTTGCCGTTGGTTTGAAAAATGCTCCGGACTTGATTAAAGCAAGGGAGGTTGCAGACCATATCGGAACTATCCACCATGAAATTAACTATACCGTACAAGAAGGGCTGGATGCAATCAGAGATGTAATCTACTTCATTGAAACTTACGATGTAACAACAGTAAGAGCTTCTACTCCAATGTACTTGCTTGCCCGCGTTATTAAATCCATGGGTATAAAAATGGTTCTTTCTGGCGAAGGAGCCGATGAAATATTTGGCGGTTACCTTTATTTTCATAAAGCACCAAATGCAAAAGCATTCCATGAAGAAACAGTGCGGAAAATAAGCAAGTTGCATTTGTACGATTGTCTTCGTGCAAACAAATCTCTGTCAGCATGGGGTGTAGAAGGAAGAGTTCCTTTCCTTGACAAAGAATTCCTGGATGTTGCCATGAGACTTAATCCTGAAGCTAAGATGGCACCAGGAAAAACTATTGAGAAAAAGATTTTGCGTGAAGCTTTCGCCGACATGTTACCAGCAAGTGTAGCATGGAGACAAAAAGAGCAATTTAGTGATGGTGTGGGATATAACTGGATTGATTCACTGAAAGCTTTAACTTCAGAACGTGTAAGTGATGAAGAAATGGCTCATGCATCAGAACGTTTCCCTATAAATCCACCAATGAATAAGGAAGAATATTATTATAGAAGTATTTTTGAAGAACACTTCCCAAGCGAAAGTGCTGCTAAATGTGTTCCTTCAGTTCCATCTGTTGCATGTAGCACAGCTGAAGCATTAGCATGGGATGAATCATTCAAGAACATGAATGACCCAAGTGGACGTGCAGTAAAGGGCGTACACGACGAAAGTTATTAATCATCCTGTAATATTAGAAATAAAAGAAGGCACTTTTAAATAATTAAAAGTGCCTTCTTTTATTTTTTTCAATTGATATTTTTATCTTTACAACCTTAAAATCTAATCAACAACATTATGAAAATTAAAAAACTTATCTTATTGGGAATTCTCCTTTCTACATTTGGTACAGTAAGTGCTAAGACCAAAGTGATAGCTCACCGGGGATTCTGGAACACTGAAGGTTCTGCACAAAATTCAATTGCAGCTTTGACTAAAGCAAACGAGATCAAAGTTTATGGATCGGAATTCGACGTTTGGCTATCTTCTGACGGGGTTCCAGTTATAAATCATAATGCTACAACTGACGACCATCATCTTCTAATTGAAAAAACTCCGATTGCAGAGCTTAAAAAAGAAAAATTGGCAAATGGAGAATATTTGCCGACTCTTGAAGAATACCTTTTGAAAGGAAAACAATGCAAAAACATAAAATTGATTGTTGAATTAAAACCGCATAGCAGTAAAGAAAGAGAAGATTCACTAACCGCTATAGTTCTGGATATGGTCAAAAAGCTGAAGCTAAAAAAGAAAGTTGAATATATTTCTTTCAGTTTGAATACAGTAAAAGAAATAATTCGCTTAGATCCTAAAGCAAAGGTTTCATACTTAACCGCAGATCTTCCACCAAAAGAACTTAAAAAAATTGGATGCATAGGTTTAGATTATAACCTGAATGCAATGATAAAAAACGAAAACTGGTTTTCTGAAGCAAAAAAAATTGGGATAAAAATCAATGTCTGGACTGTGAACAAAGAAGAAGATATGCATTATCTTATAAAAAAAGGTGCTGATTTCATTACAACTAACGAACCTCAGCTAGCTAAAGAGTTAACAAACAACAAATAGCATAATAACATTATTATTAATGTGGTTATATCAAAATTAAACCAAAATTACATAATTAAATAACAAAATGATTTATCTAGATAGTTGTATTTTATATCCTTTTGTTCCATTATTGCCTTATAAAACTGCATATTTAAATAAAAAGGATTCATAACAAAATAACAATTCTAACAATATTATAAAATAGTACTAACAATAATAATAAATTCATTATTTTTTCACCAATATTGGTATTAATTGTTATTTAATCAAAATTAATTAGATATTCGACATTCTTTAATAGCATAATCAAACAATATGTCGTATATTTGCATTTATAAAAGACAAAAGGAAATAATGAAGCAAAATTTTAATGCAAAATGACAAACCTAATTAAATTTACCAAGATGCACGGTGCGGGTAATGACTACATATATGTCAATACATTAAAATACTCTATCGATCATCCTGAAGAATTAGCCATAAAATGGAGTAAATATCATACAGGCATTGGATCTGACGGATTGGTTCTTATCGGAAAATCTCCAATTGCAGATTTCAGCATGCGCATCTTTAATGCAGACGGTTCGGAAGCCATGATGTGTGGAAATGCATCTCGCTGTATTGGTAAATATCTATATGATAATAAAATAACAGAAAAAGAAGACATTACTCTTGACACTCTTTCAGGAATTAAGCATTTACATCTTGCTGTATCCGGAGATAAAGTATCAAAAGTTACTGTAGACATGGGATCTCCTAAATTAGAAGAAGTTTTAGTTAATGGGAATTCTGAGAATTTAGTTTCAGCTGAAATTACTGTAAATAACCAAACTTACAAAGCGACAGCTATTTCAATGGGAAATCCTCATTTAGTAATCTACATTGATGATATTGAAAAAATAGATCTTCCTGTTATTGGACCAATTTTGGAACGTCACCCATTTTTTCCAAATAGAGTAAACGTGGAATTTGCTCAGAAGATAGATAATAAAACTGTAAGAATGAGAGTTTGGGAACGTGGTTCCGGAATTACCATGGCATGTGGAACTGGTGCATGTGCAACAGCCGTTGCCGGTTCTATTATAGGCCAGACGGAACGTGATGTTGAAATCATTATGGACGGAGGGAGCCTGAACATAAAATGGGACGAACAAACCGACAGGGTTTTTATGACAGGTGAAGCTGTCACTGTTTTCGAAGGCGAAATAACTCTTTAATCGCAAAAACTTAAAGCAACAAATAGATATGGCGTTAGTAAATGAAAATTTTTTAAAACTACCGGGTAGTTATCTTTTCTCGGATATTGCTAAGAAAGTAAATACATTTAAAGTAACTCACCCTAAACAAGATGTTATCCGTCTTGGAATCGGAGATGTAACTCAACCATTGCCTCCTGCAGTAATAAAAGCTATGCATAATGCTGTTGAAGAGATGGCTTCTAAAAGCACGTTTCGTGGATACGGTCCTGAACAAGGCTATAATTTTTTAATCGAGACAATCATTAAAAATGATTATGCAAGCAGAGGTATAAGTCTTGAACCAAGTGAAGTTTTCATCAATGATGGAGCTAAAAGTGATACCGGAAACATTGGAGATATTCTTCGCCACGATAATAGCGTTGGTATAACCGACCCTGTTTACCCTGTATACATCGATTCTAATGTTATGGCAGGCCGTGCAGGAGACTTAATTGATGGCAAATGGAGTAATCTTGTTTATATTCCTTGCTTAAGCGAGAATAATTTCATTCCGCAAATTCCTGACAGAAGAATTGATATGCTATATCTATGCTATCCAAATAACCCAACAGGAACAACTCTTACTAAAGAGGAATTAAAAAAATGGGTTAACTACGCATTAGAAAACGACACATTGATTTTGTATGATGCTGCTTACGAAGCATATATTCAGGAACCAGATGTTCCACATTC
Organism: Bacteroides luti; assembly: GCF_900128905.1. Classification (GTDB taxonomy): domain Bacteria; phylum Bacteroidota; class Bacteroidia; order Bacteroidales; family Bacteroidaceae; genus Bacteroides; species Bacteroides luti. The sequence goes on from NZ_FQTV01000008.1 coordinate 20,765, forward strand.
AATTTACGAAATTAAAGGTGCAAAGAAGGTTGCAATAGAATTCAGAAGCTTTTCTAAAACAGCTGGATTTACTGGTGTTAGATGTGGATATACAGTTGTACCAAAAGAACTGAACGCTATAACATTAGATGGTGAGCAGGTTTCTTTGAACAAATTATGGAACAGACGTCAGTGTACTAAGTTTAACGGAACATCCTATATTACTCAAAGAGCTGCTGAAGCTATATATACTCCAGAAGGAAAAGAACAGATTAAGGAAATAATCAACTATTATATGACCAATGCCAAAATTATGAAAGAAGGCATTGAATCAACAGGATTAAAAGTATTTGGAGGTGTAAATGCTCCTTATCTTTGGGTTAAAACACCAAATGGAATGCCTTCATGGAAATTCTTTGAACAGTTGTTGTATGAAGCAAATATTGTTGGAACTCCAGGAGTTGGATTTGGTCCAAGTGGAGAAGGTTATATTCGCTTAACAGCTTTTGGTGCACGCGAAGATTGCGTAGAAGCAATGAGAAGATTAAAAAATTGGATAAAATAATTTAGAACTCAAATATCATTAAATAAAATTTAGGTAGTATGTCAGATCTAAGATTCAGAGTAGTAGAGACAGCTTTTAAAAAGAAAGCTATAGAAGTTCCAGCTCCAAAGGAGAGACCTTCTGAATATTTTGGTAAGTATGTGTTTAACAAAGCAAAAATGTTTAAGTATCTTCCAACCAAGGTATACCAGTCATTGATGGATGCAATGGATAATGGTACTCCACTAAACCGGGATATTGCTGATGCTGTTGCTGCAGGAATGCAAAAATGGGCATTGGAAATGGGAGCTACACACTATACTCACTGGTTCCATCCATTAACAGAAGGTACTGCTGAAAAGCACGATGCTTTCGTTGAACACGATGGAAAAGGTGGTATGATTGAAGAATTTAGCGGCAAACTACTTATTCAACAAGAACCAGATGCTTCCAGCTTCCCAAGCGGTGGTATCCGTAACACATTCGAAGCTCGTGGTTATTCAGCATGGGATCCTTCATCTCCTGCATTTATTGTTGGCGACACTTTGTGCATCCCTACAATCTTCATCGCATACACAGGCGAATCATTAGACTACAAAGCTCCTCTTTTAAAAGCTTTGCAAGCAGTAAACAAAGCTGCTGTAGATGTAGTTCGTTACTTCAACCCTGAAGTTAAAAAAGTAATTTGTAATTTAGGCTGGGAACAAGAATACTTCCTTGTAGACGAAGGTCTTTATGCAGCTCGTCCAGACTTACTTTTAACTGGTCGTACTTTGATGGGACACGAAAGTTCTAAGAACCAACAGTTGGAAGATCACTACTTCGGTGCAATCCCTACTCGTGTTGCAGCTTTCATGACAGATTTGGAAATTGAAAGTTTAAAACTTGGTATTCCTGTTAAGACTCGTCACAACGAAGTTGCACCAAACCAGTTTGAGCTTGCTCCTATCTTCGAAGAATGTAACTTGGCAAATGACCATAACTTATTAGTAATGGCTTTGATGCGTAAATTGGCTCGTCGCCACGGATTCCGTGTTTTATTACACGAAAAACCATTCAAAGGCATTAACGGATCAGGTAAACACAATAACTGGTCACTAGGTACAGATACTGGTATCTTATTATTAGGACCAGGTAAAACATCTGAAGAAAATCTTCGTTTTGTTACTTTCGTAGCTAACGTATTAATGGCAGTATATCGTCATAACGGATTATTGAAAGCTAGTATTTCTTCAGCAACTAACGCTCACCGTTTAGGAGCAAATGAAGCACCTCCTGCAATTATTTCTTCCTTCTTAGGAAAACAATTGTCTCAGGTTCTGAAACATTTAGCTGAAAGTACTAAAGACGATTTAGTAAGCCTTAGCGGTAAACAAGGTATGAAGTTGGATATTCCACAGATTCCTGAATTGCTGATCGACAATACAGACCGTAACCGTACTTCTCCTTTCGCCTTTACAGGTAACCGTTTCGAGTTCCGTGCTGTAGGTTCTGAAGCAAACTGTGCATCTGCAATGATCGCTCTTAATGCTGCTGTTGCTGAACAATTAGTTATTTTCAAGAAAGAAGTTGATGCTCTTATTGAAAAAGGCGAACCTAAAATTTCTGCTATTCTTGAAGTTGTTCGTAAATATATTATTGAAAGTAAAGCAATCCACTTCGATGGAAATGGTTACAGCGACGAATGGAAAGAAGAAGCATTGAAACGTGGTTTGGACTGCGAAACAAGCGTTCCAGTTATCTTTGACAATTACCTGAATGAAAGTAGCATTAAAATGTTCGAGACAACAGGTGTAATGACTAAAGTTGAATTGGAAGCACGTAATGAAGTTAAATGGGAAACTTACACTAAGAAGATTCAAATTGAAGCTCGTGTGTTAGGTGACTTAGCCATGAACCACATTATTCCAATGGCAACTAAATATCAGTCACAACTGATTGACAATGTATATAAAATGAAAGACTTGTTCCCAGGAGAAAAAGCTAACACACTTTCTACTAAGAACCTAGAAATCATTGAAGATATTGCTAAGAGAACAATCTTCATCAAAGAAAAAGTTGATGAAATGATTGAAACTCGTAAAGTAGCTAATATTATTGAAGAAGAACGTGAAAAAGCTATTGCATACCACGATAAAATCGTTCCTATGCTAGAAGAAATCCGTTACCATATTGACAAATTAGAATTAATAGTCGATGACCAATTATGGACATTGCCTAAATATAGAGAATTGTTATTCATTAGATAATTCTCAATAGAGTTATCTATTTCTTTTGTTGGTTGTTTTAAGTTTGTAAAAGGGGACGCTGTGAAGCACCCCCTTTTTCTTTTTAAAACACAGCTAATATTTACTTTCCTAGAAAATTCTTTCCCATATATTGGTTAAAAGCATCTTTATATTGCTCGCCAATAGGTATGTAAACCTGCCCTTCCATTATAATCCTTCCTTTGGCTATTTCTATAATTTTCTGCAAATTAATGATATATGAACGATGCACTCTCATAAACTTACCTGCAGGTAATCGTTCTTCCATAATTTTCATGCTTAAAAGAGACATAATAGGCTTTTCCTGAACAAGATGAATACGTACATACTCACTCATACTTTCTATATAAATTATAGAGTCTACATCCAACCTTACTATTCTGTATTCTGTTTTAACAAACAGATGTTTATCATCATCCATTTGTTTATGCGACAACATAAGCAATTCGTGCTGCTGTTTTACTTTATTGACCGATTTAAGAAAATCGTTATAACTGAATGGTTTCAATAAATAATCCAGTGCATCTACTTTAAACCCTTCAATAGCATACTCAGAATAAGCTGTAGTAAAAACAATCAGAGGTTTGTTTACCAAAGAACGCACAAAATCAAGCCCGTTTAAATCGGGCATATTAATATCAACAAACATTAAGTCAATATCATCATTTGAGATTGCCTCCATTGCTTCATAAGCACTACTACAAGATTTTATGAGTTCAAGAAACGGTACTTTATTTATGTAATTAGCAATTTGTGTAAGCGCCAGCGGTTCATCATCAACAGCAATACATCTTATCATAATAATGGTATAATTAATAATACACTAAATTCGTCAACAGTAGAATCTATCTTCAATGTATAATTGTCAGGATACAGCAGATTCAAACGTTTTCTCACGTTTTCCAGGCCTATACCTTGTTCATGTTCTTGAGATTTTTGATCGCAGTTACTGTTTGTCACTAAACATTCAATATCTCTCTCGTTAACTTGAAGACTAAAGTTAATATATGAATCCTTCCGATAACTAATACCATGCTTAAATGCATTTTCAAGAAATGAAATAAACAGTAACGGAGGGATCTGAACTGACGGAATTATTTCCGGAAGATAAAGCTTAATGTTCACCTTATCTGTATACCTAAGCTTCATCAGCTCAATATAATTCTGAATAAAAAAAACTTCTTTCTCAAGACTTATAGTTGGTTGACTGGAATCATACAAAACATACCTCATCATTTTGGAGAGCCCTATCACCGTTTCTTTAGCCTTTTCTGTATCAATATCTATTAATGCGTGAATATTATTAAGTGTATTCATAAAAAAATGAGGATTTATCTGATGCTTCAGATAAGCCAGTTCTGTTTCCAGATTATGCTTTTCGAGCTCCTTTAATCTATGTGCATCTCTTATTGACTGGAATAGTAATTTTATAGCAATATTAAATCCAACAATAAGAATTGCAATTATAAAATTATTCATGAAGAAACCCACGAAAGGTATACGCAAAAAGCTTTTCTGACGAGGCCCCAAAAAAGGTTCTTTTTTATCTTTATATCCTGGAATATTCTGGGGAAGGGGATTTATAGCTTTATCACCCATAGTGTCCATTGGCTTGAATTTATCATCACGAGGAAGCGGTGGCCCCGATTTCCATTCGTTTCTAGTCCACGGTTCCGGACCTTTATGAGGATTAAAAAAGCCATTAGGAGAAAAAGATGTTGCCAGACAAATTGTAACAACTACCGAAGCAAGATAAAGCCACCATTTCTTTTTAAAAAACAGTAGTGGCATGAGCAGGTAGTTATTTACAAGAAAAATTAGAAGGAAAGGAATCATCCCTTCCCAAGTATGAAATATATCAAGCCAGCCAAATGAGGAATTTTGCTTATAAATATCATCAATAAATGGTACTATAAGCAAAATCAACCAAATAACTACATAGATAAAATTCTCTAAAATCTGTTGTTTCTTTTCTGTGTTAATCATGTTATAACATGTTATTATAACAAATATACAACTTTAATATTACTCCTGATCACAATCATTGGATTAACTAAAACTTATGTGAGTAACCAATACCTATGATATGACTATTAGTTTCATCCTCGTCTTCATCAAAGTTTACGTATTTATAATACAAATCCAATGAATTCTTATTATTTATTTTATATTTCGTTCCCAAAATAAATCCAATCTTATCTAATCCATTCCCGGTTTTATTATTGAGTGAATTATAAAATTCACAAGACGTATATGGTTCAAAGCTGAAGTTTTTTATATTGTAGCTAAGAGCAACCTTACTACGAATATACTGTTTCGGATTTGCTCTTGTTGACGTTTCAGACACTCCCTGTCGGTACGTGCTTTGAAACCTTTCACGCAAAGAAATGGTAAAACGATTAAATTCATAACTTCCCTGAACGAAGAAATAATAACGATGTCTTATTTCCCAATCTTTAGTGGGATGATTGTAATTAATTAAATTATATGCTCCACCAGCTTTTAGATAGGGACAGAACTTATAAGAGAGTTGTAAAGCTGTAGAAAAGCGATCTATTTCATTAAGATTATCACGAAGACGAAACTCTTCCTCTAATGAAACTTCCAGTTTTGAAACAATTTTCCTGGAAACCTCTACGCTGGTATACATACCCAAATCATCACTTTGTGCAAAAGAAAATGTGCTGCCAAGCAAAGCAGCAGACAAACATGCTATTTTTACTATTTTCATACAACTGCTATATTTATATTATTCGTCGTCTTTAGGAAGCCTCGTCATAGTGTCTATAGTATTAATTTCATCGTGCAATGGCTCATAATAAATCTTTAGATACGCCGTATCACGAAGAAAATCAAGATGCCCTACTTCTACCTTCAAAATATCAATCCCGGTTCGTTTCTTTAAATCTTCCATTAATTCATCATATTTGTCGGGAGTTATAAGGCTTATTTTATCATACAATATGAGTTTGCATGATGTATGTTTCAGCCATCGACTACTTTCCAAAGCCCAGGTTATCAGAACAAACAAAATATTAGTTGCAAGTAATTCTGCATAGCTTATCTGAACAGCAACAGCATTGATAACAGACACAGCAATAATTAAAAAAAGATAAGTCATTTCTCTGATGGGTACCGATTCGGTTCTGTACCTTATTATTCCAAAAATAGCAAAGACACCTAAAGCAAAACCTATTTTAATTTTTACACTATTAAGCAAGAATATAAGTAAAAACACACTTACATTAATCAGCGAAAACGTAAAATAGTAATCTCTTCTTCTACTTTTGGGATAATAGAAAAAATGAATAATAGAAGTTACTATAACAAAATTAATAAGGAAGCGCATTATCAGCTGTCCAAAACCATTAGCATCAAGTAATGGAGTTCCCAGAAGATCAATATTGCTCATCCATTCAGAAAGTGTATCCATAAGATTTATTAGTTAATTTATTTATTTGTATTAATTTGCTTTTGAATCGATTATATTTCAAAGACGGATTGGTAAGAACTGCTCCAAGGCAATATTTACTAATACTAACCTGCCTGATTCTGTCTCTATTCATTATTTCTCTTACAGGAGAATAAGACTCTCCTTCTTGCTTAACTTCAACAATTACAAAATCAGAAATTGCCTCTTCTTTTCTTGTTTCCAGATTCAGGAAGTTGATGTCACAATCTAACGTCAAACGTTCTGTTTTACAGCGATTGACTAATGTTATTCGATAAAAGTTATTTTCGAGTACAGGAAACAGGTTATCCAGTTCATATCTGGAATGAGAATGTAGAAACTCTGCATTCTTTTTAATTCTAAAATGGTCTTTGTTCTTAATGCCGGTCCTGACCTTTCGTGTTTGGCCTTTATTGTTTTTATGCTTCACCTCCAGAAAAGTCAGACTTGAATCTACATATTCTCTTATCCTTATTTTTTCTCTGTCGGTCTTCCCGTTTTGATGAGCAATGAACATATCATCTGCAGGAGTATCCAAATAAGTTGTGTGGTAATTATTAACTCGTTTGCCATTAATATCCTGAACGAAATATTCATCCTTTATCTTTTTAAGAAAAGGTTCAAAACGCTCTGTAGGAATAATAAACTTAGTATCAATCCTATTCATTAATCGAACAGCATCCATTTCTTCCAGAGAGATGGGAGGCATTTCGTTTAATAACTGTATAACTTCTGAACGCATCTATTTAAATGTTTTTTTGATAGAATTAGTCTAATCATAATACTTTTCTCATTACGAATGTATTACAATACGACAAACCATCAAAAAGCAATCAATGAACGGATGCTTTTTATCAGTAAAAATGGAATATATTAAGATTAGTAGGCTCTGAAGATAATAGCCTTACCTGAGGTATGGATTATAAAGCGGTCGGATAAGGAAGCATTAAGAGTTCCTTGCCACCATTGTTTTAAAGGAGGAAGAGTATACTGAAGTCCTTCCTGAGACATATCGGCATCAGAAAGATTAAAAATAGAGACTTGCTGGCCCAGATAACTTTCAAATTCACTGTCTTCTGATATAGGAGTAAATACACCATAATCGGTTACCATTTCTACATCTGCCTGATCCATATAATCGGCCAGCAGACTAATGTTTCCTAATGTATGGTCTTCTCTTTTTCCTGTTGCACCAAGAATAAGCAAGTCCATTTTATTTTGTTGCAGGCAGTAATTAAATGCTTTGGTCAAATCGTTTGTTTCCTGATCTGGAATAGAGTGAAGAATATGCGCAAACTGCTTTTTATTTAACTTTGAAAGAGAATCTCCGTCGCCAACTATAGCAACGGGAATTCTTCCTTTACTGACAAACTCATCGGTAGCTCCATCGCAGCAAACCACATATTCTGTATTAGTCAAAAGAGCTATAGGTAGTGGATGAACCGGGAAATCTCCATTAGCCAGAATAATGGCAGAGGGATTCTTAGCGATTGTCAGTAATGGGTATTTTTTCATCATTCAAAGCATTATATAACATCATCTTTTTCCATTTGAAGTAGCCAAATACAGCTATCACGGAGTACAAACCGTAGAGAATAGTTGTAGGATACAGACCTTTGTAAAGATACAAAGCACAGCAAGCAACATCCACAACAATCCAAACCAACCATTGCTCAATATACTTATATGCCAGCAGCCACATTCCAATAATGCTTAAAGCAGTAACAAATGAGTCTGCATAAGGAACTGTACTATCGGTATAACGAGTCAGGATAAAAGCTATTCCAACAAAAAGTATGGCAAAGATAATAATTATCGGCAAGAAGTATTTAACCGGAGTATAAGAAATAGGTCGCTCCTCTCCTTCTTTTTGGTCGGACTTTTTCATCCACATCACCAGTCCGTACAAACCGGCCAGTAAATAATAGATATTAATACCCATATCTGCATAAAGTCCCGCAGCATAAAATACATATATGTACACAAGCGGCATAACAACTCCGGCAAACCACAAATAGATACTTGCTTTATACTCTAAGTAGAGATAAAGCAAGCCTATAAGTGTGCCTATAATTTCAAGATAATCCATTATAGTATATTTTCTTTAATCAGAATTTCAACGTAATTCCAGCCAAAATGTTTGTTCCTGCCTGAGCAAAATAACCGGCGCCGTTATAACGTGTTTTACTTCCGTCTGCATCAATCACATAAGAGCTATAACCATATCCGTTACTTTCATATTTCTCATTAAACAGATTATTGATTGACAGACCTAAATGAATTGATTTAAATGCAGGCAGACTGAATGTATATCCTAAACGGAGGTTATTTACAAAGTAAGCATCGAGAACACAATCTTCTTGCTGAGAGTTAGACAGGTATTGTTTACCTACATAACTTGATTGAAGTGCTGCATCCCAATTTTTATAAGTAAATGTAAACATACTGTTTGCTATTACACTTGGAGAATAAGCAATAGTTGTTTTTCCTACATAGTTAGATGTTTGAGTATACAATGGCTTCCAGTCTGCATCATAATTATCAAGATATTCAGTATAATCATTAATCTTATTCTGACTTAAAGTTGCGTTTCCATCCCATCTCAACCAGGAAGTAATCTTTGCACCAAGCATATATTCCATACCTACACGGTAACTATCAGGAACATTATCAGCCAGTGGCTCACCAATATCATTTGTCTGGCCGGTAAGAATAAGCTGATCTTTATATTTCATGTAGTAGAAGTTCACACCTACAAGGAAGCGGGAATCATTATATGTATATCCGGCTTCATAATCGAACAATCTTTCCGAAGAAGGAGTCTTGCCAAACTTAGCATCCGTAAAGTTATTACGGGTAGGTTCTTTATGAGCTACAGAGAATGAAGCATAAGCAGAACTGTTTTTATTCATCTGCCAAAATAAACCAGCCTTTGGATTAAAGAAATTATAATTATTGTCTACAGCCAAAGTCTGCATACCGCCGGGAGTCTTAGTCCAGTCCCACTTATCATTCAAACCATCAATAGTGTAATGAATGTATCGATACTGCAAATCCCCGTAAGCACTTAATCCTTTAAGCAATTCATAGCTTGCTTTCAAATAAATATTAGCATCCGTTTTATCAGAGTTATTACGATAATATTCATGATCGGGATCAAGAACATTATTAAAATAATTCTTCACCCAGATTACTCTACCGTAATTATTCCCCTTGTATTCGTTGGCAGCTCCACCTAAAGAAGCCTGTAAACGGCCGGAAGAATAATTAAAGGAGAATACTCCTCCGCCAAAGCCATTATCCATTCTTTTCTGACGAACCAAATCACTCTTTTCTATTAGTTTACCATAATACACAAAAGGTTGAAGTCCATATTCTTCCAAAGATCTTTTGTTCTTATATTCCTGATAATATCCTTCTCCATCAGTATAATGCAATGTGAGGTTCATATTCCACTTTGGTGAGAAAATATGAGTGTAAAGCATCTGATAATTAGTCTGAATATAGTTATCAGTCTGATCCTTATAAAAACCAATCACATTTCCGTCGGCATCCTCAATCTCACCGCAAGGATTATAACGACGACCTTTTCCAGCGAGGTCTTCATTACCATTCCAGGCATGATAAGTTTTTTCCTTTCCGCCGAAAACAATAAATTTAAAGATATCGTTATCACCATAATAACCTGCCTGAGCAAAGAAAGATTTCAAATCTGTAGAAGCACGGTCAATGTATCCGTCTGAAGCAAGATTAGATAATCTTGCATCGAAAGCCCAGCGGCTTTTCAGTAATCCGGTTCCAACTTTAAATGTTTCTTTGTGCGTATTAAATGATCCATACGAACCATTAATTTCGGCATAAGGCAATGCTGAAATAGATTCCGTTTTCATATTAATACTTGCGCCAAAAGCACCCGCACCATTAGTCGAAGTTCCAGCTCCGCGTTGAATCTGAAGATCTTCAATAGACGAAGCAAAATCGGGCATGTCTACCCAATAAAGCGTGTGAGACTCGGCATCATTCAAAGGCACGCCATTGGCAGTAACATTAATACGTGAAGCATCCGTTCCACGAACTCGTATACCTGTATATCCCACTCCTGCTCCGGCATCGGAAGTTGCTACCACCGAAGGAGTCATAGTAAGCAAGAACGGAATATCCTGCCCGAAGTTCTGCTTTTTAATTTGATCCTTACTAACATTTGAGAATGCAACCGGAGTCTTAGCCGTTGCGCGTGTTCCTACTACCTGCACTTCCTGCAGTCTTACCAAACGCAGACTATCCTTTACCTGCGCAAAAGACGATGAGCCAATCAGTGTTAAGCCGACAAGCATCTGTACTTTCTTTTTCATACCTATTTTTAGTTAAATAAAACAGAAAAGGGGTCTTTTCTATCTTTCGTTCCCTCCGCCGGCATTACCCGGATCAGGTTATGGGTATAATCTCAGCCCGTTATATTGAGGCACCCCTTATATGAGAATATGGCACAAAGTTAGTGCTTTTTTGGAATATGTAACAAAATGAAATGTTATTTTTGAAATAAAGGTCTTTGTTTATACTTGTTTGTCCTTAATATAAGTAGTCAGCTCGCATACAGAATACAGAGGAAAATTAGTGAGCCACTCTTCTTCACGGAAATCAGACATAGAAGAACGGATAGCTATCTTTGGCAGATATTTCTGAACAAAAGAACGAAGACTCTTGGCTTGCAAGTTCTCTTCAGCTTTTACTTCTATAGGAATTACCCTATCACGATATTGAATTAAAAAATCAATCTCGGCTGTTGATTTTTCTGCAGACCAATAATATAAAGAAACACGTTTATCGGCTACCAATTGTTGTAATACATATTGTTCTGATAAAGCCCCTTTAAACTCTTCGAACAATTCATTGCCATCAAGCAATGTTTTAACATCCAGATTAACCATTGCAGCAAGAAGACCTGTATCAAGAATAAACAATTTAAATGCTCCAAAATCCTCATACGCTTTTAAGGGTAACGCAGGCTTTGATACTCTGGATATTTTATGAACCAGTCCACAATCCATTAACCAAGCCAATGCCAACTCAAAGTCTTTTGCTCTGGCACCCTGTTTTACTAAACCATAAACAAACTTCTTATTCTCTCTAGCCAATTGAGAAGGAATAGAATTCCATACCATCCTTATTCTTGGAACAACATCTGCAGGAGCATGTTTTGAAAAATCCTGTTCATAGGAATCAAGAATTTGTTGCTGTATCTGTCTAACCTCATTCAAATCACGATTCTGAGAATATCTTACTACTACTTCGGGCATACCTCCCACATAATAATACTGACGTAGAAGCTGAATATATTTTGTTTTAAAAACAGTTATAAGATCCCATTGCTTTTGTTGTTGCAAATCAACCAAAGCATCCTCTCCCATAGCCTGCAGGAATTCTGTAAATGTTAACGGATAAAGATCCAGAAATTCAACTTTACCAACCGGGAAAGAAGTATTTTGATGTAAAGCGATGCCAAGTAATGAACCGGCAGCTACAATATGATATTCCGGTGCATTTTCACAAAAATATTTTAAAGAAGATATAGCTCTTTCCGCTTCTTGAATTTCATCAAAAATAATAAGAGTATTACCGGGTTCAGGTTTTACTCCAGTAGCAACCTGAATAGAAAGTAAAATACGGTTAATATCAAAGTCCTGAAGAAAAAGAGATTTTAATTGCAAATCACTCTCAAAGTTTATGTATGCACATTTTTCATATTCAGTACGAGCAAACTCTTTCATCAGCCAGGTTTTACCAACTTGTCTGGCTCCACGGATTACAAGCGGTTTACGATTCCCTTTTATCTTCCATTCTTTAAGCTGTTCAAGCAACTTTCTTCTCATAATTACTTCCTCCTATATTATGTCATTACAAAAAGTCGAAGGACTTTCTGTGCAAATATACATTTTTTCGAAGGAGTTTTTGCACTTTGAGCACACTTTTTCGAAGGAGTTTTCGAAATATTACTTTTGAGATTGAATTTAGTTCGATCAAAAATAAAATTCTATCTGAGATAAAGACTATTATTTTTGATCAGATTTTTTATAACAACATCCTTTTGTTACCTTTGTAAATAACGAAATATGGAGTAAATGAAAAGATATAAGATCTATCAAGCCCAAATAGATGCTGTACTGCATTATATCAACACGATGGTACAGCATAATTGGTCATCTGAACCATTAAATGAGTTTAACAAGAAGTTAAGTATAGATACCTTATCAGATATTTCCGCAATATCATCTCGCAATTTACATCTTATATTCAGAGCTTACACTCAAGAAAGCATCCATCAGTATATAAACCGTTTACGTCTGGAATTTGCTTTATATCTTTTAGGAAATAAAGCATTAACTCATGTTGAAGTCTCGGAATATATAGGTTTTGCTAATGTTGCAGCTTTTTATAATGCATTTAAAAAGTTGTTTAATCTAACTCCCTTACAACTTCAAAAGAGGAATTTTACACTTGAAAAGGTAAAACCTTTAGCCAAATATCCATTTAAAACATTTTACTCAATTATAAATATAATCGATAAGCCTGTATTGTTTATTCCTTTCATCGGCAGTTATGATACATTCTCAGAAGATAAATTTGAAAAAGAAAGCTGGGATATTTTATATGACTATGCAACTGAACATGATTTATTACCTGACAATATAGAATACTGGGGAATATGTTACGATAGTCCTCAAATAACACCTCACGATTAGTGCCGTTTTTATGCATGCATGACTATTTGTTCTGAGATAAAGCTAAAATTGAATAGTCGTATAAAGAGCATGATCATCTCAGCCGGACAATATGCAGTTTATACGCATAAAGGAAGTTATTCTTTGCTTGATTCATTCTACAATGCCATTCTAAACAACCTTCCTCCACAATATATATTAGGAGAAGGTTTAATTCTTGAACATTACTTGAATAGCCCAGTTGAGACAACAGAGAATGAATTGCTTACTGAAGTCCTGCTTCCAATCGTTCGGCAAGACAAATAAGATCATCTTTACGAGCCAGCCTGTTAAGCCATTCTTGAGGAATACTTTCGTATCCATAAATAATTGCTGCTAATCCTCCTGTTACTGCACCTGTAGTATCTGTATCATTACCTAAATTAACAGCGGCCAACACAGCATTCTTAAAGTTTAAAGAATTAGCTATGCACCATAAACTTGCTTCCAATGTATGTACAACATATCCCGATGAATAAATCTCCGTTCTAGGAATACTCTTATAGTCTTTAAAAGAAGAAAGAAGTATTCTGTTAAAGTGGAGACTTTCTTCTTTTAAAGATGTAACTTGTTCGATAAGTGAACATACATCTTTTTGCATAAGTATAAATGAATCTTCAATTGAATGCGTTAGCAGATTTCTGGCAAACTCCATAAAAATAATGCAAGCCAATATACTTCTGGGATGCCTGTGTGTAATAGATGATACTTCTTCGATCTTTTGAATTCGTTCTTTCAGTGATAAAGAATGAATGTGTATCAACAATGGTAGAATTCTCATAAGCGAACCATTTCCATTATCATATTCTCCATTCAACCCTGCCATTCCAGGAGGAATGCCTTTCTTTATATTACAGATTGCACAAGAAGTAGCTATTCCGATATCGAAAACAGAACCATAAGGTGTCCATAAACCATTATCCATCCATTGAACAAACTTATCGGCTATATCTTGCAGATTATATCCGTTACACAATGAATCTGCTAAGCATAAAGACAAAGAAGTATCATCCGACCAAGTTCCGGCTGGTTGATTGTGAGTACCATAACCTCGCATATCATTAACCGGATTTCTATCTAACTCTTCTCTTGAAAGAAATTCAACAGGCACACCTAAAGCATCGCCTATAGATGTGCCTAATAGTATTGATTTAGAGAGACTTTTCATTAACTAAATTCTTTTCCTATTCCAAGGAAAAGTTCCTGAATAATCTTTCTTTTTTAAATTCTCAAACCCATTTGCTCTAACGAAATAACAATAATTCTTTATAAGACATTCATATTCCTGATTATCCATTTTAAACGATTCTTTCTTTGTATCCAAACTTGGAATTTGTCTTTGAACTGGCAATTCAGGATTTACATCAACCTTTTGATTATACACTAGCTTAGGAAAATCATTCGAATGTGGATTGAAAACATCAATATCGTTGAATAATTCATAAAGACATTTACGAGGCCCACCTATTACACGTGATGTATCATTTGCTGTTCTCTTAGATAAACTACGAATAAGAATTCCTCCAAAAAAGCTATTATCATAATCTATTTTACCTTTTTCATCTGTTTCCACTTTACTTTGAAATGAAATATCTATGCCGCTAGCATGCAAGAACCACTTGCCAGCGTCAATAGTACGATGATAAGTAACAATATCAGGATGCTGTTCATTTAAATAATAATCTGATTCTCCGCAAACACACCTAATATTTTTAGTATATTAGCGCTCAAAAAGCAGGGATTATGAACATATTCAGTTTTACGGCTCATTTCGGTTCGGAGGAAGATTGTCGTTTGCATTTCAAGGAGCAGCGTGATAAGGAAGGGGTTGTCTGCAAGCGATGCGGGGGCACTTCCCATTATTGGTTACAGGGTAAATGGAGTTATGAATGCAAAGGTTGCCGTTTCCGCACCTCGTTGCGCAGCGGTACGATCATGGAGAGCTCCAAGCTGCCGTTTCTGGTGTGGTACAAAACGATGTTCCTGATGAGTTGCACAAAAAAGGGATTCTCCACCAACGAACTCCAGAAGCAATTAGGATTGAAGCGTTACGAACCGGTATGGGCGATGGTACACAAACTCCGCAGGGCGATGGGCAACCGGGATGCAAGGTATACACTGGAAGGGATGATAGAACTGGATGAGGGTTACTTTTCGGTGGCCAGTAAGGAAATCGAGCGAGGCAAGGGTACACGTGGCCGGGGAGCCGAGGGAAAGCAGAACGTTGCGGTGATGGCCGAAAGCACCCCGTTGGAAGATATCGAAACGGGCAAAAAGGAGAAGCATGTGCGTTATTTCAAGGCCAGGGTACTGGATAGCCATCAAAGTGAAGGAATCAACGGCGTGGTCAGGGACTGCATGGAGGATGATGCCATCGTATTTTCGGACAAAAGCACTTCTTACGTTGACATCTCCGATCTGGTGGAATTGCACGTCACCGAGAAATCAGACGCCAAAACCACCAAGGAAACACTCAAATGGGTGCATATCGCAATCAGTAATGCAAAACGGACATTGCTGGGCAACTACCATAAAATCAAAAGGAAATACTTACAGTTGTATCTCAACGAGTTTATTTACAAATTAAACAGACGGTATTTTGGAGACAAACTCTTTGACAGACTAGTAATTGCGAATATAACAGGTGCATAAACGGATAATCAGAATCTTTAAACATCCTAATTAACTACCTGCGGATTTTAGGTATTATTATAGAAGCCCCCATGAATAAATCGCTCATCATTTTCGGCATCGTCAACATAACCTCGGACAGTTTCTCCGATGGAGGCCGGTATCTGGCGCCAGACGCAGCCATTGCGCAGGCGCGTAAGCTGATGGCCGAGGGGGCAGATGTGATCGACCTCGGTCCGGCATCCAGCAATCCCGACGCCGCGCCTGTTTCGTCCGACACAGAAATCGCGCGTATCGCGCCGGTGCTGGACGCGCTCAAGGCAGATGGCATTCCCGTCTCGCTCGACAGTTATCAACCCGCGACGCAAGCCTATGCCTTGTCGCGTGGTGTGGCCTATCTCAATGATATTCGCGGTTTTCCAGACGCTGCGTTCTATCCGCAATTGGCGAAATCATCTGCCAAACTCGTCGTTATGCATTCGGTGCAAGACGGGCAGGCAGATCGGCGCGAGGCACCCGCTGGCGACATCATGGATCACATTGCGGCGTTCTTTGACGCGCGCATCGCGGCGCTGACGGGTGCCGGTATCAAACGCAACCGCCTTGTCCTTGATCCCGGCATGGGGTTTTTTCTGGGGGCTGCTCCCGAAACCTCGCTCTCGGTGCTGGCGCGGTTCGATGAATTGCGGCTGCGCTTCGATTTGCCGGTGCTTCTGTCTGTTTCGCGCAAATCCTTTCTGCGCGCGCTCACAGGCCGTGGTCCGGGGGATGTCGGGGCCGCGACACTCGCTGCAGAGCTTGCCGCCGCCGCAGGTGGAGCTGACTTCATCCGCACACACGAGCCGCGCCCCTTGCGCGACGGGCTGGCGGTATTGGCGGCGCTGAAAGAAACCGCAAGAATTCGTTAACTTTTCGGTGGCCAGTAAGGAAATCGAGCGAGGCAAGGGTACACGTGGCCGGGGAGCCGAGGGAAAGCAGAACGTTGCGGTGATGGCCGAAAGCACCCCGTTGGAAGATATCGAAACGGGCAAAAAGGAGAAGCATGTGCGTTATTTCAAGGCCAGGGTACTGGATAGCCATCAAAGTGAAGGAATCAACGGCGTGGTCAGGGACTGCATGGAGGATGATGCCATCGTATTTTCGGACAAAAGCACTTCTTACGTTGACATCTCCGATCTGGTGGAATTGCACGTCACCGAGAAATCAGACGCCAAAACCACCAAGGAAACACTCAAATGGGTGCATATCGCAATCAGTAATGCAAAACGGACATTGCTGGGCAACTACCATAAAATCAAAAGGAAATACTTACAGTTGTATCTCAACGAGTTTATTTACAAATTAAACAGACGGTATTTTGGAGACAAACTCTTTGACAGACTAGTAATTGCGAATATAACAGGTGCATAAACGGATAATCAGAAAAATCTATATGAACATTATAATTTAAAACCATATGTCATAAGTTATATTGACACAATGTTATTTGCAGATAAACTTGGGATGCCTAAAAAAATAAAAGATTTAGCAGAGAGTTTGGACTTAGAAGTAACAAATCATCACGACCCAGAATTCGATGCAAAACTTTGTGCTTTAATATTTGGCGAATTGACTGACAAGTATCCAAGTTATCAAGAACTAATAAGAAAAATTGATGACCAGCCTAAAACAAATAATAATTATTTCAATCAACCAAGTGAAGATGTTTTAGAAGAAAATGAAGAGCATTTATCAAATTATCAAATAACTCAAAACGAACTTGAAAACATTGATTTAATAGGAAAAGGAATAGTTATTACGGGCAACTTTTCAATAGAAAGAGAAGAAATAAAAACTTTTCTAATGAAAATTGGTGGACAAATAAAATCAGGAATAACAGGTAAAGTAGATTTTGTTTTTGCAGGTGAAGATTGTGGTTGGTCAAAAATCCAAAAAATAAACGACTTAAACCAATCAAAAAAAGCAAACATTAGAATTTTAAACGAAGCTGACTTAAATTATCTTATCAAAAAATACGGCATATAACATCGCATTGGCAAAATGGCGGGTTAAGTGCCAAACTCAACTTTTGTGCATTTTATTCCGCCGAATGTGTTCCACATTCAGCTTTTTTTAATAATTTAGCTTCTGTGGAAACACATCGGCTACGTCACTGCTAAATTGAACTTTTTGTCCAATTTATCCGCCACTTCGCCAATGCGTTTCCCGTTAGTGGCAACAAAAACAAACGATAATTAGACAATAAATGAAAAATATTTTATTTGTAGTTTTTATTTCAATGATATTTTTATTTGTTTGCTGTAACACAACAACGAATAAAAACATAATTGAAACAGAAATTTCTGATTTTGACAAAATTTTAGATAGTTTTCAAGTAAATGGTTCAATTCTAATTTATGATAACGACAAGAATACTTTTTACTCAAATGACTTTGATTGGGCTAAAAACGGAAAATTACCTGCATCAACATTCAAAATTCCAAATTCTATAATTGCTGTTGAATTAGGCATTATTGAAAATGATACAACTATTTTAAAATGGAATGGCGAGCAGAGAAAAATGGATATTTGGGAAAAAGATTTATCATTTAAAGATGCTTTTAGAATTTCCTGTGTTCCTTGCTATCAGGAAATTGCAAGGAAAATCGGAACAATTAAAATGAAAGAATATTTAGAAAAATTTGAGTATAAAAATATGATTTTTGACAGTTTAACGATTGACAATTTTTGGCTTGAAGGAAATTCAAAAATATCTCAAAAACAACAAATCGACTTTTTAAGGAAATTCTATTTTTCAAAATTTCCAATTTCTGATAGGACAATAAAGATTGTCAAAAATATTATGGAAATTGAGCGAACTGAAAATTACATTTTAAGCGGTAAGACTGGATTAAGTTCGATAGAAGAAAAATATAATGGTTGGTTTGTTGGTTATGTTGAAACAAAATCTAATGTTTATTTTTTTGCAACAAATGTAATTCCGACAGACGGATTGAATGTTGATGATTTTATTTCATCGAGAATTAATGTAACAAAAAATGCGTTAAAGCAAATGAATATAATGAAATGATAAATGCCACTAACATATGGTAGCCGATAATTGCCGGCTTTCGTGCCAACTTGATACTTTGGTGCTTTTAACGAACCGAAGTGCTAAATTGATACGAAAGTGCTGTAAATCCGGCAACTACGGCTACCATTTTTCGTTATGCGGCAGCTTAAAAGACGACACCAAACCAGAAAAATCATCTTGACAACCACCCGACTTTGAACTACGAAGGATGAAATTTTTCAGGGACAACTTCCAGCATTTCCAAAAAACAGTTTACCCATTGACTTGGAGACAAACAAACAATTTGAGCATTAAGGTTTAAACCGAATTTTTCCGAAATTGACCTGACCTGACTTTTCCTGAAAATCGACTTTAAAGCTGTTTTTACAGATAAATCAGGTTTCTCTAACAGACAGGAAATAAATGCTAAGTATTTGGCTTTAAACTTAAAATCAAAAAATAACTGTTTTCTTTTAATGTTTAACAGGGCTGATTTGACAGTTGGCGGTGGAAAGAAACTTTCAGGACCTACCTCATAGACAAGTTTCAAATCAAAAAAAGTATGATAGAAAACGGTATATGGATTGTAAAGCTTCCTCGAAAATAACTTTTGTGTAGGTTCTAACTGAAGGACAATGGAACCTCCCAGAAAATTTCCAAGACTCTCAAACATCAGGATTTTGAAAATATCGGAAGTAATGCCATAAGGAATATTTGACACCACTTTGAAAGGAAATTTCGGAACTGCAAAATTCCTAAAATCACAACCGACAACTTGAACATTTCGGGCATCAGAAAATAATTTTCGTAAATGTTCAACCAAAGCTGTGTCGTTTTCAATAGCAACAACATTGTTGGCGATTTTTAATAAATGAACAGTAAGAAACCCCTTGCCTGCCCCAATATCTAAAACCGTATCCTGATTACTTATATTTGCTTGTCTTATTGCATCTTTTATTAGCACTTTATCAATAGTAAAGTGCTGACCCGTAAAACGAACGGGCAATTTCTTTTTTGTCATTAGTAACTTCTTACAGGTGAATACTAATAATAAAACTCTATTTCTAAAAAATCATATATATCAGTTCCTTTTTCAATATGATAGTTCTGAAATAATGCATTAGCAATCTGTTTAAATCTAGCTTCTACATCTACATCACTTTTAATAATAAGCATTTCTTTTAATTCATCTACGTTATTCATGATAATCTTGTTTTAAAATTAGTATAACAAATGTAATAAAATATTAGATAGACTGATTATCTATTTCCCTTTTTATTTTGTTTTTTAAGTTCTTCCAATATTTTCTTTTGGTTTCTTGCAATTTTACTACTACCGCTAACCCAACGCTGCAATTTCATTCCTACCCAAAATAAAATTATAAAGCCTATAATTAATTCCATTGTTTTCCCTCTTTATTTATGTTATCAGTTAATTTTATGCAAGAGCTAACCGATTTAAATCTTTGCACAGCAGAGCAATAATCACGAAAGCCCTGATTAGATTTCACATTCCAGGAGATGCAATTCAATGCACCACCTAGTTTTATTAAACTTCGAGCATCAATTGGAACAATACGTCCCTTATATTCCGGAAAAAGCGTTTCAAATTGTTTTATTGCCTGATTATCCTCTTCGATCCCTAACCAGGGAAGCAATATAATATCTTTGGTACGTAGATAGTTTATGTAAGCCCAGTTATTTTCAGAAGGCTTACTAACATCATAATGAAGCTCAATTATTTCAAATTTAGAGCCTAAAGATTTCAGTATTTTCTTTCTCAACAGGTTATCAAAATCCTGATAGTTTGTCAAGAGTAACTGATTCTCTCTTATATATCTAACCATTCCATCAGCATGCCCAAATGATTCAGCCTTATCCCATGGTATTACAATAAGTTCAGCCTTAAAAAGCTCCTCCAATTTGTTAAGTAAATCTATTCGAGAATAGTTTTTACTGTTTTCTTTAAAGACTTTATCAGTCATAATAACCGAATCATGACATTTAATTACATTACCACCATCAATAATAACATCTGTTAATGTAGGAGTTTGTCGTAGTCTTGAGCAACATTGGGTCGGATCTGTAATATATTCTTTCTTTTCACGTAAATAATCTGGATTATAACAATATTGCACTAAATAATTATCATTAATTTGTATTGGCATATAATCTCTAGCCCAATAATCTTTCGTTGAACAGAGAAATTCATGTTGTATTTCAAAAAACCTTAATACTTTATCAATAGTTTTATAACATTTAAATCTTTTTATCCAAGGAGAAAAGAATACAATGTCAGTATCTTGATCGGTAACTAATTTATTCATACTCTATCATTTACATTTTTAATATTGCAAAGATAAAGGTTCGTATAGGGAAATATACTACTCAAAAATGCAGATTTATTAAATGATCTGAATATAAAAGAAAGACACATATCGTTTAGCCATTGCTGTATTATATTGCAGCATTAAGACATTAATACTTTTCTTCTAAAAAATCGGTTCTTCGTCACTTTAGGTGCAAGATATTATATTAAGCCTTTTATTTCTGGTTTTTTGCAGTCTTTTTATCAGATTCAATAAATGGCTTATCAAAAAGCATGTAGAATCTTGATTGGATAAGCATTTGAAACTGTTTGCTTGCACCTAAAGTGACGAAGAACCAAAAAATCAAAATAAACCCTCACTACCCTCACCATTTTCACTAAAACCATTTATAGATAAGCCTTTTCAGAGGTGAGGGATGCAATATCAACCCTCACCAAATGCTGGTTATCCATCACCAAATACAGTCATCCCTCACCATTTCAGGAAAAAAACTACAAAAATCAAGGGCTATTATCTAAAATTAAAAACCCGGACAAAACAATATAAAACTGTTTTGTCCGGGTTATTCGGTTTATTTCGATTGCAAACCTTTACTGCAACGGAATATAAATCTCCGTCTTCAGTTTGGCTTCTTCCGTGCGTGAAGGATCATTGATATATTTCTCATACAACGGAGCGTTACGAAGTTCGTATCCACTATCGGGAAGCCATTTTGCGAAGATAGTATCATACACAATCCCGAGGTTTGTATAAGGACCTTGATACGAGAAAACAGCATACTTACCTCCGGCAATCTCTTTCACTCCTATTTCACCTTTTGGTTCTGCCGGTTTTGGAAGTACAAGACACACGTCAGTGCGAAGCTTTTCAGAGTTAGTAACCTTAGGATCATCATGATAAATGCTGATGTGCTCAATGCCTGCCGAGAAAAGTTTATTCTCTTTCACATACGCCCAAAGTTTGCCCCATGCCCCACAAAAGTCGAGTTCGGAATATGCTCCGGTTAAACGGATATAAATTGCTTTCTTAGTTTCAATATCTATCACCTTAGGCGATTTCAGATTCAAATCCGGATTTAATTGTACAGGTTTCATAATTACAAAGTTTTTATTGTTACGGTATTCTAATGGAGTTATATCATAAAATTGTTTGAACGATTTCGATAAAGAAGAAGGCATCTCATACCCCACACTATAGGCTATTTGCTCCACGGGAAGATCGGTATACCGAAGCAAACGGACTGCGGTTTCCAATCTTACTCTTATTATGTACGCTCCGAGTGTTTCGCCTAGAAAAGCTTTCATAATGCGATGAAAATGATAAGTTGACAGGTTTGACATCTCAGCCAGCTTTTGCAAATCGAGTTCCTCGTCGAGGTGGTTATTGATATAATCTACTACTACATTCACTCTTTTCAAATATTCTTCCCGTGTTGACGATTTTATTTCCATACTTCTTTGTTTTAATTGATAATGCAAAGATAAAGCGAGTTTGCTGATTATTCTTTTCCAATATTGCTAAATATTTTATCAAATATGTTTGCGGACTTCATTAAATAGCCGTAATATTGTATTTCGTTTGATATACATCAAAGCAGTATTATGATATACATCTAAGCATACGTTTGATGTACATCAAAGATAGTGTTTGATATACATCAAACGAAAAACATCCCTAGTATAAATAAAATAATCACTAATAATAATGGCATTCAGATATAGAGTAAAAACAAAACGTTCCGCACTGAAAGATAAAACAACAAAATACTACGCAGTTCCAATCCGCAATGAAAAGGTACATATTGCCAATTTGGCCGAAGAGCTATCACATCGTTGCTCCCTGTCAAAAGGAGATATTCTGTCAACCTTGTCGGGATTAGTTGATTTAATGGAAGAACATCTGCACAATGGCGACAGTGTTTATCTCGACAACCTGGGCATCTTCACTCTTTCTGCTACCAGTGATGGTTATGATACTCCGGAAGAGTGTACCCCATCAAAGGTAAGGGCACAGAAAATTTGTTTCAGGGCAGATAACAAGCTAAAGAAAAACCTTCAGTTTGTGAGATTTGAAAAAGACAAGTACAGCGCAGAATAATTTTTGCTAAACTCTTAAACATTTTTGCCCCTTTATATGTTATTAATAGGTTTAACTATTAAAGGAGGATTATATGAAAAAATTAGTTCTATTGGCTGCATTCATATTTGCAGCAAGTTTCGGCGCAGCAAACGCTCAAACAGTAAATAAAAAAGTTGAGAAAACAGAGAAAGCTGCTTCTGTTAAGAAAGAAAAAGCAACAAAAGCACAAGCTACTGTTAAGGACATGAAGTCTAAAACAACTACTAAATTTGAGAAAATTGATACTGAAGCTAAGTATAAAGCTGCTCTTGCCAAATATGACAAAGATTTGAAAGAGGGAAAGATTACTAAAGCTCAGTATGATGAAGCTGTAGCAAAATGCAAAAAAGAGTGTAA
Source organism: Bacteroides luti (assembly GCF_900128905.1). Classification (GTDB taxonomy): domain Bacteria; phylum Bacteroidota; class Bacteroidia; order Bacteroidales; family Bacteroidaceae; genus Bacteroides; species Bacteroides luti. The sequence continues at coordinate 44,251 of NZ_FQTV01000008.1, forward strand.
AGGAACAAAAGAAGTTGTAAAGACTAAAGCAAAAGAAGGAAAGAAAGAAGCTATGGACGCAAAGAAAGAAATGAAGAAAGATATGAAGAAATAATCTTTATTTAAAAATAGTTTCAATCAACGGGCAGAAAAGTTTGTTCTTTTCTGCCCGTTGTTGTTTCATCCATCCTTAAACAACAATTACATTTATGCTTCTATTAAGACAGCAATTAATTCAATTAACAAATATTCAAAATTGAAAGAATATAATTTAACAAATCATAATTTACAAAAAAAACTCTTCTATTTTTTGAGCATTACTATTTACTATTTCAATTTATTTTGTATTTTCACACTCTGAAGTCTGCATTAAACAAACACTTTTAGACAAAGTGAGAAATCAGGCTGATAACTAAATTAAAAACAACGGATATGAAAAAAATTATTTTATTTGCTGCATTCATTGCAGCTGTTAGCTTCACTGCAAACGCACAAACAGTATCAAAAAAAGTAGAAAAAGCTGAGAAGACTGCTACAGTACAAAAAGACAAAGCTAAAGAATGTTGTAAAGAAGCAAAAGCAGAATGTAAAGATGCTAAGGCTGAATGCAAAGACGCAAAGGCATGTTGTAAAGATGCTGCTAAAATGGCAAAAGCTGGAAAAAAAGAATGCAAAGCTGCATGTAAAGAAGCTTGCAAAGACGCAAAAGTAGCTAGCAAAGATGCTAAAGCTTGTTCAAAAGAATGCCAGAAAGATTGCAAAAAAGCATGTAAAGATGCTAAAGGTGAAGTTAAAAAAGCAGCTAAAAAAGAAGTAAAAGGATAATTCTTTAAAATAGTCTTATTATAAAAAAGATAGAAAGGAAAAGCTTTCTATCTTTTTTTATTATGTAAAACATGAGTCTGTTTATACAAATTATTCAATACTGCCTGAGATGTAATTAATAAACGTCTAGTTAAAGCCTGTTTTTAATTAAAGACCATATCAATAACCTCTTTTCTTGGCGAGTAAGGCATAGAAACAGCATGTCCAAGACGAACAAGCAACATAGGATATTCTCCATTTATATCAAGCTTGGTTCTCATTTCATCGGCAAGCGAATTCACCTCACATGGCTGATTTAAATAAGCATTGGTTACTCCCAACAATGTAGATTCTAGCAGGAATCGTTCAAGCGAGCGTCCTAAAGCAATCCAATCTAAAGGCGTACTATTTTCAACAGTAAAAAGAGCCAGCAGAGATGAAGATTCTATTTTCTTCTTATCCGATTTGTTTTGTGCCTCAGGAGTCAAAACAAAATTCATGATTGGTTTTCCTATCCATGAAGGGACCGATGGCGAACCCATAACAGCATACGTCAGTCCGTCTTTATATTTAAGAACCTGCTTTTTATTTAGTCGTATCCAGTTGGTAAGTTCTTTTTTAAAGGCACTGTCTGTCATCTGCATTTCATTACCTCTGTAAACAAACTCTTTCAACAGATTAAATTCTGCATCTTTTTTCTCAAACAAGTGAACATGTACCCCATACTCAAGCTGAACCTCCCTTAAAACTTTCAACGTATCTTTAGTCAACGACCTGTTAGTATAGATTCGTCTGTTGGTCTGTCTTTTATTGATCTGCTCGAAAAGAGAATCCGAATATGTTTTATCAGCTTTCTCTAATTCTACATGAACATAATATTCACCAGTGGTATCTGCAAGAATGCTTACACTATCCAGATACCCAAAATGACGTGCGGCAATACAAAGATTCTCTGTTGCAGTTCCTAAACTAATATACAACTCTCTGTTATTGCCATCCACCACAGGCAATGAGCGGCTAAAATCAGGATAAATATCAAGGCCTTTACTTGTTAACTTAAATCTCCAAGGCTGCGTATTATGTCCAGACGGGGCCTTCAACGCATACTCAACCAGTTCTGTAAATTGTTTCATCACTTTCTATTCTTCAATAATAACGTACAAATATATACTATTTATTTAAAAAATCACACCAAAAACATAAATATTTAGATATTACTTTTTAAACTCTATTTTATTGATATAGTGAGACGAACAAATTGAGAATTGAAATGTTATATAAGAAGCGTCAGTATATTCATTACCAAGAACTAAATTATAACGGAAATATGAGGAGTCTTTGTTTCATTCTTTTCCTGCTAATTTCCGTACTAAGCAACGTGGCTCAAACGCCTCAGAGAAGAACTGATCAACTGACAGGTTATACGGTTAAAGGAACTGTTATTGATTCTATATCCGGTCAGGGGGTACAATATGCCACACTTAGTATAGCCGCAGCACGCTCACCACAAAATCCGCTAAAGGTGGTGGTAAGTGATAATAACGGAAATTTCACGGCTTCTTTTAATGCTTCGCCCGGCAATTATGCAATTGCTATACAGTTTGTTGGCATGAAGCCAGCAGTAAAAAGGTTTTCTCTTACCTCAAATCAAAAACAGGTATCTTTGGGTTCTATATTTATGACTGAAACTTCAGCACTACTAAATGAAGTTGTGGTTGTGGCACAAAAGCCTTTAGTAAAGGTTGAAATAGATAAGCTGACTTACAGTATTGAAAACGACCCGGAAGCTAAGACCAGCAACACGTTGGAAATGTTTCGTAAGATACCAATGATTACGGTGGACAATGAAGATAATATTCAGCTGAAAGGTTCGTCCGACTTTAAAATATACCTGAATGGCAAGCCGTCAAACATGATAAGCAATAATCCGAGCGATGTTCTGAAAAGTATGCCTGCCAATTCCATTAAGAGTGTCGAAGTAATAACTGATCCAGGAGCCAAGTATGATGCTGAAGGTGTTGGGGGCATTATTAATATCATTACTGTAAAAAGCGGAATTGAAGGATATACAGCGACCATTCGGAGTAATGCCAGCACACAGGGACGCATGGGTGGAGGAGCTTATTTATCTCTAAAAATGGGAAAGTTTGGTATTACTGCAAACTACAATTACAATCACATCAACACGCCTTACAATGATTCTTATCTGGAACGTACAAATCAGGTAAATAACATAGAGAAATACATGACTCAGAACGGGCGTTCAAAGAATAAAGGACCGTTTCAGTTTGGTACTATAGAGGCCAGTTACGAGATAGACACACTTAATCTTGTAAGTTTGTCTGTCGAAAGGTTTAACGGAAATATGACTGGTATTTCAGACTACATGGTTGAAATGAAAGGTGCTGAATATAATCCTTATTACAGTTATGACAGATACAGCAAATCAACAAGGACGTTTGGTTCAACAGACATAAATGTAGACTACCAGCGCTCTACTCATCGCAAAGACGAACTTCTTACTGTTTCTTACAAATTCGACAACAACCCTAACGATAGTAAAAGCAACACTTTATTAAAAAACTTATCGGGTGCTGTTCCCCTATTTCTGGCACGTACTCAAAACAACGTAAATAAAGCCTCAACAAATGAGCATACAATGCAGCTTGACTATACACGTCCCACATGGCAGGGGCAAAAGCTTGAAGCCGGTTTAAAGTTTATTCTCCGTAAAAGTAATAGTGAAACAGAACGTTGGCAAAATGATACTTTGGTAATTGATCCGTCTTACGACTTTAAGCACACACAGGAAATTTATTCTGCTTATATCAGTTACGACATCAAGATAAAAAAGTTTGGAATTAAAGCCGGAGTACGAGAAGAAAGCACTACCCAGAAAGTGAAATACGTTCTTTCTCCCGATATGAATTTCCATGTCAGCTATTCCAATTTAGTCCCTTCGGCAACTGTTTCGTATATGAAAAATCCTTCAGAGCAAATCCGCTTTGGATACTCCATGCGTATTCGCCGTCCCGGCATTAGAAACCTGAATCCGTATATAAATGATACAGATCCTGAAAACATAAGCTATGGTAATCCAAAACTTAACCCCGAAAAAAGCCATAACCTGAATTTAAATTACAGTAGATTCACTCCAAAGCTTAATATTAATCTTGGTCTAAGTTATCGTTTCGAGAACAATGGTATAGAAAGCTACACATTTATTGACCCCCAAAAGCCAAATGTAAGTCAAACTACCTACGACAATATTGGTCATAGTCAACAAACCAGTTTTAATTTGTATGGTAACTGGAATGCTTTCAAGAACTTCAATCTTATAATAAACGGAGGCGCATTCTATGTAAACATGAAAAGTGATGCAACATCATCAACAGATAAACTGAGCAATAATGGATTCTTTTACAATTGCTATACTGGTCTTCAATATACGCTTCCCAAAAACTTCCGTTTGAATATTAATGGAGGTTACTTTGCCCCAAGAGTTAGTCTGCAGGGAAAAACAACGGCATTCTATTTTACCAGTTTTTCAGTTAGCAAAGATTTCCTGAACAAAAAATTATCGGTATCTCTCACTTGCTCTGATCCATTCTGGAAAACAAAAGAATATACAAGCAGAACAAACGACAGGAGTTTTACTATGAAGAATGTAAATTATATCAATGCACGCGATTTCAGAATAAGTCTGTCATACAGATTTGGAACTCTCAAAACATCAGCCGCAAAGAAAGCAAAGAAAGGAATTACAAATGATGATTTAAACAATAATAATGAAGAGAATCAAGTGGAAGGAGTAAATACAAACAACAGATAATATTCTGATTTAATTTATATAATCCTCTGGTATAAGTTAAAAGAAAGGGCGCCCAACAACCATTGAGCGCCCTTAGCTTTTTTATTTTTTCTGAAATATTATTCAACACATACTTCGTCTACAAATACATAAGCAGCTTTGCCTTTTCCACCATGCCATTGAGGCATAGAAGTAACGTTATTAACGATTACTTTCACAAATTTAGCTTGTGTTGGAGCAAAACCAAGAGTATAATCATTCACTCCGTCCTTATCTCCTTTTTGAGCTTCCGGAAGAACTAGTTTTGCAGCTTCTTTGAAATTCTGACCATCAGCAGAAAGGTAAACAGTGATATCTTTTGGAGGGAACACCCAGTCGCCTTTAGCAGAGTTGGTTCCTAAACGAACAGATTTAACGTTTGTGTTTTCTCCTAAATCGATAACTAAATTCATTGGTTCGGCCTGGAAACCTACCCAACTATCGTTGTAGCTTTTACCACCACGGATACCATCTACCAAAGTAGCAGCACCATTACATTCAAACTTCTTGCTTGGTGTTGTGCTCAATGTTGCTTTCTTTGCTGTAGATTTAGTGAAAGAGAATGTTTTTTCTACATTACGCAGCTTCATATTCTTTCTGTCTACCATTGCTTTAAGTGTACAAGAATAAGGAACTTCAACCGGAGCTGTGTATTTAGTACTATTTACAGTAGGCTCTGTTCCGTCTATTGTATAATAAATTGGAGCATCACCAATTGTTTTCAAAGTAGCTTCCACGCATCCTTTTTCAGTATTTACAGCATAAGAAGGAGTTGCTTCAAAAATATGCTTAGCATAATTCATTCCCATTGCATCATAAATCTCTGCAATGTGGCCAATGCGTGAAGTAAAACTTGCATAGTCTTTCTTATCAGCATTTGTCCATTGTACTTCGCTTAATGCAGCTAAACGAGGTAGCAGCATATATTCAAGATAAGCTTCCGATTCAATATATTCGGTCCATAAATTAGCCTGAGGACCAAGAATATGTTTTGCTTCTTCTTTGGTTAATTCAGCAGGAACCGGTTCAAATGAGTAAACTCTTTCTACAGGAGAGAATCCTCCGATAGCAAGTGGTTCTCTAGGATCAAGAGATTGATAATGGTCAAAATACAAGTGAGAGCCTGGAGTCATAATTACATCATGTCCCTGGCGAGCAGCTTCTATACCGCCTTCCATTCCTCTCCATGACATTACTGTTGCATTAGGAGCAAGACCACCTTCGAGTATTTCATCCCATCCAATAATCATACGACCTTTGTCGTTCAGGAATTTCTCGATACGAGTCATTGTATAACTTTGTAATTTAGCCTCAGCAGAATGTTTCTCGTCGGCTTTCAAACCAAGTTCCTTAATCTTTGCCTGACAAACCGGACATTTTTCCCAGCGTACTTTTGGACACTCATCACCCCCAATATGAATATACTTAGAAGGGAATAGTTCCATAACTTCGGTCAGTACATTTTCAAGGAAAGTAAATGTTTCTTCTTTTCCTACACATAATACATCATCAAGTACTCCCCATTCTGTAGAAACCTTGTAAGGACCGCCAGTACAACCAAGGCTAGGATAACTAGCCAAAGCTGCTACCATGTGTCCTGGAAGGTCAATTTCAGGAATAATTGTGATAAAACGATCTTGTGCATACTTCACAATCTCTTTTATTTGTTCCTGAGTGTAAAATCCTCCATGAGGTTTACCATCAGAACTTCCCCAGTTTTTACCCACCATTGTGTAAGCACGCTGACTTCCAATGGTTGTAAGTTCCGGATATTTTTTAATTTCAATTCTCCATCCCTGGTCATCTGTAAGATGGAAGTGAAATTTATTCAATTTATGCAAAGCCAGTACATCAATATACTTTTTCACTTCATCAACACTAAAAAAATGACGTGATACATCAAGATGCATACCTCTGTAACTAAAACGAGGAGCATCGCTGATTTTGGCACAAGCAAGCTCCCATTTCTGGTCCTTCATCAATGTTTTACCGAAAACAGCAGCAGGAAGTAATTGTTTTACTGTTTGAATAGCGTGAAAGAAACCTTCGGGTGCAGATGCTTCAATAAGAACCTTGTCTTTTTCTACGTCTAATTTATAGCCTTCTGCCGGAACTTTTTTGTTCAGAACAACAGTGATAGTATTACTAGCAGCTTTCTTAGCAGCTTTAGTACTTACCTTAACATTAATGCCAGAAGTAAGATTCAATTGTTTTGCAAAATCTTCTGCCACCTTAGTAAACTTACTGTCCAGTCCCTTCTGAACAATAAATTCACATTTATCATTCAATACAAAACGTCCTTCACTCTGTACCATTGAATTTGGAAGAGGAATTAGGTCGTAATTGCCCGCTTTCATCGTACTTCCGCACGTTAAACACGAACAAATCAGGATAATCGAAAAGAGTTTTTTCATGTTATTTTTCTTTGTTTAAAAGGATATAATTTATTATATCTGGCAAATATACTAAAAATATATTCTCAACTAAACAAACAAACAAGAAAATAAGCACTCAAACTTCGACTTATTAATAAATAAATTTAATTTAATTAATTATCTGATATTATAGGTATAAAAGTTATCCTCATTTATTATCTTCAAGATGGTATATAGCTTAATATTGAATAAATAATGAATAGTATATCCAAAAGAATATTGTTTACTCTTTTTTTCGTTGCGTATAAACTGTATGAAGCAGTTCGTGCGACTTATGTCCGAGAGGTGCACCAAGGAACTCACGATATAACATCTTTATATCCTGGTTTTCATGTGATTTTCGTAAAGTTTTCCCTTCATCCTCTCTGTAAATAGCATCAAGTCTCTTCATCCTGTATGCATCATTTACAGGTCGTGGTTGTCCGCCTCCGCTGATACATCCTCCAGGACACCCCATTACTTCAATGAAATGATATGTACTCGTGCCGTTCTTTATTTCTTCCATTAATTCAGCTGCACCTATCAACCCGCTTGTAACGGCAACTCTTAAGGTTACTCCTGCCAGGAAATTAAACTCAGGTAATGGTTTTTCTATCTTTAGTTCAGCAGTCTTAATTCTTTTTAGTCCCATAAGAGGCTTTAAGTGAAGCTTTTCTGCAGGAAGTTCACAACCCGTAACTAGCTCATATACTGTACGTAAAGCTGCTTCCATTACACCACCGGTTGTACCAAAGATATCGGCAGCACCGGAAGATAATCCCAACGGACTGTCAAACGTTCCATCTGGTAGATTTCTAAAATCAATTCCGGCGTCTTTAATCATTCGTCCCAACTCACGGGTAGTAATCACTGCATCTACATTTGCCAATCCGTCGTTATACATCTCCGGACGAATTATCTCAAACTTTTTAGCCGTACAAGGCATAACTGATACCATGAAAATAGATTTTGGATCAATACCAACCTTTTCTGCAAAATAAGATTTAGTTAATGCTCCCAGCATCATGTGAGGAGATTTACAACTAGACAGATGAGCCAACTGATCAGGATAATGATGTTCTACGTACTTTATCCAGCCCGGACTGCAACTGGTAATCATTGGGAGAACAGCCTCTTTTTTCTTAGTAGAGAACATATCTTTTAATCTTTCAAGAAATTCAGATCCTTCCTCCATGATAGTAAGGTCGGCACCAAAATTGGTATCAAAAACAAACTTAAAACCTATATTGTGTAAGGCCGAAGCCATTTTACCAGTAACCAATGTACCGGGTTCATAACCAAACAATTCTCCTAGAGCTGCACGCACGGCCGGAGCTGTCTGTACAATAACAGTTTTGGATTTATCATACAGGGCTTCCCATACCTCTTGTGTTGAGTCTTTCTCTTTCAAGGCTCCAACAGGACATACCAAAACACACTGACCACAGTTAGTGCAAATTGATTCTCCCAAAAGCTCATCTTCCGATGGCCCTATAAATGTAGAAAAGCCACGATGATGTGGATTCATGAGACAAACTCCCTGAACTTGGTTACACACAGTTACACATCGGCGACAAAGAACACACTTTGAACTATCGCGAACAATTGACGGACTGGAGCTGTCTACAAATTCTTTTGATTTGGCACCTTCATACCTATACTCATCAACCTGAATTAAATTACCTAGTTCCTGCAGTTCACAATTCTGGTTTCTCCAGCAAGTAAGGCAATTCTTAGGATGATCTGAAAGCATCAGCTCATAGATTACTTTTCTTACATTGCGTACTCTTTCCGAATTGGTATGGATAACCATTCCTTCTTTAGCTTCGGTTACACACGATGCCATCAGATTTTTAGCGCCTTCCACTTCAACAACACAGATACGGCACGATCCAATCTGATGTACATTCTCCATATAACAGAAGTGAGGGATTAAGATATGATTCTGTTTTGCAGCTTCAAAAATGGTAGTTCCCTCTTTTACCTGGACTGCTTTATCATTTATTATCAGGTTTATCATAGTACTTAATTTTAGCTTTTTAATCTTCCGAACTACGATCAGTATTACGATCAGAACATCTTAAACATCTCATTGATTCGGCTATAGCGTTAAGTTTGTGATAACCTAACCGCACCTCATCAAAGTTGCCTTCCCGTTCTTTCGGATCAAGAGATTGCATTTTAAACCGTTCATGTTCAACTGTAATTCCTTCATCCACTCCTCTTGTAGGTATCTCTATAGGTTCGCCAATATTTAATTTCCCGGTTCCACCTAAATATTTATCAATAGATCTTGCTGCATTTTTACCATCGGCAATAGCAGTAATTACCACATCAGAGCCACGGGCAATATCTCCTCCGGCAAAAATTCCAGGTTGAGTGGTCATCTGCGATTCCGGATCAACGATAAATGTTCCCCAATCAGTTACTCCAACCTCACCCTTTGGAATAAAAGGTAAATCGGAATACTGACTCACTGCCGGAATAGCCATATCAATATCCATCATAAACGTAGAGTTAATTACCTCAACCGGTATCCGCCTGCCATCTTTTCCAAACTTACCAGGTATCATTTTCACGCATTCAATACCAGTAACCTTTCCATCACCCACGAAACGAACCGGAGCAACTAATTCGTGCAAGATTACTCCTTCTTCTATTGCATCTTCTATTTCCCTTCTGTCGGCAGGCATCTCTTCCATTTTCCTTCTATAGAGTATATGTACCTCTTTAGCTCCAAGGCGAAGAGCCGATCTTGCTGCATCAATGGCTGTATTACCACCTCCAATAACAGCAACAATTCCCTTCACTTTTACTTTTTTGTTCAGACTAATATCTCTAAGGAAATCGAGTCCGTGATACACTCCTCCCTTTTCCTCTCCTTCTATACCAATTTTTCGGGAAAGCTGTGTACCTATTGAAATATATATCGCATTATATTTTTCTTTCAATTCACTGAATGTTATATCCTTTCCAACCTTTGTGTTGTAGATAATATTAATTCCCGACTGAACAATTGCGTCGATTTCCTTTTTCAATTCTTCTTTTGGTAACCTATATTCAGGAATTCCGTAAGCCAAAATTCCACCTGCAACATCTTTCTCCTCGTATATATCAACAGTATAGCCAAGCCGTGACAAATAATAGCCACAAGTCAATCCGGACGGGCCGGCACCAATAATTCCTACAGAACTTCCATTCTTAGGAAAACTGAGAGTTACCAAAGGCTCTCCTGAATTATATACAAAGTCGGCTGCATAGCGTTTCAAGTCGGCTATCGCAATAGGATCATCAATCTGGGCACGACGACATTTACTCTCACATGGATGAGTACAAACTCTACCACAAATAGATGGAAATGGATTTTCCTGACGAATAAGGTTATAGGCATCTCGCACTCTTCCTGCAGCTATCAAAGCAACATAACCGGGAACATTAACCTTTGCAGGACAAGCATTCTGACAAGGAGCAAGGAAAAGACTTCCACAAACTCCGGCCCTACAATAATCCATCTTTATATGTTCGTCATACTCATACCTGAAATATTTAATTGTGCTAAGTACCGGGTTGGGAGCAGTTTGACCTAATCCACATATAGCAGAATCTTTGATTGATTCTCCTAGTTCAATCAAAAGCTCAACATCCCCTTCTTTTCCCTCTCCACGTGTGATCCTTTCGAGAATTTCCAGCATCCGCTTTGTTCCGATACGGCATGGAACACACTTTCCACAAGATTCATCCTGAACAAAATCCATAAAGAAACGAGCCATATCAACCATACAAGTATCTTCATCGGTACATATCAAACCACCAGAGCCCATAATTGCCCCTAGTTTTGTCAGAGATTCGTAATCAATAGGAGTATTAAGATGCTCAGCAGTAAGACAACCACCCGATGGGCCTCCGGTTTGTGCCATCTTGAATAACTTTCCTCTCTGAATTCCTCCACCTACATCAAAAAGAATCTCACCGAGCGTAGTACCCATTGGAACTTCTATCAATCCTTTGTGCACTATAGCTCCGGCCAGAGCAAACACTTTTGTGCCCTTACTTTTCTCCGTTCCAATAGAAGAAAACCATTTTGAACCATTTAATATAATTTGAGCAACATTACCTAATGTCTCTACATTATTGATAACAGTAGGCTTTCCAAACAAACCACTCTGCACCGGATAAGGAGGTTTCTGTCTGGGTTCTCCTCTCTTTCCTTCCACCGATTCCATCAATGCTGTCTCTTCTCCACAAACAAAAGCTCCAGCTCCAATTCTGATTACAATATCAAAACTAAACTTGCTTCCAAGAATATTATCTCCAAGAATGCCTAGCTCCTGAGATGCTTTTATAGCCATAGTCAGTCTTTCAATCGCAATAGGATACTCAGCTCTTATATAGACTACGCCTTTTGAAGCACCAATGGCATAACCGGCAATCAACATACCTTCTATAACCGAATGAGGATCTCCTTCTAGCAAACTTCTATCCATAAAAGCACCAGGATCTCCTTCGTCTGCATTACAAATAAGATATTTCAAATCGCTACTTACCTTATTTGCCATTTCCCATTTAGTACCTGTTGGAAAACCACCACCGCCACGACCTCTCAATCCTGAATTTTTAATTTCATCAACAACTTCTATTGGATTCATGGTAAGTGCTTTAGCCAATGCAAAATATCCATCATGCGCAATATATTCGTCAACTGAAGCATAGTCAATAGTTCCACACTTCTGAAGTACAATCTTTTTCTGATGCTTAAAGAATGGTATTTCATTTAAATCAGGAATTACTTCGCCGGTTTCAGGGTTCTTATAGCAGAATTTTTCGGCAATTCTCCCTTCTTTAATATGTTCATTCACAATAAATGAAGCACTTGCAGGATTAAGATTGCAATATAAAGTATTGCCTGGATTGATGATTAAAGTAGGCCCCAAAGTACATGCTCCCATGCATCCGGTCAGCTTTATTCTCACTTTCGATTGTAGGTGTTCATGTTCGAGAGCCTGCTCAAAAGCCTCCTTGAATTTCTTGCAATCAGAAGATATACAACCCGCGCCATAACAAATATGAGCGGTAAACTGAAATGCTTTCTCTTTGTTCAGAAAATCATTCTTTATCGATTCAAGATCTTTGATTGTATTGATTTTCATAGATTTATAGATTAGATTTTTCTTTGGCTTATTTCAAAGTTCCCAAGATTCGTTTTATTCTATTGGGATTTACCTGTTTATACACCTTGCCATTGATAGTCATAGCCGGAGCAAGTCCACAAGAACCTATGCAACGCATTACAGTAAGTGAATATCTCTTGTCCGGAGTAGTTTCGCCCACATCTATACCCAATTCATCTTTCAGTTTATTCAGCACCTCTTTACCTCCACGAACATAGCAGGCTGTTCCCAGACAAACAGAAATAGTATATTTCCCTTTCGGCTTTGTCGAAAAGAAAGAATAAAACGTAAGAACACTATTTACTTTCGAAACAGACAAGTCCATCTGACTGGCAATAAAATGCTGCACCTCAGTAGGAAGATAACCGAATATAGCCTGTGCCATATGCAAAATCTGAATCAGATTATCCTCTTTCCGATCATAATCAATTATAACATCCTTAAGAAGATTATATTTTTCTTCTTCAGTCATCATGTGAACATTGCAAATGTCGTCTTCTGTTATCATAGAGATTATACTATTAGTTTTCTATTAATATAATGTTTAGAATCACCATAATCATTGTATGCAACCTCTTCACCAATCATCTTTATCCTTTTAGCTAGACAATTCAGGCAATCATCCGCATCTTCATTGATACATGGCTTGTTTTCGTAAAGAAGATAACTGCGCCTGTATTTCAATGGCGTAAGATTTGGCATTACTACATTTGCACCGGCTTTCAAACCAATTTCCCTTCCCATTGGAATAATAGACTGAAGAGCTGTAGTCGATGCTATATTAATATCCGGCATCAATATCCTTAAAACAGCAATCATACGAATGGATAAATTGAACCGCTCGTTAAGAGGCATCAGCAAATTCTTATAATTGTATAAGGGCGTATCCGCATGTTCAAGATATGGCCCCATTCCTACCATATCAATATCCCTTTCTTTTATAAACAATAAATCGTCTGCAAGGTTCTCAATCGTTTGAAAAGGCAAACCAATCATTACTCCTGTTCCCGTCATATAACCAGTTTCCCGAAGATAATCCAAACATTTCAGACGAGTTTTAAAACTATGCAGCTCATCTGACGGATGTATCTTATTATACAGTTCTTCGCTGGATGTTTCAATTCTCAGCAAATATCTCTGAGCACCTGCATCAAACCAACTTTTGTACGTATCCAAAGACTGCTCTCCAAGAGAAAGAGTAATACGGAAATCCGGATTTGTAACTTTCTTTATTTTAGCTATTAATGCCGTTATTCTATTTACAAACTCTTCGCTACTTAGTTCTCCCGACTGAAGAACAATGCCTTTCAAGTGATTTTCCTGTGCAAATTCAACAATCTCTAAAATTTCCGTATCAGAAAGAAAATATCTGGAAACTTTATGATTTCCGCTTCTTATTCCACAATAATAGCAATTCTTTCTGCAATAGTTGGAAAACTCAATCAACCCTCTCAGGTATACTTTTCTGCCAATAATTCTCTCCTTTATTGAATAAGCCCTTTTTATCAACTCATCGTGTTCTTCTTTATCTGTAATAGATAGTAAGCGGATAATATCTTCTCTTGACAACTCCTGCCTGTTTAATATTTCGCTTACCGTCATCATACATCAACTCATAAAAGGAGCTATTGCCCTTTCAAAGATTCCATTTATCCAGGCAATAGTCAATCCATAGTTTGTAACTGGAACACCTGCTTCAATAGCCTCAGCCAGACGACTAAAGACTTGTTTCCGTGTAATCATACAACTACCACACTGAATAACCAGTGCATAATCTGTTATTGGGTTCTTTATTTCGTCCAGACCAGCGACAACGTCAAAGTCCAATTGCTTTTTCGTATATTCTCTCAGCCAATTAGGGATTTTAAACCTCCCGATGTCATCACAACTAACCTGATGCGTGCACGATTCAAGAATTAAAATGTGATCGCCATCTTTCAAATCTGATATTTTTCCAGCTCCTTTCACATAATCGTCAAAAGGACCTCGCATGTGAGCATAAGCCACGCTGAATCCCGTTAAGGGAATATCAGGAGGAACAATCTTATTTACAGTCTTAAATACCTGACTATCTGTTATAATCAATTTGGGCTTTATACCTGTATTATGCAAGAACAACTCCAGTTCCGTCACGTTTACAACAATATTAATAGCTCCATTATCTAATACATCACGAATGGCCATTACCTGAGGTAAAATCAATCTACCTTCAGGAGCTTCAGAATCATTTGAAGTAATGAGCAAAACAATATCTCCACGATTAATCAATCCCTTCAATAACGAAGGTTTTTGATAAGCCGTTTCGGGAATAATACTTTTAAGCGTTTCAATAACACAGTTAATATTGAAATTTGTTTTTGCGCTAAACTCAACAATAGGCGCATTGGTATATTGCTGTATTTCCTTTATTGTACTGTTCAGCAAGGGTTCCAAATCCACTTTGTTATATACAATCAGGCAATCCACATCAGCTTTATAAAACTTTCGTATCAGTGTTTCTTCAAACTCTCCAAAAGTATTATCTGTTATAAGCAATATAGCACAATCTATTTGTTTTATTACATCCAAAGTCTTGGCAATCCTTTTTTCGCCAAGTACCCCACTGTCATCAATACCCGCCGTATCAATAATAATGGCAGGTCCAACTCCCAGAATCTCCATTGATTTCTTTACAGGATCAGTTGTAGTACCCGGAACCTCAGACACAATAGCCACATCAAGTCCCGTCAGTGCATTGATGAATGAGCTCTTACCCACATTCCTCCGACCAAAAATTCCAATGTGCGGTTTTAAATCACGTGCCATAATCTGTAATAATTATCAGTAAGAATTAGTAATACAAATCTCTCTTTCCCAACTTTAACTGTTTTATCTTCTCAAGGATAGACGCTTTCATATTCTCATCCTCCATATTATCAATCGTAGAATAAATTACATTCCACCCTTTATCTGCAGTATGTTGAGGTGCATAATCAATAAGATATTCAGCCAGCGTAAGAATGGCATTAGGAGTACAATAACGCTTTATGAATCCAGGGACAGAGAATTCCATGAAATGCTCTCCTGTTCTGCCAAGCCTGTAACAGGCAGTGCAGAAAGAAGGAATCATACCCTGATCAAGCAATTCATCAATTATATCATTCAAAGGCCTGTCATCATTTATCTGAAACTGTCCTCTGTTCAGATTCCTTTCCTGAACAATTTTTTCAGCATAGCTACCAATCTCGATATTAGTTCCGCCATCTATTTGCGAAACTCCATACTGTATTATTTCATCTCTCAAGACCGCAGGTTCTCTTGCCGTCAGAATCATTCCTGTATAAGGTACAGCTAATCTCAAGATAGCAATCAGTTTAGTAAAATCCTCATCGCTTACAAAATAGTTCGTTTTCAGATTTTGTCCGGACGCATCTTTCACCCTGGGAAAAGAGATGGTATGAGGACCCACATTATAGCAAGCTTCAAAATGATTCGCGTGCCTCACCAAAGCAAGCACTTCAAAACGCCAATCGTATAAGCCAAACAAAGCACCTATTCCCACATCATCAATACCCGCTTCCTGAGCCCTGTCCAAAGCAGTCAGCCTGTAATTATAATCAGCCTTTTTACCTCGTTGATGATAAATTTTATAAGCCTCCGGATGATAAGTTTCCTGAAAAATCTGATATGTTCCTATTCCGGCTGCTTTTACAACCTTAAAGCCGTCAATATCCAGCGGAGCAGCATTGATATTCACTCTTCTTATTTCTCCATTTCCTTTTTTAAGGGCATAAGCTATCTTTACTGTATGAGCAATATATTCGGGACTATATTCCGAATGTTCACCATAAACAAGAATCAGCCTTTTCTGTCCATTGTCTTCCAATGCCTCTATCTCTTTCACAATCTCCTGGTCAGAAAGAGTTTTCCTCACAGCATCTTTGTTTGATATTCTAAAACCACAATAAAGACAATCATTTGTACATTTATTGCCTATATAAAGCGGAGCAAACAGCACAATTCTATTCCCGTAAATAGTACGTTTAAGTGTTTTTGCACCTTCCTTTATTTCTTCAATAAGTTCTGGAGTATCAGCCTTAACAAGACATGCAACTTCTTCTAGATTCAACCTTTGCTTGGCAAGCGATTTGGCTATAATCTCACGTACTTTTTGTTTTGAAGGAACGGCATTATTGAGATAATCCCATATTTCGAGAGGATCGATAAACGGTTTCATTCGTTCATCTGCAATGGAGTATTTTTCAGGAGTAAATTTCATGATTCCAATCTTTTTAGCTCTGTCCGTGAATATTATAATATATAGAACAATATATAACAAAAATAGATTGAATAATAAGTAAATATATTCAATCTATTTTAATAAATGAAATCGGAATCGATAATATTTTATAGCTCAGCTATTTTTTTTATAAAATCATGGTTTAGAGATTAATGGCCGGATAACATCAGCCCAAATCTGATATCCCTTTTCCGTAGGATGACAGAAGTCGGGAGCTATTTCTTTAGGCAATGTACCATCAGCTTCCAGCATCTTAGGGCCAATATTCAGGAGCGTGATATTATTCTCCTTAGCAAAAGTTTCAAGATTACGGTTTATCTCGTTAATAAGAATTCTGCGTGGATGAGTTGGCTCATGTTCACGAGGAAAGACAGACATCAAGACAATCTTTGCACCCGGCACTTTAGAGCGAAGACGCATACAGATAGCACGGATACCTTCTACAATTTCGGGAGCAGTATTCATGCGGGCATTCTTAGTTTCACTGGTATTATTGGTACCAATATGAAGAATAATCGTACGAGGATGAAGTCTGTCTATCTCTCCATGATCGAGACGCCAAAGTACATTTTGTGTACGATCCCATCCAAAGCCCAGATTTAGTACACGGTAATCCTTGAACAAAGCATTCCAGGTCTCTGCTCCGTTAGGAGTTCGTAGACGCCCGTCAGCATATTTAAGTTGTGGTAATCCACCCCAGAAATGAGTGATTGAGTTACCTATAAGAACCACTTCCGGATTAATGGAATCCTTAATTGCTAATACATCAGCATGACGTGCCCACCAGTCATAACTGTCATTTTCCAACTTAGAAGCCGGAACTATTGCTGTGTTTGAAGATATTTCTGTATCCAAAGACTTATCTCCCATCAGTTCAGACAACAAAGGTTCCATTGCCTGAGCCCATGCTTTTGCTCCTGCAGGAGAAGGATGAAGCCAATCGCTCATCATATCATGATTGATTGACCCATTCATATTGAGAAACACATGATTCACATCACAATAAAAGACATGCTTTCCATCAGCAATCCTGGATACTAAATCGGAAGCGCGTTCAAGAATCATACGATGCGAGGTTGGATTTGGTCCACCATAACATCCCGGAAAGCAACGCATCATAATAATCTTTGAATCAGGCAACTTTTCACGCAAGAGTTTAACTACAGCTTCTATTCCACCGGCAAGTTGGCCTGCAGTGTGACGTGTAGGGTAATGTACTTCATCTATATTATTAGTACCTATTTCCAATACTACCACTTTGGGTGATTGACCTTCCAGTTCTCCATTCTGAATATTCCATATAAGATTTTCGGTGCGGTAACCACTAAAACCTAGGTTAAGAGCCTTCCTTGGAGCAAAGAACTGATTCCATACAGACTGATACTGAGGTTTCTCAAAATTATTTGTGATAGAATTACCAATCATAATCAAATCATACTTATCCTTAGCTACAAGAGCCAGTTTATCAGCATGGCGCTTATGGTTATATCCTTCAACAGGAACAGTAGCAGGATTCTGTGCAGTCTTTTCAGTCTCAGGCTTTGCTTCCAAAAACTTCTTAAGAATACCCGAAAGCTTAAAATTTCCGTCCAAAGCAATGGTATCCTTGCCACAAACATAAACATTATCTTTCTGAGAGTAGCAAGACGCCTTTCCATCATACCCTATCCATGTTTTAGTATATTCCTCACAACTCTTCACCCACGCTTTGTCTCCATTATCGGGAACAATAGTAAGTAATCTGCCGACGGGTTCCAGAGGAGGCAAAACTGCAGCATAAACAGTTCCGGCAAGAGTTTCATTCATATATGAAGGAGATATAAGAATCAATTCATCGGGTTGTTCCTTTTTATTCATCCTTTGCACAGCTTTTGCAGCAAGATGTCCTCCCGAAGCAAATCCCATTGCAAGCAAGTGATCAGTATTCAAACCTTGAAGATTCTTATTGCCCTTAAGTAATCTGAAAGCTTTAAGAGCATCCGTCAAAGCCATATTGCGTGTTTGTATATCACTACCCACACGATATTCAAGAACAGCTACGTCAAAGTTTTGTGCATTAAGAAATCTGGTAGTAGATTCACATTCACTTTTCAACTTTAATGTTTCATAATCCCCTCCTGGAATTAGCAACACCGTACCCTTATGCAATCCGGATTTAGTTCTTACTAAATGAAGTAAAGGAACATCTACTTTATGAATTTCACCATCCTTACCAATAGCATTCCCCTTTGGCAGAGATTGCCCATCAAGTGAAACATAATTTGTGCGAGCTGCTCTCTTTACATTAACAGAACTTTCTGCACCTTTAGAAAAAACCGAAACGGTAATAAATAAAATTATAGCCAGAGATAGCCGATTAAATGATTTCATTTTTAAATCAAATTTTTGAGAATATATTTTTCCGATAGTATTTACAGAGCAAGAATGCTCTTTATTCTGCAAAAATAAGATTTTCTTTTTTATGATTATTACATGTGAAGTCGTTTCTTATACTCTCCGGGAGTTAATCCTGTTAGCTTTTTAAACAGCTTATTGAAATAAGAGATATTATCGAAAGCCAGATTATATGCAATTTCTTTTATTGGTATATCATCAATAATAAGCATTACCTGAGCTTTCTCAATTTTTTTCTGATTAATATATTGAGTCGGTGTACATTTCATTTCATTTTTGAAAAGCCTTATAAAATGATCATCTGTAAGAAAACAAAGTTCGGAAAGCTGACTAATATTGATAGGCTTATCTATATTCTTTCGGATATAGCGTAAAGCTTTTAATACTCTATTATCGGTAACTTCAACCTTTTGTTCTGCATCTTTTAGAAATCGGGAAAAGAGTTGCTGCAAAATTCCTTTCGTTTCAATCAGTAAATAATAAGGTAATTGCGCATTTTCTGAGATATTCTTTACCAAAGTCTGAGAATTATCATAAGATGACGGATCATAAAGTTTCAATTCCCTATTAGGATTAATCTCGGATAAACGCTTTACAAGCAAAGTATCCATTTCGGTAGCTTCAACCTCAACAGACGGATTCATTTGCTCAATAATGCTCAGGTTATCAGTTTGTTCCTCATAAATATGAATGTAATATAGTGAAAAATATCCGTCACACTCATAGCTATGCAAGGTAAAAGAGGGAATAAGATATAAATGCCCCGGTGTAAGATTATAAGTACCATCAGGTAGCACAATTTTTGCATTTCCTCCATCCACCCAATATAATCTTGAAAACGGACTGTTCACATTTGCCCAGTTCCAGTCGGCATTGTGAATGGCATGCCCAATGTTCAACAATGTAAAATTCAGATTATCCTTTTTTTCTCTTACCATGTGCTTTTCATCTTAGTTAGGCGAATATATATCTTTATTTCTTATTAAGCTACTAATAAATAGAAATTATATTATTAATTATCGAAATAATGTCATTAATAGGAAATTTCAAAATTGCTAACTAATAGATAATCAGTATATGCTATAATATTAATATCGAATTTGTATTATAATATATCGAGATAGTATAATATTAATTGTTCCCGAATATCTACTTTTGAAAAAACAAAAAACACACACTTATGAGAAACGCATTATTTATATCTTTATTTATTACCATGTTCGGTTCAACCGGCTTTGCTCAGGAGAATTTTCATCACATACAAAACACAAAAGAGCCAATGCAAACCGGTAAATTTCAACCCACTTGGGAATCTCTGAAACAATACAAAGTGCCAGAATGGTATCGCAATGCCAAGTTTGGTATCTGGGCACATTGGGGACCTCAATGTCAACCGGAAGATGGTGACTGGTATGGTCGTGGAATGTATGAAGAAGGTTCACGTCAATATAAATCACATCTTGAAAAATATGGCCATCCTTCCAAATCAGGTTTCAAAGATGTTATCCATGAATGGAAAGCTGAGAACTGGGATCCGGAAAAGTTGGTAAAACTCTATAAGCGTGCTGGTGCTCAATACTTCTTTGCCATGGGTAACCATCATGACAATTTCGACTTATGGGATAGCAAATACCATAATTGGAACTCAACCCAGATAGGCCCTAAGAAGAACATTCTTGACGGATGGGCCAAAGCTGCCAGACATAACGGTTTACCATTCGGAGTTAGTATCCACGCTTCTCATGCATGGACATGGTACGAAACTGCTCAGGGAGCCGATAAGCAAGGTTCACTTGCCGGAGTACCTTATGATGGAAAACTTACTAAAGAAGATGGCAAAGGACAATGGTGGGATGGTTTAGATCCGCAGGAACTGTATGCACAGAATCATGAATTAAGTAGTAGAAACCAAAATCCAGGTGCCATCCATTCTCAATGGGAATGGGCAGATGGTGCATCTGTTCCCAGCAAAGAATATTGCGAAAAGTTTTACGACAGAACTGTTGATATGATTAATAAGTATCATCCTGATTTGCTCTACTTTGATGACACCGCTCTGCCATTGTGGCCTATTAGTGACGCCGGACTCGGTATTGCTGCTCATTACTATAACAGTAACATGAAGAGAAACAAAGGCAAACTGAATGCCGTTATCTTTGGTAAAATTCTCACTGACGAGCAAAAAGAATGCCTTGTATGGGATGTAGAAAGAGGTGCTCCTGATAAAATGCAGGAAAAGGCATGGCAAACGTGTTCATGTATAGGCGACTGGCATTACAATCGCTCTGTATATGATAACAACCGATACAAATCAGCAAAGACAGTTATACAGATGCTTGCTGATATAGTAAGTAAAAATGGTAACTTGCTGCTAAACATTCCTGTGCGCGGTGATGGAACTATCGACGATAAAGAAGTGGCTGTATTGGAAGGAATAGCTGGATGGATGGATATTAATAAGGAATCTATCTTCGACACTCGCCCCTGGACTATATTTGGCGAAGGCCCCGATGCCGAAAAAAAGAATCCGATGAATGCACAAGGATTCAATGAAGGCAAGAACAAATATACTGCTGAAGATATCCGTTTCACAGAGAAGAACGGAACACTGTATGCCATTGTAATGGAGTGGCCTAAGGATGGAAAAATTGTTATCAAGTCATTGGCTGCCGGTTCTCCTAACTATGAAAAGGAGATTAAGAAAGTACAGCTATTGGGAAGCAGAAAAGCTTCGTTCACCCGTGACAATACCGGACTCATCATTACTCTTCCTGATCTTAAGCCAAACAACATGCCACTGGTTCTAAAGATTAATAACTAACCTTAAGGCACCAATAATATGGAAACAAAAGAAACAGGATACCGTGTTCAGGAATACAACGGGCCAGTAAAGAGATATTGTCAGACACTTGATTTGAAAGATGATCCTGAACTGATTGCCGAATATAGAAAAAGACACAGTGAAGCTGAATCATGGCCCGAGATTCGTAACGGAATCAGAGATGTAGGTATCCTTGAAATGGAAATATATATACTAGGCACACGCTTGTTTATGATTGTGGAAACACCACTCGATTTCGATTGGGACTCGGCCATGAAAAAGCTGGCTTCCTTACCTCTTCAGGCTGAATGGGAAGAATACATGTCTATCTTTCAGGTTTCAGAGCCAGGAGCTTCATCAGCGGAGAAATGGAAGCTTATGGACAGGATGTTTCATCTGTATAACACTTAGCAATAAAGTGTTGAATTCTCAATATTTATAAATTAATTGATTATTAATCCTGCAATAAAAGTAGCACAACAACAAATCTTTTATTGCAGGATTTTTATTTTGTAAAAACCATCAAAAAGCATTTTACCTTCCGAAAGTCTCTGCCATGTAAATATAGATATAACAGGTATAAAAACAATTAATTCAATATAGTTTCAACAAACTCCCTCTGAAATATATTGTTTTATATAATGGGATATTTTGTTCGATTCTCTCAGTCCCAATTAATATATAACTTTAACCTTTTATGTCATGAAGCCAAAAGAAATTATTCGAAACTTATTTCTAATCTGGGCATTAATCACATCAACTTCTTTTTGCTATGCAAGCACTAATGGTTCAGTCTCTGGCAAAGAATTTGATAAAATTAAAACTGAAGTAAAGGATGTGGTTAATACTCTGATTACAGGATGCGAGCAAGCAAACTTTGACATAGCTGCCGCTGTGTTTGACAATTCACCGGATTTCAGATATATCCTTAATGGAAATATCTTTGGATATGATGATATGCTGAAGGGTGTAAACTCTATGTTTAAGACCATGATTGATCAGAAATATACTTTTCTTGATGAAAAGTACACTATTTTGGACAAATGGACTGTGTTATATACTGCAAAAGCTCAATGTACAATGAATTTTAAAGATGGACATTCAACGGTATCTGATCCTGAAGCAATGTTTATGCTTTTTAAAAAGGCAGGAGATAAATGGAAAATTATCTATGCTGTAGAATCAACGGTAGATAAGATTATTGAAAAGAAAAATGCGGAGAATCTTAATCAGATTGAGTTATTTAAACAACGAATTACAGGAGTCTGGAAGTGTGAAACAGGCAAAGATACTATCTTTACATGGGATTGCAAGGATAATGGAAATGCCTTTGAAGCCGATTCTTGGTATGAGTCGAATGGAAAACGATTCTGGAAATCCAAATCGGTAATTGTCTATGATAAGAATAGTGACAAATATATTTGGACAAGAGTCTTTAATAAAGGATATACCGATGCTTATGCCTGGTGGTTCACCTCCCCTAATGTACTAGAATCTGTACCAATAAGCAATATAACTAATCCTTCAAGTGCATATTTTAGAATGAGATTTGAATATCTCTCACCAAATTCACTGAAACAGATTGTTACGGTAAACAATAAAGTCGTAGATATCTTTAATACTCAGCGTATTGATATTGAAGAACAAAATGATCCTTCTTTTGCAGAAATGAATCAACGTGAGTTTTTGAAGCTATTCAGTGGTAGTTGGAAAGGCGAACTTGGCAAAGATACTTTTGAAATCTGGAATAACAAGATAACAGATAACAGTCTGGAAATTAACTATAAAGATATTACAAAAGGAAAAATTGTTTCAGAGGGAAGAACATTCTTTATTTATGATAGGGATACCCACAAGTTTATAGGGTCTAAAATAACTAAAATGAAAGATCCTTATAGTGTTATTATGTGGTTTACTTCAAAAAATACTGTAGAAATTATTAAGTTCAAGGATGTAAACAATACACCGGATAATTGTTCTGTTCGTGTTCTGCTTGATTTGACAAATCCGAATAAGATTATAAGAACATTTATCGGTGAAGGTTTATCTCCATTAGTAACAAATTATAATCGTATAAATGTGAAATAACGGGCACTATCCATTATATTTAAAAAAGATAATCAGCTCTCTGACAAGATTTTTAATATAAAAAGAATGTCTTCGAAGAATATTATTAAAAATATCTTCGAAGACATATAAAAAAATCCTACCAGTAAATTATCAAATTACATCTTGATTGATTTCAATATCACTGAATTATTAACACCGTTATGGAAGTTGAGCAATTCTACATCAACCATTGATTTATTATTATGTTGTCGTTCAATGACAACGAAATCCATATTTTTCTTGTTCTGATTAACTGCAGGCTGACCAGCCTTTACTTTTTCATCTGTCCATGTACCTGAATTAGCATAAATACAAGCCTCATTTTTTGTGTTGGTACATGATGTTACCATTGGTATATGTGTATGGCCAAAGATAACGATTCGTACATTCGAATTACTATTTTTAAAATACTGAGTATTTGCTTGCTCATCAAGAAATGATGTCTTTAAACTACCAGGTATGGCATCTTCTGCATTTGTCATCTTAGGAACATTGTTGTATGCCAAACGTTTCTCCCATGCTTGCTGACTACAACTTCCACTAAAGAGGTTCATATCAATCTTACCATCTTGTGTATTGTAAGGCAGAACATCGTTTATAGAATATGACTCTTTAAGATTTCCAATATTTGTTACGATAATTTTTTCATCATAATTATCTTTTACCGGAATAAGACTTGTAAGAACTGTTTTCCAACAATAATAATAGATATAGTTATTTACCTGTTCGCTATCCGAAGCAGAGCTGCGATTCACAGTTCTAGGTTGAACAATCTCTGAATCTGCAGGATAGTTTGTTACCGAATTCACAGCAATACGAGTGAAGAAATATCCCGGAGGAAGAATAGATCCTACAGGCTCATTTTGTTTGCTATATGGATCTGGAGCACAAAAGAAATCGTAACGGTGACTATGTTCAATAGCTACCTGAGGAAAATCTTCCGGATGATACGTACCTAATCCTTGCTTTCCTGTATCACGAGCCTGATTGATACCTGGAAATATTTCATTTACATTTTCTGCAGTGATAAGCAAATCATGATTACCTGGTACGTAAGTAACCTTTATTTTTTTATCCTGAATAATATTATTCAGTTCGTCTACAACAATTTTGTTGGATTGAGCTATTTTTCTCACAAAGTCTTTTTGAGTACCACCATTGTAAGTATCTGTTCGTGAAGGAACATACCATTCGTCGAGCATATCACCGGCAATAACTAATTCCTTTATAGTTTTTGAACCACGTACCTGTGTAAGAAACTTCTTCAATAAAGGCAAATGCTTTACACATTCAGAATAAGTAGTGTCATTGCCAAGATGAACATCACTAATAACAACAACTTTGTCTCGTGTCAAGACCACTCCACTTTCAGTAGTTTCATCAAATGGGTTTACAGTAGATGCTATCTCATTATTGTCACATGACGTTAATATCAGCATCGACATTAACAACGCCGCAAATAGATACGACAGAATTAATTGTTTCTTTTTCATTTTTTCAACTTAATGTTTTATTTGTACTATTAACAAAGACAAATGCAAGGAAATTACAGTTCTTTATTAAATAATATCATTAGAGATTCGATGTTGCAAAGATAAAGTTCAACAGATTTAACAATGTTTCAAATTCACAATATCTGATGTTTCATATCTACAATTACACATGAAAATCTTCTGTTTTAGAATAAAAACAGTTATAAAAGCTGAAAATGACACCTAATTGTGACTACTAGTGCTAGATTACCGCTAGATCAAAATAATTTAATCTAGCGCCTCTATTAAACTAGTATGCAAACATTTAAGGCTACCCCGCTAGATTGCTAGATCAATTTTGAATTTTTATTTTTTATGAGAGCTTTTTTTAGTGAGGAAATGCGGATATAAACTAAACCTCAATAACGAAAATCCATTGGCCAATAATTCTCAGCCATTGCTCAATAAATTAAATTCATTGGTCAATAAATATCAAGCTAATCTTTTGTGAATTTAATTTTTGCATTTACACTCCATTTTTAAAGCTAAAACACCGGTTTTGTTTTTATGAAATAAAAATAAAACTATTTAATATATTTCTTCGCTGCTGTTACATCTGTTGTTAGTTTCACCAATTATTTTGCAACTTAATATATATCAGTATTTTAAACGTACGTGACATCTGCTGTTACATCTGCTGTGAAATGTGTAGGCCTATTTTGTAAAAAACAGCCCGAAAACCAGAATAACATCAGACTATAAAATATACATTTTCAAACATTTGTGATTTTTTCTGCAAAAGATGATTTTTTTGTCGATTCCTACATTTTCTTTTTGGAGCGCATTACTTATACCCATATCTTTGCATCATAAATAAAACCTGGACATACAAAAAATTACAAACAACAAAATCTTAAAGCAATATGATACTAACACTTCTTTATCTTTTTCTGATTATGGTTTTTACAATTATATTGGGACAAGCAAAATATGAAACTCATATTTCAGAACTGTATACAAACAAGTTCTTTTACGAGAAGATACTCGAGAATCAAGTGTTCAGCTTTAACAAACAAATTAAAAATTCAGCCCTAGATGTGAGGCTTCTCAGGAAATGCATCGCATTTCAACCTTTCTGTACACTGATTTGTTATAATGTCAGGAATATGCATTAAACCTTAAGATATCAACCACTTAAAAAACAACAGTATGGGAGCAAGGGAAATAAAAAAAGTATTGATAGCCATTGATTACGACAAAAGTGCCGAGGTAGTGGCCCAAGCTGGCTATAACATGGCTAAGGCAATGAATGCCGAGATTACTTTATTACACGTACTATACGAACATCCTAATTACTATGTAGGAAGTCCTGCTGTTTTCGAATTCAGAATTCAATATATTGAAAACTTTAAAGTTACCTTGCAGAAATTTCTGGATGAAACAAAAAAGCGTCTTGGCGACGAATCAATTAATACGATAATTAAAGAAGGTCAGATAGCTCAAACCGTACTGGAAACTGCAAAAGAAATTAATGCCGATATTATTGTTTTAGGAACTCACGGCAGAAACTGGCTGGATAGTATTATTATGGGAAATGATGCGAAAGCTATTTTAAAAAGAACTATGGTTCCTCTTTTTGTTGTTCCAATTAAAATGAAGGAAGAAGAACTTTAGAATAAAAAAAATCCAGTGTTGCATTAAGCTGCACTGGATTTTTTCTAACCGGGCTTCTATTTCACACGCATGAATGTACGCATGGAAACTGTTTTATTGTTTATCATGTGACTTTGTATAAACATATCACGCGATTTAAAGTCTTCTTTCCATTGAGAGTTAGTCTTTTCAAGCTTTCCATCATTACGAACAACATACTCTATAGTTTCATTTACATTTTTAGATATAAACCAGCTTACATAAAAAGATGTAGAAGAGGAAGCTCTATTCAATAGCATACCTAATATTTTATCACTCTCTTTGTCATATCCCCATACTTGTTTACATTGCCAAATAACTTTTCCTTTTGTAGAAGCCTTAAAGTTAACTTGCATACCTTTACCGTAAGCGGTCATTACAAAAACATATGTTGTATCTTTGTAATCGGACTTCCAGGTTCCAAAATACTGCTTTAACAGCTCAACCTGATTAAGCTGAGCTTCTGTGGTTTGCGCACGCATTTCGCTGGTACCTAGTAGCATGGATAAAATAATCATTGTGCTTAAAAATAAATTCTTCATATAACTTCGTTTTTGGTTTTACATCTGTTTCATAACTACACCTAGTAATAAACAATTGAACATGAATAAGGTTTATAATATATTATTAATAAACCTATCCTTCTTCCCTGTTGTTTTATATAATAGGCAATTATAAATCTTAATGTCATGAAAAAGAAAGCTGTTATTCTTCTATTATTAATGCTTATTTCCCCGGTTTTTATCCAGGGACAGACAACTGGCAAACAACTTACCGGTGAACAAAAAACGTGGCTATCAAAAGCAAATAGACACGAAAAGAATGGATGGATATATCTTCATATCGAAGGAACTCCCAGAGAACGAGGTTTCCAGCATGGATATCTAATGGCTAAAGATATAAAGGAATCTATCAGGGTACTAAGTGAAGTATGGTATTATCAAAGTGCTATCAATTGGCAATGGCTGGTTGAGGAAGCCGGGAAAATGTTCACACCTAAAGTAGATCCTGAAAATTTAGAAGAAATAGATGGGATTGTGGAAGGAATGAAAGCTGCAGGAGTTACAACTACCCGGGATGAAATTGTAACTTTCAATGGTAATGCTGAAATTATAGGATATTGGTGGCCCACAGTTAAAGATTCTATAGCTCCCAATTCCACCACCCCTATAAAAGAATCATGTAGTTCGTTTATTGCCACGGGCAGTATGACTGTTGACGGAGATATTGTTCTTGGACACAACACGATGTGTCCGTATTACATTCCTCAGCACAATATAATTTTAGATATTCTTCCTCAGAAAGGTAATAGAATATTAATGCAATCAATGGCAGGATATATTCATAGTGGAACAGATTTTTTTGTTACTAGTGCAGGCCTAGTTGGTTCTGAAACAACTATTGCAGCTTTCTTCCCTTTCGACAAAAATGGTATTACTGAATTCTCACGAATGAGACACGCCACACAATATGCATCTTCCATTGATGAGTGGTGTGAAATGATGAAAAAAGGAAATAATGGAGGCTATGCAAATGCCTGGCTTATAGGAGATACCAAAACCAATGAAATTGCAAGGCTGGAACTTGGTTTAAAGTATATTGGATTTGAAAAGAAGAAAGATGGATATTTTGTAGGTTCCAATGTTCCGGAAGATTTAAGAATTTTGCGATTTGAAACTAAATTTGGTCGCGAAACAAACATTAAGAACAATTGTATTTCTCGCCGTGTTAGATGGAAACAGTTAATGAAGGAATATAAGGGGCAAATAGATTTGGAACATGCTAAAATGTTCGAATCAGATCACTTTGACACTTACTTAAACAAAGTAAATTCTGGTGAAAGAGCTTTGTGTCCACACTTTGACCTTGAATCTGAAGGTCAGACACCTTTTATAGGTGAACCTTTTTTCCCAGGTGGCGCTGTCGATGGAAAAGTAGTTAATTCAAAAATGGCCAAAGAAATGTCGTTTATTGCTCGATGGGGCAATGCATGTGGAACACCGTTCAATGCAAAAGCCTTTTTAGAGAAACATCCACAATACGAATGGATGACCGGGGTGTTGAAAGATCGTCCAACTCAACCCTGGACTATTTTTAAAGCCGGAGAGAGCAAATAATAAGAAAAGATTGTCAGAAAGTTAAGACTAACCGGGCTGTTGCACCGCTTACTGATAATTTGAGTTCCTTTTTTGCTTTTGAATTGTAATCAATAGATATAACTGTACAAACTATTGCTGGAATAAGAAATAAAACGCTTGCAACAACAAAGTCTTTACGAGGACCTTTGCTGCTATTATCAAGATCTATAAGTTCAACGTCTTTAAGACTATAAAGATAAGAGCCAAGACTTGCTATAGTAAAAGTTATAGCTCCTATTCCAAAGTACTTAGCACGTTTCTTGTACTTTTTAGCTAAAAAGGAATGATTATCATTTATGCTATAAGTAGAAACCGTTGCACTATCTTTCTTATTGACAATAGTACTATCTTTCAGAGTAGTCAGTTCGTTATCATAAGCAGCTGTTTGCTGAGATAAAACATTCAATGGAATAACAAACAAGAATATCAATAATAGTGTTTTCATACCTTTATATGTTTATTTCTTAATCTTAGAATTAAACAATTGACTGTATAAATAGTTTTTTTATAAAGCCTAAATATAAGTCTAGCAGATGTTAATCGTTGAGTAAACTTACTTTTTTATAAAAAAAGGGTTAACCCCATAAGAGATTAACCCTCAACTATAAAATAAGATTTTGGAAATACTAGTTACAATTCCTGAAACCGGCTGTCGCGTTGCTGCTCTATAAACTTTTTCAGGATATCCGTCTGATCAACCTTGTTGGCAGGCTTCTTGCAATAATCAATGAAAGATGTCAGCGTACGTCTCATAAGTTCATCATCGTCTGCTTTACCTTCATTTTCAATAGCATACTTGGAATAATATGCCAGATAAACACCAAGCAGATGTGAATTGTTGCCTACAATCTGTGCCAGAGAATAGTCTATATTAAATGTATAATCCGGAGTACCAGACATCCATTTATTGATAAATTTCTCCGCAGCATTTCTTTTAGAATCGTTATTGTTTAAAGGTGTACTTGTTAAATACTTATCGCACTCCAACACCACTTTCTCTGCCTTTTTATAATCAGCATTCTCGTTGAGTGGTATCTCATCCAGTTTAGAGAATTTCTGTGCAAAGCTTTGGCTTGCTATTATCGTAAGCAGAAGCGATAAGAAGAATATTCTTAATTTCATAACTTTATTATATTAGCGAATTGTTCTTTGATAATAATTTCGTGCGCAAATATAATCTATATTTTATATTCAAAGAATATTTCCCAACAAGAATTAAAGAAAATTTATTGCTCAATAAAAAAGCTCCCGACAGATTTTATTGGAATCCTGACGGGAGCTTGACTGAGATACAGCTTATATTAATCCAAATTCTGCGGCTTTTACTTTCATAAATTTCAAACTACCTGTTGCTAGTTCTGCAGCACTGTATCTGGATGGTCGCCACAAGGATACGGCGCTAGCCATGCCTTCCACCTGAGAAGTAAAGTTTTCCAGTACCAGGTTTCCTTTAAAATCAATAGATGCCAATCCACGGAATAAATCATCCCAGTGTACATTTCCTTCACCTAGCATGCCACGGTTGCTTTCGGTCATGTGAATATGTTTCAATCTGCTACCTGCAGCAATTACAGGATCGCAAAAGTTGTCTTCTTCTATATTCATGTGAAATGTATCGAGATGCAAAGCCAGATTTGGGGCTTTGGTACGCTCAATCATGCGCAAGGTTTCGGCTGCACTGGTACACACATAACTTTCGTAACGGTTAATAGGTTCAATGCCGATAGTGATGCCTAGCTTCTGAGCATATTCGGCTACCTCGGCCCATACGTCACAAATTATATCTTCTTCTTTTGGAGTACGAGGATTTCCGCTAAATACCCCTATCCCACTATGAAGAACGCCTCCCAGGAAAGAGATATCAAGATCGGCTGTTTTATTTAATGCAGCTTTCATTAATGAAGCCGCTTCTTTTGGATAAAACGGTATGTGACAATCGGCTGGCAGATTAAGTGTGCATGCAGCTTCGAGATTATGATCCTTTAATTGCTTCTTCACTGTTTGTGTATCAATATCCATTGAAGGAGGCAATAGAATCTCAAGAAGATCGAAGCCTGCTTCTGCGGTTTTCTGTATAGCGTATAATCCGCCTTCTGCTGTCCATTTTGGGGGAATCCATGACAGGATTGATGCCCCGAATTTTACTTTCATAATTATTTTGTTTTTAAGTTTAGAATATCCACCATTCTGCTTTTACGCCTATATATGTTCCCCAACGTTTCTGGTTAACCTGCAGAAACGGAGAGTAGTTATGGTCACGGGCATAGTCATTGTAACGAGCCAGCGAACAGACAAAACGAATGTGTGGCCTGCACCATGCGCTGCGTTGCCCCACTGGAGCAATAGTTGGTGCAAAGGAGAATTTCCACATTGCAGCATTGGGGTTATCACCATCTTTACGTACGGCATAATGCACTTCTCCAATGAGGTGCAGCCAGTCTGTTGCATAATACAAAGTTCTGAATCCTGCAACAATATCTCTCTTCCGGTTATAAATCTGCGTTCCGTTGAAATAGGTATCCTTATCTGTACTGGATGAACCTCCTTTACTCTGGGTGAACACTCCGTATCCGTTTATACTGAACTTCTTTGAGGGAGTAAGTAAGAAATGTTCTACCATGGTTAAGGAGTATGCTCCGGTGTATCTTCCTTCATCATTGGGAGCTCCATAAGTAGCCCATGTAAAGGTATTCCCGTTATCGCCACCATTGGCTATTCCAGTTCCGTATCGCACGGAAATATCGTTGAAAGATTCGGGCACCACTGTCTTTATGGGAGTTGTAAATTTGGCACCCAACACCCAACCTTTATCAGATGGATACTTGATGGAAGCATTATCTGAAGTAGCTGCCACATAATGGTACTCTCCCAACAGCTTTAGCTTATTTCCATTCTTCATCTCGAAGGTATGCTCTCCAATCCACACCATACGTTGTCTGATTGCTGGATTGGTAGCTCCGGCAACAGTCACTTTATAATTATAGGGATAAACACCAGCAGAGTCTGTGGATGCAGGCATAAGCATGGTTAGCTCTGTTGTTTTATAGCTTGCCCCAAATCCCTGAGCAGAATGATCGTCAAAGTAGAAATAGTCGCAAATATGTATGTCGTCGTAGCGGCGGAAGCGCGCTCCTGCCCAGGCAGACCAGCGACTGCCCATAATATTGCGAGCCTCAACAAAAGCCTCGGGAAGAATAAAGGTTAGTCCGTCTGCCGAGCGAGTACTTACGTTACCAATAAACTGTCCATTGGCAGAATACATACCCAACCGGGCCTGAAAAGTTACGTTTGTACTGTCCTTCCCTATAAGCTTTGGAGTGAAGTGAAGCGCAGGCAAAAGATCGAAATAGTCGGTCTGTTCCATACGTCCGGCCAACGAACCTTGTCCCGACAGATTTAATGGTTTCCACATATTGCCTTCGCCCGTTGGTGATGCTCCAACTCCGATTCGTCCTGTGGTTCCCATTGAAAAGCTTGTATTGGTAATTACCACCTGAGCTCTAGCGCACAGAGGCATAGCTATTATTATAAATAGTTGAAGCAATTTTTTCATAATGGATAATGTTTAATCGTTTAAACATTTGGGTAAAAATAAAATGGAAAAGCACAGAATAGTCTTATAGTTAATAAGAAGTTCATTCGCATCAGTCGGTACAACAGACAATAATCTGGCGTAAGACGATCTGCTACAATATCTGTTTCGGAGATTTGCAATATACATAACCGGGGATATTAAATGGTATACAATCAGCTGGTTATTAAGCTTTATCCTTGTATCCTTTGATGCCGTAATAGGCTACAAATACGAAGCAAAGAAGTGGAATAAGCAATGAATTTGCAATTCCTGCCACATCAGACAAACGGCCCATTGCAAGGGTAAGTACGGCTCCACCAATAATTGCCATTACAAGTATGGATGCTCCCAACTTTGTGTGTTCGCCAAGATCCTTTATACCCAATGAGAAGATAGTAGGATACATAATTGACATGAAGAAACTGGTGCCCACTAATGCCCAAAGACCTATTGTTCCAGGAAACAAGATTCCAACCGCAGTAAGAACTACATTAATAAGAGAATAAATCCAAAGTAATTTATTGTCTTTGATCTTCTTGAGCAATCCTGTTCCTATAAATCGGCCAAGGGTAAAGACTACAAGTGAGATAGTCAGGAAGTTAGCAGCTCCTTTCTCTGGTGTTCCGGGAATTGTATCCTGAATATAACGAATTAAAAAGCTCCATATACATACCTGAGCTCCTACATAGAAGAACTGTGCAATAACTGATTGCTTGAATGATTTCTTGCTAAGCAAAAGTTTCAGCGTTTTTCTTGTAGAGGATGTATTGACTGTCTCTTCATCCTTGATGGTAGGGAATTTAGTGAATGCGATAATTATGGCAAACAACAGAATAACGGCACCGATAATAAGATATGGAGTCTGCACGGAATGTGCCTCTGTTAGATAGTAAGCTTGTAAAGCTTCGGGAGACATTTTAGCAAGCTCTTCTTTGGTATATTCAACTCCGGTAAGGATAAAATGCTGCCCAACCAACACACCTGTAACACATCCGATAGGATTAAATGATTGTGCCAGGTTCAGACGGAAAGTGGCAGTTTCGGGTTTTCCCAATGCCAGTACATAAGGACCTGCTGCTGTTTCAAGAAATGCCAATCCGGAAGCTATAACAAACAAAGCAAACAAAAAGAATGGATATGAGCTATTTTCTGCTGCCGGGAAAAATAGGAATGCTCCGGCTGCATACAATATCAAACCAATGATAATACCTGTAATGTAATTGTATTTGCGCATCACAATGGATGCCGGAATAGCAAGAAGGAAATATCCCATGTAAAAGGCCGATTGTACAAAACCTGATTGCAAATCGGTCAGCTCAAATGATTTCTTGAACTGCTTAATCAGAATATCGTTCAGGTTACCGGCCATGCCCCACATAAAGAACATACTGATAATAAGAACAAGAGGTAACACGTAACTGATCTTTTTTTCCATTTGCATATCAGCTGCAATGGTAAATGTTTTCGCTGGTTTTAAATTAGGTAGTTGCATAATATAAAGGAATTAAGGTGTGTTATAGAATAGATTGGCGCTGTAGCTGGAAGTCCATCAACTGAGCCATATTGTATGAAGGACAAGCTCCTTCGTGAGAAGCAACAAAAGCACCTAGTGCTGTGGCATAAATCATACCCATCTCTGGTGTTTCGTTCTGGACTTTCTTAGCTAGAAAAGCAGCAAGGAAAGAGTCTCCGCTTCCAACAGTATCTTTTACTGTAACCTTGAATGCCGGATAAGAATATGATTCAGATAATGTGTAATAAGTAGCACCTTCGCTTCCTTTGGTTACTATCACTTCATCAATCTTAAATTCCTTCTGGATGAATCGGACTGATTCTTCCTCTGTGCCAGTCTGATCCCAAAACCAAGTGATAATAAGTTCTAGCTCGGCTTTGTTCAGTTTCAAAAGGTTGCACTTTTCTAATAAATATTCTATTGTTTCAACAGAATAGAATGGTGCACGCAGGTTTATATCAAACACTTTATATGAAGCCTTTTCCAAAAGTCGGTACAAAGTATCACGTGAGGTTTCATTACGGTTTACCAAACTACCAAATACGAAAGCATCGGCATCGGCAACCAATTCGTCATAAGCAGGGTCGGTTGCAATGTAATCCCATGCAGCAGATTCATGGATAACGTAAGTCATCTCATCATTTGCTCCTGCAATAGCTTCCACTTTACCGGTTTCGTGAGCTTCATCGATCTGGCAGCTTGATGTTGGTATATTCCAGTCATTAAGCAGATTTAATAGCTTCTTTCCGGCTTCGTCATTACCTACACGACTAATCATGTGGCTTTCAACACCAAATTTCTGTAGATGATAAGCTACATTCATAGGCGCTCCACCGGGTTTAGTCTTAGTTGGGAAAATATCCCAAAGGACTTCTCCATAACACACTACTTTTTGTTTTTCAAGGTCTTTTGTTTTCATGATAAATTTAATTTGTGATTTTAATATATGCTTTTTTGTTTTTAATCTCTTTTTGTTTAAACGTTTAAACAAAGAAGGAAAAAAAATTATCGGGGGATAACGGAAGATTTACGAATGATGAGTTCTGTATCAAAAATGGCCGACTCTATTGAGCCATTGCTTTCTATAGCATCGAGCAGTATTTTCACTGATTTTTGCCCCAACGCCGTCATGGGTTGCTTCACATAAGTAACAGGAGCATAAAAAAGATCGAATGCATCAGTCTCATCAAAGCCTACAACAGCAAGCTGATCGGGTATTTTAAGTCCCAGGCTATTAATATATTTAAGCCCGTCAATCGTAAGTAAGTTGGTTGTAGCAAAGATAGCATCAACAGGATTATCACCAGCCAGAAACTTATCAATGGCTTTAATAACATCTTCCTGAGCATGATCGATACGCACTTCGCCTACCATGGCTTCTTCTTTTAAAAGATCCACTGCTCCTCTTACACGTTCATTCAGGTGATGCAAAGAGGTTTTATAAGATATAATACCTACCCTTCTGTGGCCGTTAGCCAATAAATGACGGATTGCTTTGCCAGCAGCATTATAATTGTCAATAGCAACATAGTTGGCGGGAATAGTAGGGAAATATCTGTCAATGAGCACAAACGGGATTCCGGTCTGCTTCAGATATAGAATCTGATCTTCACTATGTTCGGGCATAGCAACGATTAATCCATCTACCTGACGATTGACAAACAATGTAATTAAATCGTGGGTTTTCTTCTCACTTTCATCAGAACTGCCAAAGATTACTGAATATCCGTTTTTCTTAGCCTCATCTTCAATGATACGGGCTATCTGAGATGAAAAAGGATTGGCAATATCGGCAACAATCAAACCTATGGTTTGTGTTTTCTGTGATTTCAGACTTCTGGCTATCTGATTAGGCTGATAGTTGAGCTCTTTAGCCGTTTTTCTGATTTTAGCTGCAACATCTTTGTTTATCCTGTTTTCGTTCTTATTGTTAAGTACATACGAAACCAAGGCAGTGGAAACTCCAACTTGCTCAGCAATGGTTTTGATTGATACTCTACTTTTCATTGGGATAAACTTATGGTTTCTAGCTTTTAGTTAATTCAACGTGCCAAATATAGAAGTTTAAACGATTAAACCAAAATAAATCGACTAATAATTATAATCATTTAACACATATATTTATTTCGAGGTTCATTTATCCCGTAAAAAGGTTAAAACTCTAAGGATTATATGATTAAGATTACAAGATCCAACCAGATAAAACCGGCGAAACAAACAAACCACCATATTTGTTTCATATATAATGAAGTATATATATACTTTAGCATCTCGTACTTTTACGAGTTGTTTTTATCCAAATTCTATCTTATCATATTAAAAAGCAGACTTGAGGTTTTGAGTAAAGTCTCAAGTCTGTTTAACAGAAATGACCAGACATTTTAGAGCTAATTTTTATACCGAACTATTGTACCTAATTCTCGCTATTATATTACAACTATAAAGTAAAGGAGTAAAAGCTATGTCTGTTGAAAATGATGAAAAGTTGTTGGAGAAAGAGCGACGCATGATGGTTGAAGACCAGATTGAGTCGAGAGGAGTAAAAGGTAAAGCGCTCCTGACTGCTCTGAAAAAGATACCCAGACATCTTTTTGTTCCTGCTGATTTCCGAGAATATGCATATTCTGATCAGGCTCTACCCTCCTATTGTGGCCAGACTATTTCTCAGCCTTACATTGTTGCAATAATGACGGAAATGTTATCTCTTGATAAAAGCAGTAAAGTTCTTGAGATTGGTACCGGTACAGGATACCAAACAACAATACTTGCCGAGCTTGCCAACGAAGTTTATACAATGGAAATTATCCCCGAGCTTCATGATATAGCAAAGAACAATCCAGTTGTTCAAAATTATAATAATATCAAGTTTATCCTTGGCGATGGTTATAAAGGATACGAAGCTGCAGCACCTTATGATGCCATAATAGTAACAGCAGCACCACCTTATGTTCCCGAAGCATTGACAAATCAACTTGCACCCGGAGGAAGAATGGTTATTCCTGTTGGTGCATACGAACAAACACTTTATCTTGTTACCAAAGATTTAGATGACAAGATAAGTATGAAACCTCTGTTATGGGTTCAGTTTGTACCAATGATTAAGAAGAAAGATCTATAATCGAAATACTATTTAAATCCTCTTACTTAATATGGCAACAGAATATCGAGAATTAGAACAGCTAATTATCCTTTTTTAATTGAATACTGATCAAAAGTCATAGAACTTGAATAAGTCATTTTGTTGTAGAGCTGATAAAATGAATCAAAGAGAAAACATTTTTTCTTCAATAGCTTATCCGAAAATACATTTTCTTCTTTTATCAGTTTTAATAATGCATTATTAATCACTACATTATTCTCTTTATTCATGCAGTAATTCAATAGCATTGATAACGCATTATTACTAATATCCTTATCCTCTGCCAACTTATTTTTATTTTCTAAAACAAGTTTTGCTGTACATGCAATATATAAGGTAAACAAGGAAAGGTTTGATTTAATAACTTTCCCTACCGTTTTCCCAATGTCGAACTTAGTATCTGTACTGCTAGTCATCCATAAAAATAAGATGTGTTCAGCATACTCCCTAAACAAGCTTTTTCTATCCAATGGAACGGATAATATAAAATTAGCACATTCCAAGACTCTTTCTTCGCCAGCTGCATCGTCAATCTTTTCATTGATAAGAAAAGTGCTCAGCTGAGAAAAATCCTGCGAACAACTTCTTGCTATGAAGTCTACAGGAAGTGTTTGTGATTTTCTTGGTTTCATAAACTGCTAAGATTTGTTTCTAGATTGTGTTTATCCCTCTATTCTATACTCTCTTTTATTAGAGTGCCGTTTTATTACTTGATTCAATTATGAACATTACAAAAATAAATCATAATATAGAAATATTCAAAAAAGTGATTGGACAAATAACATACAGTATAACATTATGATTTTCAATAATTTAAATTACAAAATAGGCATATTTTAGACTTGACAAATTGGACAAATTACAACGAGTCTGGTCTATAATCTGAGAAAACAATAAAAAAACGTGTTTTACTTATTGCATAACAAATACATGTATTTAAGTTTGCTGATTAAATTCTATCCTACTTATAGATTATTCAAAATCAAGCTAAATAGGTTAAAAGAATAACTCAAAAAGAAGAAAATATATCAAATTCAAAAAAAATATCGCAAAATGTTTGCAGATTAAAACAAAGTATATAAATTTGCACCCATCAAAACAAAATGAGAATGAAAACAATTTTAGTAAATGCATGTTGGTGGCGCTTCTTACAACCTCGAAAGTCGTAAGGAAGCAGTACTCATGTATATATACTAAATAAATTCAAAGGATATTATCAGAGGCCTGTCGCACTGCGACGGGCCTCTTTTTTTTATGCAAAATTAGAAACTAAAAAATAAAAAGTGATGAAAACGTATTTAGTCAACGAAGAAGGTTATTATGGTGAATTTGGTGGAGCTTATGTTCCTGAAATTCTTTACAAGTGTGTAGAAGAATTAAAAAACAACTACCTGGATATTTTACAAAGCGAAGACTTCAAAAAAGAATTCAATGCTTTACTCAAGGATTATGTAGGACGCCCTTCCCCACTCTATTTGGCTAATCGCCTCTCGGCAAAGTATGGTTGCAAAATTTATCTGAAAAGAGAAGACCTGAATCACACTGGAGCACACAAGATTAATAATGCTATCGGTCAGATTCTGCTTGCAAAGCGTTTGGGCAAGAAGCGAATTATTGCTGAAACCGGAGCCGGTCAACACGGTGTGGCAACAGCTACCGTATGTGCACTGATGAACATGGAATGCATTGTTTACATGGGCAAGACAGATGTTGAACGTCAGCAACCAAATGTTCAGAGAATGAAGATGCTGGGTGCTACCGTTTGTCCGGTAACTTCAGGAAATATGACTTTAAAAGATGCTACCAATGAAGCTATACGCGACTGGTGTTGTCATCCTTCGGATACCTATTACGTTATTGGTTCTACCGTAGGACCTCATCCTTATCCTGATATGGTTGCCCGTCTGCAATCCGTTATCAGTGAAGAGATCAAGAAACAATTACTGGAACAGGAAGGACGTGATTATCCCGATTACCTGATTGCCTGTGTTGGTGGCGGAAGCAATGCTGCAGGTACTATTTATCATTATGTCGACGACAACCGCGTAAAGATTGTACTTGCCGAAGCAGGTGGTAAAGGTGTAGATTCCGGAATGTCGGCTGCTACTATCCAATTGGGAAAGATGGGAATTATTCACGGAGCACAAACGTTGGTTATGCAAACTGAAGACGGACAGATTGAAGAACCATATTCTATCTCTGCAGGATTGGATTATCCGGGAATCGGACCATTTCACGCTAACCTTGCTACCGAGAATCGCGCTACAATTCTTGCTATTAATGATGACGAAGCAGTGAAAGCAGCATTCGAGCTTACTCAAATTGAAGGAATTATTCCGGCGCTGGAATCTGCTCATGCACTGGGTGCTCTTAGCAAAGTAAAGTTTAAACCGGAAGATGTGGTGGTATTAACCGTTTCTGGCCGTGGAGATAAGGATATGGATACTTATATTGGATTTTTGAACGACTAAATATTAAGATAAAATGAAAACATATAATTTTAAAACTATAAGCAAAACAGTACTGAGCGACTTGCATACTCCGGTAAGTGTTTACCTGAAAGTACGGGACATTTATCCTGAATCGGCTTTACTCGAGAGTTCTGATTTCCATGGAAATGTAAACAGTCACTCTTACATTGCCCTGAAACCGTTGGCAAGTATCGGAGTAAACAGCAATGTATGTACTACTCGCTTCCCTGATAATACAGAACTAAAAGAAAACATTTCGGATGAGTTTACTGTATCTGATGCAATGAATAGTTTCATTGGTAAACTAAATGTAACGGGC
Source organism: Bacteroides luti (assembly GCF_900128905.1). GTDB lineage: Bacteria > Bacteroidota > Bacteroidia > Bacteroidales > Bacteroidaceae > Bacteroides > Bacteroides luti. The sequence goes on from NZ_FQTV01000008.1 coordinate 84,387, forward strand.
GAAGATAAAAACTACTGTGGTCTGTTTGGTTATACATCTTTCGATGCAGTACGTTACTTCGAACACATTCCGGTTCCGGAGTCTCATGATGCAAAAAACGATGCACCCGACTTACTATATATACTATATAAATATGTGCTGATCTTTAATCACTTTAAAAACGAACTAACCTTGGTAGAGCTTTTGCAGGATGGCGAAAGCAGCAATATTGAAGAATTGGAAACAATTCTGGAAAACCGTAACTTTGCTTCCTATAACTTCTCAACCAAAGGCCCGGAAAGAAGTCCTATTACAGACGAGGAGTACAAATCGTACGTACGCCAGGGAGTAGCTCACTGCCTTCGTGGAGACGTTTTCCAGATTGTACTTTCCCGCAGATTTGTTCAGCCATTTACTGGTGATGACTTTAAAGTTTACCGCGCTCTTCGTTCCATCAACCCTTCTCCTTATTTGTTCTACTTCGATTTCGGCGGTTTCCGCATCTTTGGTTCCTCTCCCGAAACACACTGCAAGGTAACAGATAATATTGCAAGCATTGATCCAATAGCAGGAACAACCCGTCGCACCGGAGATGTAGCAAAAGACAAAGAATTAGTAGAAGCTCTTTTGGCCGATCCGAAGGAAAATGCAGAACACGTAATGCTGGTAGATCTTGCCCGTAACGATTTGAGTCGCAATGCTCACAACGTAAAGGTAGATTTCTATAAGGAAGTACAATATTACAGTCACGTTATTCACCTGGTATCTCGCGTAAGTGGCGAACTCAACAAAGGTGCCGATGCAGTTAAGACATTTATTGATACTTTCCCCGCCGGAACTCTTTCGGGTGCTCCAAAGGTAAGAGCTATGCAGCTTATCTCTGAGATTGAAAAGCAAAGCCGTGGAGCTTACGGTGGTTGCATCGGATTCATCGGTCTGAACGGCGATTTAAATCAGGCCATCACTATCCGCTCTTTCGTAAGTCGGAATAACGAATTGTGGTATCAGGCCGGAGCCGGAATTGTTGCCAAGAGCAATGACGAGTACGAACTTCAGGAAGTAAACAACAAACTAGGTGCACTGAAAAAAGCAATAGATCTGGCTAGTTCATTAAAAAACTAAACACACAAAAGACAATGAAAAAGATACTTATATTAGATAATTACGACTCTTTTACCTACAACCTTCTTCACCTGGTAAAAGAACTGGGATTTACTGACATAGAAGTTCATCGTAACGATAAAATAACGCTCGACGAGGTGGACAGATTCGATACAATTATCCTTTCACCGGGACCGGGTATTCCCGAAGAAGCAGGTATTCTGCTGCCACTCATTAAGCGTTATGCACCTACTAAGAAGATTCTGGGTGTTTGTCTGGGACATCAGGCTATCGGTGAAGCTTTCGGAGCCAAACTTGAGAACTTGAAAGAGGTATTCCACGGAGTAGAAACTCCTATCAATGTATTAAAGGAAGATTCACTCTTCAGCGGATTATCAAAGGAGATTACCGTGGGACGTTATCACTCATGGATTATCAGCAAGGAAAATTTTCCGGAGGAACTGGAAATAACAGCCGAAGATAAACAAGGAGAAATCATGGCAATCCGTCATAAGAAGTACAACGTGAAAGGAATTCAGTTTCATCCGGAATCGGTACTTACTCCCAAAGGACACCAAATTATCAGTAACTTTTTAAATAAGGAATAACAGAAAAACATTGCCCGGTATATCTTTAAAAATCATTGGGCAATAGTTCTCCGATTATTCACCTATAATTTTTATTTATTGGCGAATGGATTTTATTTATTGGCGATAAAATCCAGAAGCTTTGAAACAAAGATTTAAATAAATAACGAAATGAAAAATATACTATATAAGCTCTTTGAGCATCAATACCTTAGCCGTGAAGAAGCTAAAGAGGTTCTTCAGAATATATCTCTGGGAAAATACAACGATTCGCAAGTAGCATCGCTCATCACTGTCTTTATGATGCGTAACATCTCTGTTGATGAAATGCTGGGCTTTAAAGAAGCAATACTTGATATGCGCGTTGAAGTTGACCTTTCAGAATACAAACCTGTTGATATTGTAGGCACAGGAGGTGATGGTAAAAACACATTCAACATCTCAACAACCGCTTGTTTTATATTGGCCGGAGCCGGTTTCAATGTAGTGAAACACGGAAACTATGGTGCAACTTCGGTAAGTGGAGCCAGTAATGTAATGGAGCAGCACGGAGTAAAGTTCACCGCTGATGTAAACAAGCTGCGCGAAAGTATGGATAAGTGCAATATAGCTTATTTGCATGCACCGTTATTCAGTCCGGCAATGAAAGCTGTTGCTCCCATCCGTAAGAATCTGGGGGTACGTACCTTCTTTAATATGCTTGGTCCGCTGGTTAATCCTGTTATGCCTACTTATCAGTTGCTGGGAGTGTACAACTTACCTTTGATGAGACTTTACAGTTATGCTTATCAGGAAAGCGGAAGTAAGTTTGCAGTAGTACACAGTTTAGACGGATACGACGAGATCTCTTTAACCAGCGATTTCAAAGTAGTAGACTCTACAAGCGAAAAGATTTATACTCCGGAATCGTTCGGATTTAAACGTTGCACTGAAGCCGATCTCTACGGAGGCGATACTCCAGAGGAAGCTGCACAAATATTCGACAATGTGCTGAATAACAAAGCTACTGATGCACAAAAGAATTGTGTGATTGTTAATGCAGCTTTTGCCATTCAGGTTATTTGTCCGGAGAAAAGCATCGAAGAATGCATTGCCACTGCACGCGAATCACTCGAGAGTGGAAAAGCGATGGCTAAGCTTAAACAATTTGTTGAACTAAACAGTTAATATCAATGAAAGATATATTGATGGATATCATTGAAGCCAAGCGGGCAACCATCTGTGAACAAAAGAAAGCAATTTCTCTTGCCGCACTTCAGGATGGAGCTGCCGAGAGCAGGAATATGTTCTCCATGCGTCAGGCTTTGGCTAATTCTTCTAGTGGCATTATTGCTGAGTTCAAACGCAAATCGCCTTCAAAAGGTTGGATAAATAAAGATGCCTCTCCGGAAGAAGTTACTGCTGCCTATGCAGCAAACGGAGCTTCAGCACTCTCAATCCTGACAGATACTCCGTTCTTCGGAGGAAGCCTGAAGGATTTGCGCGATGCTCGTCCGGGAGTAAATATTCCTATTCTGAGAAAGGATTTCATCATTGATGAATATCAGCTTTATCAGGCTAAGATTGTTGGAGCAGATGCAATTCTTCTTATTGCCGCCGCACTGGAAAAAGAGGAATGCGCTTTTCTGGCAGGAAAGGCACACGAGCTGGGACTGGAAGTATTGCTTGAGATTCATAGTGAAAAGGAATTGGAGTATGTAAACAGCACCATCGATATGGTTGGAGTCAATAACCGGAACCTGGGAACATTCGTTACCGACATAGAGAATTCTTTCCGCCTTGCCAGTGCACTACCAAAGGATACTTTGCTTGTGTCCGAAAGCGGAATTTCATCTCCCGATACGGTAAAGAGATTACGTGAAGCCGGATTCCGCGGATTCCTTATCGGTGAAAACTTTATGAAGACAGACAATCCGGGAAAAGCGCTCGGAGAATTTATCAAACAGCTTAACTAATAGAAAGAGATGCTAATCAAAGTATGTGGCATGAGAGATGCCGGGAATATAACTAAGGTAGAAAGTCTGGGTGTAGATATGATCGGACTCATTTTCTATCCGGGCTCTTCCCGATATGTGGCCTGCCCTCCATCCTATCTTCCGGAAAAGGCAAAAAGAGTGGGAGTTTTCGTGAATGAAACAGAAGAGGTAGTATTAGCTTTGGCCGACAAATTTTCTTTGAATTTTATACAACTTCACGGAACAGAATCACCTGATTATTGTATATCTTTGCGGAACAAAGGATTGAATCTGATAAAAGTCTTTTCCGTTGCCACACCTGACGATCTGAAAGCAACTGAGAAATACGAAGGACTTTGCAGTTACTTTCTCTTCGACACGAAATGTGAGGGACACGGCGGTTCCGGTAAACAATTCGACTGGTCGGTACTCTCCCATTATCACGGACAGACACCTTTTCTATTAAGCGGAGGCATCTCAGCCCAAAGTGTAGAAGACGTGAAGACTTTTAAGCATGAACGTTTTGCCGGAATAGACCTTAACAGTCGTTTCGAAATATCTCCCGCATTGAAAGATGTAGAGATGCTTAGCAGGTTTATCAAAGAATTAAGAAAATAAAACGAGCATAAAAAACTAAAAACTATGAATAGAATTAATCAGTTACTGTACAGCAGTACAAAAGGTATCCTTTCTGTTTATTTCACTGCCGGTTATCCTAACCTCGACGACACAGCCACCATTATCCGTGAACTGGAAAAAAAGGGAGTTCAGATGATTGAAATCGGAATTCCTTTCAGCGACCCTATGGCCGACGGTCCCGTTATTCAGAACGCATCAACTCAGGCTTTAAGTAATGGAATGACGCTAAAGCTCCTTTTCGAGCAGATAAGAGACATTCGTCACCATGTAAAAATTCCACTTATCCTGATGGGTTACCTAAACCCAATCATGCAATATGGTTTCGAAAGCTTCTGCCGTAAATGTGTGGAGTGTGGCGTTGATGGAATGATTATCCCCGATCTTCCTTTCAAGGACTATCAGGAAAAATATAGAATCATAGCCGAGCGCTACAACCTGAAAATAATTATGTTGATTACTCCCGAAACCAGCGAAGAACGCATTCGAATGATTGATGAGCATACAGACGGATTTATCTACATGGTATCTTCAGCAGCCACAACCGGTGCCCAGAACGAATTTGATGCAGAAAAGAAAAACTATTTTAAGAGAATAGAAGCCATGAAGCTGAACAATCCTCGTCTTATTGGATTTGGTATTTCAAACAAAGCAACCTTCAAGGCTGCCTGCGAGCATGCTTCGGGAGCTATTATCGGAAGTAAATTTGTAACCCTGCTGGGCGAAGAAGAAACTATTTCTGCAGCAGTCGACAAACTTATTGCCCAACTGAAAGATTAACAACTAATATTGTTACTCTGAAAAAAGATAGAAATTAACGCAGATTACCCTGTTTTTAGAACAAACTAAACAAGTTGGATTCAAAGAACAGTGTAATCTGCGTTTTTTAATGAATTATGTTGAAAGAATCACTATCTTTGCGCCGTAATTAACAACACAACTTTATGATCACAAAATATCCTTCAGTATTGTTAATCTACACCGGTGGAACCATTGGTATGATTCAGAACTCGGAAACCGGTGCGTTAGAGAATTTCAACTTCAACCACCTGATGAAGCATGTTCCCGAACTTAAAAGATTCAACTACCGTATATCTTCCTATCAGTTCGATCCACCAATTGATTCATCCGACATGGAGCCGCAAGCCTGGGCTAAGCTGGTAAAGATCATCAATTATAACTATGATAATTTCGACGGTTTTGTTATTCTTCATGGTACAGACACCATGGCTTATACAGCCTCTGCTCTCAGTTTTATGCTCGAGAATCTAAGTAAACCGGTCATTCTTACAGGATCACAGCTCCCTATCGGAGTGCTTCGCACCGACGGAAAAGAAAATCTGATAACCGCCATAGAAATTGCAGCTGCAAAGATAGACGGAAAAGCAATAGTACCCGAAGTGTGTATCTTCTTCGAAAACCACCTGATGCGAGGAAACCGCACCACAAAAATAAATGCAGAAAACTTCAACGCTTTCCGTTCATTCAATTATCCGCCTTTGGCACGCGTAGGTATTCATATCAAATATGAACCATCACGAATACTTAGGCCCGATGACAGTAGACCATTAAAACCACATTTCCTGTTTGATTCAAACGTGGTTATTCTCACTTTATTTCCGGGAATACAGGAAAGCATTGTATCGTCTATTCTACATGCTCCGGGATTAAAAGCTGTTGTCCTGAAAACCTTCGGATCAGGTAATGCACCTCAGAAAGAATGGCTTATCCGGGAACTGTCTGAAGCTACAAGTCGTGGCATTATTATTGTAAACATCACTCAATGTTCTTCCGGAGCAGTGGAAATGGAACGTTATGGAACAGGACTTCAGCTACTACAAACAGGCGTAATCAGTGGATACGACAGTACGGTAGAAAGCGCAGTAACTAAATTAATGTTCCTGGTTGGACACGGATATAGCAGCAAAGAAATCCGCTATTTCATGACCACTTCTATTGCCGGAGAAATAACCAGAGATTAATAATAGACTATTCGTCCAAATCCCTGTATTTCACTTCATCTCTCAGCCAGTAGGAAAGACAGCTTCCCAACCATAGCCCGAAAAGGAAGAAAAATACTGTAAAGCAAACACTGCTCACCTTTATATCTATCAGATACAAAGCGAGTATCAGTGCAACATACCCCCAGAAAAGCCAGGTTATAATTGCACGCCAATTGTGGTATAGAGTATATAATATCTTGTTTATCATAAAGCGTTTCAGAAAATCAATATTGTTCAGTTCAATTGTCAATGATGCAAATTTAAATAAATAAATTGAAATCCGGCAATCCTCAGCAATATTATGCCACCCCCCCTCTTCTGCCATCATCTTGTAAAAAATATAATTCCGGTATTTTTGCTCTTTTATGAAAAATAAAGCTCTTTTGCTATCCATATATTACAAATATAGCATATATTTGCACAGTTTTTGCAAAGTATAGTTTGCAAAACAATATCAAATCAGCAAACTAAGACAATAAACTAAGGAAAAAGATTAAGGTATAACAAAAGCCTATGGAGTCAAAAGATTTAAAATTCGAGGAAGTCAACGAAGGTTTCAGCATTAAGGAAGCGGTTGACGAAGCAAAAAGATGCTTAAACTGCAAAAATCCTCTTTGCGTACAAGGATGCCCCATTGAGCACAACATCCCCGGGTGGATTCACCAGTTGTCTATGGGAAACATGGGCGGCGCAATGAGCATTATCAATGAAAAAAGTAACTTACCTGCTGTCTGCGGACGTGTTTGTCCTCACGAAAGACAGTGTGAAGGACATTGCATATTAAATAAAAAACAGAACCCTATACGAGTTGGCAAACTGGAGCGGTTTATTGCCGACTTTGACAGCGACATGAAACTTATCCGCGAAAAGTTGCCTCAGAAAAACCGCGGTAAAGTAGCCATCATTGGTTCCGGTCCTGCCGGACTAACCGTAGCAGGCGATTTAGCTCGTGATGGTTTTAATGTAGTAATCTACGAAAGCGAACCCGAACTTGGCGGTGTGTTAATGTATGGTATTCCGGAATATCGCTTACCCAAAGAAGTTGTAAGAAGAGAAATCCGCAAAATAGAAGGACTTGGAGTTACCTATATACCAAACTTTATAGTTGGCCAAAACACTACAGTCGATGAAATGTTCGATCAAAAGAATTTTGATGCAATATTCATAGGTACAGGAACTGCAAAACCAAAGACAATGAATATCCTCGGCTGTAATCTGAAAGGAGTAATTCAGTCTTCATACTTCCTTAGAATTGTCAGTTTATGCAACAGCGACAGTATCGACAAGAGCGAAGTACCAGTAAAGGAAGGAGATGTTGTAGGTGTAGTCGGTTGCGGAAACGTGGCTATGGATGCAGCCAGAACAGCACTTCGTATGGGAGCTAAAGAAGTCTACGTTATTTATTACAGAGACTTGAAAAACATGACGGCACTGAAAGCAGAATATAACGAAGCACTGGAAGAAGGAGTACAATTCTTATGGAATACAGATACTCAGGAATTCCTTGGTGAGCGAGGTCGTTTAAAAGCTATCAAAGCTATGACCAGTGAAGGAGAAAAAATAATCCCAATGGATAAAATTCTGTTGGCCATCGGTTCACAACCGGCAAACCGTATTGTATCAACCACATCAGGAATCAATGTCGACGAAAGAGGATATGTAATTACTAAAGAACGCCCTTATGGTATGACCACCCGTAAAGGTGTCTTTGCCGGCGGAGATGTAGTCAACACACCTCAGACTGTAGTACTTGCCATGCGAGATGCAAAAAAAGTAGCAGCAGGTATTGCTCAGTTTGTTGATGCTAAAAAATTACTCGAAGAATAATATCTTTCTTTAATCATGAATAAAAAATAAAGAGGTAGTTTCACACATTGAACTACCTCTTTATACTTTTAAGTCACAAAACAATCAAACGATTATTCTGAATTTATCTGATATACTAATTAATTTACTCCCTTTGGTCTCTTTACTCTTTTAGCAGCCATAATCAAACGGATAGACTTATCATAAGTAAGATAACCCCATACCCAGTTAACCAAAACCATCACTTTATTTCTTATCCCCAGAATAGAACGCAAGTGAATAACCAGCCAGATAATCCAGGCAAACCAACCATGCATTTTCAGTTGATTAAAATCGGCCACAGCTTTATTTCTACCCACAGTAGCCAATGAACCAAGATTACGGTAATGGAAAGGTTTTAACTTCTTACCCTTTTCCATATTCTTCAAGTTAGAAGCAAGTAAGTCGCCTTGCTGTATAGCTACCTGAGCCAATTGTGGATGTCCGTTAGGATAATCTTTCTCAGCTGTCATTATACAAACATCACCAATGGCAAATACATTATCCAGACCAATAACCTTATTATGCTCATCCACCTTAATTCGTCTTCCTCTTCCAAGGAATTCCGAACCAATATTATCAAAAGAAGTACCTGTTACACCACTCACCCAGATAAAATTACGAGTAGGTATATCCATTCCGTTATCAAGAATTACTTTTCCTTCTCTATAATCCTGCACCAAAGTATTCAGCATCACATTCACTCCCATTCCTCTTAAGAATTTTTCTGCATTAGCCGAAGCCTGAGGAGACATAGCACTAAGCAATTTAGGAGTAGCTTCAATCAGGTAAATATTCACCTTATGAACCTCCATCTCTGGATAATCTTTAGGAATCACAAATCGTTTCATTTCCGAAAGAGCACCAGAAACTTCAACACCAGTAGCACCACCACCCACAATTACAATATTCTGCAAAGCCTGTCTTTCTTTAAGATCAGCAGTAGTGAGAGATCTCTCCAGATTGGCAAGCAAGATATTACGCATGCTCATAGCCTCTTCCACAGTTTTCATTGGCAATGCCACATCCTCAATATTCTGATTTCCAAAGTAATTAGTTTCTGTTCCCGAAGCAATTACCAGATAGTCATATTTTAGCTTACCAATAGATGTCTCTATCAGATTCTCTTTGGCATTAACTCCTGTTACATCTGCCCAACGGAAATAAAAATCTTTTCTTTTCTGGAAAATTTTACGGAAAGGGAAAGCAATGGAACTTGGTTCCAATCCGGCCGAAGCCACCTCGTAGATCATAGGAAGGAACTGGTGATAATTGTTTCTATCGACCAATACAACCTGAAATCCACTATTACATAACTTATTTGCAAGTTTCAGACCACCAAATCCACCACCTACAATTACAACACGTTTTTTACCTACACTCGGTACATTAAAATCCATAACTGTTACCTATTATTATGTTAATCCTATTAAAAACAAATTATCCCCCAATATAGTTTTTAACCGATCTTTGTAACGTATCGGGTGCAAAATTAGTTGAAAAATATATGAAAAGCAAATAAAATAAAAAAATGTTAATGCTATTTCTTCATTTATTTCAAAAAATAGCAGAATAGAGCTACAATCTGTAACCTGATATTCATCTAAAAAATTCAAAAGCGATATTTTTGGCTAAAAAAACTTTCATAGCAATATTTATTAATGAACCAACAGTCACAAACCAGCCATTTACAAGTATTTAAAAAAGAACTATCATTATTCAAAACAACTAATTTATGTTAATTAATGATTTAAAATTAAGACAAATTAGTAAAAATAGATTTAATATATATACATTTGCATGAATTTAGAATAAATATAATTATATCATTTTTACTAGAGAGTAATAAAAGAGTGTTCAATAGATTATTGGAATAAGTATAATATGAAAACGACGACAAAAAAAATGATGGCATTAGCAGCCATCACATCAGCCTTTTTACTAACGGGCTGTCAAAAAGATCTCTATGATCCGAATTATGATGGAAATGCAATTATCTCAGGAATCCCTGACAGTTTCAACTGGTCTACAATTTCTTCTGTTAATCTTACGGTTAACGTGAATGATCAATACAATGGAGAATATTATTATACAGTTGAAGTATATGATAACAATCCTTTGTTTAATACAAATGCAAAATTATTAACTAAAGGAGTCGCAAAAAAGGGTGAAGCCTATGCTTCAGCATTCTCTATACCTCAGAATCTTACTACATTATATATTCAACAAACGAGTCCAACAGGGAATAGAGAAGTTAAAATGCTCACAATCACATCCGGCTCTTTAACATGTGATTTTAGCACTGCAGTATCTGTAAAAAGTTCATCTGCAACTACCCGTTCAATAGCAACTAAAGCAGAAACTTTCATATATACTACTTATACAGAACCAGCTAAAGCCACTGTAATTGGTAGCACCAATCACATTATTGCAACAGGAGGAACTTACATAGTTGACAAAGACTACACTGGTGATATTACTTTCCCTGGAGAAGGAAATGCGACATTATATATAAAAGGAACGTGGACTAACACAGCTAGTTCTTTTACATTACAAGGAGGAATGAACATAATAGTACTAAACGGAGGAGAAATAGCTACAAATACAGATCTATCAATAACAGGAAGTAGTAATCCTTCAATTGTTGTTATGCCTGGTGGTAAATTTAATGATCCAAACAATAAAAATATCGCTATAAATTTCGATACCAATGGAACAATTATCAATCAGGGAACATTTAATATTCAAAAATTAACTTTGCCAAGTTCAGCATCATTACACAATAATGGTACGATGTCAATGGACGAATTAATAATAAATAGTGCTAATACTGTAGTAAATGATAATATTCTTACTGCTGGAAAAATGGACTTGACTAATGGAACAATAACCAATAATAGTGAAATGATTATTAATGGAGATGTAACTACTAACGGAACCAATATTAACAACAGCGGAAGCTTTACTGCTACAAACATGTCCTTAGGTGGAGGTATTATTACAAATAATTGTAAAATTGTTATAAGCAACAAACTTTCCACATCAATGCAAAAACCCACTTTAAATATGGGTTCAGGTTCTTGGCTACAAGCTAAAGAACTTAATGTTGGATCGCTAGAAGCAAATATGAATAGTGCTTCTATCTTCTACATTTCAGATATAGCAACATTTTCAAATAACACTTCCTTTAATGGAACAGGCGATGCATACGCCCTACTTAAAATGAAGTCAGTAGTAATATCTGGGAATTGGGATCTATTATCATATAATGGAAAGCTTAAAGTCGAAGCAGATAATCATGATTCTCATTACACTTTAAATAGTGGAGCTACTATTTCTAAATTAAATGAAGCAGAAATAACAATACCTTCTACACCTTGTACAGATGGAAACACACCTGGTGGCAAAACTCCTTCCAATCCAACTTTCCCTATTGTAATAAATACCAATAGTTATTATACTTATACAATGGAAGATCAGTGGCCCTATTATGGAGACTATGACATGAATGATATCGTTGTTACAATTACACCCCAATATAAAACAGACAATAAAGGCTACGTAGAAGAAATGACTATTATAGCAAAATTAAAAGCTATTGGTGCTACAAAGTCTTTAGGTGCAGCATTCCAACTAGATAAAGTTGCAGCTAATAATGTTACCAATGTCATTTATTCACCAACCTCTACAGATAAATCCGTATTTGAAGTTACAGGAACAAATGTAGAAAAAGATCAGGCATTAGCTGTAATACCTTTATTTGATAATGCGCACAGTTTCCTTGGATCTTCAGGAATTACAAATACTTCTACAGGAAGTCAAAGTATTCCAGTTAAAACCGTTGAGGTTACTATTACTTTTAACAAGAAAACTGTCATAAAAGATAATTTAGATGTTAAGTATTTAAATTTCTTTATTGTTACAGATAAACAAAAAACAAATAGAACAGAAATACACCTTGCTGGATACAATCCTACAGACAAAGTGAATGCAAGCTTATTTGGAACAGGAAACGATTCATCTAGTAGCACAACTAAATACATTAGCAAATCGAACCTGGTTTGGGGTATGGTAATACCTGATGATTTCAGTTATCCAGTAGAAAACACAAGTATCTTAACTGCATACCCAGACTTTAAACCATGGGCCGTTTCTGGTGGAACAACTAATACAGACTGGTATAATTCTTCCAAAGCAGACAGTCAATATATCTACAAATAAAGAAATTATTTACCAAATAATAAAAGAAGAAAGAGCGAGATTAATTTCTCGCTCTTTCTTCTTTTATAAATAATGATAATCAAATTTATACTATTTAATAATTGTATAATCAAACAAAAATTATATTTTTGTAACAACAGTAGTTTTATAATATAGCTACAATATGATAATTCCAGCTTATGAGAATAAACACAAATAAAATAGCAACATTTCTACTCTTATTTATTCCAATAATCATTTTATTTGGATGTAAAGAAGATTACTACGATCCTTATTACAAGGCTCCCTCTCCTTTTACCGGGGTTCCTGACGATTTCGATTGGTCAACTATCAGTTCTATAAAGCTAACCGTAAACGTTAATGATGAATATAATGGCCAATATTACTATGTGGTTGAAGTTTTCAATGATAACCCTGTTTTCAATCCTGATGCAACTTTATTAGCAAAAGGTGTTGCAAAACAAGCTGAAGCATATACCTCTGAAATTAATTTTCCACAAGCGCTACAAACAATTTATATTCGCCAGACTGCTCCTAACGGACTGCAAGTAGTACAAGAAAGAACAATCGATGCTACAGATTTATCCGTAAACTTTGCAGGCAAATCATCTGGTTCAGCGAATACCAAGGTCTTCAGTCCACGCGCTGCTGCTCCCACTTATAGTGGTGATCGAACTAACGCCAATGTTATCGATCTGAAATCAACTTCCCAAACATTAACATCCGGAAAATCGTACGTTATCACAGGTGGCACTTATTCAGGTAATATAGTTTTCTGGGGCGGCCAGACAACGACTCTTTTTGTTGAAGGTGAATGGAACGTTCCGGTAAATCAGGAAGCTTTTCAAGACGGAATGGAAATTGTTGTTTTAAACGGAGGTAAAATAACATTCAGTAATAGTAGTCAAACTATTTATGGATACAACAATGTAAACTTATTCATTATGGATGGAGGAGCCTTTAATCCTGAAAAGAAAAGTATTAATATAAATTTCACGAATACAGGAGGTAACATATATAACGCCGGATCTTTTTATCTCAATGTAATGCAACTAAACGGTGGTAGGTTTTATAATAACAGTTCTACTGTCAATATTGCACAGTTTACACAAACCGGAACCATTGAAAATCACGGAGTACTAACAATGGGATCAATTGACGCTTCCAATGGATTAGTTATTGATAATTATTGCAATATGTCCGTAACCGGAGGTATTACGACTTCAGGCGGTACCTTTATCTTGCACAACAGCACTATTCTGTCATGTGTAAACTTTGATCCTAAAGGCACAGAGATAAATATGGAGGCTTATTCACTCTTTGATGTAACAGGCACGGCTACCTTTAACTCCTGGTCAAGCCAAATCAATGGTCCCGGAAGTTATAATTATGGAACTTATTATTCATCAGACTATGCATTAACCCGCATAAAAAGAATTGTCTGCAACGGAAATAAGAACGTGTCATTTGCCGGGAATATTGAGCTTGAATGTTCATCTTATAAAACAAATGGTAATGGTATCTACCTTTATTCACCGGCACATGTCGTTAGTTACGGAAAACCTTCAGTCTTAATTCCCGCAAGTGAATGCACCGGTTCGGGAAGTTACCCACAAGGAACTACTCCTACCGATCCAACTTTTCCGATAGAAGTACCAACAAACAGTATATATACTTATGCCATAGAAGACCTTTGGCCTGCATACGGAGATTATGATATGAACGACCTTGTCTTAGAAAGCCAAACATCTTACACTTTAAACAGATTATCATCAACCACAAGCGTATCAAGTCTAACTATCACTGCAAAGGTTATGGCTGTAGGCGCATTTAAAAAGCTGGGGGCAGCCTTTCAGCTAGACCAGATTCCGGCAAGCAATGTAACCAGTATTTCTGTAGAATCAGATTCACCAAACAACAGATTAAACGGGACTGTATTTACGGTTGGTTCCACCGGAGTTGAAACTGGTCAAAACAAAGCTGTTATACCTCTTTTTGATGAAGCTCATCATTTTTTAAACAACAGCGCTACTGAAAGATATTTTACACTTAACACAGAAAAAGGAGATTACATAACACCCAAACAAGTAAGAATAACAATCAACTTCAAAAGCGGCACTGTTAGTTCATCTGATATAGCTGTTAAATATCTGAATTTCTTTGTTGTAACAGATGGTAAAACCGAAAATAGAAAGGAAGTTCATCTGGTAGGATACAACCCTACAGACAAGGCTATTACAAGTTATTTCGGTGGAGGGCCCAACAATATTCCTTCCAATAATGACCTGTCATTAAATGGAGTTTATTACAGGGGAACTGATAATTTAATATGGGGGCTAATGATTCCGGGAACATTTAGTTATCCTTCAGAATATAGTAGTATACTGAAAGCATATCCAAAATTTAAGTCATGGGCTACATCGGGTGGCACTACCAGTCAAGACTGGTATAGCAGTTCTAATGCTGATCAAACATATATTTACACAAAATAATTAAGAAAAAATGAGTGATAAAATCTTTATTTTAAATAACTTTGTATTTTAAACAGGACAGCTCTTTCAAAAATAAAAACACGATGAAGAAAAAGATATTATTAATTGATGACAAAGAGTCTATTGCAAAAGTTGTTTCCATCTATTTGTCCGGGGAATTCGATCTTATTTACTTTGAACATCCGGTCAAAGCCATTGCATGGTTACAAGAAGGAAACATCCCCGATCTTATTATTTCAGACATCAGAATGCCCGAAATGCGTGGAGACGAATTTTTACATTACATCAAGGCAAATGCTTTATTCAGCTCAATTCCGGTAATTATGCTTTCAAGCGAAGAGAGCACTTCAGAAAGAATCAGATTATTGGAAGAGGGTGCGGACGATTATATTTTGAAACCATTTAACCCAATGGAATTAAAAATCCGTATCAAAAAAATAATTAAAGAATAGATGCAGCAACTCGTTTTTATAGGAACACAAACGCAAACTATCGCACATTTCAGCCAACTATCCGAAGGCAAAATAGTGATCACGGCAAATTGTATCGAAGCATCCAAATGGCTGTCTCAATATAATAATGAAAAGCCTGTGGTCATTCTTTTTGAAAAAGGACGTTTCAAAAAAGATCTAGCAGATATTTCTTACATTCACAACAAGTTTTATCATACCTATATTGTTCTTATCACAGATTCTTTAACTAAAGAAGAAAGTTACAGGTATTTAAAAAGCGGTATTTGCAATACCCTGTCTCCTAATGAAACCAAAGAGAATTTTGAGCATACACTAAACTTCATTTTTACCAGGCAACATCAGTTCCGGAATGCCCTTCGGAATCAGAGTTCAATCAAACATTTCCACATGCCTGTAATGAAACGACTTTTCGACATTGCATTTTCAAGTCTGGCAATACTATGCCTATCACCGCTTCTTATCCTAACAACTATTGCTATTCGCTTAGAAAGTAAAGGTCCTGTAGTTTATAAATCAAAACGAGTTGGAAGCAACTACCGGATATTCGATTTTCTGAAATTCCGTTCCATGTACACCAACGCAGATAAACGTCTGAAAGAGTTTAATAACTTGAATCAATATAATGGTGAACAGGAAGTTGCTTATGAAGAAGAAGTAATCCAAGCAAATGAATCAAATGATATGGATGAAATCATTCTGGTATCTGATGATTATGTAATTCCGGAACAGGAATATATTGCACAGAAAAGTGTTGAAAAGAAAAATTCATTCTTAAAATTCGAAAACGACCCCCGAATAACCAGAGTAGGGCGTTTTATCCGCAAATACAGCATTGACGAACTTCCGCAATTAATCAATATATTAAAAGGAGACATGTCCATTGTAGGTAATCGGCCTCTCCCACTCTATGAAGCAGAGCTATTAACCAGCGACGAATATATAGACCGTTTTATGGCTCCGGCAGGACTCACAGGATTATGGCAGGTAGAGAAACGAGGCGACTCTGGAAAAATGTCAGCAGAAGAGAGAAAGCAATTAGATATTCAATATGCTAAAAACTATTCTTTTGCTATGGATATGAAAATTATTTTAAAAACAGCGACAGCGTTTGTTCAAAAGGAAAACGTATAACTTTGATTAAAAAGTATATAATATGATAAGAAAAATAGTTTCACTTCTTGTTTTTAGCATATTTTTTCTTGTGCCAATTCAGGCTCAGGAAAGTATAGCAAATATGGTTCCGGAAGATTACGTAAATTTTAAGTTACCTCCTTTGGATTCGTTGTTTGAAAATGCAAAAAAAAATCCACTGATTCAGATCCATGACACAAAAAAAGAAGAAGAACTAGGGTTACTTAGTAAAGAAAAGAAAAGTTGGCTAAAGTATTTTTCTGTGGGAACATCATATCATTATGGGATTCAGGCATATACATCAGGATATTCAGATTCTGCTACCCCGCTTTATTATCAATACAATAATAATGCATCAAGTTATTATAATGTAGGTGGGTCTATATCTATTCCATTGGATGACTTGTTTGATCGTAAAAGAAGAATAAAGAATCAAAAGCTGCTTATTAAAGAAAGTGAATACATGAAAGAACAGAAATTTGATGAACTGAAACAACAAATTATTGATCTTTACACTACTGTTTTATCAAACCTCTCTATACTGAAACTAAAATCCGAATATATGGCATTTGCCAAAGCACAGTATCAGGTAGCCGAAAATGAATTTATAAATGGGAAAGTAGATGCAAGTTCATTAAGTGGAAGAAAAAGAATACAAATAGAGGCAGCAAGTGAATATGAATCTATAAGAGCAATACTTAACAACTCACTTTTAAAACTTGAAATGCTTTCCAGAACTTCAATTATCAATAAGAAATAAATTTAAATCTATGGAATATTTACTTTATCTATCCAGATTTATATATCGCCTAAGATGGTGGTTAATAACAGTACCTGTAATTCTAACGTTATTAACAATATATTCCACCAAACATTTAGGAAGAACATATGATGCTACTACAACAGTCTATACTGGAATAATTTCAGGATATACAGTTGAGACGACTACCGGAGCTGGTATAAATCTTACACAACAAAGCACTACTTTAGATAATATTTTAACACTTATCACATCACAAAGTACATTAAAAAAAGTCTCACTACGACTTTATGCTCAAAACATGATCTATGGAGACCCCAATCATGACAATACTCATATTCAATCAAGTACTTACAAAGCATTATTTAGTATTACTCCTAAAGAAGTACTTAAACTAATAGATAAAAAAGACGAAAAAAAAACGATTGCGAATCTAGAGGCTTATTCGAAACCCGATCCTAAGAATTTCATTTATGGCCTATTTTACTGGAATCACCCGGATTATTGTTATTCAGCACTATCTAACAAAATAAAAGTAAACAGAATTGCAGGTAGTGATATGATTGAAATTGGTTATTCAAATGGAGATCCGGGAATAGCTTACAACACTCTGAAAATTTTAAATGACGAATTTATTGATCAGTATCAACAATTAAGATTTGGCGAGACAAACAATGTAATCAAATTTTTTGAAGAAGAATTAGCACGATTAAAAAAGAAATTGGAAACATCTGAAGATTCTCTGACAGCTTATAGTCTAAGTAAACGAATCATCAATTACGGAGAACAGACTAAACAAGTTGCAGGACAAAACACCGCTTACGAAGAAAAATGCGAAGGTTTTTTACTAGAATATAACACTGCTAAAACATTAATAAATGAATTAGAAAAAAGGATGGACAGTCACACTAAATCTCTACGTAATAATAGTGAGTTTATTAGCAGAATGCAAAGAATTACAGATTTAACATCAAAAATAACTGATATCGAAACTTTTAATAATGAAAGTTCTTTAGAAGATCAAAATCTAAGTTCATATAAAAAACAACTAAAAAAAGCAGAAAACGATTTTAGTAAGTTTGCAGAAAAATATAGTGATCAAAAATATACAAAAGAAAAGATAGCACCAGAAGAAATTTTACAACAGTGGTTTGAACAAATGCTAAATTTGGAAAAAGCAGATGCAAAGTTAAAATTAATGGAATCCAGAAAAGGACTCATTGATGATAAATATATTTTCTTTTCCCCCATTGGCAATACGCTAAAACGTATGGATCGTGATATTGGCTTTACGGAGAGCAACTACATGTCCATGCTTAACAGTTTAAATGCTGCACGCTTACGACAAAAAAACCTACAAATGACCTCAGCAACATTACGAGTTATAAATCCACCAGTATACCCTTTGGCAGCAGAAGCAACTAATAGAAAATCGATCGTAATGGCTATTTTTTTTGGTAGTATTATTGCAATTTTAGGATTCTCATTAATCATAGAAATACTTGATAGAACACTCAGGGATAAGATTCGATCGGAAAGACTTACGTCAAGCAAAGTTATCGGAGCTTTTCCGAGTAATAGTATAATCAGACTAAGAAATTTTAGTAAAGTCAGAAATAAAATAGCAACCCAGTTTATCTGTAATACACTTTTAGGATATCTACCCAATGATGGAAAAAGAATAATTAATCTAATAAGTACAGAAAGTAGAGATGGTAAGTCTTTTATAGGAAATCAAATGGAAGAATATTGGACGTCTATAGGGTTAAATGTAAAACATGTATCTTGGAATAAAGATTTCTCAAAAGATTCCAGAGATTTTTTACTTGCAGAATCTGTGAATGATTTATGTAAATCAATAGATGATACAGATATTCTTATAGTAGAATATCCACCATTAAAAGAATGTTTAACTCCGGAAAGATTAATTAATGAAGCTGCACTTAATCTAGTTATAGCAAAAGCCAATAAAACATGGAAACTAACTGATCAGATCTTACTAAATGAACTAAAAAGATTAGCAAAGCCTACTTCTCCTATTTTAGTTTACTTAAATAATGCAGAGAAAGATGTTGTTGAAAATTTCACAGGTCTTCTTCCTCCATACAATAGATTCAGAAAATTTATATATAAATTGTCGCAATTAGGATTAACAGCCTCAGAATAAAAATAAAATGCGAGAACTGCTCGAAAATATAGCAAAATTTATCATGTCAAAAATCTTTGTATACATGGGCTTATTGGCATTTATTGTTCTATTTTACAAAACAACAATACAAAGGGGGTGTGATTTTGGCTATATAGTAGTTGCTTCTCCATTCATTGCAATCGCCCTATATTTCTTATTAAAAAATCCGATATGGAGTTTTATGATTCTTTTCATAAATAACTATGCAATAATGGGGATAACTAGATACTATTCACTACCTGTACCTATAAGTGTGTTAATGGATTCTATCATGTTATTTACATTTTTAGGCATAATTTTGAAAAATAATTTTATAAAAATCAATTGGGAAAGAGCTCTTAATCCTTTAACATACTTAATTTTTATTTGGTTAATTTTTTGTTTAATGGAATTATTAAACCCCAAATTACCATCTTTCGCTGACTGGTACACAAAGGTCCGTAGCATAGTTTTTTACCCAATTATTATAATAATATTAACATCCATATCATTAAATAAATATAAACATATTAACATTATTTTATTTCTGTGGTCCATTTTAACAATATTTGCAGCCTTCAAAGGATACTGGCAAAAGAACCATGGATTTGACTCTACTGAATTATATTGGTTATACGTGGGAGGAGGGGCAAAGACTCATCTAATAAATACAGGTATCAGATATTTTTCTTTTTTTTCTGATGCCGGAAATTATGGTTCAAATATGGGTTTTTCGCTTGTGGTATTTTCTATAGCCGCTTTTTATATAAAAAGCAAATGGCTTAAAATTTATTTCTTGATTGTTGCCCTAGCTGGAGGATATGGCATGATCATTTCAGGAACTCGTGGGGCATTAGCTGTACCATTTGCAGGATATACTTTTTTTGTATTAATATCAAAAAATATAAAGCTAGCATTATCCTCTATTTTATTACTTACTACTGCTTTTTGTTTTCTCAATTTTACCACAATTGGAAATAACAATAGTTTAATCAGAAGAATGCGTTCTGCTTTTGACACAAACGATTCATCCTTAAATATAAGATTAGAAAACCAGAAGATACTTAAAAAATACTTAATTGATCTTCCGTTTGGAGCTGGAATAGGATTTGGTAATGTTCATGACCCCAAAAGCCCCGACTATAGATTTTCAGTTACTCCAAGAGATTCATGGTTTGTTAATATTTGGGTTCAAACAGGAATAATAGGATTATCCTTATACATTATGCTTCTATTTATGGGAATAATATTGGGTGGATATATTATTCTTTTTAAAATAAAAAACAAAGAATTAGGAGGAATATTGGCTGCTTTACTTGCAGGAGTAGTTGGTATGACAGCTTCCGCTTATGGGAACGAAATATTAGGACAATATCCGACTTGTTATCTCTATTTTATATGCTTTGCAATAGTTTTCATGGGTAAATATTACGATAAAGAATTAGAAGATCATGAAAAACTTGCCTGAATTATCCATTATAACCATCAACTACAATGGAATGAAAGATACGGGTGAACTAATTAAATCACTCCAAGAACATGTATCTTTTCCTTATGAAATAATTGTAGTCGATAATGCATCAAAAATCAATGAAGCAGTACTTTTGCAAGAGAAATATCCATATATTATAAGTATAAGAAGTGAGAGGAATTTAGGCTTTTCAGGCGGAAATAACTTAGGAATAAGCAAAGCAAAAGGAAAGTATATTTTTTTATTGAATAACGATACGTTTATTGAAGAGAATACTTTTCATTATTTAATTAAAAGACTGGAAAGTGCCCCACAAATTGGAGCAGTTTCACCAAAGATTAAATTTGCTATTCCTTCACGCAACATTCAGTTTGCCGGTTACATTCCATTGAGCCCAATTACTTTGCGAAATGATCTTATCGGATTTAAAGAAGTAGACAATGGACAGTTTGACACTCCTATTCGTACTCCTTATTGTCATGGTGCAGCTATGATGGTAAAAAAAGAAGTGCTAGAAAAAGTAGGATATATGCCCGAAATTTATTTTCTTTACTATGAAGAGCTGGATTGGAGCACCCAAATAGAAAAAGCGGGATATGAATTGTGGTATGAACCTCATTGCACTGTTTATCACAAGGAAAGTCAAAGTACTGGTCAGCAAAGTTATCTGCGTACTTTTTATCTCACCCGCAACCGGCTATTGTACGCTTGGCGTAACAGATACGGAATCACTCGATGGGTATCCATTTTGTACCAGCTGGTGGTTGCTGCTCCAAAGAATACGCTGTCTTTTCTTCTGAAAGGCAGAACAGATTTAGCAAAAGCTATATTCAAAGGGATATTCGCATTTTTTAAGTTAGAACACAAAGTTGTTTAACGGATGGATGGACTAATAATTTTAGACATTATAGACTCTATACTCTTTTTTCTCATGGCACTCTCCGTGGGATATCTTCTTATATTTGCGGCAGCAAGTATATCGAAGAGGAACTACTCCTATCCTATAGCTAAAAAGAAATACCGTTTTGTTGTTCTATTTCCGGCTTATAAAGAAGATAAAGTTATAGAACAGGCTGTACGTTCTTTCTTGCAACAAAAATATCCAAGAGAGAACTATGATATTGTTGTGATCTCCGACAAGATGGAAGATATGACTAATCAACAACTTGAGCTATTACCTATCGATTTACTGATTGTTGACTTCGAAAATAGTTCGAAAGCAAAAGCACTGAACTTTGCAATGGATATGTTAGTAGATCGTGAGTATGACATGATTGTAATTCTAGATGCTGATAACACTGTTCAGCCTGATTTCCTACAGCAATTAGGCAATGCGTATGAATGTGGCGCAAACGTTATTCAGGCACATCGTATGGCAAAGAATCTGAATACAAGTACTGCCATACTGGATGCAGTGAGTGAAGAGATTAATAATTCAATATTTAGAATAGGTCATGTAAAATTGGGACTTTCATCCGCTTTAATTGGTTCTGGAATGGCTTTTGAATATAAGTGGTTTAAAGAGAATATTAAAAAAGTTTCATCTGCTGGTGAAGATAAAGAGTTGGAAATGCTATTATTAAAACAAAGAATCTATATTGATTATATGGACGATTTACCTGTTTATGATGAGAAAACACAAAAAGAAAATGCATTCAACAATCAGCGTCGCAGATGGTTATCTGCCCAGTTTGCTTCTTTATGGCAAGGTTTACCGGACCTGCCTGATGCTATCTTTACTAAAAACATCGATTATTGTGATAAGATAGCTCAATGGATCATGCTTCCCCGAGTATTGTTAATTGGATTTATCGGATTATTATCTATTATAACCACTTTAATAAATTGGGAATGGTCCATAAAATGGTGGATATTGCTACTTTTACTTTTTCTAGCTTTATGCATGGCTATTCCAGATTATCTTGTGAATAAACAGCTAAAAAAAGCTATTTGGACGGTTCCTTTACTTGCTATCAATATGTTTTTCAATTTATTCAGAATGAAAGGAGTCAATAAAAAGTTTATTCACACAGAACACGGTGAACATTAATACAATAAAAAATGGATTTTCAACAATTAAAAACCAGATTAAAGCAACACAAAAAGTTAAAATGTTTATTGCTTAATTTTATTATGCACCCAGTAAAAACACGTCCCCAGTGGTGGATACGACTGTTTCAGTTTGTCTATTTGAAAAAAGGGAAAGGGTCTGTGATATATCGTAGTGTACGAAAAGACCTTGTTCCGTTTAATAGATTTATATTGGGTAACCATTCTGTTGTTGAAGATTTTTCTTGTTTAAATAATGCTGTTGGAGATTTGATTATTGGCAACAATTCACGAATTGGATTAGGAAATACAATTATTGGTCCAGTTCAAATTGGTAATAATGTAAATATAGCCCAAAACGTAACAATATCCGGGCTTAATCACAACTTTCAGGATGTTAATAAAACAATCGCTTCACAAGGCGTATCGACCTCTCAGGTAATTATTGAAGATAATGTTTGGGTAGGTGCAAACTCCGTTATTCTGTCCGGTGTACAAATAGGAAAACATAGTATTGTTGCTGCAGGTAGCATTGTAACACTTTCTATTCCTACTTTATGCGTTGTTGCAGGAAACCCTGCAAAAATTATAAAACAATATAATTTTGACAAAAAAGAATGGATTAGAATAAAAAAAAGTAAGTACTCATAAGAGTTTTGTTGCAAATAATGAAACTAGTTTATGAATTCCAAATGCTAATAAAACAGAGACTAAGGATAAAAAAAGAAAAATTAGAATTAAAGGAAAAGAGTTAGATATCAAATGTTTTAACGTAGTTGCATATTTAAAAATAACATGTTCATGAATTAAATACAATTCTAAACTTATGCCACCTAAAAAGCTCAGCACTCTATTTAAGAGGTTATTTGACTCAATTAAGAATGTAAGTAAATATAAGAAACCAGGAATTATTAGAACAAACAGAGTCCAGTTTAATGTACTACTATTAAACTGATTATATGTTAGTAAAACCTTTAAAAAAAACCAAAGAATAAAACCCATTATTGCAACAAACACAGATATATAAATACTTTTTCTCTTATCAAGGAAAGATAATTTATAATAGTTATAGTATGCAAATAGCACCCCAAGTAAAAATACAGGAACCCTACATAAAAAATACATCATATTTATATTATAACCATTATTCAAAGCATACAATAAAGATAATATAATAAAAATAACAATAAATGCAACTGTTACTTTTAGCGGAGATAGAAAAAAGAATTTATAATATAACGGAAAAAAAAGATAAAGGATTATTATAGAAGGAACAAACCAATCGAAATAATTCAGAAAAGAAGGGAACCAAAAACCAATGGTCGATATTTGAATTAAAATATCTGCTATATTAGTATTTCCTCTAATTATATTAGCTAAAAAAACAATTACAAAGTACGAAGGAATTATTCTTATAAATCTTTTCTTATAAAAAGATAGAGTACAATTATCCTTTGTAAAAGAATAAAACAGACCTAGAGCTGACAAAAAAAGAAAACCATCGACTCCTCCAAATCCCCACCCTGCAAATATTTGAGTAAAATGAGAATTATAATGTAATCTGGTATGAAATATCATAATCATAATTATCATTACCCCCATAAGCGCAGCTCTGTTATCTAATATTTTTTTTATCATATATCTACGTAATTTATAAAATTAAGACAAATATAAGAAACTAAAATAATTTGAAGCAAATTTTTTATCGATAATAAATACATAATAACCAATTCCATATTTTCAAATGGGAATTAATTAATAAACAAAACCTCCCACCAACAAGCAAAACAGCTTATCAGCGGGAGATCAATTTAACACCTACATCCCCAATCTAATCAAAAATTTTTAGATAAAAGCTCCTTAACATCAAATCCGGGACAAAATTTCACCCACTCAGAAGAATCAACAACCCCGTTGCCATTGCGGTCGGGACTAAGATCCCGGTGACCTGTTACCCTGCAGCCGGGGAAGTCTTTCAGCAGGGTGAGAACCAGAACCCGAAGGGAGTGCTTTTGCTCGGGAGTTCGGGTGTCTGCGGGAGTACCGTTCTTATCAAGTCCACCTTCGTAGCAGATGCCAATGCTATGGGCATTATAGCCCAGGACGTGCGCGCCTTGTTCTTGAAGCGGACGCATGGATTTGATGGCTCCGTCTTTACGAACGTAGAAATGATAACCGGCAGAGCGAAAACCTCTTGCCCTGTGGGCAGTGTCCACGTCCCGCTCCGTAAAGGTTTTATCCTCACAGGTAGCGGAACAGTGAATCACAATCAGATTAATTTTTCTCATCTTTTCTTATGCCCGCTTTCTATTGCCGTTCCTTGCAACTTGGCACCGCGCACTGAGTTTTCAGTGATTCGCTAAGCTGAGCATTCAGGGTGATAATCTCCTGGTACATCTGGCGCACTTTCTCCGAGAGTTCAAAATAGTCGGTTTCGAACCGGTTGATCTGCTCCATCAGATAGTCGAACTGGCCCTTTACCAGTTCGGTGAATTCCTGCATCTCCTTAGCGTCTTTCTTCCTGAGGAAGGGAAGCACCAGGGTGAATACTTTCAATAACTCGTTGATTACTTTCATTTGCTGTTGTGCTTAACTTATTAGTGACTATCCGGCTACTGTCCCAACTTCGTTACCGCCATTGGTTACTTTTACAGGGAGTTTAGCCACCTGACTATATTCAAGGGTTTTCAGCATATTGGTAAGCAGTTTCCCGGGACGGAAAGTAATTCTGGCTCCCTTGATAAAACCTACGTTGAATTCTTTCTGGGTATCTGCTCCCCGACTGCGAAGACCAACCTGGAAGCTTCCAAACTCTCCAAAGCGAACTACTTCTCCTTTGCGGAGACTTTGCTGAATGGTTATTAATGCTCCCGATATTGAGGCGGAGATATCTGCTTTGGTTGCCGTACAACGGTTGGAAATATCTTCGCACATTGAGTCAAAATCCATCTCACCGCTACCTTGTGCCTGGGCATAGAACTTTTTAGGATCTGAACTTCTTCTTGGATTTCCTCTCTCTACTACTGAATACTTTACGCTCATGTTTTTTGTTTTTAATGGTTTAATAACTTTATCAGGGGGGCCCTTCCCTTTCGACTTTACAAAGATACAACACCCCAAAGTGGACGAGTGCGGAATGTTGCACAGCTAGTATTAGGGTGTATAAAGTGGTATAAACCTGTCTGTTTCTGCATTACTTTGCATTCTAACAAAAACGTTATTTTATTTTGTCATAATTTGCTTTTATGAAGTATTTTTAGTACCTTTAAAAGGTTAATAAAGAAAGAATAAACATTAATTATGGAAGAAAAATTTAAACCTAAGAGCTATTCAAAAACAGAATTATCGAGAAAATACAATCCACATCTGTGCGACCGTTCGGCTCAACGTACATTGATGAAGTGGATTGAGCACAACAAAGAATTAAGCGAGCAGCTAATCTGCACTGGATTCAGCAAAATGGACCGTTTATTTACACCCCGACAAGTACAACTGATTGTCTCCTTCCTGGGAGAACCGTAAAAACAACTTTCAAAAAAATATCCAGTCATTTTTGTGAAAGAGACTTGAGACTTTACCCAAAGTTTCAAGTCTCTTTTTTTAATATGACTTAAGAAAAAAAGAAAATAGTGATAGGAGTGATAGCAAATATCGCTATTTTAAACACTCTATAGAGGGGGCAGTGGCATCCTATAGAGTGCCCCTACCCCCTTATAATAAAGTTCAAAATATGTATTTTCCCTATCACTCCTATCACTAAATTAATTAAAACGGAAGCTCCGGTTCTGCTATTAAAGACTCATTTTCAGCAATTTGAGGCTGACTTTCTATTGTTTTACTATTTCGCTCAACTTCATTCAAATCGAGCTCATAAATGGTATAAACGTCCCCTTTATTATGTCTTTTCGACTCAAATCCATGCTTATTCAGCACTTTTCCAAGAAGATTTACCCCCGAAGGAGTAATTTTCAAGCCTGTTTTCTCCGAAATTCGCTTTGAAATTTCACTTGCCAACAGTGAACGACAGCTTTCTCCGGGTAATGGTTTACGAAAATAGACAAATAAAAATTCCTCTTCGGGAGAACGAGACCGAAACTTATCGTTGTGAATGTCCAGTTCTTCAATCTCCTCAATGTTGAACCAAAAGCGAAAGCCGGAGTCAATTAAGTGCTTAATCTGTGCATACAGTTGCAAATAATCAATAGTAAACGCATCATTAAGAGTATTCACCAAAAAAGTGATAAAACGACGCGACCCTGTGGGGTCATTCAATACTTTCCGGTTATTGCTGGAAGCTAACAAAGACGCATGGCGAGTGTAGGTCTCCTCGTTACGCCCGTAAGCTTTGCGCTCGTCTATACTGATTTGCGTGATGATTTTCTTCAGCTTTGCCATGTCTCGTGGTTTGAGAGCCTCGAGCTCATCAATATTGACCAGGGCACGGTGAGAGAGTTTCAACAACAAATCTTTTTCTTGCTCCATAATAGATGCAGTGGCATAGTAAACCTGCAACTCGGGTGGAAGAAGTTTCACCGTCCAGCGGGTTTTACCCCTACCCTGATTTCCACAGAACACCGGCACCACGTGATTCACCGTGTTTTTATCCAACAAGGAAGCCGCCATGGCCACCAACCATTTACGGAAGCAAAAAAGCCAGTATGCATCATCATCCGTTTTAACCGTTGTAGACAGCTGAGCAATGTAATCATGTCCATCCCATTTGGGAAGTTTCTGAAAATAAGCTATAAAAGGATTAAAAGAGGGATACAGATCGGACATTAAGAGACTACGAACATCGTTCATTTTACATTTAATGCCCGATTTGTTTACCGCCCTCCACACAGAGTTTTCGGTTCTGTCCGTGAGATTCTCGAAGTCATTTCTCGAATCTTTTTTACGAATCTCCATCCTCGTACTCACCACGTTATAGCGAAGCTCGTAATTTTCAGTCAGAAAATTTTCCACGTCATCAAAAATACCCTGCGTGTTCCGGGTATTCTTTGCTACAGCATGCTCGGAAGCATGAGTATAAGCACTGCGGATAGTAGAAAGCAACTCTTCTGTTTCCATATCAACATACTTTGCCAGACAGAAACGCTCCGTATCTTCCTTGGGCAACCCTCTCCTATTGCAATTATTAGCCAACAGATTTATATACACATTGCGGTTTCCTTCTTTGTAAGTCTGTTTTTTCGTGGTATAACGCACACACTTGCTAAAAATGGCTTCTGCACTCACTTCTTCAGCACACTCACTTTTCACATCTTTGTTTAGGAGAATCTCTTTATCACCCTTAACTTCGGCTATAAAAACAGCTGCCTTTTCGTTAAGAAAAAGAAGCGGATCATAGCTCACGTAACAAAGTCTGCCCACATCTTTACCCGACACATCAATAGTAGCCAAAGTTAAAGCCTTATAATAGCGCATCACCCTATTATACGCCTCACGGTGAAATTTCTTTATTTCTTCTATATCGACAGGCAATAAGCCATCTTCACGAGCAACAGGAACCAGCACCTTCAACCCTAGTCCTCCCGGACTTACAAAGCAAGCATACGTATGTTTGTCCGCTTCAATCACAGCTCGCAGGCGAACCACCTCTTCGGGCGAAAGATCGTCGAGATCAAGAACCACCATTCCACAGTATTTTGTAAGATTTGCATCTCTTCGACCACCGATATACAGTGCGCAAATAGTGACAGCGGTAAGCAACTTCTTCAGCTTCTGGGCCTCTTCTTCATTTCCTTCCCTGATTAACGAACGAATCTTTTCAACTTCATCCCTAAAACGACCATTCTTCACATCGCGCAAAAACTCCCGCAAATCCTTATTCCCCAGTGGTTTGTTAAAACCAGAAAAAACTGTAATGTTCTTCATTTATTATTCATTAAAATTAGAGATACAAAGTTCTACATTTACTAGAAAATTATTTATAACTATTTGTCTGTATTTTTGAAGTAAATTATCCACCTGTAACTAATTCATTACCAGTTATGTAAAACTTTATATCTTCAATTAATTCCTAAAATATAAATTAT
This sequence comes from Bacteroides luti, assembly GCF_900128905.1. Taxonomy (GTDB): domain Bacteria; phylum Bacteroidota; class Bacteroidia; order Bacteroidales; family Bacteroidaceae; genus Bacteroides; species Bacteroides luti. The sequence goes on from NZ_FQTV01000008.1 coordinate 113,295, forward strand.
TCGTTCAAAAGCAGAAGCTAGTAATCCTCGTTTAGGTGCTCTTTTTTCATATACTGGCACACTGTACTTTCCGAAAGATATTGATCTTTTCCTCCTTTTGAAGAGCGGAAGCGAATAAATTGGCTAAGAATATGTGCTGTAAGTACGCGATTAACGCCACCATTTGTCAGTAACCAACCATCTTCAATCCATTGTTCTAGTGCATGAAAAAAAAAGATGTGGAGAAACTGTCCACTCAAGCGGAATCGATTTCTTGTTCCGCCCTAACTTTTTTGATAACTCTTTTTGCTTTGTCAGCTTTTTATGCAGTTCTTTTGTATGAAAATCAATTTCGTTCTGTACTTCCTGCATTTCTTTCTCTAAATCTTCTTTCATGACTGTTGTTTTAAGTTGTTTATTCATATTCTTTCTGTTTCTTAAAAAAATGCGCAAAAATAGTTCCTTTTTATTAAAGGATTATGCTATATTTGTTTTATAGTTTAAGAAAGTTACCAACAGGCCGACTTATGACAAAACCCAAAGTAAGTGTTATTATGCCCGTTTTCAACACGGAACAATATGTAAATGAAGCTCTTATGAGCATTATTAACCAAACATTAAAAGAAATTGAAATTATAGTAATTAATGACGGGTCTACTGATGGAAGTTTAGAAGTTATAAGTAGAATTGCAGAAAATGATAATAGAGTACAGATATACAGTCAAGAAAATCAAGGTCAGTCCGTTGCCCGAAACTTAGGTATTAGCATAGCTAAAGGTGAATACATTTACTTTATGGACAGTGATGACTTGCTCGACTTAGATGCATTGGAATGTTGCTATAACAAATGTGAAGCAGAAAGTCTGGATTTTGTTTTTTTTGATGCAGATATTATTTGTGAGAACAAAGAAATATCTTTTTCAATTGACTATCACCGTACTGAGATTGAAGAAAAAGTGTATTATGGGGCTGAGTTATTAAATGAATTAATAAACAAATACCTTTATAGAGTTGCACCATGGATGAACTTTATCCGACTCAGCTACCTTCACAAAATCAGGCTCAATTTCTATCCTGGAATAATTCACGAAGATGAGCTTTTCTCTGCCATTCTGTATATTGAAGCAGAAAGAGTTGGACGAATTAACAAAAACTACTTTAAGCGGAGAGTCAGAGGGAATTCTACAATGACAAAACAATTTTCATGGAAGAATATTGAAGGTTATTTTACCGTAATTGAACAACTTAGAGAGTATATTGAAAGAAAAACAGAATATGAAAAAGCAATAATATGCAGATATATAAAAATAATGCTAAATGTGATTATAAGAAACGCATATGTACTTTCTGCAAAAGAACGATATCTAATTTTTTTGCATTGCATAAAGTTTAGATATATAAGACATCTGCGAATAAAAACGATTTTTATATTATTATTCAAATCACACAATACTACTATATAAAATGTCTGATTCACGACTACATAAGAGCCTTCTAAATGCAAAAATTGGATTATTTTTTTATTTTCTAACTTTAATCTTCTCTTTCTTTTCCCGAAAAATATTTTTGGATTGTTTAGGAGCCGACTTTATTGGGCTCACAGGTACACTACAGAATATTCTCGGAATTCTAAATCTTGCAGAACTAGGAATCGGAACATGTATTAGCTTTTTTTTATTTAAGCCAATACAAGAAAGAAATAAGGATAAAATAATGGAAATAATGTCTATTTTTGGTTACTTATACCGAAAAATAGGCATAATTATTGGCATAGGTGGAGTTATCGCTAGTATTTCTTTCCCATTTATTTTTAGAAATACCATATTCAACATGGGTATTATCTATTTTACATTTGCATCTTATCTAGGCTCTTCTTTAATAGGATACTTTATTAATTACAGAGAAATATTACTTAGCGCCGATCAAAAAAACTATGTAGTATCAGCTTACTTTCAAACAGCTGGCATAATTAAAACCATTGTACAAATAGCATTGGCATATACTTATAAAAATTTATATCTATGGGTCGCTATCGAATTTCTATTTGGAATAATAGCATGTGTTATCTTAAACTGGAAAATTGATAAAGAATACCCTTGGCTAAAAACCAATAAAAATGAAGGGAAAATATTATTAAAAAAACATCCTGAAATACTAATTAATACCAAACAGGTTTTTGTACATCAAATTAAAGATTTCCTACTGAGTAAGAGCGATGAAATAATGATTTTCGCTTTTGTATCACTAAAAATGGTAGCTTTCTATGGCAATTACGCCATGATAATAAATAAATTGATTACTATGATAAATACAACACTTGATGGTGTTAATGCCGGAGTTGGGAATTTAGTGGCAGAAGGGAATAAAAAAAACACAATAAAAGTATTCTGGGAGTTAATGTCTATTCGTTATTTTATCGCGGGAACTGTAGTTTTCTCACTTTTCCAATTAATGGATCCCTTCGTAACATTGTGGCTAGGGGAAAAATATCAATTAGATCATATAATTTTAATTCTTTTGCTAGTAAATTTATTTATAATGCAAACTCGTGGAGCTGTTGATATTTTCAATCACGCTCACGGTTTATATGCCGATACCTGGTCTGCATGGGCTGAAGGTATTATAAATATAACTGTTACAGTAGCAGCAGCAACTCAGTGGGGAATTTGGGGAATCTTGCTTGGAAAAATCATTAGTATTTGCTTTATAATTGTATTGTGGAAACCTTATTATCTATTCACTAAGGGATTAAAAGTTCCAGTAAAAGTCTATTGGGCTGGAACTATTAGATATTATATAACATTTATAACATCATTTACAGTTATGACCATTGCTGCTAAATTCCTTCCTTTTCATCCAAAAGAAAGTATTCAGCAGTTTTTACTATATGGTGCCTGCACAGTTATTCCATTTACTTTATTCTATTTTATAATACTTTTAGTCTCAACACCAGGAATGATGGATGCTATAAAAAGAGTCCCTATATTTTATAAAATATTTAAATAATAAATATATGTGCAGTAATATGCAAAGAATAAACTTCATAGATTTCATAAAAGGAATTTGTATGATCTTAGTAATATGGGGACATTGCATTGAATATTGTGATCCAATATCTTATCAAAATAATAATTACTATTCTAACCCTCTATTCGAAATAATATATAGTTTTCATATGCCATTATTTATGTTATTAAGTGGATATTTCTTTGCTAATAATTTCTCAAGATCTTTCTATTCAATTTTAAGAAGACGATTTATCCAATTAGTCATTCCATGCCTTACATGGGGAATTATTGGGCTTTTTTTTATATATATCAACTCCTTTTTATCTGACGATACACTCCCATCGATAAAATATGTTCCATATGCATATATAAATATTATTAAAAATTTTTGGTTTATATGGGCTATTTTTTTGAGTCTAATTTTTTCATTCATTAGCTGCAAATTAATAAAAAATAAAATTTGGGCTTTCTGTTTATCTTTTCTTATCTTACTATTGCTCCCAGATAATTCCATCTTTACATCCTTATTTAAATATATGTATCCATTTTATTGGTTAGGATATCTATTAAATAACCAAAAATATTTATTTCTAAAAAGAAGAAAATATATAATATTAACCACTTTTCCTCTTTTTATTATTTTATTTCTCTTTTGGGAAATAAAATACTATATATATATCACAGGTATGGCTTTTTACAAACTATCTCTGCCTAATTTAACGCTCTACCCAATAAAGTTTAATGAGCAAATAAAAATTGTTTTTTTTAGATATTTTATTGGCGCAACGGGTAGTTTATCAATATTTTATATTTTAAAGCATCTTGATAATATTAACAATAGGCTATTTTATTTAATTCAAAATATTGGAAAAAGAACATTAGGCATTTATATAATTCAAAGTATACTTTTGGAATACAAGTTAATCGCATTCAATTTTAATAGTAATAATATAATACTATATAATTTTGTTAGTACCTTAATAACAGCATTAATTTTAATTATATTTGCAACCGGTTTGATAATAATAATGGAAAAAAATAAATCCTTAAATTTTCTTCTATTAGGTAATAGATAACCTAAATAATTACGAAACTAAAATACAAATATGAAGAAACTGTCTATTATAACAATCAATTATAACAACTGCAACGGATTAAAAAAAACAATTGAAAGCATAGTAAATCAAACTTATTCTGACTACGAATATATAATTATTGACGGAGGATCAACTGATGGTAGTGTAGAAATTATCAAAGAATATGCTGATAAAATAGATTATTGGGTTTCGGAACCTGATAAAGGTATTTATAATGCTATGAATAAAGGTATACTAAAATCTACAGGAGAATATTGTAATTTTATGAATTCTGGGGATTCTTATCATCAAACAGATGTATTAGAGAACGTATTACAATTTTGTAATGCTGATATTGTTGCAGGAAAATATATAAAGGGAAATATGGACTATCCTTTCGGACATCGCTTCGATTCAATCACAATGCTCGATTTTGTTAAAGGCACTATACCACATCCAGCTTCTTTTATTAAAAGGAGCCTATTTGAGGATAATCTCTACGATGAAAACTATAAAGTTATTTCAGACTGGAAATTTTTTATCGATGTACTAATTTTCAAGAATTGTTCTTTTAGAAATATAGAAATAATTGTTACTGATTTTGATGATTCGGGCATCAGTTCTACAAATACAGAACTCAGTATATTTGAACGAGAAAAAGTTCTAAAAGGGATTCTTTTAGAGAGAATTTACGTTGATTACATAAGATTTGCTAAAGCAGATTCTCCTCTTTTAGAGCTCACCCCTATTCTAAACAAAACTGATGGTTTTAATAGATTTATCTATAGTCTTGTTGCATTTTTAATTAGAATATATTCAGTAATAAGAAAAATAACTCACAATCCTTTATAAATTAGAAAAAAAAGATAACGCATATTTTTCTTTACTAAACAACTTAGAACGTTCTTTTGCATGTGTAGACATTTTCAATCTTCTATCCTCATCTATATATAATTCTAAAATAGCTGTGGCCAAATTCGAGACTAAGTCAGAGTCTTTTTCAACAATAATTGCACACTCTTCATCTACAGCATCTGGTATTCCACCAGATTTTGTCACTACAAGAGGCAACCCTATGGTCATATTCTCAATACAGGACAAAGGAAAAGCATCTTCACAGATTGAAGGGATAACACCCATATTACAAAGACTCAATATAGAAGGTATTTTTCCATAAGATTGAAAACCAGTAAAAATAACTTTTTCAGGTATTGATAAAGCTAATTTATGCATTTCTGATATAAACTCACTTTCATCATTGTTACCATTTCCACCTCCTACAATCAGAAGTTTTATTTTTTCATAATCAGATAATAATAAGAATGCCTCAATCAATTCTTTAATTCCCTTTATAGGTTCAATTCTGCCAGCATAAACAACAACAAAATCATCATCTTTTAATCCGAAATTACTTCTATTAATTTCTAAAAGAGACGGATTTCTAAACTTTTCAATATCAATACCATTATACACTATCTGAACTTTATCAGTAGGCATAATTGTATCCACTTTAGATTTAATATAATTAGAGACCGTAAATATTTTCGCACATTTATCTAGTATTTTCTTTGCATCTTTTGCTTCTTTATCTAATGTATCGTTATGTAAATGAAGTACAACTTTTGCGTTCGTACATAAAGATAATGGCAAAATAAATCCCGGGCGATTTTCAACAACAACCACATCAAATTGCAAACAAGATATTTCCTTTCTTATTGCAACAGCAAAATAATCTAAAAAAGAATTATAATAGTAATTATAATTAAAATAACTATACAATTTCCTTTTTAATCTATATATAACAGATTGTTGATTAAATAAATGAAATCTGGTTTTTTTAAAATTAGAAAAGTTAAAGTCAGATAGTTTATTATCATCGATACCGTAAACTATTATTTCATGGTTAAGAAAACATTCATTGTATTCAAGTATGTAATCTATTAACGTTTCAACGGCTCCTCCTTTTACTGAAGGAACAGGGAGTATTCCTGGAGTTACAACAGCTATTTTCATTTTTAATTATTATTTAAAACAAATATAAAACAAAAAAAAATGGAACAGCCAATTTTGATTAAAAATTAAGTCTAGATAAAAAGGCTATCTTACTTATGGCAAAAAAACAAAAACAATACAAAAATGCCACATCAAAGACAAATTACGCACATCGAAAACAGTGCTTCAGTATACTTTTCTGTCACTAAAGCAACTTCAAAACAATAAGTTTTATTTGAATATATAAAATTTGTTATAAACTTCAATAAAGCTTCAAAAACACATCTTCTTAAAATAAAAAACATTTAAAGAATCTACAAAATAATCCCCATATAAAAAAAATACAAAAAAAAGTATATCTTTGTATAACACAAAAAAACACGGATAATTAATGAAAATCGCATATATATATACAGCTTTAACAACCGTTGGAGGGGCAGATAGAGTAATTACAGAAAAGGCTAACTATTTCGCTGAATGTTTTGGATATGATGTATATATTATAACCGATTCGCAAGGTAAAGAGGTTCCTAAATTTGCATTATCTCCTAAGATACATCTTATCAACCTCGACATTATGTTTGGGCAACAATACAATCATTCTTTTTTTGTAAGAGGCTTTATTTATTTTAAATTGATGAGAAAATATAAAAAAGAGCTACAGAAACAATTAATGAAAATACGACCCGATTTTACAATTTCCACACTTGGGAGGGATATCGATTTTATAACATCAATTAATGATGGCAGTAAGAAAATTGCGGAAGCACATACTACAAGAAAAAATGTCCGCAACTTCGAGTCAATGATGAAAAGAAATATTATTTATAAATTTGTAGGGAAAATCTGGAGAGCAAAGTTAGAAAAAACAGTTAAGAAGTTTGATTCTCTTGTTGTGTTGACAAATGATGATGCATTAGAATGGTCAAAAGTAAGAAACTCTATTTTAATACCCAATTCGTTGCCTTTTTATCCACAAATAACAAGTAATAACACTAACAAAAAAGTAATAAGTGTAGGGCGATTTGAAATAGAAAAAGGACATGACCGGCTAATCGATGTTTGGAGTGAAGTGGTAAAAAAAAATTCGGATTGGATATTGGAAATTTATGGAGAAGGCACATTAAAAAAGAGCCTTATCAATATTGCTAAAGAAAAAGGACTGTCTGATTCTATTTTATTTAAACCATCATCTCCAAATATCTCTAAAGAATATATTGAGAGCTCTTTTTGTATAATGACGTCTCGCTATGAAGGATTTGGTATGGTATTAATAGAAGCAATGGCATGTGGACTTCCTTGCATAGCTTATGACTGCCCTAGCGGACCACGCAACATTATAAGAGAGGGGATAGACGGATTTTTAGTGACAGATGGAGATACACAACAAATGGCTGAGAAAATATGCTTCCTTATAGAACATGAAAATATTAGAAAAGAAATGGGACAAGCTGGGTACTCTAATGTAAAGAAGTATAAAGCCGATGAAATTATGAAAAAATGGGAACAACTTTTTGTTTCTTTAAAATAAGAAAACATGGATACAATCAGGTATATCTATCGTTACTTTCGGAATAGTATTTTAAGAATATTAGCCTTGATATGTGGACGGAAGCATAAATTATCTACGAATGTTATTATTGTTGCTCCACATCCCGATGATGAAGCCTTAGGATGTGGAGGATTAATCTCTCATCTTACTAAAAGTGGATGTACTATATCACTAATTATGTTAACAGGTGGAGAGAATTGCACTAGTGCTAAATCAATAGAAAAAGAAACATTAAAGGTAACTAGACGTGACTTAACAAATAAATCGGCAATTATTTTAGGTATAAAAGAAGAAAATATATATTTCCTAAACTTTATAGATGGCAATGTTTGCAGCAAAGATCCAGAAATTACAAGACTTAAAGACATATTAAATAGAATAAATGCCGATGCTATTTATGTTCCTCATTTGATGGATGGTTGGAATGATCATGTACAAGCCCATCTAATAATAAAACATATAATAAAAGATACATCTACAAAACTATATGCCTATTGTGTATGGTTCTGGTATACAATGCCTTTTAAAGATACCATAAAGCTTCCATGGAAAAATGTACGCTATTTTTCAATGAACAAAGAAGAACATAAAGCGAAGGTTCAATCTGTAAATATCTATATGAAAGCTATTTCTCCTGATGGTATTTACTACTCAGGCGAATTACCTAAAATTCTTCTTACAAGTTGTTTATGGAAACAAGAAATATATTTTCGCATTTATAATTAGATCGCTAACTTATATACATAAAAATGAAAATCCTATTCCTTGTATTTCATGGTTTTTCCGAAGTTAGTGGAATAAGTAAAAAAATATTCAATCAGGTGAAAGGTTTACGTGATGCGGGACATTATGTAGACTTATGTCACTATGATGTGTTAACTAATGGACACCGCTGCAGAATGATTAACAATAAAATTCTGGAAGATTTTGGTAGTGGGAAACTAGCTTCATTAAAAAAGAGAATCTGCTACAATGCTATCTACGACTATATTATAAAACAAGATATAAAATTGGTGTATATGCGTTCCGATCACAACGCAAATCCTTTTACTATTCATTTTTTGCAGAAATTAAAAAGACAAGGAATAAAAGTAATAATGGAAATCCCTACTTATCCCTATGATCAGGAATATAAAGGTTTTTCATACAAGGAACAAATAGAATTAAAAATGGATCAACTTTTTTGCCGTTCATTAGCAAAACAATTATTCCGAATAAGTACATTTTCTGATTATGATTCTATATTTGGAGCGCAAACAATAAAAATATCAAATGGAATAGATTTCAGTACAATACCATTAAAACAAACTTTGCGTAAACAACCGTCTCCTTTCAATCTTATTGGAGTAGCTGAGGTACATTACTGGCACGGATTTGACCGTGTAATGACCGGCATTGGAGAATATTATAAACAGAATAATAACAGAAAGATATTTTTTCACATAGTAGGTGGAGTTGGAGAAGATTCAGAAATGCCTGTTTTTAAAGAAATAATCAAAAAATACGGTATAGAAAAACATATTATTTTTCACGGCCAATTATTTGGTAAAACCCTTGATGATGTTTTTGAAGAAGCTGATTTCGGCATTGCTAGTTTAGGACGCCACAGAAGTGGTATTATTAATATAAAAACTTTAAAAAATAGAGAATATGCGGCCAGAGGTATTCCATTTATCTATTCTGAAATAGATACTGATTTTGAAAGTATGCCTTATGTATTAAAAGCACCTGCTGATGAATCCCCGATAGATATAAACCGGGTTTTGAATTTTTATGATAATTGCAAATTATCTCCAGTAGAAATAAGAGATTCTGTTAAGGATCTATCATGGGAGATGCAAATGAAAAAAATAACTGATTTATGCAGGGATATATGATTAAACAAGATTCAACCATAAGAAAAATAGCTTATTGTATTCCTTCTCTTTATATTTCAGGAGGTATGGAGAGGGTGCTGACTATAAAGGCTAATTACTTTGCAGAAGTATTAGGATACGATATTACGATCATTTTAACTGATGGAGGTTCAAAACCACCATACTACAAATTGTCTCCAAAAATTAAAGTCGTTCAACTTGATATAAATTTTGAAGAGTTGTGGCATCTTCCTTTTGCAAAAAAGGCACTTAAATATCTAAAAAAGCAGCATGAATATAAAAGAAAACTAACACGTTGCTTAATGGAATTAAAACCGGATATTACCGTATCAATGTTGCGAAGGGAAATAAATTTCATTAACCAAATTCAGGATGGAAGCATCAAAATTGGAGAAATACACATAAACAAAGATAATTTCAGGGATTTACAGGGAAGAGAAAACAGTAGAATAAAAAAACTTATTTCAGATATCTGGATGAAACAATTGATCAGAAATCTGAATAAATTAAAATTATTTATATGTTTGACTAATGAAGACAAGGCTAAATGGAGTGAATTAAACAATGTCATTGTTATGCCGAATCCTCTTGCATTCAATGCAGATAAATTATCCAATTGTTCTTCAAAAAAGGTTATTGCCGTAGGTCGATATGTTCCTCAAAAGGGTTTTGATTTGCTTATAAAGGCCTGGAGCATTGTCTCTAGGAAGCATCCGGATTGGGAACTTCAGATTTATGGAGATGGTAATAACGAGTCTTATATAAATTTGGTAAAAGAATATCAGATAGAAAAAAGTTGTATTTTAAATGGTCCGGACTCTAACATTAAAGAACGATATATTGAAAGTTCAATATTTGTTCTAAGTTCCCGTTTTGAAGGATTTGGAATGGTAATAGTTGAAGCGATGACCTGTGGCGTTCCGGCTGTGTCTTTTACATGTCCCTGCGGTCCAAAAGATATTATTAAAGATAGAGAAGATGGGCTACTTGTAGAAAATGGTAACATTGAAGAATTGGCTGAAAAAATTATTTATCTGATAGAAAATGAAGAAATTAGAAAAACTATGGGTAAAAAAGCCAGTAAAAGTATAGAGCGATTCAGAATGGATAATCTTGGAGATCAATGGAATAATATATTTGATAAATTAATTATGAATGGCAACTAAAATTGTTTATATAATAGGAGGAATATGGAATGGTTCCGGAATGGAACGGGTTCTCACTATGAAAGCCAATTATATGGCTGATGTAGCCGGTTATGATGTACATGTTCTTTTAACAGAAGATGGAGAAGGGCCATCGTATTTCCCATTGTCAGAAAAGATACATTTACATAATGTACATGTAAATTTTGATATACTCTACACTCTACCTATTTACAAAAGAGTATTTGCTTATTTGTGGAAACAGCGACTATATAAACAACGCCTGACTGATTTTTTAATTAAACTAAAGCCTGATATAACAGTCACAGCTATGCGTCGTGAAATCAATTTTATTAATGATATCCAGGATGGAAGTAAAAAAGTTGGTGAAATACATTTTACACGAATTGGGTATAGAGAAGTTAACTTCAAATTTTTGCCAAATTTCGTAAATAAAGGAATCAGTCGCTTATGGATAAACAACTTACTGAAAGAAGTTAAACGGTTATCAGCTTTTGTTGTATTGAGCGAAGAAGATAAACTTAATTGGCCTAAATTGAAAAACATACAAGTTATATACAATCCAATTTCAATCAATACAAATATTTATTCCTACTGCCATTCTAAAAAAGTTATAGCAGTGGGGCGCTATACTTATCAGAAAGGGTTTGATTTATTAACGGATGCATGGAAAATAGTTACAGAAAAGCACCCTGATTGGGTCTTAAATATTTATGGAGGCGGAGATGCTGATCAATATAGAGAATTGGCTATTAAAAAAGGAATAAGTAAAACATTTATCTGCAATGGTCCAACACATAACATTATAGATAAATATCTGGAGAGTTCTATTTTTGTTTTAAGTTCACGGTATGAAGGTTTTGGTCTTGTAATAGCTGAAGCTATGGCTTGCGGCTTGCCCATAGTTTCATTTGCATGCCCATGTGGCCCTCAGGATATAATCAGTAATGAAGAGGATGGTTTTCTCGTAGAAAATGGGAATATAAGTTTATTGGCAAAAAAAATCGTTTATTTGATAGAAAATGAAAATAAAAGAGTCGAAATGGGGCGGAAAGCTATAGAATCTGTCAATCGCTTTAAAATGGAAAATATAGGCACGCAATGGGTGAAATTATTTGAATCAGTTATAAAAGAATAATATGTCTGAAATAAAAATACTAGATTTTAATTATGGGAAAGAATTTGAATATGAACAATATAAATCAGGTCCTTTCCCTAGTCATTCATTATATGGAATGATTGAATTAGAAAAAAAAGGTTATGAGGTAAAACATGTGTCCACTTCACGTAAATCAGGCATTAAAGGCATTATTGATAATACTCGCTTAATACTTAACAGTAAATGCAATATTCTTTTTTGCTCTTACATTTATATTATGCCTTTATTAGGAATTGCATTATTAAAAAAAATTGGATTATATAGAAAAATAAAAATTATAGGAGTAAGCCATACTAGTTTTCACGATGACTATAGTTTTATTAACAGGCTAATTTGTAAATTCGTATACCAGATTTTTGATCGAATATTTTTTCATTCATTAAAAAATATGGAAGAAGGTGCTGCAACTGGTATTTTAAAATCTGACAAACTCAAATTATTACATTGGGGCATTGATCTTAATTATTTAGATGAAACAATATGCTCAAGTGAAAACAAAACTGATTATTTCATTTCAACAGGAAGAGAATATCGTGATTTTCCAATTTTAATATCTGCTTTCTCACAGACAAATTTAGATCTTAAGATATATACTAATAAGACTAATTATGAAAACAATTATGAATTTCTTTCAGAACTTAAGAATAAATATCCAAATATAGATATAGAATTTGTAACTAGAAATAAAGAGACTTCTATTCATCTTGTAAACCTTACAGCTCAATCTTTTTGTGTAGTAATACCTTTACTAAAAGAAGCATCATATTATTGTGTTGGTCATACTTCAATCGTAGAAGCTCTTGCATTAGGAAAGCCTATTATCGTATCAGCAAATAATTATCACCCTATTGATGTAGAAAAAGAAAATGTAGGAATAAAAGTCAAATCTTCCGATCCTTCAGAGTGGATAAAAGCCATAACTTATCTTTATGAACACAAAGAAGAAGCTAAATTAATGGGCGAAAACGGAAAGAGGCTTGCACGTGAAAAATATAATATTGAAATTTGTGCAAATGAAATACTAAATAGTATAAATGAGGTTGCTTATTAAAAATTTGGCTATAAATGAAAATTTTAGATTTTAATTATGGAATAAAAACTCTTTATTCTTTATATCAACAAGGAAAATATCCCAGCCATTTGCTATATGGTATGGTAGAGTTGCAAAAAAAAGGCATTAGTATAGAATATTCATCAGTATCTAAAATGGATGGTATTAGAGGAATTATTAAAAACACACAAATTATTTTAAATAGCAAATGTGATGTAGTTTTTTTACACTATATTTTCACTAAACCATTAATAGGAATTGCTATACTAAAAGCTCTGAAACTTTCTAAAATTAAAACTTTAGGAGTTTCTCATACTACTATTTATACAGGAAAGAACTCTATTGAAAGACTTTATTACAAGTTTTTATATAGAGCTTTTGACCAAATTTTTTTCCATTCTCCCCTGAATATGGAAGAAAGTCTTGCTACGGGGTTCATTACTAAAGAACAAACAGCGACACTACATTGGGGCGTAGAGCTTGATTTCTACAAAGAAATTAATAAATCTACAAATAAAAATAATGAATTCTTTATTTCTACAGGTAAAGAAAACAGAGATTTCAATATTTTACTTCAATCTTTTTCAAAAACAGATTTTAAATTAGAAATATATACAAACAAGATTAACTTTACTCAAGACTATAGTTTTTTATTAGAATACAAGCAAAAATTCCCTAATATTTCAATTAATATAATAGAGAATAATAGACTATCTATGTTTGAGCTATCTAAAAAATCAGCAGAATCATATTGTATAGTAATTTCCTTATCAAAAGAATTATGTAATTATTGTGTTGGTCATACTTCAATCGTAGAAGCTCTTGCATTAGGAAAACCAATTATTGTATCAGCAAACGATTATCACCCTATTGATGTAGAAAAAGAACATATAGGAATCAAAGTCAAATCTTCAGATCCTTCAGACTGGATAAAAGCTATAACTTATCTTTATGAACACAAAGAAGAAGCTAAAATAATGGGCGAAAACGGAAAAAGACTTGCCCGCGAAAAATATAATATTGAAATTTGTGCAAATGAAATATTAGACAGTATAACTTCTCTTTCAAAATAGTAGAATAAATTGCAGTAAAAAATAATCAAAATTTTAATCCTAAAATGTCTTGGTATACGAAATATCTATCAATCTTTGAAAAGTCGCTGGAAGAAATTTCAGAAAATACAATAAAAGAGATTCAGCACAAATTAAAGTTGCAAAAGCAAGACTATCCTCTTGTTTCTGTTGTTGCAATAGCGCATAACGAAGAAAAAAGGATTTTAAGTTGCTTGTGGTCTTTGAGTGAGAATATCTGTGATTTTCCAATAGAAATTATTGTAGTAAATAACAATTCGACAGATAGAACTACTGAGGTATTAGACTTATGTGGTGTAAAATGGTTTGATGAACCAAAGAAAGGACCCGGACACGCCCGACAGTGCGGTTTAGACAATGCAAAGGGGAAATATTATATTTGCATAGATGCTGATACTCTTTATCCCCCACATTATATTCAAACGATGATAGACAAACTAAGAAAGCCAGAGGTAGCTTGTGTATTCTCTCTTTGGAGCTTTATGTCTGACAAAAATCATTCAAAATTTGGTCTGTTTTTCTACGAACTTCTTCGGGATATATACTTACTATTACAATCTATCAAACGGCCAGAATTATGTGTTCGCGGTATGGTTTTTGGATTTAATACTGAAATGGGACGCAAAATTGGATTCAGAACAGATATTATCCGAGGGGAAGATGGTTCATTAGCATATGCTTTAAAAGAATATGGGAAATTAGTATTCATAACTAATAGAAAGGCTAGAGCTCTAACAGGTAATAGTACACTAAATGCCGATGGTTCTTTTTTTAAAAGCTTTTTGAATAGATTGATTAAAGCATTAAATAATGCAACTAATTTATTCTCTGCAAAGAACAATTACAAAGACGAAGACTCTAATCTGATAAAATAGAAAAAATTAATGCAACCAATAAATGTATTAGAAGTTATAAGACAAGGTCAGGTTGGCGGAGGGGAATCTCATTTGCTTGATTTAGTTGCCGGTTTTGATAACACAATAAATCCAATTATTTTAGCATTTACTCCGGGACAGATGATTGATACACTTAGGGCTAATGGAGTGAAATGTTATGTAATAGAAACCTCCCACCCTTTCGATTTTAGAATTATCAAACAAATTGGTGAAATAATTAAAAAGGAAAGTATTCAGATTATTCATGCGCACGGAAGCAGGGCGGCTTCGAATGTTGCTTTAATAGCAAAAATAAAGAATATTCCTTTAGTATATACTGTGCACGGATGGAGCTTTCATCAGGATCAATCTGCCATAGTCGGTTTCTTGAGGGCAAAAAGTGAAAAAGCAATCTGTACTCTTAGTAATCAGGTTATTTGTGTTTCTAAGAGCAACCAGCAAACTGGTATCCAGACTTTTGGACTAAAAAATTCTGTAGTTATTGAAAACGGGATCAATTTATCACGGTTTAATCCAAACAATTCTTTCAAAGATATCAGAAAGGAATTTGGCTTTAGCGATGATGATTTTATTGTGGGCTTTATAGGGAGGGTTACTTTACAAAAGGATCCAATAAATTTCATTAAAAGCATTACTATAGCTCATAAGCAAAACACGAAAATTAAAGCTCTTTTTGTTGGCGAGGGTGAATTGAAAGACGAAGCAATGAATTATATAAAAGAGAATTCTTTGGAAGATATAATAAAAACTTCGAATTTCAGAAATGATGTTCCAGATTTATTAAACTCAATAGATGTGTTCTGCCTGCCTAGTCTATGGGAAGGACTTTCTATTGCACTACTAGAGGCTATGGCAATGAAAAAAGCACTGGTTGTTACTCCAACAGACGGGACAAAAGAAGTTATTACTGATAAACAGAATGGATTAATTGCAAAATATAGCGATCCTGAAAATCTTGCGCTACAATATATTACTTATATCAAAGACTCTACTCTAAAAGAAAAATGTGAAAAAGAAGCTAAAAGACTAATCGAAGAACGTTTCGATAGTAAAAGGGTTTCTGAAAAAGTATCTGAAATATATAAATCATTCATCAAGCACTCATGAAATCTCTTGAAATAACATTCTGGTTAAGCTTGATAATAGTATTTTATACCTATCTGGGATATGGCATCGTTCTTTACTTGCTGGTAAAAACAAAAGAACTATTCTCAAAACAAAAAGCAAAGGCTTTACCAGCAAAAGAAAACTTACCGGAGGTAACTCTGTTTATAACGGCTTTCAACGAGGAAGCTGTGGTGAAGGATAAAATGGATAATTGCCGAGCTCTGGATTATCCCAACGATAAGCTAAAGATTGTATGGGTAACGGATGGTAGCAATGACAACACGAATGAATTACTGAAAGCTTACGCGGAGGTTACTGTATTGTTTCAACCAAAACGCCAGGGAAAGACTGCTGCATTAAACCGAGGAATGAGGTTTATATCCTCTCCTATTGTGATATTTACAGATGCAAATACGATGATTAACCGGGAGGCTATAATGGAAATAACCAGTGAATTCTCTGATTCAAAAGTGGGATGCGTTGCCGGAGAGAAAAGGATTGCAGCAAAAGAAAAGGATGGTGCTGCCGGTGGCGGTGAAGGCATCTATTGGAAATATGAATCAGCACTTAAAGCATTGGATTCCAGACTGTATTCGGCAGTGGGTGCAGCCGGTGAGTTATTTGCTATTCGCAAGGAACTGTTCGAAGAGATGGAAAGAGATACCTTACTGGATGATTTTATTCTTTCACTCCGGATTGCTCAAAAGGGATATAAGATTGCTTATTGCGACAAGGCTTATGCTATTGAATCGGCTTCTGCCAATATGAATGAGGAGGAGAAAAGAAAGGTGAGAATAGCTGCTGGAGGTTTACAATCAATATGGAGATTACGCTCTCTGCTTAATGTTTTTCGTTATGGGATATTGAGTTTTCAGTATATATCTCACCGGGTGTTGAGATGGTCGCTAACTCCTATATTACTTTTTTTGATGTTACCGCTTAATATAATACTGGTTTCAGAGATGAATACTGATATCTATACCATGCTATTATTCTTACAAGTGCTGTTCTATGTATTAGGATTATGGGGATATTACCTTTCTACCAAGCAAATAAAAAACAAAGTCTTGTTTATTCCTTACTATTTCCTCTTTATGAATGTCAATGTTTTTAAAGGATTTATTTATCTGAAAAACAAAAATGCGACTGGAATATGGGAAAAGGCCAACAGATCTGTTTAATTTTTGCACAAAAAGTCAGGTCCTTTTAATTTTTTTTCTATATTTGTTGAATATTTCTTACGTATTAATCTCTAAAATCTAAGACGAAGAATAATGACAAGAATATTGCACGACCCACAAAACTCAGATAAGATTCTACAGATGACTGCAGATACAATGTTTTTAGTTGATTACGAAGGCATCTGTGTTGATTTGGTGGTATATGCAAACCGAGGTTTTTTTAGGAGAAGAAAGAATCTTATCGGTGAAAATTTCTTTAATTTGTTACCGGAAAAAACATATTCTGCTATTAAAAAAGACTTTGAAAAAGTCAAAGAGAACAAAATTGTTTCATCTAAAAATTATGAGCTTCCTCTTAGTGAAGGCACTTTCTATTTTAAGTGCATTATGCAACCTTTCGATGAAAATCTGATATTGTGTCAATACAGAGACATTACTAACAGAGCACGTACTAAATTGCAGCTGGAGAAAACGAATAACGAACTGCGGGAGATTGAAAAAGCAGCCAAAATCAGCCAATGGAAGTATAATTATAGAACTCAGATATTTAGTTATAAAGGATATTCCGGGGGATTGGCTAACAGCGATCATTTTAAAAATATAACTCTGGAAGCTTATCTGGAAATAATACACCGTGATGATCGTGCCGGATTTCTTATATGGATAAATAATATTCTTCATCATACGAGTGCGGATACTGCGGATACTCATGAATACAGAATTTTAGTAAAAAAGGAGTTCTTATTTCTCAGACTTAAGGTTTTAAACATAAGTGCTTCTGAGGAGAATAAAGAGATTGAAGGTTTCTGCCAGAATATCACGGATATTATTAAGCTGGATGAAAATCTGGGAACCATTACCAAAGCTGTAAATTTTGCTTCGGAAGATATTTTTGCTTTTAAACCGGATGGGACACTGGTTTTTGCCAATGAACAGTTTCGCAAGCATTATCTTTTGACTGATGATAATGATCTATCTGCAATCAAAATTAATAAGTTGCCGATAAAAAAAGAGCTGAAGGAAAGATGGATGAATATCCGTAGTGAATTTTCACAGCTAACTGACATTGTGCGGTTTGTTGAAGAAAAACCTTTTCCACATCTGAAAGAGATTCTGGCTTTTGATTTTTTCTCTTATATCATTAAGGACTCTGAAGATGAAGAGATTATCTGGACGTTTGGACGTGATATTTCTGAGCAAATAAGATACGACGAACAAACAAAAGAGGTAAATCAGATTATGAATACTGTTCTGGAGAATATACCTCTTGCTATTTCTGTAAAAGACACGGGAAACGACTTACGATATATCTATCGAAATAAAGTTACCTATGTGAGTATGAAAGATACCAATGTTATTGGTAAAACCGATTTTGATATTTACCCTGACGAAATAGCCATAACATACAGAAATGAAGATTTATCTGTTATTAAAAACAGAGAGCCTATTATATATAGCAAAGAAGTTGTCAATAATGAGAAAGGTAAATTTATTATTCACAAACAGAAGTTGCTTGTAGAGAATGGAAACAGACCTCCACTTATTATTGTTTTAGAATCTGATATCACTAACATGAAGAAGATGGAGAGTGAACTGATTAGTGCTAAAGAGAAGGCTGAAAAGTCTGATATGCTAAAATCGGCCTTTCTTGCTAATATGAGTCACGAAATACGTACTCCATTGAATGCTATTGTTGGATTCTCGAGAGTTATTGCTGATACGCAGAATGCGCAAGAGAGAATGGACTATTACAAAATAGTTGAATCAAACAACAGCAGGTTATTGCAGCTGATCAATGAGATTCTTGATCTTTCGAGAATTGAATCGGGCATAATGGAGTTTGCTGAAGAACCTATAAACCTAGGTGTGATGTGCCAGGAGGTTTTTGATGCACACCGATTCCGTACTCCGGAAAATGTTCAGCTTCTTTTTGAAGAATCAGACGCTGATTTATGGATATACAGTGACAAGAACAGATTGATTCAGGTTTTCTCTAACCTGATAGGCAATGCTTTTAAATTCACTAATGAAGGTAGTATCCGGTTTGGGTATAAGATTAATAATGAGGAAATAGAGTGTTATGTAAAAGATACAGGCATAGGATTTCCTAAAGAGAAAGCAAAGAATGTTTTTGAACGTTTTGCAAAGCTAAATACTACTGTACAAGGAACCGGGCTGGGTCTTTCTATCTGTAAATCGATAGTGGAAAAGCTGGGAGGAACAATCTGGGCAAAATCTGATGTGGGACAAGGGGCTGAGTTTTTCTTTACTCTTCCTTATATAGCGCCTCAAAAAGAGTCTGTTAATGAAATAACAGCTGAAGAAGATGATGATTCAAAGGATATTGAGCTATCTGAAAAGAAGGATACGCTGATATTGGTTGCAGAAGACAACGATAGCAATTTTAAATTGCTAAATGTAATGATTGGTAAAAAGGTTACTTTGGTGCATGCACATGATGGAATAGAAGCAATAACTATGTTTGAAGAGTACAAACCCGACTTAATCCTTATGGATATAAAGATGCCAAACATGGATGGACTGGATGCTACTCGCGTTATCAGACAGGTCTCTCCCGAGATTCCAATCATTGCTTTAAGTGCTTTTGTATATGATGATGATGTAAAAGCGGCTCTTTTATGCGGATGCAACGAATTTATTCCAAAACCTGTTTCTCAAGACAAACTAACTGACATTCTGAGAAAATATTTATAACGAATGGGGAAAAAAGCCACTCTTATATACTTCCGTTTTTTAGGGGTTCTTATAACTACTGCACTAGCAGTATTTACTATTGTTCTGGGGAGATATTCGTACCAGAATCCAAGCAACGGCTTTCTGTTTCCTATAATTGGATTAGGAATGATTCCAGTTTTATTGGCCAATCTTGTTTTTGCCATTTATTGGGGAATTCGCTGGAAAAAATGGATATGGATACCGGTGATTGCTATTGCAGCAAACTATGAATATATTTCTGCAACGTATCAAATTCCGCACAAGCAGCTAAGCTATGCAGATAAAGGGAACTCGATAAGGATTGCAAGCCTTAACGTACAAAGCTTCCACGGAGATCCATCAGTTTACTCTGTTGGGGAGATTACCGGACTGATGAAAGAACAGCGAATTGATGTAGTGTGCCTGCAGGAATTTGCAGAAAGTTCTTATTATAGCTTTGATAGCATAAATGCTCAATTTAAGGAATATCCGTATGTTGCTATGCACAAAAACAACACTCCGGGATTTGGATTGGTGATATACAGTAAGTTTCCAATAACAAACAGAGATGATCTATTTTTTGGCAACTCCAACAACAGTGCTATGTGGGTTGATATAAAAGTTGGGCAAACCCCTCTGCGGGTTTTTAATTGCCATTTGCAAACGACTAATTTTAATCAGACTAAAGGCTTATTGAAGAATATAACACTTGGAGGGTATTATGACACAGAGAAAGAGGCTGCTAGAAAAATAACAGATAAACTATTTGAAAATGCTCTTAAAAGGTCTAATCAGGTTGATTTGCTCTGCCACATAATTGACACAACAAAACATTCGATTATAGCATGTGGTGACTTTAATGCTCCTCCCTCATCTTATTCATTCCATCGGATGAAGGAGAAGTTGCAGGATGGTTTTCAAAGCGCAGGATCCGGACTTGGATATACATATCGTTATCTTCATAAAACCCTGCGCATTGACTATATATTTCACTCAAAGGAACTAACAGGAAGAGAATACAACTCTCCTTCTTTTGATTTCAGTGACCATAATCCTGTGATTATGGAATTATCTCTAAAGAAGGAGAAATAATATTTCAAGATAGCTTTGGTAAGTAGAAACTAAAGACAGAACCTTCTCCTTCTTCTGAGTTGAACCAGAGTTCTCCACCATTCTTCCTTACGAAATCCTGGCATAACAAAAGCCCCAGACCGGAACCTTCTTCATTCTTTGTTCCAAATGTAGAATAATGTGTATCCACATTAAGCAGCTTACTTTGGTCTTCTTTCTTAATACCACGACCATGATCGACCACGTTAACGATAACCTGCTCTTCTTTTTCTTCTACAACAACATGCACTTCACTACCCGGGTTACTAAATTTCAAGGCATTACTGATAAGGTTACGGATAACAGTTTTTATCATGTCAATATCTGCACGGACTTCCAGCTGATCAGGCGCCTGCAAATTAATCTTTATTTGCTTGAGCTCTGCTACCATAGAGAAAATCTCAATAACTCCGGCCGAAACTCCAACAATATCAATATCTTGAGGTACCACATTTAACCGGCCAATCTGGCTCTTGGTCCACTTTAACAAATTATCCAATAATGAAAAGAGTTCCTCTGTTGTTTGATTTGCCATATTCAGCAACTCATGCATCTCCTCTCCTATTTTTTCACCCGGTAAGTTGATCATCAACATATTAAGCACCATCTTAATAGATGCCATAGGCGAACGAAGATCGTGGGCAATAACAGAATAAAGCTTGTCACGACCTTTGATAGTGCGCTTCAACTCTTCATTCTGGTTAAAAATAATTCGTTTAGCCGCTATTAAAGATATTTGATGCTTCACACGAATGATCAGCTCTTCTTTATTAAATGGTTTGGAAATAAAATCATTAGCTCCCATCTGGAATCCTTTTACAATGTCGGCTGTGGAATTCAGAGCTGTAAGAAATATAATAGGAATCTGAGCAAATGCAGGATTATCCTTAAGTTGTCTGGCAACTTCAAAACCGCTAATATCAGGCATCATTACATCCAGTAAAATCAAATCGGGTAATTCCGATTCAACCATTTTTAACGCCTGTGTGCCATTCATGGCAGTTACAACATTATATTTTTCATTAGTCAACAACACTTTGAGCAATAAAACATTGGACAAAACATCATCAACTACAAGGATCTTATATTCAGAGTAGTTTATCTCCATTATCATTCTCTTTATAGGCATTATTAAATTTTTTGGAGGAAATTCTTAAAGTATTGATTTAAAATATTCGATTGTTTTTATTAATCCTTCTTCCAGATAAACAGAGGGCTCCCAGTTTAACTTTTCTTTTGCCAAAGTAATATCCGGCTGGCGTTGCTTGGGATCATCTCCAGGCAAAGGTTTATAAATGAATTTGGATTTAGACCCGGTTAACTCAATAACCTTTTCCGCAAGTTCTTTGATTGTAAATTCATTGGGATTGCCGATATTAATTGGACCAACAAACTTATCATCGGTATCCATCATACGAACCATACCCTCTACGAGGTCATCCACATACTGAAAGCTACGTGTCTGACTACCATCTCCATAGAGAGTGATATCTTCGTCCTTTAACGCCTGAACGATAAAATTGGATACTACCCTACCATCGTTTTTACTCATTAAAGGACCATAAGTATTAAAGATACGGATAATTTTTATACGAAGTTTTTTTTGTCTGTGATAATCCATAAAAAGCGTTTCCGCACAACGTTTTCCTTCATCGTAACAAGACCGAATACCAACAGGGTTTACATTACCCCAGTATTCTTCCAGCTGAGGATGAACTATCGGGTCTCCATAAACTTCACTGGTAGAAGCCTGCAACACTTTAGCCCCTACCTGTCTGCCAAGAGCCAACATATTAATAGCACCCATTACAGAGGTTTTTACTGTTTTAACAGGATCATGCTGATAATGAACAGGGGAAGCAGGGCATGCAAGGTTATAGATTTCGTCAACCTCTGCATTAAACGGAACAGTTACATCATGGCGAACCAACTCAAATCGGGAATTATCCATAAGATGCCATACATTACTTCTGGAGCCTGTGAAAAAATTATCTAAACAAATAACACTGTGTCCGTCATTTATCAATTTAGTACATAAGTGTGAACCTATAAAGCCGGCTCCTCCTGTAACCAATATTCTCTTCATTATTATGTTATTCTTAGCAGATTTATCGTATTTTATGTGTTATATGTGCAAAAAGCTATTATTCATTTAGCAATGCGTAACAAATATATTACTTTTTTTAATACCACAACTATGTTTGCATTACTATTTTAACAATCTAAAAACTAAAAAAAGATTAAAGAAATAAAAACAGAGTAGTAAACTATTGATTTTTGTTAAACAATAAGCAGAGATTAGATATCTATCAATCAAGAACAAATAACACCTGAAACAATTATAAAAATATGCAATGATTAACTCTTAAAATCGTAGGAATTATACAATCATCCAGCCAGGATAAATCCATATTAAAAAACAATATTCAGTTATTCATTGTTTTTTATAATATTTTATTTGCTATATTAATGCCTGAAATACAAAATCCTGATCAATGAATACTAAAGAACAATATTGCAAATTTTCTCTAATAGCCATTATTCTGGTTTTAGGAACAATTTTACTTATTAAATTAAGTCCTTTTCTGAGTGGAATCCTTGGTGCATCTACTATTTATATCCTGGTAAGAAAGCAAATGTTTTATCTCACAGAGAAAAAAAATATGAAACGTTGTATAGCTGCCTCATTGATGCTTTGCGAAGCTGCACTGTGCTTTCTTATCCCTATTTCTCTTGTTGTATGGCTACTGGTTGGAAAACTTCAGCATTTAAATATTGATCCTCAGTCGTACATTTCAGCTATTAAAAACATTGCTAGTCTTATTTTTGAAAAGACTGGTTATAATGTGCTCAATGAAGATAATTTATCAGCTATAACAGCTTTTATACCCAAAGCTGGTCAATATATAGTAGGCAATATAAGTAATTTTACCATAAACATGTTTGTTATGCTTCTAATTCTCTTTTTCATGCTATTAGAAGGAAGAAAGATGGAACTGTATTTATATGATTTATTACCTTTTACCAGCTCTGATAAAACCAATGTGCTTAATAGAATAAAAACAATAATTAGATCTAATGCAATCGGTATTCCTTTAGTTGCCATCTCACAGGGAGGAGTGGCATTCATTGGGTATCTGATATTCGGAGTTCCTAACCCTATTCTCTTTGGTTTTTTAAGTTGTCTCGCATCTATTATTCCTATAGTGGGAATCGGATTAATCTGGGCACCATTGGTTGCATATATATTTCTGACAGGCGACTGGCAAAATGGTATTGGTCTTGCAGCTTACTCAGTTATTGTAACTACCAATATAGACAATTTATTGCGCTTCATGTTGCAAAAGAAACTAGCTAATACACATCCGTTGATTACCATTTTTGGAGTTATTCTGGGACTGAAATTATTTGGTTTTTTAGGAATCATATTCGGTCCTCTTTTACTATCTTTATTTATTCTTTGCATAAATATTTTTAAGAAAGAATACCTGGAAGGAAATTGTAAAGAATAGATTATCATAGATTTTATCAAGCTTCCACAATCCCTAATTTGCCAATATAATTAAATTAAAAGAGATTGTTCAAATTAGAACAACCTCTTTTAAAAGTTCTTTTCTACCAATCTATGTAAGAGTGTATTTCTAAATATCAATTCTCAGAAACCTAATTTTATATTTCAGATAACCTCTTTTGAGTTAAAACTCTGTTGAACTTTAAATTATTTTTCTAATGTCATTTGGAATGGAGAAGCCGGAAGCCCAGCATTATTTTTCAGATTTACTCCCAGAGGATTATCATCCCATGCATAGCGTACTTTTACCGGTCGTAAAATCTCATTATTCCAAACTATAACTTTATTATTTTCTATGACAGCTTCAGCCCATTTAAAACGTCCATCTTCACCCGCCACTGCAAAACCTTTTAAATGATCAACCGGCATCAGATTATTTGTACCATCTTCGAAAGAAAGTATTATTTTTCCATTTTCTACTGTCATTGATTTACAGATAGGTCCATTACAAACTACATCTTTGTGGTCATAAACCATTTTTTTCGTCAATAAAGATATGCGCCTTGCCAGTTCCTTCTTATTCAATGGATGAATATCGTTCCACTCACCCAAGTCAATAGCTACAGCCAAAGAAGTATTGGGAACTTTTAAAGAAACTTGTCGCTGAGCTTCACGCAGACCAGCCCAACCACTTTCTACTGGTTGAGGATGTGTTTGCATAAAATTAGCTAGCTGCACAATAAAAAATGGTAAATCCTTATTGCCTAATTTGGTTCGCCAATCATTTATCATTGCAGTCAACAAAGCTTCATATTCGTCCGGCTTGCCTGTATTCGTTTCACCCTGATACCATAAAGTTCCTTTAAAAGAAAGGTTTCTCAAAGGAGATATCATTGAATTATACATTCCGGTTGGAATATTCTGAAAAGAAACATCTCCATTTTTAGAAGGTAATTCACAACCTAGCTTATATTTCCATTGATTGGAAAGATTTATTGTATCTCCATCAATAGCCATACAATAAAGCTTGTCTTTAACGAATCCCGGGAATCCGCCATAACTAATTAAGCGAACTGTGATTGTGTTATCACCGGCGTGTAATAGTGAAGCCGGAATTTTATAAATACGAGGTGGATATTGATAGGCTGTTGTACCTACAAATGATCCATTTACAAATACTGAGTCGGCATCGCGTATACATCCAAGACGCAGCACAATATTCTTACTTGCCTGTTCTTTGGTAAGACTAACATGCTGACGAAACCAATGTGCACCGTTTAATAGATTACCTCTATTGATTGCCCAATCTGAAGAAAAAATATCGACTGTTTTCCAATCAGAGTCATCCAGTTCGGACTTGTACCAACAAACAGGCGCATGCAACCCTTTATCATTTTTATATAATGTGGTATTCCAGAGATCAGACATCATTCCATTACATTTATTCGCTAATGCCCTATATTCATCTGAATTGAAAATATCTCTTTCACGTAATTTTTTCGGGAAAGCCTGCAACGCGTCTTCACTCATCCATGCTTCAACAGAGCTTCCTCCCCAACTTGAGTTTACAATACCAACAGGAACTTTTGTTTCATTATACATTTCTTTTGCAAAGAAATAGGCCAACGCTGAAAAAGACGGAGCATTTTCTGTTGTAAGAGGTTTCCAATCCATTCTTGAAAGATCATCCTTTGGTCCATGCAAATCATTGCCGTAGGGTGTTTTTACATAACGAATCATTGGATTTGAATAACTCTCTATCTCTTTGCGGAACATATCTGTAACTCTGGCAGCTGTCAATTCCATATTCGATTGCCCTGAACACAACCATACATCACCAATTAATATATCTTTTATGGAAAGGTCATTTACATTCATTTCGTAAGGTCCACCGGCTTTTATTGATGGAAGAACAACCAGCCATTTACCGTTTTCATCTGCTTTTGTACTATACTTCTTTTTCTTGAATGTTATCTCCACTTTCTCTCCGGCATCGGATGTTCCCCAAATCTTAATGGGCTGTTCACGTTGAAGCACCATTCCATCCGAAAAAATAGCCGGTAATTTCACTTTAGCTTCAGTCCACACTGAAAAGCCACAAGTTAATAATGCCAATAAAACAAATCTGCATTTACTATTAATCATTTCTCTTCCCCCTAATATTTTTTGTTGAATAACTAAATGTGCATTTACATCTTTATTCATATTCTATAAAATGTTACATTATTTAATTAAGCTCTCCGGTGCCCCCAGGAATGAAGGTTTCAGACCTCCAAAATCGATCATTACTTTTTGCAATACTAAAGCTGGATCTAACGGACGAATTCTCAATGTATGCTTTTCTTTTTTATCTACGTGATGAAGGGTGTTTGTCACAATAACATGCTCTGCCTGCCATTTACCAAGTTCTCCTTTGTAATGTCCATTGATGTTTACTATTTGTTCTTGATCTCCATCCACACTGACTGCGTACCTCAAGCCCTTGTTATCATTAAAATTCAAAGTGGCAGAAAATCGTAGATAAACTGTTGCATCACCACTTTTATCCGTTTTAAAGTCATACTCCAAATACATATCTTTATCAGGATTTACTGTGCATGGAGATGTTGTAACTCCAGACAAAGTACGTCCCAGATTGGGAATGGTAATCCATTTAGCAGTTGGCCCGTTAGCAGAACGAGTGTAATGCTCTGCTTCCATAGAAACATAACCATCATTCTCAATAAATACATTAGGGATGGCAATGCGAGGCTCCGGTACCATAGTTACTTGAGGCATAATATTGTATCTAGGATCATTCCATGATTTATAACCAATGTGCGTTTGATCCATAAAATGATCCCATTTACCATTACTCATCACTTTATTATAATGATAAGTTAAAACGGAATCACGTTCAAAGCAATCACGTACTTTGAAGGCCCATTTGTTAGCTTCAACATCATTCTTTGCAGCCAAATCACGATTCTTTGCCAAAGCATAGTACATATCATAAAGATTGGCACATGCCTGAATTGGGAAAAGCACTAACTGATCAAAAGCGTCCCGATAATTCTCCGGCATCAGATAATATAGTTTCAATGCATCCAGACTTAGAGCTTCATAATCATCTTTTACACGCTTCCATTCGTCATAATTATTTAAACTATAAGTCTTATCATTCAATGATTCCGGAGTTACCCTACGATTATATTTGGTATAAGTATCAATAAGGCACGCTGCTTCTTTTGCATACTTCGGGCCAAACTGCTTTTCGCAGAATCTTTCCGTATGAGACAATAAATTGTTTTCATTAAACTGCGCCGGATTCCAGGCCATATCTAAAAAGAAAGTAATAGGATACTCCATTGGTTTCAAATCGCCAACATTCACTACCCACAAATTCCGGACTCCATATTCATAAGCAAGATTCATTTGTTCCCAAGTTCGTTGTATCTGAGTAATATTCAGCCATTTTGAATTTCTTGGTGCACCAACATAATCAACGTGATAATACATTCCATAACCACCTTTACGAGATTTTGCATTTAAGTTAGGAAGCTTTCTCACATTACCCCAGTTATCATCACAGAGCAATAAGGTTACATCATCAGGAACTCTCATTCCTTTATCATAATAATCTTGCACCTCTTTATAAAGAGCCCAAACCTGAGGAGTTTCTGAAGCTTTTTTACCAGTAACTGATTCAATAATATTGCGCTGGTCTTTAACTATATTCTGTAATAATGAAATATTAGCACCTTCACTCATCGGCTCATCACCATCACCACGCATACCAACAGTAATGACTGATTCCCAGTTTTTGCAACGTTCTATACCTTTTTTCCAGAAATCACGCAGCACAGTACTATTTGTATTATAATTCCATGCGCCTGTTCCCCTACGTTTCCAATCTTGTTGTGCTAATCCCATAGGTTCGTGGTGAGAAGTTCCCATTACAATACCCATCTCGTCTGCTAACGGACCATTTTGCTTATCATCATCATAAAATGCATTTCCCCACATGGCAGGCCACATAAAATTACCTTTCAAACGCAAAAGCAACTCAAAGACCTTTTCATAAAACTTGCTATTGAATCCGCCAAAAGTATCGTGCGACCAACCACTTAATGACGGCGCTTCATCGTTTAAGAAAATTCCACGGAATTTCACTGCAGGTTCACCATCTGTATAACGTCCCTCCTTAATGCTAATTTTATCATGCTTTTCAACCGGAACATCTGCCCAATAATACCATGGAGATACTCCCATTTGATTGGAGAGCTCATAAATACCATAAATAGTACCACGCTTATCACTTCCTGCTATAACAACTGCTTCATCTACACCTTCAAATGGTTGTTTCACAGTTTGAAGAATATATTTCTCACGCTTTCCAACTAAATCAGCAGAATTTATCTTTCCTGACTTTAACAATTTCTTAATCCAGCTACTATTTTCAACAGAACCAATAATCAACATTTTACTTCCAGATACGGAATTAGATACATCAGGCATCACTCCTGTGACTTTATTTGCATCTGATTGCAAATTAGACACGGCACGCAAAACACCTTTATATTCCTGCTGATCGACTAAGATTGGATATGCTTTCCCGTTTTGTATCCAGGAAAATCCATTACCATTATAAGTTACAAAACTATCGGCGGCTAATAATTGCTGCAGGAAGAACAAATTAACCAAACAGCAAACAGTCCAGATCTTTCTTATTTTCATAGTATAATCATTAATTTTAAGTACCTACAAAGATACTTTATAATATCAGGACTTTCAATAATTATAAGTTCCCAATTGTAGAATAAGGGTTACATTATCTTTGTCTGCGCTACATAAATTATCGCTTATGTAACATTGTATGCTCCACAACATAAAACACGGTTCAAATGATATTAAATCTTTAGTCAAAGTATTAATGGATTTCTGCAAATTTATGCGTTTTAAATATCTTCAAATCATATATTTTTTTATTTTTGTAAACATGTCCGGCAATATAGTAAAAACTATGTTTAATGTAGAATACTGTAAAGCGACAACTGACCAAGATTGGCTTGTCAGACAATTTGAGGCTTTCCATTTTGACCAGCCTTTTTTGACGGAGAAATTTATTCCTCGTCCTGATGTTTCTATTATTTTTCATTTCAAAGATGCTCCTCTGATTTTGAATGAAAAAAAAATCCAGCTTGAACCTTTTTTTGCAGCACCAATTATTCCCAAATCGTTATTATTAAATTTCCATGGATTAATGGACACTTTTGTCGTTATATGTAAACCTACTGTTTTCTCTCGTATTTTCGGTATCGATTTGTCTCCCATGCCTAGACATAGTATAACTTTGCCTCATTCCATTTTTTATCCTGCATGGGACGCATTGTCTGCGCTTAAAACCACAAGTGAACGAATTGATTATTTCATCGGATTTATTAATAAAGTTCAAAACACTCCTTATATACCTGATGCTGTAGATCAGCTTTATGACAAAATCTTAGAGAAAGGAACAACTACCTTACTGAAAGATATAATGCAGGATTGTTGCGCGTGTAAACGAACTCTGGAACGAAACTTCATTAAACGCACAGGCGTTAGTCCAAAGACAGTAATGAGAATTATAAGACTAGATTATTTATGGTCAAAAATTATAGATGAAGGTGCAATTGATTATCAGGAGCTGGTCTTTGATGGGAATTATTTTGATCAGGCTCATTTCATCAATGATTTTAAAAACATTGTTGGCGAAACACCAAGCTTCTTTTTTAAAAGGAATCTACAACTTACAAAAATGTTCTCAGGCCGGGAAATAACAAATATGTAATTTGTCGTTTTTTTCCAATCAATACATTTTTTACTTATATACTTTTGTTATTATTTTCTAATTGCAAAAACACTCTTAATAACAAATCATTATGAATAAAGGGATATTAATAGTATGCCTATTTGTATTTGTTGGTTTAGAAGCAAATGCTCAGTCATGGATTGAAAAAGTAGGCAAACGCGTAAAAGAAAAAACTATAGATAAGGTAGAAGAACGAATAGAAAACAAATCTGATGAAGCCATTGAAAGTGGATTAGACAAGACTGAAGAAACTGTGAAAAAATCCGGTGGAAAAAGACAAAAACAAGCTTCAGAAAAAGGGGCGACAAAAACAATTAACCAAGATACAGAAGAAGAAAACAATTCTCAGTCTGCACAACAGAAAGTGGAATCTTACACAAAATACGATTTTGTTCCAGGCGACAAGATTCTCTATTTTGAAGATTTTTCTCAGGACGCAATTGGAGATTTCCCTACTTTATGGACAACAAATGGAGGCGGAGAAGTTAAGACATTAAATATTGCTTTGGGTAACTGGTTTCACATGAATAAGGAAGGAAGCATGTACTGTTACACCAAAACAATTGACTTCCCTCAAAACTTCATTATGGAATTTGACGTTATCCCAGACGAGAACTTTCAAAGTGCATTTGATTTGTGCTTATATGAAGAACAAGAAAAGAAAGAAATGAATGACGACCTTTATCCTGGAAAAAAAGGATTGCAATTATTTATGGATGAAGAAAGCTGGAGCACTAAAGGATATATTGATGACCCCAATTCAGAATGGCTAGAATCACGATCAACGACAAATCCTTGTGAAATAAATAAAGTAAACCATGTCATTATATGGATTCAAAACCGGCGGATCAGGATATACCATAAAGGTTCCAAAGTTTTGGATTCACCAACCAATATTTATGCTGGATCTAAATTTAACAAAATTCGCTTTAGCAGTTGGAATACTGGATGCAAGCCTTATATTTCGAATCTGAAAGTTACTACTGCAACACCCGACACTCGAAGCAAACTCATTACCGAAGGAAAATTGGTAAGTTATGGCATTTACTTTGATGTAAATAAAGACATTGTGAAACCGGAATCTTTCGGAACACTCAGTGATATAGCTAAAACACTGAAAGAAAATCCATCCGTCAATATTAAAATTGTTGGTCATACTGATAGCGATGGAGATAATGCCAAAAATTTAGATCTATCTAAACGAAGAGCAGTATCAGTAAAAAATGTACTTTCCAGTGATTTTGGGATTGATAATAATCGTATTCAAACAGACGGCAAAGGGGAATTAGAACCTCTTTCATCAAATACAACTGCAGAAAATAAAGCCAAAAATAGACGCGTTGAATTTATAAAGTTGTAACTATCCAAATAAAAATAGAATAATAACATCAAAGAATGAATAAAAGGAAACGATATTCAATCCTGTTTGTGAGTATTTTGTTCGGACTAACCCTTGCAGCACAAGCTCCACAACAATACGGCATAAAATGTGGAACGCTTTATTACACAGTCCAGTCAGCAATTAATATTCCGGGAATGCCTTCTTTGAAAGTAACAGTAACTGGCAAAAGTTGTTTTGATGAATATGGTCTTAAAGAAGCGACTCAATACACTGAAACAGCTGATCCTGGTGAGGCAACGCTTCGTCATACCAAACATTATTTTTCACTTCGTTTGCCAGATTATTACTGTCTGATAAATGCAGATACAAATGAAAAGGTAGACGAAGATAACCTATCAAACACTACCAAAGAAATACTCGCTCAGCATACTATTACCAATTATGATAATTTATCTGATATTGAAGCCGAAATTTATTCTTCACAGTTTATTGGAACGATTGTTTATCTCGCCAAAAACTGCAAAAAATATAAGATTACAGAAAAAATACCTTTATATAATAGTGAGGATATTGTAGTTGTATGGAATAATATCGTATTGCATCGAATAAGTAAGACCTCCGCGCTTCAATATGAATATAAAGTAACAAAAATAGATGAGAATATACCAGAAGCTAATGCATTTAAAATTCCCGAATAAAGCAATCTTAATATTTTAGAATTGATTCCATATTTGCATAAAATAAGAACCAACCAGTTTTTAGGATTGATCCAGATTTCCCATCTGGTAAAAAAAGAATAGAAAAAGCCTGTAATAAATTCATTATTACAGGCTTTTAAACATCACTTTCAATGTTGCGGTGCGTACGAGACTCGAACTCGTGACCCCATGCGTGACAGGCATGTATTCTAACCAACTGAACTAACGCACCATTAAGTTTTTATCGTTGCTTTCTCTCTCGATTGCGGTTGCAAAGGTAGATGTTTTTTTGAATTCTGCAAGCGTTTTAGAATTTTATTTTTAAACTTTTTTATACTTATACTGATAATGAATAAGTTAAGCTGATTCATTTTTTTGCAGATAGAAAGTCTTTCGACAGGGAATTATTGAGTATATTTGCAATTCAATTAAAATAACGGACAAAAAATATAATAACCAGATGAAAAAGACTCCTATCGATTGTAAATTCGTTGATGAAGCAATCAATGAAATGCATATCGCCGATTTATCAAAAGCAACAATTCGTGAAGTAAAAGCTATTGCCGCAAAAGCCGAAGCGCTTTCGGGCATAGAATATATAAAAATGGAGATGGGAGTTCCCGGCCTTCCTCCTTCTGCCGTAGGAGTAAAAGCAGAAATTGAAGCTTTACAGAATGGTGTTGCCAGTTTGTATCCCGATATAAACGGACTACCTGAATTAAAACAAGAGGCTTCCAAATTTGTGAAGGCCTTTATTGATGTAGATATTAATCCGGAAGGTTGTGTTCCTGTTACAGGATCCATGCAAGGAACTTATGCATCATTTATGGTATGCAGCCAATGTGACGAGAAAAAAAATACGATTCTGTTTATTGATCCGGGATTTCCTGTACAGAAACAACAGCTGTCTGTTATGGGAGAGAAATATGAAACATTTGATGTTTACAACTATCGTGGAGAGAAACTACGTCCAAAACTGGAAAGCTACCTTAGCCAGGGGAATATTTCGGCTATTATTTATTCTAATCCTAATAACCCAAGCTGGGTATGTCTTAAAGAGGAAGAACTAAAAGTAATTGGAGAGTTGGCCACCCAATATGACATTATTGTTCTGGAAGATTTAGCTTACTTTGCCATGGATTTCCGCACCGATCTGAGTGTTCCTTATCAGGCACCATACCAACCAACAGTTGCACATTACACTGACAATTACATCTTATTGATTTCAGGATCTAAAGCATTTAGCTACGCCGGTCAGCGAATTGGGGTGAGCTGTATTTCTAATTCATTATACAACAGGGTTTATCCGGGATTTGCAAAACGATTTGGAAATGTTTCATTTGGTAGTGCATTTATACACCGTGTTCTCTATGCGCTTTCTTCCGGAGTTAGTCATTCTGCTCAATATGCAATGGCGGCAATGCTTAAAGCAGCCAATGAAGGGAAATACAACTTCTTGAAAGATGTTAGTATATACGGAGAACGTGCCCGCAAACTTAAAGAGATTTTCCTTCGCCATGGTTTTCATATTGTATATGACAAAGATCTTGACGAACCGGTAGCTGACGGATTCTATTTTACAATCGGCTATCCGGGAATGACAGGAGGACAATTAATGAAAGAGTTGATGTACTACGGGGTCAGTGCAATATCACTTGATACTACCGGAAGTAATCAGGAAGGACTTAGGGCCTGTACTTCTTTTATAAAAGATCACCAGTACGATCAACTGGAAGAAAGAATGCAATTATTTGAAACAAATAATCCGATTATTTAAGAAAAAAATAACAGATAAAATCTTTGAAATGATAAAATTGTTATTATATTAGACGCCAGATGCACTAGCTCTTAATATAATAACAATTCTATTATGACGGGAAAAAACCAGGATTATTTCAAAATTGAGTCGAACAACGCAATTCCTTCGAGGGGGAAAATTCTCATCTCCGAGCCTTTCTTGCGTGATTCAGTTTTTGGACGTTCGGTTGTTCTTCTTATTGACCACACAAAAGAAGGAACCATGGGGCTTATCATGAATAAATTACTACCCATGAAACTGAATGAAGTTGTAAAGGAGTTTAAATACTTAGAAGACATTCCTCTCTATAACGGAGGACCGATGGGAACGGATACACTATTTTATTTGCATACATTAAAAGACATAGAAGGAGCACTAGCTATTGGAAGCGGGTTATATCTTAATGGCAATTTTAATGAAATAAAACGTTACATTCTTCAAGGGAATCCCATAGAAGGGAATATCCGTTTCTTTCTTGGCTATTCAGGTTGGCAAGATGGCCAGTTAAATCAGGAAATAGAAGAAAATACCTGGATGATTGGAAAAGGAGAAGCTCCAAGCCTTATGCTTGATGAAATAAAAAGTATGTGGAAAAAAGCTTTAGGTAAGCTAGGCGGGAAATATGAAACCTGGTCACACTTCCCTATAAACCCGTCACTAAACTAAATTGATCAGCTGCATAAAGAAGACATCTTCGTACTTATCTTTTTCCCGAAGCCAGTCTTTCATAATCCCGGTCTGAACAAAGCCACAAGAGCTGAATAACCTCTGGCTAGCTTCATTTTCCACTGACACATACGCATATAGTTGTCTTAAATGTAAAAAATCGAAAGAATACCTGATTAGTAATTCTAATGCCTGGCGGGCAAACCCTTGTCGGCGAAATTCTGTTTTCACAGCAATGCCAACTCCTGCACGTCCATGCATTGGAACAAAATCAGTCAGGTCTATTGTGCCTACCACCTGATTATTATCACGCTTAACTATCATCAGTCGCAATTGTTTGTCGGCAAAAACATCACATTGAGAATCCTCAATGTATTGTTTGAGAACATAGCGTGAATATGGCACAATAAAACTACTCACATCCCATGATCCCGGATCATTCTCCATCTCATACATTACTTCAAGATCTTCGGGTTCTGCTGCGCGAAGGTATATTTGTTGGTTGTTCAGAAATGTTTGCTTCATTTATAACAGTTTTGAGGGGTTACTAATACTCCGGTTTGCACAGAGTAAATACCCAGTTCTACTCTTTGTCCCTGAGTAGTTGACATTAATTGAATTATTTTTTTAAATGAGTAAGCTTCTCTATCATAAACAATATGGGTAAACTCATTACCTACACGCTGAATATTTAAATGCCCATCAGGATACAATTCCTCATTAGCCACTTCATAGCGATGCTTTCCTTTCAAACCATTCCTCAGACAAAGCTCCTGAACTTCAGAAATCATATCTTCGCTACCTAACACCAAAAAGCATGGTCCCGCAGAAAGAGCTTTTTTCCCGGTATAGCTAAACAGCTTTAAAGGTATTCTATTAAGAACCGCAAGTAAAGCACGGAGATATATTCCACTCTTCACCACACAAGCAAAAAAGATACTATAATGAGGATAATGTTTCCGAAAGAATATCATCATGGCCTCATAAAAGACACGGACATATTTAATAGAATTCTTCTTAGTACTCTCTCCTTTATAATGAATAAAAGGAAAAGGAAGATAACAGTTCTTATATCCAGCCTTAGTTATGCGATAAGATAAATCTATATCTTCTCCATACATAAAGAAATCTTCATCCAGAAGTCCACACTTGTCGAGTGCTGATTTCCGGAGAAACATAAAAGCTCCGGCCAATACATCTACCGAATGAATTTGATTCTCGTTAAGGTAGCGAAGATGATACTTTCCAAAACGATGTGAGTTTGGAAATAGTTTACTGATTCCGGTTAATTTATACAAAGAAGTCATCGGAGTAGGAAAGCCTCGTTTACTTTCGGGAAGAAAAGAACCGTCTCCGGTAATCATCTTCACTCCTGCTCCACCCACATCCGGATTGTTCTCCATAAAATCAAGACAATCCGTTATTGTATTCTCTCCTAGAACCGTATCCGGGTTGAGTAATAAGATATATTCGCCTTTAGCAACGGCAATAGCCTGATTGTTTGCGCGGGCAAATCCCACATTTTCCTTATTTGCTATAAAGTTCACCTTCGGGAAGCGAGGAGTAAGATACTCCAGCGATCCGTCCGAAGAAGCATTATCTACAACAAAGACCTCTACCGGTAGCTGATCAATAGCGCGATATAACGAGCACAAACACAATTCCAGAAAGTGTTTTACGTTATAATTCACTATTACTACCGATAGTTTCATTTCCTTATTTAATAGTCTCCGTTATGGTTTTCCAAGGCTTCTCCAATACGGATAAATATATTTTTCTTTTTATTGCTGGTACGTTTTCTTTTAGGTTTATCATCAACATTTTCAAACCCTCCGGTTCTGTAGGAGCCATCTTTTATCATCTGATAAATTACTCCCCAATCGGGCAGACCACCCAAATTACGGTCATCAATAAAGAGATCAGCTTTCAGTTTACGTGAATATCCTTTGCCTTTTCCATGTTCTTCCGGAAAATCTTTATTTGCAGCATAGAACTCCAATCCGCGTTCACGACAAAACTCAATTGCTTCTTCCAGCAAATGTCCTTCGCGAACACTCCACAGAATAAGTCTGTGCTGATCGGCCTGAAGTTTCTTCAATGTATCAATGGCGAAAGGAATTTCTTTACCAATCTTTGGATATTCATGTTCTACGATAGTTCCGTCAAAATCTACAGCTATAATCATATTTATTCTTCGTTTTCTTTATTTTCCTGGTTTTCTGTAACTAAATTCAATTCTTCACGCATTTTTTTCTCTCCCGGCAAGCAGAATACTGAAGCGGTAATAGCAATCAATGCACAAAGTCCCCCAATGCTATTCAGGGTCATATAATAAATAAAAATATTCATATAAGTAAGGATAGCAAGGATAACAAGGCGAATATTGCTCCAGTGCTGATAAAGTTTCAAGGCATTCTCAAAGTTAGCTCCTTTAATTACCTTTTTCAGTTTTACACTAAATAATTTCAGTGACAGAGGCACAAGAGCAATAGTGGCAAGTATCCCGACTGTTTCCAATATGTATTGCATCATAAAATCATCGGCATACATTCCTTCCAGAAAGATATCCGACTGATATAAAACTACTAAAACAACTGCAATACCAATATAAATACCAAATTGTGTTTGCATGATGCGGTTCACCGCCTTAATTTTCTTATCCATTTATGTTTTTTATTATTAGACTGTTCCTGTAAATGTTGTACGGTTGACAATAGAGCGACCCAACGTTACTTCATCAGTGTATTCCAGTTCATCGCCAATGGATATACCTCTTGCAATGACACTCAGTTTAACGTTCGCCTTAGCCAGCTTCCGGAATATATAGAAGTTTGTTGTATCTCCTTCCATGGTAGAGCTCAGCGCAAGAATCACCTCTTTTACACTTCCCTCTTCAACTCGTTTTACCAGACTTTCTATCTGTAAATCACTCGGCCCTACACCATCCATGGGCGATATTACCCCGCCCAACACATGATATAATCCTTTAAATTGCTGGGTAGCCTCAACAGCCATCACATCGCGGATATTCTCCACTACACAAACTGTGGAAGCATCTCTGAGCGGATTGGAACAAAGCTGACAGGTATCAGTATCCGAAATATTGTGACACACTTTGCAATACTTTACCTCTCTTTTCAGCGTAACAATGGCATTGCCAAAAGCCTCGACTACCGACGAATCCTGACGTAAAAGGTGAAGAACCAGCCTCATAGCTGTTTTCTTGCCTATACCCGGTAATTTAGCAAACTCCCCTACTGCTTTTTCAAGCAAAGCCGATGGATATTGTTGATTCATAAATACATTTCTCAATTGTCAGCGCAAAGATAAAAAATTAATTCCTACCTTTGCACATTCAAAATGTAATTTATGAACAGTTACTATATATTACTAACCATAGCTCTTTATTTCGGGATTCTCTTGATTATAGCCCGCATCACGGGACGAAAAGGAGGAAGCAATGCGGCTTTCTTTAAAGGAGAAAACAAATCGCCCTGGTATATAGTATCATTTGGAATGATAGGTGCTTCTATTTCAGGGGTTACTTTTGTTTCTGTTCCCGGAATGGTTCGGGGTATTGATATGACTTACATGCAGACGGTTTTCGGTTTCTTTTTTGGTTATCTTATCGT
The DNA here is from genome assembly GCF_900128905.1 of Bacteroides luti. Lineage (GTDB taxonomy): Bacteria > Bacteroidota > Bacteroidia > Bacteroidales > Bacteroidaceae > Bacteroides > Bacteroides luti. The sequence continues at coordinate 151,732 of NZ_FQTV01000008.1, forward strand.
TGCACATGTACTCCTTCCCCTTTACTACAAACTGAATCTTACCAGCATATACACCTATTTAGGCACACGCATAGGCAACAGAGCTTATAAAACAGGAGCTTCATTCTTTTTGCTTTCCCGTTTAGTTGGCGCTGCTGCAAAACTATACTTGGTTTGCCTTATACTTTATACGTATGTTTTTCAGCACTGGAACGTTCCTTTCTGGAGTATTGCCGCTGTGACTGTTTTTCTAATCTGGCTTTACACGAAGAAAAGCGGGATCAAGACTATTATCTGGACTGATACCGTACTTACTTTCTGCCTGCTGGCTGCTCTGATTCTTATTATTGTTGAGACAGCACAGATATTGCATCTCGATTTTGGTGGTGTGGTATCTACCATTCAGCACAACGAACACTTCCGGATATTCGAGTTTAACGACTGGCAATCAAGGCAGAACTTCTTTAAACAGTTCTTTAGCGGAATATTTATCGTTATTGTAATGACAGGGCTCGACCAGGATATGATGCAGAAAAACTTAAGCTGCAAGAATTTGAAAGAGGCACAGAAGAATATGTATTGTTACGGATTCTCATTTATTCCGGTAAACTTTCTGTTTCTCTGCCTAGGCATCCTTTTACTGGTACTTGGACAAAGCATGAATCTTACTCTTCCCGCTTTGGCCGATGATATTCTTCCCATGTTTGCCGCACAGGGATATCTTGGTCCATCGGTTCTGGTTCTTTTCTCTATTGGAATAATTGCAGCTTCCTTCAGCAGTTCGGATTCTGCACTGACCTCGCTTACCACCAGTTTCTGCGTAGATATTTTAGGAATTGGCAAAGAGAGTGAAGAAGTCGCTACCAGAAAACGCCGACGCGTGCACTTTGGAATGTCCATTGCACTGGTATTGGTTATCATCATATTCCAGATCGTTAATAATAAAAGCGTTATTGATGCTATTTATACCATAGCATCATATACATACGGCCCGTTGCTTGGTTTGTTTGCCTTCGGATTATTTACCCACCTGCAACCACGTGATAAATATGTGCCTTATGTGGCAGTAGCTTCGCCCGTAATTTGTTACACAATTAGTTCTTTAGTAGAACAACATACAGGATATAAGTTCGGTTACGAAATGCTGATGTTCAATGGAACATTGACTTTTGCCGGACTACTTTTAATTTCACAGAAAAATAAATAAAAACAAGAAATATGGAAATCTTAAGCGCAGAGTTCGTAATCAGTAATGCAGAAGCCTCGAAATGCCCTGATAGTAATTTACCCGAATATGCATTTATCGGACGCTCCAACGTGGGAAAATCCAGTTTAATAAATATGCTTACCAAGCGTAAAGGGCTAGCTATGACCTCCGCTACTCCGGGAAAAACAATGTTAATCAATCATTTTATTGTAAACGATAACTGGTATCTGGTCGATCTACCGGGATATGGCTACGCCCGCCGCGGAAAAGCCGGACAAGAAGGCATTCGCACACTTATTGAAGATTATATTCTGGAACGTGAACAGATGACGAATCTTTTTTTATTGATTGACAGTCGACTGGAACCTCAGAAAATTGATATGGAATTTATGGAATGGCTTGGCGAGAATGGTGTTCCGTTTGCCATTATCTTTACCAAGGCAGACAAGCTAACTTCGGGTAAGCTGAAAGATAACATCAACCGTTACGTAAGGCAGCTTCGCGATCAATGGGAAGAATTGCCACCTTATTTTATTTCTTCCTCTGAAAATAAACTAGGACGTATGGATATTCTGGATTATATAGAAAACATAAACAACAGTATTAAACGATAATAAAAAAAATGAAACGTAACAGTATTTTGGCAGCCTTGTTATTTGGCATGCTATTATTCTCGGGCTCAATGAGCGCACAGTCATTAGGTGACATCCTAAACAGTTCAAGTGTTAACGAAGCGGTTAACAAAGTCAGCGGTACGGCCGTAACCAAACCAGCAAGCATTGTAGGCGTATGGAAATACAAAGGTGCTGCATGTTCTTACGACAGTGACAATGCCATTACTAAAGCAGGCGCTAAGGTTATAACAGATAAAGTTGAAAAGCAACTGGACACATATTGTTCACAAGCCGGATTCTCTACTGCAGGAAGTAACTTTATCTTCACAGCGAAAGGCACTTTTGTAAATACGGTAGGTACTCAGAAATTTACTGGTAGCTATACATACAACAAAGCTACAGGCGCATTGGCACTGAATTACTCTCAATTAACAGTAAGCATAAACGGAAGCGTTGCCACCGAAAGCGGTTCAACAGCTCTTCTTTTCGACGCAAACAAAATGATGAACCTGGTTTCTGCCATGAGCAAATCTACTTCTGCTGAAGAAACAATGAAGACTGTTTCTGCCATGCTTAACGATTGCAAAGGTGTTAAAGTAGGATTCAAAATCGGTAAATAAGCTAGTTTTTACCGAAAAAGCAGTTCATTTGCAAAGGAATAAACAAGAATCTTAATTTTTGAAAGTATGAAACGTAGCAGTTTACTTATAACACTCTTATTGGGAATGTTATTTTTACCAGGAGCATTGAAGGCTCAGTCATCTTTTTCATTGGGTGACATCTTAAACAACAAAACACTTAACGGCATTGCAGAAGCGGTAACCGGAACTTCATCGGCATCTGCCATTGATCTTACCGGCACATGGAAATACAAAGGATCGGCTTGCGCTCTGGAAAGTGATAATATAGTTAAGAAGGCAGGAGCTTCTATTGCAACTTCTACTCTCGAAAAGAAACTCGATACAAAGTTTGCCAGTGTAGGTATAAAGAAAGGCGCATGTAGTTTTACATTCAGCAATGATAGTTCATTCGTTACTAAAGTTGGGAAAAAGAGCTATTCGGGTACTTACTCTTACAATAAGAGCAACGGTACATTAGTTCTGACTTATCTTCAACTGATGAATCTTAATGCAGCTGTAAAGACTAGTGGGAATAATGTTTCTCTTCTTTTTGATGCCAATAAGTTTGTAAAGCTCGTTACTTATCTAAGCAAAACCAGCTCAAAAACCAGTATCAAAACACTTGCAGCCTTACTTAATTCATACGAAGGAGCGAAAGTTGGATTTAAACTAGAGAAATAAGCAAAGATCCGGTGAAAGAATTTTTGTTTGATGTACATCAAAGCACCCTTTTGATGTACATCTAAAGAATCGTTTGATATACATCAAAAATAGGTTTAGATGTACATCAAACGATTATTTTATTTAGTAGTATTTGAAAAGACTCCTAGTACTTATTAAAAGAGATAACTTTAGATTTCTCTTTCCTCAGTTTGGTTCTTTTGGGTTTAGCAGAATACCCGATGGTAATAACCAGTAGCAAGCGTTTTCCGGCGGGTATACCTGTCAGTGATTTGATTTTATTTTCGTCAAACCAGCCCAATATACACGATCCCAACCCTTCACTTTCGGCAGCCAGCGTAATATGCGCAGCAGCTATACCCACATCAATAAGCGGGAAATGCTTGTCCTTCACTTTTCCACCCAGCAAAGAGCTAATATTAGCCGACTCTTCCACTACAAGAATCTGCACCGGAGCATCTTTGGCGAACTTATTCATCCCCAGTCCGGCGGTAGCTTTTCCCACTTCCTTGGAGAGTTCCTTATCAGTAATAGCTACGAACTTCCAGGGCTGAGCATTGCATGCCGAAGGAGCCAGACGGGCAGCTTCGAGTACACGCTCAAGTTTTTCGGGCTCAACATCGCGTGTCATATCATAAGCCCTGTCACTCTGACGCGCTTTGACTAATTCCAGAAAGTCTTTCATTGTCAATTGGTTCTGAAAATTACTTGTATTGAATCATCCGGCTGATATATTTTCCAATAATATCAAACTCCAGATTAACGATTGTGCCAACCTCAAAAGTATGGAAGTTAGTATATTCGTAAGTATAAGGAATGATGTTTACCTGGAAAGTATCTTCTGTTGGATTACAAACCGTGAGGCTCACGCCATTCACCGTAACCGAACCTTTATCTACCGTGATATATCCACGCTTTGCCATCTCCTTATCAAAAGCATACTTAAAAGTATAAGTCCAGCTTCCACCAACTTCCTCAACAGCCAAACAAGTTGCAGTTTGATCCACGTGTCCCTGAACAATATGTCCGTCAAGACGTCCGTTCATCATCATACTTCTTTCCACATTAACCTTATCGCCCGCTTTAAACAGTCCGATGTTTGAACGGTCAATGGTTTCCTTCATGGCAGTTACAGTATATGTGTCATCCGTTTTGCTTACTACAGTAAGGCAAACCCCATTGTGAGAAACACTTTGGTCTATTTTAAGTTCGTTTACGAACGAGCACTTCATTGTAATGTGTAGGTTCTCGCGGTCTTTAACCACAGCAACTACTTCTGCATATTCTTCAATGATTCCTGAAAACATAATCTTAAGTTATTAATGTTACGGCGGTAAAAATACAAAGAAATAACGAAAAGCAAATGAAGAGATAATCCAATTATTTAAGTTTTTGTTGGTTGAAGCAAAGTTTATCTTGGGAGAATTAAAGTTTTTCTTGACTGATTTAAAGATTTTGTTGATTAAAAGCAAAGTATTTCTTGGCAGGATTCAAGTTTTTCTTGGTTTAAAGCACAGTTTATCTTGATTGAAGCTACTGTTTCCTGGTTTAAAGCAAAGTTCATCTTGATTGAAGCTACTTTTTTCATTAGAGCAAAGTTCTTTATTCAGCCAAACAATGACAGTTATTTTGCAGCCTTAACAGAAACAAATTAGCTGCACAGACGAAAACATGAACTTCTAAGCAAACTAAAGCCTTGAGGTATGGGCAAAAAAAAAGGAGTCACGCCTGACTCCAACCTTTGTTAACCTTAAATCTAATACTATGAAAAACACACTACAAAGGTACGGCTTTTTGCTATATCTCCAAATATTTCCCAAAGAAAAACGTGCTCAATAACATAGTTTAATATTTGGATATCATAAATGTTTATTTTCTCTAATTGTTAATAATCAAACTTATAAAAACCATTTCTTTCAGAACATTTATTTTACACGTTTGTACCTAAAGTTATTAAACTCAGCCAGAACATTGGTAATCAACAAATCCATTTTATCTTCATGAAAACTGTATTTATACGCAATAGAGCCTACATGCAACAAGGAATCCATATAATACGTAGACTTTACGGAATCGTATTTTTGTGTTTCATAAGAAAAATGCCTGATGGTATTATCGGACAGATATTCATAATATCCTCCCGTTTTTTGCACAACAATCATATTATTCCAGGAATTACCAAAAGCCACAAGCTCCCATTTGCCTAAAAGCTGCCTTTTGGAACTGTAATACGGATCGTCTTCATCAGTGCAACTTACAGCTACGCATAAAGCGAACACTGTAAATAATAAGAATGATAAAACTGTTTTTCTTTTCATGATGCTAATTTTTAAAGTCTAGTTTACCCAATTAACTCTCACACATGAATTCATTACTGATCCATATATAAAACAAATAAGGATATGGATTGGTTACAGGTGAGAAAAACAGCTTCAGTATATTAATCAATATTATACATTGAAATCTATATTAAGAGAGTAGCGCTACCTCCCACTCTTTTTGCTTGGCTTCAAAATTCTTCATTGCATTGGCCGGACTGGTTGAAGGCATCACACGGTATTCAATGCCAGGCAGTTGTCCGTAAGCCTTCATAAAGTACTTATAACTATTCTGTCCGTTAAAAATAAGTATCTTCACGTTAGGATGTTCTTTAAGCAGCGCCGGAAAATCGTTGAGCGATTCTTCTTTAATATTGCTGTCCAAACTTCCCTCCCGCTTACAGGAAGCCAGAATATCCCACAAACCTACACCATGACGATGAGCTGTTGCTACTTTATCTTCGTAATCCGCCGGAACACGTCCGCCTTCAAAAACAGCAAAAAGTATTTTCCAGAACTGATTTCGGGAGTTTCCGTAATATTCACCGAAGCGAAGTGAATCTACACTAGGCATTGTACCCACAACAATACGGGTAGTATCCTTATCTACAATAGGAGAAAAACAGGTAATCATCTATTTCAAAATCAAATTTCACTCGTACTCACCATTTTGCAAAAATAAACATTTTAGAATACGAAATATTAATTCATGTTATAAAACACATAATTTTAATGAAAACATTTGGAGATACAGCAAAAACCTGTACCTTTGCAATGTGTTTTTCATAGTATTAGATTTAAGGTTAACAAAGGTTGGAGTCAGGCGTGACTCCTTTTTTTTTGCGCATAAGTAAGGCAGACAATATATTAGCCTGCCCCTATTTACAATAGAACCATAATTTAGCAATCGAACTTTTTATCTACTGTTACTTTCTGATACTTATATCCCAAACGTTTCAACGCTATAGACACTCCTACTTTAAATAACACTTTCACCGAACGGGCAAATACATAAAAAGCATCCGGACTTTGAGGTTCAATATTTTCCTTTCTAATCATGCTGATTGCTGTTTTGCCGCAACTGCGCATCACTGATTCTATTTCTGCATACTCATTTGATTCCAGACCGATGCCAAGCAATTCTTCCATTATATATTCGTCCATGCAATCAAAACCACGTGGTTCAACAAACACATTGTATAAAGCTGAGTTATCTTTGTACTTCTCCCAATCTTTATCCCAAAGAGCAGCAATACCCAGACCAATATAACCAGCCCAGGCAACAGACACGGTAGGATATTCCTGTATTTGAGGAACGGCATTCACCATATACTCTGGCGCCATCTCTTTCCACTTATCTTCCAATTCCTCTGCTGCAAGAAGTTGTCCGTCCATCATTCCCAAAGCAGTACATTGCTGCACCAATAACTCGGTCAGCCTTTCTTCATACTTATCAAAATACTCTATATTTTCCATTACTTCTATAAATCATATAAATAAAGTATTAACCCCAACAATGCAGGTAATACAATTCCAAATAAAGTTCCGCAAAGGTATTACATTTTTAAGTTGAATAACGAATCTTTGCTGCACAAAAAATAAAGGCTACACTTCTACACGCTTTATAGATGAAAAGAAAAAGTTGGAGGTGCAATTGCAAAACGTAATAATTCACCTCTACATACTTTAAAGATAAGAGGAATAGATCCGGTTGTTGCAGTTGAGAAACCTAACGATACACCTTTGCACGTTTTAAAGATGAGAAGAATAGAGCCGATTGTTGCAGTTGAAAAGCTAACAATAAGCCTTTGCTCGTTTTAAAAGAGAAAAGAATAGAGTTGGAGGTGCAGATGTAAACCTAATAATTCACTTCTACACGTTTTATAGATGAGAAGAATAGAACTGGTTGTTGCAGTAGAAAAGCTAACAATACGCCTTTGCTCATTTTAAAAGAGAAAAGATTAGAGTTGGAGGTGCAGATGTAAACCTAATAATTCACTTCTACACGTTTTATAGATGAGAAGAATAGAACTGGTTGTTGCAGTTGAGAAACCGAATGATTCACCTCCACATGTTTTAAAGGAGAGTATACGATGCTCTTTTTCATCAAGAATCTATAAGCTAAAAAACTTAGTACTCACTTTACTCAATCCTTTTGCATAATTAAACATTTAGAACATCAAAATATTAATTCATGTTATAGAACATACATTTCTTATGAAAACATTTGGAGATATAGCAAAAAGCCGTATATTTGCAGTGTGTTTTTCATAGTATTAGATTTAAGGTTAACAAAGGTTGGAGTCAGGCGTGACTCCTTTTTTTTGCATATAACTCAAGTATCCTTTTTTATATCTTTCCCCCCATAAAAAAGAGGCTACAAACTTTATTCATAGCCTCTGTATATAATATAATCGCAAAAATTACGTAAAAACAAGCTCTTCTATCAATAAGAGTGATCTTCTTCTTTCAATTCCTGAGAATCGATCTTCTTATTATCAATGGCACGCCATGCATAAAATATATATGCTACGACGAATGGCACTAAAATTGAGACGAAAGCCATAGTTTTCAATGTGAAAAGACTCGAAGAACTATTTGCTAAAGTCAGAGAGCTCTGCAAATCGGCATTCGAAGGATAGTAAGCAGTGTTATTTAGTCCGGCACAAAGAAATAAAGCCAAAACGGTCAACACCGTACCAACACCAGTAAACCATATTCCACTCTTAAATTTACTATCAAAAAAGGATTTAATAATTCCAAAAAGAACCAGAACAACCCCTGCTAGAAAAGAGATAAGTACAGCCGGCAACTCAATAAAGTTAGTCAGATATTTATGTGGTTCCATCACAATCATTCTTGTTTGCGAATTAACAGCAAAGCCATCCTTCAGCAAAACATAAACAGCAAAAGCAAGGAAGAATACCAAAAACAAAAGAGCATTGGGAAGTAATGCCTTATGAAACCTTGGATTTAATTCCTTATCATCTATATTATTGGTAAAATATAGCAAACCTAAAACACGGGCAAGGAAAAACACAGCCAAGCCAAGGCATACATTCCACAGATTAAGTAATGCATCCAGTCCATGAGAACCATTAGCCCAGGAAGAGATAACCGGCATCAGCTGATCGGCCATATTATCTTTATTGATATAGAAGTTAGATCCGGTAAAGAATGTAGCTACAGCTCCACCTAAAAGCACAGGACCTACTACTCCATTTATCACAAGAAATATCTGATAAGTCTTTTTTCCAAGTAAGTTTCCAGCTTTAGACTGAAACTCATAAGAAACAGCCTGCAAAATAAAGCTGAAAAGGATAATCATCCATAGCCAATAGGCTCCGCCAAAGCTGGTACTATAAAATAAAGGAAACGAAGCAAAGAATGCTCCACCGAAAGTAACCAGTGTAGTAAAAGTAAACTCCCATTTGCGCCCGGTTGAATTTACCAGTAGCTTTCGTTGTTCATCCGTTTTAGCAACTTGAAACAGTAACGAATTACCTCCCTGAACAAAAAGCAGAAAGACCAGCAATGCTCCCAAAAGAGAGATGATAAACCACCAATATTGCTGCAAAAATATATAAGTTGTATTCATAATATTCTCCTATTATTTATCTGTTTTAATAAAACTTCATCAAGCCTCGGGACCTTTTTTAATTTCCTTAAGCATAATACCTATTTCTGCAATCAGCATTACAGTAAACAGGAACAGGAATATAAAGAAGGTTGTCTGCACCGAACCAACATCCAGTTTGGATATTGAAGCAGACGTAGGAAGCATATCCTGAATAGCCCATGGCTGACGACCAACCTCGGCAACTACCCATCCCGCTTGTCCGGCAATATATCCCAAAGGAATGGTAAGTATAGCAATCCAATGCATCCATTTCATTTCAGCCAGATTTTTTCTATATGCAAAGAAAAGAACCAATGCAAAGAATAGTATAAAATAGCCGCCCAGTATCACCATAATTCGAAATGCATAGAACGTAAGCGTTACATTAGGAATCAGTTCATTCACATCCTTAATATATCCATATCCGAAGTACTGTATATTATCTTTTAGTATCTTACGGCAAAACATTGCGTCTTCTTTATTTCCTGCTTTCATGGCTGCCCGATATGCACCTAAGGCAGAAATTGCCGTTTTACCCATAGCAATCTTATCAGCAGCAGGGATAGCTGTTGTTCCATCGTTTAATTTATATCCCCCCTCTATAATATTCTTTATGCCGGGAACATAAGCATTCAAATCTCTGGTAGCCAGAAAAGAAAGAATCTTGGGCATTTTTACATCAACAATGAAAGGTCGTATACCATCATTATATCTTTCCTTATCAGGATTTAGCACTCCAGCCGCAACAAGAGGAGCTCCATTTTGTCCTTCATAGAAACCTTCCATAGCCGCCAGCTTCATTGGCTGAGTTTGTGCCACCAGATAAGCAGAACTATCTCCTGTCCAGGCAACAAGTAAAGAAGCAACCAAGCCAACAATTGCACCAATTTTCATACTGGCAATAGCAAATTCATGATGACGCTTCTTCAGCAGAAACCATGCACTGATGCCAACCACAAAAATCGCTCCCAATATCCAGCCTGAAAGTACACTGTGAAGAAATTTACTGAGAGCTACCGGAGAAAAGGCTACTGCAATGAAATCCATCATTTCATTACGAACCGTATCCGGATTAAATGTCATACCTACAGGATTCTGCATCCATGCATTTGCAACCAGAATCCACCAGGCAGAAAGAGTTGCTCCAATTCCGGTAAGCCAGGTAGAAGCTAAGTGAAAGCCTTTACTTACCTTATTCCATCCAAAGAACATCACGGCAATAAAGGTAGACTCCATAAAAAAGGCTAATATACCTTCAATAGCTAACGGAGCACCAAAAATGTCTCCCACAAACCAGGAATAGTTACTCCAATTGGTACCAAATTCAAATTCAAGGATTATGCCGGTTGCCACACCAATCGCAAAATTGATACCAAACAGTTTCATCCAAAACTTAGCAGTCTTTTGCCAGAACTCCTTACCTGTTTTATAATACAAGGTTTCCATAATGGCCATAATTACCGCTAATCCAAGTGTAAGCGGAACAAAAAGCCAGTGATACATAGCGGTAAGAGCAAACTGCGCTCTCGACCAATCAATTAAAGAGACGTCTATACTTTCTATCATATTACATAATTTTTTAAGGTCGTGCCCTATTTATTAATTCATTTCCCACATAATTTTGTTTCTGCTCTTCTGTTTTTTGCTTTCCAAGAAAGTTTGGAAAGAAAAACATTTTTAAAATAAAAAACAAGATGAAAAGCTTGATTATTATAATTGTCCACAAAGTTTTTCCTAAAGTCATAGAGCGAAAACCCTCCAAATAAAAGTAAAATATGCGAACTATAAAGTTTCTTTTAACCATATCATAGCTAATTTAACACAATACATAATGGTAAATAATCGATAAAAATAAAGCATCCGTCAAGATAATCGCCTCATTTGTAGATATTTATTTCATTTTTTAAAACCCGCCCATACATTTGCTCATCACTAATGAGTTTAATTATGAATAAATGTAAATTTATAATGTTTTTTCTTTTTTTGTTCGTTTCGCAGATAATATTTTCGCAAGAACAACAAAAAAAATGGGATTTGGCTACTTGCATAAAATATGCAATGGAGCAAAACATTCAAATCAAGAAAAGCAAGATAGCTTTTGATGAGAGCAAGGAAGATACAAAAACTGCCCGTGCAGCGATGTTTCCTTCTCTATCCTTTTCAAGTAGTCACAGTCTTGTAACTACTCCGCTTAACAATACCGGAACTGGGAATAGAAGCAGTTACAACGGGAATTATGGACTTAACTCCTCATTAACTGTTTACGATGGAGGTAAGCGTACAAAGACTATCACTCAATCGGGCATTCAGGAACGTATTCAGGAATTAGCTATTGATCAAGCTGAAAATAACATCCAGATAGCTATTACACAGAATTATATCCAGATTCTGTATGCTTATGAATCTGTAAAAACGAACCAAAGCACTGTTGATGTTTCGTTAGCCCAATTAAATCGTGCCAAAGAAATGCTTAAAGCTGGTTCCATATCTAAAGCCGATCTGGCTCAACTGGAATCTCAATACAGCACAGACAAATATCAGCTAGTGCTATCAGAAACTACTTTAAATGATTACAAGTTACAATTAAAGCAATTATTGGAATTAGATGGAAACGAAGAAATGGATCTTGTTCTTCCCGAATTAGATAATAATTCAGCTTTGCTTCCATTACCGAATAAAATGCAGGTTTATAGCACAGCACTAACTATTATGCCAGAAATTGAAAGCAGTAAATTAAGCACAAAGACTGCTAATCTAAATGTTGATATTGCAAAAGCTGGATATATGCCAACTCTTAGCTTGAGTGCAGGCATAGGAACAAGTCACACAACCGGAACCGACTTTACATTTGGTGAACAGGTTAAAAACGGATGGAATAATTCGATAGGACTTTCAATCAGTGTTCCCATTTTTAATAACCGCCAGACAAAAAGTGCTGTTCAAAAAGCTAAATTAAAAGTATTAACCAGTGAGTTAAGTGAACTCGACGAACAAAAGACTCTTTTTAAAACAATTGAGACTATTTATCTTGATGCAGTTTCTTCTCAGACTAAATTCAAGGCTGCAAAGGAAAAACTACAATCCACTCAAACCAGCTATGAATTAGTTAGCGAACAATTTAATCTGGGTATGAAAAATACTGTAGAACTACTGACCGAGAAGAATAACCTACTTAGTGCTCAACAAGAAGTTTTGCAGGCCAAATATATGACCATACTCAATACCAAACTATTAAACTTCTATCAGGGAGAAGAATTATCATTGAATAATTAAAAAATCAGCATATGAACAAGAAAAAGAAAATAATCATCACATCTTTTACAGGAATTCTTGTTATTGGAATTGCCGTATGGATGTTCTGTGGACCAGCTAAGGAGAATAAAGTAGCTTACGAAACAGCTAAAGTCTCTAATGAGAATATCAGCAATACAGTTACAGCAACCGGAACAGTAGAACCAGTTACTCAGGTAGAAGTCGGAACTCAGGTATCAGGTATCGTAGATAAACTTTTTGTGGACTATAATTCAGTAGTAAAGAAAGGACAGGTTCTTGCTGAATTAGACAAAAAGACGTTGCAGTCAGAGCTTGCATCTAAAAGAAGCAATATGGCTTCGTGCAAAACTGAATATGAATATCAACTAAAGAATTACACACGTGCCAAAACTTTACACGAAAAGAATCTGGTAAGCGACACTGATTATGAAACAGCATATTACAATTATCAGAAAGCTAAGAATTCATACGACATCAGTAAGAATGATTACCAGAAAGCGCAAACAAATATAGGATATGCAACCATCTACTCTCCCATTGACGGAGTTATTCTTTCACGTTCCGTTGAAGCCGGACAAACAGTGGCTGCAAGCTTTAGTACTCCAACTCTGTTCATTATCGCCAATGATCTGAAAAAGATGAGAGTAATTGCTAATGTTGACGAAGCTGATATAGGTAATGTAAAAGTTGGACAGCGCGTGAGCTTTACTGTTGATGCTTACCCGGACGATACATTCGAAGGAGAAGTTACCGAGGTTCGTCAGGAAGCTACAACAACAAACAATGTAGTAACTTATGAAGTTGTAATCAGTGCGCCCAATCCTGATTTAAAACTTAAACCAGGATTGACTGCTAACATAACAATCTATACGTTAGAGAAAAACGGTGTATTAAGTGTTCCTTCGAAAGCATTACGCTTTACTCCGGATCCTACAGTTATAGGCAACGAAGATAAAGTTGTAAAAGCTGGAAATATAAAGGAAGATGCGACCCACAAAGTATTGTGGAAACGTGAGGGAAAAACATTCACAGCTATTCCTGTAGAAATTGGAATCACTAATGGTACACTAACAGAAATTATATCAGGTATTCAGTCTGGACAAGAAATTGTTACAGGAGCCACCGCAGGACAAATGCCGGGACAAACAACGCAGGCTGCTAAGGGTGAAGAACAAAAAAGTGAAAGCTCGCCATTTATGCCGCAACGCCCCGGAGCTAACAAAAACAAATAGCAAAGATGAATAAAGAACCCATAATTGAATTAAATAACATCAAGCGGGAATTTATTGTCGGAGAGGAAACGGTACATGCCCTAAGAGGAGTATCATTCTCCATCTACGAAGGTGAATTCGTTACCATCATGGGAACCAGTGGTTCAGGGAAGTCAACCCTTCTGAATTTGCTGGGTTGCCTTGACACACCAACTTCCGGAGAATACCTGCTTGATGGGGTAAAGGTGCGGGATATGGAAAAAGCCGAACGAGCAGTTCTGCGTAACCGTAAAATTGGTTTTGTATTCCAAAGCTATAACCTGTTACCCAAAACAACTGCCATAGAGAATGTAGAATTGCCTTTGATGTATAATCCAGGAGTATCAGCTGCTAAACGAAAAGAAAAAGCAATCCAGGCACTTATAAAAGTTGGATTGGGTGATCGGTTGCAGCACAAGAGTAATCAGATGTCTGGTGGACAGATGCAAAGAGTTGCCATTGCCCGCGCATTGGTAAACGATCCGGTAATTATCCTGGCCGATGAAGCTACTGGTAATCTGGACACTCGTACATCATTTGAGATATTGGTGCTCTTCCAGGAACTTCACAAAGCTGGAAGAACTATTATTTTCGTTACTCATAATCCTGAAATTGCACAATTCTGCAGTCGGAATATTATTTTGAGAGACGGTCATGTTGTGGAGGATAGAATTAATGAAAAGGTATTATCCGCCAAAGAAGCACTAGATGCTTTGCCCATTGAAAAAGAATAAAAAATGAACGGAACCAATTTATTTAAAATAGCGCTAAAGGCTCTGAACAATAATAAGTTCAGAACATTTCTAACGATGCTGGGAATCATTATTGGTGTGGCATCTGTTATCACCATGCTTGCCATCGGACAAGGCTCCAAAAAAAGTATTCAAAGCCAGATTTCGGAAATGGGAAGTAATATGATTATGATTATGCCGGGAAACATGGAACGTGGTGGTGTTCGTCAAGGAGCAAGCGACATGCAAACGTTGAAACTTGAAGATTACAAATCTTTGGTCAACGAATGTAAGTATCTGGCAGGCGTATCACCGGTTGTAAGCAGCAGCGGACAGTTTATTTACGGCGCAAACAATTATCCAAGCTCTATCTCGGGTGTAGGAGAAGATTATCTTAAAATTCGTCAGCTAACAGTAGAAAGCGGTGAAACTTTTACTCTGCATGACATTCAGGCATCGGCAAAAGTATGCTTGATAGGTAAAACAATTGCCGACAATCTTTTTACCGGTGGAGAAGACCCCGTTGGTAAAGTGATTCGTTTCAATAAAATTCCGTTTAAAGTAATCGGAGTTTTGAAAAGTAAAGGATACAATAGCATGGGGCAAGACCAGGATGCCGTAGTTTTATCACCATACACAACTATACAAAAAAGAGTTCTGGCCATAACACATTTGCAAGGAATATATTGCTCGGCCCTGACAGAAGATATGACAGACAATGCGACAAAGGAAATTACATCAATTATTCGTCACAACCACAAGCTCAAAGATGCAGACGAAGATGATTTCAACGTCCGCAGTCAGAAAGAACTCAGCACAATGTTGAGTTCTACTACTGACCTTATGACTATTTTATTAGCATGTATTGCCGGTATTTCATTAGTTGTTGGTGGTATTGGTATCATGAATATCATGTATGTCAGTGTAACAGAACGCACCCGCGAAATTGGTTTGAGAATGAGTGTTGGTGCAAGAGGCATTGACATTCTGAGTCAGTTCCTGATAGAAGCTGTCCTTATCAGTATTACCGGAGGCATTATCGGAGTAATAATAGGCGTTGGAACATCTTATGGAGTGAAGTTTCTTGCAAGTTGGCCTATCTACATACAACCATGGAGTGTTTTCTTATCCTTCGGTGTATGTACTATTACAGGTATATTCTTTGGATGGTACCCTGCAAAGAAAGCTGCAGATCTAGATCCGATTGAAGCAATCAGGTATGAATAATTTAGCTAAAAAAGCAAAGAAAAGAGCTTCATTTTATTATATTTGCAACTATTATGAAGCAGCAAATCAATAATCAGCGTCCCCTGGAATTAGTTATCCATATAATTGGATGGGGTATATTATTTGGGTTTCCTTTCTTTTTTACTAATAAGTTAGGAAGCAACAATATTAATTGGCAAGAGTACCTTAGGCATACAATGGTACCCTTGTCATTGCTGGTTGTGTTTTATATAAACTATCTCTATTTAATTCCTAACTTTTTCTTTAAGAACCTTACAAAGCGCTATATCATAATAAATATATTTCTGGTAATTATTATGAGTATAGGACTTCATTTCTGGCAAGAAATCAATTTCCCGTCTGGTATTGACGTTCCTCCTCCACCTGTTAGCAAGGTAGTGGAAGAACTTCATCCCGGCAATTTCCCCAGATCTAACTGGATTTTCTTTGCCCGTGATATGTTCTCGCTTATGCTAACCGTAGTATTAAGCTTATCCATAAAGATGAGTTCGCGCTGGACAGAATCGGAAACAGCTTTGCGCGAAGCAGAAAAAAGTAAGGCGGAAGCTGAAAAGAGTAAAGCAGAAGCAGAAAAGAGCATGACAGAAGCTGAACTTAAGAATCTTAAGGATCAGCTAAACCCACATTTCCTGCTTAATACACTGAACAACATTTATGCCCTGATTGCTTTTTCTCCGGAAAAAGCTCAGCAAGCCGTGCAAGATTTAAGTAAGTTGCTAAGATATGTGCTCTATGATAACAATCAGACTTATGTATCTCTGAGAAAAGAAGTAGAGTTTATGCAAAACTATATTGAGCTGATGAAAATCCGCTTGTCGGACAATATTAAGATCGACGTAAAGATGCATACGCTAAACGGCACAGATACCAAAGTAGCTCCCTTACTCTTTATATCACTTATAGAGAATGCTTTTAAACACGGCGTAAGTTACAGCGTTCCTTCATTTATAAATATAAGTCTGGAAGAACAATTAGACGGCTCTATAGTATGCCACATTGAAAATAGTTTCTTTCCTAAAAGCGAGCACGATAAAAGCGGTTCGGGCATAGGACTGGAATCTTTGCAGAAACGTCTCGAATTGCTCTATCCCGAACATTACAAATGGGAGAAAGGCATAAAAGATAACGTATATATATCTCATTTAGTAATAAGTAATAGTGACAATATAACGACTAAATAAACTAAACTATGATTCTGAATTGTTGTATTATTGACGATGAACCTTTAGCTTTAGATCTTCTGGAAAGCTACGTGCTCAAGACTCCATTTTTAAAGCTTACAGGTAAGTATCTAGGAGCGTTACAAGCAATGCATGAACTTCAAAGCAATGATGTTGATCTCCTGTTCCTGGATATTCAGATGCCGGGACTCAACGGACTCGACTTCTCTAAAATGGTTCCTGAAAAAACGCGCATTATATTTACCACAGCTTTTAATCAATATGCTTTAGATAGTTATAAAGTAAACGCTCTCGACTATCTGCTAAAGCCTATTAGTTATCTTGACTTTCTGCAAGCAGCCAATAAAGCACTGCGCTGGTTCGAGATTGTTCGTCGCCCTTCTCCTCTTGTTGCAGAGCCTGTTGCCAATGTTGCACCTGCAACACCAACTGCAGCTCCTGAAAAAGAAGAAATAGACAGCATCTTTGTAAAAAGCGATTATAAGCTGATTCAGATTAAACTGGCGCATATTCTTTATATAGAAGGATTAAAAGATTACATAAAGATTTATACAGAAGATGAGCCGAAGCCAATCCTTTCTCTGATGAGTATGAAGTCTATGGAAGAGCTCCTTCCATCAGGACGCTTTATGCGGGTACATCGTTCGTATATTGTACAGATAGAAAAAATTAAAGTAATTGATCGTAACCGTATCGTTTTTGGCAAAACATACATACCAATAAGTGACACATACAAAAAAGATTTTGCAGCATTTCTTAGTGGAAGATCGCTCAATCATCCTATGTAAATCCAGAATATACAATTACTGGTATTCATTCCCGTAGTAATTCAGAAATAAAGGACAATCCAGATGCTATTTTAACAAATAAATAGTATCTGGATTGTTCTTTATCTTTTTATGCCCCACTCCTCTAAGTCAAACGCGTCTTCTTTCAACACTTTGTAGCATAAAGAATAATTATTATCGGTTTATATTGAATTTATGTGCTAATCAAACAATTTTTCCATGCATTTGAACAAAATAACATCCTTATTTTCAATGCAAAACATAATCTTTGTACACATAATAAATAGAAACCGAATCTAGACTTTATATACTACTATGAAAAAGAACATCCTTACACTTTTATTATTATTCACTTTATTTGGAATCCCCTTCCAATCTATAGCTCAGACTAATTACAATCTCAGCCAGATGAAAAAGGAAAAAATAGGTCGCGGAGTGGTGGCAGTGCGTAAAAACAGTGAAAACGTATTTGTTTGTTGGCGTTATCTTTCCTCCGATCCCATTAGTTCTACCTTCAATATATACCGGAACGGAACAAAAATCAATAAGGCACCAATAGCAAATAAGACTTGTTATGTAGATACAATAGCCTCAACCAGCAGTTGTACTTATACCGTAACACCTTTAATTGATGGTGTTGAAACGGCAAATTCAAGTGCTACTTATACTTTACCCGAGAATGCACCCACCGGATATATAAATATACCTGTGGATTTGCCGGTAGGCGGAACTACTCCGGATAATGTGAGTTACAACTATTCTCCGAATGATGCAAGCGTTGGCGATGTAGACGGAGATGGAGAATATGAAATTATCCTTAAATGGGATCCATCTAATTCAAAAGATAATTCTCAGGCCGGGTACACAGGAAATGTATTTGTTGACTGTTACAAGCTGAACGGAACCAAACTCTGGCGAATTGATTTGGGTAAGAATATCCGTGCCGGCGCTCACTATACCCAATTTATGGTATATGATCTTGATTCGGACGGGAAAGCTGAGGTTGTAATGAAAACAGCCGATAGCACTATTGATGGTACAGGAGCTGTTATTGGTGATGCTAATGCAGATTATCGCACATTAACTCCGGCAAATGGATATACCAGAATAGGAATGATACTTGCCGGACCGGAATATCTGACTGTTTTTAACGGGCAAACCGGTGCAGCAATGAAGACGATAGACTACAAGCCTGCAAGAGGCGCAACCAATGCTACTGAAATGAAATCTATGTGGGGCGATGATTACGGTAACCGGGTAGACCGTTTCCTGGCATGCATTGCTTATCTTGACGGCATTCATCCCAGTGTAGTTATGTGTCGCGGATATTACACTCGCTCTGTTCTTGTAGCTTACGACTGGCAAAACGGTGAACTAACTGAGAAATGGAATTTCGATTCAAAGGATTACGGCAACAGCGGGTATGCGGGACAAGGTTATCATAGCTTACGGGTAGGCGATGTTGACGGAGACGGAAAAGATGAAATAGTATATGGTTCGTGCACCATTGACGACAATGGCAAAGGACTTTATACAACCGGACTGGGACATGGTGATGCTTTGCACATGACTGTATTCGACCCTGCCGATGGAGGATTACAGTTATGGTCATGCCACGAAAATAAAGTTGACGGTTCAACGTTCAGAGACACAAAAACCGGAAATATAATTTTTCAGGTAAAGAGTACCGATGATGTGGGACGTTGTATGGCTGCAGATATTGATCCCAATCATAAAGGAGTTGAAATGTGGTCGTCAAGATCCGGTGGTATAAGAAATATCAAGGGAGAAGTGGTTAACAGCTCCACTGGTAGTGTATCATCAAACATGGCTGCCTGGTGGGATGGCGATTTATTACGTGAGCTGGAAGATGGTGTTGGGGTTACCAAATATAACTATTCCACCGGTGGAAAAACTACTTTGCTAAATGCCAGTGAATGTTCATCGAACAACAGCACAAAAGCCACCCCTTGTCTGGCAGCCGACATATTAGGTGACTGGAGAGAAGAAGTTTTGTTAAGAACACTGGACAATAAAGCCTTAAGGTTATATGTATCTACCGAAGAAACCAATTACCGCTTTCATACCTTTCTTGAAGATCCGGTATATCGCATTAGTGTTGCCACACAAAACGTAGCGTATAATCAGCCAACTCAGCCCGGATTTTATTTCGGAGCAGATTTAGGTAAATGCTTCACCGAAAAAACAATCGTTGGTAAGGAGAACGCTGTTACTCTGGATGCCGGAATGAATTATGACAGTTATCAATGGATGGCCAACGGCAAAGTTATAGGTAGCAGCAGAACCATTAATCTTACGGCCAATGAGCTTCCACTTAACACCCAAACAACCGTCACTCTGGATGTAACTTTCAGAGGCTTTAAATTTGAGGATTCTGCCGATGTAACCTTAACCTCAAGTTCCACTGCCATTGAAACAAACCAACTAAACAATCAGGTTAAGGCTTTCTACTGTTCACCGGATAAATCTATTCAGATTGAATTTCCCGATAGTTATTCAGATATAGAAGTATCGTTAATCAGCATTGAAGGGAAAGTTATTTGTAAACAGCGTGAGACAAGCGGAAGCAAAGCAATAAAAATTCCAGCCTCATCAATTGCTAAAGGTGTTTATATGGTACATATTAATTTCGGAGCTCAAAATGTGATTAAGAAAATAGTATTGATGTAAAAAAGATGTCGGCAAATGCAATTTTTCCTGTTTTTTGATTAAATTTATTGCAAATTTTAAAAGCACAAAAGAGCTGAGAGAACTGAACTTTTCTTCCCAACTCTTGCTTGTTTATTAATCTCAAAAAAAAGACAGAATATGAAGAAATACAGAATTGCTTTTTTCGATACCAAGTCTTATGACGAAGAATCTTTTAATAAGATTAATGAGAAGTACAATTTCGAAATTAAATACTTCAAAGGTCATCTCAACGGAAACAATGTAATCCTTACTAAGGATGCCGATGCTGTATGTATCTTTGTTAACGATATTGCCGATGCTGAAATTATTGATGCCCTGGCCGAGAATGGAGTGAAGTTAATCGCTTTACGATGCGCGGGATTCAACAACGTAGATCTTTCGGCCGCACAAGGAAAAATAGCGGTAGTTCGTGTTCCGGCTTACTCACCTTATGCTGTGGCAGAGCATGCCGTGGCACTAATGATGGCACTGAACAGAAAAACTCACCGTGCATACTTGCGCACACGTGATGGCAACTTTGCATTGAATGGCCTGATGGGGTTTGATATGCACGGAAAAACAGCTGGTATTATAGGAACCGGAAAAATTGCCAAGATTCTGATTCATATATTAAAGGGCTTTGGCATGAACATTCTTGCCTACGACCTTTACCCTGATTATAATTTTGCACGCGAAAACGATGTTGTTTACACCACAATGGATGAGCTTTATCACAATTCGGATATTATTTCTTTGCACTGTCCGCTTACGGATCAGACTAAATACCTGATTAACGATTACTCTATCAGTAAGATGAAAGATGGTGTGATGATTATAAATACCGGACGCGGTCAGCTTATTCATACCAATGCGTTGATCGAAGGGTTGAAAAACAAAAAGATTGGTGCAGCGGGGCTTGATGTATACGAGGAAGAAAGTGAGTACTTCTACGAAGATAAATCGGATAAGATTATTGATGATGATGTATTGGCACGTTTACTCTCCTTTAATAATGTAATTGTTACTTCGCATCAGGCATTCTTTACTCAGGAAGCATTAGCAAATATTGCCAGTACAACACTTCAGAACATGCAGGATTTTATTGATGGAAAGCCATTGGAAAATGAAGTAAAATCCAAATAAAGCTTATAATTCCCCGCTCTTTATTGGGAAGTAATAGTAGGAAAAGAAATGTATTGTTTTTAATGTTTTAGAATAACCTGCTGCATTTAAAAATGTAACAGGTTATTTTTTTATTTATTGGTGAATAAATAAAATTCTACCGCCAATAAATTTAATTTATTCACCAATAATTTAGCAGGCATTGCCCATCGCTTTTTCTTAATAGAATTGTAATATCTCTGCAAAATAGATTTATATATAAGCTTATTCTCCATTCAATTTTAAACACTGATAATAAAGCAATTAGAATGTAACCGGAAAATTAAAACAGTATAAGCAAAAAAATAAAAGAAGTTAAGAGAAAAATCAATTCAATGAAAGTGCTGCTATATTTGTATCACATTGAATAGTGTAATGAGACATATTAAACATACATTCATCTATTTTCTGGTACTTGCTTTTGTCTATATCGGCGCAGGCGTACCGTTGATAAACTGCTGTTGCCAACAGCAGAAAGAGATGAAAATGTCTTGTTGCAATGATAATGATAATAATCATAGCTGCTGCAAAACCACGATTCTAAAAGTTGGAAACTTTGAAAAGGCAACTTCTCTCACTGTTAATCCTTTACTGAATCTTGTTGCAGAAGTTCTTTCTCCCTACTCCTATCAACAACCTCTGCCGGAGATTGCACTGAATAACGACTATGGCCGTCCGCCTGGTCCTGATTCTTCGCGGCATTATCTCAGTCTGTATTGTGTCTTAGTGATTTAGTATAACGTTTCGTGCTGTCATGGTTTACTGTGGCAGTTGAGAACTTATACAATTAATAATCATTAAGTGCACAAATAATAATGAAAAAATATATTGCATTGCTTCTGGTCTTTATGGCCACGGGCAGTTATGCGCAGCAATTGGTAACCGGCACTGTCTTCGATACTGACGGAGAACGTGTTATCGGAGCAAGTGTTACGTGGAAAAACTCTACCGTTGGAACAACTACTGATGTTGACGGTAAATTTGAAATTAAACCCCATAAGGGAAGTAAAGAACTAACCGTGAGTTTTATTGGTTATGAGCCGGTAACACTTGCCATAAATTCGCAAACAAAACTGCCTTTAGATATAAAACTGAAACCGGGCATTGAGCTGAAAGAGGTGCAGGTTACGGGCAGAAAAATGGGACTGATACAAAACAGAGCCGGTGTTTTAAATTCACAAACTATTAGCTCTACGGAGCTACTTCGGGCGGCATGCTGTAACCTCGGGGAAAGTTTTGAAACAAACCCTTCGGTTGATGTATCTTACAGCGATGCAGCAACAGGTGCAAGACAGATTAAACTTCTTGGATTATCGGGTACTTATGTACAGATGCTAACGGAAAATATTCCTAATTTCCGTGGGGCTGCATCTCCTTACGGACTGGGATACATTCCTGGCCCATGGATGCAGAGTATTCAGGTTTCTAAAGGTACCTCTTCCGTAAAGAACGGCTACGAAGCCATTACCGGACAAATTAATGTGGAATATAAAAAGCCACAGACTGCTGATATTGTTTCTGCAAATCTCTACGGAAATTCAATGGGACGCTTTGAAGCTAATGCCGATGCCTCAGTGTTGCTGAACAAGAACCTCAGCACAATGGTCTTTGCTCATTATGAAAACGAAACCGATGAGCAGGACGACAATCACGACGGGTTTAGCGATTCTCCTTCCATGAAGCAATATAATCTGCAAAATCGCTGGGAATATCACAAGGGTAACTATATGTTTCACGCAGGTATTAAGGGGCTTAGCGAGAAAAGGGCTAGCGGACAGATGCACGATATGGACAATCCGTACCGCATTGGAATCAACACAGACAGAGTGGAACTATTTGCCAAGAATGCTTTTATTCTCAATCCCGAGAAAAATAGCAGTATTGCATTGATTCTCTCGGGAAGCGTGCACAATCAGGATTCTTATTTTGGCAGGAAACTGTATGATGTGAATCAGAATAACGGATACGCTTCTTTGTTATTTGAGACTGATTTTACTTCAAAGCACAATCTATCAACCGGATTGAGCCTTAATTATGATTCTTACGATCAGAGTTACCGACTTACACATAATATAAATCAAAGTAAAACAGATGATTTTATTAAAGAAGCGGTATCGGGGGCTTATGCGCAATATACCTATAAGCCATCGGATAAGTGGACTTTCATGGCTGGTTTAAGAGGTGATTACAGCAGTCAATATGGATTCTTTTTAACTCCGCGTGCTCATATAAAGTATAATATGAATGAGTATGTAAACCTCCGTGCATCTGCTGGAAAAGGATACCGCGCTCCTCATGTGTTGGCCGAGAATAATTTCTTGCTGGCCAGTAGTCGTAGTGTGAACATTGCAGATAATCTGGATCAGGAAGAGGCATGGAACTATGGAGCAAGCGCTTCTTTCTATCTGCCAATAGCCGGAAAGACACTAAACATTAACACAGAATATTATTATACTGAATTTACTAAGCAGGTAGTAACGGATATGGATAGTGACCCTCATGCGGTTAGCTTCTATAACCTTAACGGAGAATCGTATGCGAAAAACTTCCAGATAGAAGCCTCCTACCCTTTCTTTAAAGGTTTCACGCTTACTGCTGCTTATAGAATGACTGATGCGAAAACCACTTATAATGGTATTCTTAGAGAAAAGCCGCTGACAGGAAAATATAAAGGTTTGATTACAGCCTCTTATCAAACACCATTAAAAATCTGGCAGTTTGATACCACCCTTCAGCTGAATGGCGGTGGACGGATGCCTACACCTTATACTAACGAGGATGGTTCACTTTCATGGGGCAACCGTTATAAGGGTTTCCCACAGCTAAGCGCTCAAATAACTCGTTTCTTCCGTTTTGGTTCCATTTATCTGGGAGCAGAGAATCTGACAGGCTTTACACAAAAGAGCCCAATTATTGATGCTTCAAATCCTTACGGAAACAATTTCGATTCAACAATGATATGGGGTCCCGTGCAACATGGAGCCAAATACTATTTAGGAGTTCGATTTAATTTACCAAAAGATATTTAACTAAAAAACCATTGATTATGAAAACAAAATTAATTCTTTCAGTTTTTGCAATCTTTTTTGCGATAAATACTGTTTCAGCAAAAGAGATCAAAAGTTTAACTCTCAAAGTAGAGGATATGATGTGTGAGATTCACGAAGCAAAGATTACCAATATGCTTCGGTTTGAAAAAGGTGTTAAGGAGATAAAGACGGATGTACCCAGCCGCATTGTAATAATTAAATATGATGCCGAAAAGAACACTCCTGAAAAGCTCATTAAATCTTTTGAAAAAGTAAAATGTACAGCAGTGCTGGTACCGGATACAACTGAAAAGAAAACCGATAAATAAGTACCGCCATTATTAAATAACAGAAACAAAATGAAAACATTGAAATTTAAAACAAGTGCCATGTGCAGCGGATGTGTTGCCACCATTGGCAAAAGTCTGAACGAAATAGTGAAACCAGAACAATGGTCTTTTGATCTTTCTTCAAAAGATAAAGTTCTGACAGTGGAGACAGATAAAGAAGCCGGCGAAATTATCCATCAGATAGAAAAGGCTGGATACAAAGCAGAACTATTATAATCCTTATTCAGAAATGTATTTATGGGCAAGTAATCTATACTTGCTTATAAATACATATATTTCCTCTATAAATAAAAGCCATATTTTTATTTAGCACGCTTATAAATCGAGATTATTATGTAAGTTTGTATCTAAAATAATTTAGGGAAAACGCCTCTTTAGATGATTATTATTTAAAGAATATACAGTTTTTATAAAATCAAATAAAGTGATTGGCTAATGAAAGTATTATTAGTAAACGGCAGTCCGCACAAGCATGGCTGCACTTACACAGCGCTGGAAGAAGTCGCTGCGGCTTTAGAGAGAAATGGTATTAAGACCGAAATTATGCACATCGGCACAAAACCAATTTCGGGATGCTTAGCCTGCAATACCTGTAAAGAGACAGGAAGATGCTGTATTGACGATGTAGTTAATTACTTCCTGGAAAAAGCTGAGAATTTTGATGGATATGTATTTGGTTCTCCGGTACATTTTGCATCTGCCTCAGGAATGATAACATCGTTTATGGACAGAGTATTTTATGGTAAAACGTCCAACTTTACCAATAAACCTGCTGCAGCTGTGGTCAGTTGTCGCCGAGGTGGAGCCACAGCTACATTCGACCAGTTAAACAAATACTTTTCCATCAGCAATATGCCAATTGTTTCTTCGCAATATTGGAATATGGTGCATGGAAATACTCCCGAAGAGGTAAAACAAGATCTTGAAGGACTGCAAACCATGCGCACTCTTGGCAAAAATATGGCCTGGCTACTTAAATGTATTGAAGCAGGGAAAAAAGCCGGAATTGCATTACCAGAAAAAGAACCGGCAATAAAAACTAATTTTATTAGATAATAAACCATAAAAAATTAAATAGTATGTACAATTTCACATTTCAGAATCCTACCAAATTAGTATTTGGCAAAGGAGAAATTGCTCAGCTTTCAACTCTTATTCCTACTGAAAAAAAGGTTATGATAACCTTTGGTGGAGGAAGCGTAAAGCACAACGGAGTTTACGAACAAGTTATTGCTGCACTTAAAAATCATAATTACATTGAATTTTGGGGCATTGAACCTAACCCAGAAGTTGAAACAGTACGTAAGGCTGTAGCTTTGGGCAAAGAAAATGAGATTGATTTCTTACTTGCAGTAGGCGGTGGTTCTGTACTCGATGGAACAAAACTTATTGCGTCTGCCCTTGCCAATCCGGGTATCGACCCTTGGGATATTGTATTACAAAGAAGAATAGAAACTGCTATATCTTACGCTTCGGTAATGACGCTTCCGGCTACCGGATCTGAAATGAATTGTGGTTCTGTTATTTCGTGCAGAGAGAAAAAAGAGAAATATGCATTTTCAACTACTTTCCCTGAATTTTCTATTCTTGATCCGGAAGTAACTTATTCTTTGCCAGCCAATCAGATTGCTTGCGGACTTGCTGATATTTTTGTTCATGTGGCCGAGCAATACATGACAACAGCTGGTCAATCACGCATAATGGACAGATGGGCCGAAGGTGTATTGCAAACTGTTATTGAAATAGCTCCAAAGATTAAAGAGAATCAGAATGATTATGATGTTATGGCAGATTATATGCTTTCTGCTACACTGGCTTTAAACAGTATGATAAGTATGGGGGTAACACAAGATTGGGCTACACACATGATTGGACATGAACTTACTGCACTTCACGGTCTTACTCACGGTGCATCGTTGGCTATTGTTTATCCGGGCACTTTGATTACTTTGAAAGAGCAAAAACAAAGTAAGATTCTGCAATACGGTGAACGTGTTCTTGGCATTACATCAGGTACTGAAAGCGAGCGTATAAACGAAACTATAAGTAAAACAGAAGCTTTTTTCCGTTCATTGGGATTAGCTACACGACTTACAGAAGTTGGCATCGGTGACGAAACGATTAATCTGATAGCCGAGCGCTTTAATAAAATAGGTGTTGCATACGGCGAAGGCCGAAACGTAACCGGAGACGTTGCCAAACAAATATTACTGAATTGCAAGTAACCCCAATCTTTCCATAAAAGGAATGATGGTTCTTTATAGTATTAATTCAGTATTAAATGTCTTTCAGACAGTAACTTCTTTGGAGATATCCTCTGTTTTAACTTTGTTCTACTAGAAAAAGAAAGCAGAGGTAAGACTATTCATTCAATAGCTGTTACAAACAAAAATAAGGCTATCTCAATTTTGCATTTGCATTTTTTGAGATAGCCTTATTACTTTATTTCTATTCAGGAAAACCTTGATAAATGTTCAGGTATTAGAAGAATGTTCTTTCTATTTATTTCGCCAACTGATTTTCTATTTCCTTCACCAAACCGGCAAATTCTTCTTCATTATACAAGCGAGTTAGCTTCACAATTTTACCACTTCTGTCTATAAGAACATTACGGGTAATTCCGGCTTTGCGATCTGCATACTTTGCAAAGATATCAGCTCCGGGATCCAATCCCAGCGGATAAGTTATTTTTGTTTGAGCGGCAAAATCAAGAACAGTTTTCAATGGTTCATCTCTATCAATACCCATCAAAACAAAACTTCCATTTGCTTTATTTTTCTGCCAGATATCACTTTCTATAAAAGGCATCTCTTTGCGGCATACACCACACCAGCTGGCAGTAAACTGTAACATTACTACTTTGCCTCTTAATTGAGACAATTTTACTTTCTTTCCATCGGTAAGAGTTAATTCAAAATCGGGAGCAATATCGCCAACTTTAACAATGTAACCTCTATCGTCAGTGGCAACATTGGTTTCTGCAGATTTCTTTACTTGTTGAGCGCTAGCCTGAGCGCCTAAAGCAATAAAAAACAAACAGAACAGATACTTAAAGACTTTATTCATAAATACGTGTTCAACAAATTACACATTAAAAACTAGTTGATATTAACATCAATAATCCAGCTATAAAAAGTGGAATAATGATATATAAAATCTTATTTTCCATAAGCTCTCTTACATATTACAATTTAATCTCTTTGATAAAAACGACTGCGAAGTTAGACAAAATACCAAATAGCATCAAGCACATTAACTAAAACACCTATAATGTTCAGCTTTATTAAATATAAGTGCCCCATTTACACCATTTTATCTTTAATTTTTGTAAAGCCTCCACTGTTTATTTATCAATAAGAAACAAAACATTTTCATTTAAAAAGCCATTAGCTTCAGGTTAACTTTATTACATTAGCAAATGTACATATTTTGCTTGAAAGTAGTATGTATTCCTGCAATTAAAATTTATAAAATATAATTATATAAAAAGCCTGATTCCATTATCTTTTTTCATAGTTTTGTTGTTATTCATAAAGCACTGTTTCCTATCACTTTACTAAATCCAATAGTATACTTATGAAAATACTAAAGAAAAAAACGGCATTATTAATATCCATCATTTTGGTATTTAGTGCAACTATTTTAGCAAAGCCAAGAACAAGTAATGAGGCGCTAACCATTGCTAATTCGTTTAAACAAAAAACTCAGAGTACAATTAAGAGAATGTATTCCACCAGCTCATTATTAAAGTTGGCATACACATGTACAGATAATATTGCTACTCGTTCGACAGAGCCCAATGCTTACTATTATGTTTTTAATGTTGGAGAGAATAGTGGCTTCATTATTGTCTCCGGTGATGATAGGGCAAAAGAGATTCTTGGATATTCAGACAGTGGTAGTTTTAATATTAATACTATACCGTCCAATTGTGCAGCATGGCTTAGTTTCTATCAGAAAGAATTAAAAGCATTAATAGAACAGCCGGAAACGAGTGCTATCTCATCTCAATCTTTAAACGCAAGGGGAACAACAAATTACGCATCAGCAATAAGTCCATTGCTGGGAGGAATAAAATGGGATCAGGGAACACCATATAATAATATGTGTCCCATAATTACTGATTCAACATCTGAAAGAGCGGTAACAGGATGTATCGCTACAGCAATGGCTCAGGTAATGAAATATCATAGATGGCCTGTACATGGAACGGGATCAAACAGTTATACTCCCAAAGGCTTTTCCTCGTCACTAAGTGTAGATTTCTCACAGGCAACCTACGACTGGGATAATATGACCGACACATATAATAGTTTAAGTACCCAGATTCAAAAAAATGCAGTGGCTACTATTATGTATCATGCAGGGGTAGCATCTTTTATGAATTATGGAAAATCAAGCGCTTCAAGTTACTATAAAATGGCAAGTGCATTAAAAAATAATTTTGGTTATGATACTAATATGCAATGCTATCAAAGAGACTATTATTCAGAATCTGAATGGATAAATCTAATTAAAGCAGAATTAAATTCTCAACGCCCGGTATTATACAGAGGAGCCACAGAAGATGCCGGACACGAGTTTGTATGCGATGGGTATGACAGCAATAATTTATTTCATATAAACTGGGGATGGAGCGGAAGTTACGATGGCTATTTTGAATTATCAGCATTAACACCTTCTTCAATGGGTATCTATGGATTTAATTATGAACAGGCCATTACTATTGGAGTGCAAAAGCCTACCACGACATCTACTGTACCACCTTTCCAGCTATATTTATATGCAAAGATTAAAAGCTCCGCAACCACTGTAAACCGTTCTGATTCTTTTGATATTTCAATGGAAATGTATAATATGGGACTTAATAAATACAGTGGTAATCTTGGACTGGCATTATACAACACCAACGGACTTGCCGGAATAATAATGAAAGATACCGTGGCAGACCTTAATACCAACTGGGGATGGTCTGATCTTGTTTTATCTTCTAATATTCCGTCTTCAATAGAGAATGGGAATTACAAACTTTACCCTGTATCAAAAGGTTCAGAAGAAGCAGTATGGCATACTATAAGAAGCAAAATAGGAACACCCAATTATTTCAATGTTTCTGTAACTTCTTCAAATGTTACCATCTCCACTCCGGATGTTCTTCCAAAACTTGTTCTGAACTCAATCACAACTACCGGTAATCTTTATGAGAAAAAAACCGGAAGGTTTAATGTAAGCATTACAAATACCGGAGGTGAATACAATTCAACATTGTTACTGATGCTAAAATCGGCAACCAATGATACTATCACTCAAAAGATCTGCACTATACCTATTAATATACCTACAGGAGAAACTAAGAGTTTTTATCTAGCCGGTGATATTACAAAATCTGCCGGACAATATTATTTGTATACCATGTACGATCCTGAAAATAATATCACGAATACCGTAAATTACACATCTCTTGCGAATCCTTTAAATGTTGAAATCCTGACTTTACCGACAGAATCACCAATAATGACACTTGACTCTAAAATTTCCTTAGTAGACACTACCATTGTTAGAAATAGTAATGTAGAACTAACGGCTCATATAAAAAATACCGGAGGATATTTCAATAACTATTTAGGAGCCTTTGTATTTCCAAGAGCTGGTGGTAGTTCACTTATCAGCTACGGGTTTCAGAAAGTTATTCTGGACAAGAACGAAGAAGCAACATTTAGCTTCTCTGGTAATTTCAACTTTAATCCCGGTCAATATCAAACACAAGTCAGATATTGGACAGGATCTACATGGGCAAAATTAAGTCCAACCAGTAACGGTGTAATTACATTCACCATAGTTGATGAAGCTACAGGAATTGAACAGACAGCTTTTGAAAAGCCTCTTCTCTACCCAAACCCAGCTACCGACAAGCTTTATTTGCAATCGGACGAGATGGTTAAGTCAATACGCATAACCAATCTTTCCGGAAATCAGGTTTTGTTGATACAACCGAATACTAGAGGCAACAAAACCATTCCTGTATCTGAGCTTAGCGCTGGTACTTATATTCTGCAATTAACAACCGATTCAGGAATAAAGGTTAGTAAATTCATCAAGAAATAGAGAACAGAGAATTTAGTTACTTCAAAAAAATTGTCCTATTGGCTAAAAAAGTGAAGTGACCCCAAAAAGTTTTAAGTCTAACTTTTGAGGGTCACTTCAAATTATAGAATGAGAAGCGGGGCTGTTTATTATTTAACCACGAACTACTGATTTAAGGATGAAAATACTGATGCTTTTTTAATGTAGCTTTTCCGTAATGAATAGCATGACGGGGACAAATATGGTAACAAGCCAGACATGAAGTGCAGTTATCTCCCCAAACAGGTTTACCTTCTACTTTCACATTATGCATTGGACAATGTTTTTCGCACAATTCACAAGAGATACAATCATCTGTTGCATGGAAAGGCTTAGCCGTAACCTGATATTTATTAAATAACGGATTTATTATCCTGCTCTTGAAAAAAGCAAAATTGCCCTTTTTGCACTCAAAACAGTTTTCTGTATGATTGGTCAGAATCTCGTTTATCCGTTTTATTTCCACAGCTGAATCATCCAGTTTTTTCTGTTCCAGTTCTTTCGGATCGGTATCAAACCCTGGCAAAGATACATAATTATTGGGCATAATTATCGAGAAACCTGCTTTCCAGCTCCACTCCTTCTTACAGACAATCTCATCCATAATCTTCTGTGTGAGTCCGACTTCATCGCCACAAGAACAGATAAAAAAGATATATTGGTTATTATAGTTAGTAAAGCTTATTTTTTTAATAAACTCCATAACGATAGCCGGTGGTGCCCATGAATAGACAGGAAAAACAAAACCCACCATTTCGGAATCTTCTAAAGAATATTGAAATGAATTAGCAAGATCAACCATCTCCTCTGCAATGGAAATCAGCTTTTCATTCTGATAAGTAGCCACTTCACTGGCTATCCATTTTGAATTTCCAGTTCCCGAAAAATAGAATATCATAAATTATATTGTTTGCTTAAATTATACAGACACAAAAGTATAATATAAATCGTTACAACCTTTCAGCAGAGGACTTTATTTTTATTAGAAAAGAGTACCCTGACATTCATGCAATATAGCACTCTGTGGGCTATTTAGTTTATTCACATACATTATTAAAGAGCATTAAAACCAAGCATTTCTTATAAACATAAAAAAGCTTTAAACTGATAGCATACTAGAGATAAAATTAATAGAATTGTAATATATCATTTATTTAAAACTATAATTTATATATTTATTTAATATCTTCAAATACAAAATATTTTCTCGATTTTCTTTTAATTTTCAAATAAATAACATACATTTACAAAACAAAACCTTATTAATTGCAAAACTATGAACTCACCGCAAAAGGAAGCTGCTAAAATTATTAAATTGGCCTATAAAAATGGAGGAAGTATCAATTTATCTGTGCTAAAGTTTACAAATAATAAAGATAAGATTGCTTCTGAAGTAACTCACATTTTATCTGCGTATGGCTACATGACCTCAAATGCCGTGGATAGCAATTTTGGCTGGGAGATATACAAACTTAGTGAAAAAGGAATGGAACTTGCTAAAAAAGGTGTATTCAATGAAAATCCTGAAAATATTCTTTCTACAAGATACATCGCTTTATTTGCATTAGTGGCATTCATTATTACCTTTATCGTTATTTCAGCTATTAGCTAATTAGGTTTCAAAAAGATGCATCTTATAATATAAATATATTCTAAGAAATAAAGAAAGGGATTATTTGTAAATACCACCAAATCCCCCTTAGGGAAGTATTTGTCTATAACGACTCTTTCAATATTGAAACGCGCTGCAATAATTTTAGAACAACAAATAAGATATAGATACTCCTAATTTCAAAGGAGCTAATATTGTTTTATCTGTATTGGGAGATAGCGGTTTTACATCGCCATTGACATACTCAAAACAGCGATATTTCAATAAACCTGCTCCAACAGAGGTTTCTATGTTCCATCTGCGACTGATAACCCAATCAAAACCATAAGTAAAACCTGCTGCAACTGCATCGCCATCATAACAAGTATTGT
This sequence comes from Bacteroides luti, assembly GCF_900128905.1. Taxonomy (GTDB): domain Bacteria; phylum Bacteroidota; class Bacteroidia; order Bacteroidales; family Bacteroidaceae; genus Bacteroides; species Bacteroides luti. The sequence continues at coordinate 184,578 of NZ_FQTV01000008.1, forward strand.
CCATCTTAAGATTATAATTGACTGCAAATGTGGTAAGTCCTACATAATGACGTGCCATAGGGCGACTAAACCAATAACGTAATTCGGGCGCAACTTGCAAGAATTTCAAATTGTTGTCATCAATCTTTGTGGAGAAATTGGCTGTTGTGCCTAAGTCTAGAGTAAAGTGCCTGGAAAGACGAAATTCAGCTTCTATATTCGGAGATAACGTTGCCCAATATAGTGTATTGGTTTTAAGAGCTATTCTTTGTGCCATGGCTATAGTGCCACACGAAAGTAAGAATGAAACAAAAAGTAATCTACCAAGATTTCTATTTAATATTAATGCTAACATAATCGTTTTTATAAATTGTAATTAATACCCACCATAAATTCTCCGATTGCTCTTCCACGTCGGTTATAGCTTTTATCAATAGACTTGTTATAGAGATTAAGCGCCGGTTCCAAAGTAAGGTCAATCTTCCTGGATAATGCTATTTTAGTCTGAACTCCCATTTTCAGGCCTAACGGAATAGTTAAATCAAATCCTTTTTTGGAAGCTAAATTAATACTTGTACCAACGACTCCCAGAAACTCAAGCTTTCTATCCATGTCATTTCCTGCAGCAAGCGTTGTTAAATTAGCCATATAATCGGCATTAAAAGCAGTAACAACTACATCAGAACTTGTTGTATTGGTAAGTTCTTTTCTATTCAATCCTAACCTAAAGTAGGAAACTGGTGATACCCTCTTACCAATAGCTAATGTGTACATTCCCGACAAATCTTTTGCCTTAAGATCTCCATTGTTAAACGATCCGCCATATCCTCCTATTCCCAGACTAGCAGAAACAAAATACTTGGAATGATCATCTTTAGCGAAATCTTGTGCATAAGCTATTTTCTCTGAAGACAATTTATAGTTCAAACCAATCTGAACGTTCATCACATCTTTTGCACCATTATTTCTAAATCTGCTACGAACTGTTGCTTTAGGTTCAATAAATAAATCAACAGTGGGAGATGCTTTGAAAACCACTTGCCCTCCGGCACTGATACCAGGAACAAAATCCAATGACCGGCGTTCGTAATCAACACCAGCATTTATTCCGGCAAATGCATTTAAGTTTAACCTCCTGTCAGGATCGTAACCAAATGCCATAGTTGATAAACTCAACATGTAATCAGCCTCAGCACCACCATACAGATACTTCAAAGCATTTTCTTGCCTGTATTCTCCATTCATGCCCAATCTCCATCCTGCAACAGGATTAATCCATTTGCCAAATGCCATCTGTCCCGAAAAGCCAAAAGCGTTGGCACGTTTTATGTGAGTAGCCAGAAAATTGGTTCCTGCTGAAAAAGCAAAATATGAATTGCTTTTATTATCATTCCTGAATAAAGACTTTTGTTTCGCGCTACAATCTTTTAATCGTAAATTTACACCTCCCATAAGTGCCAGTACCCCGTCCATCTTTGCAAAATGAATACTCCTTTCAGCAAAGTTATCTGAGTATAAACGCAACTGAGGTTCTATGAACAAGCCAAACGATGGAGTAACATTCCACAATCCCTGCAAAGAGACTTCACCTCCTAAGTATGTTTTACGATTAAGTGAAGAAGAACGGAAAGCCAGATTTACACCAGCGGCACCAATCAAATCAAATTTCCGGTCTAGATCGTATCCATTCATCAAAGAGGTTATATTAAACAGATAATCGGCACCAATCGTAGCAATTTTAGCTCCAGGTTGCTTGTCGCTTTTCCATAGTTTTCCCAAGTCGGCAGATAATCTCAATCCAGAAATTCCGGTAAACCATTTACCTACATATAAAGAAGCTCTGGGATCTACATTATTTTTATAAAATGCAGCCTGCTTCATCGGTGAATTAAATCCGTAAGCAATTCCTATAAACGTATTATCCGCCAAGCTGCTATTTTCCATATTTTTCTTTGTAGAACTCAATTTTTGTGGGTTAGAATTTAATTCAAATCCTGCATTAATCATAAAATTAGCACGACTATAATATTCACCATTTAAACCTGTTGCATAGTATTGACCAGGATAGTAATTTACGCGCGGTTCCAAGAAGAAGCAAAATTCATCAGAAAGTTTGAAAGACGCTTTTAAGCCAGCACCCACGCCAAACAAGTTTTGATCTTTTTCATTTCTAAGATAATCGTAATTAAATCCGGTTACAGCAGTCAGATTAAAGAATCTACAGTGATTATACCCATAAAACATATTACTTAGATTCAGTAGATAATCAGCCTGCAGACCAAGCGCCTTTACCTTACTTTTTGTTACCGGATATTTAAATACAGCAGCTTTACCAGTCAGCCTTGCACCAGAATAAGGGGAAAACCATTTTCCCATGCCAGCAAAGAAATTACCTCCGGCATACCTGTCGAGATCAGAACATCCCGGAGCAATTAGTCCACCAATTCCTAAGCCTGAAAACAGAAATATATTATCCTTGAATGATGATAAATGGAACTTATCTGTGTAGCGTTTGTTTATAGGAGTAGTTCTAAACTCAATACCAGCCACTAAAGAACCTGCAATGTTATAATCACGCCAGCTATCAGTAAAATCAAGATTATCTGAATAAATACCGATACGAGGTTCAATGAAGAATACACTTCCAAAATTCAATGCATAACGTGCCTGCAGTCCGGCCCGAAAACCATAAGATCCACTATACCCCTTTTCGAATTGAGGGAACAAATATTCACCACCTGCTATTCCCAGCAATTCAAACTTTCTGACTGCATTAAAATCTTTTGCCAAAGCAGATAAATTCATTAAATAATCCAGACTTACGCCCACCCCTTTCACCCTAACAAGCTCACCTAGAGGATATGCATTGTAATATTTACCAAACAGACTCATACGAGCCCCATGAATAGGTGTAAACCATTGACCTAAAGACACTCCAAGTTCAGCACCAGGATACTTAATCCCATTTGTAATGCCCGGAACCAAAGCAAACGATGAACCACCATAAATTTGAAAAAAAGAATGACTGATAGAATCATTTCCTTCGAAACTCTTAAATTTTGGAACTTTTTGTAACCTATACTTTTGATAATCTATATATGATCCTTTGTTCTGTGCACCAATATTGGTAAGTAAAAATAAAAGTATTATTGCAGAAAGTATTTTTTTGTGTTTGTATTGTGTTGATATCATGTAATAGTTAGTTTTATCATGGCAATTTTATTATTCCTATTTATCACTCTCCGTCTTTCATAGATGTATTTTTCTTATTATTTTGAGAAATAACATCTTTCAGCAAGTCAATGATGTCAGCATCATTTTCTGCTATACGATTATAGGAAGGATCTTTTTCAATGGCAGCTTTCAGTAAATCCATAGCTTCCATATACAACATCGCATTAGAGTTAATGTCAGTAGCTTCTTTTGATACCCTGTTTGCACAAATAGCCTTTATATAAAGATTCTCTGCAGTATCATCCGTTAGTGCTTTTGACTCTTTATAAGCTGTATTATTTCTTTTCATAGCCAAAAGCATCACTACCTCATTTAGTTTGCCGGAAGACTTGACTATTTCAAAATTTTCATCATTAAAACGATGATTTAGCACATCTGTATACGCTCTTATCTGACGCGTTTTCTCATTGTCGGCAATAAAATCAACAAGTGAATCGGCCTTGGAGAATTGTCTTTCGTACAACAGTGTAGCTAGCTGATTGAGATTAACTTGTTCAGGCGCTTTCTCACCAGCAAAGTGCTCTAATATTTTTGAGTCACCAGCTCCTCTTCTCAGACAAAGAGCCGAAAGATCACAGGCAGCGGCTGTGAATTTAGGATATACCTCGAGTGCACGTCTGATTATCATTTCACTTTTTAGGGAATCCTTTTCACTTCTATAAAGCTTGAAGAATTCAAACTTGGTGAGATCCTTATAGTTCTTTTCATACAACTCTCTGATTTCCTGAGCTGTTAAAGAACGATAAACCTTAAAAGAAAAGTAATACTCAACCTTACGGAGTTTAGGCAGATATTTATCTGCAATGGTCTTGAAATAAGAAAGTTTAAAAATCTTTCTTCCCTGTGTATCAATGCTCTTAGGATATTTCTGAATAATATCCTTAATCTCATTGGCCTGAGCCGTTAAAGAGTCCTTATACATCAAATCGGCAACACTATTCCAGTCGTCTACATCCGATGTTTTTTTAAGAGTAATGTTGGAACGTGTTCCTTCCGAAAGAACACTCAAAATCTCCTTCATGGCAACACTCATACGCTCTGAAGCCAACTTTTTGTTTCTTTCATAATTACCCTCCGGAGAGGCATAACCGTTAATTTCAAAAGAGGTAAGTTGCGCATCCGGATTACTTTCAAGTTCCTTGAGTTTGGCTTTCAATAAATTAAGATCGGTCACAGTAGCAGAATCCTGAAGATCCAGATTTGACTTTCCAAGAGGGAATTTAAGACGCATTTCATCTCTATCATCTCGTAGCTGAGGTTCATCTAAAGGGAATAAGGTAGAATCGCTCAATAGTTCACCACCAAATTTAAACTTCAGGAATTTCAAAGGATTCACTAAGCCTTTGGCTATTATTGCTGTATCGCTATAAAGAATGCGATTATAATCCTCTACCGATTGAACTGCATCACAACGCCAGGAATCATTTGAATTATCCATATAAAGAGAGTCCACGTATGGAATTCGCTCCCCTTCTTTCTTTACTATATAATCAGCAAGCGGATCGTGTTTAATATCAAAATCATACATACGTGTCTGAGTGATATTATATTCTCGCCCATCCAAAGAGATTGGTTTCAGAAAATACTTTCTATTTTTCGTTTCATTGAATACGTAAGGCTGCATAACCAAACGATTATCTGAAGCAAACCTCACATTAGGACTGATAGAGGTTCTTATAATAGCCCAATTACCATGAATTTCTATATTAGTAGGTTCAATAACCGGATCTTTTTTCTTTTTTAATTTCCCGCTAACCACAATTTCCTGAATCATTTGTGCCTTTTTCTTCATGACAACATTGATTTTCAACTGCCCTTTCACATTGACAATCTCTGTGCCATAATTCATATGGGTAAACTTAAGCTGTCCGTTGTTCTTTACCTTGATGGTATATTGTCCATCCTCATTAGTGCTCACAGATAAATTATCTTTTACGTTTGTAACGTTCACTCGGACAACAGGCTCTCCTGCTTCATTAAGAACAGTTCCACGTACGTTTATTATCTGAGCATTTACAGGTGTTAGAATTAACAATAGAAAAAGGAATATCAAATTCTTAATCTGATATTCCTTAACTTGATTTTCTAAATCGCATTGGTCCATATATACAAGTCAAGTCTTTGTTTATTTGTGTTGCTATAATGATATTATTCTAGTATTTCCTAGAACTAAAAACAAATATAGATTATTATTTTATATATTTAGTTTAAAAAAACATAATTAACCATCTATAAATCAACTATTTGTAAACATAAAGCAAACAAGTATTTTAATAATAAACCCCTCCAATTATCCTCCCATTTTAATACAATACAATTACAATTTTATTTCTAACATACTATATTCTCATATATCTCTTAATTCAAGAGTAAAATAAAAAATGACATATATTCCTGAATCTTATGAGCCAATTTCGTTAAATAAAAAAAAGAGGCTATGTCAAAGTAACATAACCTCTTATTCTATATTTCAGAAAGTGTCTAGCTTCTCTTTACTTAATTATTGTCACTAACCAGTAATTTGATGTAATTTTCAAATTTAGCACCGTCAATTACTTCCCATTTTTCAGTTTTATCATTCCATTTAAAAGAGAAATAATCAGTGAAGTCTTTTCCGGCAACTTGATAATAAATAGCTTTTTGCTTGTTCAGTGAAAAATCTTTTTTTCTGTTATTCCACTGTGCATATTCCTGAATCTGGTTTCCATCTACAGTTGTTGCAGTGAACTGATAGTATGGAGTCCATGTTCTATTAGTTTCATTCCAGCGATAAGCCAACTTAGTCTTTGACAATCCATTCTCACTAGTCGAAAATTCATATTTCAAATAAGGAGTTATTAATCCAGAAATTGAATCGTACAAAGAAACAATTTCCATTTCATCGCTTTTGTTATAGACAAAAGATTTAGAGTTACGAGCTTCTGCTGCTATAGAGCAAACAAACAATAGACAAATAGCTATGCTACTTACTAATGAACGACTACTAAACATTATCTTTTTCATAATTACAAAATTTAAAAGTTATTCTTATTGGTTTTTATTTAATTCAACTATTATGTCAAAAGCATAAACCAGTGAACTTATCAAACTGGTATTAAATATCTTTTTGATATTAAAATATACTATTAAATAAATTAATGTTAGACATTAATAACACAAATACCATCAATAAAGTATACTTTGCTATCATTTTGCCCGAAAGATAAAAACTTAATCTGATAAAAAAAAGAAATCACAAATAAAATTGCATATTTTTAAAATAAATATTCGAATTGATTAAAAAACAATGGTATAACTTCTATAAAGTAACTATAGATGTCCCTTTATAGAAGTTATTATAAAATATAAGATGAGTAAAAAAGAAAAGATTTTTAGTCCTTCAATATGTTATCAATTACGCGGAAGGTGCATACAAATTATAAAAACAGAGAGCTATACAAGAAACAATTAATAATGCATGAAAATATTAAGTAATTTCCTCAATTAGCTTAGTCTACCTTTAATAATGCAGCTATTTTATCCTTTAGCAAAGAAGCATAAATAGGTTTAGCAACAAAGTCGTTAAACCCCTTATTGCGTATTATAGACTGATCTTCCTCCGAAGCATAAGCAGTTACAGCTATTACCGGTACATTTTCTGATAATTCTCTAATTTTCTGAAATGATTCATAACCATTTAATATAGGCATTTTAATATCCATTAAAACTAAATCGGGCAAATTTTCTCTGAATAATCGAACAGCTTCTTCTCCATTCCAGGCATGTATCAGGTTATATTCTTTGCCTAGTATGGCCTCTGCCAGTTTATAATTGCTGACATCATCTTCAGCAACAAGTAATGTTGCTTTCTTGTCTTTATTTTCAGATTGGACTACTTTTGCAACAGGCTTTTTTTCTTCAGATGGGATTACTGGATTGTATGGTAAAGTAATCCAAAAAGTAGATCCTACTCCCACTTCAGATTGAACATTTATTTCACCACCTAATTTATGAACAATCGAAGCACTTATCGCCAATCCAAGTCCAGTCCCCTGGGCAAAAGCATCTAACTTAATAAAGCGGTCAAATATTGTGCCTAATTTATCCTCAGGAATACCACACCCTGTATCTGTTACGTAGAAATACAGCTGATCTTTTTTAAGTTGATAGCCAAAGTTGATACTACCCTGTTTGGTAAACTTAATAGCATTTGAAATAAAATTATTAATAACCTGAGCCAATCGATTTCTATCTGTATTTATAATACACTCCGAAAGTCTGTTTTCAAATGATATTCTAACAGTATCCTGATCTACTTTCAATTTAGAGGATTGTTCTATTTCGCTTAACAGACTATTAATATCTACATCTGAATAAATAAATTCTAAAGTTCCGGCTTCTATTTTAGACAAATCGAGAATATCATTTATCAGTTGCAGTAACATTCTGTTATTATTTTCTATAATATCTGCAAACTTAGCATGTTCTTCATTGCCTTGATTAACCATTGCCAATATTCTCGAGAATCCCACAATTGCATTCAAAGGAGTACGTATTTCGTGACTCATATTTGCCAGGAAAGCAGACTTCAATCTATTCGATTCTTCAGCTTTATCTTTAGCCTCCAAGAGCGCCTGCTCTATTTCCTTTCTCTTTGTAATATCTATAGAAGACCCTATAACAATTAGGGGATTGCCATTATCATTCCATTCACTGACAACACCATGCATTGCACACCATTTATAATCCTTACCGAAATTATCAATCCGAAAATCAAGATCAAATCTATCGGTTTTACCATTCAACACTTTTTCAAACTCATCCTTCAATCGTTCCTTATCGTCAGGGTGAACTCTCGCAAAGGTTTCATCAATAGTCGTAACAGAACTCTTTCTTTCGATATCACTATTCACATTATTCAAGAAATCATAATCAACAGAAATTATATTCTTTTGAATGTCTAACGTCCATGGCAGAATATCTCCGGCTTCCATTACTAAATGAAGATGACGATTATTTAGCTCCAATTTATGTTGAATAGCCTTTAATTCTGTAATATCCCATCTTGTAGCTAAGATGTAAGAAGTATGATCTGTCCTTTGAATAATTGATTTAATAACACTTGTAGAACGAATCGTATTGCGCAAAAACACTTCTTCATCATAGTTAAGAATGCCTCCATTTTTTACTAGATCCAAATCTTTTTCGTTATTCTTTCTTCCAACTTCTTCACCAAAGATTTCAAGGTCTGTTTTTCCTATAACATCCTCACTCTTAATTCCGGTTAATTCTTCCGCTTTCTTGTTCCAGTATTTATAACGAATATCTTTTCCAACCTCTTTAACAAAGAGTGGAATTGGAATATTGTCAAAAATTGAATCTAATAATAATTTAAGGTCCTGATTATTATGATACAATTCTTTGTATTGTGATAGCAAAGAGATTTCTCTTTCTCTAATCTTTTTTATTTTCATCAAATATCCTATTCTTAATAGGAAGCCAAGAATTACAAGCAGAGATAAAAAAGAAATAATATAAAAAGTACTTTTATATTTCTGATATACACTAAGTGGCTTTTGATAATAAACGGCATCTTTAGGCAGCAGCTTACTATCAATTCCCGACTGAAGTAAATATTCATAATTCAAATGTGCTTTTTCTTCATTCATGTTTTGAAATGGGATTTCTTTCGCATCTTTTCCGTCTAAGATCTGCAATAGTAACTCAACTGTTTTTTTTCCAAAATCATTGCAAGTAGAAAACACTCCACCAGCATAAGTGCCGTTATCAATGCCAATATCCACCAAGCCAAAAACGGGCGTATTTGTGAAGCTGCCAATTATTCTCTGTACTTCATTAATAGAATAATCTTTTTTTAGTTTGCTGGATTGATCAACATACCATCCATAACTCAACACTACTGTTTGTTTATCCATATATGATAAAGAATCCAGTAAATCGTGCGGATCAATGTCTTTCAGACTTAAAGAGATTCCCTTTAACTCAGGATAGAATTTTGCCATTACGTATTTAAATGAAGCCAGACCATAAGCACTAACAAACCGCTTGTCTGAGATGAATGCTATCTTTTTCATTTCAGGCATCAGCGTTTTCATTAACTTTATTGTTTCCTTTATATGAAGTGAATGGAATACTCCCGTAACATTAAATCCTTTTGCAGCTTCCATATAAGGAATCATTTTTATAGAATTAATATCTTTACCGGAAATGAGATCCTCAAGAGAAATGGTGTAATTTCTCACAGTAGTAAGAACAACAGGGATATCACGCCACGATTGTGGCAAAGTGCTACGATAGGCAATCCACCCCGCATCTCCAATTATAACTACAGCTCTTGGTTTTGAAGGATAATTTTTATACAATTCTCCCATTGTTTCATAAGCATCCTGCAGTGAAGTAAATCTGCAATTATCAAGATATTCAAGATTTATTGCAATATTCTTTTTCGCATACAAATCATTTGTTATCACGTTTTGTATTCTTTCCGGCCATTTATTACCTTCACTATACGAATTAATGATTAATACAAAACTATTGTGGACTGCTTCGGCTTTTACGCTGAAAAGCAAGAAGACAAACATTAGCTGGACAAACCTATACCGTTTCATTTTTGTGTTTGAGTTTAATTTTCCTGGTCAACTTGGCCTATAATTATCTACAATAATAGTTAAATATAATCTTAAAAACAAAAAAAAATAGACAATATTACAATATCTATATACAAAAATAGTTCCAAAGAAGAATTGAACTTCTTTGGAACTATTAATAACTATTCTGAGAATAATTTAAGTTTACTTGAACACTTTCACCCGTTCATCAATTGGTTGGAAACTTTTTTCGCCCGGACCTTGTGTAGGAACTCCAAAAGGCATTTGGGCAACCAGTTTCCAGGTAGATGGAAGATTCCATGTTTTAACAACTTCTTCATCAATCAATGGATTATAATGCTGAAGAGATGCTCCGAATCCGGCTTCCTCAAGCATAGTCCATATAGCAAATTGATGCATGGCCGAAGTGTGGTTTGACCAAACAGGGAAATTATCTGAATAAGCAGGAAAAGCATCTTGCAACCCTTTTACTACAGACTGGTCTTCAAAGTAAAGCACAGTACCATATCCGGCAGCAAATGAACCATCAATCTTATCTTCTGTACTTTTAAAAGCCTCAGCCGGAACAATCTTACGAAGTGTTTCTTTAGTAATTTCCCATATTTTTTTATGATTTTCTCCTAATAAAAGAACCACTCTGGTGGATTGTGAATTAAATGACGAAGGTACATGAGTAACTGCAAATTTAACTATATCTTCTATTTCCTTATCTGAGATAAGCGATTTATTACTTATTGTATAATACGTTCTGCGATTTTGCAAAGCTTCTTTAAAATTTAGTGCCATAATATTATCTCCTAATTTTTATTTGTAGAACAATCTTTAAACGTTGAATATTTGTTTTCACTTATCGGTGAATTTTGATATTCTGATTTCCCCAAATATATAAAAAATTTGGTCTATATTTAATCTCAACGAATTTATTTATCATAAAATTACATTATTTACACTGGATATCAGATTATTGTAATAGCGAAACGCCTTCTCAGTTATAAATAAAATATAAATATGTTACTAAAGGAATCGTAGAATCAAATAAAAGTATATATTTGTATATAAGTAAAATTACTATTTTAAGGTAGTTACAAGAGGTCTTTAAAAAGAGAATCTTTAATCTAATTATAAACATTAATAAATTTACTGCTATGAAACTAAAAGAAAAAGTTGAGAGTATTCTTAATAAACAAATTAATGCTGAGTTCTGGTCAGCATATCTGTATCTCTCCATGTCTGCATGGTTTCAGGAAAAAGGTTTAAAAGGCTTTGCCAACTGGATGTTTGTGCAATATCAGGAAGAAAACACCCATGCCATTAAGCTTTATAACTTTGTGATTGAGCGTCAGGGCTCTGTAAAACTTCAACCTATAGGTGCCGTACCGTCTGATTGGGAAGATATACGCACACTGATGGAAGATGTCTACAAACATGAATGTTTAGTTACGGAAATGATTTACGATTGCATTGAAGTAGCCGAAGCTGAAAAAGATCGTGCAACAATGAGCATGCTTCAATGGTTCGTTGACGAACAGATTGAAGAGGAAGCTAATACTGATGACATAATTAATCAGCTGAAGCTTATTGGTAATGATGGTCAGGCTATTTATCTTCTCGATAAAGAACTGGGATCACGCGTTTTTGTTGATTCTACTCAATCTGCAGGAGCATAATCATAAATAAATTATAAAGTAAATGCCTCTATTAGAGGTATAAGTAATGAAGAATCCCAAAGAACAACTACATTCTTTGGGGTTCTTTTTAATATTTATTGGAATTATTCTATTACTTTTTTTGCATCCTTGTACAAAAGAATGCAATCTTCTGTACAAAACAATTAATTCTTCTGTACAAAAGAAAGATTTGTTTTGTACAAGAATTCAGAAAGATTATTCCTATAAAATTTTAAATTACCCGAGAGAAAAAATAGACTTCCCTGCAACTCTAATTAAAACTGGAGTGACGAATTTGAAGGTGCTAGATTGCTAGATCACTGCTAGATCAAATTAATTTGATCTAGCGCCACTTACTTATTCATTTCCAAAGAGTTACAGTCCTACTGCTAGATTGCTAGATCAATTTTGCAAAATAACATTTCTGGAGAGTATAATATTCTGGTCACAAACATTCCCGCATCCCTTAAGACTAAAAACTTTGCTTTAACCGAACATATACAAAGTTCAGATTCTGCCTGAATATGTCCTGCTCTGTATACCTCAACAACTGACCAATGAAAGATAATTCCAGGTTATTGCTAAGCGAAAACTTCACAGTAGGAATTATAAAAACCAGCTTACCCTGGGGATTTCCGATAGCAGCCAGTGAGCAATTTATTAATGGTGTAACGGGGTATGAAGCTGAACAGAACAACGAGAAGTCTGGTAAAAAGAGATTCTTTGCACTTAGGTTTGTAGAGGTAAGCTGATCTATTGAGAACATATCTTTTGAATTCTTATTTCCGTTATAAAGCACTTCCGTTTGTAGAAACAGCGAGTTCCTGAATGTATAATTGTAGCCTGTAGAAACAAGGAAGACTCCTTTATGATCCATAAAATGACTCAAAGGTTTGAAATAACTCGCTTCACCCGTAAAACCACCATCAGCAATTTGTCCGGACCATCCGGTGCCAACAATAAAGTCGGCATCATCTACCATTCCTGCTATAAACTGAATGTCATAATTCCAGCGGTTAAAGCGATAGAGAGCAGCCAAAGTAGTTTCTTTTTGTTTGTTTAGTTTCGCTGCAAACTCAACAACCGAAGTGGGATTGAGAAAATATTGCAGCCTTACTGCATCGCTTCCGGGTTTCTCTTCGTAATCGAAATCGAAATAAGAATAGTTATTGAAAATATCGTTGGGATTCCATACCAGATTCTGCCCCCAGTTTATGCGCTGCCTCCCTCCGGTAATCTGTAGTTTACTGTTGGAATATTGCACCCAAAAGCGGTCTACCGAAGTATTGAGGAGATACTTCTTGCCCTTAAACCAGTTTTCAGATAAGCGAACAACTCCGTTGTCATACTCAAACGTTTCACTATAACCGGGAAAACGATTCAGCATGGTTCCATACAAGAAACGATTGGCGAGCTCTAGTGAAGTGGTAAACTTTGGAGTGATAAACCACTTAAAGTTCAGTCGGTTATTAATCATATTCGAGTTTATCCAGGTCGAACTAAAATCTTTGAAGATAAAAGATTGCATATCCTTTACATATCCATTAAACGTGACTTTATTCACTTTAACAGAATCCTGAGCGGTAAGAAAGACAGGAATAAAAAACAGCAATAAAAACAATCCTTTAGGTTTCATATTTCCAAAGCTCATTTTAGATAAACATCCTTATTATAGGACTTTTTCTCTCAGCACATCTTCAATTACCTTGCCATCTTCAATCGTAATAATCCTTCGGGCCTTTTTCATCACCCTTGCATCATGGGTTGAGAAAATAAAGGTGATATTCTCTTCTCTATTCAGCTTTTCCATTATATCCAGCAGATTTTCTGCCGACTTAGAATCCAGATTGGCAGTTGGTTCATCGGCCAGTATAAACTTTGGTTTAGATGCCAGCGCTCTTGCCACCGCCACACGCTGCTGCTCGCCTCCCGACAATTTATTCGGGCGACTATTTGTTTTATTCATGAGCCCCACAGCCTCAATAAGTTCCAAAGCTCTTTTCTCTATATCTTCTTTATCTCTTCCCTGAAGCTGCAAAATAAACTCAATATTTTCTTTCGTAGTAAGCACCGGAATCAAGTTGTACGACTGAAAAACAAAACCGATATTATGCATTCTGAAATCAGTCTTCTTCCAATTGCTTAGTCCGGTAATATTCACCCCGTCTACTATAACAGTTCCATCGGTAGGGCTATCGAGCCCGCCAATAATATTGAGCAAGGTAGTTTTACCCGAACCCGAAGGTCCTACAATAGCAACAAACTCTTCTTGCTGAAAAGACAAGTCGATACCATTCAATGCCTGAAACGGCATTGTTTTAATGTCATAAATCTTGGTAATTCCTTTTATCTCAATAATGTTCATAACAATATTCATTTCAGATAATTATTTTGTTCGTGTAGCATCCGCCGGATTCAGCTTCAAAGCCTTGTACGCAGGATATAAAGTGGAAAATATCCCTGTAAGTACAACCATCAAGGCTGTATAAACAATCATATTCAATTCTATTTTCGGATAAATCATTGATGAATAACCAATACTTTTGTAAGCTTCTTCCCAGAAATATAGATTTAACCCAGCCTTTTCAAGATATCTGCAAAGAAGATAGCCACAGATAATTCCAATAAATCCACCCGTGATAGAAAGATACAACGTTTCGAGCATCAGCATCAGAAAGATCCTGACTTTATTCATGCCAATAGCCATCAGCATACCCAATTCCTTAACTCTTTCGAGCACAGCCATAAGCATTGTATTAATTATACCAAAACACAATGCCAGCATAATAACAAGTACGAAAATATACAGATATTGATTCATTGCACTAATCAAATAGCCGGCTTCGGGACTCAGTTGCGTCCAGTCCTGAATATCCAATTCGGGATAATTGAATTTCAAAACATTTGTAACAATACCCGAGTTGCTATCTTTATCCACCAGAACAGCAATCTCGTGAGCTTCCGTTGTTTTCAGTCCCGTGAGTGTACAAAGATCATTGTATCGGGTAAACACCGTCATCTCGTCGAACATGGAATTATCTGTTTCAAATATACCTACTACCCTGAAAGCACCACCAGTAATATTCATCTGCGCATCCTGCAACGTGATAACTACTTTCTTATTCAGCCCAACCTTCAACTTCTCTGCCAGTTTCTTGCCAATAACTATTGCATTCTTTCTATTACTTTTCAGAAAAGAACCTTCAATCATTTTATCGCCAATATTGGTTACTGTCCGCTCTATATCAGGCATCACTCCCAGAATCTTCACTCCGGTATTTGCTTCGGCAGAAGCAATCATAGAAGTAATGACCAAACGTTTACTCACCCCCTTTATATGATCTACCTTACTTACCCACTGCACAACATTATCCGCATCGGGTATCCGGCTCGAGAAATCACTGTTGGCCAGGAAATCCGGATTATGCATCTGCACAGAAGATATTTCTGTATGAATAATAGCTTGCAAACGAGCATCGACCATCCCATTCATGAAAGCAATCATAAACACTCCGGCAAAAACTCCCAAAGCCACAGCAGCAATCACTGTAGAGCTCCGCAGTTTATTTCTCCAGACATTTTTCCATGATAAGACTCCAAGCATGACTCCTTATTTTAATTATGCAAAGCATTTGTAATCTTTAAATTCCAGATATTAAATACAGGATAAATCCCTATAGCCAGTGTAAACAGAAAAACAATCAACGCCTGTTTTAAGAAAATCAACGGGTCAAGAGAAAAGAACATCACCGGATCAAAACCCATTTCCAGCATCATCTCGGCAGCTTGTCCGGTAAACGGAATGGGATGGTAATAATAGTAGCCTAGGACAGGAATGCTTGCAATAATACCCGTTATAGCCCCTACCATACCAATAAAAACAGTTTCGAGCAACACCACCAGTATTAACTTATGTTTCTGCATACCCACAGCCATTACAACACCAAACTCCTTTTGCCGCTCAGCCATCATCATTACAATCGTTCCAAAAATTCCAAATGCAATAATCAGATAGAGTAAATCTACTATAATCACTGCACTGCCCCGATCGCTTTCAATCTGCTTCATTAGCAGTTCATTCATTTCTTCCCAGTCCATCACTTCAAGATCGGTGGGCAAGTTACGCAAAAGCACATCCTTAGTTTCGGCCACTTCTTTATTATCGTGCACCATAATCGCCATTGAAGTAAGCAGTCCGGGAGCAGAAAACAATTCCTGACATTTACCGATATCCATCACAACCAGCGTTCTGTCCAGTTCGGGAGAAGGATGTTTAATAATGCCACGAACCAGAAACTTGCCGGCAGCACTTGTTCCATGATACCCCTGACCAATAAGAACCAGCGTATCATTTACGCTTAGTTTAAGAAACTTTGCCAGTACACTACCCAAAACCACTCCCTCATCTCCACTCTTAAGATAGCTGCCCAGCCTCATCTTTCCCGAAATATTAGTTATCTTATCTTCCTTTTCCGGATTCACTCCCATTATCATCACTCCCTTCGTATAATCTTCGGACGAAGCCAGACAGAATGTTTCAAAACGAGGAGTGTAAAGAGTAATATGGCTATTTTTATCAAGGACCGATTCTATCGTTTTATTAAGTTCGAACGAATTATTGATAATCTTATCATTCCAATAACCTTTCTTGTGAATTTGAATGTGACTTGTGTAAGAATTGACTATAGCCCTGATGTATTGATCGTAAGATCCTTCCTGCATAGAACGCATAAAAGAAGAGAGAACGACTCCGAAGAATACCGAAGCCGAAGTTATAATTGTTCTGCGCTTGTTTCGCCACAAGTTCCGCCATGCCAATTTTACAAATTGTGCCATCTCCACTTATTTTATGCGCTGACTTGCATTCTTCATATTCTGTTGCGAGAAGAAACTGTCATCTATCGGCTTATCGTATACCAGACTCTTAATCTCCAAAACCGTTTTATTATTTTTCTTGTCAACGGGAACAATTTCCATTCTTGTAGGAATCTCCCTATCGCCCATTTTCTTTATTTCCGAAGCATTCAAAATGTTTATCAGCGTCATATCTTCATCGTAATATTCCGCCTTCCATTGATTAAACCCATCTTCGGTAATCCATAAAATGACTTTTCCCCAGGTTACTGCAGCTTCCGGAAGAGGCATCATTTCTATTTTATAGCAAGACATACCTCTTACCACTTCCTTACCCAGCAATTTATGCGTGTAATCCTGAATAATAGACGATTCTTTTATAAGATCGTCATTTGTAAAATCAGATCCCATCCATGATTGCAGCATCATGGAAGGTGGAATCTTAATCATCCTTTCAATAGAAGGAAGCCAGTTCCACATCTCCGTTTTAATTTTCAGGAACACCTGCCCTTTCTCCTTTGCCGGTGCCGTAATAATAATCATCGACAGTTTACGTCCCTTCTCCCAGCTCTTCATGGTAATCGACCGGCTCCAAGTAGGCCTGATTATAGTCATGGTACTTTCACCCTGACTGGTTTTTCCACGAGCCTTTTCATCTGATTTTGTTACTATCTCTTTGGCCGTCAGCACTTGTGCACGAATACTCATTCCTGCAATAAACAAACTAAATACCAAAAATAGAATAAGCCTTTTTAGCATATATACAGATTTTAATTGGATTAGATTTATAAAAAAAACAGTATAGATTATGGTTAAATCTATACTGTTAAAACAATCTGTCAGTAAAAACGTTCAAACGAAAGCTAGAACCAACAAATTATAAATCAGCTAAATTGCTGATTTATATGTTAAACTAGAGAGAGAATTAGAAAAACGAATAAGTCAGCGTTAATGAATAGTTTCCTTTCCATTTTTTTGAATAATCTATTCCCGTTGAATTAGTCTTGTCAAAAGTAAGACTCGCATTACCCAACAAACGGAATTGGGGAGATATGTAATAGTAAGCAGATAGAGCCAAGTTAGTTAGCGATCGGTAACGTATTTTATCTTCATCATTCAATAATAGTGATTCTTCAATACCCAAATTAAGATTAGTGCGCGAATTTGGATAATAACCAAATGAATAACCAGCAGCAATATTACCCCAACGAGAATCATAAGTATTATCAAACTCATTATGCAATTTGTAGTGATTGTAATTTGCTGTAACCGAAGCAAAAGCTGAGCGTTGCCAGTAAAGATTCACTGGTTTCTCATACTGGTATGATATTTTTGCACTAACACCTTTATTATCAGTCCATGTATTATAACCATATTGTTCACTGTAGCTATACTGAGGAATTATCTCTGCACTTATTTCACTTCCGGCATCTCTGCTAAACGAACAGCCATACATCCAATAATCGTACAAAGTAGTAAAGTACTTTGCTCCCGATTCCTGTACATAACCATTGTAAACAAGGAAAGAGTCGACCTTGGAAACTTCATCGATCAAATGTAGTCGGCTATCCAGAAAACGTTTATTCTTCACAGACGATATTACCTGAGCAAACCGGTTCACTTCATCATCAGAAAGATGAGTTGTGATGACTCCTTTTTTAGACAATTCATCCAGTATATAAACAGCTTGTCGTGCATCCTGAACAGGTTCTATCCTGCCCCATCCAATACCTAATTGAGGAGCTATATTAAACTGCAACGTTTTATTTGCCGAAGCATCATTATGCTTATAATTACTAAACATTAAGGAAGCATTTCCTCCGACCTTCCAGAAGCTCTTATCTGAATTATAAAATTTCGATGAATTAGAATACGATGTATTGAGCGAAAAAGATCTTAATTTATCGTTGTCAGTAGTACCCGAAGAAGCACTGTTACCTTGAATTCCAAAATCGAATACCTGTTCACCTATAAATCTGCGATTATTCACATAGTTCCTAAACTCGGTATTAGCCATCCCATTCAGCAGATATGCATCCTTGTTTAACTGGTTAGTAGCAAATTCTCCATTAGAATAAAACTGAAAATCAAGAGAACTTCGTTTAATATCCGGCGTTTTATAGCTTCCCAGATTATAACTGTCATAGTTTTGTGCCAGAATATTGACGCTCTGCCCCAACATCAACATCGATAAGATTGTGCAAATGTGTTTATTCATAATTCTTGTTATTTTAATATTAGCACAATTTTAAGCATTAAATATTTACGAACAAAACAATAACAAGTATAATTATAAAGATAAACAAATATTTAGGATAACTCCTATTACAGGATAGGGAATACCCCAAATTAAAAGGGATTTTATTATAAAACAGTCTTCATTACATTTTTTTATCATCACTAATTTAATACAGATACAACTAAATTATTTTTTATTTGTAGTATCAAAGCTATCCCTTCTTTTAAGAATAGCAAAAAGCAGAAACATTTAATTAACTAGTTTGTTTCAATATAGATGGAATAAATAGAATTATAGGGGAATATATAGAACTAAACTCGCAACTAATGTTTACCTAAAAGCAATGAAAAAGATATTTATAACCCGTTGGCGGAATTAATTCACTAAAAAATGTTAGAAAATAAGTTGTGCATATTATTGATTTTTAGTATTTTAATGGTGACCAAACTATTAATA
>NZ_FQTV01000021.1 GCF_900128905.1 Bacteroides luti
ATTATATTATACAAAAAACTTGAAGAAGTTTTGTTTTATCAGAGTTCTTTAGGAACTATAACGATACGTCCTTTCAACTAAATTGCAAAAGAACCACTGGAATCAGTTTAGTACACAGTTTAGTACAAACTAATGATTTATTCAGGTTTGCTTAATCCAAACATGTACAAGATTGGGAACAAACATGTACATGATTGATTCCGAACATGTACATGTTTATCTCAACCTCCCGCCAATAAATTACTAATAACCCTTTTCTTATTAAGTACTTTTAGGGCTGAATGGCAGTAATTCATATCGTTTTATACAGCAATTTCCAGCTAAGCACTTTTTAGAGTAATAAAGATGTTTGATTATCAGTTGGATATGTTTTTAGGTGGAGAGGGTGTAAATTCAATAGACAATATTAGTTTTCTCTTCATTATAATATTATTTAATGACTTATTAAAGACAAATTGAAGTTTTATGGTAATATTTTATTTATCATTTCATGCATTTTATCTTTGCCGGGAAAACCGGTGACTTTATTTTTCAATACACCACTTCTATCATATAATAGATAAGTCGGTATTGAATCAAATCCAAGGTTATTCAGTATATATTCCCATTCATCAGCTGTAAGGTAATATTGTTCGCCCCCAATTACCTTAATTTGTGCTTCCCATGATTCTTTAGGAGAAGTAACATTCGATACATAAACAAAAACTACGTCTTCACCTTTGAGTTCTTTTTTTAATGGTATAATATCTGTAAAAGCGCTCTTACATGGACCGCACCACGTAGCCCAGAAATCGGCTAAAACAACTTTCCCTTTGTATTTGGCAATGATGGCATCCATTAGTTTTTCTTTTGCTATAGCAGGGGTTTTATTTATTTTTAGATCCTTGTTGCTTTCAAGAGTTTTTATTATTTCTTTATTATTTTTGATTAGAATATCTTCAATTCCGCAATTCCTATCTTTGTAGTAATATTTAATATTTTCCAGTTGTTTATTTGTCAATGGTTTATTCCTGTAATTTAACTGGATGGCATATGCATTTGCTGCAAGCATGTCATAGAACAAACCCGAATCAAAGCCAACAACATCCTTAACCTTATTTTTTACCACCTTAAGCCATTCATCAACTGGCATATCATTAATTTGAGGAATATTAAATGCTTTAATAGACAAAAACGCTTTTATAAAACCAGAATAAGAATAACTATATAAATATTGTGGATCATTCAGATTGAATTTGCTGAGAAATGAATAATATGATTTTTCTGGTTCTGCTGCTTTATAATCAGCAGGGATTTTAATTCCTGCTCCTTTAAAACTATTTTCTGCAGCATCTTTATAGTAGAAAAGCCGTCCTTTGAAATAACCTAGGTTGAATGATTTAACCAGATACTCTCTAATTTTTTCAGATAAAGCCAGAGAATCTAATGCAATATTTGTTCTTTCTTTAAGGCTTATATTTAATTCATGTTCTGCAAATTCTTCAGGTGTCATTTTATAATAATCACCCCATGTATAGTGTGTATCAAAGAGTATTATTGCCTGACCGATATTCTTCATGTCATCAGAGGTTAAATTAAGCCCGCCTTTAGCATCGATTTTCATATCGCCTTTATCATCAAAAACAATATTCATTTGCAACTCTTTGTCTTGGTCTAAACCAACAACGCAAGAAACATAGCCTTTTGTTTTTGTCTGAACATTAAAACCAACTATAGCTGTGCTGCATTCAAGCGGGACGTTAAGAGAAAACCTATTATTTTTATCCAGATTTGTTTTATAGTTATTTTGACCGGTAATAGGATTGTAAACACTGACTCCAATGGTAACATCCTCTTCTCCTTCTGAAAGTTTCAGATTACTTATATTGCCATATATTTGGGCTGTTCTGACTTTAATTACAGGATCGGGCAGTTTGTTATTACCTACTGCTACATTTGAAAATAGTAAGTTATATATTCCGGTTATAATAATAAATCGTAAATAGAAGAAGTTTGGTTCATCCGACAAATGCGTAGTTGCTATATAAAAATAAGCTGGTAAATCATTATATTGTAGAGTCCAATCAAACAATATTATGAATACCAGCTTTCTGTACCACGCCTTTGGCGTTTGTGAGCAAGAATGCTCCCGCGTACGCTACGAAGATAAGAGTATTATCTTTGAAGTCCAAACCCGTTCCGAAAAACTTCGTTGTCCTTGTTGTAAGAGTCGGCACTTTATTCGCTCCGGTAGTACTATTCGTCGTTTTCGCGGAGTACCCATAGGGCATAAACCTGTATTTTTAGAAATGAAAGTTCAGCGTCTAGAATGCAAAGATTGTCATTGCATTCGTCAGGAGAATATTCATTTTATTACAGGCAAGCGTTCTTATACGAATCGCCTGGCTCGCCTGGTAGTTGAACTCTCCCGTTTAGGTACTATAAAGGATGTTGCTCATTTCCTTCATCTTTCTTGGGATACGGTAAAGGATATCCAAAAACGTTATCTACAGCGACATTATGGGTGCCCTGATCTGAGCGAACTTGAATATATTGGCATTGATGAGTTCGCAGTTGCAAAAGGTCATGTCTACAAAACAATCGTAGTAAACCTTCTTACAGGACAAGTTGTATATATAGGCGATGGAAAAGGTGCTGATTCTCTGGATGTTTTTTGGAAGAAACTAAAGAAATCCGATGCTGTCATCAAGGCCGTTGCTACAGATTTATCTCCAGCTTTTGTTTCAGCTGTCATGACGAATATACCTGAAGCAACTCTGGTATTTGATCACTTTCATGTAGTCAAACTCATGAATGATGCTTTGGATGAAATACGTAGAAGTGTTTACAGAGAGGAAAAGGATCTGAATAAACGAAAAGTGTTTAAAGGAACTAGATGGTTATTACTATGCAATGGCAAAGACATCTTTGATAACCAATTCAAGTCCAGACTTGATAATGCCTTGAAGCTGAATGAGCCCTTGATGAAAGCATACTATCTGAAAGAAAGTTTGAAAGAAATATGGACACAAGTAAATAAAGAGCAGGCTATCAAAGAATTGGACGCTTGGATAGAACAGGCATATCAAGCCAAAATCCCCAAACTTACAACCTTTGCAAATACACTAAAAGCTCATAAGTGGGGAGTGTTAGCATGGTATGATTATCATATATCAACAGGAAGATTGGAAGGTATTAATAACAAAATCAAAACAATGAAAAGACAAGCATATGGATATAGAGATCAAAGGTTCTTTGAACTTAAAATTTTGGCAATGCATGAGAAGAACTACGCATTTGTCGGATGAACCAGAAGTTTTTAGTCATTGGATATATATAATTAATTAGTTTGTTTATGTAAAAGGTGGAGTAACGAATCTTTCAATGATTTAAGAGTGGTTTCAGAATGAGATTCTTTATATGTCCTGATTATCTCTATCAAGTCCATCCCATTGAAAGCCAAGAATGCTAAATTTTCTAATATTTCATTCCAGCTTAATTTGTTAAATTGATGAGAATAAGCGTCAAAATAGGAACGTGAGTTGGGAATGCACCAGCTTCCATCATGTTTAAAGTTAGATAAATGTTTATAGTCTATCATATAGTCTTTTATATTTAGATTTAAGTTGTAATACAAATATACAAAATTCTTGTAACAAACAACCAATTACAATCATTAATAGTTATTTCATAGTTATCTTTTGTAACTGATTTCTTTACTATACAAAAATACTAGGTGGCACAGGTGGCAGAGAAATAATACTTTTTCCGGTTCTGAAAATTATTTTTTGAAAATTCCGCAATTTGCATAATTTTTAAAATTTTATTTCTGGAAACCAAAAAAGCTCTTTTTTACTGCCACCTGTGCCACCTATTTAAAGATAAAATATTGATAATCAGTGTTGATACAATTCTGTTTTAGCATAATATTGATTTAATATGCATAAAAGGCCGGAGTATTTGTGTTCATAAAGATAAGGCTATCTGTACTATCTTCAATTTATAAAACGAACAGAGTGTTCATTATCGAACACTCTGTTTTATATATATCATCTCATTATTAGATAGTTAGTACTTTGGCACGTACTTTGACTACTATGTTCATATAAAATGTAAACATTCGTATTTTATGGACAGAGAAATTCCAAAAGATGTTCAGCTTAAAGAACGTAGAAAGAAAATAATCAAGTTTTCCTTAATCGGGACAGTTTCAGTAATTCTAGTTGTTGCTTTAATCTCTTTTATGCGTGCAGGAGTCGACAGAAAAGATTTGGTCTTTTCTAATGTAGAAAAGGGTACTATAGAGGTGTCTGTGAGTGCATCGGGTAAAGTGGCTCCGGCATTCGAAGAGATTATTAATTCTCCTATCAACTCCAGAATTCTTGAAGTATACAAAAAGGGGGGCGATTCAGTAGATGTAGGTACGCCAATCCTGAAGCTCGATCTTCAAAGTGCAGAGACAGATTATAATAAACTTCTGGATGAAGAACAGATGCGTAAGTATAAGCTGGAACAACTGAAGGTTAATAATAAGACCAAGCTTAGTGATATGAACATGCAGATAAAAGTATCTGCCATGAAACTGAGCCGCATGAAGGTGGAACTTCGTAATGAGCATTATCTGGATAGTCTGGGTGCCGGCACAACCGATAAAGTAAAACAAGCCGAACTTAGCTATAATGTTGCTAAGTTGGAACTTGAACAACTGAAACAACAATATAATAATGAATGTCAGATTGCAGCAGCCGAATTGAAAGTTCAGCAACTCGATTTCAATATCTTCCGTAAATCACTGGCCGAAACAAAACGTGTTCTTGATGATGCACGGATACGTTCTCCACGAAAAGCCATTCTTACTTTTATCAATAATCAAATTGGGGCTCAGATTTCTCAAGGCGGACAGGTGGCTATAATATCAGATCTTTCTCATTTCAAAGTAGAAGGTGAGATTGCCGATACTTACAGTGACCGGGTTAGCGCCGGAGGAAAAGTTATTGTAAAGATTGGAAGCGAACAGCTTGAAGGAACCGTTAGCAGTGTTACTCCACTTTCCAAAAATGGTGTTATTTCTTTTACCGTACAGTTGAAGAACGATCATAGCCCACGCCTGCGTTCCGGACTAAAGACAGATGTATATATAATGAATGCTGTAAAAGAAAACGTATTGCGCATTGCCAATGGTTCTTATTATGCCGGGGCCGGTGAGTACGACTTGTTTGTACAAAACGGAAACAACCTTATGAAGCGTAAAGTTCGCCTGGGGGATAGCAATTTTCAATATGTAGAGGTTATATCCGGATTACAACCGGGCGATCAGGTAGTGGTTAGCGATATGACAAATTACAAGAATAGATCTAAACTGAAGATTAAATAAGAAATTAAAATACTTATAATTATGATTAAGCTTACAGAATTAAACAAGATTTATCGTACAGACGAGATTGAAACAATAGCTTTGGAGAATGTAAACCTGGAAGTACAAAAAGGTGAGTTCTTAAGTATTATGGGGCCTTCCGGATGTGGGAAGTCTACCTTGTTGAATATTATGGGATTGCTTGATGCGCCAACATCCGGTAAAATAGAGATAAACGGTATTCAAACCATAAATATGAAAGATAAAGAACTGGCTCAGTTTCGTAATCAGAAATTAGGCTTTGTTTTCCAGAGTTTTCACTTAATCAATTCATTAAACGTAATTGATAATGTTGAGCTTCCATTACTTTATCGCAAAGTTTCTTCTTCCGAAAGAAAAAAAAGAGCACAGGAAGTCTTGGAGAAAGTAGGTTTAAGTCACCGTATGCGCCATTTCCCAACTCAGCTATCGGGTGGTCAGTGCCAGCGTGTTGCTATTGCCCGTGCCATTATTGGTAATCCGGATATTATTCTTGCCGATGAGCCTACCGGTAATCTGGATTCTAAAATGGGAGCAGAGGTTATGGATATTCTACACAAACTTAATAAAGAAGACGGACGCACCATTGTAATGGTTACACACGATGAACGTCAGGCAAAACAAACTGCACGTACTGTTCGCTTCTTTGACGGACGACAAATACAATAATCAGCTGGTTTTCTGAAGAGCTTAATGAATATAATTAATCAATAACAGATAATAGAATGTATAAACAATATTTAAATCAGACATTGCACTTGCTGAAGGAGAATAAACTGCTGAGTGCAATCTCTATTATAGGAACAGCCCTTGCCATATCTATGATAATGGTCATTGTCATTGTCTATGAAGTAAAGACGGCTAACTATGAACCGGAAACTCACCGTGACAGAATGCTGACTGTAAAGTGGGCGGGGATTGTTGATAAGAAACATCCTGACTGGAATTCAAATTCGATGCTTTCCTCCAGAGTAGTAAAAGAGTGTTTTTATACGTTGAAAAGTGCAGAGGCTGTGACCGGCATACTTCCTTACCAACCGAAGTTGGCTAATATTCCGGGGGGAACAACCGATTTAAAATGCGATGTAAGTTTTACTGATGCTGCATTTTGGAAGGTATTTGAATTCTCTTTCCTGAAAGGTAAACCATTTGTGCAAGAAGAGTTTGAAAGTGGCATAAAAAAAGCAGTGATTACTGAAAGTCTGGCTCGCCACCTATATGGTAATATTGATGTTATTGGCAAACCTATTCGTTTTAGTTATATAGATTATACAATATCTGGTGTGGTAAAAGATGTATCTACCTTAGCCGAAGCTGCTTATGCTCAGGCATGGGTTCCATATACGGTAATTAAAAGGCCATTTTATGAAGATTGGAGTGAAGGCTTGTTAGGGTCTTTCCGATGTTATATTTTGGCTCGGAATAGTTCTGATTTTGATAAAATCCGTAACGAAGTTAATCGGAACGTAATTGCACTGAATGCTGGACAAAAAAGTCAAAATCTTATTTTACGTGGACAACCAGATACACAGTTTGTACAAATGACTCGTAGATGGGCAAATGAGGATGCAAAGGTGAAAGAAACCGTCATTAAATATAGCATAGTTCTTGTAATTCTGTTACTTGTCCCTGCCATTAATCTATCGGGAATGACTCTATCTCGTATGAGAAAACGAATGGCAGAAATAGGGGTAAGAAAAGCGTTTGGCGCTAATAGAAAGGAGTTGTTGGGACAAATTTTATATGAGAACTTTGTGCTTACCATTTTAGGAGGAATAGTGGGGCTTTTCTTTTCTTTTGTTTCAGTGTATTTTATGAAAGAATGGCTATTAAGCAGTTCAATGGACGGTTATCTAGCCGGAAGTTCTTCTCTTAGCATAGAAATGCTGTTTAAATCTTCCGTATTTCTTTATGCACTGCTATTTTGTATGTTGTTGAATATGCTGAGTGCTGGAATCCCTGCATGGAAGGCTTCTCGAACCAATATTGTTAATGCTTTAAATGATAGATAAGATGATTAAACATATTCTAAAACAGATTTGGGTACAACGTATTACTAACTCCTGGTTATGGATGGAGTTGTTTTTGGTTTCTATATTTCTTTGGTTTATCATAGATTTTCTATATGTTACTGTAAATACATATTATACTCCTACAGGCTTCGATATTGAACATACTTACAAAGTAGACTTGGATCAAATGTCATTGGAGAGTGAGGATTATATACCTACAGATAAAAAGAAAACAACCGTTGGTGAAGATTATTTAACCATCGTGAACCGCATTCGTAATTATCCGGGAGTGGAGGCAGTAAGCATTTCGTCTTGTGCATATCCTTATTGCGGAGCAAACTCATTTAATAATTATCAGCTTGACACAGCGCAAGTGAATTTACAACTCCGTTTTATTACTCCCGATTTCTTTCGTGTTTTTCGTGTAACTACTCCCGATGGCAAAATAGAATCGTTGGTTTCTAACTTTAAGCAAAAGAATTCAATTGTGATATCTAAGGATGCTGATTTGAAATTAATGGGAGAGGGACGTTCTGCTCTTGGGAAGACATTGAGCCAGTCTGAAGTAGATTCTGTAAGTAAGAAGGTTACCGGTATTTGTTCTTACATCCGTTATAGTGAGTTTGCGAAAAAATATCCATGTGCGTTTTTGGGAAATGAAGAATCTGAAATGACTAAAGTAAATTCCTCAGACTATTTTTCCGGATTAGATCTTTGTATCCGTGTTTCTCCGGAAGCCGATCACAATTTTATTTCCAAATTTAGGAAAGACATGATTAGCCTATCAAGAGTAGGTAACTTTTTTCTGCTTGATGTAAAATCGTTTGCAGATATACGCGATTCTTATTTTAAAATGACAGGAGATTTTAATGAACTAAAAACCCGTATGGCAGTTATTGCTTTCCTATTGGTTAATATCTTCCTCGGCATTATTGGAACATTTTGGTTTCGTACGGATTACAGAAAAGCAGAAATGGGCTTGCGATTGGCTGTTGGATCTACACGTACCAGTTTATTCAGACTACTTATTGCCGAAGGAGTGATATTGCTTACACTTGCCATTATTCCTGCAGGCATTATATCTTTTAATATTGGTAAAGCCGATTTGGTTGATGTAGACAGAATGGATTTTACGTTTGTGCGGTTCATCTGCGGAATGCTCATAACTTATTTGTTAATGGCATTTATGATAATACTTGGTATCTGGTATCCGGCTCGTCAGGCTATGAAGATACAACCGGCGGAAGTTCTTCACGAACAGTAAATTGCTGCAGGAAGGTTTTTAGAATATAACGGAAGGTGTTTGCACTCTTGTACAAAAGAATACAATCTTCTGTACAAAACAATTAATTCTTTTGTACAGAAGAAATCAATCTTTTGTACAAGAATAAAATGAAGTTCGGTTTAATAATTTAAATGTATGGTTTTAGTAGTAATATTAATCATTATTCTTTCTGCAATTTCCTGTGAGGCAAATGCGCAGAAACAGTTATCGCTTGATGATGCAATATCTCTGGCAAGAGTGCAAAGTGTGGATGCTGCGGTATCACTCAACGAGCTGAAAACTGCTTATTGGGAATATCGTACGCATAAAGCGGATATGCTTCCTGAGGTTAACTTTTCCGGAACGCTTCCAGCTTACAACAAGAGCTACAGTTCTTATCAGGAAAGTGATGGGTCGTACACTTTTGTGCCCAACAATTATCTGGGACTTTCCGGGAAATTCTCCGTAGATCAGAATATATGGGTTACTGGCGGTAAACTTTCGCTTACTTCCTCTCTCGATTATCTGAAGCAATTGAGTTCCGGAGGTACACATCAATACATGAGTGTGCCTGTAGGCCTCACACTTACCCAGCCTATATTTAATGTGAACAACCTTAAATGGAAGAGAAAAATAGAACCGGTAAGATATGCTGAAGCTAAGGCTGCTTATATAGAGAGCACCGAGAAGGTAACAATGAAGACAATTACAGATTTCTTTGAGCTTATTCTGGCTCAGGAAAATCTGAAAATAGCCCGCCAGAATCTTCAGAATGCCGACAAGCTTTATGAGATTGCCAAAGCAAAAAGAACAATGGGACAGATATCGGAGAATGAGCTGTTGCAACTTAAGCTTGCAGCACTAAAATCTAAAGGAACTGTTACCGATATGGAAAGTAACCTGAATGCGAAAATGTTTCAGCTTCGTTCGTTTCTTGGTTTGAGCGAACAGGATAATATAGAACCCGAAATTCCTTCTATTGTTCCGGTTATGCATGTCGACTATCAGTCTGTGCTTGAGAAGGCGCATGAAAATAATTCATTTGCGAAAAACATAAGAAGACGACAATTGGAAGCTGATTATAATGTGGCATCGGCTAAAGGTGCTTTGCGGAGCATTGACCTTTACGCTTCGGTAGGATATACGGGGTTGAATAATAGTTTCAACTCTTCTTATCAGGATTTGATGAATAATCAGATTGTGTCGGTTGGTGTTAAGATTCCTATTCTCGATTGGGGGAAGCGTCGCGGCAAGGTTAAGGTGGCCGAAAGTAACAGAGAGGTAATTGAATCGAAGATTAAACAGGAACAGATGGATTTTAATCAGGATATCTTCTTGCTGGTTGAGCATTTCAATAATCAGGCCATGCAGCTCAATATTGCTGCTGAGGCCGATGACATAGCGCAACAAAGATACAAAACGTCAATAGAAACCTTCCTTATTGGCAAAATTAATACACTCGACCTTAATGATGCGCAGACAAGTAAGGATGATGCCAAGCAAAAGCACATTTCCGAACTTTATAAGTACTGGTATTACTACTATCAGATTCGTAGTCTGACCTTATTCGATTTTCAAAAGAATAAAACTCTTGATGCAGAATTTGCTGAGATTGTGAAAAAATAATGATTATATTTGCAAAAACTCATTGAAACATGATTTTAATAATAGACGATGATCAGGCCGTTCGTTCTTCGCTGACTTTCCTTCTGAAAAGGGTAGGCTATGAAGCTGAAGCTGTTTCTAATCCGAAGGCTGCAATAGAAATAGTACGTTCTGTTGCTCCGGAACTGATACTTATGGATATGAATTTTTCTCTGACAACCACCGGAGAAGAAGGATTGATTTTACTTAAACAAGTAAAGATATTCTGTCCGGATGTTCCCGTAATACTGATGACCGCCTGGGGCTCTATTGCTCTGGCTGTTCAGGGAATGCAGACTGGGGCTTTCGATTTCATAACCAAGCCATGGAACAATGAAATGCTGCTGAAGTCCATCCGCACTGCTCTCGATCTATACGCCCAGAAACAAGAAGTGCCTCAGGTAATGAACCGTACGGAGATGGATGGCAAATTCCGCTTTGATAAAATCATTGGTAAATCGCCTGCATTAATGGGGGTGCTTAATACCGTGAGCCGTATAGCCCGCACAAATGCATCTGTACTTATAACCGGCGAGAGTGGCACGGGAAAGGAACTTATTGCTGAGGCTATTCACATGAATAGTACCCGTGCAAAGGAACCGTTTGTCAAGGTCAATCTGGGAGGGATATCTCAAAGCTTGTTCGAAAGTGAGATGTTTGGCCACAAGAAGGGGGCATTTACAGATGCTTCATCGGATAGAACCGGACGCTTTGAAATGGCAAATAAGGGAACTATCTTCTTAGACGAAATAGGAGATCTGGATATGTCATGTCAGGTAAAGCTTTTGCGTGTTTTGCAGGACCAAACGTTTGAGGTGCTTGGCGATAGCCGTCCGCGCAAAGTAGATGTGCGTGTGGTTAGTGCCACGAATTGCGATCTGCGTAGTATGGTTGGCGAACGCACTTTCCGGGAAGACCTTTTCTATCGTATAAATCTCATTACTGTGCACCTGCCTTCTTTGAGAGAAAGGAAGGATGATATACCTTTGCTTGCCCGACATTTTGCCGATCAGCAAGCAAAACAGAATTTTATGGCTCCGGTTAAATTTTCCTCGGAAGCTCTTTCTTTTTTACAATCGCTTCCATATCCGGGAAATATCCGTGAGTTGAAGAATCTGGTAGAACGCACTATTCTTGTTAGCGGAAAGGAAGTGCTCGAAGCGTCCGACTTTGAAGGTCAGTATCAGCGGCGAGATGATCTGAAATCTGTAATTAAGCCCTGAATGACATTGGATGAAATAGAAAAACATACTATTCTTCAGGCTCTCGATTTACAGAACGGTAATATTTCTCAGGTAGCTTTGTCGTTAGGAATAAGCAGGGCGGCTCTTTATCGCCGACTGGAAAAATATGGAATAAATTATTAGCTGGGTATGAAAGTTAAAAGCCTCTTCTGGATATTTGCATTTTTACTGCTGGTTATTCTTTCTTTGCTGACAAGTATTGTTGTTCAGAAAGAATCGTGGATGTTCTATCTGGTAGAAGGTCTTATTGTGGTTGCTATATTTCTACTGATTGTTTTCTATAAAAAAATAGTAAAGCCTCTCAATACTATTGGCAATGGTATGGATTTGCTTAGAGAGCAGGACTTTAGTTCACGCCTTAGTCCGGTGGGGCAATATGAAGCGGACAGGGTAGTGAATATCTTTAACCGTATGATGGAGCAGTTGAAGAATGAACGTATTCGTCTTAGAGAGCAAAATAATTTTCTGGATTTGCTTATTAAAGCTTCTCCGATGGGAGTGATAATCCTCAATTTTGATGAAAAAATAACATCTCTGAATCCGGCAGCTATAAAAGTTCTTGGTATCCATTCAGTGGAAGAGGTCGCTAATAAAAAGCTTCAGGATATTGATTCACTATTGGCTGAAGAACTGGCTACATTATCTTTTAATGATATACGCACTGTGCAGCTGAATGACTCGAATATATACAAATGTACTTACTCTTCTTTTATTGATCAGGGATTTCAGCATCCTTTTATATTGATTGAAAGTCTGACCGACGAGGTGATGAAGGCCGAGAAGAAGGCTTATGAGAAAGTTATTCGTATGATTGCTCATGAAGTGAATAACACAACCGCCGGTATTACTTCTACATTAGACACTGTAGAATCTACCTTGACCGAAGTTGAGAATACAGAAGATATTCGTGAAGTGATGCGGGTATGTATTGACAGATGCTTTAGCATGAGCCGTTTTATAACAAACTTTGCTGATGTAGTAAAGATACCCGAACCCGATTTACGCAGACAGGATTTGAATACGCTGGTTAATTCCTGCAAGATGTTCATGGAAAACATTTGCCATGATCGTGATATCTCTATCACTCTTCGTCTTTCAGAGAACCTGAATGAGGTTATGGTGGATGCTAGTCTGTTTGAACAAGTGATGGTCAACATCATTAAAAACTCGGCTGAGAGCATTGAAAGTCAGGGTGAAATTATAATAACTACAACCAATAACCCGATATGCCTGGAAGTAGCTGATAACGGGAAAGGCATTAACAAAGAAACTGCTGCAAAACTATTTAGCCCTTTCTTTTCAACCAAGCCTGAAGGGCAGGGAATAGGCTTGATATTTATTCGTGAGGTGCTCCTTAAACATGGTTGCACTTTTTCATTACGAACTTATGATGACGGATTAACCCGTTTCCGTATTTTATTTGAGTAAATCCGTTATCGTAGATAAGCAAAAAAAGAGGCTAACACTAATAAGGTAGCCTCTTTCTTTTTATTTAATTTCGATTTCTTCCTGCATATCAATCTCCTCGCCATTTGAATCATAGAATTTGTATTCCAGAAAGGCCAGTTTCTGATTAGGGATAATCTTAATTCCAAATCCGTATTTTATTTGCCATTTATGTTTTAAGGAGATAAATCCTTGATTTACATAGGCTGTAATATACGGGTGGATGTGAAGTGTGAATTTCTTTACCTTTAATTTATTTACCAGGTAATCAATTTTATTCTCTAAAGAATCTGTAAACAGAATGGAAGGCTTAATAGTTCCCTTCCCAAAACAGGCTGGGCAAATTTCACTTGTATTTACATCCATGGCCGGACGAACTCGTTGACGGGTTATTTGCATCAGCCCGAACTTACTAAGTGGTAAAATGTTATGCTTGGCTCTGTCGAGCTGCATATTTGCACACATCCTTTCGTAAAGTTTCTGTCTGTTTTCTGCCTCATTCATATCTATAAAGTCGATAACAATAATTCCTCCCATATCACGGAGACGGAGTTGTCTTGCTATCTCATCGGCTGCACCCAGGTTTACTTCTAAAGCATTTCCTTCCTGGCTATTTGTGCCTTTAGCACGGTTACCACTATTAACATCAACCACATGAAGGGCTTCAGTATGTTCGATAATAAGGTATGCGCCACTTTTATAAGATATGGTTTTCCCAAATGATGATTTAATCTGTTTGGTAATGCCGAAATTGTCATAAATAGGAAGTTGTCCTTTGTACAACTTTACAATTTCGGTTCTCTCTGGGGCAATGAGGGTAACATAATCCTTTACTTCTTCAAAAACATCTTTGTCATTGATATAAATGTTTTCGTAAGAAGGGTTAAACAAATCACGCAACAATGCAACAGTTCGGCTGGTTTCCTCGTAAACGAGAGTTGGAAACTTGGTAGCCTTCTGAACTTTAGTTATGCTTTCTTCCCAATGTTTTAAAAGAACTTTAAGTTCTCCATCAAGCTCTGCCACTCTTTTACCTTCAGCTACCGTACGAACAATTACACCAAAGTTTTTTGGCTTTATGCTCTGTAAAAGCTGTTTCAGGCGGGCACGTTCTTCGCTTGATTTAATTTTTTGTGATACAGAAACCTTATCATTAAAGGGGATAAGCACTAAATATCTTCCTGCAAAGGAAATCTCGGCTGTCAATCTTGGCCCTTTAGTAGAAATTGGTTCCTTTACAATTTGAACAACAATTTCCTGTCCTACTTTTAGTGTATTAGAGATTGTTCCCTCTTTTTCAATATCAGGAAGGATAGTTGCCTTTGTAATGGGATTAAGCTTCTTTCTGTCGCTTAACGTTTGTTTAACGTACTTTTGTAGAGAATTAAATTGAGGACCTAAATCTAAATAATGAAGAAAAGCATCTTTTTCGTAACCTACATCCACGAAGCAAGCATTTAAACCGGGCATTAATTTCTTTACGCGGCCTAAATACATATTTCCCACGGAGAAAGAAAGATTTCTTCCTTCACTTTGAAGTTCCACTAAACTCTTGTTCTCAAGAAGTGCAATGGAAATTTCTTTGGGTTGTACGTCTACTACCAGTTCGCTTGTCACAATATGTTTCTTTATTAATTTAAGTGATGAACAGTAAAACATAGTTTATTGTTCATTGAAGTTCCTCTTTACACAAAGAACAAACTTCAAGACATTTGTCTTTACAAGTTTGTTCTTTATTTTCTGTCATTCAGACTAAAAATTATTTCTTGCTTTTATGTCTGTTCTTTCTTAGTCTTTTTTTACGCTTGTGAGTAGACATTTTATGTCTTTTTTTCTTCTTTCCGCTTGGCATAGCTTCAAAATTTTATGGTTAATACTCTTGTTAATTATTTCTTTACTGCAATAGTAAATGTCTTTGCAGGTTTAAACGACGGAATGTTGTGCTCCGGAATAATGATAGTTGTATTCTTTGAAATATTACGAGCTGTTTTTTGTGCTCTTTTCTTAACTACAAAACTACCAAAACCACGCAAATAAACGTTATCCTCATTTGATAAGGAATCTTTTACTGTATCCATGAATGCTTCTACTGTTGTAAGCACTGTAGTTTTATCAATTCCTGTGTTTTTAGCAATCTCGTTTACAATATCTGCTTTTGTCATTTTTAAAAAAATCTATGTTATACGTACTTCTAATTTTTTGGAATGCAAATATATAGCTTTTTAGGTTCTCAAAAAAATATATGCTTAAGATTTTTATAAAAAAGTAGGTTGTTTACCGTTTATTGCTTTACTTTTGCGAAAATGGCGTTATTTCGATTTAAAAATGGACAAATTTAGCGATAAAATTATAGATTGGTACGAAGCTAATAAGCGAATATTACCTTGGCGGGAAACATCGGATCCTTATCTGATTTGGATTTCAGAAATTATACTGCAACAGACTCGTGTTGCTCAGGGGTATGATTATTTTCTGAGGTTTGTGGAAAGATTTCCAACAGTAAAATCATTGGCTGAAGCTGATGAAGATGAAGTCTTGAAATACTGGCAAGGTTTGGGATATTATTCTCGTGCACGCAACTTACATGCAGCTGCAAAAAGTATCAAAGGAGATTTTCCTGATACTTATTCTGATATTTTGGCTCTTAAGGGTGTAGGAGAGTACACGGCTGCAGCAATCTGCTCTTTTGCTTACAATTTACCTTATGCTGTTGTGGATGGAAATGTATACCGGGTATTGTCTCGTTATCTGGGTATTCAGACTCCTATAGATTCAACTGAAGGGAAAAAGTTGTTTGCTTCTTTGGCGGGTGAGCTTCTTGATAAATCAAAACCTGGAATTTATAATCAGGCTATAATGGATTTCGGTGCATTGCAATGTACTCCGGCTTCTCCGGGATGTTTATCTTGTCCGCTAGCCGACTCTTGTTTGGCTTTAAAGGATAATCTGGTAAACATCTTGCCAGTGAAACAAAACAAAACGAAGACAACCAACAGGTATTTTAATTATTTATATGTACGCATGGGCGCGTATACCTTTTTAAATAAGCGAAGTGAAAATGATATTTGGAAGAATTTGTTTGAATTTCCATTAGTTGAATCAAACAAGTCACTCGGTGAGGAAGAGTTGTTTGCCTTACCGGAATTTCAGCAGTTATTCGCTCCGAATGAGAAACCGGTTATTCGTTGTTTAAGCAAGAATGTAAAACATGTACTTTCTCACAGAGTAATTTACACTAATTTTTATGAAGTTATTTTACCAGATAATTCAACTTCTTTTTCTTCATATCTAAAGGTTTTAATAGCAGATATTGACAAGTATGCAGTCTCTCGTTTGATACACAGCTTCTTAGAGAAATATTTATAAATTAATTACTTAATACTTGCTTAATGTTGTATTTCTGATTATTTTTGAAGGCAAAATAATTAATATATAAATAAAACAACTAATTTTTATGTCTGTAAATAAAGTGATATTGATTGGAAATGTTGGGAAAGATCCTGATGTTAGATACCTGGATAGTGGCGTAGCAGTAGCAAACTTTACATTGGCAACTTCAGATAAAGGATATACTTTGGCCAATGGCACACAAGTTCCTGAAAGAACTGAATGGCATAATATTGTTTTATGGAGAGGATTGGCTGAAGTAGCCGAAAAATATGTTCATAAAGGTGATAAATTATATATTGAAGGGAAAATAAGAACTCGTTCTTATGACGATCCAAGTGGAGCAAAACGTTATATTACCGAGATTTTTGCAGATGCTATGGAAATGCTTACTCCAAAGGGAGGCAATCAGCCTTATGCACCTCAGCAGGCACAGCCTCAGAGTGCACCGGTGCAATCTCAGCCTGTTTCCCAGGATAATTCAACAGATGATTTACCCTTTTAATTGAGGAATTATGAATTGTGTAATATGAATCAGATAGTGCATGCTATCTGCTTCATATTGCATAAATTATATTCATAATTCGAACAAGATGTCTAACTAAAATTAAATTCTTTGGACCCGGATACGTTTTTATGCCAATTGGCAACTGTTTTTAGCGGTGTAACCGTAAACTCTTCCTCTTTTTTTGCAGAAATAGCATTACTTTCAGCTATTCTGCTATTGTTTGTTTCGGGCTTTACTTCTGCTTCAGAGAAAGCCTTTTTTTCTCTATCAACCTCCGACTTGAATAGCATCGGATTGGGTAATAACCTTTCAGATAGGACTCTCAGTTCTCTTCTTGCGAAATCCAATCGTTTATTGGCTACTATTCATGTAGCTAAGATGTTTGTCAACGTAGCAATAATAATGCTATGTAATGCATTCTTTTTGGAAGTTTTTAGTAATGAAAGTGCAACCTTGATGGGAGTTTTAATCTTTACTTTTGCATTAACTATAGTCTTGTTGCTTTTTGGTGAGATTATATCTAAAATTTATTCAGCGCAACATACGCTTTCCTTTTGTAGGTTTGCGGCTCCAATTATAACAGTTCTTGAATATCTGTTCTTGCCAATTGTATTGATTTTGATTCGCTCTAATACTTATACTAATAAATATCAGGCAAGAAAAAGCTATGGTTTGTCGGTTGATGAATTATCTCATGCGCTTGAACTGACTGACAAGGAAGATTTGTCTGACGAAAAGCAGATATTGGAAGGGATTATTCGTTTTGGTGGTGAAACGGCAAAAGAGATTATGACTTCACGTTTAGATGTAGTTGATTTGAGTATTAAGGCGTCTTATAAAGAGGTACTGCAGTGCATTATTGAAAACGTTTATTCACGTATTCCTGTATATTCAGGATCGAGAGATAACATTAAAGGGATTCTTTATATAAAAGACTTACTTCCTCATTTGAATAAAGCTGATAATTTTCGTTGGCAGTCGCTTATCCGTCCGGCTTATTTTGTGCCGGAAACAAAAATGATTGATGATTTGCTGAGAGACTTTCAGGCAAATAAAATTCACATTGCTATTGTTGTGGATGAGTTTGGCGGAACTTCCGGAATTGTCACCATGGAAGATATTATAGAAGAAATAGTTGGAGAGATACGCGATGAATATGACGAAGAAGAAAATACATTCGTTAAGTTGAATGATAATAATTATATTTTTGAAGCGAAAACCTTGCTCACTGATTTCTACAAGATAGCCAATATAAATAATGCTACATTTGAACAAATAGCTGGAGATGCTGATACTCTTGCTGGTTTACTGTTGGAAATAAAAGGTGAATTTCCGGCTTTGCATGAAGTTCTAAGTTATAAAGGTTATGACTTTGAAGTGTTGAAGATGGATGAACGTCGTATTTTAAAGGTTAAATTAACTATCCATGAAGAGACAGCGGACATATAAAGTTTTTATGGGTATCTATCTCATGCTATTATTGCTTTTGGTAATGGTGGCTTGTTCGTTTCCTGTATCCGGAAAGAAGGAGAAGGCGAATTCTAAATTGAATTTTCCAAAAGCTGTTTATGCTTCCACTACGGATTCTTTGCCATTTACTTTCGATTTGTCTAATCAGGCA
This sequence comes from Bacteroides luti, assembly GCF_900128905.1. GTDB lineage: Bacteria > Bacteroidota > Bacteroidia > Bacteroidales > Bacteroidaceae > Bacteroides > Bacteroides luti. The sequence goes on from NZ_FQTV01000021.1 coordinate 18,498, forward strand.
AAGTTTACCTGGCAGAAGAATAAGCCGGGAGAGTACTTCTGTAATGTGATTTATCCTACTCTGAATGCGCAGCTATACTGTACTTATCATGCCATAACCTCTGATAAATTCCGGGATTTTGCAGAAGAAAGCCGGAAAATGGCTTATCAGCATTCAACTGTGGCTACGGGAATAAATGAAAAGAGATATGATAACGACTTGTCTCATGTACATGGAATATTATATGATATTCAAGGTAATGTTGCAACTCCTGTTCAGATAGCTTTAACGGATAGCAATCACTATTTTTTCAATGCTTCTCTCTACTTTAATATGACACCGGATGCTGATTCTATTGCACCGGCATTGAACTATATTCGTAAAGACATTATTCGTATTATGGAATCGTTTAAAGTAAAATCTCATTAAGCATGGCAGTTTTTGAAACACATATTGAAGCTGATTGCAGATGGGGTATCTGGAAAATGGAAGAAACGGAAGATGATTTGCTTTCGCTTTTTTCCGATCCATCTCAGATAAAAGAGCAAATGCTGCATCTATCTGCCAAAGGCAGACGATTGGAATGGCTTTCAGTTCGTGCTCTTTTGAAAAGTCTTTGCGGAGAAGAGAAGCAAATTGAATATTATCCTTCAGGTATGCCTTATTTGTCGGATCAATCTTTTTATATCAGTATTTCTCATACTCGTGGATATGTAGCGGTTATCCTGAGTGCTCAAAAGAAAGTTGGAATAGATATTGAGCAATATGGAGAAAGGATTCTTAAACTTGGCGCAAAGTTCCTGAGTGAAGAGGAAATGAAGGCTGTTAATCCTGATAAAGAAGTATATCACTTGCTATTGTACTGGTCGGGTAAAGAAACGGTTTTCAAGGTGCTTGGAGAACAAGTGGCCGACTTTAAAAAGTATTTGCTGATAGAACCGTTTGTTCCGGAAGAGAAAGGTGCGTTTAATGCAAAAGAGTTAAAGACAGATGCTCAACAATGTTTCCTTGTCTATTATCAAACTCATCCTGATTTTGTGATTACCTGGTGCTGATCTTTCTGATCTATCTGTTCTTTCTGCTCTTGCCTAAATTATAAAATGGTGTTTTACTGGAATTCTATAAGTTGTTGGTTATCTAATTAGTTTGATAATGAATTCGGTAAATGGTTAATGCTTTACCGAATTGAATTTTTATTTAATCTGAAAACAGATCTGTTTAACGGCTTTTAGTCAGGATGGAAGATTCACCACTTTGTGTAGGATGAAGATCTTCTACTCCGGAGACTTCTGTCGAGATTTCTCCTACAACCGTGTCTAAGTATTGATTGACCGCACTGTATATTCTTATAAAATCGACTCCTTTTACGGTTACACTATTGCCATTCTTGTCTACAGCCCAATCGAACTTTAGCTTGCAACCATCTGAAGTGTTTGATTGGTTGTCGGCATATCCATAGCTGTAAGATGCCATAATCCATTTCCCTTGTGTGGAACTATATACTCCATTGTCGGGAAGACGGCAACCGTTGAAGGTCATTGTTTCTTCGCTAATCCATTGCGGATAATAAGCTTGTGCGTGATAGGAGTTATGCAAAACATATCCATTCTTATTCTGATTATCTGTCCAGCGTACATTATCTGTTGAGCCGCCAGGCTTATAATAGGTAATTTCGTAATTGTGAATGGTGGATGCATTGCTGTATTCCGAACCTTTCAATTCGTACCATTCATCGTTAGGTAATCCATCCTTGTTGGTGTCGGCAGAAACTAGAACAATACCCGGTTCGGCACTGCCATCGAATGCATTTCCCAGCACTTTAATATCATATTCTCCCGAAACATTGGCAATGGTATGGTCAAAGCCCACGGTTATGTATCCACCAAATGCTCCGAGTGAAACTGCATAATCTTTATTGAAATAGTCCAGACACTTAGCGCACATTGAAGCTGCATTGTCGCCGTTAGTATATTCGGGAAGTACATTCACGAATTGTCCCGGTGCAGGAATGTATTCAAGTACTTTTGTAACGTATGAACTCTTACTGTCATCTGAAGGATCTGATGGCTGACTGGTGCTTTTACTACTTGTAAATACAATAGAGTTAGGGTTAATACCTTTTGCATCAATGGTAAACTTATGCACTCCGTCTTTAGTGAAGCAAACAATACTACCATTGATTACATAGTTCTGAGCATCGCAGATATAAACATCTCCGTTCACAGGATTCACCTCTATGTTATATGTACGGGTTATTTTGGTTCCGTCTTTAATAAAATTATCATCAATAATTTCTCCGGTACGAGTATCCATAACTTTAATGGTTTCTACGTTTGAGTTGTAACTGTACAGATATGCCAGATGTCCGTATATAGTAAAGCTTACGACTGATAAGTCGTAGGTTTTAATCAGCTTGTCTGTTTCGCTGTCAATGCGGTGCAGTTTACAATCATAGTCTCCGATAGTGTAATTGTAAGATTCGCGGGATACCACATAAACATTTCCGGCTTCGTCGGAAAGAATGGTTCCTAAGTTATTGCGGACAGTGATTTTCTTTGTTTCGGTAAAGGTTTTCGTATCAATTACAGATACTGTGTTATCCAGATTCGTTTCATTCAGTCCGCCGGAATTGGCAACATAAAGTTTTCCATTGGCCACACAGATACCATCGGGATTACGTCCCACTTTTACAATTCCGTCAACTTCGAGTGTTGTTGTATCAATACGTGCTACTGTTCCGTCGAAGTTACAGATATATGCTTTGTCTTTATAAAAAGCAAAGTAGCGGGGCTGACGAGACACTCCATTTTCGTTGAATAAAGGAATTTGTTTCTGAGAAACTCCCGTTGATATATTTAATACCTCTATTTGGCTGGAAACATTAACTGCACAGTAAAGTTTGGATCCATAGCGTTGCAAATCATTTGCCGTATCACCAAGCTTTCTGCCATTTGCCATTTTGAAGTAATCATAGCTGGTTTTATCAGTTCCTTTCTTATCCGAATCCTGAAAAGAGAGCATTTCGCTTTTATTGAAATCGTAGTAAGAAAGTGTACTGTTATTCATGTTAAACAGTCCTTCACAAAGAATATACATTCCTGCTGTTTCGGTTTCTGTGGGATGATCTCCGGTGTCTTGCAGCACGATAGTATCGTCGCATGCACTGACCATTAAAGTGAGAACCAGGATAATATATAATATTTTGTTTTTCATATCAATAAATAATTCGAATGCTACCTCTGAACTGTCTGCCGGGCATTGGATAATTTTGTACTATCTCATATTCTTTATCAAAAAGATTAAGGACTTCTGCCTGAGCTGAAATGCTGAATCTTTTAAGTTTAAAAGTTCTCCATACAGATGCACTGTGTTCTGTGTAACCATCTAACCGATATTCCGGTGCGTTATACTGGTTTGAGAAACGTTCTCCCGAGGTCATTACCGTGTATGACAGGTTAATCCACGGAGTTTCAAAGCCAAGTCGGGCAGATCCGGAATGGCGCGGCGTATAAGGAATCTGGTGATTATATGTTACCTTATCGGGCATATTGTACTTATCTGTTTTATCCATTGCCCTTTGGTAGGTATAATTCCCGGTAGCTGTGAGCTTCATTTTGCTGTTAAGGCTGAATGCAGTTTCAAGATTAGCCTCCATTCCTCGAATATCAACCCTTCCAATGTTTTGCATACTCCATACAAAAAGATTCTTGGAAGGCACGGCTACTATCTTGTTACTTACTCTGTTATAGAAACCGTCTACAGATAAAGAGATAAATGGAATTATGTGATTGATGTTCTTTATCCAGTTTACTCCGGCACTGTATTCGCTGGCCTGTTCTGGCTTGAGAGTCCGTGTACCTATTGTTCCGTAATATAAATCATTGAACGTAGGCAGACGGAAAATATCTTTATAGAGTAATCTTAATCGAAGATTCTCTTTTTTTATTGGCTGATAAGAGACGCTGACAGAAGGAGAGAAGCGGTTGCGATTATCGGCAGCTGTTCCTGTTCTAACTGATTCGCGGGTTAAAGTAGATAGAATGTGTGCCGTTGCTGTAAAGCGATTATTTACATACTTGGCGGCAAAAGCATTTAGTAAAGTAAAGCGGGTAGGGTAGGCAAAGTTTGCCATATCTGCCCTCATGGTATTTATGCTACCATCATTTGCCAAAGAAAAAGACAGAAGCGGGCTAGGGCGGTACATAATAGTGCCCGAGAGGTAGTATTCGTTTTGGTAATAGTTGTTTTCTGTTGCGGCGTTGTAAGTTGCATTATCGGGATTGCTGTACTTATTATATCCCCAGTTAAATTTTCCGTTCGTTAAAAGACTCCATCTATCGGAAAACTTATTTTCATAATTTGCCTGAGCAAAGAAGTTATTGTCCTTTAATCGTTCTGTTGCCCGCGAATTATATAGTTTATTAGAAGGAAGTCCTCTGTCTGAGAAATAATAGTAAGCCTTCATACTTGCTTTTTCGTGATTGCTGAAACGTGCAAACAAATTAGCCTCTGTCTTTACAGTTTCTATATCAGAGTTTAAGCGTTTCAGTCTTTCGGTTGCAGTTCCGTTAAGCTGAGTGTAAGGATAGTCTCCATCTGCCCGCATATAGTCTACGTTTACAGAAGAAGAAAATATTTTGTTCCATTGATGGTTCAGATGAAAACCGGGATTAAGCAAGTCAAAGCTTCCCCCTTTAAAAGTAGCACTGGCATTTGTCTTTTTTTTGTTGAATACGGGAGCCGGACTCTTAATATTCAGAACACTTGCTGCTGAGAAAAGTCGTGCCGCCTGAAAGATATTATCATCTTGTCCGCTAAGTAGGCTTATTTCCTCAACATTGTCGAGAGTGAGTTTCCCTAAATCAATCTGACCGGTTTGAGAATCGTTAATCGTAATTCCGTCGTAAACCACTGCTGTGTGGTTTGCTCCCAGGCTACGAACCGAGATAGTTTTTAATCCGCCAATGCCTCCATAATCCTTCACAACTACTCCGCTGAAAAATTTTACGGCATCCGATACTAAAAGTGAACCGGACTGTTTTAATTGGTTGGCATCCAACACCTGAAGAGGAGTCGTAGAACGAAACTCCTTTTCCTTTTTATTCTCTTTTATAACTACTTCGCCCAATTTGTGAACACGAACAGAATCTGCTTTCTGCGCCCTAACAAGCAGACAGGCGCAGAAAGAGATTACTAAAGAGAGAATAATGTTTCGAGTGTTAGACATCTATAAGTAAAGTAATTAAAGTTCGATTGTAAATCCGTCCATACAGAAATATGCTGGAGTATTCATTCCCCAATTTCCATTGTCGGTAGAAGTCATGCTAAATTTAACCTCTGCAGCCTGACCAAGAGCTGAAAGATCAACCCAAGTCCACTGATCTATCAAAATCTTTTTCCCATCGCGATAATCTGCAAGGTAAAAATCTACAGTACCAGTAGTGTTTCCTTGTGCATCCAAGCCTGTAACAGTAAGTTTTAACCAGTCGCCATCAACAAACTTCTTGGCAATATTGTCTCCATTCTTCATAGAAAGGTAAGCATAAGTGCTGTTTGTTACATACATACCTTTTATAGTGTGACTTAAATTGCCTGCAAAATGAAATTTATCTGTTGAGTATGCACTTGGATTCACAGTCATATAAGTTGCACTTAGTTTTCCTGTACCAGTAATTGCACTGTTGTTGGTATATCCTGTAGTTGTTTTATCTGTTTTATTAGTATAAGTAAATCCGCCACCAAAAGATGAATAGCTTGTTACATAACTATCAAAAACAAAATATCCGGTTTGATCTACAAATGTATTCTTGTAGCTGTATGAACCAACAGGTTCGTCCTTAAATACTCCTGTAAATTCAGATTCGGGTGAACTAAGTTTTCCTTGTAGATTTAAGGTAACGGTTGTACTGTCAATAACATTAGAATTGTCGTCGTTATTGTCACAACTGCAAAGTATTACCACAGTAAGCAGTAATAGAGAATAGATCTTTTTCATCTTGTCTATGTCTTTATAAATTAAGTAATAAAAAAATTGAATTTCTTAGTGATAAGCTCGTTCCTCGCAAGCTTTATACTTAAAAATGTCTGGCAGGTCTTCTGACTTTGTTTCCGTTGGTAAGCGCCTTCCCGAACTTCATTGTTCAGTGGTATTGAGTGCTTGCTTACAACGTTTTGTAGAAACTTACAGCAGCGGGACTGTTCAGGATTTTCACCTGATTCCCTTTTAATCACTTCTCCGATAAGGAGATATAGTGAACCAAAGCACCGCAAAGTTAGAAAGAAATTCCATATTCACAATTATTTCTTTCATTTTCCTTTATTTAATCTTTTTTCTCTTATAAAAGTAAAGGCGGGCAATTAGCAGTTTATTCTCAGAGAATTATTATCTTTGTCTATATATATTAATATTAAGGTCAAGACCCTACTTTATTGAGATCGCGACCCTGATTATTTAGCCTCACGACCTTGTTTTGTTAGGGTCGGGACTCTAAAAATAGTTTTTCGGGATTAAATAATTAATATGATAAGAGTAATCACTTAATCTAAAAAGGAAAAAATGGCAATTCGTTACAGTGTTCACACCTATGCTATTAAGAGTAGTAAAACAGGTGAGTTGAAGAAATCTAATTGGGTAAGCGTAAAAAGTAAAAATAACTATCGTACAGAAGATTTGGCCGAAGAGCTCAGTGGAGGTTCGTCGGCAAAGAAAGGAGAACTTTTGAGTGCATTTACACGAATTTTCGCTTGTATTGAGGAAAAGCTGAAAGATGGTCATAGTGTTACTATTGACGGTTACGGAACTTTTCAGCTTACTGCACAAATTAAATCGGGAAAAGAGGAGGATGATTTTCGTGCGGAATCTGTAGAATTGAAGAATGTGGTTTTTAATGCTACCCGTCAGGCAAAAAAGAGAATCAATGCAGCAGGATTTGAACGTTATAACGATAATATCCATCAAAACAGATAGAAAAAAATACGCCCGGGCGAATCACTTCGACCGGGTGTGTTTTCAATAAACTTGGCAGAGTTTAATTGATAATATACTATTGTCATTAAGTTTTCACTCTTTCAAAAGGATATAATAATCCTATTGCTTTTATTGTATTAAGTATAAAAAATGATAGCGAATAACCGGAATATTGCAAAACGGTTATAAGATTCAATGGCTCTGTCCTCGAAAGCTGTTGAAATACAAGCATGGCAGGTCTTCTGACTCGTTTCCGTTATTAAGCTCCTTCCCGAACAACTATAGTTCAGTGGTATTGAGTGTTTGCTTATAACGTTTTATAGAAACTTACAGCAGCGGGACTGTTCAGGATTTTCACCTGATTCCCTTTTAATCTCTGGTTTTAAGTAAAAACAGAGAACCGATGCACCGCAAAGTTAATAATTAATTTAGGAGAACCAATATAGAAGATATCTTTTTTATTTTCAATATTGATTTTAGCTTTTAGCTAGGGTGAATATAAATTCCAGTCCACCGCCCTGATTGTTTTTGGCCGATATATTTCCTCCGTGAATAATTACGGAGTTCTTTACGATAGCCAGTCCCAGACCTGTACCGCCAATTTTTCGTGAGCGACCTTTATCTACCCGATAAAAACGTTCAAACAATCTGTTTAAATGCTCAGGTGCTACACCTACTCCGGTATCAGAGAAACTGAAATAGTAGGATGATTCATCTTCTCTGAAGCATTTTATATTAATGGAAATATCGTTTCCTGCATATGCAATGGCATTATCCATTAAGTTCCGGAATATAGAATATATCAGCGAAGCATTTCCACGTATTGGCAATTCCTTATTCAAAGCATTGTTTACTTTGATATTCTTTTCTTCTAATTCTAAAGCCACATCTTTAATGATACTTTGCACAAGAGAACTGATTTCTACTTTTTCCATATCAATCATGTTGCTCGCTTCGTCCATTCGTGTAAGCACAGATATGTCTCTTAAAAGTCGGGTCAGTCTGTTACTTTGAGCATAGCAACGTTCCAGAAACGTTTTCAGTTTATCTTTTGGAAGAGATTCATTATTAACAATAGTTTCCAGATATCCCTGAATACTGCTTACGGGAGTTTTAAGTTCGTGTGCAATGTTCTGAGTCAATTGCCTTTTCATCCGTACTTGCTCTTCCTCTTGTGTAATGTCATTAATAGAAATCTCGAAGCTCTGATCCTGGAAGATAATACACTCTACAACAAATATTCGTCCGTTTTTATCTAAATTGATAGACATCCGGCGTTCTTCGTTGCCTGCAGGTCTTTTTTGTGCCTTACTTATGTATTCAGTAATTTTTTGAATCTCGGGTAAAGAAAAAACTTCCTCTGCATTCTGAAGATTTACATCCGATATAAGATTACTATATTGGGTGAAAAGGTTATTAACGAGAATCTCTTTCTTGTCAGCAGTAAAAATACCCAGTCCTTCGTGTGAAATCTGTAAGTGGGTAATAAGCTTTTCTCTTTCTATATATAAAGCTTCTTTAGTATCATGCAATCGATTATAAATTTTGATGATATGCTGAGAAATATCACCTAATTCGTTGTTTGGAAAAGCATTTGCCATATCCATATCCAAAGCCTCGTTGCGATCTGCCCGTCTGGTAAATTCTCTTAGCTGAGCAATAGAAGTTCCTATCTTTTTAGTAAATCTGGAGAAAATTATGGTCAGAATTAATGTGACTATTGCCGTAAACCAAACAAACTTGTAGTCGGCTTTTAAACTGGAAACTAAATCCATATTGTAAGGCAGCGCACTACGAACAATGTATTTATCATACAAAGAAGCTGAATAGAAAGATGGATATCCGGTTGTTTCGGATGTTCTTCTCAAATCATATCCATTGCCTTTACTTAAAGCCTGTTTAACTTCTGGTCTGTTTGAATGATTCTCAATCTTATTATAGTCCTTTTTTAAATTATCATAGATAACTTTACCATCAAGAGTTATAATGGTAACACGGAGGCCTTTTATGGTATGCCTTTTTGTGTATTTGTTTAGTGTTTTTTCAATATTTCCCGAGTCACAGATTTCCTCATATAAGCGTGCATTGTAATCTTGTAGTTTAGTATTAAGTAGTTCTACTTTAAACTCTTTTTCTCTGTTATATTGAAAACCAATAAAACATAAGGAAAACGCTGCAAATAAAAGAATGACAGAGAGTAATAATTTCTGGTTTAGGGATAATATTGGTTTTTGGGCAATTGTCATATTGAATAATTATAATAGCTCGTTAACACTCAAAACAGTATCCATAACCAAGTCGGGTAACAACATGTTTCCCGTAGCTACCTATTTTCTTTCGTAAACGAGTGATATTTACGTCAATGGTGCGGTCTAATACACACACTTCATCACTCCATATCTTGGAAAGAATGTCTTCTCTGGAGAAAACTCTTCCTCGGTTTTGCAGTAAAAGGAGTAGTATTTCAAATTCTTTTTTTGTTAGAGATATTTCTTCTCCATCAATGGTGACTTTCTTTTTTGTTATATCAATAACCAGCGTTTCGAAATAAATTTGTTCTGTAGAGCTCTTTTCGGTGTTGTTTGTAGTACGACGAATCACAGCTTTTACTCGTGATATTACTTCACGCAAAGAAAATGGCTTCGAAATATAGTCGTCAGCTCCAAGGTTGAAACCTGTAATGGTATCATTTTCTGTATCTTTTGCTGTTATGAAGATTATAGGAATACTGGCTGTCTTCTTTTCTTTTTTGAGTATGCTGGCCATTCTGAATCCGGAAATTTCTCCCATCATAACGTCCAATAATAATAAGCTATAGTCGCTAATATTTAATTTAAGTGCTTCTTCTGCGGAATTTGCAGTATCTACTTCATAACCTTCATTCTCTAAATTAAATTTTAAAATTTCACAAAGATCTTCTTCGTCGTCAACAACTAAAATTCTATTGGTGTTCATAATTTCTTTTGTTTATGATGTTGTACAAATATATACATTCTTATTAATTAATTGCAAAGATGTAGCTTTTATATTACGTATAAGTGAAATAGATGTTACAAAGTTGTTACGATGCTTTTGTGTACCAAAACTTATAGTTATATTTGTTTCATTATTATGTATATCAGATGAAAAAGATTAATATATGGAAGACTGTTGCAATTGTTTCGTTAGTAATAATTGTGACTATTGGCGGGATCTACCTATACAATGATGGACTTTTTAGACGCGATTATGAACTAAATGATGAACTAGGCGGTAATATATTCCCTTCAGCAATTCTCTCTATTGCAACAACTGATACAGTCGTAATTAAGCCGGCAGGAAATCATTATTTAGGTAATCCAAAATCGGGCTTTATTATTCGCATGAAATCGGGGAGGGCTAATAGCAAAGTTCGAATTACGCTCGGCAAAACACCTTATTTTGAAAAATCTGTTTCTGAATTTGTACTCGAGGAATCGGGTACGGTATATCAGATATTTCCAGATGTAATATGGAATTATAATGCATTGAAAAATAATATTCAGGCTGCCCCCGTTAGTGTTTCCGTTGAAGTGGAGGTTAATGGAACTAGTCTGGGACAGAAGGTTCGCACATTTTCGGTGAGAAGTATTAACGAATGCCTGCTTGCTTATTTGGATAGCAAACAACAGTTTCACGATACCGGGATATTCTTTGCCGCATATGTAAATGAAGAGCATCCAATGATTGATAAACTTCTTCGTGAAGCTTTGAATACACGTATTGTTAATCGTTTCGTTGGTTATCAGTCCGATAAACCTGGCTCGGTAGACAAACAAGTATATGTTTTATGGAACGTATTGCAGAAGCGAAACTTTAAGTATAGCTCTGTATCAACATCAAGCCTTTCATCAAATGTTGCTTTTTCCCAACGTGTCAGAACGTTGGATGATGCATTGGAATCTTCTCAAATTAATTGTGTTGATGGAAGTGTGTTGTTTGCTTCTTTGTTGAGAGCAATTAATCTTGATCCAATATTAGTAAGAATGCCCGGCCACATGTTCGTGGGATATTATTTGGATAAGTATCATAAAAAGAAAGATTTTCTTGAAACGACGATGATTGGTGATGTGAATCTGGATGATTTCTTTCCCGACGAAAAGCTGGATTCTACAATTGTGGGCAAATCTCAAAATGAAATGTCTCGTATAACTTTTGAGAAGTCTAAGCAATATGCAAATAACTTGTTTGAAAAGAATTTGAATGGGATTAGAACTCATCAGCGTTTTTATATGTATCTGGAAATATCGAGAGAGGTAAGACGCTATATTCAGCCTATAGGCAAATAGTAAACAACAATAGATAAAGAATAAGATAAATATATATGATCGAAAAAGGAAAAAAGTTTATTTCTCCCGGAGCTTGGTTCTCCTTAATTTACCCTTCATCCTGGAATGAATTTGAGGATGCAGAAGATAGTTTCCTATTTTACAATCCCAATAAGTGGACTGGTAATTTTAGAATTTCAGCATACCGTGACGATAGAAATAATGGATATGGAAAAGAATCGGTAGATTATGAGCTGAAGCAAAATAAAAATTCTTCGCAGGTTAAACTTGGTGAGCTGGTTTGTGCTTATAGCAAAGAAATGTTTCAGGAAGAAGGATCCTATTATGTAACTCATGTCTGGATAATCGGGATAGGTAATGTGGCATTCGAATGTACATTTACCGTTCCCCGCGGAAATGATATTATCGAAGCTGAAGAAATAATATCTTCCTTGAAAGCTTATCCAAAAGGCAAACAAATAAATGAAATTATACCAATACGAGTATTGGAAATTAATGTTGTAAATGAGGCTTTCGATTGGGCTTCAAGTACAATTAAAAAACAAATTAAGAAGGATTTTACTTCGTCTGAAGAAGATATTGCTAAGATTCAGCAAATGCTTGATAGCAGCAGCTTCAAACCTCAGCAAAGAGAAGTATGGGAATCTTTTGGAATTGCTTTTGGCACAATTATTGAAAACCAGATTGATGGTATGGAATGGGTTACGGTAATTAACGGCAATAAGGAAATTCCAGGATTACGTTTTAATGAAAGCAAACTGATTATATATCCTTCAGAAATAATCTGGAACTTAGTACGTGCTGGTCAACCGTGTGATTTGAATGCCATTTTTCAAGATGTTAAGTTGAAGGTGGAAAATGAATTGAATTAAAATTAGAAGAAAAAGATGGCGAGTTATATGCAGGTTGATGGGTTAACCAAATCGTTTGGTGACCTTGTTCTATTTAATGAGATTTCATTTGGTATTGCAGAAGGACAGAGGATTGGTCTTATTGCTAAAAATGGTAGCGGAAAGACAACCTTATTAAATATTATTGCAGGAAAAGAAGGATATGATGCCGGAAATATTGTCTTCAGACGAGATTTACGCGTGGCTTATCTTGAACAAGATCCTCAATATCCCGAGGATCTGACTGTTCTGGAAGCTTGTTTCCATTCTAATAATGAAACTGTGCAGCTGATTAAAGAGTATGAAGCTTGCATGGAAACAAAAGGTAATCCCGGATTGCAGGAATTATTAATCCGAATGGATCATGAGAAAGCATGGGATTATGAACGAAAAGCAAAACAAATTCTTTCACAATTAAAGATTCGTAACTTCGATCAACTGGTAAAACATCTTTCTGGTGGGCAATTGAAACGAGTGGCACTTGCAAATACATTGATTACCGAACCAGACTTGTTAATTCTCGATGAGCCTACCAACCACTTGGATTTGGATATGACTGAATGGTTGGAAGAATATCTCAGACGTACAAATGTTAGTTTGCTGATGGTAACTCACGACCGATACTTCCTTGATAGAGTTTGCTCAGAGATTATTGAGATTGATAACAAGCAGGTTTATCAATATAAAGGGAATTATAGTTACTATCTGGAAAAAAGACAAGAGCGAATTGATGCAACGAATTCTGAAATAGAACGTGCGAATAATCTTTATCGTACAGAACTTGATTGGATGCGCCGTATGCCGCAAGCACGTGCACATAAAGCAAAATACAGACAGGATGCGTTTTATGAAATAGAGAAAGTTGCAAAGCAGCGTTTTAATAACGACAATGTAAAGCTCGACGTAAAAGCTAGTTATATTGGTTCTAAAATATTTGAGGCCGATCATCTTTATAAAAGTTTTGGAGACCTGAAGATATTGGAGGACTTCTCTTATATTTTTGCCCGATATGAGAAAATGGGTATAGTAGGTAATAACGGAACAGGGAAGTCTACTTTTATCAAAATTCTGATGGGGCAAGCACAACCGGATAAAGGAACTATTGATATTGGAGAGACAGTCCGCTTTGGTTACTATTCGCAGGATGGATTGCAGTTCGACGATCAGATGAAGGTGATTGATGTGGTACAAGAAATTGCCGAAGTCATTGAACTGGGCGATGGCAAAAAGCTTACCGCATCTCAGTTTCTGCAACATTTCCTTTTCACTCCCGAGACACAGCATAGCTATGTTTATAAATTAAGCGGAGGAGAGAGAAGAAGGCTTTATCTTTGTACGGTATTAATGCGAAATCCTAATTTCCTAGTACTCGATGAGCCTACTAATGATCTTGATATTATTACGCTTAATGTCCTTGAAGATTATTTGGTAAACTTTAAAGGATGTGTGATTGTGGTTTCTCACGACCGCTACTTTATGGATAAAGTTGTTGATCACTTGCTTGTATTCAATGGTCAGGGAGATATTCGTGATTTTCCTGGCAATTATTCTGATTATCGTGATTGGAATGAGGCTAAGAAACAAAAAGAAAAAGAAGCAGAGAAACCAAAAGAAGATAAAACTGCAAGAGTTCGTACCAACGATAAACGCAAGATGTCTTACAAAGAAAAGATGGAATATGCTCAGATAGAGAAGGAATTAGAAGATCTGGAACAGGAAAAAGCAGATTTGGAAGCTGATCTTTGCAGTGGTTCTTTATCAGCAGCTTCGTTGACTGAAAAATCGAAAAGAATTGCGGAACTTATCGATCTTATTGATGAAAAAACAATGAGATGGCTTGAACTAAGTGAAATAGAAGAATAAAAATGAATCTGACAAATTATCATAGTCATACATCTTTCTGTGATGGACGTGCTCCTATGAAAGAATTTGTAGTTGAAGCCGTGCGCCAAGGATTTACTTCGTATGGGATTTCATCTCATGCTCCGCTTCCTTTCCCTACCCATTGGACTATGGAAAAGGAAGATGTAGTGCCTTATCTGGATGAGTTTTATGCTTTGAAGAATGAATTCCAGGATAAAATAGAGCTATATATCGGACTGGAAATTGATTATTTAGATGAGAAAAGTAACCCTTCAATAGATTATTTCCGTAACCTTCCTCTGGATTATCGTATTGGCTCGGTACATCTTTTGAAAGACGATCAGGGAGAAGTTGTAGACATTGACTGCAGCAAAGAGAACTTTAAAGAAAAGCTGGAGAAGCATTTTCATAATGATGTAAAGTCTACTTCTCTTGCTTATTTCAGTAGATTGATGTCTATGGTAGAGCTTGGAGGTTTTGATATTGTGGGACATGCTGATAAAATCGCATATAACGTCTCTTATTGTCAGCCAGGTGTTACAGAAGAAGAATGGTATAAGAATGCATTAAAAGATTTGTTTGCGTTTATTTATGAGAAGGGATATATAATGGAGATAAATACTAAGGCCTATCATAAACTTGGAGTCTTTTATCCCGATGAAACAACATTTTCTCTTATCAAAGATATGCGTATTCCTGTAGTGGTAAATTCGGATTCTCATTATCCGGAACTGGTAAATCATGGTAGGATGGAAGCTTTTCAGGCGTTAAAAGTTGCCGGAATAAATTGCGTGATGGAGCTTATTGCTGGCAAATGGCAGGAAAAGCCTATTTCGATTTAAATATTTAATATGTTATATAGAATAGAAACAAGCACTCAACTTGTTTCTATTCTGCTCTTTTACAATTGTTGGAAGCAAAAAACGCATCCAATTTCTTTTCATAATTACCAATAACAACCATATGATGATTTCCTATTGGGTTGCGCAGGAAATAGTCTACCGGACTATCCAGTTTGATTCGGATTTGTGTACGGCAAACATTCAGATAATTAGTATTCTCAATTAAACTGCCCGAAGTAACATAATATTCGTCCAGGCATTCCCCGCCACATTTTACTATTGTAACATCTCCTGTTGGCAGAATTCCCTGAATCGATACTCCTTTGCTACTTTCAAAATGATTTCGGATGATGTATCTTTCCGTAAGTTTTGTGCTAACACTGCAATGTGCCATTACAATCTCGTTGCTTTTAATATCAATCCTGATAGGGTTTGCCATAAATGCAGAGCGGCCAGTTACAGCTTTTATAGCCATAAAAGTAAAAATAGATTGCAAGTCGCCTTCGCATCCGGCAAGTATTCCTTCGTCGTTAAGCAATGACATAGCCAAACAACCAGTAGTTCCTAAAAGTGTTATTATTTTGTAGCAGTTTAATGTAATGGCATTAAGCTTTTCTTTTTCACAAATCTCTTTTATAGCCTTATAAATGCGCATTGCATTTATCATATCTTCAGGGTCGGCTTCTCTGCAGGCTAAAGCTTTTCCAGCAATCTGTGCAGCTTGTTCCCCAACCTCATCTTCACCGATAAGTGCATATCTCTTTGTAACATTCTCAATAGGAATGTTAATATACTCTACTCCCCAGCGTTGTTTGGAAAGCAAATAATCTACTCCGCTTGCAATAAGCCATGAAGAAGGAGTTCCAATAACTCCAATTCTTTTACCTTTAAGAGCTTTTTGAGCTTCGAAATTGTTGTAATGAATATGAATCCTTTCAACTGTATTTCTTATATCTCCATGAAGTATTTCAGATTTTAGTCCTTTACATTGCAGCCAATATGAAATTTCCAATGAGGCAGAAAAGGAATTCTGCACACCATCAGTAAGTAAAATCATAGGCTGAGGCAGGAATTCGAAGCATCGGATAACGAACTTTTCTATCCCTCCTGTAGCAATGAAAACAATTTTGAAATCATTTTCGGTAAGGGTATACAAGTCTTTGTAATCAATAATTTTTATAATGTAAAATTTCTCAAGTTCACTGAGAAGAACTTCGTGCATCTTATAGATGGACATCTGGTTTTGCAGAGCCGAAGCGAATGTTATGAGGTGGACTGTAATCATAGAACATTCAATTTAAAGATTAAACAAATCTACATATTTAATTTGATTTAATACAGTTTTATTGCAAAAACTTGTCTTAAAGAAAACTAAGCCTCATTTTTGTTTACTATTTGTTTGCTTGGTTACTCTCGAAGTCCTATCTTTGCAGCTCAATTGAAAATATATTTTAATACTAGAAAGTATGCCAACTATATCCATTCGTGGAACAGAAATGCCTGCTTCACCAATTAGGAAACTTGCTCCGTTAGCTGAAGCTGCCAAACAAAGAGGAACTCATGTGTATCACCTGAATATTGGTCAGCCCGACCTTCCTACTCCTAAGGCGGCACTTGAAGCCATTCGTAATATTGATCGTAAGATTTTAGAATATAGTCCGAGTGATGGTTACAGAAGTTATCGGGAAAAGCTTACCCATTATTATGCGAAATATAATATTAATCTCACTGCAGATGATATTATCATTACTACCGGTGGATCGGAAGCTGTACTTTTTGCTTTCATGTCATGCTTGAATCCGGGTGATGAAATTATTGTTCCTGAACCGGCTTATGCCAACTATATGGCATTTGCTATTTCGGCCGGAGCTGTGATTCGTACTGTGGCAACTACTATAGAAGAAGGGTTCTCCCTTCCAAAGGTGGAGAAGTTTGAAGAACTGATTAACGAGCGTACAAAAGGTATTTTGATTTGTAATCCTAATAACCCTACCGGCTATTTATATACTCGCAAAGAGATGAATCAAATCAGAGATATGGTTAAGAAGTATGATTTGTTCTTATTCTCTGATGAAGTATATCGTGAATTCATTTATACCGGTTCGCCTTATATATCAGCATGCCACTTGGAAGGTATCGAGAACAATGTTGTTTTGATTGACTCTGTCTCTAAAAGATATTCAGAATGCGGTATCCGTATTGGTGCATTAATTACAAAGAATAAAGAAGTTCGTAACGCAGTTATGAAGTTCTGCCAGGCACGTCTTAGTCCTCCATTGATTGGACAGATTGCAGCTGAGGCTTCTTTAGATGCTCCGGAAGAATATTCAAGAGAAACGTATGACGAATATGTTGAACGCCGTAAGTGCCTGATTGATGGATTGAATAAAATACCGGGAGTTTATTCTCCAATACCAATGGGAGCTTTCTATACAGTGGCAAAGTTGCCGGTTGACGATTCTGATAAATTCTGTGCGTGGTGTCTTTCTGATTTTGAATACGAAGGCGAAACCGTGTTTATGGCTCCGGCTTCAGGTTTCTATACTACTCCCGGTGCCGGATATAATGAAGTTCGTATTGCTTATGTGTTAAAGAAAAAGGATCTGACTAGAGCACTCTTTGTTTTAAGTAAAGCATTAGAAGCCTATCCGGGGAGAGTTGATTAAAGATCTTTATGAAGCAGTATGATTACATAACGCTTTCTAAAGCTATTGGCATAATATTGGTTGTTGTTGGTCATTTTACTTCTACAGTATATATGCCGGCATATTACAGCGAAATAAAAAATCTTATTTTTTCATTTCATATGCCTCTATTTATGATATTGTCTGGCTTTCTGTTCCAAATGTCTATGAACAGAAAACCAGGCGATATTCCATTACTTCCGTTCATTAAGAAGAAGTTTCTACGTCTGATGGTTCCTTATTTCTTTATTTCTGCAGCAATAGCTCTACTGAATTTTGGTTTGGGACTCTTTATGCCGGTAAAACGGACGGTAGACTGGCATTATCTTCTTGAGATTTTTTACACAAATGTTGGTGGATCGGCAGTATTCCTTTGGTTCATGTATACTTTGTTTGTGGTGTTCTTGATTTCGGCTCTCTGCATGAAATTAAAAGGTGGTATAGCAATTTTAGGAATCCTTTCTGTAATTCTCTATTTTACTCCACTTCCACAAATATTCTATTTATCATTTGTCCATTCATTCATTGTCTATTTCTGGGCAGGAATGATTCTATTCCTACTAACTGACAAGCAAAAGCTCCGTCCTTCATTAGCCCACTCAATTTTTGCAATTATAATATTGACTTTGGCTTATGGAAGAAAAGATTTTGTTGAGACTGAGAATCTTAAACAGTTTTTGAATCTTATTTGTGGTCTATCTGGTAGCTATATGGTTATCTGTATTGCTCACGAAATTCAAAAATCAAGTAACAACTGGTTAATGTCCTTAGGTAAATATAGCGCTTATATCTATTTACTTCATATGGCCGGAGTTTATTCAGTAAGAATGGTATATGAAAAAATGGGTTTATTTACCCCCTTTACATATTCTATAGCTTTGGCTCTGGCAGTAATAGCAGGTCTTGTACTTCCTGTGATTCTAACAAAGTATGTAATTAATAAAAATAAGTCATTAACATTTTTAATGGGAGGAAACTAAGAAATGAATCTTTCACTTTTTATAGCTCGAAGAATATATTCAGGTAAAGAGGTTCAGAAGCAAGTCTCAAAGCCGGCCGTACGCATTGCTATGATTGGTATTGCTATTGGACTGGCTGTTATGATTATTTCCGTAGGAGTAGTTATAGGCTTTAAAAATGAAATAAAAAGTAAAGTAGTAGGTTTTGGTTCACATATTCAGGTTAGCAACTTCGATTCATCTCTTTCTTACGAAACGCGTCCGGTTGTTACGAACGATAGCATAATAAAAGTTCTCTCTTCAATACCTGGTATAAAACATGTGCAGAGGTATTCTACAAAACCGGGAATGATAAAGACCGATAATGCTTTTCAGGGAATGGTTCTGAAAGGAGTGGGGCAGGAGTTCGATCCTACGTTCTTTCGCAAAAATCTGGTTGAAGGAGAAGTTCCTGCTTTTTCAGATTCTACTTCAACAAATGAGGTTCTTATTTCAAAGTCTTTGGCAAATAAGCTGAACTTAAAGTTAGGCGACAAGATCTATACTTATTATATTCAAAGCGAGGTTCGCGCTCGCAGATTCACTATTAAGGGGATATATCAAACCAATTTCTCTGAATATGATAACCTGTTTCTGCTGACGGATATCAGAACTGTAAACCATTTAAATCAGTGGGAACCCGAACAAGCTACCGGAATGGAGCTTCAGATTACCGACTATGATCAGCTGGATAAAGTGGCTTATGATGTATATCAACATGTAGATAAAGAAGTTGATAAATATGGTGGCGTTTATTATACGCAGACCATTGAGCAACTTAATCCATCTGTTTTTGCATGGCTTAGTTTGCTTGATATGAATGTATGGGTTATCCTGATTTTAATGGTTGGTGTAGCCGGATTTACAATGATTTCGGGTTTGCTGATTATTATTCTGGAAAGAACAAACATGATTGGGATTCTGAAAGCACTTGGTGCCAAAAATTTCAGTATTCGTGAAATTTTCCTTTATTTCTCAGTCTTTTTAATAGGCAAAGGTATGCTTTGGGGAAATATAGTAGGATTACTATTCTGTTTTGTTCAGTCTAAATTCCATCTATTCAAGCTTAATCCGGAAACATATTATATTGACCATGTGCCAGTGGAGTTTAATATCTGGCTATTCCTTTTAATAAATGCAGGAACATTTATTGCTTCAGTCTTGATGTTAGTTGGACCTTCTTATCTGATATCAAAGATTAATCCGGCAAAATCCATCCAATTTGAATAATAGAGATTCTATTATAAAATTATTGGCGAATGGTTGAGCAACCATTCGCCAATAATTTAAATCCATTCACCAATAATTTAAGAGGCAAACCTCAATGCTTTTCGTTTAAAATAGAGGGCTCTTTTTTATCTTCTCATATAGTCACCTTTTCCTCGGATTGTTCTGAATAATTTGAACTTTAATACATCAAGAGGCAGTACTATATCAAATATTGGTAAAGTAAGATAATATTTTCTTTCTTCTAAATCAGTGGCTGTTTTATTGATTATAACAATCTGCATTACAAACCGAAGTATGTATGCCAGGATAGCTAAGCCTAGCACAACCCATTGTTTGTTAATAATGCCAATTGCAATTGTTCCGATAATAGTTGCGATAAATAGTAGGCGAGAAGTTGTTTCAAAACCTAATAAGTAGCGTTGAGCGCCATGGAAAAAGTGTGAAGTTGCCAGATAGCTAACCTTCTCTTCTTTCCAGCTTTTATATCCATATGCTGGTTCCATTCTAATAATAGCACCCGGAGAAGTTTCAACTTTTGTATTATAAGGAGTTGCCACTTCGTTTATAAACAAGTCATCATCACCCCGTTGTAAGTTAAGGTGTGAAGAGAATCCTTTATTCTTGAAGAATAACTCTTTTCGGTAAGCCATATTTCGTCCAATACCCATATATGGTTTATCTATAAGTGCGAATCCTAGAAAACGCATTGACATAAACAGGTTAGTGAATGAAACCTTTCTATAGAACCATCCCTTATTTTGCTCGTATCCGCTATATCCTAAAACTATTTCTGTGCGTGGTGTGAAATTTCTGGCCATTAATCTTAACCACTCCTTGCTAGCAGGACGGCAATCGGCATCGGTAAATACTAACCAGTCATACTTACTAGCTTTAATTCCGACAGTGAGTGCCAGTTTTTTTCTGCTGATGTAACGGGCACCATCAGGTGTAAATGTATGATACAAATTGGTATATTGTTCCTCAAGGATTGTAAGTACATCTTCACTTTCATCTGTTGAACCATCATTAATAACGATAACTTCAAAATTAGGATAATCTTGTTCCAGGATGGAAGGCAGATATTTCCTGAGATTCTCAGATTCATTACGTGCGCTGATAATTACAGAGATAGGAGGAAGGTCTGTTTCGTATATTAAATCTCCTTCACTTGCGGCTTTGTTGTGAACATGTAATTGGTTGTATAGACTGAAATAGTAGATTATTTGTATAATTAGTAATATTCCTATAGAGGCTAATAATATAATCTCGACTATATTAAAGGTAAATAAGTCCATTGCGTATTTTCTGTTTATTTATTGCTGCAAAATTACATTAAATATTGGAATTAATAGATATAGAATTTTTCTTTTTAAACATAAAGTATATCTTTTAAAATCATTTTTTTTGCTAAAAAAAAGGGATGCCTTTTGGACATCCCTTATTCATTTATTTATCGAAGTTAAATTAGCTCATCAGAAGTATACCCTTGAGGAAGCGCTCTGCAATTATAACCAGAAGCCATAATTTCACCGTAAGCGCCGGCCGAACGAAGAGCAAAAAGATCACCTCTTTTCACTTTGTTGATATCCAGTGCCTTGCCAAATACATCAGACGATTCACAAATTGGACCTACAACATCATATTTCTCCATTGGTTCTTCAGATGTTATGTTTTCAATTTTGTGGTAAGCCTGATATAAAGCTGGACGAATAAGATCTGTCATACCACCATCTAAAATGGCGAATTGCTTATTTGCTCCTTGTTTTACATATAACACTTTGCTTATTAAACTTCCACATTGTCCAACAATTGAACGTCCTAATTCAAAATGCAATGTTTGTGAAGGGCGTAATTTCAAGTGTTTATGGAATGTTGCAAAATATGCAGCAAAATCAGGAATAGATTGTCTGTTTGGATGTTGGTAATCAATACCCAGTCCACCTCCAACATTAATATGTTCAACAATAATGCGGCGTTGATACATGCGTTCCTGTATTTCGTTTACACGATTACAAAGTCCCACAAAGTCGCCCATATCAAGAATCTGTGAACCAATATGGAAATGTAATCCTAACAACTTAACATTAGGAAGTGAATTAACAGCATCTAATACATTATCAAGATCTTCCAGATTAATACCAAACTTATTCTCCTTTAGTCCGGTAGTAATATTAGCATGCGTATGTGCTCCTACATTTGGATTAACACGCAAAGCTATTGAAGCGATTTTACCTTTAGCACCAGCAAGTTCGTTGATAACTTCAAGCTCTGGTATAGATTCCACGTTAAAGCAGAATATTCCATAATCTAATCCTAGATTAATTTCCCAGTCGGCTTTACCAACACCTGCAAAAACAATTTTAGAAGCAGGAAATCCAGCCTTAATAGCTGCACGAATCTCACCACCGCTAACGCAATCTGCGCCTAAATAGTTCTCACGAATAATTGAGAGAACTTTAGGGTTTGCATTTGCTTTTACGGCATAGTGAACAATATAATTGCCATACTTCTTTGCTTCATTATTTACACAATTAAGTGTGTCCCTTAATACCTTTGTATCGTAGAAATAGAAAGGAGTTTCCATCTCACGAAATTTATCTATTGGGAAGGTCCCTTTCATACAAATTTGCTATTATTTATTATTGAAAAGTACATTACTTAATGATTGTAATGCTTCTTTCTTATCAGATTCACGAATAAGGAATGAGATATTGTGATTACTACCACCAAATGAAATCATTCTAACCGGTATGTTGCGCATTGCGTCAAGTGCAGTAGCTTCAAATCCAACATTTTCCCATTGCAGGTCACCAACAACACATACAATACACATATCTTTATCTACTGTAACTGTACCATATTTCTTCAAATCATCAAGAATTTCCGGCAAGTGTTTTGTATTGTCTATCGATACCGAAACTCCAACTTCCGATGTACAAACCATATCAATAGAAGTCTGGTAGCTTTCAAATATCTCGAATACCTTGCGAAGGAATCCGTGTGCAAGCAACATGCGGCTTGATTTGATTTTGATAGCTGTGATATTGTCTTTAGCTGCAACAGCTTTGATTTTATTCTTTTCAGTTTCGTTAGAAATCAAAGTACCAGGAGCTGATGGTTCCATAGTATTCAACAAACGAACTGGAATATTAGCATATTTAGCAGGTTGCACACAAGTAGGGTGAAGAATCTTTGCACCGAAATAAGCTAGTTCGGCAGCTTCTTCAAAGTGCAGTTGACGAACAGGAGCAGTTTTATCAACTACACGAGGGTCATTATTGTGAAGACCATCAATATCAGTCCAGATTTGAATTTCAGTAGCATCAATAGCTGCACCGATTAATGAAGCGGTGTAATCACTACCTCCACGTTGCAAGTTATCAATTTCACCGTATGCATTTCTGCAGATGAAACCTTGTGTGATATAAATATCTGCATCAGGATAAAGTTCTAACTGAATCTGAAGTTTTTCTTTAATGTATAAAGGATCTGGCTCAGCGTTCTTGTCTGTACGCATATATTCCAATGCTGGAAGCAATACAGATTTCACTCCACATTCGCATAGGAAATTATTAACCATAGCAGTGGAAATTAATTCACCTTGAGCAAGGACAACTTTTTCTTCAAAAAGTGTAAACAGATCTTTGGTGTAAGAACGGATATAATCAAAATGGGATTTAATAATTTCCAATCCTTTCTGTTTATATTCAGCAGTAGAATAAAGTTCATCAACGTGTTGTTTATACTTTCTTTCCAGGTTGTTGATGATCTCGTTTGCGCCATCCGGATTCTTTTTATATAAGTAATCCGAGATTTCAACTAAAGTATTTGTTGTGCCGGACATTGCTGAAAGCACTACTATTTTCTTCTCACCATCGGTTATTAATTTGGCTACCTCTTTCATCCGTTCGGCAGAACCAACGGAAGTACCTCCAAACTTTAAAACTTTCATCTTCTTTACACTATTAAATTGTTAATTTATTCTTTATCCGTCTCTTCTTCACTTATAAATTCGGCTTGTGAATAAGTCGTTTCTAATATCGGTTCATTAAAATCCTGAACGTTCTCTTTTTTATGAAAATCGTGAGTGGCATCTTGTAATTGATGATTATCACATTTCAGAACCAGTCCGGGGAAATCTTTGATTAGTTGAATATTATGCGTAGTCATAATCACAGACGACCCTTTGTGGCTGATACTATGAAGTAACTCTACGATTCTTCTTCCTGTTTCTGCATCCAGATTTCCAGTTGGCTCATCTGCGAGGATAACAGAAGGAGAGTTCAATATAGCTCTGGCAATAACAATACGCTGTTGTTCTCCTCCAGAAAGCTCATTAGGTAACTTATCACCTTTGGATGTCATTCCTACCTGCTCTAAAACTTCTTGTATGCGCTCTTTAATTTCCTGCTTGTTTTTCCAGCCGGTAGCACGCAATACGAATTCCAGATTACTATATACTGTGCGATCTGTAAGCAATTGAAAGTCCTGAAAAATGATGCCTAACTTCTTTCTAAGTTGAGGAATATGCTTACGCTTAATTGTTCGTAGGTTATTTCCTAAAACTTCTGCTTCTCCGGAAGCGATACCCAGTTCTCCATAAATAGTTTTTAGTAAGCTCGTTTTTCCAGTGCCCACCTTGCCTATTATGTATAAAAAATCACCAGCATTCAGCTGCATGTTTACATCTTTAAGTAAGCATGCATCTTGCTGGGCAATTTCTACATTCTGATAGTTAATGAGTAATTCGCTCATATCTTTTTATTCTTTATGTCTTTTCTTAAGCTCACGAGCTAAATCTTCAATGCGATAACCTTTTGAAGTAAGAAGAACAATCAGGTGATAAACCAAATCTGAAGCTTCATATATTAAGCGGTCGTCAGTGCCGTTTGTTGCTTCAATTACAGTTTCTACAGCTTCTTCACCTACTTTCTGAGCCATGCGGTTCACGCCAGAGTTGAATAAAGATGTAGTATATGATTTTTCAGGCATTTCTTCATGGCGTTTATAGATAAAGTCTTGCAAATACTTAAGAAACATAATATCTTCTGTATTATCTTCGTTCCAGCAAGTATCAGCACCTGTATGGCAAACCGGACCTACTGGCTTTACCTTAATCAATAAGGTGTCTTTATCACAATCTTCTTTAATGGAAACAACATTAAGAAAATTCCCACTTTCTTCTCCTTTTGTCCAAAGTCTGTTCTTTGTGCGGCTGAAGAAGGTTACTTTTCCTGTTGCAACAGTTTTTTCATAAGCTTCCTTATTCATAAAACCTAGCATCAGTACTTTAGAAGTGAAATTATCTTGTATAATTGCCGGAATTAATCCATCCATTTTATTAAAATCTAAATCCATGATGTAATATATTAAAATTCATTATTCGACTTGTTATCGTCTAACAGTTATTCCTTGTGCACAAAGATAATCTTTTAATTCGGAAATTTTAATTTCTCCGAAATGAAATACACTGGCAGCCAAAGCAGCATCAGCTTTTCCTAGGGTAAAAGTATCTTTAAAATGTTCCATTGCACCAGCTCCTCCGGAAGCGATGATCGGAATAGGCAACGATTCTGATAAAAGAGCCAATGTTTCGTTTGCATATCCATTTTTTACTCCATCATGATTCATGCTGGTAAATAGTATTTCTCCGGCTCCACGATCGGCAGCTTCTTTAGCCCACGAAATTAGTTCTTTATCCGTTTCTATTCTTCCTCCGTTCAAGTAACATTTCCAAATATCATTTTGTTGTTTAGCGTCAATAGCAACAACGCATACCTGAGATCCGAAATTTTTAGCGATATCGTTTATTAATTGAGGATTTCGGATTGCAGAAGAGTTAATCGATACTTTGTCGGCACCTGCATTTAGCAAACGGTCTACATCCTTTATTTCATTAATTCCTCCACCAACAGTAAATGGGATGCTGATGTTTGCGGCAACCCGTTTTACAAGATCGGTAAAAGTTTTCCGTCCTTCATGGCTAGCAGTGATGTCCAGAAAAACCAGTTCATCTGCACCCTGTTCGCTATAAGCACGCCCTAGTTCTACCGGATCTCCGGCTTCGCGCAGATTGACGAAATTTGTACCTTTTACGGTTGTTCCGTTCTTGATGTCCAGGCAAGGTATAATTCTTTTCGCTAACATACTATATAAATATCTTTAAATCCTTAAGTTGAATTTTACCTTCATAAAGCGCTTTCCCAAAAATTACAGCGGGAACTTTAGCTTCTTCAAGTTTTATAATATCATCAATACAGCTAACTCCTCCACTTGCAATTAAGTAGAGTGAAGGATATTCTTCTAGTATTTCTTTATAAAGATCAGTAGATGGTCCTTGTAACATACCATCACATTCTATATCCGTACAAATTACTTTTTTAATCCCCTTTTTTATATATTGATCAAGGAAAGGCATCAGTTCAACATCTGTACCTTCTTTCCATCCACTTACTGCAATTTTCTTATCTTTGACGTCTGCTCCAAGTATAATTTTGTCACTTCCATATTTACTGATCCATTCAGAAAACAGTTCAGGCTCTTTTACGGCAATGCTTCCGCCGGTAATCATTTGTGCTCCGCTGTTGAAAGCAATATTCAGATCTTCATCACTCTTAATACCTCCCCCAAAGTCTATGATTAAAGATGTTTGAGTTGCGATCTTTTCCAGGATATGATAATTGACAATATGATGAGATTTAGCTCCGTCAAGGTCAACAACATGAAGTCGGCGGATGCCGTTTGCTTCAAATTCCTTTGCTACCTCAACAGGACTCTCATTATATACTTTTTTGCTATCATAATCACCTTTGGAAAGGCGGACGCATTTTCCTTCAATAATATCAATAGCAGGAATGATTTCAATCATATTCTATAATTTATAATGGTAAGTTGATGAAGTTTTCTAATATGCGTTCTCCTACTTTTCCGCTTTTTTCCGGGTGGAACTGTGTAGCATAAAAGTTATCTTTTTGTAATGACGCGCTAAACGGATGTATGTAATCTGTTGTAGCTATAGTAAATTCGTTGAAAGGAACATAAAAGCTATGCACAAAGTAAACAAATTCCTCTTTGGTAAATCCGTTATAAAGATCTCCCTTTACATCACAGATAGTGTTCCATCCCATGTGGGGAACTTTATCTTCATGTTTTTCAGGATGGAAAAGCTTTACTTCAGTTGGGAAGATATTCAGGCAATCAGCATTGCCCTCTTCTGAATGGCTACACATAAGCTGCATACCCAGACAAATACCTAAAACCGGTTGCTTTAAATCAACAATCAGTTTATCCAGACCGTTGGTTTTTAAATGTTGCATAGTTGTAGCAGCTTCACCAACTCCCGGAAAAATTACTTTATCAGCTTTAGCCAGAATCTCCTTATCGGCAGTTACTACTGCATTTATACCCAAACGACGTAAAGCATGATCTACCGAATAGATGTTTCCTGCATTATATTTTACAATAGCTATATTCATTTATCTTTAACTAAAGATTACAGTTTTATTCTTGTAAGCCAGAACTTTACGTTCAATATGTTTTTGTACTGCACGTGAAAGAACAATCTTTTCAAGATCCTTTCCTTTATTAACCAAATCTTCCACAGTATCCTTGTGAGTGATACGAACCACATCCTGTTCAAGAATAGGACCGGCATCAAGCTCAGTAGTAACATAGTGACTGGTTGCACCAATAATTTTTACACCTCTTTCAAAAGCTGCATGATAAGGCTTAGCACCTACGAATGCCGGAAGGAAAGAGTGGTGTATATTGATAATTCTGTTAGGATAAGAATTGATCATGTTCTCTGATATAACCTGCATATATCTGGCTAAAACAATAAAGTTCACTTTATGTTTAGCAAGAAGCTCCATTTCTTTAGCTTCCTGTTCGGCTTTTGTTTCCTTAGTTATAGGGAAAAGGTAGAACGGAATACCAAATTTATCTGCTACATGCTGCAAGTTAGGGTGATTACTTATAATAAGAGGAATTTCCACATTCCATTCACCGTTAGCATAACGTGCAAGCATGTCAAACAAGCAGTGAGACATTTTAGAAACAAATATCGCCATGCGTGGTTTAACATCCGAGAAATATA
This sequence comes from Bacteroides luti, assembly GCF_900128905.1. Classification (GTDB taxonomy): domain Bacteria; phylum Bacteroidota; class Bacteroidia; order Bacteroidales; family Bacteroidaceae; genus Bacteroides; species Bacteroides luti. The sequence continues at coordinate 46,353 of NZ_FQTV01000021.1, forward strand.
GACGGAAGTTCATCTCATACTTCTGAGCGTACAAAGTATCAAAGTAATCTTCTATTTTTTCTCTTGGGATAAGAAAGTCGCTTAGTTCCCACTCAATTCTCATAAAGAAAATGTTTTCAATATGATCAACGTACTGATCAAGATAAACAATATTTCCTTTATTAATCGTAATAAAATCTGTTACCGCGGATATAATCCCTGGTTTATCGGGACAGTGAAGTAACAACTTTGCGGTATTTTTGTTTGCTTGCATCTTATTTATCATTAGTTATCATTATGAGTTCGCAAAAATAGCGAATTATTGCCAAAGAATGAATTATTAAAGCAAGAAGTTTGTATTAAATGTTATTGTTTGTCACTTCGAACTGAATAAAACATGCTTTTATGAGACTAAAATGAATAAAAAATGAGTTTTTTTTCTTTTAGTACTTGCAGGAATGAAAAAAATGTCTACCTTTGCATCCGCAATCAGAAATGATAGCAATACAAAATATTGGTGCGTTAGTTCAGTTGGTTAGAATACATGCCTGTCACGCATGGGGTCACGAGTTCGAGTCTCGTACGCACCGCCAAAGTTAAATTTGTATTTGCAATCATAAATGATAGTGTTTTTTATTGAAATATTGGTGCGTTAGTTCAGTTGGTTAGAATACATGCCTGTCACGCATGGGGTCACGAGTTCGAGTCTCGTACGCACCGCAAGAGAAGCCTCAAAAACTAAGTTTTTGAGGCTTTTTTTTGTGCGCCGTGCATGGTGTATAACTTGGAAATCAGGGATCAGTCAATAAATTGGGGATCCTGAGGGATTTAAAGCTTAAGTATAAATTAAAATTTGGACGTGATTAAATTTGGCCCATTTGCTCCAAACTGTTCTTTGTGTTTTGAAATAGAGTTAGCTACAGAGCCATAGAAGATGGAGTTTGTCTTAAATGTATGTTATCAGATTATTCTGATTAAAGCCACAAATTCAAGTCAGTTTACTTGAATAACCCTTGCAACTAACTGTTTTTCAATTCTTTCAAAGAACTATTTTTATTTTTAATGGAACAGCAATGATTTCAGGTTATGTATTAGTCTTTATTTTCAATAAGTCTAACTAGTAGTATACCTAAATCAATATAGTCCATTGTGTTTTCATTCTTTGGAAGATCTATTGTCACATTTCTTTCTTCCTGAGCTTTAACTATAAGTTCAGGATGCTTATATGTGATTGTTGAAACTATATCTACGAGTGACTCTATAAACCAGACTCCATTTTTAAAACTAATAGCAGCTCCACAACTTGTAATCAGAATTGGGCTGCATCCATGATCGTCAAGTTGGTAGATTTGGCTGTTACCTAAACGATTCCAAAGAATATTGGTCATCATCATCCACTCAAGATTGTTTTCACTATGTTGCGAACTATTAAGAATAATTAAGTCAAGAGGATTTTCGTCACGATTATCCCATACACCCATGCCATACCGGGTATAATCCCTGTTTGATTCGGATGGATACTTGGCTAAATAGTATTTCCAATCACGGATGGAGAACTCCATGCACTTTTTTTCAGGTGACTTCAGTTCGGCTGGTACTGGCATCTTGTCAAGTATTTGTAAGATGCTTTCTTGATTTCTGCGCTGACCATACCTGATATAGAAGTTACTGAGATTCCATTGTGTAGTAAGAAAGTAGCGGCGTACACTACTTCCTCCATCTTTTTGCATATAAGGATCATACTGCATGTATTCAATCTCAGAATCGAGTTGAGCAATACGGATTCTCTCAAAATATTCAGAATACTCATCCGAAAATACAGTTTCAAACTTAACAAGAAGTCTTAGTAGTTTTGCTGCATCAAGAGGCTCTGTAACTTTGTAATCCTCTACAGTTGTTTCATCAAGGCAGAAATCCATGAAGAGAGACAATGAACATTGGAGTATATTGTGATTCTCATACTTTATAAGAAGTTCATAGTCCATAGTATCCAGATACCTCTGTTTCTTGTACTCTTCATTCCATGCATTCTGTGTAAATGCTAGTTTATGAATTTTACCATCAATGGTTATAGCTTCATCTTTATCATAGTAAACGTCAATTCCTTCGTGGTCTATAATATATTTAACTTCAGTCAAGAAGCTGGGGAGCTTATCGGTACGTGCATCTACAACGCGGACGTTGGATGTCATTAGGTTGTGTATTATTCTCAAACACTTCTTGCTTACTTTTTCACTTGCTTCCCTTTTATAAAGCAGATATAAAGCATAGAAATAAATAATTTCTGGAACTGTCAGATCGCCAAGCATCGCTAACTCAAATACAGAATTACGTTTACGGCTCCAGAACAGACGGATACTGTCATCTCGACCAACTATCGAATCAGAAAAGTAGAAATATTTAAACCACAATTTATCGAACCCTTCATTCTTATGAATTTTGTATAGTGTGTTGAATATATCAATTACATCCTCAATGCCTCCTTTATCAGAGAAAATATTCCTAATAGTCGGTTCTTTCTGATCTAAGGACGGAAGGTTTCTACGATAGAATTCTAGACGGAATATATTATTGAAAAGTGTAGAATACTTTTTGTCCGCTTCCTGAGTTATATCGAGGGAAACACGTTTGTTGTCAAGTGTCTTATTGGTATAGTCCCATACAATGTCTATCCACTCTGTATCCATTTTTTTTGAGAAGACATCTTTTAAGTCTTTGTCAACCATATCAATGTCTGCCATCATGTTCGACTTGAATATTTCAAACTGTGTGAGCTTCTTTCCACGTGCATTCATTTTAATGAAGAGATCATCAGTCAAACCGAAATCTTCCAGCGAGAGTGTATAAAATTTGATGTAATCGCCATCTATTAGACGTTTCCAGAGGCAAGGAGTAAGATTGTTTACATCTATTTCTGCACACTTACTCTCGATTTTATGAAGAACATTAAGCATGGATAAGATAGTTGGATCACTGTTATATGTGCTCAGGTAGAGGGCATCATCTTCGATAAGCTCCTTGATATTATTAATCCCAGGTTTATAGCTCTTGAGTAAATTTTTACGGATTTCCTTCACTAAATGTAGGCAGAACTCGGTTGCAGATTGGCGAGTCTCATATCTGAACTTAGTCAAGATGTCTACTTCCTCTTGAGAGACTATATTTCCTTGTTCGTCTCTAAGTAGGGATGCATAGAAATGGAGGAGGAATAGCGTGGTCAAACGTTGTTGGCCATCAAGTGGAATCAAGCCGCCGATAATTTTATTTTTACGAACGTATGATCCGCCGTATATAAAGTCAAGGATGTTAGTGTTCTTGCTTTTGACAGCCTGCAAGATTCCTTCAAGAATATCATTCAGCACTTCAGCTACTTTGTCTTCTTGTCTTCCATAAGCGTAGTCGCGCTGAACTTTGGGGATGATAATGGTATTTTCATCAATTAACAGTTGATGAAAAGTTGTAAGTTTACCTATATTATTCATACTTATTTTCTTCCTTTGATTCTATATTTTCTGTTGTTTCTTCCTTATCAGGGTTAGTAGTATTAAGGACTTTCTCCAGTATGTTCTTTATTGCATTGAGATAATTCTTTCTGTCCTCTTCGCTCCAATAAAATGATTGTTGTACGCTGAAATCTTCCTTGTTTTTGTTGTAGTACTTCAAGAAAACAAGCCGGGTACAGTATGGAATGTATTCACCTTCTGCATCCTTTTTCATAATTAGCTGCCGTTTAACCTCAAATACAGAGTTCCCAATTGATGTATTCACACTACCACTGAGTAAAGCCATATTGGAAATATTATGAACTTCTGGCGATCCACCTTCAGCTTTAGCCATATTATCGAAGTATGCATTTACGCTATCAAAGCATTTGGTAAAATCATTGAATACGAAGGTATTGACTTTTACAATATTTCTCTTTTCTTCCAACATCTCAATCAATTTTGTTGGCTCGAATGATTCATTATCCTTGAAGCGTTTCTGCAAGTGCTTCAGAGCCTTAATATTTTCATCTATCCACTCTATCCACTTTTGCTTGTCGGTTCGGTCAATGCGCTCTGAGTTCTGGGCATGGATATGCTCCAGAGTCCAATTTGTAGCTTTATAGAGTTCAAATGGAAACTTATCCTGTGTGGTGGCTATACGTGTAGACTCCACATTGAAGAAGAAGAGCAAACGGTTGAGTTCGGTTCGGTTTTCATCATAGCTGTAGCTATACACATCGGCATCCGTATTATTGTTGGTTAAATGAAGCTTGATGAGCCAATCAAGGCTCTTGCTGAACTTTGTTTTTGTCATCTTAGCTGATTTGTCGAGTAAATCTACCAACGCATTATTATCTGTTTCGGCAATTAAGTAGCCAATCTTATGGTAATAGTTACGATCTGTATACCAAGAGAAAAGTGTAGCAAAGTAATTCTCTACTTTCAGCCATAAATGCCACAGACCTTCTACATCATTTTTTTCTCGCATCATCTCTTCGAAACGCAGGAAAGTAGTAAGCTCGTCTTTATCGTTAGGCTTCTTCTTTGAGATTAAGTCAAAGAGATACTCAATACGGCTACTGTAGCCTTTATCAGAAGCGTCTTTCTTTACAAAAGCCCAAAATTTGGGTTGACGCAGTTGCTTTTCAATGATATCCCACTGCTCAATGATATGAGCTTGTTTACGGGCTTGCTCGCGTTCGATAACGATATTCTGAACTTCTTCAGGATAACCGTTTATCAATGCCTCTTCATATTCGTAAACAGCTGAATCGGATAGAAACATGGCACGAATAAGCTCAGCATTATTGAGTGAAACCTTTTTGTCATTCAGACGCTTGAAGGTTTCATTAGGATCACTACCGTCGCATAGTTCATACCATATAACCTGTACTGACTTTTTATCTTCAATGTCTTTGGGGTGAGTGAAGTTCTCGTAAAAAGAACCTTTGAAGTACCGTAATCCATTACCCCTTGCTTCTCCTTTCTTAAACCAGCGCATCATGCAGTTGGCTGCTTCAAGAATATGCCAGGAGTCAATATCCAAATCTTCTTGATTCTCTGCATCAATGCGATAGTCATCTTCGTTATTACGCCGAAGTTTTTCAAAAAAGTTGCCCAGTTCAGGACGTGTTTTGTACCTCAATGTAAATCGCTCTTTGTTATCGCGATCCATCAAGTGAGCCAAGGCAAAAATGACACGAATGGTTGTTAAACGCTGTTGACCATCGATAACCTCATACCATTTATTGTTGTTGTTTTTTGAGTTTAGACCGTATTTGTTCTTATCTTCATCCTTAGTTATTTCCTTGATTACTATGGGCTGAAGACAATAAAACTGTCCTTTACCCTTATCAAAAAATGCACAAAGATCATCAAGCAATTGCTCTACTTGACGTGTTCCCCAACGGTATCCACGTTGATAATCAGGGATAAAGAAGTTCTTGTTGCAAAGCTCAGGTAACGCCCAAAGTTTCAGAATGTTTTCTTGCCTTGCTTCTTTGACAATTGAGACATCATTATATTCATTCATGTTTTATATATAATCTGTTGGTAGAATTAAAAGACTAATATCTAAAGGTTGTATGTATTACTTCTTCTTGATATATTAAGGATACTCAAGTTTATAATATTCAATCATTGCCTTTATAATTTATATGCAATATTCGTAAAAATAATCTACACATGCAAATAGACTGTAAGAAAGATTGCCATTGCAGAAGAAATATTTTAAGATATAAAATCATTGCTGTCCCATTAAAATCTAAAATGACTCTTTGAAATATTTGAAAATTAGTTAGTTGTAAAGGATTTTCGATTAAACGGATTTGAATTTTCATCTTTACAGTCTTAAATAGGATTGTAAATGAATAGAGACAAATTCGTTTTCGCTCAACTCGTATCGTTCTTAGATAGAAACTGGTTCTACTATATTGTTCGCAAATACGAAGGCAATAAGTATGTTAAGCATTTCACTTGTTGGAATCAACTACTTGCGCTGATGCTTGGTCGTTCTCGTTCAAAAAGACATGAAACTGAATAGAAACACATACGAAGTCTTGCAGATCTTAAGTATATCATTGACCGACAAAACTCATCTCTGATACCTCTTCAACAAAACTAAATTTCAATATGACAAAGAACGTTTTAGGCTTAATGAGCCAAGTTTATTTGATTTTTAATAACGTCCCATTTTTAATGGGACACTAATGATATAAAATAGTTCTTGATTTTTTAGAATTGGAAGTTATCGCCTAAATAGAGCCCCCTGAACAATAACAATCCATTGATTTTCATTAAAATATAAGTGCATATATTCCTCATTTAGCTAAAAATGTTTATCCTTGAGTGTTAAAAGGTGATTTTATGAAGTACAGCTTGCAAGGAAAACAGTTGAGCATTGATATATTTCGTTCATCTTTAGAGAGTTTGTCTAAGAAACTGTTTTGAATTTATTTAAAAAGGTTTTTTAAGCATGATTTGACAAATATTATTTGTAACATTGTTTCGACTGATTCTGTTTTATATTCGTAATACGTGGTTCTCCTTCTTAAATTATTGTTTATGTGAAGATTAGAACTAAGGTTTATCTCTCGTACGCACCGCAAGAGAAGCTCTGAAAACTTAGTTTTTGGGCTTCTCTTTTTTATATTATTTATTTCTTACTATAAATTACAAAATTGATTAAACTATTTTTTTGTCTATCTTTTATTTTGATTTAAATAAGTTTGTTTACTCGAAGAGAGTTAGGCAAGGGCTTTTTATGTATTATTATACGAGATAAAGTTAATGTAGATTTTTTTTTTAATATAAGAATATTAATTTTTAGACACTTATATTTCAGAATTATTGTCTATTTTTGTATAAAAAAGACAAGTATTATGAATTGCTCTATATCTTTAGAATGTTTAGTGATTAAAAAGGCCTATATTTTTAGACGTTTACAAAAAGACCCTGAAGTTTTTGTTGGTGCTGAATATCAGCAATATAGAGGGTGGAGTTGTAATAAAAGTCGAATGACTAAAAAAGAGTTAGAAAAGCTGCTTACTACTCGCTTAAAAGGTAAATTGGAAATATTAGGCAATTTAGCAGAGAAAAGATATAAAAATTATCTTGGGAATTGTGGTGAAGTCCATGCTGCCAATAAAGTATTGAAACAAAACGATACAATAGCAATAAATCAATTAACTTTTTCTAATGCGTATCGTCCACGAACATTACAAAAAATAAATTATTGCCAAAATTGTTTAGATACATTTAATATTAGTAATTAATGGCATATTCAGAAAATGAATTATTAAATAAGGATATGGATTGGTTTGTCAAAATCAGCCCATATTATATTCATGCAGCTTCGGCTGGTGGAATGGTTCCTACAGTTATTTATGAGAATGATAAAAAAAACAAGTTATTAACTCAGACGATCAAACGTTTACCTTTTCTTTTTAAGGAAGAGGAAATAGGAATTAACCCATTTTTACGTCAAATATTACATTTAGAAGAACAGCAAAAAGAATTATCCTTTATTTTAGACTCATGTAATATATCCTATGAGAACAATCCTATTGATACTTATATAAAGCGGATATATTGCTATTCATTCATAAAGTTTGCTCGTAAAGGCTTTTTTTCTTTTGACAAAACAAACATAAACAATTTTGAAGATGCTAAATATCATCTAGTAGCTTGGCCATGTAAAACAACTGATTTAGAACTATCTATGCCCACTTGCTCACCTTTAAAAGAGCTGGATATTATAAAGATATATAGAGAGACTAATAAAGAAATTGAGCCTTTAAAGAGGGAAAAATATACCATTGAACTAGTGAATTTGGTAAATAATTTATCTTTTTAGGTATTTATATGAAGGTCCTTTGTCTGCTATACTTAATTGTCTTGAATCGCTATCTTTGTTCTTATAACCTTTTTAGATTGTATATTTTTTAAGCATTGACTATCTTTGTAAGTACAAAAAAATAATCAATGAAAAACTTACAAAAGATAATTTTTCTGGGAATAGGACTTTCTCTACTATCAACTTCTGTAAATGCACAGGAAAAAGAGTTTATCCCGATGGCAAACATTCCTGCAGGAAGTTTTTATATGGGAGGATCTGCTCTTGGAGAAAACTTCGACGAAGCGCCGATACACAAAGTTATTATTTCTAATCCCTTTCGGATTGGAAAAACAGAAATTACTAATGCACAGTATGAAGAGTTTTGTCCAGAACATAAAGTTTTACGAGGAAAAAGAGGTCTCTCTAAAGGCGACGACGAGGCTGTGATATTTGTAAGCTACAACGATGCTGTGGCTTTCTGCAAATGGCTGAGTAAGAAAGAAGGTAAAACTTACAGGTTGCCAACCGAAGCGGAGTGGGAGTATGCCTGCCGTGCAGGAAGCTATTATCCATTCAGCATGGGGGATGGACTACCTTCTGTTTTTCAGAAAGATCAGAGAATTGTGAGAGATTATCAGTCTGTTTCACTAAAAGTGGGACAAACGCCACCTAATACATTCGGTATTTACGATATGCATGGAAATGTAGAAGAGTGGTGTATGGATTGGTATGGCCCTTATCTTTCAGATACACAAACTAATCCTGTAGGACAGAGCAGGGGAGAGTTCAGGGTAACGAGAGGTGGCAGCCATAGTACACCCGAAACTTTTCTGCGTAGTTCGAACCGCATGGCAATGTTGCCCGATGATAAGCATGCATTAACCGGTTTCCGTATTGTACAAGCAGAATACCCAGCAAGCAAACCAATAACTACTTTTGAAACGAATTTAAATAGTGAACATGTATCTCAGGTTAAAGCTGTATGGAAGAAACAAGATAAAGTTCCTTTGTTTATGGCTCCAATTCCTTTTGTTATAAAACCGGATTGTTCTTCTAAAACTCCTTTTTACCAGCATAATCACCAACCGGCTATAACCTGGTGTGACAATGGTGACTTACTGGCTATCTGGTTCTCTGCCGATCATGAGAACGGACGTGAGATGACAGTGCTTGCTTCCCGATTGCGTGCAGGTGCTCAGAAATGGGATCCGGCATCACTTTTCTTTAAGGTGCCCGACAGAAATATGACCGGTTCGGCTTTGATGAACGATGGGAAAGGAACGCTTTATCATATCAATGGTGTAGAGGCTGCGGGCGATTGGCAGAATTTAATGATGGTGCAGAGAACAAGTTACGATAATGGTAAAACATGGAGTTCTCCGCGAATAATTGAACCGGAACATGCAAAACGCCATCAGGTTATTGCCGGAACTATAAAGACAAAAGAGGGTTGGTTTATTCAGCTTTGCGATGCCGGACCAGGCGGAAAGGATAGTACGGCTGTACATATCAGTAAGGATGGCGGACAAACATGGGCTGATACTGGAGGTACTATTGCCGGAATTCATGCGGGTGTAGTGCAACTTAAGGATGGAAGACTGATGGCTTTTGGACGGAGTAATAATATTGCCGACTCATCTGGCAAAATGCGTATGCCGATGAGCATTTCAAGTGATATGGGTAAAACGTGGACTTATTCAGCTTCCGAATTTCCTCCTCTTGAAGGTCATCAGCGACTGGTTTTAAGACGACTCAATGAAGGACCTATTTTACTCATTTCGTTTACAGATCATCCTTTGCGTACAAATCCATCGGAACGTGGAATGATTTTTAAAGATAAAAATGGTAAAGAGTTCAAAGGTTACGGAATGTATGCTGCTTTGTCTTTTGATGAAGGAAAAACCTGGCCGGTGAAGAAATTACTCACTGATGGAAAATCTCGGTTCCTGAATGGTGGTGCCTGGACTCAGTTCTTTGAGATGGATGCAACTCATGCTGAGCCGCGTGGTTATCTGGCAGCTACACAAACACCGGATAATGTGATTCATCTGGTGAGCAGCAGGCTGCATTATCGTTTTAATCTTGCATGGTTATTAAAAAATGCAGATTGATCTGCCACCTGCTACTAAAACAAACGTAATTAACTGATATATAATTGTATAGTTTGGTGGTTGATATTTTTGTTTTACAATTTATCTGCCACTAAATTCATTCATCTGCTACAAACTTTATTTCCATTCTTAAAGCGCTTCACTTTCCTCAATATATTTCTTTTTTCTTCACCTTTGCATGCTCTACTTTTTTAGAAAGCATTATTCTTATAATGCTAAGATTTTCTTCATTGTGTATAAAGATTTGAATATTAATTGTTTACCCGATTTTATTTTTTATACTTGGTAAGTTCACGGCCGTGAACCCGTAAGTCTTTGGCCGAGAACCCATGGGTCTTTTATCGTGAACCCATAAGTCTTCAGTTGCGAACTTACTTATTGTTTTAAATGAATTAGATAATGTATGTCTTTTAAAAATGATAATAAATATATATAGTAGCCTTGCTATGATTTGAAATTTGTAGTAAGCAACTATATAATGTAATCTTGCAGTAGCTGTTTTTACGTTGAGATAGTGTCTTAAATTTGTATTTTTAGTGGCAGATGATGGTAATTAGTAGTAGATGAAAATGTGTAAATATTTTATCTGCCACCACCACAAAGCTTATTGGTAGGCACTTTTAGGCATTTTAGTGGCAGATGGCAGTAACTTTTTGTTTTTACTGAATAATTTTCTCTTAGAGTATAATTGTTTTAATTCTTTTTTAAAAATTCTTCAATATCCTTTTCTAACGATTTAGGAGTGGTTGTGGGTGCATATCGTTTTATTGTATATCCGTCTTTAGCAACAAGGAATTTGGTAAAATTCCACTTTATAGCAGAAACTATAAATCCCGATGCTTTCTTTTTAAGGAATTTATAAATAGGATGAGCATCATCTCCATTCACGTTAATTTTAGACATAAGCTGGAATGTAACCCCAAAGTTTACCTGGCAGAAATTTTCAATCTCGCTATCGGTTCCAGGCTCTTGATGTCCAAACTGATCACAAGGGAATCCTATAACTACTAATCCTTTATCTGCATACTTTTTGTTTAGTTCTTCAAGTTCTTTATACTGAGGTGTGAATCCACACTTACTTGCTGTGTTTACAATTAATAATACTTTACCTTTATACTTAGCAAAATCGATATCTTGACCTTTATTACTTTTTGCTGTAAAATCAAAAATTACTTTTTCCATAACCTTATTCTTTTTAGCGTTATTACTCTGTGCAATACTAAATTGCACGAAAAAGATATAAAACAAGAGTGATAAGAGAAATGTTACTTTTTTCATAACTGCTTTTTGAACTTATTATCGTTATACGAAATTATGTTTTGCGCAACATATATACAAACAAAAGGTATAAATAGTTTTGATTTTAATATTATTTGTCGATCCTTTTAAAAAAAATCGCGTTCAGATACAATGCATATCCGAACGCGACCTCTTTTATGTTAATGATAATTATTTAAACTGATATCGTCCTGGTAATTCTATTAACTTATCATGAAGTTTGCCTGAACGGTTAACTGAGTTCTTTAAAACTTTAGGTGTAAACATTAAACCTTTTGTTTTAGCCTTTGTTGAAGGTATACCTGTAATCAATTCTAACGCTTTTGCCAATAATGGTTCTTTTTCATCGCCCATTGAATAGCCATCAAAAGGATTATCTTCAACCTTATATGTAGGAGTAAAGCCATCGGGCATACAGGGTGTATTACCGTTTTTATCAGAATATCTGTATACCATTGAGTATATACCCCAGTTATCAAGATCTTTATCTGGATTTTCATAAATGTCGGCCGGAGTAAATACAATTCCACCACAATATTTGCCGGATGTTTGTTCTCCAATAGTTGTTACACTAATATAAGGAGAAAGTCCTGTTATTGTAGCTTCCGAAGCAGATGCAGTATTACCTGAAACTAAAACATATAGCTTGCTTAGATTCATATTAGCATCTTTTGTTGATAGGGTTACTTTGTTTTTATCTTCGTCTTCGTAAGTGTAGCTGTCTTTGTAATACTCATTTAAATCCGTTCCTTTTGATTTCCAATATGCAGCATATTTATCGTTCCATGTTTGCTGCAAATATATTTGTTTACCATCAACAATAGATGAAGGAGCAAGGATGCTGCTAAGGAGTTGTGCAGATAGAGAATAACCTCCTCTATTATATCGTAAGTCTAGTACAACATCTGTTACTCCTGCTGTTTTAAAGGACTTAAATACATCAATCAGTTTTTGATTAGACTTTAAAGTATAATCAGTATAGCATAAGTAACCTATTTTATATGTGCCTTTATCTATTACTTTGTAAGTATTAACAGGCTCCTGATACATTGTGCTGGCAGTAAGTGGTATTTTTGTGCCATTGAGACTTATTGTGTTTCCGCTTAAACTTGCCATGCCCAATGTTATGGAGGATGTATAGAATAAATCTGTATAATTGCTGGTTGTAATATTGGTACTGTTTATTTGCAGAATAAGATCACCACGTTTTATACCGGCTTTTTCTGCAGGAGTGCCCGGATAAACAAACTGAACTACAGCATAACATTGAGTACTAGTATAAGAGAAAAGATATACTCCAAGTGAATATCCAAAAGATGTTCCTTCCCCTGCAAAGTTACTGGTTAGACCGGCTGCGTCATCCGTTAAGGTAGTCCAATGGTCGGCCGAGTATTTTATACTGTCTACCATTGCTATCGGATCTTTTATTTTAGTAACATCTACTTTCGGTATCTCAGAACTCCATAGATAGAACTCTTGTAGTACATCTAGTGCGAATTGAGTAACTTTCTCTGTCTTGGTAGCTGCTTTTTCTTCGGTTTTAGTTTTATTGTCGTCATCCTTGCAGCTTGTAAAAAATGTTATGCTTGCTATTGCTGCAAGCATAACGAGTAATTTCCATTGATTTAGTTTCATTGTTTTAATTTTACTATTCTATTAGTATAATAAATTGTGTACTCTTTTGAAATGCATTATATAATGCGTCAATAATAATACAAATATAATTCATAAATATTGAATTCTTATAATTATTGATAAAAAAATTGATACAAAATAGAATGATAACTGACAAACACTACTATTTTATATATGAATTTATTTTTTTTCATAATAAATTGGAGTGTAATAGATGTTAAATTAATATTTTTATGTATGTTTGCTACATCTAAACCATATATAATAACATTATAATGTATCCATTAAAGTTTAAACCCATCCTTAAACAAACCTTGTGGGGTGGTGATAAAATTATTCCTTTTAAGCATCTTTCAGAAGAGATGCCAAATGTTGGTGAGAGTTGGGAACTATCTGGAGTTCCGGATAATGAATCAGAGGTTGCTAATGGAGAATTCAAAGGGATGACCTTGGGGCAGTTAGTAAGACGATTTAAAGGAGAATTAGTTGGAGAAAGTAATTATGCTCGTTTTAATTCTACCTTTCCTTTATTAATAAAGTTTATTGATGCACAGCAGGATTTATCAATCCAGGTTCACCCCTCTGACGAGTTGGCAAAAAAACGTCACAACTCAATGGGAAAGACTGAGATGTGGTATGTAGTAGATGCTACTCCTGATGCTAAACTTCGCTCTGGATTTTCTCAGGAAATAACACCAAAAGAATATAAGGATAGGGTCTTTAATTCTACGATTACTGAGGTCTTACAAGAATATTCTATAAAGAAAGGGGATGTTTTCTTCCTTCCTGCAGGTCGTATCCATAGTATTGGTGCCGGAGCCTTTATTGCTGAGATTCAACAAACATCGGATATTACATATCGTATATTTGATTTTGATAGAAAAGATGCAAATGGTAATACTCGCGAGCTACATACCGAACTGGCTAAAGATGCGATTGACTACGAAGTGCTTGATGACTACAGAACTGAGTATGAAGCTGTAAAGGATGAACCTGTAGAATTGGTTGCTTGTCCTTATTTCACAACATCTCTTTATGATATGACTGAAACTATTTCTTGTGATTACTCGGAATTAGATTCGTTTGTTGTATTGATTTGTTTGGAAGGTGATTGTAAAATTGTTGATAATGAGAATAATGAAGTAGAACTTCATGCTGGTGAAACAGTATTGTTGCCTGCTTCAACAATGGATATTACTATTATACCTGAAGGCTCAGCTAAGTTGCTTGAAACTTACGTATAGTGTTTATTTCTGATATAAAAAAAGAGGAATCATATAATATGATTCCTCTTTTTTTATGATATACTTTTTTTAATATTTAGCAGCTTGAGCTATTTTCTTAGGGATATCAGTGTTTTCAATCTTTCCGTGGAATAACTCTGCTCCGGCTCCGATTGCAAATACCGGAATGTATCCGGCTGAATGGCCGCCACTAGCCCAACTTACCATAGCAATTTCATTTAAAATTTGCTTTGCAAGCGCTGCCATTGGTTCATCTTTAGAATAAAGACTTTCAGCCAACTTAACATCTTTGCCAAGGAACGAACGGATGTATTCTTCTTTTAACAACTGTTCTTGCTTATCATTTAACTTAACTTGGCTCCACAAACCTAGGTTTTCGCTCAAAAGGTTTTTTATATCGTTCCAGGTAACGTCGTTTTGTTTGTCTTTACGCAATTGCTTAATTCTTTCTGAAAGTTCTGTTTCTGACACTTTCTGATATTCAAGTGCTTTTAAATTTAATGCATATTTCCCGTTGCCTAAAGCGATTCCTCCAGTTTCATGATCGGCTGTAATTACAATGAGGGTTTCGTTTGGGTGTTTCTTGTAGAATTCATACGCAATTTTAACAGCATTGTCCATATCAATAACTTCATTGAAAACTGTTGCAGCGTCATTACTATGACAAGCCCAATCAATCTTACCACCTTCAATCATTACAAAGAATCCATTCTTATTGTCTTTTGTAAGGAAGCTGATGGCGCTTTCTGTAATTTGACTAAGAGTCAGATCGCCCGGCTTTCTGTCGATAGCATATGGAATAGAGTGTGCATCAGTGTTATCTTGTTGCATAAGAATCATTTTTGAAGCTTTATTCTTTTTCGCCTTAAAATCTTCATATCCTTTAGCAACTGTATAATTAGCCTCTTTAAATAGGGTATATATATTAGGAGCGTTTTTGTTGGTTTTGCTATTTGGCTCTAAAAATCCACTTCCGGCATAGAAGTCGAATCCTGCTTTAGGTAGATCTGTTGCTATCTCATAATACATATTTCTATCCGGTTGGTGAGCATAGAATGTTGCCGGAGTGGCATGGTCAATACTAACACTGGTGGTAATTCCTACTTTCTTGCCTGCTTTTTTAGCTTTGACAGCTATGCTATAAAGAGGTGATTTGCGTAAACTATCCATTCCGATTGTTCCATTCTTTGTTTTTACTCCGGTTGCCAAAGCTGTACCTGCTGCAGCGGAACATGTAACTGAGTTGTAAACTGAATAGGTTGTTGCAATTGTACTGTAAGGAAACTGTGCGAAAGTAAGAGGTTTTACCCCAATTCTTCCTTCTTTTTCTGCAAGATACATCTCGGTCCCGTTTACCTGATTAACTCCCATTCCGTCGCCAATGAAATAAAATACATATTTGGCGGTTTTAGTTTGCGCATATCCATCTGCCTGACTAAATAAAAATCCGGCAAACAGGATGAATGTCAAAAGATAAAATTTTGGTTTCATTCCTTTTATTTATTAATTATTGAATCTATTAGATAAAAAAAATAGGGCTGAGTTTAATTCAGCCCTACAAAGTTATCTTTTTTTATGGAAGTATTTGCGGAATTTTTTCATTAAATTAAATCCAACTATAATGCCATTGAAGAGGTTTATGCCTGTTTTAAAGCGGTTAAGGAACGATGGACCAGAGGCAATATTTGATATAGGAGAGAGAATATCTGCATAAGTTGCAGCGATTTTCTCTTTTTGCATAGCTATTTTTTGTTTAGTTTCGACTCTCTTTCGAACGACATCTACCAATGTTATGCCTTTATCTGAGGATTGTGTATGTGTTATTTTCATAAATTATTTATTAGAATCCTTAAGGAAAAGGGTTGCTAAAAACCGAACTAAAGGATTGGTTATTAAATTTTTACGGAATACAATCATACAAATTATAATTGAAATACTTAGACAAGCAATAAGGCAGAAGCTTAAAGATAGTCCAACTAAAGGTTCAAGAACATAAGCTAAGGAGAACAGAAGATAAAATAAAGTCACCATACCCAGAGTAATCAGAATAAATATCAGAATAAGTGTAGAAAGTAGAATAGTTAATTTTTCTACAAACTGTAACTTTGCGTAATCTTTTTGTAATATCGCATATTCTTTGAGCTCTGCGATAAGTTGTCTGATACTATCAACTGTGTTTTTTTCTGTGGACATGGTGACTCTTTTTTTAGTTTCATTCAGCTCCTTCGCCAATTTCTGTAGCAATTTCACTAACAAGATCTTCCATTTCGCTACGATTTAGTTTGATACCTTTCTTGCGAAGAATTTCAGCAATCTTGTTTCTTGTGTCTTCTCCCTTTTCTGGGGCAAATAGAATACCGAGTGCAGCACCTATAGCTGCGCCGCCTAGTAAAGCAGCAATAACATTTAGATTCTTCATAGCAATTGCTTTTAAAATGTTTTACTACAAATCTAAGTATTTTTTAGATTAGTTGTTCTACTTTTTAGAACAATTATTTCTACTAGATGGTTTAAATCTGAAAAAAATTATTTTTTATCTTTTTTCTGATTCACTTTTTGTCGGCGCCAAAAATCTCCATTGCCTTTGTTTCCTCTGTATTTCTTATTTTCTTTAGCTTTTTCTTTCATTTGTTCCTTTTTCTCTTCAATGGCAACTGTTGCTTCAGTAGAGATAAAAGGATGATTTAATACTACAGGAATTTTTATACCAATAAGCTTTTGTATGTCTTTTAAATATGGTAATTCTTCCGGCTCACAAAAAGCAATCGCTATTCCTTCGTGACCTGCACGTCCTGTACGTCCTATGCGGTGAACATAAGTTTCTGGTACGTTGGGAAGCTCGTAATTGATTACGTGGGATAATTGATCAACATCTATTCCTCTGGCAGCAATATCTGTTGCAATAAGCACTCTGAGAGTGTGATCCTTAAAGCTTGTTAGTGCTCGTTGGCGTGCATTCTGAGACTTATTTCCGTGAATAGCTGCAGCTTCAATACCTTCTTTGATAAGTAACTTGGCAATTTTGTCTGCTCCGTGTTTTGTTCTGGTAAAAATAAGAACCGATTCAATATTCGGATTCTTTAATAAATGAAGGAGTAAATCCTTCTTCTCTTTTTTACCGACAAAATAAACACTTTGCTGGATTATATCTACTGTAGATGATACTGGTGTAACTTCAACCTTTTCCGGTTGAAAAAGAATGCTGCTTGCCAACTTTTCTATCTCTGGAGGCATTGTTGCTGAGAAAAACAATGTCTGACGTTTCTTGGGAAGCATAGGAAGTATTCGCTTAATATCGTGAATAAATCCCATATCGAGCATACGATCTGCTTCATCAAGTACAAAGAATTCCAGCGTTTTTAATGAAATAAAACCTTGATTAATTAAATCTAATAGTCTTCCTGGAGTGGCAATCAAAACATCAACACCTTTTTTTAATGCATCGGTCTGAGGTTTCTGCGGAACACCACCAAAGATTACAGTATGGCGTAATCCGGTATAACGTCCGTAGGCTGTGAAACTTTCTTCTATCTGGATTGCTAGTTCGCGGGTAGGAGTAAGTACAAGGGCTTTAATTCCTCTGTTTTTCTCCGATTTATATAATTTTTGAAGAATTGGAATCGAAAATGCTGCTGTTTTACCTGTCCCGGTTTGTGCGCAGCCTAATAAATCTTTGCCTTTTAATACGATTGGAATTGATTGTTCTTGAATGGGAGTTGGTGAGGTGTAACCCTCTTCTTGTAAAGCCTTTAATATTGGGCTTATAAGGTCTAGTTGTTCAAATGTCATTTAAAATAATTGAAGTAGCCTCGCGGCTGGTGTATACTAAATTGACAAAGATACTCTAAAGTGCTGGTGGATTGAGAAAATTCTTGAATGATTAAGGATATTTAACTAATATACTAATGTAATATATATATTTATATAATATCTTTGCTCTACACCTTTCTTTAAAAAACTCTAGATTTAATTTTAAAATACTCTAGCCTTTTTTTAAAAAAGGTCTAAACCTTTTTATCTATGTTCTATGAAGTAATAACTTAAATATTTAGATATATGAGTATTCAATACAGATTAACGCCCATGCGCGACAACATTAGTGAGAAACCCAAGCAAGGTTTCTATGCTCAAGTGGTTACTAAAGGCACAATCGATACTCGGGAATTGTGTAAGGCAATTTCGGAGAAGTGTTCTTTGAATGTAGCCGATATGAAAGCTGCAATTGAAGCACTTGCGCAAACCATTGAAGATAAACTTCAGGATGGTTACAATGTTAGCATAGACGAGTTGGGAACTTTCTCTGTTTCGGCCGAATCTCGTACAGTTCAGGATGTTGAGGAAATCAGGGGGCAGTCTATTAAAGTGAAAAATATAAATTTTCGCCCATCTGTCAGACTTAAAACAACGATGAAAACATCAAAGTTTGAGAGAGTGCCTGGAAAGAAGTAACTAATTAGTGAAAAAATGAAAAATAGGATTGTTTTTATTACAGGTTCAACCAGTGGAATAGGTGAAGGATGTGCGCGTAAATTCGCATCTAAAGGATCTGACTTAATTTTAAATGGACGTAATGAAGATAAATTACTGAAGCTTAAAAATGAATTGGAGTCGGAATTTGGAATTCAAGTTCTTCCACTTGTTTTTGATGTTCGGGATAGGAAAGCTGCAACTGATGCATTAGCTTCTCTAGAAGGAAAATGGGAAAATATTGATGTGCTTATCAATAATGCTGGACTTGTTTTTGGAGTGGATAAAGAATATCAGGGTGATCTTGACGAATGGGATATTATGATTGATACTAATATTCGTGCTTTATTGTCCATGACCAGATTGATCACTCCCGGAATGGTAGAGCGGGGTAGGGGACACATTATTAATATAGGTTCTATAGCTGGCGATGCGGCATATCCTGGAGGAAGTGTTTATTGTGCCACTAAGGCTGCAGTAAAAGCATTGTCTGATGGTTTACGTATTGACTTGGTTGATACTCCTTTAAGAGTTACAAATATTAAACCGGGTATGGTTGAAACTAATTTCTCAGTTGTTCGTTTTCGTGGAGATAAGGAAAAGGCAGATAATTTCTACAAAGGAATAAAACCGCTTACTGGAACAGATATAGCCGAAACTATTTATTTTGCGGCATCTGCCCCTGAGCATATTCAAATTGCTGAAGTTCTTATTATGCCTACTAATCAGGCTACGGGAACTATCTCTTACAAAAAGACTGAAGCGTGAAAAAGTTGCTGAACATAATATCTTTTGCACTGTTGATTACTTTAGTGTCATTTTGTGCTAGTGATGATTCTCTTCTGGAAAATAAATGGCAACTCCGGAAGTATGTACATACTGATGGAATTGTGCAAAGTGAAGATAGTGTGTTCTATAATTTTATGAAGGAATCATTTTCGGCTATTTGTTTGCTTTCGGATGGAAGTTATACAACCATTTTTGGAAATTACTCTTTTAATGGAGATGAATTAATGATTAAAATATTGCCCGAGTCAACCAGTGGGCCAGCTTATGAAAGATATATAAATTGGAAAGATGGGGTCAGGGTTTTTAAAATAGAGGAACTTTCTTCTTCTGTTTTGCAATTAAATTATAATGGAGAAAAATCAGTTTTCAGAAAATATTAATCTGAAATTATTAATTAAAACAGAAAATAAATTATGAAAAAATTAGCAGTATTAGGAACAAGCTTATGTGTTGTTCTGGCGTTTACTTCTTGTAAATCAGGTGAAAGTGCATACAAAAAAGCGTATGAAAAAGCAAAACAACAAGAATTGGCACAACCTAAAGTGGCAGAACCTGTTGAAGTTGCTCCTGTTGCCGATGTTCCATTGGTGGAAACAAAGAAGGCTACAACAACTACAAATAGTGCACGTCAGGAAAGACTAACTGTTCAAGGTAATGGTACGCTACTTGAATATAGCGTTGTTTGCGGTAGTTTCCAGACTAAAGCTAATGCAGAAGCTTTGCAGGAGGATATGATTCGTGCTGGATATAAAGCTATTGTTGCTTATAATCCAGATAATAATTATTATCGTGTTATTATTAGTACTTTTGCTGATTATGCTTCAGCAACAGATTCTAAAGAAGCTTTTAAAGCTAAGTATCCTAACAGAAAAGATTTCCAGGGTGCTTGGGTTTTACGTAGAGTATTTTGATAAATCTATTTTGATATTTCCATAGAATATTCTTTCTATGGTAGTAAAGGCAGGAGCTGTGAAGTTTCTGCCTTTTTGTTTTGTGCACCGTGTATAGTGTATAACTTAATGGTGTGAGTTTGTTATGGGGTTGGCGGTAGCAAGCCATTGTTCTGAAGGGTAAAAGCTTTAGAATGGCTAGCAGTACTTGCTAAATGGATTATTAAAGTTTATAGTATCGTAAATAAGGAATCGCCGTATGCCGAACGGTACGTATGGTGGCATGGAATGTCGGAAAATGGAATAGGACGAAAAGTTGTTTCATTTTCCTTCTACTCGATTACCAATATTATATTTTTCTGTTGGTAGTTATAATGATAGCAATTGAGCTTTAGATTAGGCTATGGGGCGTTCTTTATCTTCTTTCGCGCGCGTATATATATTATGTATATCCAAGAGAACCTTTCTTGAACCTCTTCTAAAATCACTAAAAATATGTTCTACAACACACTTGCAGATCAGTGAGTTACCTATTAGTGGCAAAAATAGTGAGAAAAAAGAGCTAGATATATTTGGATTGGTAGTATTAAAGTTCTACTTTTGCACCCGCTTTGCAAGAGAGACAGAGTGTTGATTGAAATGCTGGTTCTTCGGGATGTTTGAAGAAAAAAACTTTTAAAAAAGTTGCTTTAAAATTTGGAGCGTATCACTTAAAAGTCTTATCTTTGCATCCGCTTTCGCCTTGATAAAGGCGCTTAGAGCAAACAAAAAGAAATCGTTCTTTGAAGAGATTATAAATAAACGAAACAAGTAGTACAAGAGCATTAAGTGCGTGTATTGTTACATGTACTTGGTAAAATAGAAATGCGAACCGTCAATTAAG